>NZ_JBHVNG010000003.1:146950-521794 GCF_042796455.1 Bacillus sp. NPDC057893 | reverse complement strand
GGCCGTGTCTCAGTCCCAGTGTGGCCGATCACCCTCTCAGGTCGGCTACGCATCGTTGCCTTGGTGAGCCGTTACCTCACCAACTAGCTAATGCGACGCGGGTCCATCCATAAGTGACAGCCGAAGCCGCCTTTCAATTTCGAACTATGCAGTTCAAAATATTATCCGGTATTAGCCCCGGTTTCCCGGAGTTATCCCAGTCTTATGGGTAGGTTACCCACGTGTTACTCACCCGTCCGCCGCTAACTTCATAAGAGCAAGCTCTTAATCCATTCGCTCGACTTGCATGTATTAGGCACGCCGCCAGCGTTCATCCTGAGCCAGGATCAAACTCTCCAATAAAGTTAGTTTGTCTAGCATCTAAAAATAAAAATTGACGTTTCACGTTGTTTGTTTCGTTCAGTTTTCAAAGTTCAATATCGCGTTTCAGCGACTTTCATAATATATCATAGTATATTATTTTCGTCAACAAGTTTTTTTCGATAACTTGTATCTCTCATTTGCTGACTCTGCCTATTATATACACTTCCCTATTGCTATGCAAGTATTATTATAAAAAAAATAAGAGGGGGAGAAATCCCCACTCTTATTCTTCAGAAGAAACCTCTTCGCTAATTTCTTCTTCCTCATCCTTTTGTGCTTTTGCTACTGTCGCTACCTCTTGCTCATCCCCTAATCGAATTAGACGAACACCTTGTGTATTACGCCCCATTTGAGAGATTTGATCAACTGGCATACGAATAATAACACCCGCTACTGTAATTAACATAATGTCTTCTTCGCCTGTTACAGACTTAACTGCTACTAACTTACCGTTTTTATCTGTAATATTACAAGTCTTCAGACCCTTACCACCACGACTTTGCAGGCGGTATTCATCAATTGGTGTACGCTTTCCATAACCATTCTTCGTTACAATTAGAACATTTACATCCTCTTCAACAATTTCCATGCCTACAACTTGATCTTCCTCACCTAATGTAATTGCTTTTACACCAGCCGCATTACGTCCCATTGAACGCACATCTTGCTCATTGAAACGAATTAACATACCGTTACTTGTCCCAACGATAATATCCTTATCACCAGATGTTAAGCGTACGGAGATTAATTCATCCTCTTCACGAAGAGAAATTGCAATTAAACCGTTTGTACGTATATTTGCAAATGACGAAAGTGGCGTTCTCTTAGATATACCTTGTTTCGTAGTGAAGAATAAGAACTCTTCGTCACCGAATTCACGAATTGGAATAATGGCATTGATCCACTCACCCTTATCTACCCCTAATAGGTTAATAATCGGTATGCCCTTTGCTGTACGACTATACTCTGGAATTTCATATCCTTTTGTACGGTATACTTTACCCTTATTTGTGAAGAATAAAATATGATCATGGGTAGATGTTGTTAATAAATGTTCAACAAAGTCATCATCATTCGTACCCATTCCTTGTACACCACGTCCCCCACGGTTCTGTGTTTTGTACGTAGAAGCCGGTAACCTCTTAATATAACCATTATGAGTAAGTGTAATTGCGATATTTTGTTCTGGGATTAAATCTTCATCCTCTATAGCTTCCATACCGCCAATTGTAATTTCTGTTCTTCTCTTATCATTAAAACGATCTTTTACTTCAGCTAATTCCTCGCGAATAATTTCAAGAACTTTTTCTTCGTCTGCTAGGATTGCTTTTAACTCTGCAATTATCTTCATTAAGTCTTGATATTCTTGTTCGATTTTTTCGCGTTCTAATCCGGTTAAACGTTGCAAACGCATATCTAAAATCGCTTGCGCTTGTTTCTCACTTAAGCCGAAACGTTCCATTAAACCTTGTTTTGCAATATCAGCTGTTTTTGAACTACGGATTAAAGTAATAACTTCATCAAGATGATCTAAAGCAATTCGTAATCCTTCTAAAATATGAGCACGCGCTTCTGCTTTCTCTAATTCATAAGCAGTACGTCTACGAATTACTACCTTTTGATGCTCTAAATAATAATATAGATTTTGTTTTAAATTTAGGACTTGTGGCTCTCCATTTACAAGAGACAACATATTAATACCGAAACTTGTTTGAAGTGCTGTATGTTTATATAGATTATTTAATAGTACATTGGCATTGGCATCACGACGTACTTCCATAACAATACGCATACCATTTCGGTCCGATTCATCACGTAAATCTGTAATACCTTCAATTTTCTTATCACGAACTAATTCTGCAATCTTTTCAATTAATCGCGCCTTATTAACTTGATAAGGTAGTTCTGTTACGATAATAGTTTGTTTACCATTTGCTCTCTCTTCAATTTCAACTTTGGCACGAAGTATAATAGAACCGCGACCTGTTTCGTAAGCTCTTCGAATTCCACTTCGCCCTAAGATTAAACCTGATGTTGGGAAGTCTGGTCCAGGAATATATTCCATTAATTCCGCGATAGTGATATCAGGGTTATGACTTAATGCCAACACACCATCAATTACTTCTCCAAGTTGATGCGGTGGAATGTTTGTTGCCATACCAACCGCAATACCCGTCGTACCATTGACTAATAAGTTAGGGAAACGCGCTGGTAATACAACTGGTTCTCTTTCAGAACCATCGTAGTTATCTTGATAATCAATTGTATTCTTTGTAATATCGCGTATTAATTCCATAGAAATCTTAGACATTCTTGCTTCTGTATAACGCATTGCTGCCGCTGAATCTCCATCAACAGAACCGAAATTACCATGTCCATCAACAAGCATGTAACGTTGACTAAAATCTTGCGCCATACGTACCATTGTTTCATAAACAGCTGAATCACCGTGCGGGTGATACTTACCAATTACTTCGCCGACAATACGCGCCGACTTCTTATATGCTTTATCAGCTGTAATTCCTAAATCATTCATCGCATATAAAACCCTACGATGAACCGGCTTTAATCCATCACGAACATCTGGTAATGCACGAGACACGATAACACTCATTGCGTAATCTAAAAATGAGGTACGCATTTCATGACTAATATTAATTTCTCGAATTCGTGCTTGTTGTTGATTGTCTGACATCAACGAGCACCTCCTCTTACATTTCCGTTACAAATACATTGATTTATATGTAGAAGACAGGAATACTTAGATTCCTGTCATTACTCACTTAAATATCAAGGTTTTTCACGTATTTTGCATTTTCTTGGATAAAGTTACGACGCGGCTCTACTTTATCACCCATTAAAATTTCAAATGTTTCATCCGCTTCAATTGCATCTTGAAGAGAAACTTGAAGTAACGAACGTACTTCTGGGTCCATTGTCGTCTCCCACAGCTGAGTTGGATTCATTTCCCCTAGACCTTTATAACGCTGAATCCCAGGCTTAGGTTGAGCTGGTAATTCAGCTAGTATTTTTTCAAGTTCTTTATTGTTATAAGCATATTGAATTTTTTTACCTTGTTGTACCTTAAACAACGGTGGCTGTGCGATATATATATAACCACACTCAATAATTTGACGCATATAACGATAGAAGAACGTTAATAATAGGGTACGAATATGTGCACCATCAACATCGGCATCTGTCATAATAATAACTTTATGATAGCGAGCTTTTTCAATATCAAAGTCCCCACCAATATTTGTACCTATTGCTGTAATAATTGTACGAACTTCATCATTTGATAAAATCTTATCTAAACGTGCCTTTTCAACGTTAATAATTTTACCCTTCAGTGGTAAAATCGCTTGGAAATGACGATCGCGTCCTTGTTTTGCAGATCCGCCCGCAGAGTCACCCTCCACGATATAAATTTCGCTAATTGCTGGATCTTTAGAAGAACAATCAGCTAGCTTCCCTGGTAAACTTGAAACTTCTAAAGCACTCTTTCGGCGCGTTAGTTCACGAGCTTTTTTAGCTGCTACACGTGCACGTGCTGCCATAGTCCCTTTGTCTATAATTTTACGTGCAACATTTGGATTTTCTAGTAAGAACTTTTCAAACGCCTCTGAGAATACAGATTCTGTAATCGTTCTCGCTTCACTATTTCCAAGTTTCGTCTTCGTTTGCCCTTCAAACTGTGGATTTGGATGTTTAATTGATACGATTGCTGTTAAACCTTCACGAACATCTTCACCAGTTAAATTACTATCCGCATCTTTTAAAATATTATTTTTACGACCATAATCGTTAATTACACGTGTTAGAGCAGTCTTAAAACCTACCTCATGTGTACCGCCTTCATACGTATGAATATTATTTGTAAATGAATAAATATGATTTGTATAGCCTTCGTTATATTGAAGAGCAACCTCAACCTGAATCCCATCTTTTGAACCGTCAACATATACAGGTTCTTCATGAATCGGTTGTTTTGAACGATTTAAATGTTCAACATATGATTTAATTCCACCTTCATAATGGAATTCTTTCTTTTGCTTATGTTCACGCTTATCTTCAATTGTTAATTTAATATTACGATTTAAAAACGCCAACTCACGCATACGAGTAGCTAATGTATCAAATTCATATTCTGTCGTCTCTGTAAAAATTTCTGCATCTGGCTTAAAGCGTGTGATCGTTCCTGTACGATCAGTTTCACCTATTACTTTTAAATCCGCAGCTGGGATCCCACGTTCATATTTTTGATAGTGTATTTTTCCATCTCGATGTACAAATACCTCTAATTCTATTGATAAAGCATTTACAACAGATGCACCTACTCCATGCAAACCACCGGAGACTTTATAACCGCCACCGCCAAATTTACCACCGGCATGGAGTACCGTCATAATAACTTCTACAGCGGGACGTCCCATTTTCTCTTGAATACCAACTGGGATACCACGACCATCATCTGTTACAACAATACTATTATCTTCTTCAATACTGACATTAATTTCATCACAATATCCCGCTAAAGCTTCGTCAATACTGTTATCAACTATTTCCCATACGAGGTGATGAAGACCTTTTCCACTTGTAGAACCGATATACATACCAGGACGCTTACGAACCGCTTCCAGTCCTTCTAACACCTGGATCTGACTTTCATCATATGCATTTTCCTGCATTTGCTTTTGTTCCATTGACACAAAGATCACCTACTTTTCCATTTAAACAGAAATTATTTCCTGTCTATTTCACAATCTACCGTGCCGTTCGTTACATGAATTGTTTTCGCTTCTTTCAATGTTTCGTGTTCAATTCCGTCGACACTCGTCGTCGTCACAAAGGTTTGTACTTTTCCTTGAATTGTATTTAGCAGATGCGATTGGCGATAATCATCTAATTCTGATAACACATCATCTAGTAAAAGGATTGGATATTCCTTAACCTCTGAGTATATCAATTCAATTTCAGCCAATTTTAGGGATAGTGCGGTTGTTCGTTGTTGCCCTTGTGAACCAAAGACTTGAACATTTTTACTATTAACGAAGAAGTGTAAATCATCACGATGAGGACCTAGTAAAGTTGTACCACGAAAAATTTCACGTTGTTTCACAGATTGAAAACTTTCATAGTATACTTCTTTTATTTTCGACAAATCCATTGATTCTGATACATCTACACTTGGTTTATAAACAATTTCTAACTCCTCTAATCCCCTGCTAATCCCGCGGTGAATTGGAGCAGCCCATTCTTGTAGTAAATGCAAAAACTCAAAACGTTTTCGCAAAATTTTTGCACCATGCTCAATAAGTTGAAGTGTAAATACATCCAACATCGTTTCCTCATTTTTACTATTCCCTTGCATCTTCTTAAGTAAATGATTTCGTTGCGTGAGTACCTTTTGATATTGACTTAATTCATACAAATAGACCGGAGCTATTTGTCCAAGTTCCATATCCAAAAAGCGTCTTCGTACTTGGGGGCTTCCTTTTACAAGATTTAAATCTTCTGGGGCAAACATAACAACATTCATTTCACCAATATACTGGCTCAATTTTTGTTGTTCTAACTGATTTAACTTTGCCTTTTTACCTTTTTTTGAAATATTTAATTCTAAGGATAATGAACTATTTCGCCTTTGTAATCTACCTTTTATATTACCATAATCCTCATCCCAACGAATGAGTTCACGATCGTTCGAAGTTCTATGGGATTTCGCCATCGCCAATACATAAATAGCTTCCATCAGATTCGTTTTCCCTTGCGCATTTTCACCAATAATTACATTGACTTTATCCTCAAAGGAAAGCTCTAAATGCTCATAATTGCGATAGTTTTTTAATTGTATCTCTGTAATAAACAAAGGGATCCCCCTTTATGCCTGAACTTGGAAAGTTCCGCTTCCCGGAATTTCAACAACATCATTTGCATATAACTTTCGGCCTCTTCTATTTTCAAGTTCTTGATTCACATATACTTCATATTCTTGTAAGAACCATTTCACAGCGCCACCTGTATCAATTACATCAGCTAACTTTAAAAATTGTCCTAGTGTAATGTATTCTGTTGAAATCTTAATAAGTTTCATAAAATCGCTCACTTTCTGAAAGTGTTCATTCTTTCATTGTACTAAATAAACTAGCATTAGGAAAGTAATACCCTACAAATCAAATAAGGGTCACTAGTACCTTTACACTAGCAACCCTTAATCCTTACTTAGTAAGTACGGACTGGTAAAATTAACTGGATAATAGAATCATCATTTACTGTGCGAATTAAAAACGGTCTCATCGCTCCAGTAAAACTAACTTTAATTTCTGTACTATCTAAAGCTTTTAATGCGTCCATCATATATTTTGCACTAAAAGATATTTTTAATTCTTCTCCATCTACATTTTCACATTGAACCTCTTCTACTACTTTTCCGATTTCTGGTGCATTCGAAGAAATCTCTAACATCTGTTGTTCTAATGTTGATAATTTAACAACGTTGTTACGACCATCTCTTGCTAATAGCGACGCACGATCAATCGCTTGTAAAAATTCTTTTGTATTTACAAAAATATCAGTTTTACTTTCAGCTGGAATTAAACGCGTTGTATCTGGATAATTTCCTTCTAATAATCTTGAGAAGAATAATAAATGTTTTGTACGGAATAATACTTGATACTCCGTAATAACGATATCTACCATTTCTTCAGACTCATCTAGAATTTTACTTAATTCATTTAAGCTTTTACCAGGAATAACGACATTCGCTTGAAATTCATCGGCAATATTATACCCTTCGATTTTTGCTTTACGAAGTGCTAGCCTGTGACTATCTGTTGCAATACAAGTTAGCTCGCTGTTATATACCTTCCAGTTTACACCTGTCAAGATCGGTCTTGTTTCAGAACTTGAAACTGCAAATACTGTTTGACGAATCATGTGTTTTAGTAAATCTGTTGGAATCTTAAATACATGATGTTCTTCGATTTGTGGTAATAACGGATATTCAGCAGCATCTAAACCATTTAAGTTGAACTCTGATTTTCCAGATTTTATTTTTGTCATAAAATGATTTTCCACAGAAATTTCGACAGTTTCTTTAGGTAATTTTTTTACGATTTCACTAAAATATTTTGCTTGTAAAATAATACTTCCTGATTGTTCAATTTCCACAATTTCTTTTCCAGCATCTTCGACTGGGATAAATGATTCGATAGAGATGTCTGCATCACTACCTGTTAAAGTAACTCCTTCTTCAGTTGCTACAACTTTAATCCCTGTAAGAATTGGAATTGTTGTACGAGAAGAAATTGCCTTCATTACATCTTGTACACTTCTTACAAGATAGTCTTTTTGTATTGTAAAACGCATAACGAAAACCCTCCGGTAAGTATAAGATTTTATTTATTTAATAAAGATAAAAAAATAGTAGTAATAGTAATAGGGCTTGTGGATATGTGGATAACCCTATTTAAAGATGTAAAAACAGTCTATCTACATGTGGATAGACTGTGCGTAAAACAAGCTAAGTTATTCACACTATTCAGCTACTACTATTTTAAAATATCCTTAATTTCTTCAACGTGTTTTTGTAATTGAGTATCCGTTTTTAATAGCTTCGAAATTTTTTCGTGAGCATGGATTACTGTTGTATGATCGCGGCCACCAAATTCTTCACCTATTTTTGGCAAAGATGAGTCCGTAAGTTCACGTGATAAATACATCGCAATTTGGCGAGGGAATGCAACGGATTTTGTCCGTTTTTTTGCTTTGAAATCTTCTAACTTTACTTGATAGACGCCCCCAACAGCCTTTTGAATATCAGAAATAGAAATAATTCTGGGTATAGAGTTTGGAATAATATTTTTAAGCGCTTCAGCCGCTAAATCAGCATTCATATCTTTATTAATTAAAGATGAATAAGCTACAACTCGAATAAGTGCACCCTCTAGTTCACGAATATTTGAATCGATTTGATTTGCAATATAAAGCATAACTTCATTTGGTATATCAAGACCTTCTGCTTTTGCTTTTTTACGTAAAATTGCGATTCTAGTTTCTAAATCTGGTGGCGTAATGTCCGTAATTAACCCCCATTCAAAGCGAGAACGAAGGCGATCTTCTAAAGTTGGGATTTCTTTTGGTGGTCTATCGCTTGAAATCACAATTTGTTTACTTTCTTCATGTAACGCATTAAATGTATGGAAAAACTCTTCCTGTGTTTGTTCTTTTCCAGCAAGAAATTGAATATCATCTATTAATAAGACATCTACATTACGATATTTATTACGAAAATCGACAGCTTTATTATCACGAATTGAGTTAATAAATTCATTTGTAAATTTTTCAGATGATAAATATACAACTTTTGCATTCGGATTGTGTTCAATTACATAATGCCCAATTGCGTGCATTAAATGTGTTTTTCCAAGTCCAACGCCCCCGTAAATAAAGAGCGGATTATAGGCTTTAGCTGGTGCCTCAGCTACAGCTAAAGAAGCAGCATGTGCAAAACGATTACCAGAGCCAATAACAAATGTATCAAATGTATATTTTGGGTTTAACATACTCTGTGGTAAGTGATTAGACTCATCATGTGCGTGTTTTTGCTTAACAGAAGGGAGATCTATATCCTCTTCTGCCTGACTTTGGGGAATGATAAAACGAATAGCTAGTTTTGCCCCTGTTAAATCATAAAGTGTTTCGGAGATTAGTTCCGAATAATGAGATTCTAGCCAGTCACGAGCGAATTCATTTGGAGCTGTAATAGTTAATACATCTTTTTTCAAGTTATGAGCAGTTGTTGATTTTAACCAGGTTTCATAACTTGGCTTGCTTACCTTTTTTTCTAATTCTTTTAAGGCACTATTCCATAAATCAGAGATATTTTCCAAAGGTGTCCCTCCTTTACAAAGATGGTAAAAGAATAAGGTTGCGCAACAATTGTACAACCTGTAAATATTTCTAATGCATATTTATACGAAACGTATTTTAAAATATAAAAACGTCGTTAGTATCCGAGATAGAGTTTTCGACAAAAAAACAAATGTGGACAACTATTTACCCACATGTGATTTAAAGTATCCACATGTTATACACAAATTGTGGATAAAATAAAGGTGTGGAAAACTTATTCAAAGTGAAAACACAACTATAATATCAAAAAAAAGCAGCTATAGCAATGAATTTAAGAAAGTTATCCACAAAATCAATACCTTGTGGAATAAACTTGTCCACAATACGATATACTGTGTAAAAGTAAAAAAAGAGTTTGTGGATACAAAAAAGAGAAAATATATTTATCCACAAGGAAATATAGGGACTGTGAAAAAGTGTGTGAATAGGTTAAAAATGAATATTTGATGAAAATTTCGAGAACCATTGACATTTTCCTATTTGATTTACTATAATTTATTAGACTGTCTTTAACAGATATTCCTCAGGGAGGTGTCATATAATGAAAAGAACTTACCAACCAAATAAACGTAAGCGCAGCAAAGTACATGGTTTCCGCAGCCGTATGAGCACAGCAAACGGACGTAGAGTGCTAGCAGCTCGTCGTCGTAAAGGAAGAAAAGTATTATCTGCGTAGACCACTGATCGTTCAGTGGTCTTTTTTTCTAATAATAATGAGTTTCTGCTGATGAGATACAGGAGTGTCAAATGATATGAAGAAAAAAAATCGTATAAAAAAGAATGATGAATTCCAGGCTGTTTTCCAAAAAGGACAATCGAATGCCAATCGCCAGTTTGTTGTATACAAATTAGATAAAGAAAAACAGCCGCATTTTCGCATTGGTCTTTCTGTTAGTAAGAAAATAGGAAATGCAGTAGTTCGTAATCGAATTAAGCGTATGATTCGCCAATCGATTATAGAATTAAAAGATGAGATAGATTCTGGAAAAGATTTTGTTATAATAGCAAGGAAGCCTTGTGCAGAGATGACATATGAAGAGTTAAAGAAAAGCTTAATTCATGTCTTTAAACGCTCTGGTATGAAAAGAATAAAAAAGTAGCGTAAGGAAATGAATTACACTATATACATACCGAAACAAGGAGGAGCAGGCTTTGAAAAAGAAAATAGGTTTATTAGCCATGGTTATTATGCTAATGGCAATCGCTACCGGCTGTAGTGAAACAGGTCAGCCGATTACACCGAAAAGCACTGGGATTTGGAATGAATATTTCGTATACCCGCTTTCTCAGTTAATCACGTATTTTGCAAATTTATTTGGTAGTAATTATGGTTTAGCAATCGTTGTTACAACTCTTATCATTCGTTTTGCATTATTACCATTAATGATTAAACAAACGAAGAGTACGAAAGCAATGCAGGCGTTACAACCAGAAATGGTGAAATTAAAAGAAAAGTACAGCTCAAAAGATCAAGCAACACAACAAAAATTACAACAAGAAATGATGCAGTTGTACCAAAAAAATGGTGTAAATCCATTAGCAGGATGTTTACCAATATTTGTTCAGATGCCTATCCTATTCGCTTTTTATCATGCGATTATGAGAACGGCAGAAATTAGTAAACATACATTTTTATGGTTTGATTTAGGACAGGCAGATCCTTACTATATCCTTCCAATCGTTGCGGCTATTACGACTTTTATTCAGCAAAAGCTTGCAATGGCAGGAACGGCTGGGCAAAATCCGCAAATGGCAATGATGATTTGGCTTATGCCAATTATGATCTTAGTCTTTGCAATTAACTTCCCAGCAGCACTATCATTGTACTGGGTAGTTGGTAATATCTTTGGTATCGCTCAAATGTATCTGATCAAAGGGCCTGAAATTAAGGCTAGTAAGGCAGGAGGATCAAGCAAGTGAGTATAATTACTGCTAAAGGACAAACAGTCGAGCTGGCAGTACAAGATGCTTTAAGACAATTAAATGTTTCGAAAGATCGAGTAGATATAAATATTATCGATGAGGGTAAGAGGGGATTCCTAGGTTTATTTGGGAATCGCCTCGCTGTAGTAGAAGTTGTATTGAAAAAAGATCCAATCCAAGAATGTGAAGAATATTTAAAAAATGTTATTCGAAATATGGGTGTGGAAGTTGAGATTAGAAAAATTGTAAAAGGACGCGAAGTTGAATTTACAATTTCTGGTGAAAACATTGGTGTTTTAATTGGAAAAAGAGGTAATACGTTGAATTCTTTGCAGTATTTAACAAAACTTGTTGCGAATCGTAATACAAAGCAATATATTGGTATTACACTGGATGCTGAAAACTATCGTAGTAAAAGAAAAACTACGTTAGAATCTCTTTCTTATCGATTGGCAAAACAAGTAGTGAGTACGAAAAAAAGAGTTGTTCTAGAACCAATGCCTTCTTTTGAACGGAAAATTATTCACCAAGCATTATCTAATCATCAAAATATCATTACAACTTCTGAAGGGAAAGAACCACATCGGTATGTTGTAATATCTTCCAAGTGACCGGTTACTCAATTGAGTGCCGGTTTTTTTGAGGAGAAAATAAATGTGGATAACTAAAAAACACTAAATTTATCCACTGTGAATAAGTTTAGTGTTTTTTACATAAGGACATAATAAAATGAGTTATTATTCTTTTGTAGATAGGTTCGTTATGGTATCCTAATAATTTAGTGACGGAAAAAATTCATGTTGAAATAGAGATAAATAAGCAAGTGAGGTGAAAGGACATGGAATTTGATACAATTGCCGCAATTTCCACAGCACTTGGGGAAGGTGCAATTGCCATTGTTCGAGTAAGTGGGGATGATGCGATTGAGAAAGTCGATCGTATTTTTAAAGGGAAGGATTTAACACAGGTTTCTTCTCATACAATTCATTATGGTCATATTGTCGATTTAGATACAAATCAAGTTATTGAAGAAGTTATGGTATCCATTATGCGTGCACCAAGAACTTTTACGCGTGAAAATATAGTAGAAATTAACTGTCATGGTGGACTTGTTTCGGTAAATAAAGTATTACAGCTTATTTTAGCACAAGGAGTACGACTGGCAGAGCCTGGTGAATTTACGAAACGTGCTTTTTTAAATGGACGTATTGATTTGTCACAAGCAGAAGCTGTTATGGACTTAATCCGTGCGAAAACAGATCGTGCTATGAATGTAGCGATTAACCAAATGGAAGGACGATTATCTAAATTAATCGGCCATCTGCGTCAAGAAATATTAGAAACATTAGCTCATATTGAGGTGAATATAGATTACCCAGAATATGATGATGTAGAAGAGATGACGCATAATATTTTAATTGAGAAAGCTACACATGTCCGTGCTGAAATTAAAAAGATATTAGAAACATCGAAGCAAGGAAAGATTTTACGTGAAGGCATTTCTACCGCGATTATCGGTAGACCTAACGTTGGGAAATCATCGCTATTAAATAGTCTTGTTCAGGAGAAAAAGGCAATTGTAACTGATATTGCAGGAACAACTCGTGATGTTATTGAAGAGTACGTTAATGTGCGTGGTGTACCACTTAAACTTATAGATACAGCCGGAATTCGTGAAACGGAAGATGTTGTTGAACGAATTGGTGTAGAGCGTTCGAAGGAAATGATGAGCCAAGCAGACTTAGTGTTAATTGTAGTGAACTATAGCGAGGCTTTAACAAATGAAGATGAGGATCTATTCCGTGCCGTACAAGGAAAAGATTTCATTGTCATTGTAAATAAGACAGATTTACCGCAAGAAATTGATATGGAACGTGTTACAGATTTAGCGGTAGGCAATCGTGTTATTACAACATCTTTAATTGAGGAGCAAGGAATAGATGAGCTTGAAAAGGCAATAGCTGATTTATTCTTTGAAGGAACAATTGATTCTGCGGATATGACATACGTGTCTAATGCGAGACATATCGGATTGTTAACACAAGCAGGAAGAACAATTAATGATGCAATTGAAGCGATAGAAAATGGTGTTCCGATTGATATGGTTCAAATTGATTTAACAAGAGCGTGGGAAATACTTGGTGAAATTACTGGTGATACTGTCCATGAAAGCTTAATTGACCAATTGTTCTCTCAATTTTGTTTAGGAAAATAAAGTAAAACTTTAATCAGAGATGATTTAGTAAGATAGAGGTTATTAGGAGGAATAAACAATGGGATACAATGCCGGTTCATATGATGTCATAGTAATCGGTGCAGGTCATGCAGGATGTGAAGCTGGTCTTGCGGCAGCACGAATGGGCTCAAAAACATTAATGTTAACAATTAACTTAGATATGGTAGCGTTCATGCCATGTAACCCTTCTGTTGGTGGACCAGCAAAAGGGATTGTTGTTCGTGAAATTGATGCATTAGGCGGAGAAATGGGACGCAATATTGATAAAACACATATTCAAATGCGTATGTTAAATACGGGTAAAGGACCAGCTGTACGTGCGCTTCGTGCACAAGCTGATAAATTCTCTTACCAGCATGAGTTAAAGAAAACAATTGAAGAAACACCAAACTTAACGTTGTTTCAAGGTCTGGTAGAGCGTTTAATTGTTGAAGATGGTGTATGTAAAGGGGTAATTACGCAAGCTGGTGCCGAATACACAGCGAAAACAGTTGTAATTACAACGGGAACATTTTTACGTGGTGAGATTATTATGGGAGATTTAAAATATTCAAGTGGTCCAAATAATCAGCAACCATCTATTACGTTATCTGAACACTTAGAGGAACTTGGTTTTGATCTTGTTAGATTTAAAACAGGTACACCTCCGCGTGTAAACAGTAATACGATTGATTATAGTAAAACAGAAATTCAACCAGGTGATGATAAGCCACGTGCTTTCTCTTTTGAAACGACAAAATTCATTATGGATCAAATTCCATGTTGGTTAACGTATACAAGTACAGAAACACATCGTTTAATAGATGAAAACTTACATCGCTCAGCTATGTATTCTGGTATGATTAAAGGAACAGGGCCTAGATATTGCCCTTCAATTGAAGACAAGGTAGTAAGATTTAATGATAAACCACGTCATCAAATTTTCTTAGAGCCAGAAGGACGTAATACGCAAGAAGTATATGTACAAGGCTTATCGACGAGTTTACCAGAAGATGTACAGCGTGCAATGCTTAGAACAATTCCTGGCCTGGAAAATGTTGAAATGATGCGTACGGGTTACGCAATTGAATATGATGCAATTGTACCAACTCAACTATGGCCAACACTTGAAACGAAAAAAATTAAAAATTTATATACAGCAGGACAAATTAATGGAACTTCTGGTTACGAAGAAGCGGCAGGACAAGGGCTTATGGCTGGAATTAATGCAGCGTGTCGTTCTTTAGGTAAAAAAGAAGTTATTTTAGGTCGCGCTGATGCATATATTGGTGTCTTAATTGATGATCTTGTAACAAAAGGCACAAATGAACCATACCGTTTATTAACGTCTCGTGCAGAATATCGTTTATTATTACGCCATGATAATGCAGATCTTCGTCTAACTGAGGTTGGGCGTGAAATTGGTTTAATTAAAGAAGATCGTTATGAGAGATTTACAAATAAAAAACTACAAATTGAACAGGAAAAGGAACGGTTAGAGAGTATTTTTATTAAACCGCGTCCTGAAGTTCAAGAATTAATTCGTGATATTGGTGGAAGCGAATTGAAAGATGGAATACGTGCAAGTGACTTATTACGTCGTCCAGAGATGACATATGAGCATATTCATCTTTTAGTACCAAGTGAATTAGAATTAAATGATGAAATTACAGAACAAGTTGAAATTCAGATTAAGTATGAAGGATATATCGAGAAATCTTTACAGCAAGTAGAACGTATGAAGAAAATGGAAAACAAAAAAATCCCTGTGGATATTGATTATGATGCGATTTCTAGCCTTGCCACAGAAGCGAGACAGAAATTGAAAGATGTTCGTCCACTTTCGATGGGGCAAGCTTCACGTATTTCTGGCGTAAATCCAGCTGATGTTTCTATTTTGCTTATTTACATTGAACAAGGAAAAATTGCACGAGTATCGAACCAATAACATAGTAAGGAGATATTGCTAGATGAACATAGAACAATTTCAATCTATGCTAGAAGAGAAGGGTATTTCCCTCTCTTCTAGACAGTTAGAGCAGTTCGAAATCTATTTTGAAACGTTAGTAGAGTGGAATGAAAAAATGAACTTAACGGCTATTACGGAGAAAGAGGAAGTATACTTAAAACACTTTTTTGATTCTGTTACAGCGGCTTTTTATTATGATTTTTCGAAACCATTTTCTATTTGTGATGTTGGAGCAGGAGCCGGATTCCCAAGTATCCCTTTAAAAATCTGTTTCCCGCACTTAAAAGTAACAATTGTAGATTCATTACAAAAACGTATTAATTTCTTAAATCACTTAGCGCAAAAGTTAGAATTAAGTGATGTTGCATTTTGTCATGATCGTGCTGAAACATTTGGAAAAAAAGAAGGTGTGCGTGAAGCATACGATATTGTAATGGCACGTGCAGTTGCACGTCTTTCTGTATTAAGTGAGCTATGTTTACCACTTGTAAAAGTAGGGGGAACATTCATTGCAATGAAAGGTGCAGCGGCGAACGAAGAAATCGAAAATGGCAAATATGCTTTAGAGGTACTTGGCGGAGAATTGAAAGAAATGTCTACGTTCCAATTACCGTTTGAAGAAAGCGAGCGTAATATTTTATTAATCGAGAAAAAGCGCAAGACACCAAAGAAATATCCACGCAAACCGGGAACGCCCAATAAATTACCTATTGAAAAATAAATCTTATTAGACGTAAGATTAAATTATATAAATGAAAACGTAAATGTTTCATAGGAAACATTTTATGTAGAACAGTCAATAGGCCTAAAAGGTGGTGGAATATGTATGAAAAATACGTTTTCTCGTTTATTTGGCTTTGGAGATAAAGAGAGCGAATTCGAATTACAAGACGAAAGCCATGAAGAAATAGCTAAAAAGGTATATGAAGAAATACAGGAAATTCCGATAGTAAACATTACCCCTAACCGTTATCAACCACGAACAGTTTTTGACGATGCACGTATTGAGGAGCTAGCATTAACGATTCGTACACATGGGCTTATCCAGCCGATTGTTGTGAGACAGTATGAGGATGATAAGTACGAGATTATTGCCGGGGAAAGGCGTTTCCGCGCAGCAACAAAGTTAGGGTGGGAAAAAGTTCCTGCAATAATAAAGAATTTAAACGATACTGAGACAGCTTCTGTAGCGTTAATTGAAAATTTGCAGCGTGAGGAATTAACAGCAATTGAGGAAGCTGTGGCATATCAAAAGCTGATTGAGTTACATAATTTAACACAAGAAGCATTGGCACAACGACTTGGAAAAGGACAATCGACAGTCGCAAATAAATTGCGATTATTAAAATTGCCTGAAGAAATCAAAAGTGCATTATTAGAAAAAAGTATTACAGAACGGCATGCTCGCGCCCTTATTCCTTTGAAAAATGAGGAATTACAACTGAAGGTTTTACAAGAGATTGTGGAGAAGCAATTGAATGTAAAGCAAACAGAAGAACGAATTGCAAAGTTACTAGAAGAAGTAAAACCAAAGCGCAAAGCGAAGCAAAAAGCAGTAAGTCGAGATGCAAGAATTGCTATGAACACAATTAGACAATCATTACAAATGGTTGCTAACAGTGGTTTGAATGTTAATTCTGCGGAAGAAGAGTTTGATGAATACTATCAAATTACGATTAAAATTCCGAAGAAAAAATAATTACGTGCTAGAGACCTTATCCTATTGGAGAGGTCTCTTTTACTATATTTTCTTGTTAAAGCAAGAAGGAGTTTAGAAATAAATTTTGAAGTTTAATAAGGACGTAAAAGAAAAACTTTTATTTCATGTTACAATAAACGTAATTGTTTCTAGAATAAGAAAGGTTGAAAGTAGGTGACATCGTGGGAAAAATCATTGCTATCGCTAATCAAAAAGGCGGTGTTGGAAAAACAACAACATCCGTTAATTTAGGGGCTGGATTGGCACAAGTAGGAAAAAAAGTCCTTCTCGTAGATATTGATGCTCAAGGAAATGCAACGACTGGTGTAGGAATTGAAAAGTCTGAATTAGATCAATGTATTTATAATGTTCTTGTGGAAGATGCAGATGTTCAAGGCGTTATACGGAAAACCGCAACTGAAAACTTAGATGTTCTACCCGCTACAATTCAATTGGCTGGTGCTGAAATTGAATTGGTACCAACCATTTCCCGGGAAGTACGCTTGCAAAGAGCATTACAGCCAATTCGTGATGAATATGAGTATATTATTATTGACTGTCCCCCATCCTTAGGATTATTAACGATTAATGCATTAACAGCAGCAGATTCTGTTATTATTCCTGTACAGTGTGAATATTACGCGTTGGAAGGGTTAAGTCAGCTATTAAATACAGTTCGACTTGTGCAAAAGCATTTAAATAAAAATTTAGCAATTCAAGGTGTATTGTTAACGATGTTGGATGCTCGTACAAATTTAGGAATTCAAGTTATAGATGAAGTGAAAAAATACTTTAGGGATAAAGTATATCGTTCGATTATTCCTCGTAATGTTCGCTTAAGTGAGGCACCAAGTCATGGAAAACCAATTATGCAGTATGACGCTAAATCAAGAGGAGCAGAAGTATATTTAGATTTAGCAGAGGAAGTGATTGCAGGTGGCTAAGGGATTAGGAAGAGGAATCAATGTGTTTTTTCCAGATTTAGATGTGAAAGAAGAAGAAACGATTCAGGAGATTATAGTAACTGAATTAAGGCCGAATCCATATCAACCACGTAAACATTTCAATAAAGAAGCGATTCAGGAATTAGCGGCTTCTATTAAAGAGCACGGTATATTGCAACCGTTAATTGCTCGAAAGAGTATTAAAGGATATGAAATAGTTGCAGGTGAAAGAAGATATCGTGCTGCTAAAGAGGCCGGACTTGAGAAAGTGCCTGCTGTCGTAAGGCAATTAAATGAGCAGCAAATGATGGAATTTGCTTTGCTTGAAAACTTACAACGAGAAGATTTAAATCCTATGGAAGAGGCAATGGCATATCAGATGTTAATGAACGAGCTAAATGTAACGCAAGAACAATTAGCAAAACGTCTTGGTAAAAGCAGGCCTTATATCGCAAATTACACTCGATTGTTAAGCCTCCCTTCATTCGTTCAAGATATGATTGCAAACGGTCAGATTTCAATGGCTCATGGAAGAACTTTACTTACAATAAAAGATGAAGAACAGTTGAAATCTTTATTGAAGCGAATTGAAAAAGAAGGACTGAATGTTCGCCAATTGGAACAAATTGTCCAGGAAATTAATCAACGTGTTTCACGTGAAACACAACAAGTGAAAAAAGAAAGAAATATATTTTTTGTAGAGCGTGAAACATTTTTAAGAGAAAAGTTTGGTACGGATGTAAAGATCAAAGAAACGAAAAAAGAAAAAGGTAAAATCGAAATCGAATTTTTTAATAAAGAAGACTTAAATCGAATTTTAGAATTATTATCAAAGGGAAATTAAAAAGCAAACCATCTTATTGTTTATAGATGGTTTGCTTTTTTTAATGCAGATAATTTTTGGTCTGTTTCTTTTATACTTTGTGCAATTACATCAGCCATCTTCATGACTAAACTTAGTCTTGTATTTTGAAGTACGAAAAACTCCATGAAACCATTTAAATTTACGATGCCATGAATATGCAAATCACCAATTTCAGGTAATTTCTTATTCATCGCAGCTCCAGGTTTACTGGGGCCCTTTCCGGTAGTTATAGAACCGATACTTTGAGATTTTCCTAAACATGCATCAACAGCAATAATAAATGAAGTAGGATTTTCTTTCTGTATATTCTGAATTTTCTCTTCTAAGTTTAGTGCATGTATTGGTTCGTCCAGTGTGCCGAACACTTGAAGGTTTTTGATTTCAATTTGTTCTAGTTTAGTACCAACTAATGGACCAAGTGCATCACCGGTGGAACGGTCTGTTCCGATACAAACGAGAATGAGTGGCATATTAGTCTTAATGGGAATATGGGAAAGTAAGAAATTGCTGATTGTCTCAGAGGCTTCTAAGTCATGATGCATAACATTTTGAGTTTCTTTTTCAAAAAAAGGTAAGCGAAAACTTCTAATATTCATGAAGCACCCATCCTTTTAATAAATTTTCACAATATGTTATATGGTGTCTGAAATGGAAAATTATAAGTGCATACTTTTTGCAAACTGTGAATGAAAACAGAAATAATAGTACTAGTATATATATATTCGTCTCATTTTATACCTGAATGGAAGTTAACAAATGGAATTAAAGTCATAAATTTTTTTCAGAAATCAGAGAGAGTTCTGATACAATAATAAGGATAACTAAAAAGAAATTTTAGCTGGAGAGGTAGAGGGACATGGATTTAGCGTTGAAATGGTTTGAGTCCATTGATTGGACGAATATAGGTGTGAAATCACTAAAAATAATCGTTATTTTAATACTTGGTGCAATCGTTGTGCGAGTTGTGAGGGCAATTGTACGAAATGCGTTTCGTATGGGAAGCCGTTCGCCGATTCAAATTTCAGAACGTCGTACAGTTACGGTAGCGAAGTTGCTTGAAAATATTGTGGCATACGTTGTTATGTTCATTATGTTAATTGCAATTTTAGGTGTGTTTGATATTAATGCGTCAGGTCTATTAGCGGGTGCTGGGGTAATTGGTTTAGCAGTCGGTTTTGGTGCACAAAGTTTAGTTAAAGATGTTATTACAGGATTATTTATTTTGTTAGAGGATCAATTTTCAGTAGGTGATTATGTAAGAATAGGTCAATTTGAAGGAACTGTTTTGGAAATTGGACTACGTACAACGAAGATGAAAAGCTGGACAGGTGAAATTCATATAATACCAAATGGTAGCATTGTACAAGTAACGAACTTTTCCGTTAGTAATAGTGTAGCATTTGTTGATGTATCTATTTCTTATGAAAGTGATATAGTACGAGCGGAGCAAGTTATTGAAGATTTATTAGTGGAATTACCAGAAAAATATGAGAAAATGGTAACAACACCTCAATTGCTAGGTGTTCAAACACTGGCAGCGTCTGAAGTTGTATTACGTGTTATTGCTGAAGTTGAGCCGATGCAGCATGCAGTTATTGCGAGGGCTCTTCGCAAAGAGATTAAAAATCGTCTTGATTTACATGGGATTGAAATTCCATACCCACGTATGGTTTTATATAGTCGCGAAGAATTAGTTAGTGAAAAAGCAATTTAATAGTGGGAGGGATTTGGAGAATGGAGCAAAAGCAATATAACTTGTACGATGTTGTGGAAATGAAGAAAGCCCATCCATGTGGTGAAAATCGCTGGAAGATTATTCGTATGGGAATGGATATCCGCGTTAAGTGCGAGGGGTGTGACCATTCGGTAATGATTCCTCGAAGAGAGTTTGATCGTAAGGTAAAAAAAATACTTGTGAAGCATGAAGAATAGGGAAAAAGCAACAGCTGCAGTAGACAGCCGTTGCTTTTTTTCATTTGGTGGAAACTTGTCATTTTTTTCGTTACTATCTATAATGATGAAAGATTGAGACATAGGAGTGAAAAATATGGGATTAACGGCTGGGATTGTTGGATTACCTAACGTAGGGAAGTCCACTTTATTTAATGCAATTACACAAGCAGGAGCAGAATCTGCGAACTATCCATTCTGTACAATCGATCCAAACGTAGGGATTGTAGAAGTACCAGATGAGCGTTTAAATAAATTAACGGAATTAGTAGAACCGAAAAAAACTGTTCCGACTGTATTTGAATTTACTGATATTGCAGGTATCGTAAAAGGTGCGAGTAAAGGTGAAGGGTTAGGAAATAAATTCTTATCTCACATTCGTCAAGTAGATGCAATTTGCCAAGTTGTTCGTTGTTTTGAAGATGAAAATATTACGCACGTTTCAGGAAAAGTAGATCCAATTGATGACATTGAAACAATTAACTTAGAACTAATCTTAGCGGATTTAGAATCTGTTGATAAACGTATCGAACGAGTTGCGAAGTTAGCAAGACAAAAAGATAAAGAAGCTGTATATGAGCATGAAATTTTAGTTCGTTTAAAAGAAGCTTTTGAAGAGGGAAAACCAGCTCGTACTGTTGAATTTACAGAAGAGCAAATGAAGATTGTTAAAGGCCTTCATTTACTTACAACGAAAGAAATGCTATACGTAGCAAACGTAAGTGAAGATGATATTATGGATCCTTCTGACAACAAATATGTACAAATGGTAAAAGAATTTGCAGCAAATGAAAATTCACAAATAATTGTTGTATGTGCAAAAATCGAATCAGAAATTGCTGAGTTAGATGAGGAAGAGAAGAAAGTATTCCTTGAAGAACTAGGTATTGAAGAATCTGGTTTAGATCAATTAATTCGTGCTGCATATGACTTATTAGGACTTGCTACTTACTTCACAGCTGGTGTGCAAGAAGTACGTGCATGGACGTTTAAACAAGGTATGAAAGCACCACAATGTGCTGGTGTTATTCATACGGACTTTGAACGTGGATTTATTCGTGCGGAAACAGTTTCTTATACTGATTTAATGACAAATGGCTCTATGACAGCTGCAAAAGAAGCTGGTAAAGTACGTTTAGAAGGAAAAGAGTATATCGTAAAAGACGGAGATGTTATGCACTTCCGCTTTAACGTTTAATTTAATATTTCCTAGGAAAAATAAAGATATAGACTTGGCAAATATATTATATGTTTGCCAAGTTTTTTACGTATTGGTGAGTTGATTCATATAACTTACTATGATATAATCTAAACTCGTGAGTAATTACTATAAATTAATTGCTCCTTGCCCATTATGGGCCGTTTAGACCAAAAGGAGGTGAAAGTGTAATGAGAAAGTACGAAATTATGTACATCATTCGTCCTGGCGTTGAAGAAGAAGCTCAAAAAGCTTTAGTTGAACGTTTCGCAGGTGTTTTAACAAACAATGGTGCAGAAATCATTAACACAAAAGAGTGGGGTAAGCGTCGTTTAGCTTACGAAATCAACGACTTACGTGAAGGTTTCTACATGATCTTAAAGGTGAACTCTAACTCAGAAGCGATTAACGAATTCGACCGTTTAGCTAAGATCAACGAAGATATCCTTCGTCATATCGTTGTTAAAGAAGAAGAAAAATAATTAAGATATATAGGGAGAGTGGTTCGATTGATGAATCGTGTTATCCTCGTTGGTCGCTTAACTAAGGACCCTGACTTACGTTACACGCCTAATGGTGTTGCGGTAGCTACTTTTACGTTAGCTGTGAATCGCGCATTTGCGAATCAACAAGGTGAGCGTGAAGCTGACTTTATTAATTGTGTAATATGGCGTAAACAAGCAGAAAACGTGGCAAATTATTTGAAAAAAGGTAGCTTAGCAGGCGTAGATGGACGTCTTCAAACTCGTACTTACGATGGACAAGACGGTAAACGTGTATATGTAACAGAAGTTCTTGCGGAGAGCGTACAATTTTTAGAGCCGCGTAATGGCGGTGGGGAGCAACGCGGTTCGTTCAATCAGCAACCATCAGGAGCTGGTTACGGTAACCAAGGCTCTAACCCATTTGGTCAGTCTAGTAATCCGGGTAACTCAAGTAACTCAGGTAACTCAGGTAACTCAGGTAACTCTGGATTTACAAAGAATGACGATCCATTTTCGAATGTTGGTCAACCGATTGACATTTCGGACGACGATTTACCATTTTAATGGCATGAATCGGTTATTTTTAACAAAGAATGGAGGGAATAGACATGGCAGGACGCAAAGGTGGACGTGCGAAACGTCGTAAGGTGTGTTTCTTCACATCTAACGGCATCACTCGCATTGACTATAAAGATGTTGATTTATTAAAACGTTTCGTTTCTGAGCGTGGTAAAATTTTACCTCGTCGTGTAACAGGAACAAGCGCGAAATACCAACGCAAACTTACAGTTGCAATTAAACGTGCTCGTCAAATGGCACTTTTACCATATGTTGGTGAATAATAGCGTATGAAATGCACAGTAGAGTCGGACTCTACTGTGCATTTTGCTATGCTTTTCTTTTTTTGAGAGAGAGGTTGGATGATGAAAAATACGAGATTTATTACTGAGGGCGCAGTATTATTGGCTATATATTCCATTTTGTTACTTGTATCTAGGTATGTTCCAATTTTAGGTACAATGGTAACGTTTGTGTTGCCGTTACCATTTATATTATTAACAGTAAGACATAAACTATCTAATATACTAGTGATTTTTGTAGCGGCACTTTTTATTACAGTTATTGTGAGTCAGCCGATTGGTCTCATAAAGACAGTGATGTTTGGGTTAATAGGTGTCGTATTAGGATATATGTATAAAAAAGGGAAAAAACCAGTGGAGATATTGATAGCTGGAACGCTTGCGTATTTAATTGGTATAATGCTCATTTATGTTGGAAGTATAAAGTTTTTCAACATAGATTTAATGAAGCAAATGCAAAATATATTTAGTGAAAGTGTGGCGCAAAGTGAAAAGATAGCAAATGCTGCTGGTATGCCAGTTAGTAAAGAACAAAAAGAGTTGCTTGCACAAATGAATGATATATCACAAACGTTACTTCCAAGTATACTTGTACTAGTTTCTGTATGTTTTTCTTGGATTACAGTGCTAATATCAGGTAGTGTTTTGAGAAAGTTAAAGCACGACGTTACACCTTGGCCAAAATTTAAAGATATACAATTGCCAAAGAGTATTGTCTGGTATTACGTCATATTTATTTTGTTAGCAACTTTTATAAAAGTAGAACCAACATCATATTTATATATGGTATTTTCTAACCTATATGTAATATTTGCTTTGCTGCTCGTATTGCAAGGATTAACGTTTATCACCTTTGTAGCACACAGAAAAGGTTTTACGAGAGGTATTCCTATTATTAGTTTTATTGTATGTATGTTTATTCCAATGCTGTTTCCTCTTGTGACAATCTTAGGTATAATTGATTTAGGGATTTCATTGCGTTCTAAAATAGGGGAATAAAATAATATTCCTTACACTATTTTAATTTGTTTAACTAACTGGAAGGTGAGTTAGTTTTACTTTATAGGAGTTGTATACATGCCTGAATTTTATAAGAAACAGTGGTTTTTATATCCTGTTTACGTATTGGCATTTTTTGTGTTGGTGCTAATCTCGATTCTCTGTTATTTCCACTTAATTATGGGGATATCTTCCTTTTTTGTTTTTAGCATCGTTTTCTTTTTAGTTATACGATTTGAACTTACCTTTCAAAGGAACTTTGAAAAGTATACGACAGATATGATTACTAGGGTAAAAAAAGTGAGTAACGAAGCATTCAACCAGATGCCAATCGGTATATTGTTATACAATAAGGAGTATGGGATTGATTGGGCAAATCCTTACTTGTCTTCATGTTTGGGGCAACAGGCATTAGCTGGGTGGCATCTGTACGATGTATCAGAAACATTACTCCTTTTTATTAAAGGAGAGACTTCTGATGATATAGTATCTTTAAATAGTCGGAAGTTCCGTGTGTTTGTAAGGAAAGAAGAAAAACTAATTTATTTTTTTGATGTAACTGAGCAAACAGAGATTGAAAAAATGTATGAAGATCAGCGTACTGTTTTGGCTGTTATTTATTTAGATAACTACGATGAAGTTACACAAGGGTTAGATGATCAATTACGTACGAATATAACAAGTCTTGTGACGTCACGTCTAAATGAATGGGCCGTTAAGTATGGTGCATATTTGAAACGCGCATCTTCAGAAAGATTCTTCGTTGTACTAAATGAAAGTATTTTAGCGCAAATGGAGAAAGGGAAATTTAGTATTTTGGATCAAGTGCGTGAAGAAACATCAAAAAGGAATATACCACTTACATTAAGTGTTGGGGTTGGCTCAGGTGATTTACCTTTATCGGAGCTTGGAGCGATGGCTCAATCTGGTTTAGACCTTGCATTAGGACGAGGAGGAGACCAAGTAGCTATTAAACAAGCAACGGGTAAAGTTAAGTTTTACGGTGGCAAGACGAATCCGGTCGAAAAGCGTACTCGTGTACGTGCTAGAGTTATTTCGCATGCATTAAAGGATTTAGTATTAGAAAGCAGTAATGTCATTGTAATGGGGCATAGAGCACCTGATATGGATGCGATTGGTGCAGCGATTGGTATTTTAAAGGTAGCTCAATTAAATGAGCGCAAAGGATATATTGTATTAGATGAAAATGATTCTGATAAAGGAATCAAACGTTTGATGGATAAAGTGAAACAAAATGAAGAGTTATGGTCACACTTTATTACACCAGGGCAAGCGATGGAATTTGCAAATGATGATTCATTACTTGTTGTTGTTGACACGCATAAACCTTCAATGGTGATGGAGGAAAAACTGTTACATAAGATTGAAAATGTAGTAGTTATTGACCATCATCGCCGCGGGGAAGATTTCATTGAAGATCCATTACTTGTTTATATGGAACCGTACGCTTCTTCAACGGCAGAGCTTGTTACAGAGTTACTTGAGTATCAACCGAAAAATTTAAAGATGACAATGTTAGAAGCAACGGCATTGTTAGCTGGTATTATTGTTGATACGAAAAGTTTTACATTCCGTACAGGTGCTCGTACCTTTGATGCCGCTTCTTATTTACGCTCGCATGGCGCAGACACTGTAGTTGTACAAGAACTTTTAAAAGAAGATATGGGTCAGTATTTACGAGTTGCAAAAGCCATTAAAAATGCGTACATTTATAAAAATGGAATTGCGATTGCTAAAGTTGATGGTGATGAATATTATGACCAAGTACTTATTGCACAATCAGCAGACACATTATTGACAATGACAGGTATCATTGCATCGTTTGTTATTGCAAAACGTGGAGAAAATTTCATTGGAATTAGTGGTAGATCTTTAGGTGAATTGAATGTACAGCTAATTATGGAGAATTTAGGAGGTGGCGGGCACTTAACAAATGCAGCCACACAAATGAAAAATGTTACAGTAGATGAAGCGGAGGAGAAGCTTCAATTTGTTATTGATGACTATTTACAGGGAGGCACACAATCATGAAAGTAATTTTTCTAAAAGACGTAAAAGGTAAAGGTAAAAAAGGAGAAATAAAAAACGTACCAGATGGTTATGCAAATAATTTCTTACTAAAACAGGGGTTAGCTGCCGAAGCGACAAACAGCAGTATGAAAACTTTGGATGCTCAAAAGCGCAAAGAGGAAAAAGATGCAGCAGCAGAGCTTGAAAGTGCAAAACAATTAAAAGAAGCATTAGAGAAATTAACTGTAGAATTAAAGGCGAAATCTGGAGAAGGTGGCCGTTTATTTGGTTCTATTACAAGCAAACAAATTGTAGATGCAATGCAAAAATCACACAAGATTAAACTTGATAAACGTAAATTTGAAATGGACGATGCAATCCGTGCATTAGGTTATACAAAAGTCACTGTAAAATTGCATCCGCAAGTAACAGCGGCAGTAAAAGTTCATGTTAGTGAACAATAAAAATAAATTAAGCAAGGAGGATTGCGCATGAGTGATGTACTGGCTGATCGTACCCCTCCGCATAATATAGAAGCAGAGCAGGCGGTTTTAGGGGCTATATTGATTGATCAAGATGCATTAACGTCAGCATCAGAGCTGTTGCTACCTGACTCGTTCTATCGAACGAAACATCAAAAGATTTTTGAAGTCATGCTTGGGTTGTCTGATAAGGGAGAACCAATCGACTTAGTAATAATGACATCAGCGATGGCTGATCAAGGGTTACTAGAAGAAGTTGGTGGGGTTTCTTATCTAGCAGAATTAGCAGAAGTTGTTCCAACAGCTGCTAACGTAGAATATTATGCACGCATCATCGCTGAAAAGGCACTTTTACGTCGTTTAATTCGAACGGCAACTCATATTGTATCGGATGGATACGAGCGAGAAGATGATGTGGATGGCCTTTTAAATGAGGCTGAGAAAAAAATATTAGAAGTATCACATCAAACAAATGCAAAAGCATTCCAAAACATTAAAGATGTTCTTGTAGATGCTTATGATAAAATTGAACTTTTGCATAATCAAAAAGGTGAAGTTACTGGGATACCAACTGGATTTACTGAATTAGATAAGATGACCGCGGGTTTTCAGCGAAATGATTTAATCATCGTAGCAGCGCGTCCGTCGGTGGGGAAAACTGCATTTTCATTAAATATCGCACAAAACGTAGCGACGAAAACTGATGAAAATGTAGCGATTTTTAGTTTGGAGATGGGCTCTGATCAGCTTGTTATGCGTATGCTTTGTGCAGAAGGAAATATTGATGCGCAAAGACTTCGTACCGGTTCATTAACTTCTGATGATTGGGCGAAATTAACAATGGCGATGGGTAGCCTTTCTAATGCTGGTATATATATTGATGATACACCAGGGATTAAAGTAAATGAGATTCGAGCAAAATGTCGTAGATTAAAGCAAGAACAAGGTCTTGGGATGGTTTTGATTGACTATTTACAGCTTATTCAAGGGAGTGGGAAATCAGGAGAAAACCGTCAACAGGAAGTATCTGAGATTTCTCGTACATTAAAAGGGATTGCACGTGAATTGCAAGTACCTGTTATCGCCTTGTCGCAGTTATCTCGTGGTGTAGAATCTCGTCAAGATAAACGTCCGATGATGTCTGACATTCGTGAATCAGGAAGTATCGAGCAGGATGCTGACATTGTGGCCTTCCTATATCGTGAAGATTACTATGATCGTGAAACAGAAAATAAAAATACAATTGAAATTATCATTGCAAAACAACGTAATGGTCCAGTAGGTTCAGTAGAGCTTGCGTTTGTTAAGGAATTTAATAAATTCGTCAACTTAGAACGCCGCTTTGAGGATGGACATGCACCGCACGCATAAAGGCAGTATAAAAAAGAAACACATTTCTTATAATAAGATGTGTTTCTTTTTTTTTATATGAAAGATAGGGCTTTCATAAGGTGAATATGTAATTCTTACGAACGAAAACGTTTTTCGGTAAAAAAATGTTCGCTTTTTGGTTGACTTCTTTTTCTGTTTTGGTACAATTATATTGTTTGAATAGATCGTTTGAAAATTGCGGAGGTGCTTTAATAATGTCTTCAGTAGTAGTTGTAGGAACACAATGGGGCGACGAAGGAAAAGGTAAAATCACTGATTTTCTTTCTGAGCATGCGGAAGTAGTTGCAAGATATCAAGGTGGAAATAACGCGGGACATACAATTGTTTTCGGCGGAGTTAAATATAAATTACACTTAATTCCATCTGGTATTTTCTATAAAGAGAAAATTTGTGTAATCGGAAATGGCTTAGTAGTAGATCCGAAAGCATTACTTGAAGAGTTAAAATACTTACACGATCGTGGTGTAAGTACTGATAATTTACGTGTAAGTAACCGTGCGCACGTTATTTTACCTTATCACTTAAAACAAGATGAGTTAGAAGAAGCGAGTAAAGGTGATAACAAGATCGGTACAACGAAAAAAGGTATCGGTCCTGCATATATGGATAAAGCTGCTCGTATTGGTATCCGTATGGCTGATCTTTTAGACCGTGAAGCATTTAAAGAGAAGCTTGAGCGCAATTTAGTGGAAAAAAATCGTTTGTTTGAAAAAATGTACGATACAGAAGGTTTCAGCGTAGAAGAAATCTTTGAAGAGTACTTCGAATACGGACAACAAATCGCACAGTATGTATGCGATACATCTGTCGTATTAAATGATGCACTAGATAACAATCATCGTGTATTATTTGAAGGTGCACAAGGTGTTATGCTTGATATTGACCACGGTACGTATCCATTCGTTACATCTTCTAACCCAATTGCTGGTGGTGTAACAGTTGGAACTGGAGTTGGTCCTGCGAAAGTTACTCGCGTTGTAGGTGTATGTAAAGCATATACAAGCCGTGTAGGTGATGGTCCATTCCCTACGGAACTTAATGATGAAATCGGTCATCAAATTCGTGAAGTTGGTCGTGAATACGGAACAACAACTGGTCGTCCGCGCCGCGTAGGTTGGTTCGATAGCGTTGTTGTAAGACATGCACGTCGTGTTAGTGGTTTAACAGACTTATCATTAAACTCTATCGATGTATTAACAGGTATCCCAACTCTTAAAATTTGTGTTGCTTACAAATACAATGGCGAAGTTATCGATGAAGTTCCAGCTAACTTAAACATTTTAGCGAAATGTGAGCCTGTATATGAAGAGCTTCCAGGTTGGACAGAAGATGTTACTGCTATGAAATCATTAGATGAACTTCCTGAAAATGCAAGAAAATACGTAGAGCGTGTTTCTGAATTGACAGGAATCCAATTATCTATGTTCTCAGTTGGACCAGATCGTAATCAAACAAATATCGTTCGTAATGTATACGAAGCTTAATTGATATAAAAAATTGATTCTTTTAAGAAAAAACTCATGTTTTCATGAGTTTTTTCTTATCTTTTATAAAAAAATAAAAAAAGGTATTGCAAAAATGAAAGATAACATGTTATGATATGTCTTGTCGTCACGAAAATATGACGTTGGTGAGTATGAGCCATTAGCTCAGTTGGTAGAGCATCTGACTTTTAATCAGAGGGTCGAAGGTTCGAATCCTTCATGGCTCACCATTTTATTTTTCGTGGCCCGTTGGTCAAGTGGTTAAGACACCGCCCTTTCACGGCGGTAACACGGGTTCGAATCCCGTACGGGTCATGTTTTTTTATGTTCATTTTTGGTCCCGTGGTGTAGTGGTTAACATGCCTGCCTGTCACGCAGGAGATCGCCGGTTCGACCCCGGTCGGGACCGCCACTTTTGTTTATACCACCATTAGTGGTTTTATATATAGTTTTGGCTCGGTAGCTCAGTCGGTAGAGCAGAGGACTGAAAATCCTCGTGTCGGCGGTTCGATTCCGTCCCGAGCCACTCTCAGGATATTAAGTGGGCCCACTTAATATCCTTTTTATTTTGTCCAGTTTTACAAAAGTGGGTAGTTATTTTACAATAGAATGAGGAGCCTCTAGCAGTTGAAGCTAGAGGTTTTTCTATAGATCGTATAGGGTTCCGTGTAAAAGTGGATGATACATGAGTCTATGAGAATAGAGGAGAAATACTTAGACTAAGATTGTTGTCATATAGGAACATACTATAGAAACACCAATATGTTTGAGGATTATTGATCATATTTTTATAAGGAGGAAATAGACGATGATGGGAAAGAAAATTTTAGTAGTTGATGATGAAAAGCCGATTGCGGATATTTTGAAGTTCAACCTAGAAAAAGAAGGTTTTGAAATTGTAATGGCGCATGATGGTGATGAGGCGATTGAAAAAGCAAATGAAGAACAGCCAGATATGGTTTTATTAGATATTATGTTACCAGGAAAAGACGGTTTAGAGGTATGTCGTGAAATACGTAAAAGCTCAGAAATGCCAATTATTATGCTTACAGCAAAAGACTCTGAAATTGATAAAGTATTAGGGCTTGAGCTTGGGGCTGATGATTATGTAACGAAGCCATTTAGTACGAGGGAGTTACTTGCTCGTGTGAAAGCAAATTTACGTCGCCATCAGCAGGGTGGTGCTGCAGAGAAAGAAGAAAATACCGAAATGGTTATTGGACCAATCGTTATCAATTCGAACGCTTATAGTGTAACGAAGCGTGAAGAAAGCATTGAGCTTACACATCGTGAATTTGAATTACTACATTATTTAGCGAAGCATTTAGGTCAAGTTATGACTCGTGAACATTTATTACAAACAGTTTGGGGTTATGATTATTTTGGAGATGTACGTACAGTAGACGTAACAGTACGTCGTTTACGCGAAAAAGTTGAAGATAATCCAAGTCATCCTACTTTAATTGTAACTAGACGTGGGGTAGGGTATTACTTGCGTGACCCAGAACAGGAATAGTATATGAAGAAAGTTGGTTTTTTTCAATCTATTCATTTAAAATTTGTGCTCATATATATGCTGTTAATATTAATAGCAATGCAAGTAATTGGTGTATATTTCGTCAGGGAATTAGAAAAAAGCCTTGTAAAAGGCTTTCAAGATTCCTTAACGCAGCAAACAAACTTACTTTCTTATAACCTGAAGCAAGAGTTTGTAAAAGAACGTCCTAAAACAGAATCAGTAGATAAAGCTATTAATGATTCGATTCAAAAATTCGCATCAGATCGTAAGAGAGATATTCAAGAAGTAAGTGTAATTGATTCTACTAAAAAATTAATGGCAATTTCAGATGCGTCTAAGCAAAATAAGGTAGGACGAACGTCAGCAGATACAGCTGTACAACGGGTAATGGTACAAAAGAAACCAGAGTCAAAGATTGAGAAAGATGGACATACAGGTCATCGAGTTCAAGTTATGATTACCCCTATTCTAAAAGAGCCGGGCGGAGATGTACTTGGCGTCATTCATATTGTTGCATCTATGGAAGATGTGTATAAACAAATGAAGGACATCAACCAAATTTTCGCAACGGGGACAGTAATTGCTTTATTAGTAACAGCTGTACTTGGAATTTTATTGGCTCAAACAATTACGAGACCAATTTCAGATATGCGAAGACAAGCAATTGAAATGGCGAAAGGAAATTATTCGCGAAAAGTAAAGGTGCATAGTCACGATGAGATTGGACAATTAGCGTTATCTTTTAACAATTTATCTAAAAAATTACAACAAGCTCGTTCCTCCACAGAAAGTGAAAGACGAAAATTATCATCCGTTTTATCACATATGACAGATGGAGTAATTGCTACTGATCGAAAAGGGGATATCATTTTATTAAATGATCCTGCGGAAAAGATGTTAAATGTTTCGCGTGAAACGGCGCTAGATCAATCAGTGTTAGAAGTGTTAGGAATACAAGAAGAATTTACACTTGATCATTTATATGAAGAACCTGATTCAGTTTTATTAGATTTTAGTACGAGAAATGAACCATATATTTTACGTGCTAGTTTCTCTGTTATTCAAAAAGAAACAGGGAAGGCAAATGGTTTAATTGCTGTATTATATGATGTAACAGAGCAGGAGCGGATAGAACAAGAGCGCCGTGAGTTTGTTGCGAACGTATCTCATGAGTTAAGAACGCCGTTAACAACGATGCGCAGTTACTTAGAAGCACTTACTGATGGAGCATGGCAAGATCCAAATATTGCACCGCAATTTTTAACGGTTACACAAGAGGAAACGGAAAGAATGATCAGGCTTGTAAATGCATTGTTACAACTATCTAAACTAGATAGTACAGAACATCGCTTAATGAAGGAATGGGTCGACTTTACTGACTTCTTTAATAACGTTATCGATCGCTTTGAAATGTCTAAAGAGCAAAATGTAAGCTTCAAACGATCTTTCTCTAAAAAATCTCGATTTATTGATATGGATACAGACAAAATCACACAAGTTTTATATAACATTATTTCCAATGCACTAAAATATTCGCCAGAAGGTGGTACAGTAACATATCGCCTGCGTGACCGCGGGGAGTTATTAGAGATTAGTGTGAGTGATCAAGGAATGGGAATTCCGAAAGAAAATGTAGATAAAATATTTGAACGTTTTTATCGTGTAGATAAAGCGCGTTCGAGACAAATGGGTGGTACAGGTCTTGGGTTAGCTATTGCGAAAGAAATGATTGAGGCACATGGCGGCTCGATTTGGGCGAAAAGTGAGGAAGGAAAAGGGACAACTATTTATTTCACATTGCCAATGGCGACAGATGAAGAGGACGATTGGGAATGAGTATGGAAAACTTTAAAACGATAGTTCTAATTAATTTGGTTGTCATTAGTCTATTTCTTACTTTTAACTTATGGACATATGTTCCTGATTCCACTTCTATGCAAAATACAAAGTTCGTTCAAGGTAACGAAGAGATAAATCAGGTAAAGATTTCGGAGGTTGTTCGCCCATCCTCTGTCGTTATTCATAAAGAGAAAAATCATTATGTAAGCGAAAAGAAGGCAAATGTGGATTCAATCTATAAAATTCTTGAAAACGGAGAATTACATGATTTTAGGGAAATAACGGGGACAGTCCCTAAAGGTGATTTTCTGTCTTATGTACACGGAGAAGAAAAAATTGAATTTATTTTCCCTACAAATATCCCGTTAGATACGATTAAAGATATGTTTAATATTAAAGATAAAAACATAGAAAGTAACAGAAGTTTTAATCGTATTATAATTGATCCTTCTAGAAGTACGGACCAAGAAATTAAAGTTAGCTTTGTTTCCTATGATACTCCTCATAAAATATATCAAGCAAAATTGAGCGGTGCTTATATAAAGGATATTATAAATGCTCAAAATCAACTTATAACAGTAGCAAGACCATATTTTGAATATCAAATAAATGATACAAAAAAACTTTTTTTACCAGATGGGATTACGGAATTAAGTAAGGCAGAGTATATTACAGCTAAACTAGAGGTAGATCCATTCAAAAATGCTTTATTTAGTGATCCACGTTATTTAAGTCCTATTTCTGAGAAAGAAAAGGAAACATTTACGGATGGCATCCGTTCTATGGAAATTGATAAGTTGGATGCAATGTTGAAATATAAAAATTCCGCTGTACATGGTGATAAACCTACGGATAATGCGGTGATTTTACAAAAAAGTTTTGATTTTGTAAGTGGGCATAGTGGATCCTTTAAGTCCTATCGTTTTGATTATATTAATGGGAGGAAAACTTCATTCCGTTTATATGAGGATGGTTTGCCTGTATTTAATGCCAATGGAATAGCGGAATTAAAACAAGTATGGGGTTCAGGTGAAATTATGCAGTATGAAAGACCCTTTTTTGAGTTCAGTATTACTTTGCCTAGTAAACAACAAACAACTTCTCTTGCATCAGGTCATATAGTGATGACATCACTAGAGAATAACCCGGAAATTGATAAAAAATCAATTCAGGATGTTGGTATTGGTTATAAAATGTCATTGGAACCTTCCATCAGTGATGGGAGTGGGAGAATCGCTGTCTTACAGCCGATATGGTATGTAAAATGTGAAGAAGATGGTAAGCAACAAATATATGAGTGGAGTGAGGGGGGACTAAATGGATTGGGATCGAATTAAAACAATATTTATTGTGACCTTTTTTGTTTTAGACCTCTTTCTTATCTTTCAGTTCATTCAAAAGCAAGATAGTAATCAATTAGAACTTGTGACGGAAACGAAAATCGATCAACAATTAAAAGCTGAAAAAATTACTATGGGGAATTTTCCTAAAGAACCGAAAAAAGAGTCATTTATAATGGCGAAAAATAAGGTTTTCAAAGAAGAAGATGTACAATCTTTAAAAAATCAGACGGCGCATGTGCAAGACGAATATCAAATAGAGAGTAAATTAAAAGAGCCTTTTTTAAATACAAAATCATCGTCAAAAGATAAGTATAATGATTTTTTGAAAAATTATGTGCTGGATGGACAAAAATATGAGTTTGGAGCAATAAAGGACTCAAAAATTTACTTCTTTCAAAAGTATAAAGATAAACCAATCTTCTACAATAATCGTGCGATGATTGTTGTAGATTTAAATGAAAAAAATGAGCTTATTTCGTATACACAAACAATGTTAACGGATTTGAAGGAAATGGGCGAAAGCGAAAAGACGAAAGAACAAGAAATTATTACTGCTCAAACAGCTTTAGAAAATATATATTTGAAAAATAAAATTGCAGAAAATACGCACGTGAAAGAGGCGCAGATTGGATATGCAACTCTTGCGGAGTCTTCTTCTAATATACAAGTGCTTGCTCCAACATGGAACTTAAAGACAGAGCAGAAAAAGGATTTTTTTGTGAATGCAATTGAAGGACAAGTTATGGAATTAGGGGAAACTCAAGTGCCGGAAGAACATAATGGAGTGAGAAAGAATGAGTATGCACTTTAGTGTACTTGCGAGTGGAAGTACAGGGAATATGCTATATGTAGGAACAGATGAAAAAAAACTGCTCGTCGATGCAGGTTTAAGTGGTAAAGCGACAGAGGCTTTATTTAAACAAGCTGAACTGAATATAAATGACGTATCAGGTATTCTTGTAACACATGAGCATAGTGACCATATTAAAGGATTAGGTGTATTGGCACGTAAATATGATTTACCTATTTATGCGAACGAGAAAACATGGAATGCAATGGAACATTTAATAGGTAATATCTCAACTGATCAAAAATTCATTTTCTCAGTAGGGGACGTGAAAACATTTGGGGATATTGAAGTTGAATCATTTGGTGTTTCTCATGATGCAGCGGAACCGATGTTTTATGCTTTTCATAACAATAATAGAAAGTTAGCTCTTATTACAGATACGGGCTACGTAAGTGACCGTATGAAAGGTGTCATTAAGGGAGCGAACGCTTTCGTATTTGAAAGCAATCATGATGTGGAAATGCTTCGTATGGGACGCTATCCATGGAGCATTAAGCGACGTATTTTAAGCGACGTTGGCCACGTTTGTAATGAGGACGCTGCATTAGCGATGGCTGATGTTATTACAGACGAGACAAAACACATTTATTTAGCGCATTTAAGCTTAGATAATAACATGAAAGAATTAGCGCGTATGTCTGTATCACAAGTATTAGAGGAAAAAGGTTTTGGGGTTGGAGAATCCTTTGAAATACATGATACGGATCAAAAAATGCCTACGAAAATTCAATACGTATAATTCTTCATTTTAGTAAACAATAAAGGTGAATATAGTTGTTTTCAGGAAGATAGGTGAACAAATATGTCCTTTATTGATGAAGAAAAATATCGTATTAAACGCGCAGGGAAAAAGAAACATAAAGGTATTGTCATTTCTAGCATAGCGGGGACAATTGTAGGGGCTTCATTATTTGCATTTGGAGCTCCTTTATTTTCAAATCATGCAGGTAAGCTTCCGCAAGCTGAAGCAAGTGAAAAAAATATGGCTGAAGCTCAAAGTGGAAATGTTCCTGTTAAACAGATTAGCTTTGTAGACGCCGTTGATCGTGCTTCAGAGGCTGTTGTTGGTGTTATTAACATTCAACGAGATGATTTTTCAGAGGCTGATTCGGAAGCTGGTACAGGCTCTGGTGTGATTTATAAGAAAACAGATGGACATGCGTATATTGTAACGAATAACCACGTTGTTGCTGGGGCGAATCGTATTGAAGTGAGCTTAAGTGACGGTAAGAAAATTCCAGGTAAAGTATTAGGAACCGATGTAGTCACGGACTTAGCGGTACTAGAAATAGATGCGAAGCATGTGAAGAAAGTGATTGAAATTGGCAACTCTAATACAGTTCGTAGAGGAGAACCAGTTATTGCGATTGGGAATCCACTTGGGCTACAATTTTCTGGAACTGTCACACAAGGTATTATTTCGGCTAACGAGCGTATTGTCCCTGTAGATTTAAACCAAGATGGACATTACGATTGGCAAGTAGAAGTATTACAAACAGATGCGGCAATTAATCCAGGTAATAGTGGTGGTGCACTTGTTAATGCAGCAGGACAATTAATTGGCATTAACTCAATGAAAATTGCAGCAAAAGAAGTAGAAGGAATTGGACTAGCTATTCCAATTACAAGAGCCGTCCCTGTTATGAATGAACTTGAGAAATACGGTAAAGTAAAAAGACCTTATGTTGGAATTGAGCTTAGATCGTTAAATGAGATTCCGAATTATTATTGGTCAAAAACGTTACATTTACCAGGTAACATAACGGATGGAGTTTGCATTTTAGATGTGAAAAGTCCTTCGCCAGGCACGGATGCTGGCTTGCGAGAGCATGACGTTATTGTGGCGGTAGATGGAAAAGCGGTGCACGATATTATTGGGTTCCGCACGGCCTTATATAATAAAAAAATTGATGACAAAATGACTCTTACTTTTTATCGTGGTACAAAACGAGCGACAACAACGGTGAAATTAGGCATTCAAAAGTATTAAAAACAGGAGGGCCTACCTCCTGTTTTCTATTGTAGAAAAGTGAGGTGAAGAATATGAATTTACCTTGTTGTTTAGAACATGTTGAATTAGCATTAGATATCATTGTGGATGAGTGTGAAGTTGCACCGGTTATTAACAATGTGGATAACTCTAAAGAAGAGAAAAAAACATGTGAATTTTGTCAAAAAGAGGCGACATATGTTGTATCGAACACAGATTCTCACACAATATGTGGGTAACATTTGTGGATATGTGGATAAGTCCTGTGGATAACGTGTTTGTAAGGTGGGGAATAGATGTGAATATCTCGATTATTTCAATCGGAAAATTAAAAGAAAAATACTTAAAACAAGGTATAGCAGAATACTTAAAACGATTATCTTCTTACGCAAAAGTAGAAGTAATTGAGTTGCCAGATGAAAAGGCACCAGAAAATTTAAGTGCAGCAGAAATGTTAATTGTAAAAGAAAAAGAAGGTATACGTATACTGGATAAAATTTCTGACGATACGCACGTCATTGCGTTAGCAATAGAAGGAAAACAAAAATCATCAGAAGAATTTGCAGCAAGTATAGATCGCCTTGCTACATATGGAAAGAGCAAAATCACATTTGTAATTGGTGGATCACTGGGGCTTAGTTCTGAAGTAATGAAGCGTTCAAACGAATCTCTTTCTTTCTCAAAGATGACATTACCACATCAATTAATGCGATTAGTATTGCTTGAGCAAGTGTATAGAGCGTTTCGGATTAATCGTGGGGAACCGTATCATAAATAGTGGGTAGTAATCGAAAGTTAATAATGCCTTGTGTAATAACATAAAGTATTATTGGCTGTATATTGAATAAAAAATATGATTAAGAAATTAGCACTTATCTTTACAGGATAGAGTGCTTTTTTATACGCACTTTATTATTTTAGATTTAACCGATCGTAATTAAAATGTACAATAAATATGGGATATGCGAGTGTTTGGTAAAATCAAGTATACTCAATATAGGAGAAAAGAAGTATTAGATGTAATTAGGGGGGCTTAACATATTTAGGGGAAATATGAAAAAAATACTTATATCATTACTAAAAAACCCATTATTAATAATCGGATACTGGATTTTTTGTTATGAGTTAGCTTTGTTATGTATGTATGGAAGAGTGAATAATAATATTTATATTTTGTTATTATGTACAGCATTTTTAATACTTATAATTATATTTACTACAATTAAAGTTATAAAAAATAGGGAATATGAATCATCCGAATTATTAAATATAAAGGGATGGAAATATGCTTCCGTTATCATCATTATCTTTATAACGCTTTTTTATGGGATGAAAATTTATAAAAGTGCAACGAATTATGGTGGTAAACTAGCATGGTTTATAGAAAGCGTAAAAAACGAAAGATCAGTTGAACTTGAGCATGATAATATATATAAGTATGGTGTAGAGGGTATTTTTGAAGATATAAATAAGAAATATACTTTGCCAAAGAAGTTATATATGTCGGATGGTTTTACTTTGGAATTTAACTCAGATGGAACAATTACATCATTTGATACTTTTCTTTATGGAAAAAATGCTGCTGGAAAAGAGGAAAGCTACTTAATATCTTATAATAAAAATAAATCAAAAGATATTTTTGTAGGACTAAATGGGTATATTAACGCTGATTATAATGAAGATAAATTAGTAAAACCTTTAATTAAAACAGTTCAAGCCATTCCAGTTAAACAAACTGTCAGTAAGTGGAATGAAGATAAATATGGGCTGGTTTATTATGGGAAAAGAAACTGGGGTTACAATAGAGAAGGAATTATTAATATTAATAAAGATGGGAAATTAGAGAAGCTTGAAGAAGCAAAATCCGAAATAATTGGATATACGGTATCTATATTTATCCCCGGAAAAGAGAAAGAGATAGTACCTGCTAGATATAATTTACTAGGTGACCCAAATTGGAGTAAGGAAAGTAGTTCTAAAAAGAAAAAGAAGGATCTAACTAATAATAATGAGCAATTTTACTTTTCAAAAGAAGTGGGTTATAAACTACATGTTACAGATAAAGCATTAGGGAGTACCTTTTATTCACTAAGCAAGACAATAGATGGTGGAGAAACATGGGCAGTTATAAATGAAGACCCATTTAATGAAGCAGTTGGTAGTGCATCAGGAATCATCTTTTTCAATGAGAAACTCGGATTTTTAAGGGCAGCTAGACCCTCTGGCACTGAAGGAGGGCTATACCGTACAGATGATGGGGGTATAACTTTTCAAAAGGTGAGCTATATAAATCATGAAGTGAAGCTAGAGAGTGGACAATTAATAACCCCTTTTGATTTTCCTAATATGCCTTATGAGAAGGATGGGGTTTTTAACATGTTAGTTGGGCAAGGATCAGATGGAGACTATAATGGTAATAGTAGTATACTTTATCAATCTAAAAATCAAGGTGAAACATGGGAGTATGTAAAAGAGGTTAAAGGTAATTAATAGTGGGAAAGACCATTGGATAAAAATCATCGATGGTCTTTTAAACATTAATAGATGGTATGTAGATTTCCTAAAATAAGTATGTTTCTATTTCTAAAAAAATATGCTGTAATATGAAGAGGGAAAAAGTATAAGTAGTCAGAGAAGTGAGGAATTAAGGGTGAAGAAGTTTAAGAAGTTTTACTTAGAGATTACAAGTGTATGTAATCTTGCGTGCAGCTTTTGTCCGCCGACGGAAAGGCAGAAGCAATTCATTTCTGTGGAGGATTTTGCTAAAAGATTAGACCAAATTAAACCTCATACAGACTACATTTATTTACACGTGAAGGGTGAGCCGTTGCTCCATCCAAAAATAGATCAACTATTAGATTTAAGCCATGAAAAAGGGTTTAAAGTTAATATTACAACGAACGGAACGTTAATTAATAAGAGAAGGCATAGATTGTTAAATAAGCCTGCGTTAAGACAAATGAATTTTTCACTGCACAGTTTTGATGGACACCCAGGATCGCAAGATAAAGAGGGCTATGTAAGGAGTATACTTTCTTTCATTAGAGAAGCGACGAGTCAATCGGATTTAATTGTTTCGCTAAGGTTATGGAATTTAACTCAGGATAACAAAACGAATCTTGAAATTCAGCGGAATAGAGATTTATTATCTATTATCGAAAAAGAGTTTGATCTTTCTTATAACATTGAAGAGAAGCTCACACCAGGAAAAGGTATAAAAATTGCGGAACGTGTATTTATTAATCAAGATTATGAATTCCAGTGGCCGGCATTACATGAAGAAGAGGATGATGGAAAAGGATTCTGTCATGGTCTTCGAAATCAGGCTGGAATCTTAGCGAACGGAACTGTTATTCCTTGCTGTTTAGATGGTGAGGGAATTATTAACCTTGGAAATATTAATAGTGATTCATTCTCTAATATTATTGAAGGCGATAGAGCGCAAAATATTGTAGATGGATTTTCAAAAAGGGTTGCAGTAGAAGAACTGTGTAGAAAATGCGGATACCGCAAAAGATTTGGAAAGTAAATATAGAATAAGCCCTCATAAAACGAGGGCTTATTTTTATTCTTGATAAGAGTGCTCTAGTTCATCAATTAAGGAACCGACGTAAGAAACAGCTTTACGGATTGCATCTGGTTTTGACATGTCTACTCCAGCGTGTTTCATTAATTCGAGTGGTTTCATCGTACCGCCTGCGCGGAGCACGTTGAGCCAGCGATCAACAGCAGGCTGTCCCTCTTCCTTAATCATTTGGGCTACGGCGGTAGATGCAGTTAGGCCTGCTGAATATGTGTAAGAATATAAGCCCATATAATAGTGAGGTTGACGCATCCATGTTAAACCGGCACCTTCATCAATTTCTACTGAATCTCCCCAGAATGTAGAAAGGACATTTGTTTTTATTTCAGTTAAAGTGGTGGCTGTAAGTGCTTGTCCTTCCTCTGCTATGGCATATACTCTTCTTTGATATTCTCCTTCAAGTAAATGAGTAACAAAGTTATGGTAGTACGTGCCGAGTAGTTGCAGAATAACCCATCTGCGCATTCTCTTGTCCTCCGTTGTCGCAAGTAAATGCTGAGTTAATAGTAATTCATTCATCGTTGATGGAGCTTCAACAAAGTACATAGATGGACGCACATTCATAATACGCTGATTTTTATTGGCTAAATAAAAATGACCAGCATGTCCAAATTCATGAGCTAATGTGAAACACCCGCGCATCGTACCCTGCCATGTAATTAAAATATAAGGGTGAGAACCGTATGGGCTAGAGCAGAAGGCACCTGTTGATTTTCCAACGTTATCTGCAAGGTCTACCCATCTTTCTTTGAAGCCCTTTTCGATAATGGAACTATATTCATTTCCTAATACTTTTAAAGAATTTTGAATGAGTTTTCCTGCTTCTTCATAAGTAATCGCTGGATTGAATTCAGGATCTAAAGGCGCGTGTAGGTCGCAGAAAAGCATTTGATCAAGACCTAATACTTTCCTTTTTAAATCTGCAAAACGGCGCATATGAGGCGCTAATTCGTTATAAATAATATCTAGTTGGTTGTTATACATTTCAAGTGGAACTTTTTGAGGCTCTAAAAGCATATGAGTAACGGATTCATATTTGCGTAACCGCGAAAGTGTCACTTGTTTTTTTACTTCAGTAGCATATGTTGTTGCGACTGTATTTTTATATCGTTTCAATGTGGAAACAAATGATGAATATGCTTTTCTACGTATATATGTGCTTGGAGAGAATTCATATTTACTTTCAAATAATGCAAATGATACAGGCAAATCATTTCCTTGTTCATCTTGTATAGAAGGAAAATCCATATCGGCTAATTTAGTCATACCGTAAATTTTGTAGGGAGAACTATGAACTTCGCCGAGTGCAGCAAGAGCTTCTTCTGTTTCAGGTGAGAGAGTGTGCTGCCTTTTTTGTAGTATTTCTAGTAACGATTTACGGAAAGGTTCAAGTTTTGTTTCTTCAATTAAATATTTTTCAATTGTTCCTTCTTCGAGTGAGAGGATTTCATTATGGATAAAGGATAGTGCAGTATGTACAGTTGTCCATAAAGCGGAAATTTTGGAAGAGTCCGCTTGAATAACTGGATCTGTTCGATCAGCAGATTCTTTTAAATTTGCATATGAATATAGCTTTGTTAATTTCATTAAAAGCTCTTCCTCTAAAAGCAGGCAATTTAATAAAGTAGTGGGGCTAGTGTGTAATTGTCCTTTAAATGTATCAAGTTTTTTTATATCATCTTTTAATACACGTAATGCAATTTCCCACTCTTTATCAGATGGGTATAAATCAGAAAGGTCCCATGTTAATTCAGTAGGGACTTCTGCGCGAATAAGGCGTTTCTCAATTACATCTTTCATTTGTTATATCCCCCTTATTATAAGTATCTAAAAACATGATACTAGAAAATTCAGTAAAATAAAAATATTTTACATTTTTATACATGAAAAAGAAGGACAAGCATAAAAAATGCTTGTCCTTCGAGTTGAATTTTAAAAATTAATATACTTTATCACCGTTGAAAATAGAGTTTTTCACGACAACATAATCTACAGTACGAATAGCATCTAATCTTGTTCCGCCAGCGTAAGAGATAGAAGATTGAAGATCTTGTTCCATTTCGATTAAAGTGTCTTCTAAAGAACCTTTATGCTCAACGAACATTTTCTTACCTTCAACGTTTTTCTTCTCACCTTTTTGGAATTCAGAAGCAGAACCAAAGTATTCTTTATAAAGCTTGCCATCTTTTTCGATTGTTTCCCCTGGAGACTCTTCATGACCAGCGAATAGAGAACCGACCATAACCATAGTTGCTCCAAATCGAATTGATTTAGCTACGTCGCCATGCGTACGAATACCACCGTCAGCGATAATTGGCTTACTTGCAGCTTTTGCACACCAGCGAAGTGCAGCTAGCTGCCAACCACCAGTTCCAAAGCCTGTTTTAATTTTAGTAATACAAACTTTACCAGGTCCAATACCAACTTTTGTTGCGTCAGCACCAGCGTTTTCTAATTCTCTTACCGCTTCTGGAGTTCCAACGTTTCCAGCGATAACGAAGCTCTCTGGTAAATGTTTTTTAATATGTTGAATCATATTGATCACAGCATTAGAGTGACCGTGTGCGATATCGATTGTAATGTATTCAGGTGAAAGTTGCTCAGCAGCTAATTGTTGTACGAATTCGTATTCGTCTTCTTTAACACCAACGCTGATTGAAGCAATTAATCCACGTGATTGCATATCTCTAATGAATGAGATTCGTTTCTCTGGTTGGAAACGATGCATGATATAGAAATAATTATTTTCAGCTAAATAAGTTGCGATTCTTTCATCTATAATCGTTTGCATATTTGCAGGTACGACAGGTAATTTAAATTTATGTTTTCCTAAAGTGACAGTTGTATCACATTCAGATCGGCTGTTTACAATACATTTTGCAGGAATTAATTGAATGTCTTCATAGTCAAATACGTTTTCCATCATTTACACCCCTAAAATACGAATATTTTATTTTTATTGATTAAAAATGTTCGTCCATAGGATAATTTACATCATTTTTATTAAGAAGTCAAAGATTTTCTTAACATTTTTTTTGAAAGAAGCTAATATCTTTTAAAAATAACGTTAAAAGCGAATTTAAATAGTTTTTATAGGTATAACGTTCGTTTATAAAAAAAGTAAGGAAAGTTGCGATAATTGCATAAAATTGTATGTGTGCTTCTTATTTTGGGTGAGGGGGCTGGGGAGATACTATGAAAAAGTTAATATTAACAATAGGAATAACTTTGTTGGTTGTTGCTGGATGCAGCAATAATGATGCCTTTGATAAGGCAAAGAAACAAGGAGATTTAGCGTTGGAAAATAAAGAATACGATAGAGCAGAGCAGTCGCATCTTTTGAATTAGCATTAAAAGAAAAGAAGGATGATCGGGAAATAAGGCTGAAGATAAATCAAACGAATAAAATGATTGAAGCATTACAGGAAAGTAATATAGACCGAGCAAGTTCGTTATTGAGGGAAATTGAAAATGATTCTGCTAGTTCAGTTATATTAGCCAAACAAGCAAAAGAAAAACGAGAAGTTTTAGCTAATCAAAAAGATGAGAATATTAAGGAAGAAAAAGTAAAAGAAGAAAATAAAAATGAAGAGAAGCCGAAAGTAGAAGAGCCTAAAAAAGAAAGTGTTATTACCGGTCAGAAGGCAGAGTATATTACTAAATTAAATAGTATTGAGGAGAGTTTGAAGAAACTCGATTACTTATATGAGAACGGAATTACAACTGAAATGAAAGAGGGTGAGGGTAAAAGATACGAGGCATGGGATAAAGCATTAAATGAGATTTATGGTGTTTTGAAAATGCAACTTCCTACAAGTGAAATGAACACTTTGAGAGAGAAACAGCGTGAATGGATTACGTATCGAGATCAAAAGGCGGAAGAAGCTTGGAATGAATCCGGGCAGGGGACATTGTCAGGTTTAGCAAGTACTTCATCGAATGTAAGTAGTACGAAGGAAAGGTGCTATCAGTTAGTTGAACAGTATATGAAGTGATAGAGGTTTATTTTTATAATGGAATAATTTTTTGAAATAGAAAATTTCTATATAAAAAGGTGAATCCCGAATGATTCGCCTTTTTATGTGAGCTTTCAAGTATAATGAATAAGGTGATAATAACGTATATGATGATTCATTGATAGGAAAAGTGAAAAAAGAAAATAATACAGAATAAAAAGAGGTTAATATATGAGTAAAAAAAGTTTTTCTGATTATGCATTAAGTAAAGAAATTGTAAGAGCACTTACTGGTTTAGGATATGAACATCCAACGGAAGTGCAAGGAGAGGTTATTCCAGTTGCCTTGCAAAAGAAAGACCTTGTCGTGAAATCACAGACTGGAAGTGGAAAAACCGCTTCATTTGGCATACCACTTTGTGAAATGGTGGAGTGGGAAGAGAATAAGCCACAAGCTTTAGTTTTAACACCGACGAGAGAGCTTGCGGTGCAAGTAAAAGAAGATATTACGAATATAGGTCGCTTCAAAAGAATTAAGGCCGCTGCAGTTTATGGTAAATCTCCATTTGCACGTCAAAAATTAGAGTTAAAGCAAAAAACACATATTGTAGTTGGGACTCCTGGCCGTGTGTTAGATCATATTGAAAAAGGTACCCTTTCTTTAGAGTGTTTGAAGTATTTAGTTATTGATGAAGCAGATGAAATGCTGAATATGGGTTTTATTGATCAAGTAGAGGCAATTATTGACGAATTACCTAAAAAACGAATGACAATGCTATTTTCAGCAACACTTCCAAAAGATGTTGAAAAGTTATCTCGTACGTATATGGATTCGCCAACGCATATTGAAATTAAGGCTGCCGGGATTACAACAGATAAAATTGAACATACACTTTTTGAGATGAGAGAAGAGGAGAAGCTTTCACTTCTTAAAGATGTAACAACGATTGAGAATCCAGATAGTTGTATTATTTTTTGCCGTACGCAAGAAAATGTAGATCACGTATTTCAACAGTTAAAGCGGGTTAACTATCCTTGTGACAAAATACATGGTGGTATGGTACAAGAAGATCGTTTTGAAGTTATGGACGATTTTAGAAAAGGAAAGTTCCGTTATTTAGTAGCGACAGACGTAGCTGCTAGAGGAATTGATATTGATAATATTACACATGTTATTAACTATGATATTCCATTAGAAAAAGAAAGTTATGTACATCGTACGGGAAGAACGGGACGAGCTGGTAATAACGGGAAAGCTATTACATTCATGACGCCGTATGAAAATAGATTTTTAGAAGAGATTGAGGAGTACATTGGCTTTGAAATTCCAAAGGCACTTGCACCTTCAAAAGAAGAAGTTATGAAAGGGAAAGCAGTATTTGAGGAAAAGATACATGCTAAACCAATTATAAAGAAAGATAAAAATGCAGACCTAAACAAAGGAATTATGAAATTGTACTTTAATGGCGGGAAGAAAAAGAAAATTAGGGCGGTAGATTTCGTCGGTACAATTGCTAAAATTAAAGGTGTTACAGCAGAAGATATAGGAATTATTACAATACAAGACAATGTTTCTTACGTTGAAATATTAAATGGAAAAGGACCACTTGTTTTAAAAATCATGAAAAACACAACGATTAAAGGGAAACAATTAAAGGTTCATGAAGCAATTAAGTAAACAAAAAAACTATCCACCTGTTAGAGGTGGATAGTTTTTTTGTTTAAGTTTCTTTGAGGTCATCAACTAGTTTCTCTGCTAAACGTCTATACATATTACTCATAGTCACGAAGGATGTTAGTAATAAAAACTTTTCTAGCTTTGGATCTTCTAAGGAAGAAACCTCGTTTACTTCCTTAACACGGTTATTCACGTCTTGCTTAAAGTTTCCCACATTGGCGTCATTAAGAGAAAGGTAATCTTTATATAGGGTATTTAATTCGAATGTATCATCGCTTATTAACGGTGCATTTATATTTTCTAAGGAGCTTTTTATATCATTAATGGAAAGAGCTCCTTTTAATTGATAAATTAAGCTGATTAAAATCATATGTTCTTTTGAATACTTTTTATTTTTGATAGGGATGAATAATTTCCCTTTTGCGTAATTGTTAATCATTGTTTTTGTTAATACTTTTTCATCATCAGTTCTCGTTGTATCCGCATAAGTATTCTCAAATAGTTGGACAACTTGGTCTACATATAAGTCGACATTTGGGATATCCTCAAGTTTAATACTTTTTTCTAAATGTAATGATTCAAGTAATTTATTTATATTTTCCACGTAGAACCCCTCACTTTTATAACTTAGTGGAACTTAATGTTTTGTATATCTTTAAATATGGTATTACGAAACAAATGAAATGTAAATGTTGACCCGTATGAATAATATATATATAATTACAAGTAGTTATTAAAACTACATGTAATTATATGAGGGGTGTTTATATGAATACTTATGTAAGAGAACCAGTTAATGCATTTACTCACTTAGGAGGAGCTGTATTATCATTTATTGCATTATTAGCTATGCTTGTGAAGGTTTCTGTTAAGATGCCATCTGTTGCTGCAATTACAGCCGTTATTTTATTTGGTATAGGGATGATGGTCCTTTATATGGCGTCAGCTGTGTATCATAGTGTTGTAGCCAGTGAACGTGTTATTTATTTCTTTAGGAAGCTAGATCATTCTATGATTTTTATATTAATTGCAGGTACATATGCACCCTTTTGCTTAATTACATTAAATTCGGCAAATGGTTTACTATTATTTTGTTTAGTTTATGCAACTGCGATTTTTGGTATTGTTTTTAAAATGTTTTGGTTTAATTGTCCAAGATGGTTATCGACAGCAATTTATCTTCTGATGGGTTGGTTAATTGTTCTATTCTTTGCACCGTTAGCTGAGAATTTAAGTACAGGAGGTATTATTTTCTTAGTACTTGGAGGCATTTTTTATACAATTGGTGGGTTTATTTACGGTGCGAAGCCAAAATGGTTGGAGTTTAAATATATGGGACACCATGAAATTTTTCATGTTTTTGTATTGTTAGGTAGTCTTGCTCATTTTCTAAGTGTATATTGTTACGTAATTTGATCAAAAAACGCCACACGATGTCTGTTATGTGGCGTTTTTTTATTACCTGATTTGAATCGTGTATTGTCCAAAAAATCATGGGATAAAATGTAAGTTTCTGTGTTCGCATAATAAACATATGATAAGAAATATGTGATATACTTTGAGAAGTTTATAATGAATGAAATATGGAGGACTATAATTATGGCAATACTTGTAACAGGTGGAGCAGGATATATTGGTAGTCATACATGCGTAGAATTACTAAAAAACGGTTACGAAATTATAGTAGTAGATAATTTTTCGAATAGCTCAGTAGAGTCTATAAATCGAGTAAAAGATATAACAGGAAAACAGTTTAAGCTTTATAAAGAAGATATTTTAAATCGAGAAGCACTTGATACGATTTTTGAAGAAAATACAATTGAAGCTGTTATTCATTTTGCAGGCTTTAAGGCTGTAGGGGAATCAGTAGCAATTCCGTTAACGTATTATCATAACAACATTACAAGCACATTAGTGCTATGTGAAGTGATGCAGAAGCATAATGTGAAGAAGATGATCTTCAGTTCATCTGCAACAGTGTATGGTATTCCAGAAACATCACCAATTACGGAGGAGTTTCCATTAAGTGCAACAAATCCATATGGTCAAACGAAATTAATGATTGAACAAATTATGCGTGATGTAGCATTTGCGGATGCAGAATGGAGTATCGCATTACTTCGTTATTTCAACCCATTTGGTGCGCATGAAAGTGGGCGTATTGGAGAAGATCCAAATGGAATTCCAAATAACTTAATGCCATATGTAACACAAGTAGCGGTAGGTAAGTTAGAAGAATTAAGTGTATTTGGAAGTGACTATCCAACAAAAGATGGCACGGGTGTCCGTGATTATATTCATGTTGTAGACTTAGCGAATGGCCATGTAAAGGCGCTTGAAAAGGTAATTGGCACTACTGGGATAGATGCATATAATCTCGGTACAGGTACTGGTTATAGTGTGTTGGAAATGGTTGAAGCATTTGAAAAGGTTTCGGGCAAGGAAGTTCCTTATAAAATTACAGAGCGTCGCCCTGGTGATGTTGCAGTATGCTTTGCAGATGCATCGAAAGCGAAGCGTGAATTAGGATGGGAAGCAAAACGCGGATTAGAAGAAATGTGTGCAGATTCTTGGAGATGGCAATCAAATAACAAAAATGGCTATCTAGAAGTTTAATAAACAGATAAAAAATGACCTTTGCATAAGCAAGAGGTCATTTTTTTATCTGTTTATTTTCCATTAAGTTTATTGGCCACTTTAGTAAAGAAAGTTCGCTGTTTCATAGAAATGTTTGACTGACAAAACGTATAGTAGTCAATATCTTTAATATAAGTAAAGAGCCTAGAAATAGCATATAAGAATGTAATAGAAGATCCGAGTGCAAAACTAATACCGTAACCATTGAATCCAAATGGAAGTAGAAGAAGACTTAATAATAGGTTTGCAAAAAAGAACAGGGCTGATGTTCGAAATGCCCCTTTACGATCTTCAAAATATAAGAGTAGTAACGTGATAACAAGGACCATCCCGTTTGCATAAGCACCAATTATAGTCAGTTGCAAAATAGAGTATTCAAGTGTCACGTTCCCAGATTGTGAACTAAACATCCATATTATAAAAATAATAAGTAAAGAAAAAATACCTTGATTACGAAGTATGCGTTCCATTTCTTGCTTTAGGACAAAGTTCATTGATTCTTTTAATTGTAAAATTGTATTTAATGTCGCCCCATTGTTAACTGAGCCGAAGAACTTCTTATACCGTTCATAAAACCTTGTTTCAATGGATACTACGAAGAAAATATAGGTTGGGATAATGCTTAAATAAGCCCAGAAAACAGAGGTATCATACATTTGATGATAAATAAACGTGTTTTCAATATTTCCTCGCCCTTCTCCGAACCAAATAACAAAGTTACATACCCAAATGCCAATATTGTAAAGTAAGCTTGACCAAAATAGTTCCGGATATTTATCTAAGTAAGAAAGGAAGGTAAATTGTTCGGTAGCATCACTATTTGGAAACATTCGTACAATAACTATACTTAACCACACTAATGTAATGAAAGTCCCGATTGTAAAAGAAATTAAAAGTAATAGGGCAAATCCATGTTCTATTCCAAGTGTTGGATGCCAGTAAGCGATAAGCGCAATTCCAGATAAGGAGAAAATGGAACCAATTAAAAATGCAAGAGCGATGGACTGATAATCTTTAGCTGCTGTTAAATAAATGGATTGAATCCAAATGATGTTTAAAGCTAAAAATAAAAATAGCATCACGATTTTATAATACAAGGCTAATGGTGTAAAAATTGCAAACAAAAGCCATAAGACAATAGCTAAGAAAAGTGTGATTTTCGTCATTCCTAAAAAGGAAGAAAATACTTTATCAGCTTTTTGCTCGTATAAAAGGTCAGCCACATATCTAGTTACGATGAGCTGTAAGGCACCATATATAATTTGAGAAAAAATAAAGCAGTATGAAATTGAAATTGTGAAAAGGCGCTGTTCCTCAATTGAAATAGAATGGAACAAACTTAAAATGTATCGAATAGCTGTTACTGCTAAAATAACGACTAACCACGGACCAGCTGTAACAAATAATGAAAATCCGTACGCCTTTATTCTTGAAGAATAGTAGTCTTCTTGGAATAATTTTTGTAAACGAAATCCTATTCCTGCCATGTTTTTTTACCTCTTTCTAAGTAAAGCTTACGATAACTATCAACGACACCTGATAATTGATAGTGCGCTTCAATACGATTGCGCCCATTATCCCCAAATTGTTGAATGGATTCAGGGTGACGATAATACCACTCTAAATGAATGGCAACTTGTTCAGGAGATACAGGTGGTACAACAAATCCACATTGTCCGTAAGGATCTCTATCTTGTCCGTAAATTAATTCCTTACAAGAGCCGACATCTGTAACAATCCATGGTAATCCTGCCGCCATTCCTTCTAACATAGCTAATGGTTGTCCTTCAGATATACTTGTTAATACGAGAATATCTGTTTGTTTTAAGTAATCTTTAATATTTACTTTGCCGGTCATTATTACATGCTCTTCTAATCCTAATTGTTGAATTAAATCACGACATTCCTGAGCATATTCTGCTTCTTCCGTATCAGGACCTAGTAGGTAAAATATAAATGGAATATCTTTTTCTAATAATAATTTCGCTGCATAAATCATTGTTTTTACATCTTTAATTGGCACAACTCGTATAATAGCGGAAATGATGAGTTTATCCGAATTGTATTTTGGTTTACGTAACCCTTTATAGTCAGATAAAGTAACGCCATTTGGAACGATTTTTAGTTTATGGGCCGGGGCACCTAATTCTTTTTGATATGCACTATTTCGGCCGAACAACGTAATTACATCAGCAGCTTGTTCGTATGCTTGATGAGACAAGTGATGAAAGAAAGAAACCCATCTTTTTTTGTATTCAATTGGTATCCAAGTAGATTGTAGTATTTCCTCTTCACGCTCCCGGGAGTAAATACCGTGCTCAGTTAGAATAAATGGTATATCGGACTTGGCACTAATTGCAGCACCAAGTAATCCACCATATCCTGTCGATACAGAATGAATAAGATTTAATTCAGGAAAATCAATTTGTAAAATTTGAATGATTGGTGTGAACATAGATCTCCACATCCAAAAGTAATTTAAGAAGGATCCACTACTTTCTTCATATAAATAACTTTCTTTAACAATCTCATAAAACTCACGGCTTTCGAAGAAGGAATGGAGTGTGCCTAGCTTTTGTTTATCCCCTAATATTTGTAATGCTGTTGTATCGTTGGCTTGAAATGTAAACCATTTTTGAAGTGTCTGTACTTCTTGTTCAGTTAAATTAGTTTTTATATGTTTTGCTTCATTTTCTGATTGCAAAGGAATCAGAATGATATCTTTTACGTTGCTTGGAATTTCATATTGATATTCATCTTCTGTTTTTACTTGAGGGACTATCGCAAAAATCGTAAATTCATGTTCTTTAAACTGCTGGATAATCATTTGAACCCAACTTGCTACCCCTCCACTTACAAAGGGGTAGCTGCCTTCAACGACCAAACCTATTCTCATCTGTTATTCTCCTTTAATTGGAATTGTAGCGCTGGCTTTCGTTAACGTAACGCTATAAATTTGGGAATCAAGCTTTTTAACTGTACCGTAAGAGAATGAGCCAGGTTGTATCTTCTTACCTTCTTCTACACGTATAATTGTTGAAGTATGGTTTGGTAACCCTTGATAGGCAATGTGAACAGCATCATCTTCATAAGAAACATCTAGGTTACCAGTTTGATAAATTTTCATAGAAGCAGTTGCTTCACTTTGAGTCATACTTTTCATATAAGGATATCTTTCTCGTATTTCTTTAATTGTCGTTTTATAAGCTTTAAATAATTCTTCCCATGTTAAGTTACCCGAGCGTTTTTCATCAAGGATATCATCTGGATGGACGAAATGTGAGATAACCCCTAAATTTGCGGTAACATCAGTTAAGATAAATTGCTCTTCATCTGTGATAGCATAGCCACTCGTAATGCGCGGGAAATGATAAATGTTTTTATTCTGTACATCTGGTCCGAATTCTTGAATTAAACTGCCGTTACTTGTGCCTCCCACATATAGAGAAGCAACTGTTTCTATAGTTGGAACCGCGTCGTTTAATGCACTTAATCCAGTTGTATTTATAATATTGGATGGTGGTACATAGGTTTTTAATTTTTCATTTGGAAAGAAGTTATACACGAGTTTTTGTAGAGCATTTAAGGAGCTCTCCATATCCTCTTTTGAATTCCATGGAACATATTCAAGTGCTTTATCTACTGGGTCTGGTGGTAATAATAAAGGTTGATGGTTATAGCCATGAATGCCTATTTCCCCGCCGTGACTTAATAATTCTCTCCCAAATAATAAATAGGTATTTCTATTTTTACCTGAGAAATCTTCAAAAGGTGGAGTTACTTTGTTTTGGTATGTCCCAATTGCAACACCCGTATATTTAATATCAAGCTCTTCAGAGATATTCTTCATATTTTTCCACCAATGTTTTTTATAAAATTCTTCAACAGAAATTTTTTCTGTTGTTAAGTTTTTTAGTTCTCCACTTGGAATCGGAGATGGGAAGTCATCGATATACATAATCTCGGCTCCAAGTTGTGCTGTAGCGAAAGCCGGGAAAATAGTCCCGAGTGATTGAACGAACATACCTCTACCTAATTTATCGTTCAATGCTGTTGTATTCCAATATAAGACTTTTCCTTCACCGTAGTCATTGGTCCAGAGGATGGGAGTATCTTCCGCTGTAATCCAAGTATTAGTTGTATTCTCATCTAGCGTAATATTCATTGAGCTATGAGTAAACAATGGAGAAGAACTTGGGAGATCTGGATAACCAGGGAATAAAACTTCTTCAAAGGTTAATCCTTTCGCATCTTTGAAACCTTCTTTTTTTGTAATACCAAATAATGTGTTCCAGGAAGGATCTGAATCAAGTCGGTTTGCGATAATAATCCTTCCGCCCATTTGTACAAAATTTTGAATATCAGCTTGTGGAAGTTGCGCCATTATTTCACCTGTAATAATAATCCCTGTATAGGGAGAAGGAGTAAGTCCCTTAATTTCATTAGCTGTAATATCTTTATAGTGTAGGTGTGCGTAATCCATTGCCTTCTTTGTATTAAATTCGACTTGTTGTCCTAATGTATTATCCGTTTTTAAAACGTATAATTGCATTTTCTGTCCATTTTGAGTTACATCTTTTGCTTTGAGTGTTTTAACAGTATCTGTTTCTTTAGTTTTAGGAACAGAAAACTTTTGATAAAAATTTTCTGTTCGATATATAAGGATGGATAAAATTAAGAGAAATAAAATGATACTAATAATCCCGATATATATATTAATCCCCTTTTTCAATGTGTGCGCCTCCAAACTGCCTTACAAATAATTGATATTTACGCGGTAGTATATGAATTCTTTTTGCAGTTGTTAGATTGTTGATTAAGTTATAGAGCTTATCCCATAACTTTTGGCCATAATATATTTCAAGTAATCCAACATAGCCGTAATATGATTCAGGATAGAAATGAATAAGATTTAAAAATTGTTCTTCAGACTTTGCATATTGTTTTGTGTGTAGAAACAGGTTTCCAAGGTGGAAAGGGTAAAGAGATTCATTAGGGAATAGTTCTACACTTTGTGTAATAAAATTCATAAATTCAGCGATTATTTTTTCTTTTTGCTGATTAGAAAGAAGACCACTGTTTATATATCTTAAATAGTTAGAAACCAATTCTTTTGCAATTTCATTTTGTGGATTTTGTAGAAATTGCTTATTTAAGTATTCGATCTGTTTTTCGTACCGTTCATTTAGTAAATTAATAGTAGTTGCTGCGTAATGCACAGTTTCAGGATCTTTATGGTGAATGGCTTCTTTCAATAAGCCTCCTTCATTAGAAATAGAGGAGGAGCTTAACTGTACAATGAGTTGTTTATGTAATTCAGGCTTATCTAGTTCTAATCCAGAAGAAAATGAAATTAAGTCCATATCTTGTTTTGCTGATTCCAAAATATCTTCGTAATTATCAACGTGAAAGGCAACATAATCAGAGTATTGCTGTAACCACTCGGTTTTGGAGCGTCTTATATTAAGTAATAACATGATTGCTGATACAATAAGTCCGATAAGCGGGAAAAGAAGAGAGATAATCAAGCAAAATTCAATAATTCCTTTTTTATCTTTAGCAATCAAACTTTTCGTAAATCGAAATAAAAGAAAAACCAAAATAGCATAAATAAAATAAAGAAGGAGTAAAATCATTAGAATATCACTCCTTTAGAAGAAAGAGCATTTTGTATACGAGTTTGAACTTGTAGTAAAAACTTTTCTTCAGTGCCAGGTAATAAAATCATAATTTTTTGTTCGATATTACTATAACCGAATATATCGATATCACGTAAATGATCTTTTAAAATAGAATTTATCATTTCTAAAGAATCTTGCGGAGCATTGAACTCAAAATAGGAATATGGATAAGATAATGTTTCGTAACGTTTTTTTTCTATTTTTAGTAAATGTTCAAATTCATCTTCATAATAAATGCTTGTTTTAGGGAATGTGCGATCCTCTTGATTCGATAGCCAAAGATTAGAAGCGTTCTGTAAACGATCACCCATCCAGCGTAAATACCATGTGAAAAGTTCGAATTGCTCAGAAGTTACTTTTGAAAACTCGATTTCGTCTAATATAATGACGTATTGTACATCATCTTGGAATAGGACGGGACCAACTAAAAGTGGAGCATCTTGAAAATCTTCATCTGTACGGAAAAAAGGTCGATTATGCGCTAGAGCATTTTTGATGACTAACGAAGCGTTTTTAACAAAAATAGATTGAGATAATGTACTTTTACCAGTTTCTGATCTTAATTTAATACGAAGCGATTGTTTATTGTTATCGACGTGATAGATACCAATTTTTTTTGCTCCAAAGTACATTTTTAATACATTTATTCCTTCATCGAGTACAATTTCAGGATGTGTATGATTTAAAGCTTTAAACATATGATACATTTTAGACAAATGGTTATTTGATTCAAGTACACGAGAACGTAGTGTAATACGTGTTTCATCCAATTGTTTCACAACATGTTTTAATTCTTTATTTTCAGCCTTCAGCTCATTATTTATCATATGTACATCTTCATAACGTTCTTTTTGTGAAGTACTCATTAATCCGCAACATAAACTAATAACAAGTAAGAAAATCCAACTTATCCAGTAACCTGATGAATAAAAGTACAGTAATACATCATCTTCTTTATATATACCGCTTACAAAAATATAAATCATTGCTTCCAGAAAGACGAAAAGGGCAATAGATATACCATACCGGCTGGAAATAATTAATGTAATAAATAAGAGTAAGCAGTATTCATACGTAGGTGTTAGAAAATCAGTTAGTATTGAGAGAAAAAATAGTGCAATAAAGAGAATCGTAGGTTCAATCATTTTTTGGAATGAATTGGATTGCTTATAGTACATAAATAAATTCCTTCTTTCATTTGCAAATTTAATTTTGAGGAATAGTACATTGACGCGAAATGCATAATTTAAAAGAATTATTTTAGGATATATAATAGTTAGAGCCCCAATTATTTTATCAATAGGAATATAGTAAATTCAAGGGAAATAAATTCTAATTTTTGTAAATGTATTATGTTTTTTGGGTTTTTATAAAATGATTCAGTTCGCAAAACTGTAAAATATCATGTGTTTACTATATGTCTATTGAGATTTTAAGGTGTTAAAATAGATGGGGCATTACAGTTGTATAGGGGGTAATATTATTATGGCCTGGAAGCGTTCCGTATGTTTTTTTGCTATATTTTCTTTTCTTTTTTCTTCAAATACATTTGCTCAAGCGAATGTTGTGAATCCGATTCTAAAAAATGTACAGAGTTATAAAATTTATTATGGTGAAGCGAATGAGCAAGTAATTGAGAGACTTTCAAAGTACGACATGGTTATTATTGAGCCGTATGCATTTACGAAAGAACAAATTCAACAATTAAAAAAATCAGGAACAGTGGTTCTTGGGTATGTAAGTGTTTTAGAGTTAGAAGCATGGCATAAACCACAAGTAGTGGAATCTGATTATTATTATAGAGACGGCAAGAAAATGAAAATAGAGCAGTGGGATACATATATTATGAATTTAGCTGACGACCATTACCGAGGTATTGTTGTTAATAAAGTAAAACAGCAAATTATTGGAAAAGGTATAGATGGGGTGTTTTTAGATACAGTTGGTGATATTGATGATTATTTTTATAATCAGCCAGCTATACAAGGGGAATTTAGAGAAGCATATGTAAATTTATTAAAAGAAATTAAAAGTGTTGATTCCAACCTACTTCTTATACAGAATTGGGGATTTGATACAATCAAAAATACATCCTTGAATTTTATACATGGTGTATTGTGGGAAGACTTCAATAAACAAGTTATTGCAAAAGATGAATGGAGTCAAAATTGGATGCGCTATTTTAAACAACAAAGCAATAAAATTGTAACGTTTACTGTTACTCCAAATAACGTATCTAAAAAATATAGTTCTATAAATGGATTTATTCCTACAATTAATCCGAATGATATTTATGATAAATAGCAATTGTTTGGAATAAGAGACTATCAAGATTGACTATGACAGTTTAGGTCAGTAATCCGATTATCTTATAAAGATGAATGTATTACTGACCGGCCCTTTTTATATAATAGGGGGACTTAATGAATTCGAACGAGCTGTTTATGGTATACTGTGTTACCTTCTTGGCTTGAATATGGTGGTAAGCTTCGCCCAAAGCAATTTGCAATAATGTTGGAATGATCGTTATATGAAATTCGAATTTCATATAAATCTACAGTGTCATCTAGATCGGCGTAAAAAACGGCAAGATTATTACTGTCGAGAGAATAGGGGAAGCTCGCTTCTACATTTTCTCCAATCAGTACGGGAAGTTTTACAGGAGTGGAATAAGTAGACCAATCCCATACTTCAATAGCTATGTGATGTGGATAGTATTTATCCAGGTTCACAATGTTAACTACAGCAGAAACAGTAGTAGTTTCTTTCGTTAAAACACCAGTTGAATGAACTACATATCGGGGAATTCCATGATGAAGCATATACATCTTACCTTTCTAAAAAGATTAATATGAATTTAAAATATTTTATGTGAAGGATCAATAGAATGAACTAGTATAAATGAATCATTCTATTGATTTTCATAGAAATCAAAGAGAATAATTTAAAAATCATCCCGGGTCTTGTCTTGTTGTTAGAGTGCGTTTATAATCAAGTAATCCTATTACCTTTTTGATAGGATTATTTCTTTTTGAAAGCGTTTTTAATTCGCGGTATTAGGGGAATGCTGTTACTTTCAAATACTGAAAATTTGACTGAGATTAAACAAGAAATAATATTGCCGTATAGCAGTTATTAAAGGTAGTTTCATTTCACTTTTTAAGGTAGGAAGTCTGACTTTTCACATGAAAAACTATGTATGTAGTTTTAAGTAAGAAGAAAGATAATAAAAAATATGATTTTTTATATGGTGGGGAGGTTACAGTGTGAAAATATAAGATTTTCACACGAATATATATGGGTTACGTAGGATTATTACTTTCAGGTGCAGCTTTATTTTTAAATAGTCTTGTCATATTAGGCAAAGTAGAGATGAAAAGTGCAGGTGTTTTTAATTTATTTGTGGGGGCATTACAAATTATCATTCCGTTTTATTTAATTATGATTTCTGATCAAAGTAATTGGACGGTATATTCATACGCAGCTACTTTTTTATTTGGTTTAACTTATTTATATGTAGGCGTTACTTTTATTAAAGGAATGGATAGTAGTGGACTAGGCTGGTTCTGTATTTGGGTAGCAATTATTGCTTTATTCTATATGGTTGTTTCATTTGTTCAATTCCACGATGTTGTTAATGCGCTAACGTGGTTTATGTGGGCATTACTTTGGTATTTATTCTTTGTATTAAATGCACAAAAAAAGAATATCAATCAATATCTTGGCAGAATTGCCTTTGTACAATCGTGGGTAACATTGACGTTGCCTGCACTCTTTTATTTTATGGGAGTATGGGGAGAGGGATTCGTATATGAACTATGGGTTTATGTATCAGTAATTTCTATTTTATATTGCTGCTATTGTATTTTTAAATACCGAGTACGTTAATGTATCGTATGTAGAAAAAACATGGAATCGTTAAACTGATTCCATGTTTTTTCTATTTTAGCGTTTATAATAAAGGTAGTATTTTACAATTAAAAAAATGGGGATGATGAAGGTGAACAAAGTATTGGTGCTAGGGGGAACAAGGTTTTTTGGTAAACATTTAGTAGAAGCACTTTTGCAAGCTGGGGATGATGTAACAATTGCTACGCGGGGAATTACCGAAGATTCCTTTGGCGATACAGTAAAAAGAATTGTAGTAGATAGAGAAGACGAAAAGTTACTGGAAGAGCGTTTGGAAGGTAAAAGCTATGATGTTGTATACGATAATTTATGCTATAGCTCGAATGCTGCGGAAGTTATATGTAAAGTATTACGTGATAGGGTGAAAAAATATGTTATGACATCTTCAATGGCTGTCTATGAACCTGCAATAGACCTGCAAGAAGAGGATTTTAACCCGTATGAGTATTCAATCACGTATGGAGATAGGAAAGATTTTACTTATAGTGAAGGGAAGCGATTAGCAGAAGCGGTGTTGTTTCAACATGCAACATTTCCAGTCGTTGCAGTACGTTTTCCGGTAGTTATTGGAGAAAATGATTATACGAAAAGATTACAGTTTTACGTTGAACATGTTGTGAAACAAGAGGCAATTGTTGTGGATCATTTAGATGGAAAATTGTCATTCATACATGAAAAAGAAGCAGGAGAGTTTTTAGCATGGTGCGGAATGGAAAATATAGAAGGTCCAATTAATGCTTGTAGTAACGGAGTGATTTCCATGGAAGAAGTTATTCGTTTCATAGAAGACAACAGTGGGACAAAAGCTCTTATTCAAGAAGCGGGAGGGAATATAGCACCTTATAATGAAATAATTAATTGTACGTTACATAATAGAAAGGCTCGCGAATTAGGATTTCCGTTCCGAGAATTAAAATTAGAAATAAAAAATGTTTTACAGCATTACATAAATACACTGAAGTAATCATAAATCCCCCGGTGGCAATCCGGGGGATTCTGGAGGATTTCGACAATACTAGTTTTACATTACCAAATTTACCTTATACGCACGACTAATGTTTTTGTGATTGAATTGCTTGTAAATACTTCTCGTTTACTCGATCCCAGTTTACTGTATGCCACCAGTTGGTAACAAACTCTGGGCGCCGATTTTGATACTTTAAATAATAAGCATGTTCCCATACATCAATGACGAGTAATGGGATCTTCCCTTCTTGCAAAGGTGTATCTTGATTTGGTGTACTCATAACAGTAAGTTCTTCACCATCAAGGACAAGCCATCCGTATCCACTCCCAAAACGGCTAATTGCTGCTTTGGACAGTTGATCTTTTAAGTTGTCAAAGGTATTGAAATAATAATCAATTACTTTTGCAACGTCTCCATTAGGCTCACCACCACCTCGTGGGCTCATTACTTCCCAAAAAAGACTATGACAATAATGCCCACCACCGTTATTTCTGATAGCTGTAACAATTTCCTTTGGTAAAGTTTCTAAATTACATAGTAACTCTTCTAAAGATTTATTATGTAATTCCGTATAGTTTTCTAAAGCGGCATTCAAATTATTTACGTATGTCGCATGGTGCTTTCCATGATGAATGGAAAGCGTGTTGCTATCGATATAGGGTTCTAGTTCATCATAGTCATATGAAAGTTTTGGCAATTGAAATGAAGACATAACTTTCCCTCCTTTCTCTCTAAAAGTTGGTTTAGGTAAAAATAGTTTACCTGAGTCAAAATTACACCTATTTTTCATACAAGTCAATAGTAATCTCTTTAATTTTCTGAAAAATATTACAATAAAAGTAACACTTCGACTTTCGTTTGTGACTCTTACTCTTTTTGCTTATACTGTAAAGTAGTAACGTTTTGTTGAAATAGAAGGAGATTGTTTATGAGTAAAACGAAACAATTAATAGAGGAAGCGAGTCATTTTATTACGATTTGCTATAAAGAGCTTAATAAAGAACAATTTATAGAAGAGCGCATGAAAGAAATTCAAGTTGAGATAGAGAAGATGGGGACGTATGAGCATACATTTGAAGAACTTGTTCATGGATCGCGAATGGCATGGCGCAATAGTAATCGATGTATTGGAAGACTATTTTGGAGTAAGATGCACATATTAGATGCACGTGAAGTAAATGATGAGGAAGGTGTATATAATGCATTAATTCATCATATTAAATATGCAACGAACGATGGGAAAGTTAAACCGACAATTACGATTTTTAAGCAATATCAAGGTGAAGAAAATAATATACGAATTTATAATCACCAATTGATTCGATATGCAGGATATAAAACGGAAATGGGAGTGATTGGTGACTCTCATTCTGCTGCATTTACTGATTTTTGTCAGGAACTTGGCTGGCAAGGAGAAGGTACGAATTTCGATGTATTGCCACTTGTATTTTCTATAGACGGGAAGGCGCCTATATATAAAGAAATCCCGAGAGAAGAAGTAAAAGAAGTGCCAATTGAACACCCAGAATACCCTATTTCGTCACTTGGAGTAAAATGGTATGGTGTTCCAATGATTTCAGATATGCGCTTAGAAATTGGCGGTATTTCCTATACAGCTGCCCCGTTCAATGGATGGTATATGGGAACGGAGATTGGGGCGCGTAACTTAGCTGATCATGATCGTTATAATTTACTGCCAGCCGTTGCGGAGATGATGGATCTAGATACATCTAGAAATAGTACGTTATGGAAAGACAAGGCACTAATTGAGTTGAATATTGCCGTATTACACTCTTTTAAAAACCAAGGAGTTAGTATTGTGGATCACCATACTGCTGCACAACAGTTTCAACAATTTGAGAAGCAAGAAGCAGCTTGTGGACGGGTTGTAACAGGGAATTGGGTGTGGCTCATTCCACCGTTGTCGCCAGCTACCACTCATATTTATCATAAACCGTATCCGAATGAAATTTTGAAGCCGAATTTCTTTCATAAATGATATTTGGTATAGGGTTTTTTTCTGCAAAATATAATTTTTTTTAATTACTGTTACGTAGCAAATGGAAGCCTTTACTCTCGGTTATTTTTGGAAGGGGATTTTTGAACCAAGGAGTTCCTTATGTTATAATCAAATTTCTGTTTCGAAGACCTTATAGAAATATAAGGTCTTTTGTTTTGCTTTTTTATGTGATAGGAATAGAAATTTTCTTTTAAATAAGGGGTTTAGCATATTTTTAGGGACAACATAAGTGTGTAGAAAATTGATGAATTATTATGCTTATATAATCATTGTGTTTTGGGTGTAAACAATAAAACAAAATAAAGTTGTTTTTTTAGATTGCTGAGGAAGGAGGAAGTGTAAATGAGGATGAAGAGTCAAAAAACGGATTGGCCTGTATTTCTTATTAGTGGTGGCTCACTTTTATTATTTGTAATTGCAGTTATTTTAAATAAAAGTTATGTAGAGGGAGTCATTAATAGCAGTTTTGCAGCTTCAATTAAATATTTTGGTGCCTTTTGGCAGGTTTTATTAATTGGTACATTTATTGTTGCGATGTGTATGGCGTTCTCGAAATATGGGAGAGTTAAACTTGGGGGATTAGAAAAACCTGAGATTAGTACGGCAAAATGGCTCGCTATTATTATGTCTACATTACTTGCCGGAGGTGGCGTTTTTTGGGCAGCAGCAGAGCCAATGTATCATTTGATGACGGTGCCACCAATACATGAAGGGATATCTGCTGGAACGAAAGAAGCAGTCATGCCTGCTTTAGCACAAAGTTATATGCACTGGGGTTTCTTGGCATGGACGATTTTAGGGACAATTAGTGCAGTAGTTATGATGTATGGGCATTATCATAAAGGTATGCCGTTAAAACCTCGAACGCTTTTATATCCTATTTTTGGGGAGAAATTGCGAAAGAGCTTTCTTGGAACAATGATTGATGTATTTGCAATTATTGCGGTAGCTGCAGGAACAATTGGCCCAATCGGATTTTTAGGATTACAAGCAAGTTATGGCCTACAAGCATTATTTGGAATTCCTGATGTGTTTACTACTCAATTAGCAATTATTATTTGTGTAGTGGCCGTTTCTACTATATCTGCGGTAACGGGAATTAATAAAGGGATTCAAATAATAAGTGATTTAAATGTTAAACTAGCGATTTTATTGATGGTGTTTGTGTTATTCTTTGGACCAGGTGGATTTATTATTGATTCATTTGTTTCTTCGTTTGGATTTTATATAAATGAATTTATACCAATGAGCACATATCGCGGGGATACAGGTTGGTTAGGATCTTGGACAATCTTCTTTTGGGGATGGTTTATTGGATATGGACCGATGATGGCAATTTTAGTGAGTCGAATTTCAAGAGGAAGAACGATTCGAGAAATCATCGTTGCAATTGGAATTATTGCACCTATTATTACAACATTTTGGTTTACGATTTTGGGAGGATCAGGTGTATTTTATGAGTTAATGAAGCCTGGCTCTATCTCGGCTGCATTAAGTGAATCTGGTATGCCAGCAGCTATGATTGCAATTACGCAGCAGTTGCCACTCTCTAATATTATTGGACCGGCATTTCTTTTATTAACAATTTTATTTGTAGTAACAACAGGAGATTCAATGGCTTATTCTATCTCAATGGCAGTGACTGGAGAGGGAGATCCTAGAATTAGCTTACGAATTTTTTGGTCGCTTATTATGGGGGCAGTTGCAGCGATCCTATTATATATGGGAGAGGGAAGCATTAATGCTTTACAATCCTTCATTGTAGTGACAGCTGTTCCAGTATCAATTCTGTTATTCCCGATGCTATGGCTAGCACCTAAAGTTGCAGGGGAATTAGCATTAAAGCAAGGAATTGTAGAAGAAAAAGATAAAACAGCTTTCTTATTCCAGAAAGCTAGTAAATCAAAGTAAATAATAAACATTGAAAAGAGGAAGCATCTTAAGTGAGATGCTTCCTCTTTTATGCTTAATCTAACACTTTTCCCTTTGCTTCGGGTACACATAATAGCATCGTAATCAATCCGATTGGATAGATAATAAAAATTAGGGACAATGCTCCAAGTAGATTGCCGCCCGTAGCGAGTAATCAAATAATAACCGGTCCAAATCCTGCTAATCCACGCCCTGTGCCGAAAATAAAGTTTTCCGCTGTGGAGCGAGCTTCGGCAGGAGGTTGTTATGTGTAAAATATTTCAAAAAGCATTTCATTCTTCTTGACGCACGCTTTATTATTTTCCCATAATAAAACTAACTAATATAAAAAGGAATGAATCACAGATGCTAAATTTAGTACTTATGATGATTGAACGCGTCGGACTTATTGTTATTTTAGGATTTTTACTTTCTCATATTAAAACGTTCCGGCGTCTTCTTCATAAGCAAGACGGATATGTAGATAAGTTTAAGCTTATTTGTATTTTTTCAGTGTTTACAATTGTAAGCAATTACACAGGGATTGAAATAGCAGGAAATACTATTATGAATGAAAATTGGTTACAAGGTGTTTCATCATCCAGCACAATTGCGAATACACGAATCATGGGTGTAGGAATTAGTGGGTTGCTAGGTGGGCCTATCGTCGGAATTGGAGTAGGTTCTATTGCGGGTATTCATCGTTATATGCTTGGCGGAACGACGGCAGTAAGTTGTGCAATCTCATCAATTTTGGCTGGGATTATAACAGGTTATATTGGATATATCTTCAAAAAATATAACCGTATTATTACACCTAAATTTTCTGCGGTTTTAAGCGTTTTTATCGTTTCTTTAGAAATGCTTATGATTCTATTAATTATAGAAGATGGACTTAGTGTTGTGAAAACAATTGCGCTACCGATGATTCTTGTAAATAGTTTTGGCAGTTTTATTTTACTTTCGATGATACTAGCCATTTTACGACAAGAAGAAAACGCAAAAGCTTTGCAAACGCATAAAGTATTACGAATTGCTGATAAGACGTTACCATATTTCCGCCAAGGGTTAACAGAAGAGTCTTGTAAACATGTGGCACAAATTATTCACCGCTTTACGGGAACGGATGCGGTATCCTTAACAGATACAGAGAAAATCTTAGCTCACGTTGGATTAGCATCAGATCATCATATTCCTTCACACAGTTTAATAACAGGCTTATCAAAAGAAGTATTAAAAACAGGGAAAATAATGAAGGCGAAATCATGTGAGATTATTAATTGTCAACATGAAGGGTGTCCATTACAAGCGGCAGTTGTTATTCCATTAACTTCACATGGAAATACGATAGGAACATTAAAACTTTATTTTAAAAACTCTAACCAATTAAGTCGTGTTGAAGAAGAGTTAGCGGAAGGGCTGGCGAAAATATTCTCCACACAGCTTGAGTTAGGTGAAGCTGAGTTACAAAGTAAGTTATTGCAAGATGCCGAAATAAAAGCGCTGCAAGCACAAATCAATCCGCATTTTTTATTTAATGCAATTAATACAGTATCAGCTTTATGCCGAACGGATGTAGAGAAAGCGAGAAAATTATTATTGCAGCTTAGCGTTTATTTTCGTTGTAATTTGCAAGGGGCACGACAATTACTTATTCCATTAGAACAAGAGTTGAATCATGTACATGCATATTTATCGTTAGAGCAAGCGAGATTTCCGAATAAGTATGAAGTGAAGATGTACATTGAAGAGGCACTAAAGGTGACTTTAGTTCCACCATTTGTGCTTCAGCTATTAGTTGAAAATGCATTGCGCCATGCTTTTCCGAAAAAGCAGCCAGTGTGCCAAGTCGAGGTACATGTGTTTGAAAAAGAAGGGATGGTTCACTTTGAAGTAAAGGATAATGGACAAGGGATTGAGAGTGAACGTCTAGAGCAATTAGGAAAAATGGTAGTTCCATCAAAGAAAGGGACGGGAACAGCTTTATATAATATTAATGAACGACTTATCGGGTTATTTGGGAAAGAGACAATGCTTCAAATTGAAAGTGAATTAGAGCAAGGGACAAAGATCCTCTTTGTAATTCCGAAAAAAGTAGAGGAGGAAAAACGGAGTGTTAAAAGTATTAGTAGTTGATGATGAAATGTTAGCACGGGATGAATTGAAATATTTATTAGAGCAAACAAAAGAAGTAGAGATAATTGGTGAGGCGGATTGTGTAGAGGATGCATTAGAAGAATTAATGCAAAACAAACCAGATATTGTTTTTCTAGATATTCAATTATCTGATGATAACGGATTTGAAATCGCAAATATATTAAAGAAAATGAAAAATCCACCTTCAATTGTGTTTGCTACTGCATATGACCAATATGCGCTGCAAGCATTTGAAGTAGATGCATTAGATTATATTTTAAAGCCATTTGATGAAGAACGTATCGTACAGACATTAAAGAAATATAAAAAACAAAAGCAAATAAAATTAGAAACAAAGCAAGATATAAAGAGTGTAGATGTAACGACCGAGATGCATAAATTAGCATTACCAATCGAGGAATCAATTGTACTTGTTAACATTGAAGATATTATTTATGTAGGGCTTGTAGATGGGAAAGTAACTGTAAAGACAATGAAAGAAACATATGTAACACATGATACGCTTGTCATTTTGGAAAAGAAATTACCACAAACAATTTTTATGCGTGTTCATCGTAGTTTCGTTGCTAATATTAATCATATTTCTGAGATACAGCCGTGGTTTAATTCGACTTATAACTTAATTATGAAAGAAGGATCCAAAGTCCCAGTTAGCCGTACATATGCAAAAGAACTTAAAAAGCTGCTTCGTATTTAAGAAGCAGCTTTTGTATTTCACCGTATGATTATTGTAATTGGCTGTATATATTTTACATCCTGTTATGTAAACGCTTACTTAGGTGTTTGTATCCTATAAAATAAAGGTACCAAATCAAAAGAGGTGGCCAAAATGAGCACAAAAAAAGTATATGGATTTCTATCACAAATATTCGTTTTTTCAGCTATTATGTTTAAAGGTTATTAAATTGGAGCAAGTTGAATCACTTGGAACAGCCTTAACAGGTATTATCGGATTCCTTTTCGTCCCATCAGGTATTTCGGTTATTAACTCTCTTGGTGTAATGAGCCAATATTTCGTACAAATCCTAACCGTAATCGTTGTCGCAACAATTATTTTACTTGCTGTAACAGGTTTATTTGCACAATTGATTTTAGGTAAAGATGACAAAGAAACAAAAGAGACAAAAGAGTTGAAAGTTGTAAACAAAAGAAGCAAACACGGAAAAGTCGCGTAACTATTTTAGACCATACATGGTTAGGAGGTAATGAACATGACAAGCGCAATGACTCCATATTTCGGAATCGTCGTTTCATTAATTGCATACGGAATCGGAACGTTTTTATTCAAACACTCAAAAGGATTCTTCTTATTTACACCACTATTCGTAGCAATGGTATTAGGGATTGTATTTTTAAAGGTAGGTAGCTTTACCTTTGAGGAATATAATACGGGCGGAAAGATGATTAGTTTTTTCTTAGAGCCAGCAACAATCGCATTTGCAATTCCATTATATAAACAAGTTGATAAGTTAAAAAAATATTGGTGGCAAATTTTATCGGCTATCGTGGTTGGATCTATTTGTTCAGTGGTTGTTGTGTTCATTGTCGCAAAAGCAATTGGTTTAGATACAGCTGTAATGAACTCAATGTTACCGCAGGCAGCAACAACAGCAATTGCATTACCAATATCTGAAAGTATCGGTGGTATTCCAGCAATTACATCATTTGCAGTTATCTTTAATGCAGTTATCGTATACGCATTAGGAGCTTTATTCTTAAAAACATTTAGAGTTAAACATCCGATCGCTAAAGGTTTAGCTCTTGGGACAGCGGGACATGCGTTAGGGGTTGCAGTAGGGATCGAAATGGGTGAAGTAGAAGCAGCTATGGCAAGTATCGCTGTGACAGTAGTTGGTGTTGTAACAGTAGTTATCATTCCGATGTTTATGCCATTCATTGGGTAATATAACTTACTTAAAAAATTATAAAAGCAAGCTATTTGTAGGACGGATTTCTACTGATAGCTTGCTTTTTATGTTACAGTATTGGTAAGACCTATTTTTATAAGAATAAAAGTTTCCTTAAATCTTCATTAATACTATGCATAATGCGTTTTGAAATAGGTCATTGTATTGTAAAATAAGAAGTAACATAATATATTAGCAAAATTAACGGGCGGTTAGGGTTGAAGATAAATTGCTCGCAATGGCTTTAATATTAAAGGATAATTATAAGTAGAGAATAGAGAGAGCTACTTGTTAAAGTTTTACTTTATAGGACAGGAGAGAGTACTCGTCGATTATGCAAATAAAAAACCTGTTTCAAAGCAAAGGATTTCAGAGGTTAATCGTATTAGTATTACTTGCTCTCATATTGTATGGGATGCAAAGTATGTTAAATTTAATTTTAATTACGTTTATGTTGACGTATTTAATGGATCGATTCCAAAAGTTTATTTCTCGTAAATTAGATCATTTCATGCCAATTAATCGGAAAATTATTATAGCGCTTTTATATGTAATGTTAGTGGCGGGAATTGCAATTACGCTATTTAAATATTTACCGGTATTAACAATACAAATTTCACAATTGATTTATCAATTCAATGTATTTTTAAGAAATCCACCTGATAGTGAATTAATTAAGTATGCAGTTAATGCTGTGAATCATATGGAGCTTTCTAAATATGTAGGGCAAGGCGTAGACATTTTGTATAAATCTATTACGAATGTTGGGAAATTTGGCCTTCAAGTTTTACTTTCTGTAATTTTGAGCTTATTTTTCTTACTTGAAAAAGCACGTATTGTTGCTTTTACTTCGAAATTTAAAGAAAGTCGACTTGCAATTTTCTATAACGAAATAGAGTATTTCGGAAAGAAATTTGCACGTTCATTCGGAAAAGTAATCGAAGCACAATTTTTAATTGCAATTGTTAACTGTGTTTTATCTGTTATCGCATTATGGATATTAGGATTCCCGCAATTACTAGGTTTAGCATTAATGATTTTCTTGCTTGGTTTAATTCCAGTGGCGGGTGTTATCATCTCGTTATTCCCACTCTGTATGATTGCTTACAATATCGGCGGTATTATGTATGTCGTTTATATTGTAGTTATTGTAACAGTAATTCATGCGCTTGAAAGTTATGTATTAAATCCGAAGTTTATGTCACAAAAAACAAATTTACCAATCTTCTACACATTTATGGTGTTAATTTTTTCTGAGCATTTCTTAGGTGTATGGGGGCTTATTATCGGTATCCCAATCTTCATTTTCTTATTAGATGTTTTAGATGTAACAAGTGATGAAATGGAGCAGGACGTTGGAACGAAATAAAGTGAAGCAAGAAATGAACTGTGCCCTATAAAATGGACAATTTAATAACAAGATCTTTAAAATTATGCACTTAAAAGATGGTTCCGGTATTGTACCGGGGCCATTTTTTTGAGTGTCCATTGATAACAATCATAATTATAATCTTGCATATAATCCTATATTACCTGCCTTTCGAGTTCGTCTAACTTTTTTAAGAATGCCAGTTCCGCTTCTAGAAAAACAATACGAGCTTCTGCTTTCTTTAGCTCGTCATCAGAAGATAACATTTTTGTGGAAGGACGACCAGTACTTCCTTTTCCACGGCGTTCCGTATAGAATCCTTCTTCACCAAATTGTTCATACGTTTTTCTCCAACTTTTCAAACGTTGATTTGTTTTTTTACCAATGATCTCTAAATTGAATCCACTCTCCAAAAAGATTTGATTCGGACCTTTTCCACTTTGATTTTCTTTTCCAGCTTTTATTTTAAAATCTGCACAGTAGGTAATAGAACATTCTGATACCTTCACGACATTTTCGTTCTTCTCTAGTTGTTTCATTTGTATTTCATTAAAAATAAGTTTATTCATTTCCCGTACTTCACTTTTATCATTGTTTTCATTCTAACGAGGAATGAGTGTGAAAATACACAAAACCCCCGAATCATGGACTTTTTTAGTGTCCACGATTCGGGGGCAGTTCAATTAAACAAAAAACTTCTTTTTTATTACCTTAAAGACAATTGAATAACTTAATAAAAATTTGTATATATAGTTTGATGAATATATTTTATAACCTTAAAATTAAAATCCTTCTGGAAATGCTCTTGCTGCAAATTTGAATGAACCAACACCGCCATTATCATTATATGCAGAGATGGTATATTTTCCACTTGATACCCAATCTGACCAACTATTACTAAAGTAAAGTGTTTTTTGCGCTCCTGGACTTATACTTTCTCGATAAAGCATATGGCCTGCTGAATTTATAAGTTTATAGTGTAAAGTACTTGGCCCCGTGTTTTGAATCCAGAATTTAAGATCATCGCCAGATTTATTCCTTTAATAACCAGCTCCAGAGCCGTTATTAAAGGAAACTGTTTGACTTCCTAATAATATTGATGAATACATGATGATTGAATCTTTACCATTTCCTGGATTAATTTCTGTTACTTCAGGAGTTTTATTCATGTTCACGTTCGTTTCTGGTACTGATGTTGATGCTGCAGCTGTCCCTGTTCCAATTAAAGATAAAGCGATTACTGGTAATACTAGTAACTTTTTCATGACATTAACTCTCCTTTTAAAGTAAATTAATACATTTTATAGTTTCGTTTTCAACAAATGTATTTGCAGTTTTATATTACTAGAATCCAAATAAAAAATAAATATTTAAATATATAAAATTAGAAATATAAAGTAAATATTTATTTAACTATTAATAAATAACACTTTCCGTTTTCTAGATTTCTCAAAAACTCATAAATAAAATCCACTTGATCTAATCCATTATAGTCAAATACGTAAAAATCATAGATTAAATATGAACACTGATTTTAAAATGCCCTTTACAAGGGGTACAGATTAAAAAAGCATCGATGTTCGATGCTTTTTCTTTTATAACATTATGTTTCTTATGCCATACTGTAAGGACAATATAGAATAGGGGTGAAATAATGGCTGTAAATGAAAAGGTAGAGTTAGCTACATTTGCTGGTGGGTGCTTCTGGTGCATGGTTTCGCCGTTTGAAGAGATGGAAGGGATTATACAGGTTGTTTCAGGCTATACAGGTGGCCATAAAGAGGATCCAACGTATAAAGAAGTATGCTCGGAAACAACTGGGCATTATGAAGCAGTACAAATTACATTTGATGCAAATAAAATGCCGTATGAAGAGTTGTTAAATATATATTGGAGACAAATTGACCCGACTGATATAGGGGGACAATTCCACGATCGTGGACAGTCTTATGAAACGGTGATTTTTTATCATAATGAGGAACAACATAAAAAGGCAGAGGCTTCAAAAGAAGAGCTCGAGAAAAGTGGGCATTTTTCGAAGCCAATTGCGACAAAAATATTGCCGGCTGCTACGTTTTATCCAGCTGAAGAATATCATCAAGGATATCATAAGAAAAATACATTCCGTTATGAGCTATACCGTAAAGGCTCAGGTCGTGATGCCTTCATTAAAAATCATTGGCCAAAGAATAATGCTCGTTTAAAAGAAAGATTAAACGAGATGCAGTTTTATGTAACACAGGAAAATGGAACTGAACCGCCCTTTCAAAATGAATATTGGAATCATAAAGAAGAAGGGCTTTATGTAGATATTATTTCGGGGGAGCCATTATTTACTTCTTTCGATAAATTCGATAGTGGATGTGGATGGCCGAGTTTTACGAAACCAGTTATGTCAGCTAGTGTGGAAGAAAAAATGGATGTTAGCCATAATATGACGCGTACTGAAGTGAGAAGTAAGGCAGGGGATTCACATCTTGGGCATGTATTTTCAGATGGCCCAGGACCAAATGGCCTGCGTTATTGTATTAATTCAGCAGCTCTTCGTTTTATTCCAAAAGAAAATTTAGAAAAAGAAGGATATGGTGATTTCCTAATCCTGTTTGGAAATAAAAAATAACCTCGCTAATTGCGAGGTTATTTTTTTACTTTGCTTTTTTCTTTTTAAATTTGCTTAATGCTTCATAAACGATTGGTACGATAAGGAGTGTTAACAATGTGGAACTTGTTAATCCACCGATTACTGTTACGCCAAGTCCTTTAGAAATTAAGCCGCTACCTTCAAATCCTAATGCAAGCGGGATAAGAGCCCCGATTGTTGCAATTGCAGTCATTAAGATAGGACGCAGGCGTGTTGCACCAGCTTCTAATAATGCTTCACGTGTTGATAGGCCGTCATTTTCTTTATGAATAACACGGTCAATGAGCACGATTGCGTTCGTTACAACGATACCAATTAGCATAAGAGCCCCAATCATCGCAGATACACTTAACGTTTCGCCAGAGATTAATAAGGCAACAAGTGCACCAATGATTGTGAATGGTAGCGAGAATAAAATTGCGAATGGTGCAAGGGCACCGCCAAATGTAACAACAAGAACGAAGTATACAATGGCAATCGCAGCTAACATCGCTAAGCCAAGTTGTTTGAATGATTCTTGAATATCTTGTGTAACACCGCCCATAGAAACGTCTACACCAGAAGGAAGATCCATTTTATCTACTTCTTTTTGAACAGCGGCAGATGCTTTTGAAACATCATCAGATGCTAATTTCGCACTAACCGCCGCATAAACACGGCCATCACGATGTGTTACTGTGTTAGAAGTTTCACCTTCTTTTACAGTCATAACATCTTTAACAGCAACTTCATTACCAAGCGGTGTTGTAATTTTACGATTTGTTAAATCATCGATTGTTTCATAGTTTTGTTTTTCAGTTTCTACATATACATTTATATCTTTACTGTCTTTTTTAATTGTTGTTAGAACAGGGCGATCATGTTGATTCGAAAGTCCCATTCCAATTTGAGCAGCAGTTAGCCCCATTTTACTTAACTTCTCTTGATCAGCGACTAATGTGTATTCTGCATATGTTTTCGCAATACTAGAGTCTACGTCTTTTAAGTCTTTATTTTTCTTCATGATATTTTGAATGTCTTTAACGACAGGCTTGATTTCTTCAGAGCTATCTCCATAAACGTATAGCTTAATTTCGTTACTACCGCCACTTGCTCCGAAATCTTGGTTTTTCCATTCGCCTTTTCCAGACATCTTTTGTAAATCTTTAACGACTTGTTCTTTCTCTTTTTCGAAGTTTTTCGTATCGTTATCATATTGAACGAAGAACATTGCTTGATTTGTTTGACCAGGGCTCATTGGGTTTTCGCCGCCTAATGAGAATTGGATCGTTTTGACGTCTTTTTTGTCTTGGAAATGCTTTTCAGCCTTCGTTGCAATTTTTTCGACGTCTTCTAACGTTTGACCTGGTTCAGGTTTGTACGTTGCAATAATCATTTTCTCTTCTTCAGATGGTAAGAAGCTGACACCGATAATCGGTACAAGTGCAAGGCTACCCACTAATAGAAGAACAGCAATACTCGATGTAATAATTTTATGGTTTAACGCCCATTCAAGTATACGTTTATAACCGTTTGCTAATTTACTTGGTTTTTCTTCATGATGTACTTCTTTTTCTCTCATGCTCTCTTTCTTGAATAAGGAGTGAGCTAGCATTGGTACGATTGTAACAGCCACTAGTAACGATGCTAATAAGGCAAAGACGATAGTTAAGGCGAATGGTAAGAACATTTCACCAATCATACCTTTTACAAGTCCAAGCGGTAAGAATACAGCAATTGTTACAATGGTAGAAGACATGATCGGGATAAACATTTCTTTCGTAGCTTCACGAATTAAATCTTTCCCGCGTAGTTTTTCTTCTGATAACGACATACGTCGGTAAATATTTTCAATAACAACAATTGAATCATCGACAACACGTCCGATAGCGACCGTCATTGCTCCAAGTGTCATAATGTTAAGCGTAATATCCATTTGTTTTATTACTAAGACTGCAATTAATAAAGAAAGTGGTATAGAAACGACAGAGATTAGTGTTGTTCGGATATTTCGTAGGAACAACATAATAATAACAATCGCAAAGATAGCCCCGAAAATTGCTTTACTAAGCATTGTTTCAACTGATTTCTCAATAGGCGCACCTTGATCGAATGTTGAAATAATCTCTAAGTCTTTATATTTTTTCTCAAGGTCTTTTACTTTATCTTTAACTGCATTTACAACATCAACTGTATTCGCATCAGCAGCCTTCACAATTTGAATTCCGATTGCTTCTTTTCCATTTGTTCGAGAAATAGACTCAGCTTTTCCGACTTCTTTAATATCAGCAATGTCTTCTAATGTAACCGTTGGTATGCCGTTCATAGCGGCTGGATTCATCTGTGATGTTTGTGTTCCAGCACCAGCGTTTTGATTACCTTGACCATTCGGTGATGAAGGGATAGCTGGAATCTTCAATTCTTTTAATGCTTTAATTGTTGTAATGTTACCATCGACAACAACTGATTTTTCCGTATCTTTAAATGTATATAAGCCAAGTGGTAGCGATACGTCCGAACCTTTAATAATATTTTTTACGGTATCTTCACTTAAACCTAATTCTTTCATCTTATCTTTTTTGAAGACAAGCTGTACTTCGTCTACTTGTTGACCTGCGATTTGAACAGATGCGACACCATCAAGTCCTTTTAATCCAGGAACAACATTTTTTTCTACATTTTCTGTTAAGGCAGCTAAAGATTCATTTTTACTCGCTACGCTTAATGAAATAACAGGAAAGGCATTAAAGTTTACTCGTGAGACTTTCGGGTCTTTCACACCTTCGGGCAGTTTCACGTTTGCGAGCGCTTCTTTAATTTCCGTTTCGGCTTTTTCCATATTTTTATCAAAATCATATTCTACCTGAATAGAAGATGCGTTTTGATAAGATGATGAACTAACAACGTTTACACCACTTAAATTTTGGAGTTGCTCTTCCATTGGTTTTGAAATTTTATCAGCTACTTCTTCTGGTGTAGCACCAGGATAAACCGTAGTTACTGTTACAATAGGCGTTGTAATATCAGGGATTGTTTCTAACTTCATATTCATCCCAGAATAAATGCCTGCAATGGTAACAATAATGGTTAGTAGCCAAACCGCGAACTTATTTTTTAACGAGAAATTAATGAGTTTGTTCATGTTTGCGCTCCCTTTTTATTGTATTGACCAACTGGTCAGTCTAATACATAATATAACTGACTGATTGGTCAGTCGTCAATGAAAAGAGATGGTATAATAAAGTGAAACTTTAATCAGTGGGGGTTTTGTTCATCCCCCGCTGATTATTAGCCCGCACCAATCGGGCGTTTACGGGCAGTTGATCTAACGCCTAACTTCTTTGCTTCAGCCGAACTTTGAGGTGGGAGTTTTACTGCCCGTTAATGCGGGATAAAATGAAACTGTAAGGAAAGAGATTTTTTACTAGTCCTTACTGAATCATTAGCTTTTATTAATTGAGCTTCTATATAGATAGTAGGCCTCAAAAAGAATTTTGTCCCGTTAAATTTTTGGGTAGGGGTCTTGCTACTTGCTAAAATAAAATTAAATTGAATTTAAATTTACATAAGATGCGAAATTAAGTTTAGGAGAGAAGATATGAAAGAAAAAGAGCGCTTAATTATAGAGATGGCTATGAAGTTATTTGCGACTAAGGGTGTAAATGCAACGTCAGTACAAGAAATTGTCACAGCTTGTGGTATATCAAAAGGGGCTTTTTATTTGTATTTCAAATCGAAAGATGAGCTTTTATTAGCGACACTTCGATATTATTATGACAAAATCCAAAAGAAAATGCTGGATATTGAAAAAGAATCGTTATTACCACGTGAAAAATTTGAAAAACAATTATATTTTCAGTTTACTGATGTGCAAAAACATAAAGAATTTATTATTATGCATGCAAGAGAAAATGCCATTCCATTTAATAAAGAAGTAGAAGAGTTTATGGTGCGGATGAAGTTAGAATCTCATGCATTTTATCGGAATAGCCTACTGTCTATTTATGGTGAAAAAATCAGTCCATACTTATTAGATTTGGTAATTATGGTGGAAGGGATATGCCACGGTTATTTACAATTAATTATTTTAAATGAACCGGAAATAGATTTCTCTCATGTTTCTTCATTTATTTTAAAAAGAGTAGACGATTTAGTAGAAGGGCTTCTAGACTCTTCGGAGGAACCTGTTTTAAATGAAGAAAAGATTGGGGAGTTATTTTGTAGCTCAGAGCTTATTAAAGAACAGGTGAAAGAGCATTTTTTAAATGAAATTATTATATTAAAACGAACATTAGCAGATCAACTAGAAAATGATGAGGTTTTAGTCACTTTAGATGTTTTAGAATCCGAAATGAGAGTTCAAAATCCAAGGATTCCAGTTATTCGAGGGATGTTAGCGAATTTGGAAACGTATAATGATTTGAATGATTTTAGATTGAGGTTAGCCCGATATTACTATATAAATTGAGACTATAATCAGTGGGATTGAAATCCCACTGATTATAGTTGAAAATAAGTTTTTATTTTACATTTTGAAATTTATACATATCACCATAAACGTTGGTGTCGTTGTATATAAACAATACAATATCTGCATTTTGTTCTTCTATTTGCTGTTTCACACTTTTTCCTTGAGTGTAACGAGGATCAATAAAAGTTGTTTTAGCAAAATTACGCGCAAATAAAGGATATGTAGCATCAGCATACGAATCTTTTAAGATAACAATGTGTAAATCGTTGTCTGCCTTTTCATTAATGATGTTTATTTCAGGGAAATCCGTTTGATAAACATTAGCATATCCAGGAGCAGGACTATTTTTTTCTTTTCCGTAAAACTGAGCCATAGATTCCTTAGCGGTATCATCTTTAATAGCACCATAGTAAACTGTGTAGTCGTCCCAAGATTCACCCGAATTATAATGGACATACGGAATTTTTACAGATGAAGTATCAATTAAGCGGTACAATTGATTATTCCAGCTACCAACAAACTTTCCTTTCGGTTTTTCCCAGTTAATGGTGTAGTCATCTTTCTTTATTGGTTGCCCTTTATATTTGTTTGAATGAGAATTAATAAAATTCATCGTATCCTCATATGCATAAAAGGCACCTTCCATATTCCAATGATGGTCTGTAGTTAAATACATTCGTTCTAGTTCTTTGTTAGTAAAACTTTCTTTAAACATCGGTAATACATCAATAATAGGGAATTTAGTTTCTGCCAATTTCTCAGCAAGGTGATCCCTAAGTATTTGTTCGTACCCAAGATTTAGGTAAGAGGGAAGCTTATATTGTAACGCTGTTTGCTTACTAGGAACTAAAGAAAAATAGAATTCTGTTTGAGGAAAATCTTTTTTCAAAGTATTTAATTCATGAACCCCAGCATCAACATCGTTTAAATGATTTTCCATATTAGGCCTATTAAAAATAAATTGATCGTTTGTAACATGAATGTTGTTTACGAATGTTCGATTCATAGACAATTGGAACTTTATATAACTTTCAAGAAAGAAATCTCTAGGTCCAATATGATCTGTAAAATGTGTTTCGATACCTTTAAATAATTCGCCAGTTTTTATAGTGGAAGCATTTACAGCAGGTCTAATTGCTAAGTTTCTGTTCTCAAATTCAGAAAATGTTTTTTTATCTATAAGGATAACTTTTGCTGTCCAAATACCCACTCCAAAAATAACTGTAAGAAACCCCATTATTAAAGTGAGGTTTTGAAATTTTTTCATAGTGAACCTCCTTTAAAAACGGAAATAAATAAATGGATTATAAGTTGCATTTGTTAGGAATACTAAAACAATGACTAAAATACTTAAATAATAAATTGGCGATAAAACAGCAAATCTTTTTGTTGATAACACTTTTTGTAACCATGGAAATACGGGCGCTGCAGTAATAATAGCTAATAGGAAAATGCCCCAATAATTCATTACATAGAAATAACTATTAATGTCTGTTAACGGACCGTTAAATCCGAACATGGATTTTAAAAATTCAAGGCAATAACTGAAATTATCTGCTCAGAAAAATACCCATCCAATAATAACTAAAAACATAACGTAAATATGTTGGAGAGGACTCCATAATTTCTGAAGTAGGTTTTCAAGTCCTGCTTTTTCAAGTGCAATTAGAATTCCATAATAAATACCCCAAATCATAAAGGTCCAACTGGCACCATGCCAAAACCCGGTTAATCCCCATACAATGAAGAGGTTACAGTTGTAACGCGATTTCCTCCAAGAGGAATATAGACATAGTCACGGAACCAAGAACCGAGCGAAATATGCCAACGACGCCAAAATTCAGAAATGGATTTTGAGATATATGGATAATTAAAGTTTTCTAGAAAATCAAATCCAAGCATCTTTCCTAATCCAATTGCCATGTCACTGTATCCAGAAAAATCAAAGTAAATTTGTAGCGTATAGGCAATGGCTCCCATCCAAGCTAATGATACACTCATATCAGAAGGATTCATTGCGAAAATCTCATCGGCTATAGCACCTAATTGGTTAGCAATTAAAACTTTTTTCCCCAAACCAATAATAAAACGGCGAACTCCTTCAGAGAATTTTTCGGCATCAACAGTTCGCTGGTGTAATTGGTGAGAAATTGTATTATAACGAACAATTGGTCCTGCTACTAATTGTGGAAATACAGTAAAGTATAAAGCCAAATCAAAGATATTTCGTTGAGCATCGACTTTTTTCTTATAAATATCGATAATATAACTCATCGCATGGAACGTGAAAAATGAAATACCAATTGGTAAAGGTATTTTTTCAAGAATAATATTGGTATGGAAGATAGAATTGATATTATCCACTAAAAAGTTTGCGTATTTAAAATATCCTAAAATAGCTGTGTTCATTATAATTGCAAACGTTAATAATAGTTTTCTTTGCCCATTTGTGAAGCGACTATTCCCTAACAAGATACCAAACCAATAGTTAACAAAGATAGAGAACAGCATTAGGAAAACATAGATGGGTTCGCCCCAAGCATAAAATACTAAACTAAAAAATAATAAAACTATATTTTGTAGTTCTTTGCGTACAGCATAATAAATTAAGAGTACAGCGGGTAAAAATAAACATAAAAAGACAAGGTTACTAAATACCATTTTAATTAATTCCTTTCCTATTTTATCTAAATGATACCAAAATTATCTTCTAAATGTAAATTTATAAAATTAAGGATATTATTTACATTTTTAATTTCTTTATATTGTGAGAAGTTCTCTTAAGTGGTGAGAGAGAAAAGAATCTTTGTTTATAAAAAAAGGCCGTCCCTAATTACCTTTTAGGAACGGCCCTTTTTTACTGACATGAAATAATTTAGTTATTTTTTTCTGCCCATTCTTCAACATTCCAAACTTTTGTTATCCAGTCTTCATAGAAGTCGGGTTCGTGACATACAAGAAGAATGGTCCCTTTATATGCTTTCATAGCTTTTTTAAGTTCTTCTTTTGCTGTAACATCAAGGTGGTTTGTTGGCTCATCGAATAGTAGCCAGTTGCTTTCTTCACCCATTAGTTTACATAAGCGAACTTTTGCTTGTTCCCCACCACTTAATTGATTTAATGGGCGAGAGATATGTTCATTTTTCAGTCCACATTTCGCTAACATTGCACGAATTTGATGTTGGTCCATGCTAGGGAATGTATTCCACACATCATCAATTGGTGTTATATTATCAGCTTTAACTTCTTGCTCGAAGTATGCGGGCTCTAAGAAGTCACCAAGACTCGTTTTACCGCTTAAAGGTTTATTTTTTCCTAAAATCGTTTTTAGTAATGTTGATTTACCAACACCATTACATCCAACGATAGCAATTTTTTCACCGCGTTCAATTGTCATTGTTAGTTTTGGTAGTAATGGGTGTGTATATCCGATTTCTACATTTTCACCTTCAAAGACGAAACGGCTACTTGCACGACATTCTTTAAATGAGAATTCTGGCTTAATTGCCGTTTCAGGACGATCAATAAGCTCCATGCGATCAAGCTGTTTTTGACGACTCTTTGCACGACCTGTAGTTGAATAACGAGCTTTGTTCTTTGCGATGAAGTCCTCTTGCTTTTTAATAAACTCGCGCTGCTTTTCATAAGCGTTTATATGTTGATTTTTATTGATTTCTGCTAGTTCTAAGAATTTTTCATATGTCGCTGTATAGCGCGTCATTTTCGTGAATTCTAGATGGAAAATAACATCAACACATTTATTCATAAATTCCGTATCATGGGAAATTAATAAGAATGCATGCGGGTATTCTTTTAAATAATTCGATAGCCAATTAATGTGTTCCACATCTAGATAGTTGGTAGGCTCATCGAGTAATAACACTTCTGGTTGTTCAAGTAATAGTTTAGCAAGTAATACTTTTGTACGTTGTCCACCACTTAGTGCTGAAACATCACGATCTAAACCGATTGCATCAATTCCAAGACCTCGTGCTGCTTCTTCGATTTTCATATCTAGTAAATAGAAACCGCCTGCTTCGAGAGCATCTTGTATTTCCGCCATCTCCTCAAGAAGTGCTTCTAATTCTTCTGGTGTTGCAGTTCCCATTTTTTCGGCAACTTCATTTAAAGCTTTTTCTTTTTCAAATAAAGGTAAAAACGCGTCAGCTAATACATCACGAATTGTGCGACCAGGCGTTAAAATTGTATGTTGGTCTAAGTAACCGTAATTTGTACCAGGTGTCCATTCTACACGGCCCTCATCATGGATAAGTTGACCAGTAATAATATTCATAAATGTTGATTTACCAACACCGTTTGCACCGACTAATCCAACATGTTCTCCTGCTAGTAAACGCATGGATACATCTTTAAATAATGTGCGATCGCCAAATGTATGGCCTAATTTTTCGACTGTTAATAAGCTCATAGTGTCCTCCGTCCAACTTGAAATAGTACCTTGAATCATGATACTAAATTCTTTCATATAATGCTATCATTTCAAAATGTATATTTTTTCAAGAATTATGTTACGTTAATTTTTTTGGGAAATATAATAGTAAAAAAGTTACTTCTATTTACAGAAGTAACTTTTTTACTAAGCTTCTTGTTTTGCTTTACTAACTTTTTTTTCTGCTACAATGAAATGTGGTCTACGCTTTGTTTCATAATAAATACGACCGATGTATTCACCGATAACCCCTAGGAAAATGAGCTGAATACCACCGATAAATAATATTGCAGAGATTAATGTAAAGTAACCTGGTACATCGACGCCGCTAACAGTGATTTGAATAAATGTAGTGATTACATATAAAACAGCTAAAAGCGTTGTTAATAATCCAAGGTATATAGATAATCGCAATGGTTTATTGTTAAACGAAATTACACCATCTATCCCGTAATTTAATAACTTAGAGAAAGTCCATTTACTTTCTCCATCAGAACGTAATACATTTTCGTATTCAATAATTTGTTCTTTGAAACCAATCCAAGAAAATAAACCTTTTGAAAAACGATTGTATTCAGTTAGAGATAGTAATGAATCGACTGCACTTCTACTTAAAAGTCTAAAATCACCGATGCCATCTACTAGCTCAATATCAACGAATTTATTCATGACTTTATAATATAAGCGAGAAACGAAAGAACGTACTGGTGAATCACCTGTCCTAGTTCGCTTTGCAATTACTTGATCATAGCCGCTATTATAGCCGTCTAACATATCTTTTATTAGTTCGGGTGGATGTTGTAGATCAGCATCCATAATAACCACAGCGTCGCCTGTAGCGTACTTTAGACCGGCAAGCATAGCAGCTTCTTTTCCAAAATTCCTACTAAATGATATATAATGTACACTTGAGTCTGAATCGGCTAGGTCACGTAGAATTTCTAGTGTATTATCTTTACTTCCATCATTGACGAAAACAAATTCATAATCAGTAGTTAGTTTATGAATTTCAAGAGAAGTCTCTGAATAGAAAGCTCTGAGTACCTTCTCCTCATTATAACAAGGTACTACTATTGAAAGGGTCATGTTAGGACCTCCTTAGGTGTAATTTTAAACTGGGCATGAAGTAAAAGTTCAAGCAATTATCTTCAACTTTTACTTCACTTTATTTCACTAACTTTTTTTAAAACGACTTTTAAATTTTTTATATCGATCCTTATCTCCAAGAACTAGAAGCGAGATACAAATGATAAATGAAATGATAGAAATAACGAGACCCATTTTGAAATAAGGTGTGACGTATTTCATTTCAACTACATGCTGCCCTTTTGAAATAGGAACACCAATAAAGGAAGAATTAGCCTTCGTAAACTCAGTTTCTTTACCGTCAACCTGTATTGACCATCCTTTACTATACGGTACAGATAAATATAGTAATCCATCTTTAGTAGAATTAATATTACCTTTTAAGTAGTTACCTTTATAGTAAATATTTTGTAGGCTATTTTCTTTTAAAGTATTCACTTTTTTCGGGATAGTTTTATAGTTGGTACTGTTGACTTGTAAGTCTTTCAATTCGTATTGACCAGGAGTAGGGATAGAAATGATTAGCTCAGTTGGCTTCGCATCTTTTCCTAAATTGTAAACAAATCTTTCTAACGGGTAAGCATAAGCTCCATCTTCATTACCTTTTATCATAGATTTGTCATTCACAGTAACCCCAAATGATTCCTTATTTATATTTCTAATTTTAATTTCAACAAGGAGATCACCTAACATATCGGTATTATCAACAGGTACTATTATACGCCCATTTTCATGAACAGTGAGTATATCTTTCTCTTTATCTATATTTTCCCATTTAATTTTATTTGGATTAATCTTAATTTGTTTTGAATCTAGCTGTTTCGTATTAAATTGTTTTAACGGAAGACTTCCAACATTATCTACAACTACAGCATCTAATAAAAGTTGATCTCTCTCGGCGAAATTAAGTTTTGAAAATTCTTCATCACTTATTCCAGCTTCGTATACATAGCCTAATGGTAGTGCAAATTCGTTTTTATAAATGTTGTAAGGACCTACTTGTTGTAAATATTTATAACCATACGGAATATCAGTTTTATTGGCACCTTCACTTAATACATAATATTTTACCCCTAGCATGTTCTCAAGGAATAGTCGTTTATCTAACTGGAAGAACATAGATGGACTATCATATCCCTGGAAAACATTGTACTTATTTTTCATAAAGTCATGAACATCATGATTGACTAAGCTTTGATAAGTACTTGTACCATGATAACCTTGCAACATCGGTGTATTCTTATAATTATTGTTTGGATTGATAATTCGATAAAAATCTTTATCTTGATTTTGTATATAACGAATTGCGTCAATTTCATCCTTATTATCGAGACCTGGACCATGTAATGATTCTTTTGTTGCGCCTGCTTGATTAAAGTGTTTACTAAGAGCTGTATCTGAATAAATGTAATTAATACATATTACATTGACCAGTACATTTAATATAATGAAAGATTGTAAGACTGCTTTTGATAAATAGCGCCATAGTAATATTGTAATAATAGATAAAACAGTAGTCCCAATTAAAATTTTATCAATCGTTTCTAGTGGTTGTTCGTTTATATTTACTTTTCTATAGAATGCGTAAATAAATAGTGCTGTTGCTAGCAAAGGACCTATTAAAGAGTTGACCTTCTTTTTGTTAAGTAGCATCCAATCTAAAATGTAGGCGGCAGTTTGCGCAACTACAAATACAAATAAGTAAAACCATCTGTATTGCATAGCAGAAAAGCCATTAAATACGGAATACGTATATGGAAGCATATATAGAACTAACATAAACCCAGTAAAGAGTAACTTATTTGTGACAAGTTTATTGCGTATTAGAAGCGCACCAGTAACAAGGAAGAGAATGAAAACTGGGAATGCGAGCTGATAATCCTCTGTATTATTAATGAAAAAGATACTTTCCATTAAGTTTTTATAAAACGTATCTTCAAAAAATAATGGAATAGTAAATTTTGTAGCTAGTCGATCTGAACTAAATACACCATTTACAGATGGTATAAAGCAAACAGCGGCTAAACCTAGTGATAAAGAATATAGGAAAGCAATTCTAATATAATAAGTTATAAATGTTTTAATTGTTTTGTTCTGCTGTGTAGCGAAATATTGGAAAAAGGCATAAATATAGATGAAAATACTAGTAATGAATGCGAAATAGAAATTTGATGCAAGCATAAGTGCTGTTGCAAACAGGAATAATCCCTTTTTTCGCTCTAAAATATATTTATCTAATCCCCATATTACTAAAGGTAAAAATACTATAGCATCTGCCATGAAATCCCATAATAAAGAATGGCGAATAAAAGTCACACATCCTCCATATATAATGGCAGAAATGAAAGAGGAAAAAACAGTTTTATTATGATAACGTAAAGAACCATACATGAATAACATCGCTAATGTACTTTTTAAAATACTCATATATAGCTTCATCTCAAATATTTGGTCAAAATTTAGTTTAGGAAGTAGAAGCGTAAGCCAGAAAAATGGTGCTGTACTATAGTAATAACTAAATTCCCCGAATAAATCTCCACCTAAGCCATAATCCCAAGACCAAAATAAATTCCCATCTTTAAATGCATGTTGTAAAAGGAATGTAAAGAAGCTGAATTGTGATAATGCATCTCCCGTACTAGAAAATACACTGTCTGATTTTAGGAAAAAGTAATGAAAAGCAAATGCACATATTATTAATAATGGAATGATAATAAGTGTGCTTTTAGTAAAAAAGGTTCGTTTATTTACTTCTGAAGTCATTAAATGAATAAGCCTCCTAAATATAGTTATTAAGATCCAAGCCACCTGCTCCATATCTAGATATTGTTTTATAATGAAGAAAAACTATGGATGAATCGATGATTTTTAATGGTAGCAATAAAGTTTTCAGTTGTGTAAATTATGGTAAATTTAGGTTGTGACAAGTTAATGTTTGTATAGAAGATTAACTGCGAATTGCTTTAATACTAGATGTTGTACATCTAGGGCTGTTCGTTTCCAAGTATAATCATTCCAGAAAGGCAAGTCAATTTAAGATATAGATTGAAAACAGGGCTCATTCTAAGTGAAGAAGATAAAATAAAAACTTCAAATTTAATTTGAAGTTTTTATTTTTATTTATTTTCGAGCCAGCTTTTTATTTATAAATCCTAAAATCAATCCACGTATTTGTGGGTCAATGGCAAGACCGATCATACCGTACAATATACCAGTAAATATTAAAGCTATTAGTGGCGGTAAGTTAATTAATACTGTGTGGTATATTGCGTAACTGATTATAAATGCTAGGCTATTAAATATTATTCCTTTGAATAGTAATGAAAAGCCTTTGCGAACGAATAAAGTAAATCCGATTAACAATGTAATCTCGGTAATGATAGCAGCCACAGCAGCTCCCATCATTCCAAATTGGCTACCTAATACGATGTAACTTATGATGGCAACAGCCAATCCAATTCCCATCGTTGTCGCACGCTTCCACTGTTGACCAATTGTTGTTAAATTATCAGCAAGTGGATAGTTGATAGATTGTAAAATGACCATAAAGGCTAAAATTGCAAGGGCATCACCAGCTAATGCATATTTTTCACCTAATAAAGTTACAATCCAAAAACTTGGATCGGCGATAAATGGGATAGAAATTCCCATTCCTAAGAAAGACATAAGTTTTAATTCGAACTGAGATAGTTTTCTATGTTCATCAATATTCTTTTCATTTCCAAAGGCAAACAATTTTGGATAAAAGGCTGCTGCAATTACACCGGGTATTTGATAAAGTACAGCAGGTATTTTAGAGGCGGCCCCAAAGAATCCAACTTGCTCATATGTTGAAACTTTTTGTAATATAATGGGCCCTAACTGTGGTAAAAGCATAATGATGATCCCATTGATTGTAAAAATAAGCAGTTGATCTAAAATACCTTTGTCCCAGCCTTTATGAACTGTTGTATAGCGAATTACCATTATAAAGGCGATGACTCCTGTTACAAGACTAGATATCCCGTACATGGCAGCGACCATCATAAGTGACCATTTAAATGACATTCCTAGTAGAAGTGCAGCTGCGGCTGTCACGCCTTGTAGTACAGAAATAATCGCTGTAAATTGCATACGTTCTGTTACTTGGAAATAAGCCATTCCAACACCTTGTAAAGTTGCTCCAAACATGGTCGGTAGCACAACCCAATATACCATGGCACGTAAGTAAGCATCAGCATAGAAGAACTGAGCAAAAATAGCGAAGAGCACAGAAATTACGATAGCTAATACTAAACGAATACGTAAATAACTACTTATTAATACGCTAATGTTAGCATCGCTTCTCGTTCCTTCACGCATAAATGTATGTGTCAAACCTGCATCTGTAAAATAACAAATAACAGCGGAAACTGCTAATGCAGTTGTAAACATGCCATACTCACCTGGAGAAACGTATCTTGCAAAGAGAATGGTCGCAATAGCAAGCACAAATCGAACAGTAATATTTCCTACAAATAGGTAGGAGGCGTTTTTAAGGATTTTATTTGTTTTCATGGAAAAAGACCTTTCTATTTTTCAGGACGCACTTCGTCCTATTTGTAAATTTGATTTGTTTACGGAAAGAATGTTTAGAAGCTTATTTTTTATTTAAGAAAACATAAACTTGATTCGTACAAACCAAAGCATCGCGTATAACTTCTTGCTTCGCTTTCCGTTTTTTGGATAAATTTCGCGACAATATTTCTTTATATCGCTTTTGATTAGTTGAACTTGTGATTTGTCTAATTTAGAGTTGTCCTTAATGTATATACAAGCGTTATTAATGACCGTATATGGGAATAGGTAAGTTTCAAGGATTTCAAGAAGTTCTGTAGAATCATTCACGATTAAGTCTTGTGATTTATTATGAACCCAATCTTTCATTCGATTAAATACTTCTAATTCTTTTGTTGTTTTTAATTCATAATCTTTATACTTTGAAGAAAGATTTCCTTCTGATAAGATTCGGTAATATGTCAAATATTCATCTACATAGCATACGTTTGTTACACTCATTAATTTAAATAGAAATTCTAAGTCTTCTCCCCAGCTACACCCTGGTGTGAAACGAATGTTATGATCCAGCACGATAGATCTTTTGAAAATCCAAGTACTTGTTTGCGCAACAACTTGATGCGTTAAGAAAGCTTTTGTCATATCACCTTTAATAAAGCTTGTTGTATGCTCAACCTTTTCACCTGTTTCTTCGTAGAAATTCATATAACCACAATAGCACGCGTTCATGTTGTTTTTATGCATACTCTCGATTTGTTTCTCAATTTTAGTTGGATGCCATAAGTCGTCACTATCAAGGAAAGCGACGTATTCTCCGCTAGCATTTTCAATCCCTGTATTACGGGCTACTGAAACACCTTGGTTTTTTTGGTGAACGTATTTTACTTGACCTGGATATTCTTCTGCAAGATCTTTTACGATAGAAGGTGATTGATCTTTACTTCCATCATCTACAATTACAATTTCAATGTTTTTATATGTTTGATCTAGTATTGACTGCATCGTTTCTTCAATATATTTTTCTGTGTTATACAGGGGTATGACAACAGAAACAAGTTGTTTTTGTTCCATCATAGAATTTTTATCTCCTCAAATTTTTTATGTCTTGCACCATATATACAAGCCTTTTGAAAGGAAGAAGATTACAAGAACATCTGTATCAGTTTAACGCATATAAACTTTGTAAATCAACTTTCTATTGTTGTACTTTGTATAGAAAGTATTTATTATAGAATGTATCGTCTTGTAAAAATATAGAAATGTAATTTGAAAATTATGTATCCGAAGGGAGAAGATGAGATGTTAGGGCGATTTACTCGCAAATCTAATATAATCCTTTTAGGGATTATTATGATAGTCGGTTTTGCACTTCGTTTTGCAACTTTACAAACACATGGTGCAGATTTGACTATAGCTAGCGATGATATAGGTTATCAAAAAACGGCAACTATTTTATTGGAAACAGGAATGTTAACATATCATGAGCCGGATAAACCAACTATTCATATTATGCCAGGTTTTCCAGCGTTTTTAGCTACTGTATTTTACTTTTTTGGAAATGGTAATGAAGGCCTTTTTGTAGCTAAATTAATTATTATCCTATTAGGGGTACTTAGTATTTTACTAACTTATAAGATTGGTACTTATTTATTGAATCCCGCTGCAGGATTAATAGGTGCTTTCTTATTAGCTGTGTATCCTCCAGAGATTGTTATGGAAAATTTAACTTTAACAGAAGGACCGTTTTTATTCTTTTCATTGGGATTATTATATTGGAGCTTAAAATTAGCTGATACTCATAAAACGAAACATTTTCTAATTGTATTAATTTTCTACTTTTTAGCATTGTACTTACGCGTACAAGTTGCTTTATATCCAATACCATTATTTATATATCTCTTAATGAAGCGCTATCCATTCCGCGTTATGATGAAGCAAGCGATTATAAGTATAGGAATAGGACTTATCGTACTTGGACCATGGTGGGCCCGCAATTACATTCAATTTGATAAATTTATTCCACTAACTGCTGGGGCAGGGAATCCGTTATTACTTGGAACGTATCAAGGGAAAGGTTACCCAGAAGGTAAGAATATGGCAGAACTTGAAATAGAATTACACGCAAAGTACCCTAACCTGGAAGCACATGAATTTATGGAATTAGAAGAAAAAATAGCGAAAGATAAAATGAAAGAATGGTGGAAAACAGATAAGAATTCCATGATAGAGAGTTATTTAATCTTGAAGCCAGAAATTATGTGGAAAAAACCGTATTATTCTATAGAGCATAATATTGAAGTATTCAATGTTTCTGCAAAGGATATGAATGAAATACATAATTTTATTAAGACGATGTTCTTAATATGTACAATACTTTCATTTATCTTCCTTTTAAAAAGGTGGAGAGAGACTACATTTTTATGGTCAATCCTTTTACTGCAAACAGCTTTAACATGCTTTTATGCTGCATATGAAAGATATGCATTACCATTAATCCCATTCTTATTTATTATAATTGGAGTAGGGACCGTGGCAACGGTTATGAAAATCAGTAAACTATTAATTAGAAACAAATAGTTTGAAATGAAAAGCCCCTTGATTCTTAGAAGAATTAAGGGGCTTTTTGCATATATTAGTATTTAAATAGAAAAAATTATTCGTTATCTGTTTCAGTTTGCGTTACGTTTAATTTTTGCTTTAATAATGCATAATCTTGCGTTAATGTTACAAGTTGATGGTGTAGCTTAGAAATTTTTCTTGTTAGGTCAAAAATTAAGATGAAACAGAATAATAATCCAAATAAGAATAAAATGGATGGTGGATATTCTACTTTTAATAGTTTTCCAATCCAATTTATAATTTTATCAGTAGAACTTAAAATAGCCATTGCAACACAAACAAAAATCCACAAAATAGCATATTTTGTTTCTAAAGTCCCGCGACGAATAGAATTAATAATTAAGAAGAATAATAACAAAATAAAGATGAATGAAAAGGTAATTATATGCATTCACTATCAACCTTTCACGATTTTTTGCATCAATATAGCAAGGCTTACTTTAACCATGTAATATGCAGATTTAAGAGGTGTGATGGAAGATTGTCCACCTTGTCGCTCTTGCATATTTACAGATATCTCATTAATGCGAAGTTTTTTCTTTTTTAAATGAATAAGGACTTCTGGCTCTGGATAATCTTTTGGATAATTGTGTGCAAAAATCTTAATTACTTCTCGGTTGATAGCACGATATCCAGAAGTTGGATCCATAAATGTTTGTTTCGTTAACACTTTCAATAGGGCAGTAAAATAAAAAATACCGATTCTTCTTGAAATACTACCTTTATAAGCTGTTTTTTCTGTAAAGCGTGAACCTAGCACCATATCGCATTGGCCTTCAGCAATAGGCTGTATAATTTTGTATAAATCATCCGGATTATGTTGTCCATCAGCATCGAACTGAATCGCAATATCATATCCATTCTCATATGCGTATTTATAGCCAGTTTGTACAGCTGAACCGATGCCCAGATTATATGGTAAATTAATAAGATGAACAGGGAAATTTTTTACGATTTGAGCTGTTTTATCTTGTGAACCATCATTAATAACGCAAATGCTTAATCTTGTAAAATGTTGTTTTAGTTCTAATAATCTTGTTAATGTATCTGCAATTGCTTCTTCCTCATTATATGCTGGAATAATAATTAACGTTTTTGGTATTGAAATTGGTACCTCGATAGACATTATCGCACCACCCCTTACATATTTAACTACAGTATGGTTATTTTTAAACAACTTTACTTAATATACCATTAATAGTATAAGGAAATAAAGGAAAAACTGATGGGTGACTTTAGGAGGGGGCGACTGAATATAAAGGCAAGAGATAATATTTTTTATAATAAAAAATACATGCAAGGAAGAGCCCGTGCATGTATGATGAGAAGATTATGTTAAATATTCCAAGGCTTACTTAAAGTTAAAACTTCAGCCATCTCTTTACTTTTTAAACGTCCCTTTTTTCGATTTTCCGCGCGTTCTAAACCGGTTGTGTGTAACCAATGTTCTTCCTTAGTTTCGGGGAGTACTTGTGGTACGGACGAAGGCTTTCCATCTTTTATTGCCACAAATGTAATGAAGCAAGTAGCAGCAATTCTACGTTCGCCTGCTAATAAATTCTCTGCAATTACTTTTACGAAAACTTCCATTGAAGATTTCCCTGTATAGCATACAAATGCTTCATAACAAACAGAATCTGCTTGGTGAATTGGAGTTAAAAAATCAACGGAATCGATAGATGCTGTTACGCAATGTTTGCGGCTATGTCTCGCAGCTGCAATTGAAGCAATACTATCAATTTCTGCTAATAATTTTCCCCCGAAAAGTGTTTGGTGATTATTTAAATCGTTCGGAAAAACACGTGTTGTTTTAATTGCTTTTGATTCTCGCATGAATTTCTTTTCCATATATTCAGCCCCTATAGTCTGTTTTCAATCAGAATGAAATGTGTAAGTGGAATACTCATATTAGATACTTAATGAAGTAAAGTGTATTCTAAAAGATGATTAGTTAAACTTCAGTATTTGTATTCATGTAACTGAAAGAAAATTTATTTTATCTAAAATGTAGTGTAAAAGAGGATTCGCTTACATTGCAAGTGAAAAAGTAATGACCATGTATTTGCCATAGAAATTCCCTGTTAACCTTGTGCCTATTCATGATAGAATCGTTTTGTTATGAATGGAAATAGAGGTGCAATGGACATATGAATCATATACAAACAAATTTTTCATCTTTCTTCAGTAAAATAATGATTGGTGCGATGCTCGCATTTTTTGTCTATAGTTGTTGGTCGGCTTTTGAAACAAGTAAGCAATTTTTTGGGGGAAGTACAACAAGTATAACAATCGTATTAGTGATTTTTGTTATTCTTATTTTGTTAGTAGCATCAATTTTGCAATATCGTTTTACAGATAAACAATTTCTTATTTTTCTTATAAGCATATCTATAGTTGTAAGACTGATTACAGTTCTATTTGTAGACAGTCCGATGATAGGTGATATGAAAGCTATGTATGAGTCTGCAAAGCAGATTGCGATTGGAAATAATATAGGCAATGTATCACAGTTACCTTTTATTATTTATGAATCGATTATCATTCGTATATTTGGAGATACGGTATTCGCTTTTCAACTATTTAATATTTTATTTTGTACAGGAACTGCGTTTTTCATTTATCGCATCGCTTCAATGGTCTTTGGAGAAGAGTGTGGTCGTATTGCGTCTATGTTTTATGCTTTATATATTCCAAATATATTTATGGGCTCTGTATTAACTTCGGAATCGCTCGCAATATTTTTATTTTATTGTGCTTGTTACATACTTTTATATAGAGGATTAGACCATCCTTATATGTGGGTAATTTCAGCTGTTTTATTTGCATTTAGCAATATGATTTTTCCGATGGGGTTATTTTTACCTATTTTTATAGCTGCATATGTGCTGTTAATTGAAGTGTTTCAATCAGGGGCGAAACAAAAATTACTATTAAAAATGATAGGACTCCTTATTGTATTTTATAGTACTCATTTTGGTGTGAGTTATGGTATCAAGATGATGGGAATGTCACAGTATACAATTTCTAATGAGACTTATGTTCAAACTGTTTTAATTGGAAAAAGTCAAAGTGAAGAAAAAATATCCAAAAATCAAAGTGTAAAAGAGCATATTGATCAAGAGTTGAAAGAAATTGAAGAAGAAAGATTAAAACCCTTAAAACCGGTTATTAACAAATTTTCAGATGAGGGAACAAACTCTATTCTATTTAAAAGTGAAAAGCTTATATATATAGTGGTGACATTGTTTATGGCCATAGCTTTATTACATTTTCTAATCAAGAAACAACAAAATGAAGGATATATGTTGTTTGTATTATTAATTACTGGCTACATATTGTTAAGACTCTTTCAAGTAGAGGTGGCATATTATAATGTTATTATGCCAGCTTTGTTTATTGTACAAAGCTTTGGTGTTTATATGAGTTATTTTTATTGCCAAAAAATCTTTTTCAGAAAATAAAAGAATCCATTTCGGATTCTTTTTTTGTAGATGGATGATAAGGATGAATACAAAGTGGAGATGAAGAATCTCCGCTTTGTATCGATTCGCCTTACCGGTTTAGCTCTAGTTGTAAATTATCCGCTGTTAAGGCCATTTTCGAGGAATCGTCTTGAATACTCTTCATTACTTTTGAAATAGTTTCTAATTCATTTTCAATTTTTTTATTTTGTTCTTTAGAGTTAGACATATCTTTTACGATTTCTTGGAAATATTGGTCTGTCGCATGCATACTATCTGTCCCTTCAGATACGAGAGAGCTTATTTGTTCCACGGAAGAAGAGACGTGTATAATTTGTTCATTAGTTTTTTCAACGAGTTTTGTAACGTTGAAAATTGATTCTTTCGTTTGCTCTGATAATTTTCGGATTTCGCCCGCTACGACTGAAAAACCTTTACCAAATTCGCCAGCACGTGCAGACTCAATAGCAGCATTTAATGCTAGTAAATTTGTTTGCTCGGCGATTGATTTTACAATATCAATGATTTCGTTAATTTTGTTAGAAATATCAAGAAGTTCACGAGTATCAGTAATAATAGTTTCCATATTCGTTTGAATGCTTTCCATTCGTTTGTTTTGCAGGTTTAATTGTTCTTTTCCTTTATTGGCCTTTTCTTCTGATGTCGTAGCTAATGATGTACCTGTTTTTGCAATTCCTACGATATTTTCTGATTTAGATGTTAATTGTTGAATAGAAGAGCTTGTTTTTTCAGATACTGCCGCTAGTTCTGTTGCAATATGTGTAATCGTCATAGCGGTCAGTTCTTTTTCTTTTTCATGTTCTTTTTGAATTCTTTCATATTCGGATTCATAAGCTGCAATAACAAGTTCTTGCTCTAATGTGAATAATTTATTTATTACATTTATAGAATATGAAAAGTCGTCTATCGTTGAAATTTTCGTTTGCAAAATCTTCATGACGGAGCGGAATAATTCTTGATAAGCAGCAGTATACCATTTTCTATGTAAACCAATTTGTACGTGCCTTTTCGCAATTCTAACACGTTGTTCAATAAAATCTTCATTCATATTCCCGCTGAACAATTCTTTAATATGTGTCTTTAAAGTTTGTTTTAATTTTGGAATAGAGCTGTAGCGTTCAATAACAGCAATTAAATTAGGTTGTTTTGTGATGTTGGTGTAGAATTTTTCTGTTATCCAATCTATTTCCTCATAAATAAATGGCTGTAATACTTTCACAATTTGTAAATCTTCCTTTGAAATATGTAGCATGTCCATTTGAGTTTTTAGTTCAGAATTGGCAGGCACGTTAAATATGATTTGTTGGCCTTTACTTAATTCGATTATACTGGTGTTTGTTTTATTTTTTTTAAAAACCCCAAGCATCATTCTTCCCCCTGTTTATAAAACGTTTTCATTTTTTGTTCTTATGTAATTATATATTTTTATATACAATTACTCTATAGTGTGTGAAATTGTATATAAATTAAGAGAATTCTATGTAGAATTCTCTTAGTGGCCTTTATTAATTTTTGCATGTGTTTTAAAGAAAACTGGGAAATGTACATTATATATTACGGTGACTACACGAATAACGAATGTTATTAATAAACAAACATAGAAAGCCAATACGTGTGCTCCCATTGCATGTGTAATTAGGAAACTAACTGCTCCTAAAATAGAAGCAATTGCATATATCTCTTTTCGGAATACATACGGGATATCTTGAGCACAAATGTCGCGTAAAATACCGCCCCCAATACCTGTAATAACTCCCATTGAAACGACTAAAAACGAGGCGTCAACGTGATGTGACATTGCTGCATTTGCACCAATAGCTGTAAATACACCTAAACCAACAGCATCAGAAAGCATAATAACGACTTGAAGTTTATTAATGCGCTCAAAAAACATACATGTGAATAATGCTGATAGTACACTTACGAAAAAGTAAATTGGTTTTACAAATGCGACAGGAGGCAGGTTACCAATCATAATATCACGAATAATACCGCCGCCGAGCGCAGTAGCTACAGCTAAACAAAGGACACCAAATAAATCTAGATCTTTTTTCAAACCAACTAATGTACCAGAAATGGCAGCGGCGATAATGCCAAGAAACGTAAATATATCGATTAATAACATGGCTTTAATTCCTTCCTCTTAAAGATGTTCCAGAGAAAAAATATACACTAAAGTTTTGGAAATAACAATTACTTTTCGCTACATGTAGAAAAACGGATGAAATACATAAAGAAAGCGTTTGAAAGTGTTTAGAAAGTAGCAATTGATTAAATTGAAAAAAGTGCGGAAAGATTAATTTTGTAGTTTTTACCGTGGATTAGTTGAAGGGTGTTACAAATAGAATAATTTATATATTATTATAAAATGATAAAAAGTATTTTATTGTTGTCAAAAATGAGCCAAGGTGTGCTAGATAGTTTTTATTGGAGCAGGGAAGGATAGTTAAAGGACAATGTTTTCTGTTATTAATAATGCTTGATTTGACTTGTTTAGGCATAAAAAATAGTTCTCAATTTAAATATGAGTTATGTTATAATTGCTAGGTGTGTTTAAACGATAGAAAACTATGATTAAAAGATAATGTAAAGATTTTGTATGGAGGTCTTGGAATGTTAGCAAATCAAGCTAGGGTTAGATTTGAGCATTTTTTGCTCTTTTTTATTATTTTACAGCCTGTTTTGGATTTATTAACCTCTCTTAGCATTGAGTTATTAAAAGTAAATGCGACAGTTGGAATTATGGTGAGATTCCTCATTATGGCAATGGCTGGTATTTATATTTTAATTCAGGCAAAAGAAAGAGAAAATAGGAAGTTTTTGATTTATCTTGTATTACTAGGAGCTATATTAGGAATAGGATTTATTAATAATAAGTCAATCAAGAGTCCTATTGTAATCGCAGAAGAAGTTAAATTCATTGGAAAAGCATTGTATATATATATTATGCTTGGCTCATACATTTTAGCTTTAAAATCACTGAAGAAGACAGTAAATATTAGCGATAAAGTTAGAAATAACATTGTGTATTCAACATTAATTATTAATGCTATTATGGTTATTTCTATTACAACTTCTACAGACTTTGGAAGTTATGAGTGGATGAAAGTTGGTTCCCGAGGATGGTTCTATGCAGGTAATGAACTAGGGTCAATCTTAGCTATTATTTTCCCTATTGTGGTACTATATTCTATTCAAAAAACAAAGAGCGTGAAACACATTTTATATTGGATTCCATCGCTGTTAATGATTTACTCTTTAATTCAAGTTGGTACGAAAGTAGGGATGGGCTCAATTGGTGCTACGTTAGCGGCAGCAATCGGGATTATCGTACTACAATTATTATTTGATAGAAGAAATCCAAACAAAAAGTCTCTTGTACTTAATGGATTAATTGCTATTGTCCTATTAGCTGGTGTTGTCGGAACGTTTAAAATGACGCCATTAGCACAAAATATGGGTATTCATAACAACTATTTATCAGAACAAAATGTAGCGCAGCAAGGTCAAAAGGAAAAAGAAATTAAAGAGAAAATTAAAAAAGAAGAAAAACAACATAAAGTTGAGAAATCAGAAGAAAAGGCGGAAGTAGAAGCGGAAGTTAAGAAAGAGCTTGAGAAAGAGCAAAAGAAAGAAAATCAAGAGAATCTTATTTTCAGTGGACGTCAAGTATATGAAGAAAGACATAAGCAGTTCTTTAAAGAAGCGCCAACGTCACAAAAGTTATTTGGAATGGGTTACGCAGGTAACTATAAATATAATGAACAAAAAGAGCCAGATCCGAAGTTAATTGAAATGGACTTCCATGATTGGTTTTATGATTTCGGAATTATTGGTTTTGCGTTAATGATGATTCCATTTATTTATTACGGCTTAAGAATCTTAATAGCATTTATTACAAGATTTAAGGAAATATTCAATGTGAAATATGGAATGATTTCAGCAAGCTTAGTATTAGCACTAGGTATTGCGTATGTTGCAGGGCATATTTTGACAGCACCAGGAGTCGGGATTTACTTTGTAGTGGTGCTAGCTTATCTAATTATAGATTTAGAAATTGAATGATAAAAATAAAAGCTAACTTTTGTTAGCTTTTATTTTTTAGTACAGTAAAATAAAGATAGATGGAAATGTAGCGAGGATTTAAAGGAGGAAAAAATATGAGGATATTGCATATGAATGCAGGAGCAGAAGATGGTGGAGGAAAAACACATATTATTTCACTTCTCGATCAGTTCCCAACTGGTGAAGTAGAATTAGCAGTATTTGAGGATGGAATTGTTGCGAAAGAAGCAAGAGAGCTAGGAATAAAAGTTCATGTGTTTTCACAAAAATCTCGCTATGATTTATCCATTTTAAAGAACATAAGTGAATTCATTAATAAAGAAAAATTTGATGTAGTTCATACACACGGTCCTAGGGCGAATTTCTTTGTTTCTCTAATGAAGAAGAAATTCGCGGCAAAATGGGTAACGACAATTCATAGTGATCCATTTCAAGACTTTACTAAACAAGGCTTAAAAGGCTGGATTTTTACTAAGTTAAATTTAAAAGCTTTAAAAAATATAGATTTATTTTTTGTTGTAACGAATAGGTTGAAAAAAAGCTTAGCGGCATTAGGTATTTCAAATGAAAAGATGCATGTTATTTATAACGGGATTGAATATGATCAGGAAAAAGCAGATGGCTATAATAAAAAGGAAATGTTTAATATTGACGAAGATGTGTTTACGGCAATCCAAGTAGCGCGTCTGCATCCTGTTAAAGGACATGAAGTTTTATTCGATGCGTTACAACAAACGAAATTGGAAAAAATTAAAGTGTTATTAGTTGGTGATGGGCCGTTAGAAAGAGAACTAAAGGCATTAGCTACTGAAAAAGGGATTAATGATAAAGTTGAATTTTTAGGGCATCGTCAAGATGTGAAACAATTATTTGCTTCATCACATGTCAATTTGTTAACTTCCCATAGCGAAGGATTTCCATTAGTTTTATTAGAAGCGGCAAATCAACGTGTACCATCAATTGTGACTAGAGCAGGAGAAATCGAACCGTTAATTGCAGATGAAACTTATGGATGGATTGTACCAACTGGTGATGGCAAGGCATTGGCATCGGCATTAGAAGAGGCGTATGACAAGTGGAAAACTGGAGAGTTATCAGTAATGGGCAAGCATATTTATGAGCATGCTACTATGAACTTCTCACTTCAAAAATTATATGAAGATACGAAAGAAACATATAAGCAATTAATAGAAAAAAACCTTTAATGATAGAGAGGATAGTTAAATATGGCAGTACAAACGGTTGATATTCTAGGTGTTCCTTTCTCTACAATGACAATGGATGAAACGATCCAACATTTAAAGAAGCAACTAGAATTAGAGCAAGCTCATACTTTTCAGGTGGTAACAGCAAATCCTGAAATTGTTATGTGCGCAAAAAAGGATGAAAAATTCCATGAAATATTATTAAATACAGATTTAATTACACCTGATGGTATTGGGGTTGTAAAAGCAAGTGGTATGCTTGGTACACCTTTAAAAGAGCGGGTAGCGGGATTTGATTTAATGAGCAATTTATTTGCAAAGTTATCAGAAGAGAATAAATCAGTATCTGTTTTCTTATTAGGTGCAAAACCACATGTTGTACAAGCCGCGGCTAATCATTTAACGAAGACATATTCGGCTGCATCTATCGTGGGTACTCAAGATGGATATTTTAAACAGGAAGAAGAAGAGAATATTGTTTCACGTATTCAAGAGGCAAAACCAGACCTATTACTTGTTGCACTTGGCTTCCCAAGGCAAGAAAACTTTATCCAAAACAATAAGCATCGTTTAGAAACGAAAATGGCTGTTGGAGTAGGCGGTAGTTTAGATGTGTGGGCTGGAGAGGTAAAGCGTGCACCAAAGTGGATACAAGCTATTCATTTAGAGTGGTTTTACAGATTATGTAGTAATCCAACACGCTGGCGTCGTCAGTTAGTACTAGCCGAGTTTTTAAAAGAAGTAATGCGTTCAAAAAAGTAGCGGAACATCGCTACTTTTTTTTATTTGTTTATTTTCGATAAAGTGAAACTTTAATCAGTGGGGGTTGTTCATCCCCCACTGATTATTAGCCCGCACCAATCGGGCATTTACGGGCAGCGGGTTCCCAACTAACTTCTTTGCTCCAGCTGGATTTTGAGGTGGGAGTTCTACTGCCCACAAATAGCGGGATAAACATTTTACTTTTTGGGAATGATGAGGGAGGAATTTTTATACGAAAGTATTTTACTTATGCAATACACACATGTAAAATGATGTGTAAAGACACCTGTGTAAGGAGGACTTCTTGTGAGCAAGGTAAAAGAAATTTCGAAGCGAAAGCTACTTGGTATAGCAGGGCTTGGCTGGCTATTTGACGCAATGGATGTTGGAATGCTTTCATTTGTAATAGTGGCGTTGCAAAAAGAGTGGGGATTAAGTACTCAAGAGATGGGTTGGATAGGTAGTATTAACTCAATTGGTATGGCTGTAGGGGCACTCGTTTTTGGGATACTATCAGATAAAATAGGACGGAAATCAGTCTTTATTATTACATTATTACTATTTTCTATTGGTAGTGGCTTAACGGCTTTAACGACGACACTCACAATGTTCCTCGTTTTACGCTTTTTAATTGGTATGGGACTTGGCGGGGAACTTCCAGTTGCATCTACCCTTGTATCGGAGAGTGTTGAAGCACACGAACGTGGGAAAATAGTTGTACTATTAGAAAGCTTTTGGGCTGGTGGTTGGTTAATCGCAGCTCTTATCTCATATTTTGTTATTCCTAAATACGGTTGGGAAGTTGCTATGGTATTAAGTGCAGTTCCAGCGTTATATGCTTTATATTTAAGATGGAATTTACCCGATTCTCCAAGGTTCCAAAAGGTTGCAAAAAGGCCATCTGTTATTGAAAACATAAAATCGGTTTGGTCTGGAGAATATCGTAAAGCAACAATTATGTTATGGATTCTATGGTTTTGTGTTGTCTTTTCCTATTATGGAATGTTCCTTTGGTTACCTAGTGTAATGGTACTGAAAGGCTTTAGTTTAATAAAAAGTTTTCAGTACGTACTCATTATGACTTTAGCTCAACTTCCGGGATATTTCACAGCTGCATGGTTTATTGAACGTCTTGGTCGTAAATTTGTATTGGTTACGTATTTAATTGGTACAGCATGTAGTGCTTATGTGTTCGGAATTGCGGATTCATTAACAGCATTAATAGTGGCGGGTATGTTACTATCCTTCTTTAATTTAGGTGCTTGGGGTGCATTATACGCTTATACACCGGAACAGTATCCAACAACTATTCGCGGTACAGGTGCAGGAATGGCAGCGGCATTTGGACGTATTGGTGGTATTCTTGGACCACTATTAGTAGGGTATTTAGTTGCTTCACAAGCGTCACTATCGCTAATATTTACGATTTTCTGTGGATCAATTTTAATTGGGGCACTTGCTGTCATTATACTTGGTCAAGAAACGAAACAGAGGGAATTAGTATAAAGTGAAACTTTAATCAGTGGGTGTTTTGTCCATCAACCACTGATTGTTAGCCCGCACCAATCGGGATAAAAGAAAAGGGGAACCAAAGTGGTTTCCTTTTTTCTGTTTTTTTAGATAAATAATGGTATAGTAAGAAAAAGGGATTGTTTCTTACTAAAGCGAATGTATACAACAAGACATATGGACAAAGGAATTAGGTGGATGGATAAATGAAAATCTTACTTATCATGGAAGAAACAGAAGAGCGAAGAAAATTAGTTGAGAACTTTATTGAAAACATTCGAAATGTAGAATGTTTTGAAGCGGAAACTGGAACAGAATCTTTGCTAATAATGAAAAAACATACACCTGATTTTGTTTTTTTAAATTCGCAATTAATGGATGGTACTGGTTTTGAATATTCGAGTTTGTTACGAGAAGTGAATTGTTATACGAAATTTATTTTTATTGGTGAGGATATAGAAGAGGCAATTACAGCTTTTCGTTTCCAAGCATTTTATTATTTATTACGACCATTTCGTGAAGAAGATTTACAGTTCATTTTATATAAAATGGGGAAAGAACAAGGTGAGAAAGCAAAGAGTCATTTGCGTAAATTGCCGATAGAAAGCCATGAGGGGATTAGATATATTTTCCCAGAAGATATTGTATATGTAAGTAAAAATAAGGAAAACAAAACCGTTTCAATTTATACAACAAATAATCAGTATATTTCAACATATACACTTCAGGAATTAGAAAATAAACTAAATGCATATGATTTTTTACGTGTACATAAAAGCTATTTAATTAATATGTCGTATGTACAAGAACTTAAACCTTATTATAATGGCACATATAATTTGCATTTAGACAGGTATGATGAGCAACCGATTCCAGTAAGCCGCAATTATGTAAAACGACTGCGAAATAAAATTGAATTGTGACAAGTAATGAGAGAATTTCAACATGATAATCTAAAAATCCTTCATGATAAGGAGGATTTAAGTAAAGTATTCAGAAAATTTAGTACAATCTCCACTAAGAAGTAGTAATGGGGGGATTGTATGTGAAAACATTGAAGTCAATTTTACTTTGGGGAGTTATTGCAGCGCTAGGAGCATCTGCTTTTGGTGTAATAGCGTTATCGCAAGGTGAGACAATTAATGCTGTATGGCTATTAGTTGCTGCTGTATCAGTGTATGCGATTGCGTATCGCTTTTATAGTAGATTTATAGCGAGGAAAGTTTTTGGCCTAGATAATAATAGACAAACACCTGCTCATACGTTAAATGATGGTAAGGATTATGTTCCGACAAATAAATGGGTTTTATTCGGACATCACTTTGCGGCGATTGCAGGGGCGGGTCCTTTAGTAGGACCGATTTTGGCGGCACAGATGGGGTATTTACCTGGGACAATTTGGATTATTGTTGGGGTAGTTATTGCTGGAGCTGTACAGGATTTTGTAATTTTATTTGCTTCAATGAGACGTAATGGTAAATCATTAGGAGAAATGATTAAAGATGAGATTGGTCCTGTTACAGGATTAATTGCAATGATTGGTATTTTAGGTATTATGATCATTTTATTAGCGGTATTAGCTTTAGTAGTTGTGAAGGCGCTTGTTGGAAGCCCATGGGGAATGTTTACGATCGCAGCAACGATTCCAATTGCTATTTTAATGGGAGTTTACATGCGTTACATTAGGCCGGGGCGAGTAGGAGAGGGATCAGTAATCGGTATTGTTCTACTAATCTTATCTCTTATTGGAGGACAATATGTAGCGGAAAATCCGACACTTGCAAGTATGTTTACTTTTAGTGGTGAGACAATTGCTATTATGCTTATCGTATATGGATTCATTGCATCAGCATTACCAGTTTGGATGCTTCTTGCACCACGAGATTATTTAAGCACATTTTTAAAAATAGGAACGATACTTGGATTAGCAATTGGCATTTTAGTTGTAGCTCCAGATTTAAAGATGCCGGCAGTATCTCAGTTTATTGATGGAACAGGTCCTGTTTTCTCAGGGAACTTATTCCCATTCCTATTTATTACGATTGCCTGTGGTGCGGTGTCTGGATTCCACGCTCTCGTCTCATCAGGTACGACGCCAAAAATGATCGAACAGGAGGGACATGCAAGGCCGATTGGTTATGGAGCAATGTTAATGGAGTCGTTTGTAGCAGCTATGGCTATGATTGCGGCTTGTGTATTAACACCAGGAACTTATTTTGCGATTAATAGTCCGGCCGCACTGATCGGTACGGATGTAACGCAGGCAGCTCAAGTTATTTCTTCATGGGGATTTGCTATTACACCAAATGAATTAAAAGACCTTGCTGTTAATGTCGGAGAACAGACCATTTTATCACGTACAGGTGGTGCACCAACATTAGCAATTGGTATGGCGTATATATTTTCACAAGTAATGGGCGGAACGGCGATGATGGCATTTTGGTACCATTTTGCCATTCTTTTTGAAGCACTATTTATTTTAACAACGATTGATGCTGGAACACGTGTAGGACGATTTATGATTCAAGATATTTTAGGGCATGTGTACAAGCCGTTTGCGAAAACAGATTCCACAATAGCGAATGTGGTTGCTACAACGCTATGCGTACTAGGCTGGGGGTACTTCTTATATCAAGGGGTAGTTGATCCTCTCGGTGGGATTAATACGCTATGGCCACTTTTCGGTATTGCAAATCAAATGTTAGCAGGGATTGCACTATTACTTGGAACGACAATTTTATTCAAAATGGGGAAAAAGGCATATGTTTGGGTGACACTTATCCCAACCGTCGGATTACTGATTGTAACGATGACAGCTGGTTATCAAAAGTTATTTCATGAAAATCCTAAAATAGGGTTTCTATCCCATGCGAAAGTGTTCCAAGGAGCATTAGATGATGGAAAGGTATTAGCTCCAGCTAAAAACGTTGCGCAAATGAAACAAATTATTTTTAATGATTATATTGATGCAGCTCTTTGTGGGATTTTTATGATAGTTGTAATTGCTGTATTAATTTCTGCACTTCGAATTTGGATTCAAGTATTAAGAAATAAGCCAATGCCGTTAAAAGAGGCTCCATATATTCCAAGAGACGAAAGTGAGTCGAGGAACTATGCTTAAAAGATTACGGAAGGTATGGGGAAAGAGAAACCAATTTATTAGTTTACTTGTCGGAGTTCCAAGTTATGAAACATATGTAAATCATATGGAAGTACATCATCCAGAAGAGGAAATCCTATGTCAAAAACAATTTTTTGCTGAGGCACAAGAAGCTAGATTCAATGCAAAAGGCGGAAAAATATCACGATGTTGTTAATGGAAGGGGCGAAATTTCGTCCCTTTTTTATTTTGTTGTTCCACGTGGAACAACAAAATAAAAAAGTTTGGGAATTATAGGGATTTCGTAATACAATAACATATGGAAAGGGATAGATGGAAAAGAAAAAGTAGGGAGATTATTTTATGTTCAGAGATCTATTTGTAAATATGACAATTATTCTTTCCTTTATCTTTGTAGGTGGTCAGCTTTTAAGAGATAAGCCGTTAAAAGAGGGATTCGCTGTTTGGCAAAAATGTGTAGTAGGTATTTTTACTGGAATATTAGGTGTATTATTAATGCATTTTGGTGTACATATTGAAGATAGTCTGTTGGATTTACGTTACTTGGCAGTTATTTTGGCAGTTATAATTGGGGGGGCGATAGCCAGTAGTATAACAGTTGCTATCATTTTAATAACTCGGCTACTTTTTACTGATTACTCTTTAGCCTCTGAATTGGCTTGCTATACTATCATAGTAACCGGAATTGGTATTGTCTTCATTTGGCGGATGAAAATTTCTATATTTACAAAGTGGATATGGCTTAATGTGTATAGCTTGTCTATTTTAATATTACCACTGTCTATTTTATTTAAGGATGTATCTGTAGTGGTATTATATTTTGTTTGTAGTATTGTTGCAGGATACATCACATTTGTAAGTGCAAGTTACGTATTGCAATCCAATGAATTATTTCAAACGATGAGGCATTATGCAACGATAGATGCATTAACGAATCTAGGAAATGTAAGACAGTTTGATTTAGAGATGAATCGTCATATTGGTAACAAACATATGAAGAATGATTCACTTTGTTTATTGCTTATAGATATTGATCATTTTAAGTATGTAAATGATACGTATGGTCATCCTGCTGGGGATGAAGTATTAAAACAAGTGGGGCGTATTTTACTAGAGAATGCACCATTCTCAAACTTGGTTTTTCGAAAGGGTGGCGAGGAGTTTGCCCTGCTATTACCAAAAAAGAGGTTAGCATATGGAACGCGTATAGGGGAACAAATTCGTCTAGCTGTTGAAAAGTATTCATTCCAATTGCAAAATGGAGAAAAAATAAAAATTACAGTTTCGGTCGGAATTTCAGAGTATGAAAAATCCCCAGAACAATTTATTCAATCAGCAGATGATGCATTATACTATTCAAAAAGAAATGGTAGAAACAAAGTTAGTACAGCATCATAAGGGCAAAGGAGGGAAGGGGATCTTCCCAAAAAGCTCCTGAAATAATTAAAACCCACAGAACAATAAATGTTCTGTGGGTTTTAATCTATTTTTAAATTTATTAATAAAAATCTTTATGTTAGACAAGTTCTTTCGGTGCAACGAATTTGCGGTATGCACCGTGATGTGTTGGTCCTACATATTCGTTAATCTTAAATGAATGACGAATTGCAGCTGTGATGAATTCTTTCGCAGTTTTTACCGCTTCTTTTACCGTTTTTCCTTTTGCAAGTTCTGCTGTAATTGCAGCAGAATATGTACAACCTGCACCATGTGTATTTGTCGTATCAATCTTTTCTGATTCTAGAAGATCGAATGTTTCGCCGTCATATAATACATCAATAGCGGTTTCTGTGCCTAGTTTGCTACCACCTTTAATTAGTACGTATTTAGCACCTAAAGCATGGATTTTCTTTGCAGCTTCTTTCATGTCCTCAAGAGAATTAATTTTCACACCACTTAATTGATATGCTTCAAATAAATTTGGCGTCACAACTAATGCCTTTGGAACAAGAACGTCACGTAAGCAGTCATTTGTTTCAGGATGTAACGCTTCATCCGCTCCTTTACATACCATAACAGGATCAACTACTACATTATCGAAATTGTGCTTTTCAATTGTTTCCGCAACCATTTCGATAATTTCTACTGATCCAAGCATACCCGTTTTTAAAGCATCTACGCCAACGCCTTCAATTGTTGTTTCTAGTTGTGGTTTTAATGTAGAAGCCGCGATTGGGAATACGTTATGTGCCCAACCGTTATGTGGATCCATTGTCACGATTGTCGTAAGAGATGTCATTCCGTATACGCCAAGTTCTTGGAATGTTTTTAAATCTGCTTGTATACCAGCACCGCCACTTGTATCAGAACCAGCGATTGTAAGTGCTTTGTTTAATGTCATTAGGAAAGCCCCCTTAGGTGATATAATGAAAACTACGTTTTCACTATTATATCAATGTTACGAATAAGTACAAAGTGAAAAGTAGATGATTTATGTTAAGTACTATTTAAAATCTTGTATGTAGGAGACGAATTATGTTTCAAGAGAATCGTACAAATGAATTAGTTATATTAAAAGAAATTGCAGAAACGTTGAATACCTCAAATGATACATATCACGTACTTCAAGCTGTGCTGGAAAAGCTATTGAATGTAACTGGTTTAACGACAGGATGGATTTTTCTTGCGGATGAAAATGGTAGATATACGAAATTAATTGATTACCAATTACCAGAGGGATTGAGGTTCGAAAATAAACGGCCGATGTGTGAGGGGAATTGCTGGTGCTTACACCGCTTTGTGGAAGGAAAACTAGAGCGAGCAGTTAATATTATTGAATGTAAGAGAATTAATAATGCGATTGAATATGACTGGGGAGATACAGAAGGGATTGTACATCATGCGACAGTACCGCTAAAAGCAGGTGGAGACGAATTTGGCGTATTAAATGTGGCTAGCCCAGGTAAAACTCATTTTTCTGAAGAGGAATTAGTACTATTACAATCAGTTGCTTTCCAAATTGGAACAGCGTTAAAGCGCACCAAATTGTATGAAAATGAAAAGAGAAGAGCCTATTATTATGTAAAGTTAGAACGCTTTATTCAAGCTTTAAGAACGATTCACAAATTTAATGCACTGCCAGAGGAAATTGTAAAGCAGGTAGGAAGTTTGTTTCTATGGGAGCAAGTCGTATTCTTTATTAGAGAAGAAAATGAATTGGCTGTGAGAGCTATTTATAAGACGGATGAACTACAAGAGGATTTGAAGATGGCAGCACAGGAAGCGTTGGAAAAAGAAGAGTCTGTCTTGTTGAAGCATCAGGTTGGTAATATAGAGCATCCCAATAGGGCAGTTATCGCTATTCCGATACATATTCAAAATCATATATTTGGAGTATTAAGTGTAAGTTCTAATAATGGAGAATTTGATATAAATACGATAGATGTAGTACAAGCGTTAGCAAATCATATTTCATTAATGATAGAGAACTTAAGATTAAATGAAAAACGCCGCGAACTTGTACGAATGGAAGAGCGTAATCGTTTAGCTAGAGATTTGCATGATTCTGTTTCACAAAAGTTGTTTTCATTAACGTTTATGACGAAAGGCGCTGAAGCTGTCTTAAAGGGGAAAAATGAAAAGGTAGATCAGTCTTTGTATGAGATGCGTGAATTAGCACAAGGTGCCTTAAAAGAAATGAGGACATTAATTTGGCAGCTCCGTCCGGCTGGATTAGAGAAAGGGTTATTACCAGCTTTAAAGCAATATGGTGAAAGTTTAGGATTGAAAATTCGGGAACAAGTTACAGGTGTGCGTGATTTGCCGCGTGTAGTAGAAGAAGCGCTATGGCGAATTGGACAAGAAGCTTTAAATAACGTAAGTAAGCATGCGAATGTAGGAGAAGCGACGATTTATTTCAAAGTGACGGAGAAAAATGTATCATTAGAAATAGTCGATCAAGGAAATGGGTTTGTAGAAAAGGATATAAAAGAGAAGAAATCACTCGGTATGACTACGATGCGTGAAAGAGTAGAATTAGTTGGTGGAACAATTAAAATTGTAAGTAGTAAGAAACGAACGAGTGTAAAAGTAAATGTACCATTATGATGTGAAAATGAGGGAAGTTTGTGAAAATAAAAGTATTGTTAGTTGATGATCATACAGTTGTTTTAAAAGGATTGGCATTTTTTCTAAGCACACAGGAAGATTTTGAATTAGTTGGGGAGGCCAATAATGGAAAAGAAGCGTTAGTGAAAGTAGGAGAAACAAATCCTGATGTTGTACTAATGGATTTATATATGCCTGAGATGGATGGGATTGAGGCGACAGCTTGTATTAAAAAAGAATATCCAAACGTGAAAGTAATTGTCTTAACTAGTTTTTCTGATCAGGCTCATGTATTGCCAGCGTTGAAAGCTGGAGCGAGTGGTTATATTTTAAAAGATGTAGAACCAGACCAGCTTGTTGAAGCTATTCGAAGTGCATATAAAGGTAATATTCAATTACATCCGGAGATAGCAAATGCTCTTCTCTCTCAAACGTTACCGGAGGAAGAGAAAGAAGAAGAACCTTCCGTTCAAGTGGATGTGTTAACAGCGAGAGAAAATGAAGTATTGCAGCTATTAGCGAAAGGGATGAGTAATAAAGAAATCGCCTCTGTTTTAGTTATTACAGAAAAAACGGTAAAAGCTCATGTGAGTAGTATTTTGAGCAAGTTACATTTATCAGATCGCACACAAGCAGCATTATATGCAGTGAAAAATGGAATTGTATAAGACGAAAGTCGTAAGACCTAGTTCGCCTTTAGAAGGTGGACTTTTTTTATGGAAAAATACGTCTATGTGAGGACGTAATTGTCTTGATATAAAGATAAAATGTATTTGTAAGCAACAATAATTACAAGGGAGTACCCTTTTTCGTAAGTAATATATAACAACATAAGAGTGAGTAGTAGGAGGAAAAACAATGGCAACAGTTTTATTTGTAAAAGCAAACAACCGCCCAGCGGAACAAGCAGTTAGTGTGAAATTATACGAGGCATTTTTAGCAAACTATAAAGAAGCACATCAAAATGATACAGTAGTAGAACTTGATTTATATAAAGAAGAATTACCATATGTAGGCGTAGATATGATTAATGGTACATTCAAAGCAAGTAGAGGATTTGATTTAACAGAAGAAGAAGCAAAAGCGGTAGCAGTTGCTGATAAGTATTTAAATCAATTCTTAGAAGCTGATAAAGTAGTTTTCGGTTTTCCATTATGGAACTTAACGATTCCGGCCGTATTACACACGTATATTGATTACTTAAACCGCGCTGGTAAAACGTTTAAATATACACCAGAAGGTCCAGTTGGGCTTATTGGAGATAAGAAGATTGCGTTATTAAATGCACGCGGCGGCGTATATTCTGAAGGACCGGCAGCTGAAGTAGAAATGGCTGTTAAATATGTAGCAAGCATGATGGGCTTCTTCGGCGCAACAAACATGGAAACGGTAGTTATTGAAGGACATAACCAATTCCCAGATAAAGCAGAAGAGATCATTGCAGCAGGTCTTGAAGAAGCGGCTAAAGTAGCAAGTAAATTTTAATTAAAAACATAATCGTCACTCAAAGAAACAGCATTAACGCTTAAACGTTAATGCTGTTTCTTTATATTTTTAGCTCATCAGCAAGTTTTTCTAATTGATTTCGATCTTGTATATAATATGTTCGGCCTTCTTTTTTTAAATAATTTTGCTGGCAAAACTAGTTTAATACATATAAAAGATGGCGGTAACTAACGTTTAAGTATTCTGAGGCCTCAGTATGTTTTTCGGTATAGCAATTATTTTGTTCCGTTAATAGAATAAACGCAGCTAATCGATTTTCAAACGGATAACTATAGTTTTTGGCGTAATTTTCCGTTCGGGTAATTGTTTTTTCTCCAATAAATTTGCATAGTTTCTGTAGAAAGGTAGCATCTTGCAATAAAAGATGCTGACAATCTTTAAGGGGAAGCGCTAAGCAAATACAATCTTCAATTACCTCAACTGCTTTCGTAACGGATTCTACGCCAATTAATCCTAGTTCCCCAATGAACGAAGGCTCTTGAATAAAGTGAATTAAGGACAATTTCCCATTTTTATGACTCATATATATTTTGGCTTTCCCAGAAATTAAGTAATAGAGATAAGGGAGGTCGATTCCCTCATTACAGATCATCTCTTTCTTTTGAAAAGAATGCAGTTCTACATATGGTAAGACATTAAAGGAAAAAAGAGTATGAAATTGGTGAATTTGCATGTGTTGATAAATTTCTTTCTCATTTTTGCTGATTTTCATATTTTCACCCCTGTTTGTAGTATGAGATATCTCCTATTATTTTTACAAGGAAGAATGATACGATTTATGTAAATTTGTTTTTGTAGAAAAGAGAGTGTGAGGGGTTTATGAAAAAATATAAAACATTGCTATTTGATGTAGATGATACGTTACTAGATTTTCAAAAGGCTGAGAAAATCGCTTTACGGATGCTTTTTGAAGAGAAGGGGCTTCTTTTAACCGATGAAATAGAGGATCGTTATAAAAAAATAAATAAAAGCCTTTGGGATTCTTTTGAAAAAGGTGAAATAGCGCGAAATGAAATTATAAATACACGATTTTCCATTTTGTTTAAAGAGTACGGGGAAGAAGTAGATGGAATATTATTCGAAAATAATTATCGCAGCTACTTAGAAGAAGGAAACCAACTCATGCAAGGTGCGTTTGAATTTATAAATCAAATTCAAAGTAAGTATGATTTATATATAGTGACAAACGGTATTTCTAAAACGCAAGATAAACGTTTGCGTAATGCAGGATTACATTCATTGTTTAAAGATATTTTTGTTTCTGAAGATACGGGATTCCAAAAGCCGATGAAAGAGTATTTTGATTATGTTTTTGAACGTATTCCTAACTTCGTTTCTGAAGAAGGGCTTATTATTGGTGATTCGTTAAGCGCCGATATTAAAGGTGGATATGTAGCAGGAATTGATACTTGTTGGTTTAATCCAGAAAAGAAATCAAATGATAGCGAGATTATGCCAACATATGAAGTGCATAATTTTGAATAATTATACGCACTATTAAGGCAGCTTGTGTAACAAAAATAGGCAGTGGAACTTTTGTCCCCACTGCCTATTTTTATTAATTTGTAGTTTCGTTATGTTTAGGAAGCGGAAATGCATTCCCGATCGCTGCTGCCCCGAGCATCGGTAATAATAAATTGAGCGGGAAAAACATGAGTAATAGTAATGTTATAGCTATTGGTTTTCTTAATGCATAGCTTGAAATAGCTGTCGTGACGATGGCTACAGAAGATATTGGATCTATAGGCAGAATAGAAGCTATAGCGTATCCGATACTTGATCCAGCAAATATAATTGGGAAAATATGTCCGCCGCGCCAACCCGTATTTAAACAAACGGCAGTAATACATAATTTTAAAACTCCTGAAAGAAGTAGTATCCAGAAAGATAAATGGCTCCATTCAACGACTAAATCTTTTAATTGATGTTCCCCTGAAAATAATGTGTAAGGGAGAAAAGTTCCTGTAATTCCTAATAAAATACCGCCTATAATTCCAAGTGATACCTTGTATTCCCTGAAGGGGTGGATTAATTTCTCTAATGTGAATTCTAATTTGAAATAAAAGAAACCAACTATAGCACCAGTGCTAGCAAGTGGAAGAAAAGCAATCCACTCATTAAGAGAAAGGGAACCTTCCCCAAAATCAACAATAAAGGATCCACGATTATCGAGTTTACTAAGTAATAAGTAAACGGAAAAACCAGCAAAAGTGGTAGCTAAATATACGATTGCTTTTTTTCCTTTCGAAAATTCATTAATTTGCTCACCCTCATTTTCATTCGGAGCTAAGTAACCGAATAATGGTGCATTAAAAATGACACTTAAAGTAGCACCAATTCCAATCTCTGTTAGTTCATTCATTCCCTTTAAAGCAAATTTAAAGCGATCTCCTACCCATGTACAAAGTCCACCGATAATTCCAACAAGTGCAGCTTCTGGTCCTAAACTAGCTCCAAATATTAAAACGATAATCGCAGTTAAAGTAGCTTTATGTACAAAACTGTATTCAATTCTACCTGTTTTTTTATATTCAGCCATCACTTCCGGCATAAGACGTGGGTATGTGCCGAAGTATTTTTGTGTTAAACCAACGAGGATACCACCGATGATTGTTACACAAATGGTGTAATAAGGGGGAGAAGAGAAAATAGTAGGTAAGTATCCCCAAATAAAGTGAATTCCGATATTTATTGTAACTAAAAATAACCAGACTGTAGCTCCTACTATAGAGCCCAAAAGAAGGCCATATAGGACGAGTATATAGTGCATGTCCTTTTTATTTGTCATGTTCTACCTCCGTTATGTAAGTTTTCATGTAGAAAGGATTAAATATGCTAGTGTGAAATGAATTGAATATATATAGTATCTTTTTGAGGAGTTGGCTTATTCAATATATTGAGATCTCATGAAAATTTGAAACCAACGCGGTTAAACCACTTATTTAATTCTATATATTGATTGGAGTTTTTAAAAGGTCTTTTTCAAATGAATATGGAATTTCTTTTATTGTTTATATTAAATTCCTTACATTTAATTTAGAACATTCAGAAAAACCATTTGACATCAGGAATTTATTGCTATAAAATCAACGGTAATTGCATAGTCTTATCAAGAAAAGGTGGAGGGACAGGCCCGATGAAACCTTGGCAACAGCCGTATAACGGAATTGTGCCAAATCCTGCAGGTAATAATCCTGAGAGATAAGAAAGATCCTTTAGAGCGTGTTTTCAAACTGCTCCTTTCTTGTTTTCAGGAAAGGGGCAGTTTTTTATTTTGCATAAAGTGAAACTTTAATCAGCGGGGGTTTGTCCCTCCCCCGCAAATAGTGGGATAAAAGAAAGGAGAATGAGAGATGGGAGAATCATGGGGGAAAGGAACGATTTGTGTGCAAGGTGGCTATACGCCAAAAAATGGTGAGCCGCGTGTTTTGCCGCTTTATCAAAGTACAACGTATAAATACGATACGTCAGATGATTTAGCAGCACTATTTAATTTAGAGGCAGAAGGATATATATATACGCGTATTGGAAATCCTACTCTAGCTGCATTTGAGCAGAAGTTATCAGATTTAGAAGGCGGTGTAGGGGCTGTTGCAACAGCTTCTGGGCAGGCAGCTATTATGCTTGCGGTTTTAAATATTTGCAGTAGCGGAGACCATTTACTTTGTTCTTCAACTGTTTACGGAGGAACGTTTAATTTATTTGGAGTGAGTTTGCGTAAGCTTGGCATCGATGTTACGTTCTTTAATCCTAATTTAACGGCAGATGAAATTGCGGCACTTGCTAATGATAAGACAAAACTCGTTTATGCAGAATCGTTAGGAAATCCAGCAATGAATGTTTTGAATTTCAAAGAACTTTCAGCGGCAGCAAAAGAATTAGAAGTACCTTTTATCGTTGATAATACATTAGCGACGCCTTATTTATGCCAGGCGTTTGAACATGGGGCAAATATCATCGTCCATTCTACAACGAAATATATTGATGGCCATGCAAGTTCTCTAGGCGGCATTGTAATAGATGGAGGGAACTTCGATTGGACAAATGGAAAATACCCTGAGCTTGTCGAACCTGATCCGAGTTATCACGGCGTAAGCTATGTTCAAAATTTTGGAGCAGCAGCATATATTGTGAAAGCGCGTGTTCAGTTATTAAGAGACTACGGAAACTGTATGAGCCCATTCAATGCATATATTAGCAACATTGGCCTGGAAACGTTGCATTTACGAATGGAGCGTCATAGTGAAAATGCTCTCGAAGTTGCTAAGTGGCTTGCTAATCATGATCGTATTGAATGGGTGAATTATCCGGGGTTAGATAGTAATGAAAATTACTCGTTAGCACAAAAATATTTGAAAAAAGGTGCTAGTGGAGTTTTAACTTTCGGTATTAAAGGCGGATTAGAAGCAGCAAAAGAATTTATCGCAAATGTAAAACTTGCAACTCTTGTAACGCATGTAGCTGATGCAAGAACTTGTGTAATACATCCTGCTAGTACGACGCACAGACAATTAAGCGCAGAAAATCAGCGTTTAGCTGGCGTTACATCTGATTTAATCCGTTTATCGGTCGGTATAGAAGATGTTTCTGATATTATTGCAGATTTAGAAGCGGCGCTAGTCGGAGGCAAACAACATGCCGATCATAATTGATAAAGATTTACCAGCTCGTAAAGTATTGCAGAAGGAAAATATTTTTGTAATGACGAAGGAGCGAGCAGTAACACAAGATATACGTGCTTTGAAAATTGCTATATTAAATTTAATGCCTACAAAGCAAGAAACAGAGGCACAATTACTTCGTTTAATTGGAAATACACCGCTGCAATTAGATGTTCATTTACTTCATATGGAATCGCATCTGTCTCGCAATGTAGCGCAGGACCATTTAACGAGCTTCTATAAAACATTCCGTGATATTGAGAATGAAAAATTTGATGGACTCATTATTACAGGAGCGCCAGTTGAAACTCTTTCTTTTGAAGAAGTAGATTATTGGGAAGAGCTTGGACGTATTATGGAGTATTCAAAAACAAATGTAACATCTACGCTTCATATTTGCTGGGGGGCACAAGCAGGTTTGTATTATCACTATGGTGTGCCGAAGTATCCTCTTGCGGAAAAAATGTTTGGTGTATTTGAACATGAGGTTCGCGAGCAACATGTGAAATTGTTACAAGGGTTTGATGAAGTGTTTTTTGCTCCGCATTCTCGTCATACAGAAGTACGAGAGAGCGACATTGAAAAAGTGAAAGAATTAACGTTATTAGCCAATTCTGAAGAAGCAGGTGTTCATCTTGCTATTGGGCAAGAGGGAAGGCAAGTTTTCGCACTCGGACATAGTGAATATAGTTGTGATACGTTAAAGCAAGAATACGAACGGGACTGCCAAAAAGGGTTAAATATTGATGTGCCAAAAAATTATTTTAAACATAATAATCCAGATGAGAAGCCACTTGTTAGGTGGAGGAGTCATGGGAACCTATTATTCTCTAATTGGCTGAATTATTACGTGTATCAAGAAACCCCTTATATATTGTAAATAATGATTGTGTAACACGTGGTAGCGTTTTATTTGTAAAGATTAACCTTTATTTTCCCGAATGTTCAAAATAAATTGTTTTTCAGATTTTTTGTCTATATAATGGCATCTAAACACAATTTTTGAGGGGTGGGCAGTATTATGAAAGAAATTCAAGTTGGGTTATTAGGTCTTGGGACAGTTGGTAGTGGTGTAGTTCGTATTATTACAGATCATCAAGAACGACTTATACATCAAGTCGGTTGTCCAGTGAAAGTAACGAAAGTGTTGGTGCAAAATATTGAGAAAGAGAGAGAGGTAGAGGTACCTTCTACTCTATTAACACAAGATGTGAATGAAATTTTAGATAATCCTAATATTGATGTTGTCATCGAAGTAATGGGCGGCATTGATGATGCGAAAGTATATATTTTACAGGCTTTAAAAGGCGGAAAGCACGTTGTGACTGCAAATAAAGATTTAATGGCGTTACACGGAGCGGAACTCTTAGCGGTAGCAAAAGATAACAAGGCTGATTTATTTTATGAAGCAAGTGTAGCTGGAGGGATTCCAATTTTACGAAGCATCGTAGAAGGACTTTCTTCAGATCTTATTACGAAAGTAATGGGAATTGTAAATGGAACGACAAATTTTATTTTGACGAAAATGTCAGACGAAGGGAGAGCATATAACGACGTGTTAAAAGAAGCTCAGCAGCTTGGATTTGCAGAAGCAGATCCAACATCAGACGTAGAAGGTTTAGATGCAGCAAGAAAAATGACGATTTTGGCTACTCTCGGTTTCTCTACAAATGTAGAGCTTGGAGATGTGAAGGTAAAAGGAATTACTTCTATTACAGCAGAAGATATTGAATATAGTAAGAGCTTAGGCTATACAATTAAATTAATTGGTCTTGCAAAGCGAGATGGCGAGAAATTAGAGGTTACAGTTGAGCCAACTTTACTTCCAAATGCACACCCTCTTGCGGCAGTGCAAAATGAATATAATGCTGTCTATGTGTATGGTGAAGCGGTAGGAGAAACGATGTTTTATGGTCCGGGAGCAGGAAGCTTACCGACAGCGACAGCTGTTGTTTCTGACCTAGTTGCTGTAATGCAAAATATTAGGTTAGGTGTAACAGGAAATAGTGCGGTAGTCCCGCAATATCAAAAGGTACTAAAAGAGCCAGATGAAATTATTGTGAAAAAGTTTTTAAGACTTCATGTGAAAGACGAAATTGGTGTATTTGCAAAAATTACATCATTGTTCTCTGAACGCGGTGTTAGTTTTGAAAAGATTATTCAAATGCCACTTGAAGAGAAAGGGAAAGCAGAAATCGTAATTGTAACGCATCGTGCTTCTCTTGCGGATTATGAGTACATTCTACATACATTGCAATCGTATGAAGAAATAGATTGTGTGAAAGCAAACTATCGAATTGAAGGAGATGCTAAGTAGTATTGCATCTAATAAAACGAAAAAACCTATTAAGCGGCTTGCTTAATAGGTTTTTTTCTATTTAAAATCTGCGTACCGATTTGAATAAATGCTTGAATGATCCAACCTGTTGTAAAGGATAAGATAATTGTTCCAAAATAGATTGGTCCATCTAATAAAAAGCTTAATGTTAAAAATAAAAAGGCTAATGAAATTTCTGTTCTTCTAAATGTCCATTTTTTCTTCTCGGCAACGGTTAAAACGAAAGCTTCTTGAGGTGCCGCGCAAAGGTTTGTAGAGACGTAAAGACCAATTCCGGCTCCGACGAATAGATTTCCACAAATAAGTGTTATATATTTTGGAAGAGAGCGGATAGCATCCATAATAGTTGTAACGGAACCAACCCAATCAACAAAAAGAGAAATAAGAATCATTGTGACAATTGTGCCGATTGTAATTTGTTTTTTATCCCAAAAGAGTACGATCAAGGTAAAAACAAAGTTAATCATGAAAATCCAAAAACCAATACTTATCCCAAAATTTTGATATAGTGCAATAAAGAAGGAATCATAAGGGCTAAGTCCAAAGGAAGTAATGGTCGTCATCATATTAATGCCGATGGCGAGAATGAGTAAACCGCCAATGAAAAATATATATTCTAATTTGAATCGAAGCATAGTTGTATATCCTTTCAAAATGTATTTGCTAGGAAAGGATATACTGTGGAAAGCTTACCAGGTCAAGCAAGAATTTTTGCGGGGAGGGGAAGAATGAGATGACTAATATAAGAAAGATTGCTGAACTTGCTGGGGTATCTGTTTCAACTGTTTCACGTGTACTCAATAATCATCCGTATGTGAATGAACAGAAACGAAAAGAGATTTTAGCGATTATAGAAGAATTAAATTATACGCAAAATGTGAATGCTATTCATTTAGTGAAAGGAAAAACGAATGTAATTGGCGTTTTATTGCCGCACGTAAATGATCAATATTACAGTGCCATTATTGGGGGGATATCGAAGGAAACCGCAAAGAACAATTATAATATGATGCTTTGCCAGACAAATTATAGCGAAGAAAAAGAGCTTGAAATTTTACATATGTTAAAAATGAAAAAGCTTGATGGAGTAATTATATGTTCAAGGACAAATAGTAAGGAAAAACTTGAAGAGTATACGAAGTTTGGTCCAATTGTGATGTGTGAGGAAATAGATTCGAATTTCATTTCAAGTGTACATATTGATTACTACAAAGTATTTTCGCGCGGGATGAAAAGCTTAATAGATGCTGGCCATACACGTATTGGATATTGCATTGGAAGAAGTAATAGCATTAATAGCCAAAGGCGAAAAAAGGCGTATGATGATTCACTTCAACAGATTGTTGTAACACCGTTAGATGCCTGGAAGTTTAAAGGCTGTTTTACGGTGGAAGATGGGCGCAATGTAGTCAGGGAATGGGCTAGTATGTCTGTAAAACCGACGGCGTTTCTTGTATCTTGCAATCATATTGCTGCAGGAATGGTAACGGAGGCGAAAAAACAAGGAATTCGTATCCCAGAGGATATTACAATTATCGGATGTGATGATCAAGAGGTGGCAGATATATTAGGTATTACGACGATTTCGCATTCTAGTAAAAATGTTGGTGTAAAGGCATTTGAATTATTATATGAAAAGATTAATGATGAGGAAATAGATGTGAAACATGTAGAGCTATTACCAAATTTGGTAGATAGGGAAACGACATAATAGAGAAGGTGTGAAAATCGCTTTTCGAAAATTCGTTTGGTATAATTATGGACAATCTATAGGGGCTAAAAGGGGTTTTGATATGAGATCAAAATTAGTAAAAGTAATTCTATTCATTACAATTGCGTCTTTCTGTTTATTTGCATACGGTTTTGTTTCGGGTGTAAATGATGTATTAAATCCGAAAGCTTCAAAATTAATTACGAAGACTGACGTAGTGGAAAAAGAGAAAAAGAAAACAGGAACGTTACAAATAGTTAGTTTAGGTGATTCGTTAACGCGCGGCGTTGGTGATAAAGAAGGAATTGGCTATATTGGACGAATGAAAGAGGATTTACAAAAAGATTATAAACAAAAAGTTGCACTAACCAATTTGGCAGTTAGTGGTGCGAAAATGCCCGATTTATTAAAACAAATCGAAAGCAGCGGAGCTCAATATTCAATTAAGCAAGCAGATGTAATTGTTTTAACAATTGGAGGAAATGATTTGTTCCCAGGGTGGGAATCGCTCGGGAAAATAGATTTAGAGACGTATCGTCCTGATACAGAAACGTTTCAAAATGAAGCAAAGAAAATTATAGAAGAAATTCGTAAATTAAACACAGATAGTCCTATTTTTTGGCTAGGTTTATACAATCCTTTTGAGGATGTAGAAGATTTAAGAGGTTCATCAAATATTGTTGTTGATTGGAATGCTTCTTTAGAGAAGTTAGCATTAAATGATAAAAATGTATATATTACACCGACATTTGATTTATTCCAAAATCGCGGAAAAGATTTATTATACTCCGATCATTTTCATCCGAATGAAGTAGGTTACACATATATGGCAGAGCGATTAGTCCAAAACGTCGTAAGTAAGCTAAAACTAGAACAAGGAGGGATAAAATGACGATGATACTTTCCGTACGAGACGTGAAGAAGGTAATTGGAAAGAAGACACTTGTAGAAGACATTTCATTTGATGTAAAACAAGGAGAAGTGTTTGGCTTTTTAGGGCCGAACGGAGCCGGGAAAACGACAACAATTCGAATGTTAGTCGGACTGATTAAAGCGACAGAAGGTACTATTTCTATCGGTGGTTATTCTATTAAGGAAAATTTCAGGGAAGCGATGCGTCAAATTGGAAGTATCGTTGAAAATCCAGAGCTTTATACATATTTAACGGGATGGGAAAACTTAAAGCAATTTGCGCGCATGCTTGGGGATATATCAGATGAACGTATTATTGAAATTGCAAAAATGGTTCATTTAGATGAGCGTATTCACGATAAGGTGAAAACATATTCCCTCGGTATGAAACAACGTCTCGGAATTGCACAGGCGCTTCTTGGAAACCCGAAATTGCTCATATTAGATGAACCGACGAATGGTTTAGATCCAGCTGGGATTAGAGAATTGCGAGAATTTATACATAAGCTTGTAAAAGAAGAAAATATGAGTGTGTTTATTTCGAGTCACTTATTAAGCGAAGTACAAATGATATGCGACCGTGTTGCTATTATTCATAAAGGAAAAATGATAACAGTTGCACCTATTGAAGAGTTGATCAAAACAGCGAGTGATCGTGTAGAATGGGTCGTTACACCAATTTCCAAAGCGAAAGACATGTTAGACGCTGCTGAAGAGGTAGAGGAAGTTATTATAGAAGATGAGCGTTTACTATGTCGTATGGATGTTGCGTCTATTAATGTTTGGAATAAGCACTTTGTAGAAAACGAGATAGATGTACATAGCGTCAAAGAGCTTGTATTTACGCTAGAAGATTTATTTATTGAACTCACAAGGGGTGAGCAACATGCGTGAATTTGCAAATCTAGTTTTAAATGAATCAGAAAAGATTTATCGTAAGAAACGGATTGTTGTTGTCATGCTTATTTTAGCAATCTTGATTCCGCTTTTTGTGTATGCTCAGTATCGTGAAATAGAAACAACGCAAAAAAGGCTGGGCACGACCGATTGGAAAGTATCATTACAGCAACAAATTGTTGATTCACAAAACCGTTTGAACAATTCTAGATTGCCAGAAGAATGGCGTGATTGGTTAAAAGTAAGAGTGGAGCAACAACAATATTATTTAGATCATGATATTAATCCGACTGCGCCAGGAGCACCGACATTTGTGAGGGCGTTTATTGAACAAGGAATAACGTTATTTATTCCATTGCTCGTTATGATTGTCGCCATTGATATTGTTTCAGGAGAACGAAGCGATGGTACGATGAAAATGCTTCTGACGAGGCCAATTCGGCGCTGGAAAATACTCCTTAGTAAATACGTGACGATGTTATTTTTCATTTCGCTCATATTGCTTCTTGTTGGTGTGTTTGCTTATGCATTATCAGGGCTTGTATTTGGATACTCTGGATGGAATTTACCTGTGTTAACAGGATTCGTCATTGATAAGGAAACGTTAAATACAAACTTTGTACACCTTATTCCGCAGTGGCAATACATTTTAATGGCGTACGGACTAGCTTGGTTTGTTGCTATCGTTGTTGGAACTATATCATTTATGGTCTCTGTTTTAATTCGAAATACACCAGCTGGTATGGGCGTTATGTTAGCTGCGTTAATTGCAGGCGGCATTTTAAGTTCGTTTGCAACGTCTTGGGAAGGTGCGAAATACATTTTTAGTGTCAACTTATCGCTAACGGATTATTTATCAGGAAAACTGCCTGCATTACAAGGTTTATCAATGGGATTTTCTTTAATGAATTTAACGGTTTGGGCAGTAGTATCTCTTATCATTTCATTTATAGTATTTACAAGGCAGGATATGGTGAATTAATTGGATAGGAAGTGAAGGCATGGAAAACATTTTGCAGAATGATTGGGGACCATTACTTGGGCCAGAATTTGAGAAAGAATACTATCAATCTTTAGCTAACTTTTTAAAAGAAGAGTATGAGGCGCATGTGATTTATCCAAAGAAAGAAGATATTTTTAAAGCTCTTCAGTATACAAGTTATGAAAATACAAAGGTCGTTGTTTTAGGACAAGACCCATATCATGGACCGAATCAAGCACATGGTTTAAGCTTTTCTGTACAACCTGGTATTAAAACGCCGCCATCATTGCTAAATATGTATAAAGAACTTCGAGATGAATACGGTTATGAAATTCCGAATAACGGTTATTTAGTAAAATGGGCGGAGCAAGGAGTATTATTATTAAATACTGTATTAACGGTTCGTCAAGGTGAAGCAAATTCTCATAAAGGAAAAGGATGGGAGCATTTCACAGATCGCGTAATTGAGCTATTAAATGAACGTGAAAAGCCAGTTATTTTCATATTATGGGGACGCCATGCACAGGCGAAGAAAAAGTTAATTACAAAGACGAATCACCATATCATTGAATCTGTACATCCAAGCCCACTATCAGCAAGACGTGGTTTCTTTGGCAGTAAGCCATATTCTAAAGTAAATACGATTTTAGCTAATATGAGTGAAAGAGAAATCGATTGGCAGATCCCAAATTTGTAAATAGAAAAGGTAGTTAACAGTCGTTAACTACCTTCTTATTATTGTTCATTTTTTAGTTTTGCATCTAGTACAAAAGTACCAAATGGGATAACTGATGCAACAAGTGCCCCAAGTGCCCATAAAATTGTTTTACGGTGTACGATTGTTACTTGAATTACCGCAAAGATGAATAGTATGAATAAAACGCCATGAGCCATACCTGTAATTTTAACAGCTGTTGCAAACCCTGCAAAATATTTTAATGGCATTGCTACAAATAATAGTAATAGGAAAGAAATCCCCTCAATTAAGCCGATTGCTCTTAATCGTCCGATTGGTGTAGATAACATGAAATAGCCTCCTTTAACGTATGCTTGTATATAGTAAATTTGTATTCTTTTTCAAAATAAAATAGTCTATTTTGTTCCATTATATACAAAAAGAAAGTTTACACTACGAGAATAGTGCAAAGTTCAAAATATAGTCACAAAAGCATTGTAATTTAAATAAAAACCTATTTGAAGTATTTGACTTCAAATAGGTTTTATGAATGAAAATATTAAACAAGCACTTCGCTTTTTAGTACGAATTTCTCTACAACTTTAGCAACGCCATCATTCATATTTGTATCTGTTATATAGTTTGCAATTTCTTTAATATCATCTGGCGCATTACCCATTGCAACGCCAAGACCGGCAAATTCAATCATCGATTGGTCGTTATAGCTATCGCCCATTGCGATAACTTCTTCACGCTTAATGCCAAGTTTTTGGGTTAATTGGTTTAAGCTCGTTCCTTTTGTAACACCATGTTCAGTAAATTCTAAGAAGAATGGTTTAGAACGCATAACGCTTAATTGGCCTTCTAGCTGTTTTTGTAATTTCTTTTCTACTTCAACAAGGCGTTCAGCTTCTTTGTTCATTAATACTTTTACTACAGGCTCTGTTACAGCGGCTTTAAAATCATCTACTACAACGATTGGCATACCAGTAATGTCGCCCTCAATTTCAGTATAAGGATTATTTTCTTCTGTTACGATATCATCGCCAATATAAGTATGAATCCATACATCTTCAGTTTTACTAATTTCAAATAGGTTGTGAACGATTTCAGGAGATAGCGTACTACTAAAGATTTCTTCATTTGTTTTACAGTTAATAATTTTTGCGCCGTTAAAAGATAGAATGAAGCTGCCGTATTCTTCTAAACGAAGCTCTTTTGCGACGTTGCGCATACCAAACGTTGGACGCCCAGAAGCAAGTACTACTTTAACTCCTTGCTCTTGTGCTGTCATTAAAGCCTCTTTCGTACGAGGTGAAATGGTATGGTCATCGCGTAATAAAGTATCATCTAAATCTAAAACAATCATTTTATAAGTCATATCGAAAATTCCTTTCTTTGTTGGAATAGAAATAAATTTTTATGAAGATAGTGGGGAATATATAGTAAGACATCGAACTTCTTTGCATGAAATTAGGAGAAGTTCTGCATTGTTAGTATAAATTATCATGAGCGTGTTGCCCATGATAATTTATACCGCAAACGCCCGATTGATGTGGGCTAATAATCAGTGGGTGATGAACAAAACCCCCACTGATTAAAGTTTCACTTTATCATTATCGTAACAACTCTAAAGGTAGAGTGCAATAATGGAAGTTTTCCAATTTAAGATAGTTGTTTTTCGTGCGAACGAGAAAATAGTATTTCCAGCAAGATAGCCATGACAGATCCAAGAACGAGACCGTTACTTAAAAATGATGCTAAAAATGGCGGCAGCGTAGAAAATGCTCCGGCTGGAACGAACATAACTCCGATTCCTATAAAGATTGAAAGACCTGCTACTTTAAATAATTGTTCTTTATTTTGTACAGTGTCATATTCGCGAAAAGCGAGACCAATCATGCTTGCAAATACAGGATAAATCGCAGCATACCCAACTGCAACGGGGATTGCCGCAAAGAATGAAGTAATCTTTGGGAATATACTAACAAGAATGATAAAGCTTGACCCTAACATAAATGGAAGGCGCTTATAAATATTTGTCGTTGCAATAAATCCTGCGGATCCAGAAATGGCGACAGGACCAATGGCTGAAAATAGACCGCCTAGCAATTGATTTATTCCTGTTATAATGCCAGCTTGTTTGAATCGGTTCTCCGCGGCATTTTCTTCATACTTAGAAACAACCTTTTGTACAACGCGAATACTTGCTAACATATTTGTTAGAAGTAGTAGTGTGACGAAAACGACCGTAATTGCCATGTTCCATTCAATGCGGGGCATTCCGAAAACAAATAGAGATGGAAGACGAATTATATCTGTCACAGGTGTTACTGGATTAGATAATCCGAAGCACGCGAATAATATCCAGCCGCAGACGATACTGAAAAGAACGGAATATTGTCCAATAATAGGTAGCTTCATAATGAAAAAAGATAGTAAAATAACAATGAGTGAAAGAATAAATACCTTTGGTTGTACTTCTGTATGTTGTCCATCAAGGCCAAACATCCCTTTTAAGAAGGAGCCACTAAGTTGTGCGACAAGAAGGAATAAATACGTTCCAATTACTGTAGGTGTAAAGTAACGAACTAGTTTATCGATTAGTCCAAAAACACTAAGAATAATACAAATGATGCCACTTAATAGGAAAGCGTACTGAAGGACCTTAAGTGTTTCATTGCTTGATCCAAATAATACGACGCCTAAACTTGCATACAGGGAGAAAATTCCCCACCAAAGGCCTGCGGGACCTTCTTGAATAGGAAGTTTATGACCGAATATAGCTTGCAGTAGGCCGGCAAAACCGAGAACAAATAATGTCCTTTGTACAAACGCGATAGCTTCAGCGCCGTCGAGGCCGTAACTAGTTGCAACACTAATTGGTACAATAAGACTTCCAGCTAAAATAAATAGTGCCCATTGTAAGGCAGAAAGAAATAGCTTCATTATATCAACCTCTTTCATAGATTCCGTTTCTAGTATATAGGTATTTCATTTCCTTTGGCAAAGATTGTAGATAGAGAAAAGAGTTGAAATATAATATGAATGCACGTAAGCAATTATGGATAGCAGTTATATGTATGACCTTTGTTGTAATTCTAGGAACGCTAGGATTTATGACAATTGAAGAGATTAGCTTGTTTCAAGCATTTTGGATGACGATGATTACTGTATTAACGGTTGGATATGGTGATGTAGTGCCTGTAACACAGGCAGGAAAATTTTTTGCGCTCCTTATTATACCTGTTGGCGTCGGTATCGTTACGTATGCAATGGGGGTAGTAGCAGCTATGATCATTGAGGGTAACTTATTTCATGCGGTGCGGAGGAAGAAGATGGATAAACAAATAGCACAGTTACAAAAGCATATTATAGTATGTGGTTGCGGAAGAGTAGGGCTTCAAGTTGTACATGAATTACAGGAAAAGAAAATCCCATTTGTAGTTGTGGATAAAGATGAAAGTATATTCGAACAGGAAAAGCTTTTATATGTACATGGGGATGCAGCTGAAGATCAAGTGTTACATAATGCCGGAATTTCGAAGGCAGCGGGTCTAGTGGCTATCGTAGCAAACGATGCAGAAAATGTATTTATTACATTAACGGCAAGAGGGCTTAATGATGCAATTAAAATTGTAGCAAGAGCTGAAAAGCCAGAAACAGAAGAGAAATTACGGCGCGCTGGTGCAAATAAGGTTATTAATCCATCTAGTATGGCAGGAATTCATATCGCAAAAGGTATTGCGAATCCGTTAACAGTTCATTATATTGATACAGTATTGTATGGAATAGAGCAATCATTTGTAATTGAAGAAATTCAAGTTGGTAAAGATTCTATCCTAGCCAGTAAATCGTTACTAGAGAGTAATGTGAGAAATCAATTTGATGTAACAATTTTAGCAATTTTGAGAGATGGGAATATTATCCATAATCCAACGGGGCAGGAAAAACTGCAAGAACATGATATGATAATAGTATTTGGTTCAGTGGAGAAACTGGGGCAATTTGAGAAAGAACTACAAAGTAAGAGGTGACAAGGAATGCAAGTATCTAGCGATAAGGTTTTAAATAAAATGGCGAGTGAAATTGCAAAGGCAAAAAGTAGTGAAGGACAAAAATCAAAAGAGCATTTATTAGTTGTGCGTGCATTATGTGATTTATTATTAGATGAACAAGTTGAGCCTTCTACGTATAGAGAACCACAAGTTCAATCACAAATAATCGGATCTCAGCCTATAACAACAGTTCAACCGGTTATGCCAGTTTCTGGAGAACCTGTGTATATAAAAGAAGAAGGTGCAAATGGTAATTCTTTATTTGATTTTTAAGGATTAAATCGTTTGGATTATATGTGAAAATTGCTTATGATAAAAATAAAAAGGGGAATTAAGATGAAAATTTTCTTTTTACTAGGTTGTATTGCAGCGGGGCTATCTGTTGCGTTAGGGGCTTTTGGAGCACATGGTTTAGAAAATAAAATTTCTGCAAAAATGTTAGAAGTGTGGAAGACGGGCGTTACATATCAAATGTTTCATGCAGGTGGCTTATTTGTAGTTGCTCTATTAATGGACAAAATGCAATCATCACTTTTAAGCGCCGCGGGTTGGCTTATGGTAGCTGGGATTATTATGTTCTCAGGCAGTCTTTACGCATTAAGTACAACAGGTATTAAATTCTTTGGCCCAATTACACCTCTCGGTGGTGTAGCGTTTATTGTGGCGTGGATTTTAGTCGGAACTGCAGTTGTAAAAGGGTTATAAAAAACAAAAGCTGGCATTCGCCAGCTTTTTTTTATGGTCTTGGAGCATAAGTTGCTTGTTGACCAGGTAAATACGCAATTTCTCCTGGGAATTCTACATAATCTAAATAAATCATTAGTAGTAAAAAGCGTTTTCCAGATTTCGGCTCACTAATAACGATATGATCACGGCCGGCTGCCTCGATAATCCCTGTATAAGATTGTGTGCCAAGCGAGCTACCACGTTCATAAGTCATTACAACTGTAGCTGGCTTACCCTTATTTAAACGAAGGATGTTTTCAATATACGATTGCTCTAGTGGTAACATCCCTTGAGAAACTGCAAGTTGAGCCTGAGCAACTTGTTGTTGCATCGCTTGCTGTTGTTGCTGTTGCTGCGCGGTCATTTGTTGCGGTTGTACATAAGTTCCAGATGGTTGATAAAAACCTGTTCCGTAGTACGGGTTTTGTTGCTGTGCCATTCAAAAATCCCTCCTCATTTTCATTCCTTAATATACGCTTGGACAATCCTCACCGGATGGTTGGAAGAAGCAGTGCTTTTTAAAACGTCCTGAATTTTGTTGGTTATACCAAGTTGGCGGGCAAGGACCTTCAGGCCTAAAGAACCATAGGGAGAAGTTGGCGGGCCAAAAACGTTGTCCCTGAATTGTCCGGCGGGCTAAGGCGATATCTTGTTCTCTCGCTCGTTGATAAAAATACCCTTTTTGAGTTGCTTCAAAACCACCAGGATTTTGATAAACCATCTGACGTAAATTTCGGACTTTTTTAAAGTCTAAGCAATCTCCGCGGACACGATTTACACCGACATTTCCAACCATTAGCATGCCTTGTTGGCCTTCTCCTTCAGCTTCAGCACGCATGAGTCTAGCTAATAACTTTACATCTTCTTCTGTATGTGCGATAACACCCATTATGTGTCACCTCTCTTTTTGGAATACCCTTTGGAAAGAGGTTTTTTCTAGATGAAGTGTGGAACAATTACTAGTTCATACGTATGAGAAAAAGGACGCAGATATGACAACCAAACGAAGTTTTACATTTAGAGGGGAAAATAAAAAAAGCTAGCGTGAGCTAGCTTTTCATCATTAAAATACTTTAGACCATAAGTTTGAGAAGAAATCGCCAATTGAACGCATTGTTAATACGAACCAATTTGCTTTTTCTACTTCTTCAGTCGTTTTTGCAGTAACTTTCATACTTTTATTTCCGTCTAAGAAACCGTATTTATCAGTTGGTTCTAAAACGATGGAACCGACCTTTGCATCTTTCTTAATAGGAGCAACTAAATGTCCATCTTCAGCGAGTGACTTATCCGCTTCAGTAGAAATTTTGTAAGGTGCTTTGCTACCCTTTGCAGTAACTACTGTCACTTCTTTTTCTGGTGCAACTGTTACGTAGTCTTCTTTTCCTTTTACTACAGAAATTTTGTTATTTTTATCTACTTTTAATTTCTGTTTTTCGAAGTTATTAAATCCATATTCAATTAATGCGCGAGATTCTGTGAAACGTTCGTCCATTGATTTCGTTTTAATAATAACAGAAATAAGACGTAAATCACCGCGTTTTGCTGTAATAGTGAACCCATACCCAGCGGTATCAGAACTTCCTGTTTTTAAACCATCTGCTCCTTCATAAGAGAAAGCGGCACCTGGTAACATCCAGTTCCAATTTTCCATACGAATTGGTTTCGGATGATTATCTGGGAAGTTTCTAAATCTTTGTTTTGTATCCTCTAGCATTTCTGGATACTTTGTAATAATTGTTTTTGAAAGAATACCCATATCGCGAGCTGACATGGAGTTTTCTCCATTCGGATCAGTTCCTTCAGGATGTTTTCCTTTTAAATCAGCGTTGTTTAACCCAGTAGCGTTTACGAATTTATATTTCTTTAACCCTAGTTTTTTCGCATGTTCATTTGCAAGATTTAAGAAGTTCTTTTCACTTCCTGCAAGTAATTCTGCTAAAGCAATACTAGATCCATTCGCAGAGAAGATAACGATAGAATGATATAATTCTCTTACGGTATATTGGCGTCCCTTTTCGAACGGTACGTTAGAGAATTCATTATTACGTGAAACTTCAAAAGCGTAATCAGAAATGTTTACTTTCGTATCCCAAGTGATTTTTCCTTCTTTAATTGCTTCTAATACGGCATAAACAACAATTAATTTTGACATACTAGCGATAGCTAGTAATTCATCTGGATTTTGTTCATGCAGTATTTTTCCTGTATCTGCATCAAATAGAAGTGCAGCAGCTGCCTCTATATGTATTTTTTCTTCCGCATGGGATGTTGTTACTCCTAAGGAAGAAAATGACAATAGAAACAATAGTGAAATAGACAAGATTTTCTTCATATACATTATCACCTTCGCATCGTTATTAGCATATAGCTCGTACCATTTTAGCATAAATTTGGATGTGAAAAGGTTACAATCTTACAAGAAATTTGAAAAGAATTTGTCGATTTTTGTTCAAATTTGCAGAGAAAAGAAGGTTTTTGCAGGTTAATGTAGAGGGTAATAAAAAAAGGAACGAATTTCGTTCCTTTTTTTATATTATATGTGTAAAAATGTTGTTACTTTTTCACTTGGTAAAATGTTTCCCACAAAGAATGTTCCAAATTCACCGTAGCGAGCACTTACTTCATCGAAGCGCATTTCATATATAAGTTTCTTAAATTGAAGAACATCGTCAGCAAATAATGTTACACCCCACTCAAAATCATCAAATCCAACTGATCCTGAAATAACTTGGCGCACTTTACCTGCGTACTGGCGACCGATTTTGCTATGACTGTACATAAGTTTCTTACGTTCATCCATAGGAAGCATATACCAGTTATCATTACCTTGGCGACGCTTATCCATTGGATAGAAGCAAATGTGATTTGCTTTCGGTAACTCAGGATATAAGCGAGCTAAGACTTGTTGGTTTTGGTATGGGTCTTCATCAGCTGGAAGATAGTTGCTTAGTTCAACAACAGATACGTAAGAATATGCAGGAACTAAATATTCAGCTAATGTTGTTTTATTTAATTCTGTTTCGATTTCATTTAACTCTTCCATTGTTGGACGTAAGATCATAAGCATAATATCTGCTTTTTGACCAACAACTGTATACATTGCATGACTGCCTTTTTTTGCAGTAGCTACTTCGTTCCATTTTTCAACGACATTTAAAAATTCAGACACTGCTTGTCCGCGTTCGTCACTAGATAATGTTTTCCATGCTGCCCAATCAATAGAACGTAAATCATGTAAACAATACCAGCCATCTAACGTTGTTGTTGCTTCACTCATTCTATTCACCTCAGTTAATGATATTTTACACGTTAACTATAGCATATATAGGTTTAAAAACATCTATATAAAGTTTCGGTGCATAAAACTGTCACATTTATATTTACCGGAAAACGGGAGAAAATAAGGATTAAGTAGGCTTTATTTCTCGGCTGAATTTTATGAAAATATAATCATTTTAATTTTATCTATTTTTTGGGAGCTATAAGTTTAAAATATAGCTGAAAAGAAGTATTCTTAAAGGTAGAGTTTTTAACATTTGTAGGAGGGTTTATTCGTGAGCAATTTATTTACAACAGTAAAAGAAAAAGTTCAAGGAAAAGGCATTTCTATCGTACTTCCTGAAGGAACTGATGAAAGAATTCTAGGCGCTGCAGAGCGTTTAGCAAAAGAAGAGTTAGTAAAACCAATTTTAGTTGGTAATAAAGAAGAAATTAGCGCAAAAGCTGCTAGCATGAACTTAACATTAGCAGGCGTTGATATTTACGATCCAGCTACATACGAAGAAATGGATGCAATGGTAGCATCTTTCGTTGAACGCCGTAAAGGCAAAGCGACAGAAGAAGATGCTCGCAAAATCCTTAAAGACGAAAACTACTTCGGTACAATGCTTGTATACATGGGCAAAGCACACGGTTTAGTAAGCGGTGCAATTCACTCTACTGCTGATACAGTTCGTCCAGCACTTCAAATCATTAAAACAAAACCAGGCGTTACAAAAACTTCAGGCGTATTCATCATGGTACGTGAAGAAGAGAAGTATGTATTCGCTGATTGCGCAATTAACATTGCACCAAATAGCCAAGATTTAGCTGAAATTGGTATCGAAAGCGCGAAAACTGCTGAACTATTCGGCATGGACCCACGCGTTGCTATGTTAAGCTTCTCTACAAAAGGTTCTGCGAAATCTCCAGAAACAGAAAAAGTTGTAGAAGCAACTCGCATTGCAAAAGAAATGGCTCCTGAATTAACTTTAGATGGAGAATTCCAATTCGATGCTGCATTCGTACCATCTGTAGCTGAGAAAAAAGCTCCAGGTTCTACAATTAAAGGTGATGCTAACGTATTCGTATTCCCAAGCTTAGAAGCTGGTAATATCGGCTACAAAATCGCTCAACGCTTAGGTAACTTCGAAGCAGTAGGACCGATCTTACAAGGTTTAAATATGCCTGTAAACGATCTATCTCGTGGATGTAACGAAGAAGAAGTGTACAAGTTAGCTTTAATTACAGCAGCTCAAGCACTTTAATTCTATAACGAATTGATATGAAAAATGACCACCCTATTTCGTGTATAACGGAATGAGGGTGGTCATTTTTGTTTTTTATTTTTCTAAACCAAGTGCCTTATTGTTACGATCAATAATACGTTGTAAATTCATCTCATATAAAGGGACTTCATCCAACGTTAGTTGAGATGGTGTTAACTTTGGAGCGAATTGTTGCAACGTTTTTAAAAGATGCATCATTAAATCTTGCACTGTAATTGTTTCGCCAAGTAATTCAGATAGTGAAGCCATCGTACTTGGCACAATTTCAGGATACGTAAATCGTGTTTCTTCTCCTTGAATTGCTACGTTGTAAAAATCACGAACGAGGGCCGCGCGCTCAGATCCGCTTCCTGTCGCACATAAGTAAATTTGTACAGCAACGCCTCCGCGAATACGACGCTGAGAAATACCAGCAAATTTTTGATCGCGAATGCTCAAATCATAGCTACCAGGGCAATAAGAACCAACAATTTCTTTTGCCTCGATAGTAACATCGTAATCTTTTAACATTTCCTTAATTAAATGCCACATTGTATCGTATCCAAGATCGATGTCGATACCTTTTTCTGTTTCTTGGAATAAAAGTGATACGTTTAAAACACCTTCATCAAGTACGACAGCAAGTCCACCGGAATTACGAACGATAACATTAAAGTCGTTTTGTTTTAAAAAGGAAATACCTTCTTCTAAATGTGGTAGGCGTGAATCTTGAATGCCAAGTACAATTGTATTGTGATGAACCCAAGAGCGCATTGTTGCAGCTGATTCGCCATTTCCAATACTTGTGCATAATGTGTCATCCATTGCGAATGACTGCAACGCATGGAATGTTGGTCCTAAACTAGACTGATCCACAATGCGCCACTCTGGCTGAGATAAAATCGAACGGGAATTGCTCATATAACTAACCCCTTATTTATAAAATGACAATCTTTATTATAGCAAAAAATGAAGAAAGGGGTTTCCCATATATAAAGGGAGATTCTAAAGTTGAAGAAGCACATATGGTTGAAGTGAAATAAGAAAAGGATGCACATATGCATCCTTTTTATTCTGCAATTTTTTCTAAGTTACCGTTTCGATCCATGCGGAAAGATGTTTGTGAGCGTTCCTCATCATCCATTACTGCTAATTTACGAGCACGGTTCATAATATTCATAAGTGTTTCGTAATCCTCTTGTACAGTATGAGATTGTTGTTCTAATTTTTCTAGTTTCTTTTCTAGTTCTTCATTTCGCAAAATTTGCGCTTTAATTTCTTGTTTCAATCTCGTATTCTCGTTTTCAAGAGCTGTTACTTTTATATTTGAAGATCCAACTGTTTGTAAAAAGTAAATAACATCTTGCATTGTTATTGAGTTTTTTGGAGCAGGAACAGTCGGCTCTTGATATGGAATAGCTTCTGTATATTGAACAGCTGTTTCATACGGTACGTGTTCTTCATAATCAGTTATCGCCGCTGAAGCTGGTGGTGTATAAAGTAAACGTTTTTTTGCCTGTTCACCGCCCGCAGCACGCATTTTATCTTTACGATGTTTTTTTGCTAGTTGAAGAGCTTGTTCATAGCTATAGCGAACAACAGCATTCCAGCGGAAACCACAAGCAGCAGATGTGCGATTTAACTGATCTCCTACTTCTTCAAAAGCATTTAATTGAGTACTTCCTTCTCGAACATGGCGAAGCACTGTTTCAGCAAGTAATAAATCGTCCTCGTCTGTCCAAGCATCTTGTCTTACTTTCATAGATTCAACTCCCTTTCTTTTTATGAACTTCCTATTTTTATAATGGGCAAAAAAATGAGCTTTTATACAAAGCTTTTAAAAATATGGTAGATTTCAATGAAGAGAAGAAATGTGGCTATGAATGATGAAAGCTTTTGAAGGAGAAAATATAAAAAATAGGTAGCCTTATATAGGAATGGAGCTACGCCCGGAGACTTGCAACAAGCCTCAAAGAGCGGTAAAATACCATTTAGTGTTTATTTTTAAATGTACTTGTGAAAAGTTTAAAATAGAGGAAGTGTTATATATAATGGGAAACGAATTTCGTGTGTGTGATGATTGTCAGGCAACGAACGTTAAAACGTTGATTCCGAAGTTAAAAAAAGTAGATTCATGTGCAACGATTGAGGTTGCATGTCAGTCTTACTGCGGTCCTGGTCGTAAAAAATCATTCGCGTTTGTAAATAATCGTCCAGTTGCGGCTCCAACAGAAGACGAATTAATTGTAAAAATTGAAGCAAAGTTAAATAAGTAAGAAAAAGAAGAGTGAACAGATTACTCTTCTTTTTTTATGTCCATAAGAGGAATGATCTATTCTGCGAAAGTACAATTGATGGAGACTAACATGCGATGTAGGATGGACATCACCTGTTCATTAAAATTTCGATCTATATGAATTTGTATTTCAAAATAATGGTTGACAGTCTTTTGAAGCGATAGGTAAAATAGAAAGTGTCTGATTCTGAGAATCATTATCAGGAAAAATCAATTCATCTAATTTTTTTATTACTATTTGAGAATAAATTTCATTTTATTAAATATATGTTGTTGGTTAGGATGGTTGAGGGATGGAAGCGAGCGCAAGGAGTATAGAACAGCAAGATGTGAATGTTAAAGAGATTAAGAGCAGACCGCTCGTTGCTTCTATTATTTTAATAGCAGGCACAATTTTGTTAGCTTTAAGCATGGCAGTTTCTATTTCGTTTGGTGCAGCAGATATTAGTTTAAAGACCGTTTGGCAAGCTGTATTTCAGTTTGATGGGTCTATAACGCATCATAACGTAATTCAAGAACTTCGCATGCCTAGAGCAATAGGGGGCGTAGTTGCAGGTGCCTTTTTAGCGGTATCAGGTGCAATTATGCAAGGTATGACACGAAATCCACTTGCATCACCATCGTTAATGGGAATTACAGATGGAGCTGTATTTGGGATTGCAATTATGTATGCATTCTTCCCTAATTCACCTTATTTAATGTTTGTTATCGCATCATTTATTGGAGCTGCGTTTGGAGCGAGCATTGTATATGGTATTGGGTCTTCTTCACCAGGTGGATTAACGCCTGTAAAATTAGCTTTAGCAGGTGCAGCAATTAGTGCTTTATTAGGGGCAATTTCATCTGGAATTGCATTGTATTTCAACCTTGCCCAAGAGGTAAGTATGTGGAATGCAGGCGGTGTTGCCGGAGTGAAATGGCAAAGTATTAATATGTTAGTACCGATTGGTCTTGTTTGTCTCGTTATAGCAATTATGATGTCGAGATATATCACAATTTTAAGCTTTGGTGAAGAAATTGCGATTGGACTTGGTCAAAATACGACATTAATTAAATTTATCGGAACAGTACTTGTTCTTGTATTAACAGGTTCTGCGGTTTCTATGGCAGGATCGGTTGGATTCGTTGGACTTGTAATTCCGCATATGACTCGTTTCCTTGTAGGCTCAGACTATAGATGGGTTATTCCATGTTCTGCGGTCTTAGGTGGATTGTTAATTGAATGTGCAGATATGTTATCTCGCGTTATTAATCCACCATTTGAAACGCCAATTGGGGCAATTACAGCGCTAATTGGAGTTCCATTCTTCCTCTACTTAGCACGTAATGAAGGGAGAGGAAAAATGTGAGGACGAGCGTCTTAACAAAAAAGAACATTTCTATTTTAACGATTTTAGTAGGATTAATCGTTGCTGTATTTTTAGTAAGTTTAAATACAGGAACATTTAAAATACCTCCAATAGATGTATTAAAGTCATTGGTTGGATTAGGTGCAGAAGATCAATCTGTTATTTTATTTGAATTTCGTATGCCACGTATGGTTATTGCTATATTAGTTGGTTCTGCATTAGCTATGTCAGGTGCAATTTTGCAAGGGTTATCACGAAATCCACTTGCTGATCCAGGTATTATCGGTATTAACGCCGGAGCGGGATTAACAGTTGTTGTATTCGTCTACTTTTTCTTTGGAAAAGTTGGAACTGGTACATTCTTATCTGTATTTATCCTTCCATTCTTCGCACTAATTGGTGCGATATTAGCAGCGGTTATTATTTATTTACTAGCATGGAAAGACGGAGTTTCATCCACTCGATTAATTCTTGTTGGTATCGCTGTTGCAGCCGGATTTGGTGCTGTTAGTTTAATTTTTTCTATGAAGATGACATCGAACGACTTCCGTTTTGCAACGATTTGGTTGGCAGGAAGTTTATGGGGAACAGATTGGAAGTTCGTACTAAGTGTACTCCCATGGATGGTTATTTTCTTACCACTTGCCATTAGTAAAGCGCACATATTAAATGTAATGAATTTAGGCGACTCTACAGCAGTTGGCCTTGGTGTAAATGTAGAAAAGGAAAGACGTAAATTATTATTTATTGCAGTTTGTTTAGCTGGTGCATCTGTTGCGGTGGCGGGCGGCATTGGTTTTATCGGTTTAATGGCTCCGCATTTAGCGAGAAGTCTCGTTGGTGGTAAACATCAAATTATGTTACCAACGGCTGCATTAATAGGAACGTTCTTGCTTTTATTTGCAGATGTAATCTCAAGAAGTGTGTTACCAACTTCAGAAATACCGGTCGGTCTTGTTATTTCTGTAATTGGCGCACCATATTTCATATATTTACTTATGAGGACAAAATAAAGGGAGGCTTTTTGTATGGCAACTTTAGCGGTTGATGCGGTATCTGTTGGCTATAATGAAGGGTTAATTATAGATGGATTAACAGTTGAAATTCCGGAAGGACAAATTACAACGATTATTGGACCAAATGGTTGCGGGAAATCCACATTATTAAAAACGGCTTCTCGTATTTTGAAAGCAAAACGAGGTACTGTTTATCTTGATGGAAAAGCAATTGAGAAACAGCCAACGAAAGAAATCGCAAAGAAAATGGCGATTTTACCACAAACTGCAGAAGTGCCAACAGGCCTTACTGTGTTTGAACTTGTTTCATATGGACGTTTTCCTCATCAAAAAGGATTTGGAACATTGAAAGAAGAGGATTATCGCTACATTCATTGGGCTCTTGAAGTGACGGGGATGACAGAATTCGCAAATCGTCCAGCAGAAGCTTTATCAGGTGGTCAACGTCAACGTGTATGGATTGCGATGGCTCTTGCACAAGGAACAGATTTACTCGTGTTAGATGAACCAACAACATACTTAGATATGGCTCATCAACTTGAGGTATTAAACTTACTGAAGAAGTTAAACAAAGAAGAAGGCAGAACGATTGTTATGGTTATTCACGATTTAAATCATGCTTCTCGTTTCTCTGATCATATGATTGCATTAAAAGCTGGGAAGTTAATGAAACAAGGAACGCCAGATGAAGTTATGACAAGTGAAACGCTTCGTAACGTATTTGAAATCGAAGCTCAAATCGTTCCATGTCCAGTAAACTGTAAACCAATTTGTTTAACATACGATTTAGCTATGATTAATAATCAATTGCGTAAAAAAGCATAATTAATAGAATTTCCCCCTCTTAAAGAGGTGAGAGGGGGAGTTCTAATGGACGTTGAGCTTCTTACCCACGGATGGGAAGTTGAACGCCCTTTAGAACGGGTTATAAACAACAATTAATAAAAATATATTAATTAAATGTTGTTTTCGTTTCTTATAGTTACATGCAAATTATAAGAGAAATACAGCTAGAAGGAGTCGGAATATGAAGAATTTTAAAATGGCACTATTAGCAATGGTACTAGTTGTTACTTCTGTACTATTTGCAGCTTGTTCTAACAAAGAAGAAGAAAAGAAAGCAGATGCGAAGACTGAAGAGCGCACTGTACAACACGCAAAAGGGGAAATTAAAATCCCTGCAAATCCAAAGAAAATTGCTGACCTTAGTGGTTCAACAGAAGAATTATTAATTTTCGGTATGAAACCGATTATTACTGCAAATACAACACAAGAAAAAATTGATGGACATATCGCAAAGAAATTAGAAGGTGTGAAACCAGTAGGTTCTGCTTGGGGCGATAAAATTAACATCGAAGCAGTAGCTGCTGCAAAACCGGACTTAATTCTTGTAAACAATCGTCAAGAAAAGATTTATGATCAATTATCTAAAATTGCACCAACAGTTATGTTAAAAACTCCATTAGACCAATGGCGTCCAAAATTCGAAGAAGTAGGTCAAATCTTCGGTAAAGAGAAAGAAACAAAAGAATGGTTCAAACAGTATGAGGAAAAAGCAAGCAAATTACATGACAAAATCATCGCTAAAACTGGTGATGCAACATTCATGAAAATGGCTGCATATCCAAATGCTTTCCGCGTATATGGTGACTACGGTTACGGTAGCGTAATCTTTAATGACTTAAAGTTACCGGCAGTTAAAGGGACACCAACTGATAAACCGCTAGTACAAGTACAAAAAGAAGCTTTAATCGATTACAACCCAGATTATTTATTCGTATTTACAACTGGTGACGGTTCTCAGCGTCTAAAAGAATTCCAAGAAGAATCAATTTGGAAAAACATGAACGCTGTTAAAAACAATCATGTATTCACAATTAGCAATGAAGACCTAAACAAAGGATACTTCCCGCTAGGTAAAGAAATGATCTTAGACGAAGTAGCTGAATTTGTTTTAGGAAAATAATATATAAAGAAAAATCACTTTTACCGACGTAAAAGTGATTTTTCTTTATATAACAGGAATTAATATAGTCTTTCATTTCTTTCTGTTTCCTATATCGTTTATAATATATAGTAAGAATGCAGTAAAGAAAGGGGGATGTCGGAAAGTGGTATATTTAAACGACAAACTCAGCGAAACAAAAGTGTTTAAAGACCCAGTACATAAATATGTGCACGTGCGTGATCGCGTTATTTGGGATTTAATCGGAACGAAAGAATTTCAACGCTTGCGCCGTATTAAGCAGCTTGGAACGACATTTTTTACATTTCACGGTGCAGAGCATAGTCGCTTTACTCATTCGTTAGGTGTATATGAAATTATTCGTCGTATGATTGATGATGTGTTTGATGGCAGACCAAATTGGAATGCTGAAGATAGATTGTTATGTTTATGTGCTTCATTACTTCATGATGTCGGTCACGGCCCATTTTCTCATTCGTTTGAAAAAGTATTTTCGTTAGATCATGAGAAATTTACGCAAAAGATTATCGTTGGTGATACGGAAATTAATCGTGTATTAAGCCGTGTGGATAAAGATTTCCCGCAAAAGGTAGCAGATGTAATTGCGAAAACATCCACTAATAAATTAGCGATTAGTATGATTTCAAGCCAAATTGATGCTGATCGTATGGATTATTTATTAAGAGATGCATATTTTACTGGTGTAAAGTATGGGAACTTTGATATGGAACGTATACTGCGTGTCATGCGCCCGTATGGTAATCAAGTTGTCATTAAAAATAGTGGTATGCATGCTGTAGAGCATTATATTATGAGTCGTTATCAAATGTATTGGCAAGTATATTTCCATCCAGTAACACGTAGTGCAGAAGTAATTTTAACGAAGATTTTACACCGAGCTAAATCACTGCATGAGAAGTATTATGCGTTTAAATATCATCCTGTTCATTTCTATTCTTTATTTGAAGAAGAGGTAACAGTAGAGGACTATTTAAAGCTAGACGAGAACGTAATGTATTATTACTTCCAAGTATGGCAAGACGAAGAAGATCCAATTTTAAGTGACTTATGTCGCCGTTTTATGAATCGAAATCTATTTAAATATGTAGAGTTTACAGATAAACACGGTTTAGATAATTGGATGGAATTGAGTAGCTTATTTAAAAAGATTGGACTAGATCCAGAGTATTATTTAGTTGTGGATTCAACATCAGACTTACCGTATGACTTTTACCGCGCAGGAGAAGAAGAAGAGCGTCTACCAATCTTACTCCTTATGCCGAACGGGGAACTTAGGGAGCTTTCGCGCGAATCGGATATTGTTGAGGCGATTACGGGTAAGAAGAGAACGGATCAAAAGCTATTCTATCCGCATGATTTAATCTATGAAGATGGAAGAAAAGGAAAATATAAAGAGAGAATTATCGAGTTATTAGAAGGAAAGAAATAAGAAGCAGCTAAGAGCTACTTCTTATGAAAGAATTTGAAATTATTTGTCGCTTAAGCGTTTTCCGCCAACTGCATAATGGTTTTTAGACATTTCTTCGATGAAAACAACGATGTTTTCTTCAGGAGCACCAGTTGTTTCGCTTACTGCTGCTGTTACTTTCTCAGCAAGAGCTTTCTTTTGTTCTTCTGTGCGTCCTTCTAGCATTTTCACTGTTACGTATGGCATGTACAATCGCTCCTTTTATGTAAGTTACACTCTTATTATAGCGGATTATGAGGAAGAACAATCGGAAAAACAAATAATTTCTTTTTTGGACATATTGAAGAGGAGATGAACTATGGATCAGTTATTTAGATACCCGTTGCACCAAATTCCATTGGTAGCAATGGCGATTATTATTGCGCTATCTGTGCATGAATTTGCACATGCGTATGTTGCATATAAATTTGGAGACGATACAGCGAAAAAACAAGGACGGTTAACGTTATCACCGATGGCTCACTTAGATCCTATCGGGATGATTGCTGTATTAATTCTTGGATTCGGTTGGGCAAGACCAGTGCCTGTTAACCCGTATAACTTTAAAAGACCGCGTCTTGCGGGAATATTAGTTTCTATTGCGGGACCAATTAGTAATTTAATTTTAAGTGCAATTGGTTTAATCGTTTTATATAGTTTACAAGCGCTAGGTGTGCTACATGCACTTCCATTTGCAGTTACAGATACATTAATTCAGTTTTTCCAAATTTTTATTTTTCTTAATATCGTTTTATTTGTGTTTAATTTACTACCGATTCCACCACTTGATGGTTATCGCGTTGTGGAAGATTTAGCACCAGCGAATATTCGTGCGAAAATGACACAGTATGAAAAGTATGGAGCAATTGCGTTATTAATTCTTGTTATTACACCGCTTAGCAATTACACAATTCAACCTATTTTCAATGTGGTAATTCCGTATGTGTATGGATTTTTACAAAGTATCATTGCGCCTATTTTCGGGCTTTTATAATTATTAAGCGAGGAGGAATTTACATATGACAGAGAAAAAGAAAAAAATCGGTTTTAATATCGTGAAGAATGACTCAACAGATGGGCATGGTGGTTTTGGTGTTGGGGCATTAAGCCTAGAAAATATTTCTCCTGTATTTGTTGATGTATTAGAGAAAACTGCGTTCGTTGATATCGGTGCGATGCATGCGCGTAGTACAGTAGAAAAAGGAATTAAGTTTTTAACGAATAAAGATGATGTTCCAAACGGAAAACCATTTTGGCTTGTTTGGGTAACGATTGAAAGAACACCGACCGGTGCATATTACGCAGGTGTAACTGCTTGTGAAATGACAGTTGACCGTGAAATTCGCCGCGGATATAAATCACTTCCAGAGCATGTAAACAAAATGGATAAATCATTAAAGCGTCACATCATGATTGATCATATGGATGAACCATCTAAAAAAGTACTTGGTACATTCTTAAAAGAGCATAATGAAGCAATTTGGAACGAATCTAGTGAGGAATTGCGCCACGCATTATTAGGTGAATAAAAATAGCTGACGGATTTCCGTCAGCTATTTTTTTACCACGGGAGATATTTCTTCCACCAACCCGTCCTTTTCTTCTCTTCACTAACCTTTTCGAATTCTTCTTTATCATCAACGTGATCCATACAATATTCAGTTGGCTCTGTACCTTTTGCGAAGTACATTTTCACAGAAATGGGACAATTTTTTGTAGCAATCTTACCGTTTTCAGGGTTAACGTCGACAGCAACAACATCTGTTGGTTGTTTGAACTCTTTTTTAGGCTGTCCATCTAATCCTTTTTCCATTGTATCGGTCCATATTTTTTTCGCGTATCCTTGTTCTGCTACGTTTGAAATGGATTTAGGTTGATCGTATCCAATCCAAACCCCTGTTACAAGTTGTGGGGTAAATCCAATCATCCAACTATCAGTTTCTGTAGAACCAGATTTCCCGGCATATGTTCTTGATAGTTTTGATAACATCGATTGACCGGTCACAGCGGCATAACTGCTTAGTTTTTTATTAAACATACCTGCCATCATTTCTTCCATCACAAAGGCTTTGCTTTTATCTAGAACTTGTTTACTTTCTAAATGAGCGTCGTATAGCATATTTCCTTCATGATCAACGATGCGCCTTATAAAGATTGGTTTTACTTCTTTTCCGCCGTTTGCAAACATGCTATAAGCATTGACCATTTCAATTGGTTTTACAGGGGATGTGCCGAGAGCAAGAGACGGAACATCTTTTAATGCGCTAGTAATACCGAATTGCTTCGCTGTTTTTGTAAGAATGTCTTCGCCTAAAAATAAATTCGTCTTCACAGCATATACGTTATCAGAAACGGCGAGTGCTTGTGCCATTGTCACAAAATCGTCTGCATAATAGTTTTTATAATTTTTCGGTTTATATTTGGAAACACCGTCACCTAAAGTGAATACAGTGTATTCGCTTTTTAAGCGCGTAGCAGGGGTAAATCCTCGTTCTAAGGCTGCATAATATAGGAATGGCTTAAATGTAGAGCCGGGCTGGCGAGCAGCTTGTGTAGCTCTGTTAAATTGACTCTTATTATAATCAGTTCCACCAACAAGGGCAGCCACTTCACCCGTTGTTGGATTCATAGAGACGAGGGCAGTTTGGATGTTTGTTGTTTCAGGTATATGATTTTTTACAGCTTGCTCTGCTACAGATTGTAATTTAGGGTCTAGCGTTGTATAAATACGCAAGCCACCTCGCTGTAAGGCTTGCTCATCTAATCCGATATCACGAAGAAGAGAAGCTTGTACAGCATCTTGGAAATAAGGTGCAATTTCTGCAACTTTTTTCGTATCCAATGAGGCAAAAGTAAGTGTTTCTTTTTTTGCTGAGGCAGCTTGCTGTTTTGTAATATACCCTTGTTCTACCATTTCATTTAGTATGAGAGATTGACGCCCTTTGGCACGCTCTTCTTTTAAAAAGGGAGAGTAGAAACTAGGTCCTTTCGGAATGCCTGCGAGCATACTAGCTTCTGCTAATGTTAATTCTTTTGCAGTTTTATCGAAATACAGGCGGGAAGCAGCTTCAATTCCGTAAGCACCATGCCCGTAATAAATTGTATTTAAATACCCTTCTAAAATATGATTTTTATTATAGTTCACTTCAAGACGAACGGTATACATTGCTTCTAATAGTTTACGCTTCCACGTTTTATCATGATCTAAGTATAGGTTACGAGCATACTGTTGTGTGATAGTACTAGCACCTTGTACTTTTGCCATTGCTTTTAAATCGGCAACAATAGCACCAGCAATGCGCTTCATATCAAAGCCATGATGTTTGTAGAATCGTTGATCTTCAATAGATAGTGTCGCCCCTGTTACATAAGGAGAAATTTCATCGAGAGATACATTATAGCGTTTTTGCATTTCATTACTTTGTCCTATAACAGTGTCATCATTAGCGTAAAAGACACTCGTTTGCGGAACCGCAACAGGGGGAGGTCCCATAATTTTTGCAGCTACAATGATAATAAAAAAGGAAAAAACGAAAAAAAGAACACAAGAAAACATTACGGTGAAGAAAAGACGTTTATATTTTTTAAGTTTTGGATTCATAGTTTGATCCATCTTTTTCAGCCCCTCATTAATACAAGCATTATTGTATTAGTATTGAGGGTTTTCGTTTATTTTAAACAATGAAATTTCCAAAATAAAAAGAGCCCCTTCATTTAAGAAAGGAGCTCAAAAGCACGCGCTGGCCAATCGGTAATAATAACATCTACGCCGTAATCAATCATAGTTTGTAAATCTTTATATTCATTAATGGTATAAGGACGAAAAACGTATCCTTGCCCCTGTGCTAATTGGACAAACTCTTTCGTTAATAATTGAAAGTTTGGATGTAATCCAGTTGCCCCACGTTTTTTTGCTTCAGCAATAGGATCTGCAAGTGGTGTGTCGTACAAAATCGCTCTTGGAATTTCTGGAGCAATTTCTGCTAATAATGAAACGGAATCGTGGTTAAATGATGAAAATGCAATTTGATTGGATAGATGATATTCACGAACGAGAGCGACGACCTTTTCTTCAATAGTTGGATAGTGAATAACATCTGTTTTTAATTCAATGTTAAGTTGTAAATTTGTTGTAGAGAGCCAAATAAATACTTCTCGTAACGTTGGGATTTTTGCCTCATGGAAAGAAGGGTCTTTATGGCTACCAGCATCTAAAATTTGTAATTCTTCTACAGTTTTCTCAGAAACAAGTCCCACGCCATTTGTTGTACGGTCCACTGTTTCATCATGAATAACAACTAGTTCACCGTCTTTTGATAGATGAACATCAAATTCAATTCCGTGAGCACCAATGCGTTCAGCCTCTTGGAAGGCAATCATCGTATTTTCTGGGTGTGTTCCTTTTACCCCGCGATGAGCGAAAATAAGTGGTTTATTCATGTGGAAATCTCCTTATCATCTCTTTTCTTTCATTATGAAACTGCTTTGAGAAAAATACAATTCATATGACAAACATTTACAAAAGTATAATAGTTGCACAAAGGTTAACGTTAACGTAAAATGTAATAATCCGGTGAAGGGAGGAATACACATGTATAAAATTGATGAAGTAACAAAGCAAGTCGGTTTAACAAAGCGTACACTTCGTTATTATGAGGAAATTGGTTTAATTCATCCCCCAGAACGCAGTGAAGGGAATATTCGCCTGTATACAGACGAGGACATTGCAAGAATTAAAAGGATTGTGGAAGCGAAAGAAGTGCTGGGAATTACGCTTCAAGAAATGCAACATTTCTTATCGTTAAAAGAAAGAATGGAACAAAGAAGAAATAGTGAGAATCCGCGTGACCGTGAAGTGATTCAAGAAATTAAAGAGATGCTTGAAGAACAAGTGCAAACGTTAGACGAGAAAATGGAGCAAATGCAGCGCGTGAGGGCAGAGCTAGAGGATAGTTTAAGCCGTGCAGTTACATTTTTAGAGAATACAAAAGGAGAGTAATCAAAATGGAGAGCAAACAAAAATTAGGGAGATTGATTACAGTGGTGGCTACCTTCCTTGCCTTTTCAGGTATAGGAGTAGTCGACCCAATTTTACCAAGCATTGCTGAACAAATTGGTGCTTCGCATTGGCAAGTCGAGATGTTATTTACAGCATATATTTTAACGATGGCAATTATGATGTTACCAGCTGGAATATTTGCATCAAGATTTGGTGATAAACGAATGATGACGATCGGTCTTGCGATTGTAACTGTGTTTGCATTTATATGTGGTATATCGCAAACGATTGCTCAATTATCTCTTTTCCGTGCAGGATGGGGATTAGGAAATGCGATGTTTTTTGCTACAGCAATGACACTTTTAATAGCATTAAGTAAAGAAGTTCATGAAGCAGTAGGATTATATGAAGCAGCTATCGGTTTAGGGATGGCAGGTGGCCCATTGTTAGGTGGTATATTAGGTGGGCATTCTTGGCGTTACCCATTTTTCGCAACGAGTATTTTAATTTTCTTAGCATTTATTTTAGTATTCTTTTTTGTAAAAGAACCGGAGCGAGAAGTGAAGCGTAAAGCAGCAGGCGTAGGTGAATTACTTAACCTGGTGAAGTATAAACCGTTTATGCAAGGTGCCATTTCAGGAATGTTATACTACTACGGATTTTTCGTCGTGTTAGCATATTCACCACTGATTATGCATTTATCTGCTATTCAATTAGGATTTGTATTTTGCGGATGGGGATTAGCATTAGCTTACGGTTCAGCAATTTTAGCGCATAAGCTAGAAGGTAAATATGAACCAAAAACATTGTTAAAAGGTAGTTTACTCGTATTTGCGATTTTCTTAATTGCACTATTCTTCGTTAAAATCATGTGGTTACAAATCGTGTTAATCGTTCTATCTGGATTAGCATCAGGATTAAATAATGCGTTATTTACAAGTTATGTAATGGATATTTCACCTTATGAAAGATCTGTTACATCGGGTGTCTATAACTTCGTTCGTTGGTTAGGAGGCGCGATTGCTCCAATTTTATCAGGAGTTATCGGTCATACAGTTTCGCCGCAAAGCCCGTTTTTAGTCGGTGGAATTGTTGTATTAGTTGGTTGCGTTATGATCTTAATTCCGATTCGTAAACCGGTAGAAATAGAGACAAAAGCCCTTTCTTAAGAAAGGGTTTTCTTTCCTATTACAGAGCAAACCTTTTTCGCATATATGTTAGAACCCTCTGACTAAAATATATTTTCGGTATTTTTGTACTTTTAACTATACTTTTTGGATGTTTTGTTTTATTTTTGTTAGGGGACATTAATGATGTCCCTATTATAAATTTGCAGCGAAAGGCGTGATTGTACGATGGAACTATGGTTCACTGAAAAACAAACAAAGCATTTTGGAATTACGGCGCGTATTAACCGCACATTACATACGGAGCAAACAGAATTCCAAAAACTTGATATGGTTGAAACGGAAGAGTTCGGAAACATGCTTATTTTAGACGGCATGGTTATGACAACAGAAAAGGACGAGTTCGTTTATCATGAAATGGTAGCGCACGTACCTTTATTTACACATCCAAACCCTGAAAACGTATTAGTTGTTGGTGGTGGTGATGGTGGTGTTATTCGTGAAGTGTTAAAACACCCAAGTGTAAAGAAAGCAACTCTTGTTGAAATCGATGGAAAAGTAATTGAGTACTCTAAACAATACTTACCATCAATTGCAGGCGCATTAGATAATGAGCGTGTAGAAGTAAAAGTAGGAGACGGTTTCCTACACATCGCAGAAAGCGAAAATGAATATGACGTAATTATGGTAGATTCTACTGAGCCAGTAGGCCCGGCAGTAAACCTATTTACAAAAGGCTTCTACGCTGGAATCTCTAAAGCGTTAAAAGAAGATGGTATTTTCGTTGCACAAACGGACAACCCTTGGTTCACACCAGAACTAATTACAACTGTGTTTAAAGACGTAAAAGAGATCTTCCCAATTACTCGTTTATACACAGCAAACATTCCGACGTATCCAAGTGGACTTTGGACGTTCACAATCGGATCTAAAAAACATGATCCATTAGAAGTAAGTGAAGAGCGTTTCCATGAAATCGAAACGAAATACTACACAAAAGAATTACACAATGCAGCATTCGCATTACCGAAATTTGTTGGCGATTTAATTAAGTAAGAGCGTTAAATTGAAATAAATAAAGTGTAAGTAACTCATTTAAGGTGTTTGTCTAGAAGGCTTGAACATGCTAGTTACTTACACTGCTACAAATGAAGTAGTCTTCTTGTAATAAAAAGAAGGCGCAGGTAAATCGAGAAAGAGGAGTTATAGGCTCCAAATTTGAGAAATAATGAAAGGTTGGGATACCTTAATTTCCACACAAGGAGGAAAAGAGTATGCGTTTTGATGAAGCTTATTCAGGTAAAGTATTTATAAAAAGTCATCCAAGTTTTGAAGAGTCAAAGGCGGTTATTTATGGGATGCCTATGGATTGGACAGTAAGTTTTCGTCCAGGATCTCGCTTTGGCCCTGCACGTATTCGTGAAGTATCAATCGGTCTTGAAGAATATAGTCCGTATTTAGATCGTGAACTAGAAGAGGTAAAATATTTTGATGCGGGTGATATCCCATTACCATTTGGGAACCCACAGCGCAGCATAGACATGATTGAAGAATATGTAGCAAAACTTTTAGATGCCGGTAAGTTTCCACTAGGTCTCGGCGGTGAGCACTTAGTGTCTTGGCCAATTTTTAAGGCAATGGCAAAAAAATATCCGGATTTAGCAATCATCCACATGGATGCTCATACTGATTTACGTGAATCGTATGAAGGGGAGCCTTTATCCCACTCTACACCAATTCGTAAAGTGTGTGATTTAATTGGTCCGGAAAACGTATATTCTTTCGGAATTCGTTCTGGAATGAAGGAAGAATTTGAATGGGCGAAAGAAGTAGGTATGAACTTATACAAATTTGACGTATTAGAGCCGTTAAAAGAAGTATTACCGAAACTTGCAGGACGTCCAGTCTATGTCACAATCGACATTGATGTATTAGACCCAGCTCATGCTCCTGGAACAGGAACGTTAGAGGCTGGAGGTATTACATCTAAAGAACTATTAGAGTCCATCGTAGCAATTGCAAATTCAAATATAAAAGTAGTCGGAGCAGACTTAGTAGAAGTAGCTCCAGTCTACGATCATAGTGATCAAACACCAATCGCAGCAAGCAAATTCGTGCGGGAAATGCTGCTCGGTTGGGTGAAATAAAAGCGGAGGCAGCTCGCTCAGAATCGCAGGTCATTGGAACGCTCGACCGAGAAGCGCTTTTGGCTTCGAACGAGAGTGTGAAATGGCCGGAGATTCTAGCTGCTGTAGCAAGACATCAAAAAAGAGCTATTCTCAAACGATGAGAATAGCTCTTTTTCTTATGCAACCTTCTCTTCCGAAGTGATTCCGCGAATTTCATCAGCAGAACGGATTGGATATTTGCGGAACACAATGGAACCGACGTATCCAACAATAGTGGTAACGATTCCACATAATACGGCAGCAATCGTTACTTTTATTACATCATTAAATCCGAACAATACGAGAAGTCCTGGAATTGGTGATGCTGTCCCTGGTGCATTATTAACGAGCTGGAATAGCGACGTAATAATACCGGCAAGCGCACCGCCAACAAAGTTTGTTGCGTAAATTGGAATTGGATTTGCTGAGACAACATCGGCTTGTGTTAACGGCTCGATTGCCACAGCGATTGTATCTTTCTTTGAACAGATTTTTAGTCGTTTAAAGAAAATGAAGTTCATTGGGGCAGAAGCTGCTACGGCAAGACTACCAATTGCCATTGGTAAACCAGTTAATCCAAGCATTGCAGTTAGTGCCATAGAACTTAGTGGAGATGTAGAAATAACTGTGATTAATCCACCAAGCATAATCCCCATAATGATAGGACTTTCTGTAGTTGCAACTGAAATCATAGAACCGATTTTACCGAGTGTTGCGTTAACGAGTGGATCCATAAGCATGGCCATTCCACGTGAAATTGGTGCGGCAATAAATAGAATTGCTAAAAATTCTACACCAGCTGGTAATTTCTTTTCGAGAAATTTCACGACGAAAGCACAAACATATCCAGCGAAAAATCCTGGTAAAATACCGAACCCACTAGTAGCTATACCGATTAAAACAGCGTATACGGGTGAAACGCCGATTGCTAATGCTACTAAAATCGCCGCTGCGACACCGCTCATACTACCAGAAGCTTCTCCTACTGATTGTAAAAAGTCATTATGAAACATTTCTCCACCTATATAACGGTGAAATGCTTCAATAAGAAAACTTGCGATTGCTGCATTAGCTAAAGCACCCATCGCTTTCATTCCGTAAGGCGCACGGTAACTGAAAAGTGTAAATAGACAAAGTACAACAAGTAATAGTGCTAAACCTTGCAAGATAGCCATTTGAAAACTGTCTCCTTTGATTTTTGTAATAAAAATTTGTATCATTCAATAATAATATAAAAGTTTGTTAAACGGAAAAAATTTTTATTGGGAAATTGCTGTAAGGTGAAAAACTCTTACAATAATGTAAGGAAAGTGTAAGGCATTTCGATAGAGTATAGTATGCTTTTTTTCGTATAATACAGGTATAGACATACGGTTAGTGAGAAAGCAGTGCAAACAGGAGGCGCATTTATGAAATTGGTAATTAAGGTTTTAGCTGTGTTCGCCATTATTTTAGGTGGAACAGCGTATTATTTAAACACGAAAACAGAAGGTGTGCATGCTTTTGTAGACAACTTCTTTTCAAATAAAGAAATACAAGATTATTATGCTGTTATAGATAAAAGTGAGAAAAAAGACGATGAATATTTGTATACATTTAAAGGGTATACAGAAGATGGAAGGCTACAAGTTATTAAAAGAATGGTGAACCGTGAATTGCATACGGGTGCTTTTATAAAAATTTATGCAAAAGGTATGCAGGGAAAAGGGTGGGCTGAAATCCCGAAAGAATCAATCCCACAAAAAGCGTTGCAAAAAATAGAAAAACCATAAAAGGAGCGAATCGTTCGCTCCTTTTTTAGTGCGTTAAAATGGTGATAGCTGAACTTTTTTTATTAGAAATGATTTTTGCACGTCCGCCAATTGGGAAAGTAAAGATTGGAGTTGTATGTCCGAAACTTGCATTCGCAATAATAGGGATATGTGCAAGTTCAGGCTTTGAAGCAATCATTTCTTGAATGTCCTCTATCATACATTCTGCTCCTTTTTGCATTCTTCCTATAACGATACCTTTTACGTATTCAAAATCAGTTTGCTGCATAAGAGAATGTAAATATCGATCGAAAGTTTTTAGGGTAGCTTTTCCGGTTAAACTATCCTCTTCAAGAAATAAAATTTTGCCCTGTAAGTTAGGCATATATGGTGTACCTTGCAGTAAATTAAATGTGCTCATATTACCACCAATAATATCTCCCGTCGCTTCCCCTCCTTGAATTGAAACATATCCTTCATTTTTAATAAATTCTCGATTTTCTTGATCCATATACCAAGAATCATCACTCCATGTTTCAGCCGGTAATATTTCAATAGGCTCATTAGAAGCTAAACATTTTAAAAAGTAATCGGTCGTATAATCGAGCCCTTTTTCCATTCCGAATGAAGAGAAGTGAGGACCTGAATATGTAACTAAGCCTGTTTTTGTGTAAAGTGCGTTATTTAAAGCGGTAATATCAGAATAGCCACAGAAAAACTTCGGATTTTCTCGAATTAAATCGTAATCGAGATGTTTTAATAAACCGTTAGAGTTGTATCCTCCAAGTGTCGTCAAAATTGCTTTTACATTAGGGTCTTTAAATGCTTCATGAAAATCTTGAACGCGTGAAGAAATAGAAGAGGAAGCAAATTGATCTATCTCATCAGCATATTTTGAGAATGTAACGTGAAAGCCCATATCGGTTAATCTTTTTGTGGCAAGCTCTCGGTTCGTATTTGAGACAATACTTAAACTACAAGATGGTGAAATAATCCTTATTTCATCACCTTTTTTTAATTTTGTTGGTAGCATTAGATTCACCTCTTTAAATGAAAAAAATATTCAGATTTTAAAAATATTTTAACATACGAAATAAAGAGAAGTTGAATTATTTTTTGAAAAGGAGTTTTCCTGATTTTTCAGCAGACAGACAGAGTCTTTTTTTGATATGATAGGAAAAGTGATTTATTATAAGTAGTATTTAATATCTATAACATTTGAAAGGTGTGCAAGACGTGAAGAAACAACTTGCAGGCTTGCCAGTACACGTTCATTTCGTAACAGAAATCCGTGAAGGGGCGAGGAAGGAAACCGTTGCTTTTGAAGCAAATGGTCAATACTATGTAAAAGGTCAAGGTACATATATAACATTTCAAGAGCCGAACGAACAAGGCGAAGTGAAAACAATTATTAAAATTCAAGATGAACAAGTTCTCATTATGCGTTCAGGTGCTATTTCTATGCGTCAGACGCATGTGAAAGGTGAATGGACAACTGGTACGTATACGAGTGAACTTGGTACGTTTGCATTGCAAACGAAAACTGATAATGTTCTTTTTAAATGGTCGGATGAAAAGAAAAAAGGACAACTCTTCTTAACGTACGCATTGCTTCTAAGTGAACAAGAAGCTGGCAGATATACAATTACAATTAATTTGAAGGAGGCAAAATAATGAATTCTTTAGAACAAGTAAAAGGATTGATTAAAGAAGAAATTCAAGCTGCTGTATTAAAGGCAGAATTAGCAACAGAAGAACAAATTCCAAACGTTGTATTAGAATCTCCAAAAGATAAAACAAATGGTGACTTCTCTACAAATATGGCAATGCAACTTGCACGCGTTGCGAAAAAAGCACCTCGTATGATTGCAGAAGAATTAGTTGCAAACTTCGATAAAGCAAAAGCTTCTATTGAAAAAATTGAAATCGCTGGTCCTGGTTTCATTAACTTCTACATGGATAATAGCTACTTAACAGACTTAATCCCAACAATTGTAAACGCTGGTGAAGCATACGGTGAAACGAATACTGGTAAAGGTGAAAAAGTACAAATTGAGTTCGTATCTGCGAATCCAACAGGCGATCTTCACTTAGGACATGCACGTGGTGCGGCAGTAGGTGACACTTTATGTAACGTATTAGCAAAAGCAGGATACGATGTATCTCGTGAGTACTACATTAATGATGCTGGTAACCAAATTCATAACTTAGCTCTTTCTGTTGAAGCTCGTTACATGCAAGCTTTAGGTTTAGAGAAAGAAATGCCAGAAGACGGTTACCATGGTGCGGACATCATTGGAATCGGTAAACGTTTAGCTGAAGAATTTGGTGATCGTTATGCAAAAGCTGATGCAGAAGAAAGCTATGAATTCTATCGTTCATACGGTTTGAAATATGAGTTAGCAAAACTTCAAAAAGACTTAGAAAGCTTCCGTGTTAACTTCGATGTGTGGTTCTCAGAAACATCATTATACAAAAACGGAAAAATTGATCAGGCTCTTGCTGTATTAAAAGAGCGTGACGAAATCTTTGAAGAAGGCGGAGCAACTTGGTTCCGTTCAATGACTTACGGTGACGATAAAAACCGTGTATTAATTAAAAATGACGGCTCTTACACATACTTAACGCCAGATATCGCTTACCACCGCGATAAATTAGAGCGTGGTTTCGATAAGCTAATCAACATTTGGGGTGCTGACCATCATGGTTACATTCCTCGTATGAAAGCTGCTATTCAAGCGCTTGGTTACGATAAAGACACTCTTGAAGTAGAAATCATTCAAATGGTACAACTGTACCAAAATGGTGAAAAAATGAAGATGAGTAAGCGTACAGGTAAAGCAGTTACACTTCGTGAGCTTATGGAAGAAGTAGGCGTGGACGCAATGCGATACTTCTTCGCAATGCGTAGCGGTGATTCTCATTTAGACTTCGATATGGACTTAGCTGTATCAAAATCTAATGAAAACCCAGTATACTATGCACAATATGCACATGCTCGTGTATGCAGTATCCTTCGTCAAGGTGAAGAGTTAGGATTAGCTACAGGCGGAGACGTGAATTACAAACTTGTTACTTCTGAGAAAGAAGTAGAGTTACTGAAAAAACTTGGTGAATTCCCAGCTGTAGTAGCGGATGCAGCGCAAAAACGTCTGCCACACCGCATTACAAGCTATGCATTTGAATTAGCAGCAGCATTACACAGCTTCTACAATGCAGAAAAAGTATTAAACCAAGATAACTTAGAATTAAGTAGAGCTCGTTACGAATTAATGAAAGCAGTACGCACTACACTTCAAAATGCATTAGCAATCGTAGGAGTATCTGCACCAGAAAAAATGTAATAAAGAAAAGCGGAACCGAGTGTTCGTTTTAAATAAAAAGCAATCACATGATGTTGTGATTGCTTTTTTATGTGGAATAATAAAAAAAATTTATCCAACAAAAGGAGAGTTTGCATCGTCTTATATAAGTGACAGGGGGGTACGATGGAAGAAAAGGTGGAAAGATCGAGTATTGGATTTGTTTCATAAAGAAGGGCCTTGTAAGAGGCCCCTTTTCTATTGAATTGTATAAGTAACAGAAAAACTAACAGGACTATAGTAAACGTAAGGTGCATGAAATTGAACATACATATTTCCATCTGTTTTTGCAGTGGAAATTCTGCCGTAACCATCAGAATAACGCCCAATAAGGTTATGATTTGAGTCATAAACACTGTAACTAGGAGTTTTGCTGTTAGGATGAATTGTTAGTTCTTGTCCTTTTTGAAGGAAAATAGGTTCTTGTTCGGAACTACTTCCAGTTTGCAAAGAATAAAATTTTGTAAAGCTTTGTTCTTGAGCGGCAGCAGCCTTTGTTTCTGGAATAAAAGCGGTAGTTCCAGTAATTCCTGCTAAAGTTAACGCACCTGCTAAAATCATTTTTTTCATAGTAGAAAAAGCCTCCTTATTAGTTGTAATCGTTTTTGTTACAGTTAATATTGTATACGATATTACATAGGAGAAAATATGCTTTTATGCATATATGTTTTTTCTCAATAAAAGACCACTGATAAAATCAGTAGTCTTTTAAAGCATTAAGCAGCCTTTTGTTCAGTTTGAGTAACAGGTGTTTGAAGTGTATTATAAACTCCTGTCCCGATAACTTCTAATGCCATTTTCATACGTTCAGGCGAAATGTTTTCTAGCACATTATCTTGGGGTGTATGGTATACCTTTTCAATATGATAGATTAATGGATTCCAACTATCGACGCCCATCCAAATAAATAGTGCAGAAGGAATACCCACTTCAGAAAATGGTACGTGATCGCTAGAGCCAAATTTCCCTTGAAGAACGAGATCGTTATTTAATTGTTTACCTGCTTGTAAGGCAGCATCTGTTACAAGGTTTGTTGAGCCATCAGGAGTCATTGCATATAAATTCTTTGCTTTATCATAATTTGTTGCAACCATGTCTGCGTTAAAGACACCTAAAATTCGATCGCGTTCTTTTTGGGACAGACTATTAACATAATAATCAGAGCCAAGTAAGCCAGTTTCCTCAGAACCAAAAGCAATAAAACGAATTTCTTTATCAGTTTCTACATTTTGAAAAGTACGAGCCAGTTCTAATACTAATCCTGTACCAGAAGCATTATCATTTGCCCCAGGTGCTCCAACGACACTATCGTAGTGTGAACTTACAACGACGGCCTTTTCATTACCTGTACTATTTTTTGGTTTCTTTTTTGCGATGACATTTAAGGATGTTAAATTAGATTCATGTCTCGCTTTTAGGGAAAGAATTGTTGTCTCTTTTTTAGCAATTTCTTCTTTAAATGCATTTCCTTGAGCATAAGCAAGACCGAAGACAGGGATAGACTGTTTTTTAGTTAAGCGAGGATTGAAAGTTTGTCCATAGTTTCCGCGTCCGCCAATTAAGCTGTATAAAAGAACACCTTTTGCCCCTTTACTAACAGCATTTTCAACTTGTTTATTATAATCTGCTACTGTTGCACCCCTTTCGAATAAAACAATTTTTCCGTTTACCTCATTTGGAATATCGTCTAATTTTGTACCACCTTGAACAAAGATAAGTGGAGCTGTAACAGCTTCTGTAGAAATTAGTGCATTTGGAGCAGCACCAGCTTGCCAATTACGCTTTGTCCCTAATGGTGATTCGATAAATCCAACGTATTGATCCGGCACTTGAAAGGGCTGATACTCTACTTCATATCCCATTGATTTAAGCTTCATACCAACATAGCGAGAAGCCCATTCTTCTGATTTTGTACCACCTGGCCGGGGACCGATTGTTTCGGATAAGAAACGGATATGCTCGATGGCGCGGTTTGCATCAACTTGTTTTGTAATAGGTGGAGTCTGTGTGATTTCTGACGTGGAATCAGCTTTTGCTTGTCCGATTGGAGCTAAGCTAACGGCGAGTGATACAGCAAGCAAGGAGCTTACTATTTTTTGTTTCAGTGATTTTCTCATTTTTCCCTCTCCCATTCTTCTATTCTCTCTGACTGACAAAAGAAGACGGATAACGACTTTATACTGCTATTTTTGAGCAGCACTATTGTGGGCTAATAATCAGTGAGGGATGAACAAAAACCTCACTGATTAAAGTTTCGTTTTATTTTACCTTTATATGTATGGATTTTCAATAATTGTATGTTGAGAAATAAAAAACGTTATATGCACATTTGCATATTTTCAGCGGAGATATGTATGCTATCATTTTAAATGAAGGTTCGCTTTCTGTTCTGAAGGCTCCTACATTGCATGAATCTAGTGTACCCAAACTTTAGATTATGTAGGGAAAAGGGATCCGTTATAGGGTTTCTTTTCTTTTGTTTGAATCATGTGATGGTAACTATGTTTCCGCATTTCATAATTGCCATCAGTGATATATGTAAGGCATCCATATGAAAATACGAGGCTGTTCAAGAGTTTTCCGTACTTTTGGACAGCCTCACCCCGTTAAAAAGACGATACTTTATGTATCGTCTTTTTTGTGCAAAAAAACAGCCAATCAATTTATTAATTGATTGGCTGTAAAACATATTATTTATAATGTTTTTTACGTTTTGTAGCTAAAATACTTAACAATCCAGCCAGTAGAAGAACGATACCTGCTGCTTGTGTATGATCTTCTTTATGACCTGTATTTGGAAGTTTTTTATCTATATTTCGATCATCTTGCTGTTTGTTTGTCTGTGTTTCAGGATTTCCTTTTTCTAGTTCCTTGGAAGTTTCTTTTCCATGAGTCTCAGGATTTCCTTTTTCTAGTTCTTCGGAAGTTTCTTTTCCTGGTTTCTCCTCTTTATTTGGAGGAGTAATTGGTTTATCATCTCCATCTGGTGAAGATTCGATCTTCTTATTTGAAACTGTAATTTGTAGTGGTGCAGCTTGAGCTTTTTCAATTGTAAAGTTTATTGGTGAAGCATCTAATTGATAGCCTTCAGGAGCCTTTGTTTCCACTAATTGATAATTACCAGGTTTCAAATCATTTACGATTAATTTACCGTGTTGGTCTGTTTTTAGACCTTCTCGAATTATTTTCCCATCTCGGTCTAAGATATTGAAAATGGCACCTTCAAGTGTTCCACGATGATCAATATCAACTTTAGTTAACTCAATTGAGCCCTTTGTTAAACTATTTAAAGCTGTAACAGGGGTAATTTGAGATTGTCCCTTCGTAATTGTGAAGGGAATTGGCTTAGCATTTAAATTATAGCCAGTAGGAGCTTTCGTTTCAACGAATTGATAGTCTCCTGGACGTAAATCAGTCACGCTAATTTTCCCATCTTTATCAGTAGTTAAATCGGTGCGAACATCATTGCCGCTTTGATCAACGATTTTAAAGATAGCTCCTTCAAGAGTAGATCCGTCAATATCGTCAAGCTTAGTTAATTCAACTGGACCCTTCGTTAAGCTGTTGGTAGCGGTAACGGAAGATTTCGCAGTTTGACTCTTTTCAACAGTAAACTTGATAGGGTTTTGATTTAAGTCGTAATGTTTCGGAGCTTTGGTTTCAATAAATTGATAGTCTCCCGGACGTAAATCAGAAATAGCGATTTTTCCATCTTTATCAGTAGTTAAATCAGTACGCACATCATTGCCGCTTTGATCAACAATTTTAAAGATAGCTCCTTCAAGAGTAGAACCATCGACGTCATCTACTTTAGAAAGTTCGACAGCACCTTTTGTTAAGCTGTTAGTAGCAGTAACAGAAGCGATTTTTTCTTGACTCTTTTTAACTGTAAACTTAATAGGTGTTTCGTTTAAGTCATAGTGTTCAGGAGCTTTTGTTTCGATAAACTCATAGTCTCCTGGTGGTAAGTTATCAATGACTAAACGGCCGTTTTTATCAGTAGTCAAATCGGTACGGACGTCGTGTCCATCTTTATTAACAATTTTAAATACTGCACCCTCAAGGGTTGTATTTTTTTCAACATCATCCACTTTAATTAACTCTACACTACCTTTCGTTAAGCTGTTAGTAGCTGTAACGAAGACGTGCTTTGTTTGACTTCTTTCAATTGTGAACTTAATTGGTTCTTCATTTAAGTCATAATGTTTAGGAGCTTTCGTTTCAATGAATTGATAATCTCCTGGTTGTAAGTCTTTAGCGATGATTTTTCCTTCTTTATTTGTAACTAAATTCGTACGAATGTCGTTACCGTTCATATCAGTAATTTTAAATACTGCACCTTCAAGTAGTTCTTTCGTATCTACAGAGTCAACTTTAGTTAATTCCACGCCGCCTTTTGTTAGGCCATTCTTAGCGGTAACAGAAACGTGAGTTGGTTGGCTTTTCTCGATAGTGAAATGGATAGGTGCTTTATTTAAATCGTAATGTTTTGGAGCTTTCGTTTCAATAAACTGATAGTCTCCTGGGCGTAAATTAGAAACAGAAACTTTTCCTTCTTGGTCAGTAGTTAAATCGGTGCGGACAATTTTACCATTCGCATCAACGATGTTAAATACAGCACCAGAAAGTTTTGTATCTGGGTTTACATCATCCACTTTAATTAACTCTGCAGCACCTTCAGTTAAGCTGTTAGTAGCAGTAACTTGAAGCTGTTCTTTTTGGCTTTTCTTAACTGTAAATTTAATTGGTGTATCATTTAATTTATAGTGTTCAGGAGCTTTCGTTTCAATAAACTGGTAGTCTCCTGGACGTAAATCAGGAACAATAACTTTACCGTGTGCATCTGTCTTAAGATCAGTGCGGATGTCATTACCGTTCATATCAACAATTTTAAATAAAGCACCTTCAAGAACAGTACCATCAATATCATCTACTTTAGAAAGTTCGACTGCACCTTTCGTTAAACTGTTTTTAGCAGTAACAGAAATAGGTTCAGCTTGTCCTTTTTCGATTGTGAATGGAATTGGTTCTTTATTTAAATCGTAGTGTTTCGGCGCTGTTGTCTCGATGAATTGATAATCACCAGGACGCAGGTCAGAAACGCTAATTTTACCTTGTTGATTCGTGATAAGATCTTTGCGAATTGCAGTACCATTCATATCAACAATTTTAAATACCGCGCCTTCAAGAGTAGTGCCATCGACGTCATCCACTTTAGAAAGTTCCACGCCGCCTTTTGTTAAACTATTTTTCATAGTAATAGTAGCAATATCTTTCTGGCTTTTTTCAATTGTAAATACAATTGGTTTTTTATCTAAATCATAATGTTCAGGAGCCGTTGTTTCGACAAATTGATACGTACCAGGACGTAAGTTTTCAACAACGATTTTTCCTTCGCCGTTTGTTTTTAAATCTGTTTTAAGTACTTTTCCATTTTGATCTAGTAAATTAAATACAGCATTAGCAAGTTTTGTTTGATCGTTTAGGTCATCCACTTTAAGTAATTCGATACTACCTTGTTTTAAGCTGTTTTTGGCAGTTAAAGAAATAGCTTTTTTCTGTCCTTTTTCAATCGTGAACTTAATCGGTGTTTCATCTAAAACGTAATGCTTAGGAGCTTTCGTTTCGATGAATTGGTAATCACCAGGACGTAGGTCTCTAACTTCGATTTTCCCTTGTTCATTTGTAACAAGGTCTTTATGAATTACATCACCATTCATATTAACGATTTTAAATACCGCACCTTCAAGAGTAGTGCCATCAATATCATCTACTTTAGAAAGTTCCACAGCACCTTTTGTTAAAGCATTTGTAGCCGTAACGAGAAGTGTTTCTGTTTGGCTTTTCTTAATTGTAAATACGATAGGTTTTTTATTTAAATCGTAATGTTCAGGAGCTGTTTTCTCAACGAATTGATACGTACCAGGACGTAGATTTTCAACAACAATTTTTCCTTCACCATTTGTTTTTAAGCCTTCTTCAACTAGCTCTCCGTCTGCATCTAATAAATTAAATACAGCGTTAGCAAGTTTTGTATCGATATCAATATCGTCAATTTTAGTTAATTCAACGCTACCTTTTGTTAAAGTGTTTTTACCTGTAACAGTAATCTTTTTCGTTTGACTTCTTTCAATTGTAAATGGAATCGGTGTTTCGTCTAATACATAGTGCTCAGGAGCCTTTGTTTCAATAAATTGATAGTCTCCCGGACGTAAATCAGAAACAGAAATTTCGCCATTGTCATCTGTAACAAGGTTTGTATGAACTTCCTTACCGTCCATGTCAACGATTTTAAAGATTGCGCCTTTCAGCATCGTACGATCGATGTCATCGATTTTTGTTAATGTTACTGCACCTTTCGTTAAGCTGTTTTTAGCAGTAACCGTAATGTTTTCTTTTTGACTCTTTTCGATAGTAAACGGAATAGGGTCTTTGCTTAAGTCATAGTCTTTTGGAGCTTTTACTTCAATAAATTGATAATCTCCCGGGCGTAAATCAGAAGCGGTAACTATACCGTACTTATCAGTCGTTAAGCCTTTGCGAATTACCTTTTTAGTGTCATGAGCGTCAACAATTATAAATTCTGCACCTTCAAGAGTAGTGCTATCAACGTCATCAACTTTAGTTAAAGTAACGCCACCTGTAAGTAAACTATTTTTTACAGTTACAGGGACTGGAAGATCTTCCTTACTACCTTTTTTAATTGTGAACTTAATAGGTGTTTGATCTAATTTATAATGTTCAGGAGCTGCTGTTTCAATAAACTGATAATCTCCTGGTGCTAAATCAGGAATAACTAATACTCCGTGATCATCTGTTTTTAGATCTTTCATAATGTCATTGCCTGTTGCGTCTTGTAATGTGAACACTGCACCAGCAAGAGCTTTAGTACTTTCCACATCATCTTCTTTAATTAGTTTGACTTTTCCTTTCGTCAAACTATTTTTAAATGTAAGTGGAAGGAGCTTTTGTTGTCCTTTTTCGATTGTAAATTCAATAGGTTCTACATTTACATCGTAATAAATAGGGGCTTTTGTTTCGACAATTTTGTATTTGCCAGGACGTAAATCTTTTACTACTAATTTTCCCTCTTTATCAGTAGTAAGGTTTGTATGAACGTCTTCATCTTTGTCGTTAACGATTTTAAATACGGCATCTTCAAGTTTTTCTTTATCGTTTAAAGAATCTACTTTCGTTAATTCAATACCGCCTTTAGTTAAGCTGTTTGTAGCTGTAATAGATTTTGTAGCAGTTTGACTTTTCTCGATAGTGAAATCAATCGGTTTCTTGTTTAAATCATAGTTTTCAGGAGCTTTTGTTTCGATGAACTGATATTTACTAGGACGTAGTCCAGAAACAGCTATTTTCCCTTCTTTGTTAGTAATAAGGTTCGTATGAACATCTTTTCCATTTGCGTCAACGATCTTGAAGACTGCTCCTTCAAGAGCATTCCCATCCACATCATCCACTTTTAATAGTTCAACATTACCCGGTACTAAACGATTTTCTGCTGTAACAGTGATGATTTCTTTTTGACCCTTCTCAATTGTGAAGTTGATAGGTTCTGTACTTAGTTCATAATGCTCAGGAGCCTGTGTTTCAACAAATTGATATTTGCCAGGACGTAAATCAGAAACCTTAATTTTCCCTTCAGCATCTGTAGTTAAGTCAGTACGAACATCTTTTCCGTGTTCGTCAATAACCTTGAAGACTGCACCTTCTAGAGATTCTTTCTTATCAACGTTATCAACTTTTACTAATTCAGCGTCACCTTTCGTTAAACTGTTCTTTGCAGTAACAGAAACGAAGGAGGTTTGACTTTTTTCAATAGTGAAATCAATCGGTTCTTTATTTAATTCATAGTACTTAGGAGCTTCTGTTTCGATAAATTTATATTTACCAGGCTCTAAGTTTTTAACGATTAACTTTCCATCTGATCCTGTTTTTAAGTTTTGTTGAATTGTATCGCCTTTTTCATTGACGATTTTAAATACCGCACCTTCAAGAGTTACATTTTCTTCAACGTCGTCAACTTTCGTTAAAGTGACGCCACCTTTAATTAGGTTATTTTCTGCTTTGACAGAGACCGCCTTTGTTTGTCCTTTTTCAATTTCAAACTTAATAGGTGTCGGGTCTGTAACGTAATGAAGAGGAGCTTGTGTCTCAACAAATTGATATTTGCCAGGACGTAAGTCTTTTACTTCAATATATCCATCTTTATTTGTTGTTAATTGTTCATAGCCAGGGATTACTTTACCTTTTTCGTCTTGTAAGCTAAAAATGGCACCTTCAAGAAGTTTCTTGTTCTCATCAAATTTCGTTAAGATGACTGAACCCTTCTTCAGACTATTTTTAGCAGTTACATTAATTACTGTTGTTTGATCTTCTGAGACAGTAAACCAGATTGGTTGGCTATTTAGATCATAATGAACTGGAGCTTCGATTTCTTTTAATTGATAAGTTCCAGGTTTCAATGGATCTACAGTAATTTGTCCATTTTCATTAGTTGTTAATTTTTCGTAGCCAGGAATTACTTTGTTATTTCTATCTAGTAAGGCGAAAACTGCACCTTTAAGTGTTTCGTTATTGTTCAGGTCATCAACCTTTGTAAGCACAGCTTTACCAACGAATTTCTTATTGCTAAGTTTGTATGTTGTCGTTTCTTGTGAACCAAGTTCAACAAGTCTGCCTTGCTTTAAATCCCAGCTAATTACATAGCCTGCTGGGGCCTTCGTTTCTTTTAATAAATATTTATCGCGTTTTAAGTTATTAAATTTAGCAATCCCGTCTTTGTCTGTTGTGATTTTACGGATAACAGTTTTCCCTGTACGATCGTATAAAGTAAATTCTGCCCCAGCCAATGGTGCGTTCTTATTGTCATTATCTACCTTTATAATTTCAAGGTTTCCACGACCTTTGGTAGCAGATCCTCCGCCCGAACCAGAAGACATTCGTACTTCAATCGTTTCGGTAGTTTCTGTATTTGTTACTGTTAACTTATTGCCTGCGATTTTCGCTTTATTACTTACTTTTTCTTTATCGTCTGCATTAATAAGTGAACGATATTCTAAAATATAAGCTCGATCAATTTTTTTCAAGAAGGCAATTTCGAAATGTTGCTTTCCGGTATTATTGTCTGTTGTGATCTTTAACTTATAGTCTGTTCCTTGTTTTAATTCATTTACTGTATCTTTTGTTAAATTTCCATATGGATCGACAGTTGTAGGATATAAGTGGAATGAATCTTCCACAAGTACCTGATTGTCTGTTGGATCGTCTGTTACAACTGCGTCTGCAATGGTTGATTGGCTTTCGTTAATTGCAATACTCCAATTAATATAGTTGTCATCTTGTATAGCTTTTTTTGTAACAAAGCTACCACCTTTATTTACTTGAGCATCACCTTTAAGAGTGTTAACAATTTTAGAGCCATCTTTTAACTCTGCCTCATTTTTGTAGGTACCTTGGATAAGCTCACCATCAAGACTTGTTTTAAAGATAATATAATAAGGTGAATTAATTGATTGTTTGAAATGAACCTTTAGGGTGTTTTTATTTTTATCTGTAGGCTCTTCAAGTTCATATTGCTCAGTCGGTACAGCATTACCAGGTTTTGCGTTATCCGGACTTCCATTTAAAATCATATCGCGCACTTCGATGGATCCTGGTACTAACTTTTGTTTATCTTGTATTACGTCTATAACATAAGGATCTTTAATCTCAACGTTATTATAATTAAAGCCTATTATCCAAGTGATTTCTTTTGTTTGGGCGTTATAAGAACCGTATTTATACCCATTCGCCTTTGTGAAAGCATCAGGATCAAAATTAGCTACATCTTTATTTGATTGTTTGTTGGAATCTGCATCTATCCAAGATATGTTACCTGTATTTTTAAAGGAAGTTTTACCACTTTCCAATTTTGTATAATCAAAGTCTGTTGTATATTTTACAACTAATGTCTTTGTCATATTAGACTGATATGTACCTATAAGGGTAATGTTGAAACCTTTATCCGTCACATCTAAAACATAGTCAGTCCCAGCTTGAAGAGTATAATCTCCGTCTTTAATTTCTAATTTCTTATCTTTTAATTGCAATCCACCATGATCAAAGGTATCCGTAATGATCGCGTTGTTTAATGGATAGTTGTTATTATTTACTATAATTGTCCAAGTTGTTGTTTTGTCTTTATAGTTTGTTTCAGCTTTATTATTAGATTTAATAATATTTTGCTGCTTGAAGCCGGCTTCATTTTCTTTACTTGAACCATTATCAGCTGTAACTGTATTTTTTACTTTTCCATCTGTTATGACGTTATCAGTTGGCCTTGTTTTATAGGTAATTACATAAGCACTATTAATATCCTCATTAAACTGTAGGTCGAATCCATTTTTCTTTTTACTTACAGTGTAATTAGTAACAGCGTCTCCTGTTACAAGCTTTCCTTTATCATCATATGAAGCATTTTTCACGACAATAGAATTTTCATCTAGTACATGTGCAGCGTCAAAAACATCTTTTAAAATTGCATCTGTTTTTTTGATATCTCTTTGATCACCATTGTAAGTAATTGTCCATTCAATCATTTGCGTCTTTGGATCATATTTACTCGTTTTGTTTAAATGTGTACCACGAGAAACCGTTACAGTAGAGCTTGCGTTTTGTTGCTTTTGATTATCACTCGTTATCGTAACGTTATTTTGGAAATTTTCAACATTTTCATCAGTAATTTTTGTGGTATATTCGATTTGGTATGCTTTATCGATGTTATCTTTAAAAGCAATCTCCAATTTTGAACCATCCGATGAAGTGATTTTGTAATCTGCTGGATCAGCTTCTGCACCACGTGTTGCGTTCCCATTAACATCAACTTCTAAATAATAAACTTTAATAGAATCTTTATTTAAGTTTGTACCTTGTGGGATAGTATCTTTAAAAACAGCGTTTATAAGCTTATCTTTCGTTTTATTCATTTCTACTGTCCAATTAATTTCATTTGTATTAATTGGCCTATCAGGTAACCCTTTTTTATTCGTAGCTGTTTGGACATTAGGCTTAAAGTCAACTGTAATAGAAACATCTTTATCTTTAATTGGGAAAGGAATTTCTTGTGTTGTTGTACCTTTAATTTCAGCTTTATTAAATTCTGTCTTTAATTGTAGGTTACCAACAAGATCTGGATGTTCTTCAACATAATCGTTGAATGTCATTGTGACCTTTCCTTCTTTTGTAACAGTAAAGTTTCCAATTGTGTTGTTTTCGCTATCGTATAAAGGACTGTTAATTGTATTGTAAATCTTAAAATGTTTAGGAAGATCAAAAATATAGTAATCTCCACTTTTGACATTCATCGATTTTAAAAGTTCCCATGTAAACTCAATATTGGCAGGGGAATCTGTACTTGGACGGTTATCCTCTGTAAATGGTTTTCCGTCTTTGTCCGTTAACTTTACACCCGTTAAAATGTTTGTTGTTATTTGCTTTGGACTTGAATTTGTATTCTCAGCAGGGTTGCTTGCTAATTTTTGTTCTGAGTTGTCAGTGGCTTGCTTAGCTGCTGGATTTTGTTCCGGATTGTCAGTAACAGGTTTAGCTGCTGGATTTTGTTCCGGATTGTCAGTAACAGGTTTAGCTGCTGGATTTTGTTCCGGATTGTCAGTAACAGGTTTAGCTGCTGGATCTTGTTCCGGATTGTCAGTAACAGGTTTAGTTGCTGGATTTTTCTCCGGATTATCAGTAACAGGTTTAGCTGCTGGATCTTGTTCCGGATTACCAGTAACAGGTTTAGCTACTGGATCTTGCGCTTGTTTATTAGTATCCTGTTTGGTTACATCTTCTTTAGAATCTTCTACTTGAACAGGAACTGAAATAGGATGAAGCATTGTTCCTAGAGGAAAAGCGATTTGAACTGATTTTTCTCCAGTTTTTAAAGTTGGATTAAATACAGTTTCAAGTTTAATTTTACCTTTAGCATCTTTTGAAGTTTCTACTTGATCATTAAATATTAGTTTCAGTTTGTTATCTTTAGCTGTCACAAAATATTGACCAATATGTTTTTGATCAACCACCAAATCTCCTTGCGTATCTTTAGATACTTTTAATGCAAGTGGTATTTGAAGCACTGCTGTATCGTTTGCATGTAAAACTTGAGAATCTTTTATTGACCAAGCATATTCTAACTGAATGGTTGATCCTATCTTTATTAAGTTTTTAGGATTTAATGCTTCGTCAATAATATGACCAGTTGCATCTTTCATTTCAACAGTGTCAAATAAAGAAGTTTCCTTTAACGTTTCAGCTTTTGCTTGATTGTATGGGAAACTAATAAACTGTGAAAATAGTACAAATACAATTAAACATATATTAAAAAGTTTTTTCATTTTTCCTCCCTTGAACATTCATTTGTCCATTGGGGACTTATTCCACATGAACAAATGGAATATTAAAAGTATTTGTTATAAGCGATTTGTTTTTACTATCCCTCCATTTCTATACGCGCTCTCCGACAAAAAAGATGATATTCAATGTAGTGTTATTTAACGTAAAACAAAATGTATATTTACACATTTATATGGAAATATACACAATTCGACAAAAAATGCCGAAAAAAATACTGATATAAAAATGATATCAGCCCTTTATAGGTGAGAGTTTTCATGTAAATTAAATAAAAAGAATGGTTATAAAGGTAAGTTTTACGATACATGCTAACCAAAGTAATGTATCCCTTTGTGAAGGCTTGTTTTTGCCTTAAGGTTATGTGGAAATAAAAATCTAGATAGGGTTGATTTTGGTCAGAATGAAGAAAATATGTACTTTGAAAACAGTCATTTGTTTTGTCTAAAGAGAGTTTTACGATTAGTGGACCGAAGTGGAAATACGATTGTTTCTTACATTGTTAGAGGAATATAAGAATTACAGAATATTCGACTAATCCGTTACTACGGTCATTTTTGAAACTGTTTTAAATAATAAAAAAGAAGGTACGTTACTTCTTAGCGACAATATCTTTTTAGTAAAGATAAGCCTAAATAACCTCCGCTAAAGATTATATACTTAAATGATAAAGAGTTCAACAATATTTCATATATTTTCCAAAAGTGAAAAAACGACTGTTTTATGTAGAATCAATCTACAAAACAGTCGTTTTTTTGTATTATATTTCTGTTAAAATTATTGGCTCACCACGTGTTACGACAACTGTATGTTCACATTGTGCAACAAGGCTTTTGTCAGGAGTAATGAATGTCCAACCATCATCACCGCGCTCGATAATATGATCAGCTTTCATAGAGATAAATGGCTCTACAGCGATAACAAGGCCGTCTTTTAGAAGTGCATTATCCATTGGATCATAGTAGCTTAAGATGTGATTTGGGGCTTCGTGTAAGCTAAGACCAATGCCGTGACCAGTTAAGTTTTGAATAACGTTATATCCATTTTTATGTGCAAAGTTAGAAACAGCACGACCAATTTGATTTTGTTTTGAGCCAGCTTTTACCTTTTTCATTGCTTCCCAAAATGAGTCTACTGCTGCTTGGCAAAGCTTTTCTTTTTCTTCATCTTCTCCGAGAACAAAGGAGATACCTGTATCTGCATAATAGCCGTCAAGTGCTGCTGATACGTCTACGTTTACTAAGTCGCCTTCTTTTAATACACGATCTCCTGGAATGCCGTGAGCAACTTCTTCATTTACACTAATGCAAGTTACGCCTGGGAATTTATATTCTTTTTCAGGTGCTGACATAGCACCGTGCTCATCTAATACCTTTTTACCAATTAAATCTAGCTCTTTCGTTGTCATACCTGGCTTCGCTTGCTTTTTCATTTCTTCGCGTGCAAGTGCAACGATGCGGCCGATTTTTCGTAAACCTTCTAAATCTTGTTCATTACGAATAATCATGAAAACCACTGTCCTTCCTCGAATAGATATCTTATCCGATTGTATCATGTTTATTTTGCTCCTGCTACTTGCGTGCGGTATGCGGGGTGATTCTGCTCATAGAGAATACATGACAATTGTCATATTGATGTCATGACGCATCATACTGTTTCCTAACTTTTCCAAGGAATACAATGTAAATATAAGAAACGGCGGGGGTGGAGAGATGGAAAAGATTATTGAAGTAAATGGTGTTTCTAAAACATTTAAACATAAAAAAGCAGTAAATAACGTTTCATTTCATGTAAATAAAGGGCAAATAGTAGCATTACTCGGTCCAAATGGTGCGGGGAAAACAACGACAATTTCAATGATGCTCGGATTAAAAGATCCGACAGAGGGGAATGTCTCTATATTTGGAAAGAGTCCGAAGCACAGAGATGTTCGTAATAGCCTCGGTGCGATGCTACAAGAAGTAAGTGTGATTGATAGTATCACGGTAGAAGAAGCAATCGAGTTATTCCGTAGTTATTATACGAATCCAGTAGCGAAAGAAACATTACTTCAGTTATCAAATTTAGAATCAGAGCGAAAGCAAAGATGTGAAAAATTATCGGGTGGCCAAAAGAGAAGGTTAAATTTTGCACTGGCACTTGCAGGAAATCCAGAGTTGTTATTTTTAGATGAGCCGACAGTTGGAATGGATATTACGTCTCGAAAAACATTTTGGGAAACGATTAGAAAGTTAGCAAGTGAAGGGAAAACGATTATTTTAACGACGCACTATTTAGAAGAGGCAGATGCTTTAGCGGATCGGATTTTATTATTTGCGAACGGAAAGATCATCGCAGATGGTACGCCAGATGAAATGAAAGCGACGATTTCTCGAAAAACGATCTCGTTTTATTTGAAAGAAAGTATCCCTATGGGCTTGCTAAAAGAATTGCCGAATGTAACAGGAGTACAGTCAAATGAGGGGCGGATTATTTTAACAACGGAGGATACTGATGCCACGTTACAAGCAATTTACCAAAAGAATTTACCTGTAACAGGTATTTCAGTTGAACGTGGAAGTCTCGACGAAGCATTTGAACAGTTTGTCGCAAATCAGAAGGGGGAAATCGCATGAGAGCACTATGGATGCAATGTAAAATAGAGGTTTTACGTACGTTCCGTAATAAATTATTTATCTTTTTCTCATTATTAATGCCAGTTATGTTTTACTATATTTTCACAAATGTTATTCAAGTCCCACAAAACGGAGATGCTTGGAAAGCTCATTATTTAATTTCAATGGCGACTTTCAGTATTGTAGGGACTGCACTTTTTAGTTTCGGTGTGAGACTTTCTCAGGAAAAAGGGCAAGGATGGACACATCTTTTAAAAATTACACCACTTCCAGAGGGAGCATATTTAGCAGCAAAGATTATTGCTCAAACAGTAGTGAATGCTTTTTCAATCTTAGTTATTTTTATGGCAGGAATATTAATTAATAATGTCGAGTTAACAGTAGGTCAATGGATTGGTGCCGGATTATGGTTATTATTAGGCGTGACACCATTTTTAGCACTCGGAACAGTAATAGGTTCAATCAAAAAGGCGGATGCAGCTGCTGGCCTGGCTAATATTTTAAATATGAGCTTAGCTGTAGTTGGCGGATTATGGATGCCAATTGAAGTATTCCCAAAAGTATTAAGAACGATTGGAGAATGGACACCAACATATCACTTCGGAAGCGGGGCATGGGATATTGTAGCTGGAAAATCAATTGGATGGGAAAATATCGCGGTACTAGGAGGTTATTTCCTTATATTTGTTGTAGTATCAATATATATAAGAAAAAGACAGGAAGCGGTATAAATGATAGAGAAGAAGAGGATTGAGATTTTTCCGAAACAGATGGGTTTCTTCCCATATATGTGGTTAGTGTATCTGTTATTTCCAATTTATAATTTAACACAAGTATCAGGGGGGAAGCTTGCAATAGGGATCGGTATGTTGATGGTTTTCATCGTCACATACCGTCAACTGTATTTTGTGCAGGAGACGTTCATTTTGTGGGCGTGTATTCAAATGTTACTAACCGTTTTATTTGCTGTATTTTATAATCCTTTCATGATTTTCTTTGGATTTTTTACGGCAAGTGCGATGGGATTTGCGCCAAGTAAAAAAGTATTTCGATTGTTGTGGGGCCTGTTAATTGTAATGCTGGGAGCTTTTATATTTGTAAACTTTAATCAACTAACAACTACAAGTTTAGTGAATATAGTTCCAATGTTTATTTTAATGCTACTTACACCATTTGGAATGCGTAATTTTAATCAAAAAAAGATGTTAAAGAATCAATTAAATGAAGCAAACGAGCAAATTAAAGATTTAGTAAAACGTGAAGAACGGCAGCGAATTGCAAGAGATCTTCATGACACGTTAGGCCACACATTATCCCTTATTACGTTAAAAAGCCAGCTTGTTGAGAAGTTAATCGTAAAAAATCCAGAGCGTGCAAGTATAGAAGCCAAGGAAATTACACAAACATCTCGTACCGCTTTAAAGCAACTGAGGGAATTAATTTCTGATATGCGCATGATCACAGTAGAAGAAGAGCTTGAGCAAATAAAAGCAATCTTACAAGCAGCTAACATTGAATTGGAAATAAAGCAGGAAGCAAGTTCAAGTTCGTTATCACCAATTGAACAAAATATTGTCGGGATGTGTTTACGTGAGGCTGTTACGAACGTTGTAAAGCATAGTAAGGCATCGCGGTGTACAGTTTCTGTATTGGAATCACAGGGTGAATTAATTTTAACAGTAGAAGACAATGGTATCGGTTTAGAGGATCAAAATCATGATGGAAACGGTATCCGCGGTATGAAAGAGCGAATTGCTCTTATTGATGGATTTGTTGAACTAAATACGATACATCCAGGGACGCTATTAACAGTAAAAGTACCAGTTGTCATTAGAACAGGAAAAGATGAGGTGAGGGCATGATTCGAATTATTATTGCGGAAGATCAACGGATGCTTCGTGGTGCATTAGGAGCCCTACTTGATTTAGAAGATGATATGGAAGTGATTGGGCAAGCTGCGAACGGGGAAGAGGCGTTAAAATTAATTGAATCGTTAAAGCCGGATATAAGTATTATGGATATTGAAATGCCGATTCAAAGTGGATTAGATGTTGCTGAAACTTTAAAGAAAGAAAAATCATTATGCAAAGTAATGATTTTAACAACATTTGCAAGGCCAGGGTATTTTGAAAGGGCGATGAAAGCTGGTGTGCACGGATATTTGTTAAAAGATAGCCCGAGTGAAGATTTAGCCGCAGCCATTCGTAATGTAATGAAGGGAAAACGAGAGGTTTCTCAAGATTTAATGTTTGGTTTATGGCAGGAGCAAAATCCGTTATCAGATCGTGAAAAAGAAGTATTGTTACTTGCTAAAGAAGGAAAGACGGCAAATGAAATTGCGAAGGCACTTTATCTTTCACCTGGTACAGTGCGTAATTATATTTCTGAAGTGTTAACGAAGCTCGACGCGAAAAATAGAATTGAGGCAATTACAATTGCGGAAGAAAAGGGATGGATATGAAAAGAAGTTTACCTACAAACGGTAAACTTCTTTTTTATTATTGTACTTCTATTACTCTATTTACTTTTTGTAATGGTTTATAACCATGTGCTTCAAATGCTTTTGCAAATTCATTTGATACGGCATTTCCGTATAAATCTTTTGCAGCCTGTACGATGTGGGACTGAAGTGATTCAAAATCTTCAGCTGAAGTTGCGTAGTTTTGCAATGCCCGCATAACAACTTTACTTACCTTTTCATTGCCTTGTTTTTGAACAGCAACATTGTTATATGTCTTACCCTCAGCTAATTGATATAATACGTGACTAATGATACCAGAATTTACGTGCGACTCTTGATCATTTCCGTCATTATAGAAATCTTGTAAGTTTGTATATAGTTTGTTGCCGCCGTCACCAATTTCTCCCGGGATGTCACGGATTGTTAGGCCACCTAGTGTATCGCCCATAATCCAGTTTCCTTTATCTTTCTTTACATAATATTCGATTTGCGTGCCCCAGAAATCTGCTAGTCCTTCGTTTAACGCAGATGTTTCAGCGCTTGGATATCTCACGATTTTATTCTTTGTCGTACCGCTGAATACAGCATGTCCAAATTCATGGGCTGTTACGTCAAGAGCAGAGGTTAATTTTCCATTTAGCCCGTCACCAAAGACCATTTGATTCCAACCTGGATGCCAAAACGCATTTACATAGTTTTCTTTTACACCATCACTAACTTCAGTAGAATCGAATCCGTGGACGCTAGCAATAACTTTTGAATCCTTATTATCATAACTTTTTAGATTATGTTCTTTCTTAAAATAGTCGTAAATATTACTCATATTTTTCATAACACCAGCTGCTTCTTTATCTGCAAAGCTCGAAGTGTCACTTGAAATAAGTGTCCCTGGATAACCGGCTTGGCTATCGCCACCAAGGGAGTCAGCATAGTCTGCGTTATAAATATAAATACCATTTCCACGGGATAAATCAGCTAAATAAAATTTTCCGTCAGTACCTTTTGCGATATTAAATAATACATTTTCTTGTAGCGCATTTTTCCCAGTTCCTTGTTCTTTCGCTGGTGATAGTTTAGGTGCTGTTACTTGATTAATAGTTTTATTCTCTTTATTTTTAATGAACTTTTCTTGGAAAAGTACTTCACCAGTTTGTAAGTCCATGATTGCATTTCCGTTTATAACTTGTTCATTGTTTTCATAAGTAAATGTAAGGACCGTTGCGTATGTATAGTGCCCATCTTTTTTCTTATAAACTACCGTTTCGCTAGAAAATTCTGTTTCTGTCGCATCACTTGGAATTTGAAGTATATTGCGTAATTTAGATTTTACTTCATTTTTCGACAAAAAATTTGTTATAGTAAGATTAAGTTGTTGGTCTAAATTTTGGGCAACTTTACCACTAACAGTTGTAATTACTCCATTTTTATCTACTTTTACAATGAGATCTTGACCATATACTTTATAGTTTTTGTATGTTTGTGCAAGGCGTAATTCGGTTTGATTTTCTTTTGTTTCTTTATTTGTAGGTTGAAAATCGACATTCTTTTCAGTAGTAACTTGCTCTTGTTGAGCTTTAGCCCCATTTACCTCACCCTTTAAATACTTTTTAGCAATATTCTCTTTTGTATCGTTTTGAGGTTGTGTTAATTTTCCGATTGTTAAACCAGGCTGAGCAATTTCAACTTTCACTTCATTTTTATCTAATTCTTGAGCGTGAATAACTTCTGTTGATAAAGGACAAAGAAGACCGAATGTAACGAAAGCACTAGCAAGTTTTCTATAATTCATCTATAACACTCCTAATCTTGTATTGTGTATGTGAGATGAATTGTATGAGAAATTTGCCGAATTTTATATATATTATGCATTATTTCATATCAAAAATTGTCGAATTCACATTATTGTAGTGGTATGACAACTTAAAAAAATTAGATTGTTATAATGGGATGGTGAGTAAGTATGCACGCAGAAAAATTAGGAAGTGAAATAAAGAAAATTAGGGTGATGAGAGGATTAACACAAAAACGGTTGTCCGATAATATATGTCACCAATCGGAAGTGAGCCGAATTGAATCGGGCGCGGTATACCCAAGTATGGATATATTGCAAGGTATTGCGGCGAAATTACAAGTTCCCATTATTCATTTTTATGAGGTACTCATTTATTCTGATATTGAGAGGAATAAGCAGTTAAAAGATCAAATTATTATGCTTTGTAAGCAAAAGAAATATAAAGAAATTTATAATAGGGTATGGAATGAGCTGAAAAAGGAAGAATATCATCCCGAGCTTGAGCAATTTCTTCAATGGCAATATCATGTAGCTGCTTACATATTGAAAAAAATCGATTACGATTATTGTATTTTAGAATTAAAGAAATTGCTCAATCAACAATTGGTAGGAATAGATGTATATCAGAATCTTTATATTGAAAACGCAATTGCAAACATTTATGCTGAAAATGGCTATTTTAAGAAGAGTATTGAGTTATTTGAAAATATATTAAAACAATTAGAGGCATTGCATGATAATAAAGAGTTTGATGTGAAGGTGAGACATAATCATGCAAAAGCATTATACCTAGATAATCAATACGAAGAAGCGCTTTGTCACGTAAATAAAGCCATTGAACTATCGTGTCAAATTAATAGTATGACATTGATTGGGCAGTTATACTATCAAAAAGGTGAATGCCTCGAAAAGCTAGAGTGTGATAGAGCAGAAATTGAAGATGCTTACGAAAAAGCGTGCTTCTTTTTCGATATATTAGGAATCCATGCGTTAAAAGAATCACTTATAAAAAAAATGAAGAAATAAAAAGACCTAAAAAACAAATATGCATAATTGCATACGGTATGGATAAATTTTCATGATATATTTAAAGAAAAAATGTGGGTGATGGAATATGAAAAAACTACTTATTGGTAGTCTATTAACGTTAGCAATGGCATGGGGTATTTCACTAGGAGATACAGCTTTAGAGAAAAATCAAGTGATTTCTCATAATGATCAAGAGATACAATTAGCTTCAGATGTACCTTTTGAGTACTAAAAAACAACCGTCTTACTTAGACGGTTGTTTTTTTGTGGAGTAACATCCAAACATCTTTACTAGAAACAGGTTTGCTAAAGAGGAATCCTTGAATGTGGTCACAGTTTTGTTCGTGTAAAAACTTCCATTGTTCTTCTGTTTCTACACCTTCCGCAATAACCTTTAAATTTAATTCTTTTGATAGCGTAATAATGGAAGCGATAATCGCTTCTTCTAAAGGGCTATTTGTAATTCCACAAATAAATTCTCGAGCAATTTTTAATGTATTGATTGGATATTTCGTTAAATAAGCTAAAGAACTATAACCAGTTCCAAAGTCATCAATTGAAATTTGAATACCGAGATTTTGAAGTTCTTCTAGTTTAGCAATTACAGAATGATTTTGATTAATCGCGATACTTTCCGTAATCTCAATATCTAGCGCTTCCGACTTTAGTTCTGTTTCTTCCAAGACTTTTGAAATAGTTGATATTAAATCTGCGTGATTAAATTGAACAACAGATAAATTCACACCAACCTTTAAGTTTGAGAATCCTTGGTTATGCCACTTTTTTGCTTCTAAGCAGGCTGTACGTAAAATCCAATTACCAAGTTCAATAATAAATCCTGTCTCCTCTGCTAGAGGGATGAATTGGGCAGGTGATACAATCCCGAGTTTTGGGTGTTTCCAACGAATTAACGCCTCAAAACCGATAATTTGTTTTGTTTTTGTGTTTACTTGTGGCTGGTATTCAAGGAAAAATTCATTTTGTTGTAGTGCTTTTGAAAGCTCACCTTCTAGGAAGTGTATTTCATTTTGAGCAATACTCATTTCTTTTGAGAAGAAAACGAATCTGTTTTTTCCATTTGCCTTTGCTCGATACATAGCCATATCTGCATTTTTCATTAATTCGGTTACATCGGTTCCGTAGTCAGGGTACATTGCAATTCCGATACTCGGTGTAACAGAAAGTTCTTCATCCTTAATAAAGTAAGGCTTATTTAAGATAGTTAAAATTTGTCCAGCTATAAAAGAAGCACTTTTTTCAGAGTACATATCTGGTAATAGAATCGTAAATTCATCTCCGCCTTGGCGGGCAACGATATCTTTTGAACGCAAACATCCACGTAATCTTTTGGCTACTTCAATTAATAATAGATCCCCAACATCATGGCCGAGTCGATCGTTAATTTTTTTAAATCGATCTAAGTCGAGGAACATGACCGCAACGTCATTAGTGTTGTTTTCAGCTGTATTTAAAATCGTTTTTAAATCTTTTTCGAATTTCCGGCGATTCGGTAGTCCTGTAAGTGCATCATGGAAAGCCAAATGTTCTACTTGTTTTTGTTTTTCATATAAAGTTGTAATATCACGTGCTATACCAAACATCCCAACAACTTCTTTATTTATAAAAGTCGGGATGAGTGTAATGTGAAGGTAATAATAATAGCCCTCTTTTTCTTTTGTACGAACTTCTAGAGTTTGTGGTCCACCTTCTTTTGTAATTTGCAAGGATTTCTTCAATAATTTATGATCTTTTGGGTCAATGAAGTGTAGAAGAGAATAGCTCGTTACTTCACAATAGTAGGCTGTAAATAAACTTTCGCAAGCCTTATTAGATTGTTGAAAAATCCCGTTCATATTTAAAGAAAAAACAGCATCAGGATGATCTTCGAATAAAGATTTATAACGTTGTTCACTTTTTGATAGTGCAGATGCGCCTTCTTCAACTTTGCCTTCTAGTTGTGTAGTCAACTGTTCGTACGTATCGATTAATACTTGATTATCTTTCCACATGTAAAGTTGTCGTAGGAATAATAAGATAAGTGATAATACGAGACCGATTAACATGAACTTATCATCCCAAGGCTGAATGACAATAAAGGAAAAAGTAATGATTATACTAAAATAAGGTAATATAAAGCGTACATAATCGAATCGATAATATTTAGTCTTAGTTTCATGTTGCATTGGTTTATCTAAAATGTATAGTATGGACGATAAACCGATTAATAAAATTGAAGCAGTATGTATTAAATAAGAGACTTCAGAAGAAGTTTCCATTCCTGATCTTAACTGGAACAGGTGTATATATCCGTAAACAAGTATGATAGTGAAGCCGACAATTAATGAGATTCTACTAGAAGAATACTGTTCTCTTCTATATAAGCTAATAACGGCGTAAATTACTAATGATTGTGCAATGAAATATCCAATTAAAACCCACGTATCTGTTGTTAACATACGAAAGCTTGAAATGTCTAAAATAAAGGTTAAGGTAAAGTAAATATTCATAATAACAATAAAGATGCTATCGAATGAAAATTGAGCAAGACCTCTAATGGAGTAATGTTTTATGAACTTTATAGCAAAGCCAGAAAAGAGCAAAATATATTGTACGATGAAAAAAGGTAGTGCTCTATATGAAAATATGACTTGATCATAAATAGAAAGAGAATGAAGAAATAAAGTTATTTCCATAGTTAGTCCACATAGGCAAGTACATAGTAGTAAAACCCAAAATAGTTTATCACCGCGCTTCATTTTTTTAATTGCTTTATATAAACAATAACAAGAAAAGAGTGCAGCAAAACAAAATAAGAAGAGAATTCCAATTTCTTTTATATTCAAGTCCTTAGGGATAAAGAATATCCAAAGAGAAAATATAATAATATACATCATGACAAATTGTACATATTTTTTTTGATTGATCATATAATGGCTCCGTTTCAATAAAGTTGAATCACAGGGGGAAAATGCTAATTTAAATAATAGCATACAAATGGAGATATTTTTTACTGTAAAAATTACTTTTTTTTGAAAAAATAGCGCAATGTTACAAATTACCATTGTAACGTTGCGCCATTTTTTCTTTTTATTCCTCTTATTGAAGAGATTTCACTTATTAATTGGAGAAGTGCTAAATCCTTTTGTTTGCTTTCAATCATAATATCGAAATTACGGTCAACTTTTTTTGCAATGTGCAAAAAGGGTTTGATAAATTCTAAATCAATATAATTTGAGTGGGCCCTAAATTCTTTTTCTGATTTAGGAGAAGAAATATGAACTTTAGGTGGGATATTTGTATGTGACCAAGTTTCAAATATCATAGGAATTAACTCTTCTAGCGGTTCACCACAAAGGTTCGCTATGTGATGATGATAATCGAACACGAAAGGGATTTTTTCTTTTTGACAAATAGCCAAAGTTTCAGAAGTGGTATATGTTTTATCGTCATTTTCAAGAGTCATTTGTTTTTTTATGTGTGAAGGAAGTTTTTTTATGTTTTCATGAAAACGTCCAATTGCACTTTCCTTATTTCCATATGCGCCGCCTACATGAATATTAATGTAGGAAGAATCTGCAATTCCTATAGCGTCTAATACGTTATAATGATAGGTCATATCTGTAATCGCATTAGTTGTAATATGTGGCTTGTCGCTTGTAAATAGCGTAAATTGATTGGGATGGAAACTTATGCGCAAATTGTGTTCCTGAATTAATGCCCCTATTTTACGCCAAAGCGGTGCAAATGTTTGAAGGTAATCAAATTTGACTTCAGGATGTGTTGCAAGCGGGACGATAGAAGATGATAAACGATATAATGGAATTTCATGTGCAATATTGTAATGAAGGATGCGTATTGTATGTTCTAGATTTTGTAGTGTAACATTATATAATTTATCTTCACGCTCTTGCTTTTTAAGTTTTTTCCAACTTGTAAATGTCATTGTTTTGGCAGGAGAACAGTCCCACAATGCCATAGCATGTGAGACATACCCAAATCGAATTATCATATGTGATGCACCTCTTTGGCTCTTGAAATTTCCCTATAAAAAGAACGCGAGTATCGTTCCTATCCATTCCTTTCCTCTATCGATAATGGAGAGGGGGCTGACATCTTCAAAGGAAAGTAATGAGGAGCGTTCCAAATCTTCCTCGAATTTACTTTTTACTTCTTGTATGAAATATTTATCGTATAAAAGGCAATTGATTTCATGGTTAACATATAAACTTCTCATATCGAAATTAGCAGTTCCGATATCACAAATATGAGCGTCTACTATAATAATTTTTGCGTGGAAAAATCCTTGCTGAAAAGCGTAAATATTACAACCAGCTTGTATTAACTTTCGGCAATATGGGAATTTTGCTTCTCGAACGAGGGCGTGATCAGCCTTTTGTGGAACGAGAATGGTTATTTGAACCCCACGTTTTCGCGCTTTTAATAATGCATTCATAATTTTTTTTCCAGGAATAAAATATGGTGTACCGATAAAGAGTTCTTTTTTCGCGCTTTCGATTAAATGTAAAAATGTACTTTGCAAATAGGCACCATCAGTAGGGATGAAACGATGTAGGACAGTCCCTGGTTGTTGCGTAGGAAAATAAAGAGATGAATCTAATAAATTTTGGTCTGTATCGTCGAGCCAATCATGTAAAAATTGTTTTTGTAAATCTTGTATCCCTTCTCCTGTAAGACGTAAATGATAATCTCGCCATAACCCTAACCTTTGATTATGCCCTAAATATTCCTCGCCAATGTTAAATCCGCCAATATAACCAATTTTCCCGTCAATAACTGTAATTTTTCTATGGTTTCTTTGATTTGCAGAAAAGAAAGGAAAAGGAAATTTCACTTTGTGACAAAATGAAAAAGAGACACCATGCTTTTGTAGGGAGTAAATCGCTTCTTTTGATAAATAATGACTTCCAAACCGGTCGAGTAAAAGTCTTACTTCAATTCCTTCTTGTGCTTTATCGATAAGTAACTTTAAGAACGTACGACTTATGTCATCGTTTTTTACAATAAAAAATAAAACGTGCACATGGTGTTTAGCTTGTTTTATATCAGTAAAGAGAGCATCGTACAGATCATTTCCATATGTATAAAGGCGAAAATCACTTTGACGTAAAGGGAAAGAACGAGAACGTACACGCTTTAAATGAACAATTCTCCCGTATGAAAGGTCGATTGTAATCCAGAGAGCGCTGCCTAATAACAAGAGAGATAAGAAAAACATAAGTAAATTCCCTCCTTCACGGTATTTTCACCATCAGTTTTTTATAAATTAAAACTTCACTTTATTCCGCTATTTGCGGGCAGTAAGACTCCCACCTCAAAATTAGGTTAAAGCAAAGAAGTTGGTTGGGATTCGGGCTGCCCGTAAAAGCCCGATTGTTGTGGGCTAATAATCAGTGGGGATGAATAGCTCCCCGCCGATTAAAGTTTCACTTTATAGTTTCACCGAAATGAACAGCTTTATTAAAAAATGTGTTGTTGTATAACAAAAAACTGTTGACTGAATGCTCACTCATTATATAATGGGAATAGGGGATACAATTCAGAAAATTATATATTTTCGAAGATTCTAAAAAAGGAAGAGGGCTTACAAAGAGAGGGGTAGCATAAAATGAATAGCTTACTAATCATTAATTGGCTGGCTGCCATTGCTGTTATTGCTTATGCGGGATATTTGTTTGTATATCTTATACGAACGAGGATGGCCTACATACAATTAGGAAAAAAGATTGAATTTGACCGTCGTTTTAAAGAGCGTTGGGATCTCCTTAAGGTCAATGTTTTCGGTCAAAAAAAGCTGCTGAAAGATAAAAAGAGCGGCATCATTCACGTTATGTTCTTTTACGGATTTATTCTTGTCCAATTTGGAGCAATTGACTTCGTTTGGAAAGGGCTCGCACCAGGATCACATCTTCCACTTGGACCACTATATCCTGCATTTACATTCTTCCAGGAAATTGTCACACTTGTTATTTTAATTGCAGTCTTTTGGGCTTTTCATAGACGCTATGTTGAAAAGCTTGTTCGTTTAAAACGTAATTTCAAATCAGGTCTTGTCCTTATCTTTATCGGTGGCTTAATGATTTCTGTGCTACTTGGTAATGGAATGGGAATTATATGGCATGGCGAAGAGCTTTCGTGGAGTGAACCAATCGCTTCTGCAATCGCTTACGTTTTCTCAGGGATAAATGAAACCGTAGCCATTTCAGTGTTCTATTTCTCTTGGTGGGTGCATCTATTAATCTTGTTAACGTTTTTAGTTTATGTACCACAATCAAAACATGCGCATTTAATTGCTGGACCAGTTAACGTATTTTTTGGTCGTCTTTCAAATCCAGGAAAACTTGAAAAAATCGATTTTGAAGATGAAACTCAAGAAACATTCGGTGTTGGTAAAATTGAAGACTTTAGACAAAATCAACTTATCGACTTATATTCTTGCGTCGAATGTGGTCGTTGTACAAATATGTGTCCGGCAACAGGAACAGGGAAAATGTTATCACCGATGGATTTAATTTTAAAACTTCGTGATCATTTAACTGATAAAGGAGCAGCGGTAACATCAAAAGCACCGTGGGTTCCAGTTGTTGCTTTTAATAATACACAAGGAAATCAGTTAGCGATGATGGCAGCTGGAAAAGGACAACAGGAATCAGCGGCTACAGCGCTAGCGTACGATCCAAGTTTAATCGGAGATGTTATTACAGAAGAAGAGATTTGGGCATGTACAACGTGCCGTAACTGTGAAGACCAGTGCCCAGTTATGAATGAGCATGTTGACAAAATTATTGATTTACGCCGCTATCTTGTTTTAACAGAAGGAAAAATGGATGCGGAAGCGCAGCGTGCAATGACAAACATTGAGCGTCAAGGTAATCCGTGGGGACTGAACCGTAAAGAGCGTGAAACATGGCGCCAAGGTGACGATGAAGTAACAGTTCCAACTGTAAAGGAGAAATCAAAAGCTGGCGAAGAGTTTGAATACTTATTCTGGGTTGGATCAATGGGGTCGTACGATAACAGGAGTCAGAAGATTGCGATATCATTTGCGAAGCTAATGAACGAAGCAGGCATTTCATTCGCAATTCTTGGTAATAAGGAAAAGAACTCTGGTGATACACCGCGCCGCCTTGGAAATGAATTTGTATTCCAGGAAATGGCGACTAAAAATATTGAAGAATTTGAAAAAGCAGGAGTGAAGAAAATCGTTACGATTGACCCTCATGCTTATAACACTTTTAAAAATGAGTACCCGGACTTTGGCTTACAAGCAGAAGTCTATCATCATACAGAATTACTAGCCCAGTGGGTGAAGGAAGGACGTTTAAAACCTGTCCATTCTATTGAAGAGACAGTTACGTACCATGATTCCTGTTACTTAGGAAGATACAACGAAGTATATGAAGCGCCGCGCGATATTCTAAAAGCAATTCCAGGTGTAAACCTTGTAGAAATGGCGCGTAACCGTGAAACAGGAATGTGCTGTGGTGCGGGTGGCGGCCTAATGTGGATGGAAGAAACGACAGGTTCTCGTATTAACGTTGCTCGTACAGAACAAGCGCTAGCTGTACAGCCATCAATTATCGGTACAGGATGCCCGTATTGCTTAACGATGATTAGTGACGGTACGAAAGCGAAAGAAGTTGAAGAAACAGTTCAAACTTTGGACGTAACGGAGATTTTAGAACGCTCAGTTATCGGACAGAAGAAAGAAGCAATGTAGTTTGTAGGCATGCATCCAATTTTAGAAAGAGGTGCAATAATTGCACCTCTTCTAAGTGTAAGGATACCGAGCGAGCGCTCGGTGCTAAAAAAAGAAATGGGGGAAAGAAATATGAATAAAACAGTTATTTTAAGTGCTGCAAGAACACCGGTTGGAAAATTTGGAGGAACTTTAAAAGACGTGAAAGCAACAGAACTTGGAGGAATTGCAATTAAGGCAGCGCTTGAAAGAGCGAATGTTTCCGCTAGTGATGTTGAAGAAGTTATATTCGGAACGGTTATCCAAGGAGGACAAGGGCAAATTCCATCACGCCAAGCAGCAAGAGCGGCCGGCATTCCTTGGGAAGTGCAGACAGAAACAGTAAATAAAGTTTGTGCATCAGGACTTCGCGCAGTTACATTAGCGGATCAAATTATTCGTACTGGTGATCAATCACTGATTGTAGCTGGTGGAATGGAATCGATGAGTAACAGCCCTTACATTTTACGAGGGGCAAGATGGGGATACAGAATGGGTAACAACGAAGTTATCGATTTAAACGTTGCAGACGGTTTAACATGCGCATTTTCAGGTATACACATGGGTGTTTATGGCGGAGAAGTTGCAAAAGAGGATGGGATCTCCCGCGAAGCACAAGATGAATGGGCATATCGTAGCCATCAACGTGCGGTTTCGGCACATAAGGAAGGTCGTTTTGAAGAGGAGATTGTACCAGTAACAATTCAGCAAAGAAAAGGCGATCCTATCGTCGTGGCTAAGGATGAGGCGCCGCGCGCGGATACAACGGTTGAAAAATTAGCGAAATTAAAGCCTGTTTTTGATAAGACGTCGGCAGTAACAGCTGGTAATGCCCCTGGACTAAATGATGGCGGTGCTGCGCTTGTATTAATGAGCGAGGACAGAGCGAAGCAAGAAGGAAGAAAGCCATTAGCGACAATTTTGGCACATACGGCGATTGCGGTAGAATCGAAGGATTTCCCAAGAACGCCAGGTTATGCAATTAATGAATTGCTGAAAAAGACAGGTAAGACAATTGAAGACATAGATCTATTTGAAATCAATGAGGCATTTGCGGCAGTAGCAATTGCAAGTACAGAAATCGCAGGGATCGATCCGGAAAAATTGAATGTAAATGGCGGTGCTGTAGCAATGGGGCATCCAATTGGAGCGAGCGGAGCACGTATTATCGTTACACTTATCCATGCACTGAAGCAGCGCGGCGGCGGAATTGGAATTGCTTCTATTTGTAGCGGTGGCGGTCAAGGTGATGCAGTGATGATTGAGGTTCATTAATTTACGTTCAGGAAATTTTTGGTTTATTAACAACTTATATTAAGGGGGAAGAAAGAATGGGTGTACAAAAAATAGTTGTAATTGGTGCAGGGCAAATGGGTTCAGGTATCGCACAAGTGTGTGCAATGGCAGGCTATGATGTGAAAGTGCAAGATTTAAAGCAAGAGCAATTAGATAGAGGGTTAGCTGTTATTTCGAAAAATTTAGCCCGCCAAGTAGAAAAAGGCCGTATGGAGGAAGAAGAGAAAGAAGCGACTTTAAATCGTCTTACATGGACGCTCGATTTAAATAGTGTCAAAGAAGCTGATCTTATTATTGAAGCAGCTGTTGAAAAAATGGATATTAAAAAGAAAATTTTTGCGAATCTAGATGAAATCGCTCCAGAACACGCAATTTTAGCGACGAATACGTCATCGTTACCAATTACGGAAATTGCGGCGGTAACGAAACGTCCTGAGAAAGTAATCGGCATGCACTTTATGAATCCAGTTCCAGTTATGAAACTCGTTGAAATTATTCGTGGTTTAGCTACAGATGATGCAGTGTACGAAACGATTGAGGATATTACGAAAAAAATCGGGAAAGTGCCAGTTGAAGTAAATGATTTCCCAGGGTTTGTATCGAACCGTATTTTATTACCGATGATTAACGAAGCAATCTATACGTTATATGAAGGTGTAGCGACGAAAGAAGCGATTGATGAAGTAATGAAACTCGGTATGAATCATCCGATGGGACCACTTACATTAGCTGATTTTATCGGTTTAGATACGTGTTTATACATTATGGAAGTGTTGCATGAAGGATTAGGAGATAGTAAATATCGCCCATGTCCATTATTACGTAAGTATGTGAATGCAGGATGGTTAGGACGTAAAACGGGTCGTGGTTTCTACGTTTACGAATAAATTCCTCCCTTTATTAAAGTAGTGGTCTTACCAAATTATTAAAAAGATATATAGCAAACGGAGGCGAAGTACATGAATTTTCATTTTACTGAAGAGCAACAAATGATGAGGAAAATGGTTCGAGATTTTGCGCAGAAGGAAATAGCTCCCTTTGTTCCTAGTATGGAACAAGGGGTGTTCCCAAAAGAGATTTTGCAAAAGATGGGTGAGCTTGGACTAATGGGTATTCCAGCGCCTGCAAAATATGGCGGGGCAGAAATGGATTTTATTTCTTATATTCTAGCGATTGAAGAAATTTCAAAGGTAAGCGCAACGGTTGGTGTAATTTTAGCTGTACATACGTCAGTTGGAATGAATCCGATTTTGTATTTTGGAACAGAAGAACAGAAGCAGAAGTATGTTTCTAAACTGGCGACTGGTGAATATTTAGGCGCATTTGCTCTAACAGAACCGAATGCAGGATCAGATGCAGGTAGTTTGAAATCAAGAGCTGTAAAAAAAGGCGATCACTACATCATTAATGGATCGAAAGTCTTTATTACAAATGGTGGTGAAGCAAGTACATATATCGTCTTTGCGTCTACAAATCCAGAGGCGGGGAAAAGCGGGATTTCAGCATTTATAGTAGAGAAAGATACACCAGGCTTAATCATCGGAAAAGATGAGCATAAGATGGGGCTTCTTGGTTCGCGTACAGTGCAACTTACATTTGAAGATATGAAAGTGCCGGCTGAGAATTTACTTGGAGAAGAAGGACAAGGATTTAAGGTGGCAATGGCGAATTTAGATGTTGGGCGAATTGGAATCGGAGCGCAGGCATTAGGAATCGCGGAAGCGGCGCTTGCATGTGCGATTGATTATGCGAAAGAGCGTGAACAATTCGGAAAGCCAATTGCGGCGCAGCAAGGAATCGGATTCAAACTTGCAGATATGGCGACTAGCGTAGAAGCAGCGCGATTACTTGTATACAGAGCGGCATCGCTAAGAGCACAAGGATTACCATGCGGTAAAGAAGCTTCTATTGCGAAATTATTTGCTTCTAAGACGGCTGTTGAAGTTGCGATTGAAGCAGTGCAAGTATTTGGTGGTTATGGTTATACGAAAGATTATCCAGTAGAAAGATTTTTCCGTGATGCGAAGATCACACAAATATATGAAGGAACGAGCGAAATACAAAAGCTTGTAATTAGTCGAGCTTTATAAAAAGGCAGAGGGGGAGACGGGAATGCATTTTAAATTATCAGAAGAACATGAAATGATAAGGAAAATGGTTCGGGATTTTGCAAGGAATGAAGTAGCACCGACAGCAGCAGAGCGTGATGAGGAAGAGCGATTTGATCGCGCTTTATTCGATCAAATGGCAGAGCTTGGTTTGACCGGTATTCCGTGGCCTGAAGAATACGGCGGAATTGGAAGCGATTACTTGGCGTATGTAATTGCCGTTGAAGAATTATCCCGCGTCTGTGCTTCTACAGGTGTAACGTTGTCTGCGCATACTTCACTTGCTGGATGGCCGATTTTTAAATTTGGAACGGAAGAGCAAAAACAAAAGTTTTTGCGCCCAATGGCTGAAGGGAAGAAAATTGGTGCATATGGCTTAACAGAACCAAGCTCTGGATCAGATGCTGGCGGAATGAGGACGACTGCAAAGCGAGATGGAGACCATTACATTTTAAATGGTTCGAAAATCTTTATTACAAATGGCGGCATTGCTGATATTTATGTTGTTTTTGCATTAACAGATCCTGATTCGAAGCAGCGCGGCACGAGTGCATTTATTGTGGAGAGTGATACGCTAGGGTTTTCAGTTGGGAAGAAGGAAAGTAAGTTAGGAATTCGCTCTTCGCCAACGACTGAAATTATGTTTGAAGACTGCCGTATTCCTGCAAGGAATCTGCTAGGGGAAGAGGGCCAAGGATTTAAAGTTGCGATGCAAACGTTAGATGGCGGCCGTAATGGCATTGCGGCGCAAGCGGTCGGGATTGCACAATCCGCTTTAGATGCTTCTGTAGAATATGCAAGAGAACGTCATCAGTTTGGGAAGCCAATTGCGGCGCAACAAGGAATTGGCTTTAAACTTGCAGATATGGCAACGGATGTAGAAGCAGCGCGTCTTTTAACATATCAAGCGGCTTGGCTTGAATCTGAAGGGCTTCCGTACGGGAAAGAGTCAGCGATGTCAAAAGTATTTGCAGGTGATACAGCGATGAAGGTAACGACTGAAGCAGTACAAGTATTTGGTGGTTATGGTTATACGAAAGATTATCCAGTAGAGCGTTATATGCGCGATGCAAAGATTACACAAATATATGAGGGAACACAAGAGATTCAAAGGCTTGTAATTTCTCGTATGTTAACGAAGTAGGAACGAAAGCGTAGGTATTTTCCTACGCTTTTTACTTCCAAAAATAATAGAGAGAGGTGAAGGGATGGTTAAACATAATGTACATGCGTCAGTGAAAGATGAAAAATTAGTTGCGTTAAGGCGTGAACAAATGATTAAAGGTGCGGTGCAGCTGTTTAAGCAAAAAGGATTCCCGCGTACAACAACGAGAGAAATTGCGAAAGCGGCTGGATTTAGTATCGGAACACTTTATGAATACATTCGCACAAAAGATGATGTATTATATTTAGTTTGTGATAGTATTTATGAACATGTAAAAGAGCGGTTAGAGGAAGTAGTGTGTACAGAGAAGGGGAGTATAGAAAGCTTAAAGATAGCGATAACGAATTATTTTAAAGTGATGGATGAATTGCAAGAAGAAGTATTAATTATGTATCAAGAGGTACGTTTTTTACCGAAAGAATCACTCCCATATGTATTAGAAAAAGAGTTTCAAATGGTTGGGATGTTTGAGAATATTTTAGAGCAGTGTACGGAAAATGGGACATTTACACTAAATAAAAAGGAAATACAGCTTCTTGCACATAATATTTTCATACAAGGACAAATGTGGGGATTTAGACGTTGGGCCCTGCAAAAACTGTATACGCTCGAAGAATATACTGAAATGCAAATTAGATATGTACTGCAAGGCGCGCATATGTTTCCGAAATAAGGAATAGACAAATTATAATTTTATTACCATATAAAGTGAAACTTTAATCAGTGGGGGTTTTGTTCATCCCCCACTGATTATTAGCCTTCACCAATCGGGCGTTTACGGGCAGCAGGGCTCCCACCTAACTTCTTTGCTCCAGCCGAATTTTGAGGTGGGAGTTTTACTGCCCGCAAATAGAGGGATAAAAGTTTCCCGTTTTTTTTGTAGCATATTTGTGCGACTTTTGTTTATAATGAATAGTATGGATTTTTTTAGGCAGACCGTTGTATATAAGGTTATATTTGAAGAAAGGAAGTGCCGCATAAGTGAATTTTAAGCAATATTCACCAGAAGAGCTAAAAGAATGTTCAATGATTGAAGTTGTACATAGCGTTTTAGGGGATAAAAGACAAGCAACGACATTCAACGAGTTGGTTCAAGAAATCGCTCAAGTGCTGGGACTATCTCAAGAACAAGTTAATGCGAAACTCGCACAATTTTATACAGATTTAAACATCGATGGACGTTTCATTAATTTAGGCGAAAATCGTTGGGGGCTACGTAGCTGGTACCCATATGAGCAAATTGATGAAGAAATTCTGCCTCAGCCAAAACCGAAGAAGAAACGTAAAGTTGAAGAGGACGGTTTTGACGACTACATTGAAGAAGATGATGTAGAAGACGATGTAGAAGACGATGTGGAAGACGATGTAGAAGATTTGGACAAGGTTCTTGAAGACGAAGACGCAGATGATGAAGATGATGATCTTGATGATGTAGAAGAAGATAATGAAGACTTCGAAGAAGAAGAACTTGAGTACGATGAAACTGAAGAAGAAGAAGAGGAAGAGCGGTAGTTCTTGACTTTTCATTATCGTCCATGTAGAATCATTTTTGGGCTCTTTAAAAAAGGACGATAATACTTTTAAAGTGTAAATATAAAAGAAAATTGCTCCCTACTTATTACTTTATGTGATGAGGGGAGCAATTTTCTTTTTTGTTTTTTGTTTAGAAAATAAAAAGAGCCTAACAATAAGATAGATACAGTGTTATCTACATACGTTGCGCTTTGCAACGGTGATTATATAACAACGAAGTAGAAGGGAGTATTTTCATGACTAAGTATATTTTTGTAACAGGCGGTGTAGTATCGTCTTTAGGTAAAGGTATTACAGCAGCATCTCTTGGAAGACTTTTAAAAAATCGTGGTTTAAACGTAACTATTCAAAAGTTTGATCCATACATTAACGTAGACCCAGGGACTATGAGCCCATACCAACACGGTGAGGTATTCGTAACAGATGATGGTGCAGAAACGGACTTAGACCTAGGTCACTATGAGCGTTTTATCGACATCAACTTAAATAAATACAGCAACGTAACAACAGGTAAAATTTACTCTTCAGTTCTTCAAAAAGAGCGTCGTGGTGAATATTTAGGAGGAACAGTTCAAGTTATTCCTCACATTACTAACGAAATTAAAGAACGTGTATATCGTTCTGGTCGCGAAACAAACGCCGACGTTGTTATTACAGAAATCGGTGGAACTGTTGGTGATATTGAGTCTCTACCATTCTTAGAAGCAATTCGTCAAATTAAGAGCGACATCGGTCGTGACAATGTAATGTACATTCACTGTACGTTAATCCCGTACTTAAAAGCAGCGGGTGAAATGAAAACAAAACCAACGCAACATAGCGTTAAAGAGCTTCGCAGCTTAGGTATTCAGCCGAATATTATCGTTGTTCGTACAGAACTACCTGTTTCTCAGGACATGAAAGACAAGCTTGCATTATTCTGTGACATCGATACAAAAGCAGTTATCGAAGCACGAGATGCAGATACTTTATATGCGGTTCCATTAGCTCTTCAAGAACAAAACATGGACCAAATCGTTTGCGATCACTTAAAATTAGACAATCCTGCTGCAGATATGACAGATTGGACTGCGCTAGTTAATAAAGTACGTAACCTTTCTAAGAAAACAAAAATCGCTCTTGTTGGTAAATACGTAGAGCTTCAAGATGCATATATTTCTGTTGTAGAAGCACTTCGTCATGCAGGTTATTCATTCGACACAGATGTAGAAGTGAAATGGGTAAACGCTGAGCACGTAACAGCAGAGAACGTAAAAGAATTAGTTGGCGATACAGATGGTATCCTTGTACCAGGTGGCTTCGGCGATCGTGGTGTAGAAGGTAAAATCGTTGCAATTCAATATGCTCGTGAAAACAAAGTTCCATTCTTAGGAATTTGCTTAGGTATGCAACTTGCATCAATCGAATTTGCACGTAACGTATTAGGATTAGAAGGAGCTAACTCTTCTGAAATTAATCCTGACACACCTTATGCAATTATCGATTTATTACCAGAACAAAAAGATGTAGAAGATTTAGGTGGTACACTTCGCCTTGGTCTATACCCATGTAAGCTTGCTGAAGAAACAAATGCTTACAATGCTTACAACGAGCCGGTTATATATGAGCGTCATCGTCATCGTTATGAGTTCAACAATCAATTCCGTCCAGATATGGAAAAAGAAGGATTTGTATTCTCTGGTACAAGCCCAGACGGTCGTCTAGTGGAAATTATTGAATTACAAGATCACCCTTGGTTCGTGGCAGCACAGTTCCATCCGGAACTTGTATCTCGTCCAAACCGTCCGCAACCATTGTTCCATGATTTCGTAAGTGCTTCTATTACGAATAAAGAGAGCAAGTAATAAAAAAAGCGCCTGAAATAGGGCGCTTTTTTTAATATTCGTTTAACATTTCATCAATTGTAAATTTCAATCCGTGATAAGCAAATAAAGCTATAATTAAACTTGGGAACCCGTAGCGGTTACCTTCATCATCTGGAATAAGACCTTTTAACAGCTTTGTATCAATATGTACATCTGTATATTGTTCCAGTGATTCAGCACCTTCTTGAATAGCCGAGATTCCAACGATAGATTGGCCTTCTTCATGAAGTTTTTTCGCGGTTTTTATAATTTCTTCATCTGTCGAAAAACGACTAATAAGAAGTACGCGGTCCGCAGAAGTCACTGCCGCCAGTTCACCGTTGTCTATTAAACATTTTGCTTGTTTCATTGGTTCGGCGCCAAATAATGCTTCTGAAACAATACCCTCCATTTCGTTTGTACCATGCAAGTAAATGAAGCCATCGCCAACTAACGCCTGGGCAAGTAGACGAGCGCTATCTTCTATATTCATTTCCTCTTTTTGAGAAATTCTGGAGAAATATCCACTTAATTGAGTTGAGAAAATTTTTAACATGTTGTTGCTCCTTTCTTTCGTGTTAGCTGGTTCTCATTATAGCTTATTTTTTTTGGAAAGGGGAAATAGTAGGGTGGCATAACAAAATAGGAAACGGTAAAATAAGAAAGAATAGGAAGGGATTTGGCAAAGAGTAGCGAAAATAAACCGAGTAAGATATAAGAAGCTTTAAATCTTGTACTTACACAGAAAGGTTGGGAGTTATGGAAGGAAAAATTTTAATCGTTGATGATCAATATGGCATTCGTGTTTTATTGCATGAAGTGTTCCAAAAAGAAGGTTATCAGACGTTCCAAGCAGCGAATGGATTTCAAGCTTTAGATATCGTGAAAAAAGATAATCCAGATTTAGTAGTGTTAGATATGAAAATCCCAGGTATGGATGGTATAGAGATTTTAAAACATGTAAAAGAAATTGATGAGAGTATTAAAGTGATTTTAATGACTGCTTATGGAGAATTGGATATGATTCAAGAAGCGAAAGATTTAGGAGCTTTAATGCACTTTGCTAAACCGTTTGATATTGATGAGATTCGTCAAGCAGTGAGAGATCAGCTTGCTGTAGAGGCGTAAAAAATGAATTTTTTATAAAAAATATGGAAAAAAGCGTTTACATGGACTGTTGAGCAGGTGAATACAGTTGAGTTTTTGAGTACAAGTTGTTATCCTATTGAGTGTAGAAAGAAGTCCGGTATGTAAATATACATATTTTACCTTATTCTGGTCATACTACCAGCGATAAGAATTTATCGGATACAAAAAACGTTTTTTAGGAGGATTCACCATGCCTTTAGTTTCTATGAAAGAAATGCTAAACACAGCACTAGAAGGAAAATACGCAGTTGGTCAATTCAACATGAACAACTTAGAGTGGACTCAAGCTATCTTAGCTGCTGCGGAAGAAGAAAAATCTCCTGTAATCTTAGGTGTATCTGAGGGTGCAGCTCGTCATATGACTGGTTTCAAAACAGTTGTAGCTATGGTTAAAGCTTTAATCGAAGAAATGAACATTTCTGTTCCTGTAGCGATTCACCTTGACCATGGTTCAAGCTTCGAAAAATGTAAAGAAGCAATCGATGCAGGTTTCACATCTGTAATGATCGACGCTTCTCACCACCCATTCGATGAGAACGTTGAAACTACTAAAAAAGTGGTAGAATACGCACATGCTCGTAACGTATCTGTAGAAGCTGAGCTTGGTACAGTTGGCGGACAAGAAGATGACATCATCGCTGAAGGCGTTATCTACGCTAATCCTGAAGAGTGTAAACACCTTGTTGAAGCAACAGGTATCGATTGCCTAGCTCCAGCTTTAGGTTCTGTACACGGTCCTTACAAAGGTGAGCCTAACTTAGGATTCGCTGAAATGGAACAAGTTCGTGACTTCACTGGCGTACCTTTAGTATTACACGGTGGTACTGGTATCCCAACTGCTGATATCGTAAAAGCTATTTCTCTAGGTACTTCAAAAATTAACGTAAACACTGAGAACCAAATTGAGTTTACAAAAGCTGTTCGTGAAGCATTAAACAAAGACCAAGAAGTTTACGATCCTCGTAAATATATTGGACCTGGCCGCGACGCTATCAAAGCAACTGTTGCTGGTAAAATGCGTGAGTTCGGTTCTAACGGTAAAGCGTAAGAATAAAATTCCGTTTTGGAAACCGTCTAGTCTTTTAGACGGTTTCCTTTCGTTGTATAATGAAAGCGTGAACAAGTCTAAAGATTTTATAAAGTGAATTTTTTGTTTGCGAATATAGAAAATAATGTGCATAGTCCTATTAATAAATGTGGTAAGTATCTGAATTGAGGAATTTGATTCGATGAATAGTTAATCTTCATCTATTTGTACAGCAGGGGAGCTACAGGTGATGGTTTTCTACTTATTGAGTTTGGATGGAAAGAGTGATTGAGATTCTTAAGGGGGAATCTTCTACTTCTTCTTATAAAGAAGTAGAAGATAAATACATTCACAAGAAGGGAGCTCAATATGGAAAAGTTGCTAATTGAAGGCGGAAGAGCTTTAAATGGAACGATTCGCGTGAGTGGTGCAAAGAACAGTGCTGTTGCACTAATTCCAGCGACAATTTTAGCAGATACTCCAGTAACTATCGGTGGCGTTCCTAATATTTCGGACGTGAAAATGTTAGGAGACTTACTAGAGGAAATTGGAGGGAAAGTAACTTATGGGCAGGAAGAAGAGATGGTAGTCGATCCTTCTAACATGGTTGCGATGCCTTTACCGAATGGAAAAGTGAAAAAATTGCGCGCCTCTTATTATTTAATGGGTGCAATGCTTGGCCGTTTTAAAAAAGCTGTTATTGGGCTTCCAGGTGGATGTCATTTAGGGCCACGACCGATTGATCAGCATATTAAAGGGTTTGAAGCGTTAGGGGCACATGTTACAAATGAACAAGGTGCCATTTATTTAAGAGCAGATGAACTACGCGGGGCACGTATTTATTTAGATGTTGTTAGTGTAGGAGCTACGATTAATATTATGCTAGCGGCTGTACGAGCGAAAGGTAGAACTGTTATTGAAAATGCAGCGAAAGAACCAGAGATTATTGATGTAGCTACATTGTTAACAAGTATGGGAGCACGTATTAAAGGTGCTGGTACAGACGTAATCCGAATTGATGGTGTGGATTCTTTACATGGTTGTCACCACACTATCATTCCAGATCGCATTGAAGCTGGTACGTATATGATTTTAGGAGCAGCGTCAGGAGGAGAAGTAACAGTTGATAATGTTATTCCTCAGCATTTAGAATCCGTTACTGCGAAGCTAAGAGAAGCTGGTGTTCAAGTTGAAACGAACGATGACCAAATTACAGTGAACGGCAATAGAAAGTTAAAAGTAGTTGATGTAAAAACGCTTGTATATCCAGGGTTTCCAACAGATTTACAACAGCCGTTTACAACGCTTTTAACAAAAGCGCATGGAACAGGAGTTGTAACTGATACAATTTACAGCGCACGTTTCAAGCATATTGATGAATTGCGCCGTATGAACGCGCAAATTAAAGTAGAAGGCCGTTCAGCAATTGTGACTGGACCTGTTTTATTGCAAGGTGCGAAGGTGAAAGCGAGTGACTTACGAGCTGGTGCGTCCCTTGTTATTGCGGGTTTAATGGCAGATGGTATTACGGAAGTAACGGGACTTGAGCATATTGATCGCGGTTACGAAAATATAGTAGACAAGCTTAAAGGGCTTGGTGCAAACATTTGGCGAGAACAAATGACAAAGCAAGAAATTGAAGAAATGAAGAATGCATAAAGTGAAACTTTAATCAGTATGGGATATCCCATGCCGATTATTAGCCCTCACCAATCGGGATAAGGTGGTGATACTTCCGTTAATGGGGAGCGAAGAATCACTACTAACGGAAGTACACTTTATAGAAAAACACGGTTCACAAAATACGGCAGAAATATAAAGACTTAAAGGAGAGGGATTATCGTGGAAAGAAGTTTATCTATGGAGTTAGTACGTGTAACAGAGGCTGCAGCATTATCATCAGCGCGTTGGATGGGGCTCGGAAAAAAAGATGAGGCAGATGGTGCAGCAACATCTGCTATGCGTGATGTATTTGATACAATTCCGATGAAAGGTACAGTTGTAATTGGCGAAGGTGAAATGGATGAAGCGCCAATGCTATATATCGGAGAGAAATTGGGTACAGGATATGGACCACGCGTAGACGTTGCAGTTGATCCTTTAGAAGGGACCAATATCGTAGCGGCTGGCGGCTGGAATGCGCTTGCTGTTATTGCAATTGCAGATCACGGCAATTTGTTACATGCTCCTGACATGTACATGGATAAAATAGCGGTTGGTCCAGAAGCGGTTGGTGCAGTTGATATTGACGCACCTATTATCGACAACTTACGTGCAGTTGCGAAAGCGAAAAATAAAGATATCGAAGATGTTGTAGCGACAGTTTTAAACCGTCCACGTCATCAAGCAATTATCGAAGAAATTCGTAAAGCTGGTGCTCGTATTAAATTAATTAACGATGGAGATGTAGCTGGAGCAATCAATACAGCATTTGACCGTACCGGGGTAGATATTCTATTCGGTTCTGGTGGAGCACCTGAAGGTGTATTAGCTGCGGTCGCATTAAAATGCTTAGGTGGAGAAATTCACGGGAAGCTCTTACCTCAAAACGAAGCTGAATTAGCGCGTTGCAAAAAAATGGGTATTGAAGATATCAATCGTATCCTCCGTATGGAAGACTTAGTAAAAGGTGACGATGCAATCTTTGCAGCAACAGGTGTAACAGACGGAGAACTATTACGAGGCGTTCAATTTAAAGGTAGCGTCGGAACAACACAATCCCTTGTTATGCGTGCGAAATCAGGCACAGTACGCTTCGTAGACGGCCGCCATAGCTTAAATAAAAAACCGAATTTGGTTATTAAATAAAAAGTGGAAGCAGCTCGTTCAGAATCGCAGGGCACTTCAAACTCCTGACGAAGAGGTGCATTTTTCCTCGCAGGAAGGGGTGAAATGACCGGAGATTTTAGCCGCTGGAACTGGATTAAATAAAAGCAAAAATGCCTTATCTATTCTGCCTTAAAATCAGGCGAGTAGAAAAAAGAAAGAAATACAAGAAGCGAAGATAAATTTTCTTGTCTTCGCTTCTTGTATTTGTGTTTCAACGTATTGATTAAAACTAGATAAAAGGGTTACAATAGTGAATATTACCCTACTTGAACTTATTGCCTTTCATTATTATTTATTTGCCTTCCGTATTTTTCCCCTTTACCCATGTGAAAAGAGAAAAACGTTAAAGTGTGGTGTCTGAATGAATTTGTCAATTGCAGCATTAGAAAACATGAAATTAAAAGAGTTATACGAGCTTGCGAAGGAATTTAAGATTTCGTATTACAGCAAGTTAACGAAAAAAGAGCTAATCTTCTCTATCTTAAAAGCTCGAGCAGAAAAAGAAGGTTTCTTTTTCATGGAAGGCGTATTAGAAATTATTCAATCAGAAGGATTTGGATTCTTACGTCCTATCAATTATTCTCCAAGCTCAGAAGATATTTATATCTCGGCTTCGCAAATTCGTCGTTTTGATTTACGTAATGGAGATAAGGTTTCTGGTAAAGTACGACCTCCGAAAGAAAATGAGCGCTATTTTGGATTGCTACAAGTTGAAGCTGTAAATGGAGATGATCCAGACTCAGCAAAAGAGCGTGTACATTTCCCTGCATTAACACCGTTATACCCAGATCGCCAAATGAAATTGGAGACGGAAACGAAAAAGTTACCGACACGCATCATGGATTTAATCGCACCAGTTGGATTTGGACAACGTGGTTTAATTGTTGCGCCTCCAAAGGCTGGTAAAACAAGTCTGTTAAAAGAAATTGCACACAGTGTCACAACAAATCATCCGGAAGCAGAATTAATTGTACTTTTAATTGATGAGCGTCCAGAGGAAGTAACAGATATTGAACGTTCTGTTAAAGGTGATGTTGTAAGTTCTACTTTTGATGAAGTGCCAGAGAATCATATTAAAGTAGCTGAGCTTGTATTAGAGCGTGCAATGCGTCTTGTAGAACATAAAAGGGACGTTGTCATTTTAATGGATAGTATTACCCGTTTAGCGCGTGCTTACAACCTTGTTATTCCACCAAGTGGTAGAACCTTATCGGGTGGTATTGATCCAGCTGCTTTTCATAGACCGAAGCGTTTCTTCGGGGCTGCGCGTAATATTGAAGAGGGCGGTAGCTTAACGATTTTAGCAACAGCGCTTGTTGATACAGGGTCTCGTATGGATGATGTAATTTACGAGGAGTTTAAAGGAACTGGAAATATGGAACTTCACTTAGATCGCTCATTAGCTGAGCGCCGTATCTTCCCAGCGATTGATATTCGTCGCTCTGGTACGCGTAAAGAAGACCTATTAATTCCGAAAGAACATTTAGACAAGCTATGGGGTATTCGTAAAACAATGCGTGATACACCAGACTTTGTTGAAGGCTTCTTACGTAAACTTCGTCAAACAAAGACAAATGAAGAATTTTTACAAAATATTGTTGCAGACTCAAAAAGGTATGTAACCACTAAGTAAAGGGAAAAGATTAGGACTCGCTTATTTCGTAGTAAGCGAGTTTTTTTATGTTTTTAAGGTAATATTAGAGAGAGTAATATATGGAAATAATTTTGTTTTTTGAGATGAAAATCATATTTGGGTCGAGAGCTTGAAGTGTCCTGGATTCTGAACGAGCCGCTTGCGCTTTTAATTGCTATCTAGTTCCACCTCCTAGGCCCTTGCGTCTAAGAACCTTAGTCACCGGGCTTGAGCAGTCGGTTCCACTTTTAGGTATATCCAGCTCCAGCGGCTAGAATGGTCGGTGGTTTCGCATCTTCCTACGAGGCAAAGAGCGCCTCTCTGTCAGAAGCTCCAACCTCCTCCCATTCTGAGCGAGCCGCTTGCGCTTTTAATTTTTAAAAAGACAAAAACAGGTAGTTGCAAAATGGAGTTAGCCTTGTTATAATTTCATCATATGTGTTTCATCAATATAGTTGTGTAAGCAGCTGAAGATGAAAAACTCTGTTTCGAAAATGATTCAGGGCGGAAGGAGATGAAAAGAATGAAAGCAGGAATCCATCCAAATTACAATAAAGTTGTATTTATGGACACGAACACTGGCTTCAAATTCTTAAGCGGGTCTACAAAAGGCTCTAGCGAAACTGTTGAGTGGGAAGATGGTAACACTTATCCATTACTAAAAATTGAGATCAGTTCTGATTCTCACCCATTCTACACTGGACGTCAGAAGTTTGCTACTGCAGACGGACGTGTTGACCGCTTCAATAAGAAATACGGTATTAAGTAATAAAGAACATAAAACAGGCAAGTGTATGTATTCGCTTGTCTGTTTTTTTTGCGAAAATATTAAACCTTTACCCTACTTTGGATTAGGAAAGTAGATGAAAGGAGAGCTCAATGTACTTAATGAATCAAAATGGTTGGATTGAAGTGATTTGCGGGAGTATGTTTTCTGGAAAATCAGAAGAGCTCATACGCCGTATACGCCGTACGCAATTTGCGAAACAACATGCGATTGTATTTAAACCATGTATTGATAATCGTTATAGTGAAGAAGATGTTGTATCACATAATGGATTAAAGGTTAAAGCAGTTCCTGTTTCAGCTTCAAAAGATATATTTAACCATGTAACAGAAGAAATGGATGTTATTGCAATCGATGAGGTACAATTTTTTGATGGGGACATTGTGGAAGTGGTGCAAGTATTGGCAAATCGTGGCTATCGTGTCATTGTAGCTGGATTAGACCAAGATTTCCGTGGTCTACCATTTGGACAAGTTCCTCAGCTGATGGCGATTGCTGAACATGTAACTAAATTGCAGGCAGTTTGTTCTGAATGTGGATCTCCTGCAAGTCGTACGCAACGTTTAATCGATGGAGAACCAGCGGCATTTGATGATCCAATTATTTTAGTTGGGGCTTCAGAATCGTACGAGCCACGTTGTCGTCATTGTCATGCAGTACCTACAAAACAAAGATAAATTAAACTCGCTATGTAGAGCGGGTTTTTTTCGAAAATAGATGAAGATTGGTGGCAAGCTCTTCGTGTCTAAGAACCTCCCGTCCGAAAGGGAAAAAAGCACCTTTAGGGCGAAAGAACCTTAGCTGGTCAAAGCTGGACAAGCCGCCTGCTCTTTTAAATATTATCTAGCTCCAGCGGCTAGAACAGTCGGTCATTTCGCGCCTTCCTGTGAGGCAAAGAGCGCCTCTACGTCAGGAGCTCCAATGCCTTCTGTTCTGAGCGAGCCGCCTGCGCTTTTAAATATAATTTGCGTTTTTTTGATTAAGTACCATATACTATTTGTATTAGATACTAGGATGTAGAGGTGAATGGTGTGTTAGATCGTTTGCAAGCTGTAGAAGATCGTTATGAGAAGTTGAATGAGTTGTTAAGTGACCCAGAGGTTATTAGCGATACAAATAAGCTTCGTGAGTATTCAAAAGAGCAATCTGATATTCAGGATACGGTAGAGGTGTACCGTGAGTATAAAGATGTTCGTGAGCAATTACGAGATGCAAAAGCAATGTTAGAAGATAAGTTAGACGCTGATATGCGTGACATGGTAAAAGAAGAGGTTTCTGAGTTAGAAGGTCAAGAAAAAGTATTATCAGAGCGTCTGAAAGTTTTACTTGTTCCAAAAGACCCTAATGATGATAAAAACGTTATCGTTGAGGTTCGTGGCGCTGCTGGTGGTGACGAGGCAGCTTTATTTGCTGGTGATTTATATCGTATGTATAGCCGTTATGCTGAGGTGCAAGGTTGGAAAACTGAAATTATCGAAGCGAGCTATACAGAGTTAGGTGGATATAAAGAGATTATCTTTATGATTAACGGTAAAGGTGCTTTCGCTAAGTTGAAATTCGAGAATGGTGCTCACCGTGTACAACGTGTTCCTGAAACGGAATCTGGTGGACGTATTCATACATCTACAGCAACTGTAGCTGTATTACCAGAGGCAGAAGAAGTAGAAATTAATATTCATGAAAAAGATGTTCGTGTTGATACGTTTGCTTCTAGTGGCCCTGGTGGACAAAGCGTTAATACAACGATGTCAGCGGTACGTTTAACACATTTACCGACTGGTGTAGTTGTATCTTGTCAGGATGAGAAATCACAAATTAAGAATAAAGAAAAAGCGATGAAAGTATTACGCGCACGTGTTTATGATAAGTTTAGACAAGAAGCGCAAGCTGAGTATGATCAAAACCGTAAACAAGCTGTTGGTACGGGAGATCGTTCAGAGCGTATTCGTACGTATAATTTCCCGCAAAACCGTGTTACAGACCATCGAATCGGTTTAACGATTCAAAAGCTAGATCAAATCCTACAAGGTAAGTTAGATGATTTCATCAATGCCTTAGTGATGGAAGATCAGGCTCAAAAGATGGAGGCAGCTGAGTAATGCGTGTCTATGAAGCCCTGAAATGGGCTTCTTCTTTTTTACAGGAAAATGGACGAGATGAAAATGCGGGAGAAATTGTCCTTTGTCATGTATTAAAGACGAACAGAACCGGAATGCTCATGAATATGCGTGAAGAAATAACTGCGGAACAAGAGAAAAGTTTTGCACAATTTATCCACAAGCACGTAGAAGGTATTCCGATCCAATATATGCTCGGTTATGAAATGTTTTATGGCCGATCATTCTTTGTAAATGAAGAGGTATTGATACCAAGACCGGAAACAGAGGAACTTATAGTTGGGGTGCTAGAGAGAATTGAGCGCCATTTCGGTAATGAGGAGCTTCACATAGCGGATATTGGAACAGGTAGTGGAGCGATTTCTATTACGCTCGCTTTAGAAAATAAAAATCTTCATGTGTATACAGTAGATATCGCGCAGGAGTCGATTGAAGTTGCAAAAGAAAATGCAAAAACTTTAGGGGCGGATGTAACTTTCTATCACGGCGATTTACTGTCTCCGTTTTATGAAACAGGTCAGAAGTTAGATGTTGTTGTTTCCAATCCTCCGTACATACCAGAGGAAGATTGGCGTGGTCTTTCTACTGTTGTGAAGGAGCATGAGCCGAAGCGTGCGCTTGTTGGTGGTGAAGATGGACTAGATTTCTATCGTCGTTTTATGGAGGAATTGCCGAATGTATTACAGAAAAAGGCGATTGTGGCGTTTGAAATTGGTGTAGGGCAAGGCGAAGATGTGAAAGCATTATTACAGCAAACTTTCCCGCGCGCTCAAGTTGAAGTTGTATTTGATATTAATGGAAAAGATCGCATGGTATTTGCAGAGATAGAGTAAGGTATAAGCCTTACTCTATTTTTTGTATGAAAAATTCGTAACTACTCAGCCATACATTTTATTTAGAATTTTGGTAAGGGGTATTATTCCAGCGAAAATACGCACCTTATTACCTATAGATTGCTGTCAGAAAGATAAAAATGGACATACACCTTGTTGCCTGTCTTTGTTTTAAAACTTTGCGAGTGGCGGGAAAAGGCCCTGACCGCTCCTATACATAGCCAGTCCCTCTCGCCAATTAAAAAAATGCTTTTCTATCGGTTTTTTATATAGATTTTGAATTTAATAGTTTAGAAAGAAGTAACTCTGTCCACACTGTTTCTAGAGGGGACGGTGGAGGAAATGAAAAAACAAGTTATTGCTTACTTTCTTTTATTATTAATTGGTGCACAGTTACTTGTGCAGTTTGGATATATGAAAGCTGATGCAAAAGGGCCTGCTGTTATTCCGAAAGAGGCCGTTCGATTACGTATTTTAGCTAATAGCGATTCTGATAAAGATCAGGCATTAAAACGTAAAGTACGTGATGAAGTGAAAGTACAAATTGATGGATGGGTAGCGGATTTAACGTCATTTGAAGAAGCTCGAAAAGTAATTCAAAACCATATTCCTGAAATTGAAAAGACAGTGGCGAATACGCTGAAAAGAGAAGGAAGTAAAGAGGCGTTTCAAGTGAAATTTGGTAAGAATGTAAAGTTTCCTACAAAGGTATATGGAAATTTTATTTATCCGGCAGGAGAATATGAAGCGGTACTTATTACAATTGGAAAAGGTGAAGGTGCAAACTGGTGGTGTGTATTATTTCCACCGATGTGTTTCTTAGATTTTTCAAGTGGTACAGCTGTAAGGAAAGAAGAACATGTTGTGAAAGCTGAATCTCCTAAAGAGGAGCAGGTGAGACAACCAGATGAGGAAGTAGTGGATGTACAGGAGAAGAAAGAGGATAAGGTGAAAGAAAAGAAAGTAGTAAAGCCGGAAAAAGCTGAAAAAGTAACAGCACAGGAAAAGAAAGTAGTAAAACATGAAACGCAAGTAGAAGAACAGCCCGTAAAAAAAGTAGAAACAAAAACTGTGGAAAAAGTGGAGAAACCTGTGGAGCAAAAACAAGGAAAGCAAAATGAGTATGTAACAGTAGAAGAGGAAGAAGAGAAACCAGAGGTTAAATTATTTATCGTCGAAGCTTTTACAGCTTTATTCTCTAAATAGTACTATTAATAAATCCTTCCTCATATATATCAATGAGGAGGGATTTACTATGAAGAACGTGTATTTTGCTACGAAAACAGATGTAGAAAGATTGCATTCTTTTTTCGGACAAGCTAATAAAAAAGATGATAAAATAAATGAGTTGTACGCACAATTTATGATCTTGGAAGAGGCGGGAGAAATACGAGCGGTAGTTGGATATGAACAAGGTGGGAAAAATGCACTTATCCGTTCTTGTTTATTCACACCTAATGTGGATAAACAGACTTTCTTATATTTTTTTGAGATGTTTTTGCAGTATATGAAAGAAAAAGATATTCGACAATTGTACTTACTCACAAATCATCCACAATCGGTGACAATCTTTCAGTTTTTTAACTTTGTCATTATAGAGAAAGAGGAAGTGCCAGAGGAAATTCGACAGTTAGAACACTTTTGTAAAAATATAAAAGAGCTAAATGCAATAATACTAAATTGTCAGCTATTCACAAAGTTATCCACGGATTAACAAGGTTTATCCACATTTTGTGGATAAACCTTGTTTGTCTTTTGGATAAATCTCATAGTAAACTAAAAATAGACAAGTATTTCATGGTAGAAAAGGACGTGGGAAAAAATGCATACAAATATGTGGGTTGTGGATAATGTTGTGGAAAGAAAAAAATATTATCCACAATTAAAAGAAGCAGCAAGATTATTAAGAGAAAATGAAGCGGTGGCCTTCCCGACGGAAACGGTATATGGGTTAGGAGCAAACGCAATGGATGATGAAGCGATAGCGAAAATTTTTGAAGCGAAAGGGAGACCGAGCGATAATCCACTGATTGTCCACATAGGAACAAAATCTCAGTTAGATGGTATTGTAAGAGAAATTCCGCCGGTTGCAGAAAAGTTAATGGAGCATTTTTGGCCAGGACCATTAACAATCATTTTACCGAGAAAAAAAGGGATTTCAGAGAGGGTTACGGCCGGACTTAATACAGTCGGAGTGAGGATGCCGGATCATCCAGTAGCGCTCGCTCTTATTGAAGAGGCAAACGTGCCTGTTGCGGCACCGAGTGCGAATCGTTCAGGACGCCCAAGTCCAACGTTAGCTTCTCATGTGTATGAAGATTTAAACGGGAAAATTGCGGGTATTGTTGATGGCGGGGCAACAGGAGTAGGCGTTGAGTCAACTGTAATTGATTGTACGAGCGAGGTTCCGACGATTTTACGTCCAGGTGGGATTACGAAGGAGCAATTAGAAGCAGTGATAGGAAATGTTTCTTTAGATCCAGCTTTAAAGGATGAGAAAGAAAAACCGAAATCACCTGGAATGAAATATACACATTATGCACCGAAAGCGCCACTTAGTATTGTTGAAGGGTCCCGTGAGTTTATTCAACGTATTGTGGATGAGAAGAAGAAAGAAGGGTTTAAAGTAGGTGTATTAACGACAGAAGAGTATCAGCATGTGTATAGTGCAGATGTTGTATTGTCTTGTGGTGTGCGAAGCGATTTAGCCAGCGTTGCGACTAAGTTATATGATGTGCTTAGAACGTTTGATGCAAGTGAAGTAGATGTTATTTTTAGTGAATCATTCCCGAATGAAGGCATAGGAAATGCAATTATGAATCGTTTAACAAAAGCTGCGGGACATCAGATTATTATTGAGTGATAATGTACCTTTAGCAAACAGAATATTTCTCCTCGGATAAGCATATTGTGAAGTAGCACGTCCGAGGGGGGATATGAATGACACTTGAACAATTAATACCTTTAATAATTATGGCATTCGCCCTGGGGATGGATGCATTTTCAGTGAGCCTCGGTATGGGGATGGTAACATTAAAGTTAAGACAAATCCTTTATATCGGTATGACGATAGGGATATTTCATATTATTATGCCATTTATCGGAATGGTACTAGGACGTTTTCTATCAGAGAGGTATGGGGATTTCGCGAATTTTGCAGGAGCTATTTTATTAATTGGACTAGGGTTTTATATCGTATATTCGTCTATTTTAGAAGGAGAAGAGACTAGAACTGCTCCAATTGGAATTAGTTTATTTGTATTTGCATTTGGTGTTAGTATAGATAGTTTTTCAGTAGGGCTTAGTCTTGGAATTTACGGAGCAGAGACGATTATTACGATATTACTGTTTGGATTTGTAAGCATGTTATTAGCATGGGTTGGCTTATTAATTGGTAGACATGCGAAAGGTATGCTCGGTACATATGGTGAAATAGTAGGTGGTATCATTCTGGTTGGATTTGGATTATATATCCTTTTTCCTATATAATTTTATGTAGGAGGGAATTATGAACAAGTTATTGGGATGGTATGTTAAGTTTTTAACCTTCTTTCCTCGATGGCTAAGAAGACTTATAATTTGGGGTATTATTTTGCAAATTTCGATGTTAGGTTGGATAAAATTAATTCGTGAATGGTAAGATGATTCCTTTCTGTGCATAGTTTTGTTTGTACTATATTGATCGCACTAAAAAATTGCAAATATAGAAAGGATGAGATGAATGACGAGATTGAAGCAAGTTTTTGGTATTATTATTAGTTTTTTTGTTTTTTGGTTTAGTATGCTCGGTGTACAAATGTTTGCCGAGTTTTTAGATATTGAGTCATTAAAATTTGTTGCAGGAAAATCGGAGGCGGCGCGTGCGTTTTATTCGCCGTATCCATTCGTAATTGTTTTCCTTATTACATTACTTTCTTTATATTTCTTTGTTATAAAGCTTGGTAAATCTAAAAAAGGGAAATTACCTGCAATAGAGGAGAAGAACGAAGAATTACAGTGAAAAAATCCCCCGCTTTTAGCGGGGGATTTTATGTTTGAGTGATGAAAGACTCCAATACCCTATGATTCTGGACGAGCCGCTTCCGCCTTTAGTTGTTATCCAGCTTCACCTCCTAGGCCCTTGAGTCTAAGAACCTTCCCCACGAGAAGATAAAAAGCATCTTCTGTGAGGAAGAACCTTAGCCACCGGGCCTGGGCAGTCGGTTCCGCTTTTAGTTGTATCCAGTTCCAGCGGCTAGAATGGTCGGTGGCTTCGCGTCTTCCTGCGAGGCAAAAGGCGCCTCTACGTCAGAAGCTCCATCCCCCTCCCATTCTGAGCGAGCCGCTTCCGCCTTTAAATATATCCAGCTCCAGCGGCTAGAATCTCCGGTCATTTCGCTCTCTCGATCGAAGCAAAAAGCGCTTCAAGCGAGAGAGCTCCAATGCCCTGCGATTCTGAACGAGCCGCTTCCGCTTTTAAAGTGGCCTTACTAATTCAAATTGTTCTCCTAGTTTGGCGTAGTTGTGTCCTGCTAGGCGGCTTATTGGTTTTAGTTCTTCGGCGTGAATTCGGCCGTTTTCGTATAAGTGTTCTGCGACGTGGAAGCGAACGACGCGGCCAATTAGTAGATCACAAGCTGGTGAGTCTTCGGTTCCGCCGAGCGGGATAGCGCGTTCTAATACGCATTCCATTCGAATGTTTGCTTCTTTCACCCCTGGTACTGAAATGACATCACTGTCGACTGGTGTTAGTTTTGCTAATTCGATTTCACTTTCATCAGGTGGTAGGTTGGCTGCTGTTTCATTGATCGCTTCTACGTAAGATTCATCAGAAATATGTACGACAAATTCCCCTTTTTCGATTGCATTTCGGGAAGTGTCTTTCGGTTTTCCTTCTTTGCGTTGTACGGAAACCGAGATAAGTGGTGGATTGGCAGCGACGATATTGAAATAACTATATGGCGCACCGTTTAATACACCATCTTTAGTTACAGAAGTAACGAATGCAACAGGACGTGGAATGATACTTCCTGTTAGTAATTTATAATTATCTTTTTCGGTTTGTTCGTTTGGATTAATGGATAACATGTTGTAATCCCCTTTCTAAATATGAATACTTATTGTTTGTTTACAAGATATCAATGGGAATCTCCTGCTGAAAATAATATTTTTTTGATGATGTGAAAAAGAGATTACCTCAATTTGAAGTAATCTCTTTTTTGGTAAATATCTCGAAATAGAGATAAATATTAAAGTAAAACGTATGCGCCAGGACCGATTAAAGCTACACCAACTGCAACAGCGATTAACATTAAATTATACTCAAATCCGTTTTGTGTTACCCAGTAACCATTTTTTCCGTGAACTGTGAAGATTGCTACTAACATTGTTCCTACGATAAATAATGAACCAACTACAGTGAAAATACCTGCTGCGAATAAGAAACCACCTAATAGTTCAGTTGCGCCAGCCATAAATGCCATAAATACACCAGGGCGTAAACCGATTGATTCCATCCAGCCACCTGTTCCTTTCAGCCCGTAGCCACCAAACCAACCGAATAATTTTTGAGCACCGTGACCCATGAATGTAATTCCTATAATAAGACGAATAATAAGAAGACCGATATCCATCATTTCAAAAACCTCCTAAAAGTTATTAACTTATCTTGTGTAAGTAATAATAAAATAGTTACTTACTTTAGTCAAGTGGATTTTGAAAAAATTTGAAAGAAATTTTACAAATTAACAACAAAAAATAAAATGTAGTAAAGACCTCTAGACAAGTAAGTGAAAAAAAGAGAAAATATAAGTAGAAGTTAACTTCTTATTGTTATTCAGACAATCAGAATTGACTGGAATTTTGTGAGGCGCTACAATAAGAGTCTAGTAGTAATGACATGATTTATTTCGAAAGAGTTTTTACAGTATAACATTCGAAGTATGAAGTCTTACGTGTATTTCGATCTTGAATAGAGATTGCCCTATAAATTTTTAGGTAAATTATAAGGAGGACTATCCTATGTTTAAAAAATTATTCGGTTTTGGTTCAAAAACAAATGAAGAAACAATCGTAGCTCCATTAACTGGAGCAGTGAAAAATATTGAAGAAGTACCAGATCCAGTATTCGCTGGTCGTATGATGGGTGACGGTGTTGCAATCGATCCTACTGAAGGTGTAGTTGTATCTCCAGTTGATGGTGAAATCGTACAATTATTCCACACGAAACATGCTATTGGAATTAAAGCGAAAAACGGTACAGAAATTTTAATCCACGTTGGATTAGAAACTGTAAAAATGGAAGGTGAAGGTTTCGAAGCTCACGTTTCTGAAGGACAAGCTGTAAAAGCTGGAGATAAATTAATCTCATTCGACTTAGAATTAATTCGTGAAAAAGCGAAAAGCACAATTACTCCAATCGTTATTACAAACACAGATGCAGCTGAGTCTATTAAGACAACTGTAGGTGTAACAGCTACAAAGGGCTCAACAGAAGTAATGAAAGTTACAATGAAATAATTATTGTATGAAAGGAATCTGTTTCGTATGAAATGGATTCCTTATTTTGTTTCGTAGTGTGTTCATTATGTATGGTAAATACTTTGGGTGCTTGGAAATAGGGTTTCACATATATGTGGATAAGGCGCATTTTTCTTAGAAAAAATATAAGAGAAATGCGCCTTTCGTATATTCACATTTCTTTTGTTCTATTCTAATATACGCTATGATAAAGTGAAACTTTAATCAGTGGAGGTTGTTCATCTCCCGCTGATTATTAGCCTTCACCAATCGGGGATAAATGGTAGGAAATAGAAAAAAAGGGGTGGGTTTGGATGAAACGAGTGTTATTTGTTTGCACTGGCAATACATGTCGTAGTCCGATGGCTGAGGCGCTGCTTCGTCATCATGGAGGAGATAAGTTTGAAGTGCAATCTGCTGGTGTTTTCGCCTATCCTGGAAGCGATGCATCGGTATATGCGAAGGAAGCTTTAGCTGAAAAAGGAATTTCAATCGATCATGCCGCGCAGCAGGTAAACGATACTTTGGTTAATTGGGCGGATATTGTAGTAACAATGACGGAAAACCATAGGGAAATTGTACTTGGGCATTATCCGAGTGTTGAAAAGAAATTGGATACATTATATGGATTAACTGAGGGTGTAAGTAAGGATATTTCAGATCCATTTGGCGGATCGCTTTCTATTTATAAAGAAACGTTAGAAGAGATGGAAAAACTTGTACAAACTTTACTGGAAAAACATTCAGAAGGTTGATGTTTCGTGTATAATACGATATTGGAGATCACTTCGTTCTATTAAGGTAGCGAGTGTAAATGAAGATAATTGATTGAAACTTTGGAGGGGTAAAAATGAAAGTAGTAGTAGCATCTGATCACGGCGGTATGAATATCCGTAAAGAACTTGTAAGTTTATTAGAAGAGTTAAACATTGAATATATTGATTTAGGTTGTGAATGTGAAGCTGGTTCTGTTGATTACCCTGATTTTGCGTTTCCAGCAGCAGAAATGGTAGCAAATGGTGAAGTGGATCGTGGCATTTTAGTTTGCGGGACAGGCATTGGGATGTCAATCGCAGCAAATAAAGTAAATGGTATTCGTTGTGCATTAGTTCATGATACTTTCAGTGCGAAAGCGACGAGAGAGCATAATGACACTAACATGTTAGCAATGGGCGAGCGTGTAATTGGAGCTGGTCTAGCGCGTGATATCGCGAAAATTTGGCTAACAACTGACTATGAAGGTGGCCGCCACGAAAACCGCGTAGGAAAAATTAAAACGTACGAAACAAAGTAATAGATTCTAACTATAAGTAGTTTGAAATATAATTTGGTGAACCAACCTGTGAAAGGAAGAGGCGTAATGACAGAAATCGTAAAGGTAAGAGAACAGCTACAAATGTCGCTTTCTGATTTCCAAGAACAAGCCACGCTGCAAAGTGGCCAAATTTTTGTAGTGGGGTGTAGCACGAGCGAAGTGCTAGGTGAAAGAATTGGAACATCAGGAACGATGGAAGTGGCAGAGGCGATTTTTTCTGAATTCAAACAATTTCAAGAACGAACAGGTATTGAATTGGCGTTTCAATGTTGTGAGCATTTAAATCGTGCTTTAGTAGTTGAGAGAGATGTAGCGATGAAATATCAATTTGAAATTGTAACAGTTACGCCTGTTAGATCAGCAGGTGGTGCATTAGCGACGTATGCGTATCACAATTTTAAAGATCCGGTAGTAATTGAGTTTATTAAAGCAGATGCAGGAATGGATATCGGCGATACATTTATCGGTATGCATTTAAAGCATGTAGCTGTACCGGTTCGTACAAGTGTGAAGGAAATAGGAAGTGCGCATGTAACGATGGCGAAAACACGTGGGAAGCTAATAGGTGGAGCACGTGCTGTTTATGCGGCAAATGAAGAAACTATTCCTTGCCGTTAAACATGAAAAATTATAAAGTCTTATAACAGCTTTATATCGAAAGGTAAAAGGTATGTAGTCTGACCTTATAATAGAAGAAAGAAAAGACCAATTTTGGTCTTTTTTTTTCTTTTATGATATAGAAAGTCATGTTAGAATGTAGTTGAAAACATGAAGGTTCGAAAGAATTACAACCTGAATTTTCGTTTTTTCTGAATAAATGAGAAAAAACTATTGGGAATTGATGTAATTCGTTCAGAAAAGGGGGATTTTGGTGAATCATTTAAAACGTCAAGATGAAAAGGTATTTGCTGCAATTGAGGCAGAACTAGGAAGACAGCGTTCAAAGATTGAGCTAATTGCTTCGGAAAACTTCGTAAGTGAAGCAGTAATGGAGGCGCAAGGTTCTGTTTTAACGAATAAGTATGCTGAAGGATATCCTGGAAAACGTTACTATGGTGGTTGTGAACACGTAGACGTAGTAGAAGATATCGCACGTGATCGCGCGAAAGAAATTTTTGGCGCAGAGCATGTAAATGTTCAACCACATTCTGGTGCACAAGCGAACATGGCAGTATACTTTACGATTTTAGAGCAAGGCGATACAGTACTTGGTATGAATTTATCTCATGGTGGTCACTTAACACACGGAAGCCCTGTTAACTTCAGTGGAGTACAATATAATTTCGTAGAATATGGCGTGGATGCTGAATCTCACCGTATTAATTACGATGATGTATTAGCAAAAGCGAAAGAACATAAACCAAAATTAATCGTTGCAGGTGCAAGTGCATATCCTCGTGTTATCGATTTCAAACGATTCCGTGAGATTGCAGATGAAGTGGGTGCATACTTTATGGTTGATATGGCACATATCGCTGGTTTAGTAGCTGCTGGTTTACATCCAAACCCAGTACCACATGCACATTTCGTTACAACGACAACACATAAAACATTACGTGGTCCACGTGGTGGTATGATTTTATGTGAAGAGCAATTTGCAAAACAAATTGATAAATCAATCTTCCCTGGTATCCAAGGTGGTCCACTTATGCACGTAATTGCTGCAAAAGCTGTTGCATTTGGTGAGACACTACAAGATGAGTTTAAAACATATGCACAACATATCATTAATAATGCGAACCGCTTAGCTGAAGGTCTTCAAAAAGAAGGACTTACACTTGTTTCTGGTGGAACAGACAATCATTTAATCTTGATTGATGTTCGTAACTTAGAAATTACAGGTAAAGTAGCAGAGCACGTATTAGATGAAGTTGGTATTACAGTGAACAAAAATACAATTCCATTTGAAACAGCAAGCCCATTTGTAACAAGCGGCGTACGTATCGGTACAGCAGCTGTAACATCTCGTGGTTTCGGTTTAGAAGAAATGGATGAAATTGCGGCACTTATTGCTTATACATTAAAAAATCATGAGAATGAAGTTGCATTAGAAGAAGCAAGTAAGCGTGTAGAAGCGTTAACGAGTAAATTCCCAATGTATACAGATCTATAATAGATTGAAAAAGACTGCTGAAACGTAATTGTTTTGGCAGTCTTTTTTTTGGACATATATTGCTTTTAAAGTATGTATACAAATGATGAATAAATTTTGGCGATATAATGAAGGATACAGCTCCCATAATTGGTAAAGATACTAGATAGATTCATCGCAAAATCATGATTTTACCAAATTTGCCCTTGAATATTAGTAGCGTTTTCTTTACAATCGTAAATAGTGTAAAAAAGCGTGTAAACGCATGAATATCATCTAAAGGAGAGATTCACATGGGAAAACTGTATGTATTTGATCACCCGTTAATTCAACATAAGATTACATATATTCGCGATAAGAATACAGGTACGAAAGATTTTCGTGAATTAGTGGACGAAGTAGCAAGCTTAATGGCTTTCGAGATTACTCGTGACCTTCCACTTAAAGACATTGAAATTGAAACGCCTGTAAGCAAAGCGACAACAAAAGTGATCGCTGGTAAAAAACTTGGTTTAATTCCGATTTTACGTGCAGGTTTAGGAATGGTTGATGGAATTCTGAAATTAATTCCAGCAGCAAAAGTAGGACACGTTGGTTTATACCGTGATCCTGAAACATTGCAACCGGTAGAATACTATGTGAAACTTCCAACGGATGTAGAAGAGCGTGACTTTATCGTACTAGATCCAATGCTAGCAACAGGTGGTTCTGCGGCTGAAGCAATTAATTCTCTGAAAAAGCGCGGTGCAAAGCACATTAAATTAATGTGTATCGTAGCTGCTCCAGAAGGAGTAAAAGTAGTACAGGAAGAGCATCCTGATGTTGATATTTATATAGCAGCATTAGATGAGAAGTTAAATGACCATGGTTATGTAGTTCCAGGTCTTGGTGATGCTGGTGACCGTTTATTCGGAACGAAGTAAGACAACAGACGAGAGGGGGATTCCCCTCTCGTTTTTTTTCGCCCTCAGCGCACGGGGGAGGGGGAGATAAATATACAGGGTATATACAACATAAGTTATATACACATCACATATAATATAGAAGTCTTACGTCTAGAGAACACTATATTATGGAAGGAAAGCGCTATATCTTAAAAATATAATAGTGACAAACTTGTGAACATTTCCTTCTATTATAAAGAGAGATCTGTTAGAAATTGCATATCTCTAACCAGTATTTAGAAGGGGAACGTTTTCATTTTTGGGAGGAAATGCCTAATACTCAAATTTTTTGATTTTTTACGATTTCTCGTTGACACTGTTAATACCCTATTGTATGCTAACAACGGGGATAGATGGTAGGGCTTTCAGTGACAAAAATACATCTATTCAGTGACGAAAATGTAAACTTTTTATTTTGTATAGAATTTATGCAGAAAAATGAGTTATTATTAACACATCGTGAATGAGGGTTACATATTGGAGGGATGAATCCTTGCAAAAAAACGATCGCAGCCATATAAAAGCGTATGCTTTAATGTCAGGAATTCTTGCTCAGTTAGTTGGTTCTATTCTTATTGGAATCTTTGGTGGGCAATGGATTGATAATAAGGTTGGAACGTTTCCATTGTTTCTTATTATAGGGTTATTACTCGGGTTAGGAACAGGGGTATACGCAATGATTCGACTCATTCAACATTACTATTCGGGAGAGCAATGATGATAGACGTACATGGACTTGTCCAAAGACAAAAGAAATATATGTACTACTTGCTTGCGCTTCTAGTGCTAGGATGGGGAGTTACCTCTTACAAGGATGTATTTCTTGGACTGATTATCGGAACGATTTTCAGTTTTCTTAGTTTGCGCATCATTGCACGTAGAACAGACAAGCTATTAGATCGCGTAACAAATGGAGAAAACGTGAAATTTAAAGCAACAGCGGTAAGTACATATTCAAGATTTGCCACGATTGGGTTATTGATTTTATTTGCAGCCAAATATCAAGAGTTAATTGCGATGTGGGGCTTAGGTGTAGGATTGCTGACAGGATACCTTGTCATGATCATAGATTTTCTTTATTTAGAGTATACGAGCAGGGAAGAGAGGTGAATTACTAGTGGAACACGGTAAATTAGTTGAATTTCTAGGTTTAACGTTCGATTTGTCATCAGTTATGATGGTTACTGTAGCAGCAGTTATTGTTTTCTTAATCGCTGTTATCGGAACTCGCAGCTTAGCGCTTCGCCCAACCGGAATGCAAAATTTCATGGAATGGGTGTTTGACTTCGTGAAAGGGATTATCAATAGTACGATGGACTGGAAAACAGGTGGACGTTTCTTAACGCTTGGCGTTACGCTTATCATGTTTATCATCGTATCGAACTTCCTTGGTTTACCATTCATGTATTCAACAGTTGAGGCTGGCGAACATATTGCATGGTGGAGATCACCAACGTCTGATCCAGCAGTTGCATTAACATTAGCCGTGATGGTAGTTACCCTCACCCATTATTATGGAATTAAGATGAAGGGTACGAAAGAATATGCTAAAGGTTATTTCCAACCTATGAAATTCTTATTCCCATTAAAGGTTATTGAGGAGTTTGCTAACACATTAACGTTAGGTCTTCGTTTATTTGGTAACATTTATGCAGGTGAAATCTTATTAGGATTACTTGCTAAGTTAGGCGGAGCATCATTCTTTGGAGCATTAGGTGCACTTGTACCGATGTTAGCATGGATGGGATTCAGTGTATTCGTTGGATCAATCCAGTCATTTATTTTCGTAATGTTAACGATGGTTTATATGGCTCATAAAGTAAGCCATGACCATTAATATAATTTAAGTAAGAAAAAATTTATTTTTTTATAATACAAAGGAGGACAAATTAAATGAGTTTAGGTGTAATCGCAGCTGCAATTGCAATTGGTTTATCAGCATTAGGTGCAGGTATTGGTAACGGTCTTATCGTATCACGTACAATCGAAGGTGTTGCTCGTCAACCAGAATTAAAAGGCGCACTTCAAACAATTATGTTCATCGGGGTTGCATTAGTTGAGGCACTTCCAATTATCGGTGTAGTTATTGCTTTCATCGTAATGAACAAATAAGGGAGACTCCCCTTACATAGATGGCGAAGAGTGTTTTTTGAACTTTCTTCGCCATTGCTTTATGAACGAAACGTATGTCTTTTTTTTTCATATGATCAATTTAGATATTTTGAAGGGAGTGAATCCTTGTGCCAACTTTATTATTAGGGGCTTCCATTCCATTTGGAACGATTGCTTATACATTGTTCATTTTCTTACTTCTATTAGTAATGCTACGCAAATTTGCGTGGGGTCCTTTAATGGGAATTATGAAAGAACGTGAAGAGCATGTTACTAATGAAATCGACGCTGCAGAAAGAAGTAACATTGAAGCGAAGAAGTTAGTAGAAGAACAACGTGAAATGTTAAAACAATCGCGTGTTGAAGCACAAGAGTTAATCGAAAGAGCGAAAAAACAAGCTGTAGATCAAAAAGATGTTATTGTTGCTGCTGCGAAAGAAGAAGCAGAATCAATTAAAACATCTGCTGTACAAGAAATTCAACGCGAAAAAGAGCAAGCGATTGCTGCTTTACAAGAACAAGTCGCTTCTTTATCTGTTCAAATTGCTTCTAAAGTAATTGAAAAAGAGTTAAAAGAAGAAGATCAAGTGAAGTTAATTCGCGATTATATTAAAGAAGTAGGAGAAGCGCGATGAGCAATGGGATTGTAGCAAAACGTTATGCTGTCGCTCTTTTCAAAATTGCAAAAGAAAAACACGTATTAGAAATGTTTGAAGAGGAATTACGCCTTGTACAAAACGTTTATGTAAAGAACGGAGAACTACATAGCTTTTTAACGCAACCGAACATTTCAAAAGAGCAGAAGAAAACGTTTCTTGCAAACGTATTCGCATCTGTTTCTGAATCTATTTTAAATACGTTATATATTTTAATTGATAACAAGCGTATTGATATCCTACCTGAAATTGCAGATGAATATGTTGTTCTTGCTAATGAAGAACGTAACGTAGCGGATGCAACTGTATATTCTATTCGTCTTCTATCAGAAGACGAAAAACTTAACATTGCAGAAGCATTTGCAAAAAAAACAGGAAAAGATGCAATTCGCGTGAAAAATGTTGTAGATGAAGATTTACTAGGCGGCATTAAAGTACGTATTGGAAATCGCATTTACGACGGAAGCTTACAAGGAAAATTAGCACGTATTCAGCGTGAATTAATGAAGAATAGATAGGGGTGAAGCACATGAGCATCAGAGCTGAAGAAATTAGCGCACTGATAAAGCAACAAATCGAGAACTATCAGTCTGAAATCGAAGTTAGTGATGTTGGTACAGTTATCCAAGTTGGTGACGGTATTGCGCGTGCTCATGGTCTTGATAACGTTATGGCTGGTGAACTTGTAGAGTTCTCTAACGGCGTTATGGGACTAGCACAAAACTTAGAGGAAAACAACGTAGGTATCATTATCTTAGGACCTTACACAGAAATCCGTGAAGGTGACGAAGTTCGTCGTACTGGTCGCATCATGCAAGTACCAGTAGGAAAAGAACTAATCGGTCGTGTTGTAAACCCATTAGGTCAACCAGTTGATGGTTTAGGCCCAATCAATACAACAAACACTCGTCCAATCGAAAGTCCAGCACCAGGTGTAATGGATCGTAAATCTGTTCATGAGCCACTTCAAACAGGTATTAAAGCGATCGATGCTCTTGTACCAATTGGCCGTGGTCAACGTGAGTTAATCATCGGTGACCGTCAAACAGGTAAAACAGCAGTTGCACTTGATACAATCATTAACCAAAAAGATGAAGATATGGTTTGTATCTATGTAGCTATCGGACAAAAAGAATCAACTGTACGTAACGTAGTAGAAACACTACGTAAGCACGGTGCATTAGATTACACAATCGTTGTAACTGCATCAGCTTCTCAACCAGCTCCATTATTATACCTAGCTGCTTATGCTGGTGTAACAATGGGTGAAGAGTTCATGTACAATGGCAAACACGTATTAGTAGTATATGATGACTTATCTAAACAAGCAGCGGCTTACCGTGAGCTTTCATTACTATTACGTCGTCCTCCAGGTCGTGAAGCATATCCAGGGGATGTATTCTACTTACATTCTCGTTTATTAGAGCGTGCAGCAAAATTAAGTGATGCAAGAGGCGGCGGTTCTTTAACTGCACTACCTTTCATCGAAACACAAGCAGGGGACGTATCAGCTTACATCCCAACCAACGTAATCTCTATTACGGATGGACAAATCTTCTTACAATCTGACCTATTCTTCTCTGGCGTACGTCCAGCGATCGATGCGGGTACTTCTGTATCTCGTGTAGGTGGATCTGCTCAGATTAAAGCAATGAGTAAAGTATCAGGTACACTTCGTCTTGACCTTGCATCTTACCGAGAGTTAGAAGCGTTCGCTCAGTTCGGTTCTGACCTTGATAAAGCAACACAAGCGAAATTAAACCGTGGTGCTCGTACAGTTGAGGTATTAAAACAAGGATTACACAAACCGTTACGTGTAGAGAAACAAGTTATCATTCTTTACGCTTTAACACGTGGATTCCTAGATGATATCCCAGTAGTAGATATCACTCGTTTCGAAGAAGAATTCCATGCTTGGTTAGATTCAAATGCAGCTGACTTATTAAGCGAAATTCGCACAACTAAGAAACTTGCGGATGACGACAAATTTGCAGCAGCAATTAACGGATTTAAAAAAGTATTCGTAGCTTCTGAATAATAAATAAAAGCGGAAGCGGCTCGTTCTGAATGTGAGGGGGATGGAGCTTCTGACGAAGAGGCGGTCTTTGCCTCGTAGGAAGAAGTGAAGCCACCGAGCATTCAAGCCGCTGGAGCTAGATAAATAAAAGTGAAGTCGACTGTGGCTTAGCTAGATCATATAAAGGCATCTCAGCTTTTGAGATTGCTGACGGTTATGTAAAGGAAAAGAGTAGGTGCACCTATTCTTTTCCTTCAATCATGAGCAAGAATATCTTGCAACGTAGATTAGGAAGAGGATTCTTACTAATCGTGCCAACTTCCGGAAAAAAGGTGGTGAAAACCTGTGGCATCTTTACGCGATATAAAAGCGAAGATTAACTCGACAAAGAAAACGAGTCAAATTACGAAAGCGATGGAGATGGTATCTGCATCTAAGTTAAACCGTGCAGAGCAAAATGCTAAATCTTTCGTTCCGTATATGGAAAAGATTCAAGAAGTAGTAGCGAGCATTGCGCAAGGAAGTAAAGGGATTAATCATCCAATGCTAAATGCGCGTCCTGTAAAGCGTACAGGATACATCGTTATTACATCTGATCGCGGACTAGCAGGTGGTTATAACAGTAACGTATTACGTACAGTAAGTAACGTAATTCGTGAACGTCATAATATGGATTCAAACCAATATTCAATTATTGTGCTTGGACGACTAGGACGTGATTATTTAAAACGTCGCGGCTTTAACATCATTGATGAAGTAGTTGGATTATCTGACCACCCATCATTTATTGATATTAAAGATATTGCTTCTCGAGCAATTGCGATGTTCGCAGATGGTGCTTATGATGAGCTGTACATTTACTACAATCATTATGTAAGTAAAATTTCACAAGAAGTAACGGAGAATAAAATTTTACCGCTTACGGATGTGGCGTCTGACAAACCGACGACAGCTTATGAATTCGAACCTTCTGAAGAAGAAATTTTAAAAGTATTATTGCCACAATACGCAGAAAGCTTAGTGTACGGTGCATTACTAGACGGTAAAGCAAGTGAGCACGCGGCGCGTATGACAGCAATGAAGAGTGCTACAGACAACGCAATGGAAGTTATCGATTCACTTACACTTTCATTCAACCGTGCGCGTCAAGCAGCGATTACGCAAGAAATTACGGAAATCGTTGGTGGAGTAGCAGCGTTAGAATAGTATTAAAAGGTGGAAGCGGCTCGTCCAGAACAAGAGGGCATTGGAGCTCCTGACGAAGAGGCGTAGTTTGCCTCGCAGGAAGGAGCGAAATGACCGACTGTTCTAGCCGCTGGAACTAGATTCAATAAAAAGCGTAGGCGGTTCGTTCAGAATGAGAGGGGGATGGAGCTTTTGACGTAGAGGCGATTTGTGCCTCGCAGGAAAAAGCGAAGCCACCGAACATTCTAACCGCTGGAGCTAGATTCAATAAAAAGCGGAAGCGGCTCTTTCAGGAGAGTCGCGTAAGCTATAAACTAATAAAAATTTAAAGCCGACTTCTCTTAGAAAGCTGGCTAATTAAAAGAAAGCTAGGAGGGAACCCGATGAATAAAGGGCGCGTTACGCAAATCATGGGTCCGGTTGTAGACGTTAAGTTTGATGGCGGAAAGCTACCAGAAATCTACAACGCCCTTACGGTAAAACAAAGCAACGAAAACGGAGCAAGCATTAACTTAACATTTGAAGTTGCACTTCATTTAGGTGATGACACAGTTCGTACAGTTGCGATGTCTTCCACAGATGGACTTGTTCGTGGCACAGAAGTAGAAGATACTGGTAAAGCAATCTCTGTACCAGTTGGTGATGCAACACTTGGTCGTGTATTTAACGTATTAGGTGATGCAATTGACTTAGATGGTGAAGTTCCTGCGGATGTACGTCGTGATCCAATTCACCGTCAAGCGCCTGCATTCGAAGAGTTATCTACTAAAGTAGAAATTCTTGAAACTGGTATTAAAGTAGTAGACTTACTTGCTCCTTACATTAAGGGTGGTAAGATTGGTCTATTCGGTGGTGCCGGTGTAGGTAAAACGGTATTAATTCAGGAATTAATTAACAACATCGCACAAGAGCACGGTGGTATCTCTGTATTCGCTGGTGTAGGTGAGCGTACTCGTGAGGGTAATGACTTATACCACGAAATGAGCGATTCTGGCGTAATTAAGAAAACTGCGATGGTATTCGGACAAATGAACGAGCCACCTGGAGCACGTCAACGTGTTGCATTAACAGGCTTAACAATGGCTGAACATTTCCGTGATGAGCAAGGACAAGACGTACTATTGTTCATCGATAACATCTTCCGTTTCACGCAAGCAGGTTCTGAAGTATCTGCCCTTCTTGGTCGTATGCCATCTGCGGTAGGTTACCAACCAACACTTGCAACAGAAATGGGTCAATTACAAGAGCGTATTACATCTACAAATAAAGGATCTATCACGTCTATCCAAGCGGTATATGTACCAGCCGATGACTATACGGATCCAGCACCAGCTACAACGTTCGCTCACTTAGATGCAACAACAAACTTAGAGCGTCGTTTAACACAAATGGGTATTTACCCGGCCGTAGATCCATTAGCATCTACATCTCGTGCACTTTCTCCAGAAATCGTAGGAGAAGAGCATTATGGAGTAGCTCGTCAAGTACAGCAAACTTTACAACGTTATAAAGAGCTTCAAGATATCATCGCTATCTTAGGTATGGATGAGTTATCTGAAGAAGATAAGTTAGTTGTACATCGTGCTCGTCGTATTCAATTCTTCTTATCTCAAAACTTCCACGTAGCTGAGCAGTTTACAGGTCAAAAAGGTTCGTACGTACCTGTAAAAAATACAGTTAGTGGTTTCAAAGAAATTCTAGAAGGAAAATATGATGACCTTCCAGAAGATGCATTCCGTCTTGTTGGTAGCATTGAAGATGTTATTGAAAACGCGAAGAAAATGATGGCGTAAGGCCTTAGGAGGGACGAATTATGAAGACATTTCCAGTCAGTATTGTAACTCCTGATGGACCGGTTTACGAAAAAGAAGTAGAAATGGTAAGTGTAAAAGCAGAGAGTGGGGAAATGGGGATCTTACCAGGTCACATTCCAACTGTTGCACCGTTAAAAATTAGTGCAGTTCGTCTGAAACATGGTGGGCACACTGATTATGTAGCAGTAAGCGGTGGCTTTATCGAAGTTCGTCCAGATAAAGTAACTGTATTATCATCATCTGCTGAAGAAGCAAACCATATCGACATCCATCGTGCAAATGAATCGAAACGTCGCGCTGAGCAACGTATGCAAGAGAAACAAGCACATGTTGACTTTAGACGTGCAGAAATGGCCTTGCAGCGTGCTGTGAACCGTTTAAACGTTTCTGATATGAAATAAAAAATCCGTAAGGGCTCTTGCCTTTACGGATTTTTTTGTGTATTTCATGGATAATTTTACAAAAATGGTATAATTCTATTGATGCTTGTATAAGTAGAGAATGTACAACAATTTATAAAGGAGCTGAATAAATGATCGGTGAAATGAAACGAGAAGCATTGTACTCTTTAAAGGGAAAATGGGGACTAGGTGTTGGATCAACGATTTTACATATTATTTTAAGTTATGTTGTTTCAATGGCCGCAATGCTTATACTTTTAATTCCAGGAATTATTATATTTTTCTTAGTTGTTGGTTTAGCGGGCTCAATTGAAGAGGAAACAATATCAGTTGGGGCAGGTATTACATTTGGAATTTTTTATTGCATAATGATCATTTTGAGTAATGCATCTTATGGTATTACATCATACGGTTATACGAATGTGTTGCTACAAATTAGTAAACGATAAGATGCTAGAGTAGATTATTTATTTGAAGGATTTCGTGGCTTTAAAAGAATGATGAAAACAATGTGGGCTATGCTTGCGATTTTGTTATATACAGGTACGTGGATTCCGATGTTGTTACTAGGTATCTTCGCGTTTTTTGGTGAGGAAGGGAATGTATCGTTAACGATTGCTTTCTTTGTACTATTAGCTATTTCGATTGTTGTAATGATTGTGATGTATTTTTCTTATGCGATGACGTATTATGTTATGATTGAAAATCCAGATTATAGCGTTTCGCAGGCGATGAAAGAAAGTAAGAACTTTATAAAGGGACATAAACTAGATTTATTTCTTTTATGGCTTAGCTTCATAGGGTGGGCTATTTTAGCGATTCTTACTCTTGGAATAGGGTTTCTTTGGCTTAGTCCATATGTAGGTACAACGACAGCACATTTTTATCGCTATATTGCAAAAGGTGAATTGCAGTAGGAACATGCTATACTAATAGAATTGTTACGTATTGGAGGCTAATTATGATTAGTGATTTAAAAGGAGAAGCGCTAGATTCACTAGAAGGAAAATGGGGCTTAGCTGTTGGGGCAACACTGCTTATTTCGATTCTTACTTCAGTTTTTAGTTTTAGTATTCAGTTCATTCTCTCTCAGGTTTGGGAGTGGAAAGAAGTGCATAGCTCACTTTCAATAGACGTTATTACAATATTATTGGTGGGGCCTTTAACGCTAGGGGGTTATTGTTTAGCGCTACATATAATTCGTGAAAAAGAAGCGCGTGTTGGGCATATATTCAGATGGTTTACAGCAGGAAGTAAGTTTATAAAGTCATTTTTATTATATATAGTAGTAAACATTTATATTTTCTTATGGTGCTTACTATTTATTATTCCAGGCATTATTAAATCATTTTCTTATGCGATGACGTACTTTATTATAAATGATCATCCTGAGTATTCAATAAATCAAGCTATTACAGAAAGTCGTCGTATGATGGCTGGACATAAGATGGAGTATTTCATTTTATGTTTAAGTTTTATTGGTTGGTTTATATTAAGTTGTATTACATTAGGGATTGGATTTTTATGGTTGATTCCATATTTTTATACAACGACAGCAGCGTTTTACGAAGAGATTGCAGAGGAATATTACGAAAAAAAAATTCCAACACTTTAAAAAACACCCAGTGTGAACTATTGGTTCATACTGGGTGTTTTTTGTAGGAATTTTATAAACTGTTTACTTGTTAAAGGTTTACTGAAATAGTAACCTTGCATGTATTTACAGTTGTTTTTTTGCAGAAACTTAAGCTGTTTTTCTGTTTCAATTCCTTCAGCAACGACAGAGAGATTTAAAGTATTTGCAAGAGAAAGGATAGTGGAAACGATGGCTCTCTCTTCAGGCCGGTGATCGGCTAGTTGTGTAAATTCTTTTGGTACCTTTAATGTATCGATAGGGAAAATTGATAAATAAGCAAGAGAAGAGTAGCCGGTACCGAAGTCATCAAGGGACGTTTGAATACCATATTCTTTTAATTGCTTTAGTCTCGATAATGTTTCCTTTTCATCAATCATCGCAATTCGTTCTGTTAGTTCAAGTGTTACATCTTTCGGGTCAATCTTTACGTCCTTTAGTATTCGTGAAATATTTTCGATGAATTGATTTTGTTGAAATTCTTTCGCTGATAAATTGACACTCATTTTTAAGTTTGTGTATCCAAAACTTTGCCATATTTTTAGTTGACGACAAGATTCTTGTAGCACCCAATGTCCAAGTGGGATGACCTGCGGAGTCTCTTCCACAATTGGAATGAACTCACATGGTGAAATGTCACCTAATAGTGGATGTTTCCAACGTATTAATGCTTCAGCACCGATAATTTTATTTGTTGTCGTATCAATTTGTGGTTGATAGACGAGATAAAATTCGTTGTTTACTAAAGCGAGTGGCAAATCTTTTTCGATTCGAGCTTTACGTTCCATTTTCTTGTATAGTTCTTTCGTGTAAAGAGAGCTACGATTTTTCCCTTTATTTTTTGCCTCGTACATGGCCATATCGGCATGTTGTAAAATAGACAGTGGATCTTCACCTGCTTCAGGGTATATAGCAACCCCGATACTCGGTGAGATTCGTAAATGTTGATTTTCGATTTCGAATGGTTCGTTCATGGCTACTACAAACATATCAGCTATCTTTTTTACATCTGTCCTTTTTTGATAATTTTCGATAAGGATTGTGAATTCATCCCCAGCTAGTCGAGCAAGTTTCATATTCTGTGTCGATATTCGTTCGAGCCTTTTTGCTACTGCGATTAATAGAAGATCTCCTACCCGGTGACCAAGTGTATCATTAATAACTTTAAAGCGATCTAGGTCTAGAAACATAACAGCAAAAGGTCTTTTTGATATTTTTGCTCGTGCAATTGCTTTTTCTAACTGCTGATGAAATGAACGGCGATTTGCAAGCTCTGTTAAAGTATCATGATATGCTAGGAAATTAATTTGTTCTTGTTGTTGTTTGCTTTCCGTAATATCTTTAATCATTAAATATGCTCCAGAAATATGCTCCTTTAAAAAGATGGGAACAGCCGTAACATGCAAGTAGTAAATCTCTCTATTTTTATGATATGCCCGTATTTCTAAAGCGATAGATTTCCCTTTTTTTACTTGATGAAAGGAATTAATGATTTCTTCCAAATCTTCTTCATACATAAGTGAATAGTATGGTTGGTTTAATAATTCATTCGTTTGATAACCGAGTAAAGTAGTTCCAGCGTTGTTCACATTGAGGAAATTACCGTACAAATCTAATGTGAAAATTGGATCTGGATGATGCTCGTATAAAGATTTAAACATTTGTTGGTTATGATATAACTCATTTTTTTGTTCTACTAAATCTTCTGTACGTAGTTTGATTTGTTTCTCGAGTTCCAAGTTGAATTGCATTTGTACTAGCAATAATATTTTATTTTGTCTTCGAACTAACATATGGCGTATGAGAACGAAGGCGAAAGTTACTATAAGTCCAATTACTACGCTAGGTGCAAAAACATTTTCGACCAATAGAAAAATAATAAGCATCACTACAGAAACATACGGTAATGATAATCGGATTGATTCACCGATTTTAGGTGTTAGTAGTACTTGCTCTTGTTTTTCAGGCTCTTTTGTGTGAAGTATACAAGCGATTGCTACTAATACTAGGGTTACTTGATATAATGGGGCAACTGTGAACATAGAGTGCTCAGGCTGGAAGTATTTGATATAAGCATAAATAGCATCCGTAGTAGCATACAAAATTAAAGAGCTGCCAAGAAGAGCGCCAACTTGTTTTGGTAGTAAGAATAATGGCCTGAATAAGAGGTTGATTCCTATTAAAAGAAAGAGTAAATCAGCCATTGGATACGTGAGTTGAACAAACATGTCGATATATGATGTTGTAAAAATATGAATGGTTCTTTCAATAAGCAAATAGTAGCTTAAAGTAAATTGAGCTGTAACAATAATACAAATATCACATATCGTAAAAAGCTGCTCCAATAAGTCTCGGCCATAAATAATTTCATATAGAAAGGCAAATGCAAAGCTAATTAAAAATAATAAGTAAAAAAAGTCTGATGGATCAACGAATGTATAGTAGTCATGCAAAATTAAGCGTTGATAAGCAACTACTATATCGCCGATGAAATAAGAGAAAGATCCGATAGTTAATATCATCCAAAATAAACGAGCTAACCCTTGTTTCATATTGGAAAAGTAAAATATATAACTACAAATTGTAATATCAATTAATATGGTACTTATTCCAGTTAATATTTGAAATGGAAGTGCGTATTCATATAAAAAAGGCATTGATACGTAATGAATAGTTATATACAACAATGCAATGCTTATTAGAATACTTACATGTGTTTGTTTTTTCATTTGTATCACCCACTGTATATACATAAGAACCACTTTTTTGTAGTTTATGTTTTTTAGGATTGCTTGAAAAACATATAGAACTTCTATATTTAGTTTACACATTTATTATGAGTTGTAAAAATAGATTTGCCCAGTAAGTATTAATTGTTGTTTCTGTTCCCAATATATCGACATAGGAATTTGAAGTTTGCTATAATGAATTAAATAGTTGCATTATTTAGAAAAATTTAAAAATAATAAATAATGCGAGTAAGACATATTGTTTACTATGTGAACTTGTTCTTAATTCAGGGGGGAGGGTTTCACAATGGCAAGTGTATATGAAAATAGTTATATGATCGTTTTGATTTTCTTGCTATTAGGTATATTGCTGCCGGTAGTGGCTCTTACATTAGGGAAAATGCTGCGTCCAAATAAACCGAGTGCAGCGAAAGCGACGACGTATGAGAGTGGAATTGAGCCTTTTCATGATGCAAATATTCGGTTTCATGCTCGTTATTATATTTTCGCTTTATTGTTCGTCATCTTTGATGTAGAAACTTTATTTTTATACCCATGGGCTGTTGCATATGACAAGCTTGGTTTATTTGCACTGATTGAAATGCTCATTTTTGTTGTGATGTTGCTAGTTGGATTAGCGTATGCTTGGAAAAAGAAGGTGTTACAATGGTTATAAATTTTGAGGAATTACACCCACAGGAGCGAGCGGAATTAGAAAGGAATATCTTTTTTTCTACATTGGAACAGCTCAAGGGATGGGCGCGGAGCAACTCTTTATGGCCGATGACATTTGGACTGGCATGCTGTGCGATTGAAATGATGGGAGTAGGCTCATCACATTACGATTTAGATCGATTTGGGTCATTTTTTCGGACTTCACCAAGACAATCGGACGTCATGATTGTGTCAGGAACGGTAACGAAGAAAATGGCACCTATTGTTCGGCGCCTATATGATCAAATGCCTGAACCGAAGTGGGTAATTGCGATGGGATCTTGTGCAACAGCCGGTGGCCCGTATGTGAATTCGTATGCTGTTGTGAAAGGTGTAGATCAAATTGTACCAGTTGATGTGTATATTCCTGGATGTCCTCCAAATCCTGCTGCTTTAATTTATGGAATTAATAAATTAAAAGAAAAAATTCGTTACGAGGCGAGGACCGGGAAGCAGGTGACGAATAAATGAGTGATCCAAATAAAGACTTAGAGGATATGAAAAGAGAAGCAGCTAGGCATGCGAAGGAGGAAGCACGAAAACGTCTTGCCGCGAAACATGGTACGGAAATGTCTAAACTTGAAGGAGAACATCGAGAAAAAGAGAAAGCGCTACCAAAAGATAAGGGGATTAATGTAGAAGAAGCGAAGGCGAAAGCCGCAGCAGCCGCAAAAGCAAAGGCGGCGGCATTAGCGAAGCAGAAAAGAGAAGGAAACGAAGAAGTAACGGACGAAGAAAAAGTCAAGGCGAAAGCCGCAGCAACCGCAAAAGCAAAGGCGGCGGCATTAGCGAAGCAGAAAAGAGAAGGAACAGAAGAAGTAACGGACGAAGAAAAAATCAAAGCGAAGGCGAAAGCCGCAGCAGCCGCAAAAGCAAAAGCAGCGGCACTAGCGAAACAAAATCGAGAAGGAACAGAAGAAGTAACGGACGAAGAAAAAGTCAAAGCGAAGGCGAAGGCCGCAGCAGCCGCAAAAGCGAAAGCAGCGGCACTAGCGAAGCAAAATCGAGAAGGAACAGAAGAAGTAACGGACGAAGAAAAAGTCAAAGCGAAGGCAAAGGCTGTAGCAGTTGCAAAAGCGGCAGCGTTAGCGAAGCAGAAAGCCTCGCAAGGTGATGGGGATTCTGGAGATGAGAAAGTAAAGGCGATTGCAGCCGCGAAAGCGAAAGCCGCAGCAGCGGCAAGGGCAAAGGGAGCTGTAAATAAGATAGAAGATGAACCGCAGCAGGAAGAACCATCAGTTAACCAACCATATTTAAATCGCTATGTGGAGATTGTTAAGGAGAAGATAGGGGAATATGCATTAGTAGATTCCTATATTAATAAGCTTTCAAAAGATGTTCCAACGCTTGTGGTGGAGCCCTCAAAATATTATGAAGTGATGGAATTGCTACGATTCCATGAGGGACTTGCTTTTGATTATATGTCAGAGCTACATGCGACAGATTTTGTGACACATATGGAAGTATACGTTCATTTATTTTCATATGGAAAGAAACAGTCAGTAGCAGTGAAGGTAAAGCTGGATAGGGAAGCGCCGCAAGTAAAATCGGTGACGCCGCTTTGGAAAGGGGCAGATTGGCCGGAGCGTGAAGCGTATGATTTGCTCGGTATTGTATTTGAAGGTCATCCTAATTTATCTCGCATCTTAATGCCAGATGATTGGGTAGGGTATCCGCTTAGGAAAGATTATGAACCGTATGATGTGGAGGTGTAGCTTGTGATCCGTACGGAAGAGATGCTCTTAAATGTAGGACCGCAGCACCCGAGTACACATGGTGTGTTTCGGCTTGTAATTAAGATTGACGGGGAAATTATTAAAGAGGCTACACCGGTTATCGGATATTTGCATCGCGGAACAGAAAAGATCGCTGAGAGCTTACAATATACGCAAATTATCCCGTATACAGATCGAATGGACTATCTATCAGCGATGACGAATAATTACGTCCTTTGCCATGCTGTAGAGACGATGATGGATCTTGAGATTCCAGAGCGTGCTGAATATTTACGGGTGCTTGCGATGGAGCTTGGGAGAGTTGCGAGCCATCTCGTCTGGTGGGGAACGAACTTGCTTGATATAGGAGCGGTTAGTCCATTTTTATATGCCTTTCGTGAACGAGAGATGATTATAAATTTATTAAGTGAATTGTGCGGTGCAAGGCTTACTTTCAACTATATGAGAGTCGGCGGCGTGAAGTGGGATGCGCCAGACGGTTGGATTGAAAAGGTGAAAGAGTTTGTTCCGTATATGAGAGAGCAATTGGCAGGTTACCACGACCTCGTTAGCGGGAATGAAATTTTCTTAAATCGTGTGAAGGGCGTTGGCGTATATAACGCCGAAGAGGCAATTTCATATTCTTTAAGCGGAGCGAATTTACGGTGCACGGGGGTAAACTGGGATCTTCGTAAAGATGAGCCGTATTCTATTTACGATCGTTTTGACTTTGATGTTCCTGTTGGGAGCACGGGAGATGCTTGGGATCGTTACGTTTGCCGGATGGAGGAAATTGAGGAGTCATTGAAAATTATTGAGCAAGCAGCCGAGCAGTTCCCGAAAGACGGCGCTGTGCTGGCGAAAGTCCCGAAAATTATTAAAGCACCTAAGGGAGAAGCGTTCGTCCGTATAGAGTCACCGCGGGGAGAGATTGGTTGTTATATTGCTAGTGATGGAAAGAAAGAGCCGTACCGCTTGAAATTTCGCAGACCGTCTTTTTATAATTTGCAAATCTTACCGAAATTATTGAAAGGTGAAAATATCGCCAATTTAATTACTATTTTAGGTGGGGTTGATATTGTACTTGGGGAGGTTGACGGCTAATGATTGAGACGCTCTTACAATCACCTTCAAGCTGGACGAATTTCTTCATTTTTTTCGGGTTAGCGGTGCTTCTATTATTTGCAGTCCTTGGCTTCGTTACATACGGTATTTTGGCAGAACGGAAAGTGATGGGATTTATGCAAGGACGGATTGGGCCAAACCAAGTTGGGGGCCGGTTCGGTTTACTCCAAACGGTAGCTGATGTTTTGAAACTATTATTAAAAGAAGATAGCATTCCGAAAGCTGCTGATAAACCGTTGTTTATATTAGCACCTGTTATTGCATTTGCACCAGCATTTATGGTGCTTGCGGTTATCCCGTTTACCGATAAATTTCAGTTCGCGGATATTGGCGTAGGGTTACTGTATTACATTGCTGTTTCTGGGATTACGACGATCGGCGTCGTAACTGGGGGATGGGCATCAAATAATAAATATTCCCTTTTAGGAGGGATGCGAGCGGCGGCACAAATGATTTCTTATGAGATTCCACTTGTGATGAGTGTAATTGGTGTCGTTTTGTTAGCTGGTAGTCTTAACTTGAATGAAATTGTAGCGGCGCAGGAGAAGGTATGGTACATTTTCGCACAGCCAATCGGTTTTGTCATTTTCTTAATCGCGGCAGTTGCAGAGTTAAATAGGACGCCGTTTGATTTACCCGAAGCGGAGTCAGAACTTGTTTCAGGATACCATACGGAATACTCAGGGTTTCGCTGGGCGTTTTTCATGCTTTCAGAGTATGTATATTTCTTCGGAATGGCATCTTTAATTACAGTACTCTTTTTAGGCGGATGGAATCCAGTTATGTTCCTTGGATTTATTCCAGGAGCCGTATGGTTTGCTTTGAAATTTAGCAGTGTGGTCTTTCTATTGATTTGGTTCCGCGTTACGTTCCCGCGTATAAGAGGTGACCAGTTAATGGAGTTTGGATGGAAAGTATTATTACCAATCGCACTTGCAAATATTTTCTTAACGGCATTGATTAAGGAGCTATTCTTCTAATCTATGAAGGGGGTGCCAGCAAGAGATGAAAGGACTATTTAAAGGGTTAAAATATACGCTTAGTAATTTGAGTAAGAAAAAGGTGACGTATGATTATCCAAATCAACCGTTGCCATTACCAGACCGCTTTCGAGGTATTCAAAAGTTTTATCCAGAGAAATGTATTGTTTGTAATCAGTGTTCCAACATTTGTCCGACAGATTGCATTCAATTAACAGGAAAAAAACATCCTGATCCTACAAAAAAAGGAAAAATTATCGACACGTATGATATTAATTTTGAAATTTGTATTCTTTGCGATTTATGTACAGAAGTTTGCCCGACAGAGGCGATTGTAATGACAAATAACTTTGAACTCGCAGAGTATTCACGTGATGATTTATTTAAAAATTTGCAGTGGCTTGACGAGAACGACGAGAACGTCAGGAAGGAGAATAAAGCATGAATGGCGAGTTTGTAGCTTTCTTTATATTATCCTTGTCTGCGATTATCGGCGGCGTTCTTATGCTGAACTTAACGAAAGTAATGCATATGATGCTGGCTCTTGTGCTTACATTCCTTAGTATTGCGGGTTTGTATTTTCTCTTATCGGCCGAATTTATCGGAGTTGCACAAATTTTACTTTACTCTGGTGCGATCACCATTATTATGATTTTTGGCATTATGTTAACGAAACATAACGCGGAAAATGAATCGCGCCTTACTCTTCGAAAATGGATTATCTTCTTTGCGGTTGTAACATTTGGAGCAGTTATGTATTTCGCTGTTAATAGTATCGATTTTTCAAATCAAAGCACACAAGGAAGTTTACCTCTCCATGAAAACAACACACTTCAAATCGGTACACTTCTCTATTCAAAATATATTATTCCATTTGAGTTAACCTCAGTTCTTTTACTTGTAGCACTTGTAGGAGCGATTATCCTTGCGAAGAAGGATGAGGGAGAGGAGGATTCCCCATGAGTAGCGTTCCAGCTTCTGCGTATTTAACACTTGCGATTATTTTGTTTTGCATCGGCTTATTTGGAGCTTTAACAAAGCGAAATACAGTAATTGTATTAGTTTGTATCGAATTGATGCTAAACGCCGCCAATTTAAATTTAGTAGCGTTTAGTAAATTAGGCTTGTTTCCGAATTTAACAGGACAAATTTTTTCGCTGTTTACGATGTCTGTAGCGGCAGCGGAGGCAGCGGTAGGTCTTGCAATTTTGATTGCTTTGTACCGTAATCGCCCGACAGTTCATGTAGATGAGATGGATACGCTCAAAGGATAGCATTGTGACCGAAAAGGGGGAAGGAAACAATGATTGATTATGCATGGCTCATACCGCTTTTCCCGCTTGTTTCATTTTTGTTACTTATTGTGTTCGGGAAGAAAATTAGAGAGGGAAGTAGTGTACTAGGTATTTTCTTTACCTTTCTCTCCTTTATATCCGCGGTAGTGGTACTAATAGAACGGTTTTCATCCGAGGCAGTGAAGCATAAGTGGGTATGGCTTAGGGTAGGAGATATAGATATATCATTTGGTTTTGAAGTTACCGCATTAGGAGCTTTAATGTTGTTTATCGTTACGCTTGTGAGTTTTCTTGTACATGTGTACTCAAAAGGTTATATGAAAGGTGACACCAGATTATCAACCTTTTATGCATATTTAGGGCTCTTTACATTTGCGATGCTTGGGCTAGTTATATCGACGAATTTATTACAGCTTTATATATTTTGGGAGTTAGTCGGCCTTGGTTCGTTTTTACTTATCGGTTTTTATTTCTTTAAAGAAGAAGCGAAGGCTGCTGCGAAAAAGGCTTTTATTATGACACGCATTGGGGATGTTGGGCTATTTGTTGGGATGATTTTAATTTTTTGGCACGCAGGTAGTTTTGAATATGACGCGATTTTTAAAGCGATTCATACGGGCGACCTCTCTCCTTCTATGATTACAATAACGGCGATATTAATTTTTATCGGTGCGATGGGGAAATCAGGTCAGTTCCCGCTTCATACATGGTTGCCAGATGCAATGGAAGGACCGACGCCTGTTTCGGCGCTTATTCACGCGGCAACGATGGTTGCAGCCGGCGTATATTTAGTAGCGACGATGTTTCCGCTATTTTCAGCAAGTGCGGTAGCGATGCAAACTGTGGCAATCGTTGGGGCTTTCACCGCAATCTTTGCGGCCTCTATTGGTCTAGTGCAAACAGATATTAAGAGGGTTCTTGCTTATTCTACAGTTAGTCAGCTCGGGTATATGATGCTTGCGCTAGGCTCTGCTGGTTATGTAGCTGGTATCTTTCACTTAACGACACATGCCTTTTTTAAAGCATTATTGTTTCTGGCAGCGGGAAGTGTAATTCATGCAGTCCATACGCAAAACATTAATAAAATGGGCGGTTTACAGAAAAAGATGAAAGTAACCGGTACACTATTTTTAATAGGCACACTTGCAATTAGTGGTGTTCCTCTTCTTTCCGGATTTTTTAGTAAAGATGAAATTTTAGCGGCGGCTTGGATGAATGGCAATTACTTTCTATTCGTTTTAGCAGTAATTGCGGCATTTCTAACAGCATTTTATATGTTCCGTCTATACTTTCTTGTCTTTACAGGGGAAACGAAGACGAAGGAAGAGGTGCATGAATCGCCTCGCACCATGACGTATCCGATGATTGTCCTTGGTGTTCTTGCGGTAGTGGCAGGCTATATAAATACACCGTGGTTCGGGACGTTTCTTGGGGATTGGCTGACGAAGGATATAGGATTCAAGGTGAAGGAAGTGCATGGACCTGTTTGGATTATGGTTGTTGCGACGCTCGTTTCATTCGCTGGAATTGCTCTCGCATATTTCATATATGGTAAGAAATCTATCTCTAGAGATTGGGCTGGCGGAGAAGGGACGCCTCTTTATAACCTTTTGAAAGAAAAATATTATGTGGATGAACTATACAATGTGACGGTGCTTCCTATTACGAAAGGAATCGCTCATGTGCTTCGCTTATTTGAAGTATACGTTGTAGAAGGAATCGCAGTTTTAATTACTGGATTCGTTAAAGTTATGAGTGGCCTAGGATCACGGCTTCAAAACGGGAATGTACAAGTGTACGGAACTGTAACAGCAGTTTCACTCGCGGTACTCGTGATTATTTTGTTATATATGGGAGGGGATTTACGATGAATGGATTGCTATTAACGTTCTTCATTTTTTCCCCACTTTTAGGAATTCTCTTGCTTTTATTAACGCCGAAACGAGAATCGCGTACAGTGCAGGCGCTTGGTTTATTCGGAACGGCGCTTCCATTTGGAATTGCTATCGTCCTCGCTTGTACATACGCTTCAGGAAAGAGTTTATCGATATTTGATGAAAAAGTGAAATGGATTAAATTTGGGGATTTCACAGCAGTGGACAAAAGGTGGTTTTCAATTTATTACGAGCTTGGTATTGATGGTTTATCGCTTGTAATGATGGTGCTCACAGCCCTTCTAGCGATGCTTGCAGCTATTGCTGCATTTTCTATTAAAAGAAATTTGAAAGCATTCTACATGCTGTTACTCATGTTAGAAATAGGGATGCTCGGTGTCTTCGCTGCTCAAAATTTAATGCTGTTCTTCATCTTCTTTGAAATTACGTTGCCGCCAATGTTTTTATTAATTGGTAAGTGGGGGAAATTGTCGAGTGAAAAGGCTGCATATAGTTATTTAATATATAACGGTATTGGATCAGCTATTTTACTTATCGTTTTCTCGGTTTTATTTGCGAAAACAGGTACGACAAATATTGCGGAGCTTAAAGAAATATTAACGAGTGTAGGTGCTGGGGGGGGAATGGCCGTCTCAAGTAGCTTACAGTTCGGCTTGTTTCTTGCCATAATGATTGCTTTTGCGATTAAACTCCCTGTTTTCCCTTTGCATCGCTGGATGGTCAATGTACACATAGAAGCGCATCCTGCTGTAGTTATGCTTCATGCGGGGATTTTGCTGAAGATTGGTGCGTACGGTATTGTTCGCTTCGGGAAAGGATTATTCCCAGAATATTTTCGTGAGTTTGCAACGCTAATCGCGATTTTAGGGGTAATTAATTTATTGTATGGGGCCTTTCTAGCACTCATCCAAACGGACTTTAGAAAGGTACTTGCTTACTCTAGTATTTCGCATATGGGCATTGTATTAATGGGTCTTGCGGCGTTAAATGCACCAGGTACACAAGGGGCGCTGTTCCAAGTTGTGTCTCACGGTTTAATTGCGGCCTTACTCTTCTTCTTGCTTGGCATTATTGAAGAGCGTTTCGGGACTTCGGATATTACAGCACTTGGTGGACTCGCAAAAAGTGTTCCTGTGCTTAGCGGTTTCTTCCTAGCGGGCGGTATGGCATCGCTTGGAATGCCAGGGATGTCTGGATTTATTAGCGAATTCCTTGCCTTTCTCGGTTTATTCCAAGGAAAACCGGTTATCGCTGCCGCGGGTGTACTTGGAATTATTTTGACCGCTGTATACGTATTAAGAGCGACACTTCAAGTGACATTTGGTAAGAAAGAATGGGAAGTGAAATCTGATATACACGGATGGGAGTACGTTCCTGTTATAGTGCTTATCGTTTGTATTATTGCAATTGGCGTAATGCCAGAACTACTAGGGGATCCACTTCAAACTACATTGAAAACATTGGGGGTGAAGTAGGATGGATATGAACACATTACTTAGCTTATCATGGCATCTCATGGTACCAGAATTCATTATTCTCGGGGCAGCCATCCTTCTTTCCGTGTGTGATTTGTTTTTTAAGCTGAACCATAGGTACGTTGCGATTGGTGCAATTGCAGCTGCCCTGTTAGCGATAGTGTCATTAATTACGCTATACAGCGAACCGGCAGGAGATATTTTAAATGGATCGTTTGTGCTAGATGGATTTTCAAAAGGATTTAAAACGTTGTTATTAGGCGGAGCAGCTCTCATTTTATGTATGGCAATGAGCGATGATGAGAAGGAGCCTATTCAAGATAAGGGAGAATATTATTATTTAATTTTAATGGCGCTCCTTGGAGCGATGTTCATGGCTTCAAGTGTTGATTTCATTACACTATTTGTAGGTTTAGAGTTGCTTTCGCTTTCTTCCTATATTTTAGTAGGAATCCGAAAAAGAAACCGCGCATCGAATGAGGCTGCAATGAAATATGTCATTAACGGAGGAATTGGAACAGCAATTACACTCTTTGGAATGAGTTATTTATACGGTATTACAGGATCGACCAACATAGTGGAAATGCAAAGGGTATTTACCGGGGAGTTGGCTGGTGGCATTCAATTATTGCTAGCTCTCGCATTTCTACTTTTGCTCGTTGGACTCTCATTCAAAATTGCAACAGTGCCATTTCATATGTGGGCACCAGATGTATATGAGGGAGCCGCTACACCTGTCACAGCTTTCCTCGGAACGATTTCTAAAGTTGCTGGATTTCTACTCATTACGCGTTTGTTTCTTATGGTGTTTGCAGGCGTGGCAATCCAAGGAGACGCACAATCTTTGTACGGGCGTATGAGTATATACATTGCTGTACTAGCTAGTATTACGATGATTGTTGGGAATGTAGTAGCATTAAAGCAATACAACGTAAAACGTCTATTTGCCTACTCAGGTATCGCGCATGCTGGGTATTTGCTAGTTCCCCTTGTAGCGCTATCACAGTTTACGATGGATAGTATGTGGTTTTATATGCTTGCATATATGCTTATGAATATAGGAGCATTTGCAATCATCCACGGATTAATCTTACAAAATGATAAGGAAAATATGACGATTTTTGCAGGGTTATATAAGCGATCCCCCTTTACAGCTATAGTGATGACGGTCTTTATTTTATCGTTAGCTGGGATACCTGGGACAGCAGGTTTCATCGGAAAAATTAACATCTTTTTAGGGGCACTTCATGTTGAACCTGCTCATTACGTATTAGCTTCAATTATGATGGGGACAACAGTTATTTCATTCATATATTATTTCCAGATATTACAGCAAATGTTTTTCCGTACTGGAGAGACAGACGAGAAAATTCAGTTACCGTTAAATATAAAGATTGTCATGAGTCTTTGTGCAATTTCGATTGTAATACTAGGGATTATGCCGATGATTGGTTACAATTTCTTCTATGAATATTTTCCATTAATGAAAGATTTCTTCTTCTTAGGTAACGTGGTACAATAGTAAAAATAAAAGGTGTAGAGTCCGTACTCTACGCTTTTTATTTTGGAGTAATAGCAAATGAAAACACCTATAGGTATATGTTTTTTAACAGAAAATTACGATTTAAAATGTAAGATGCTTATTTGCGTGTGAAAAAGTGTGGCTTCTACTTATTTATGGTATCGTTTTTTACATTTTGCGTAAGTAGTAGCCAAGCAAAAAAAGGGGTCGATTTTTTGGCACATCTTTTAGGGCAACAAGCACTGATTGCCATTGTTTCGCATTTATTATTTATTACCATTACGTGGTGGGCCTTACAAGGTATTCACATTGAGCGCTTAATGAAGTCTGGGAAAGTGATGCAGACGAGAGTATTACTCATCCTAATTACAATTACAATTGGGACATCTGTAAGTAACTTTTTCCTTGATTATTTAGGCTATTCAAAGAGTTTAACGTATTTAGTAAAGTAAGTGTATAGAACCTCATATCTCCGTTAACAATGGGGATAGGAGGGGATGAAATTGAAGTTTAAAGCCATTCTTATTGTTATCGTAAGTGTTGTTTTATTTTTGGTTGGATATAAAGAGATGAAACCTATAAGCGATGAACAGAAAATGGAGAGCATGATTGCAGCTTTAGAGAAGAACGATGCAAAAGTAGAGCGGTGGTCATGGTTAGCGCGAGAAACGAAAACAATTTCTAATATACATACGTTTCAAAAATTGTTAAACGATGTGAAGGAAAAGGCAAATATCCAAGAGTGGGAATTAGAACAATCTCCAGATGGATATAAGGCTACATCCTATAAAAAATCTTCTTCACATGAAGAACGAATAGTAGTAACTTGGAGTAAGGAAAATACTAAAGAAAACACTTTTATTATTTTTGAAGTGAGCGGGGCGAAATGGGACCCGAAGTACGTTCAGAACATAGATAAAATTTTTAGTGAAAAACCTATAATTTACACTTGTGTTCAAGGTGTACTGAATGATAAGATTGAAGGTGTTTTGCAAAATAAAACCAATCAGGTTTTGAAAGATCTTTCAGCAAGAGCGATCGAACAGATAGAAGAAAGAGCATTTGTATCAGTCTCCGCATATAATAAAAAGTGGAATGACGCTCTTTCAACAAATAGAGAGAAAATAAATGTGCAAATAGCAATACGTTCTACAAACAACAAAGATACAATTGTGGTTGGCACACCGATCATAACTTCTGAGTATTGAGTGAATAGATACTGAAAAAAGGACACGGAGGGGAATAATTTGGAAAAGATCATCGTCCGTGGCGGAAAGCGGTTAAGCGGCACAGTGCGTGTTGAGGGCGCAAAAAATGCTGTATTACCTATAATCGCTGCAGCCCTATTAGCGAGTGACGGAAAGAATGTACTATCTGAAGTACCAGTATTATCTGATGTATACACAATCAACGAGGTATTACGTCATTTAAATGCTGAAGTCGTATTTGAAAATAACCAAGTAACAATCGATTCTTCTAAAGAATTAAACATTGAAGCACCATTTGAGTATGTACGTAAGATGCGTGCATCTGTTCAAGTAATGGGACCATTATTAGCACGTAACGGTCGTGCTCGTATTGCACTTCCTGGTGGATGTGCAATTGGTTCACGTCCAATTGACCAACATTTAAAAGGCTTCGAAGCAATGGGAGCGAAAGTAAAAGTTGGTAACGGATTTGTTGAGGCACACGTAGAGGGCGAACTAAAAGGAGCTAAAATTTATTTAGACTTCCCAAGCGTAGGCGCAACAGAAAACATTATGTCTGCAGCTACATTAGCAAAAGGGACAACAGTCCTTGAAAACGCAGCGAAAGAGCCAGAAATCGTTGACCTAGCTAACTTCTTAAATGCAATGGGAGCGAAAGTACGCGGAGCTGGAACTGGAACGATTCGTATTGAAGGCGTTGAAAAATTATATGGTGCAAACCACCCTATTATTCCTGACCGTATTGAAGCAGGAACATTCATGGTTGCAGCGGCAATTACAGGTGGAGACATCTTAATTGAAAATGCTGTGCCTGAACATTTACGCTCAATTACAGCGAAAATGGAAGAAATGGGTGTTAAAATTATTGAGGAAAATGAAGGTGTACGTGTTATCGGCCCAGATAAGTTAAAAGCGGTTGATATTAAAACTATGCCTCATCCAGGTTTCCCAACAGACATGCAATCACAAATGATGGCATTATTACTACATGCTGATGGAACAAGTATGATTACAGAAACGGTATTCGAAAACCGCTTTATGCACGTTGAAGAATTCCGTCGTATGAATGCTGATATTAAAATCGAAGGTCGTTCTGTAATTATGAACGGTCCAAGTAGCTTGCAAGGTGCTGAAGTAGGCGCAACTGATTTACGTGCAGCAGCAGCATTAATTTTAGCTGGTTTAGTATCAGAAGGTTATACTCGTGTAACAGAGTTAAAACATCTTGACCGTGGTTATGTAGATTTCCATAAGAAATTAGCTGCATTAGGTGCAACTATTGAACGTGTAAACGAAAAAGTAGAAGAAGTGAAAGAACAAGAAGTTTCTGATCTTCACGCTTAATTAAGATGGTCTCTATGTCTTTTGACGTAGAGGCTATTTTTTTTTGGTTATTACTGTTATAGTCAATAAATTCTATACTTATGCACGTCTCAGTAAAAATATTTAGAAAATTTCCTATTTACCCCGCTATTTGCGTTCAGTAAGACTCCCACCTCAAAACTCCACCTCATTTAAGTTTCACTTTATATCGATACCCCCAAGTATGTTCTAAAAAATCCCGTAGTTCCATAAGAATGAAAGGAATCCAACTTTATATTGGGGGAATAGGATGAAATTTTCAAAGCCACTTTTCATTACAGTAGCGCTCCTAATAGCGCTCGTTATCATTGTACCTGCTGCTCTTGTTATTCCGTTTGCGAAAGCAAAAGTAGGGGAAGAAGCAGCTTCTAAAACTCCTCCAGCGATAGAAAGTATACCAGCTCCAGGGAAAGTGGATACAGCGGTTCAAGTTGCTGTATACCGTGATCAGCAGAAGAAGGTAGAAACATTACCTATGGAGGAGTATGTGGCCGGTGTAGTAGCTTCTGAGATGAATGCCAGCTTTGAAATAGAGGCGCTAAAGGCGCAGGCATTAGCAGCAAGAACATTTGTAGTGCAGCGCATGCTAAGCGGTGGTAAGAAAAACAATGCGGACGTGACAGATACGGTGAAAGATCAAGTGTACAAAAGCAAAGAGGAATTGAAGAAACAATGGGGTAATAACTACGAAAGTAATTTAAAGAAAATTGAGGAAGCCGTTTCGAAAACCGCAGGACAAGTTTTAACGTATGATGGAAAACCAATTTCAGCATCCTTCTTCTCAACGAGTAACGGCCGAACAGAAAATGCAGCTGATTATTGGGGGAATGATTATCCGTACTTAAAGAGTGTAGATAGTCCGTGGGATCAAGCCTCTCCAAAATTTACGAGTGAGCAAAAATTCACAGTAGCTGATTTTCAAAAACGCCTCGGTGTGAAAGTACTAGCGGACGGAAAGGTTGGTAATATTAAAGACCTTACGGAAGGAAAGCGAGTAAAGGATGTAGCGTTTCAAGGAAAAACATTAACAGGAAAACAAGTTCGTGAAAAGTTAGACTTACGCTCCTCAGATTTTACGTGGAAACAAGAAGGAGATAACATCACCGTTACAACGAAAGGGTTCGGTCACGGCGTCGGTATGAGCCAGTACGGTGCGAATGGTATGGCAGCGGAAGGTAAGAAATATACAGATATAGTCGCTCATTACTATAAAGGTGTTGAAATAAAGACGATGAACGAGTATGAAGGGAAATTGATGGTGAAAAAATAGGCTGTAGGATTGTACGTATAGTGATTTTTCGACATAGTAAAAAAGGAGCTAATTTAAAATAGCTCCTTTTTGTTCTGCTTAAAATATCGTAATTTTCCATTATTTGTTTGGTATAATGAACTAAAAAACATTTGGGGGAGACAGAATGGCGTTATTGGAGTTGAAACAATTAGGGAAGACGAATCAGTTATCGGCAGTTGAACTGGAGGTTGAAAAAGGACAATGTGTTGTTTTGCAATGCAATAATCATACAGCTAAAGTGTTGCATCGTATTATTATCGGAGAAGAAGAGGCTTCTTCGGGCAGTGTGTTATTTGAAGGGGAGCCGATTGGAAAGAAAGTATATTCACGCATCGGTTTTTGTTTTTTGAAAGATGAAGCATACGATCGTTTGAAGGTGAAGGAGTACTTCAAGCTTTTGTTAGGCCTGTATGAATTCAATATGAGTATGGAAGAAGTAGTACAATATGTCGGTCTCCTAGATAAGTTAAACGTTAAAATAGAAAAATTGTCATTTTCAGAGAAACGCCGTCTTCATATCGGGAGGATTATGATTCATAATCCGGATTTAGTTATTTTGGAAGAACCGGAGCAAAATGTCGATACAGAGAGTACGATTATTATTCGAAAAGCGATTATGAAAATGAAAGAACAAGGAAAGGCAATCTTTATTACGTCCTCCTTCTTATCGGATGCCCTTTCGCTGACGGAAGATGTATACATATTAAACAACGATGGTGTGAAAAAGGTTGAAATAGAGCAAGAAGAAGTAGATGAAGAAAAAGTAGTTCAAATGATTCCGCAAATGAAGTTAGAAAGAATTCCAGCGAAAGTGAATGATAAAATCATTTTACTGGATCCGATGGAGATTCATTTCATTGAAACACAAAATGGAGTGACACATATTCATGTTCGGGAAGGCGATTTCGTATGCGCATTAACATTAAGTGAATTAGAAGCGAGATTAACAGGATTCGGATTCTTCAGATGTCATCGCTCGTACCTCGTTAATTTACAAAGAGTACGAGAAGTTATTACTTGGACACGAAATAGTTTTAGTTTAATTTTGGATGATGAACGGAAAAGCTCCATTCCGCTTTCGAAAGGACGAATGGATGAATTAAAAGGTGTAATTGGGCTATGAAAAACGCTTCAATAAGCTCAAAATAGGATTCATTCACCGGTAAAAATACTCCTTTTACCGGTATTTTACTGCGCCTACCCTTTGTTTTTCATATGATTGAGTCAAGAAAAGCGAAACAAACAAACGAAAAGAGCTAAAGCGACTTTCATCTATAAAAAGAAAAACAAAGGGGATGACGAAATGACATTGGCAATTGAAATGAAAGATGTAATGAAAAGTTTCGATGGAAAAACAGCACTTCGAAATGTAAATATTGAGGTGAAGCAAGGAGAAATTTTCGGATTCCTCGGACCGAGTGGATCTGGGAAAACGACAACAGTGAAAATATTAACTTCTCAATTGCTTCATAGTGTTGGGACTGTAAGAGTATTAGGTAAAGACATTACAGGGCCAAGTAGTATTGATTACAAACGAATCGGTATTTTAACAGACAATAGCGGCTTATATGAAAGACTTAGCATTTATGATAACTTACTATTATTTTGCGACTTATATGATTGTAAAAAAGAACGAATTGATGAAGTACTAGCACAAGTGAACTTATTAGATGATAAAAAAACACAAGTGAAAAAATTATCAAAAGGAATGAAGCAGCGCGTCACATTAGCGAGAGCAATTCTTCATAAACCGGATATCCTCTTCTTAGATGAACCAACATCCGCACTTGATCCAGTAAACGTGCAAAACATTCATAAAATCTTAAAAGACTTAAACAAAGAAGGAACGACGATTTTCTTAACGACGCACAACATGGAGGAAGCAGAAACGCTTTGTAACCGCATTGCCTTTCTGTGCGGGGGAGAAATTGTAGCACTTGATACACCAGAAAACTTGCGATTAAAATACGCGAAAGATCAAATACAAGTTGTGTTAAAAGATAAACAAAAAGAAACGGTACAAAAAGATGAATTAGGAGCAAAACGCATTTCAGAATGGATGAAAAAAGGCGAATTACTATCTATTCATTCACACGAGCCAACGTTAGGCGATATCTTTATTGAAGTTACTGGGAGGGGACTATAATGACATTTTCAATGAGACGATTTTCAGCTATTTTTCGGAAAGAGGTACAGGATATTAAAGCAAATGCATCTGTACTTGTAATGGCAATACTTCCAATTATATTTGCTTTTGTTTATGGACAGATGGATGGACCGAAAGATGAAATATCTAATATGGTAACTTTAATGGCTTTAACAATGGTAGGAAGCTTTGTTCAAGCGGCTTTAATTGCGGAAGAAAAAGAGAAGCATACCCTACGTGTGCTGATGTTATCACCAGCATCATCGTTAGAAGTGTTACTAGGAAAAAGCGCATTAACAGGTCTTATTACATTTGCAATTTGTTTTAGTAACTTCGCGATTTTAGGTGTGGTAAAGGGGAATATTACATTAATAGTTCTATTTTTACTTATTAGTATATTTTTCTTTCTTATGCTAGGTACGGCGATTGGATTAATAGCTAAAACAATAGCATCAACATCAGTAGTAGGTATGCCAATCTTATTTATTTTCCTTCTAGCTCCAATATTAGGAAGTTTTTTAAAAAATGATTTTGTAAAAAAAATGATTGATTTTCTTCCAACGAAACACCTTGCGGATGCAATGCCGAAGCTAATGAACGGAAAGGGATTATCAACTGTTAGTGGTGATTTAATAAATATAATAATTTGGTGCGTACTTTCTATTATTCTTTGTATTATCGTTTATAAAAAGAAACAAATGGACTAAAAACTGAGCTCAAACGCTCAGTTTTTTCTTTTTTCATCATTTCCTCGGAAATTTTGCAATTCTTATACATATTTTTACAGAATTTGTCGAAAAGTAATTAGTTATAGGTTGTATAGGATGAGTGAATATTGTTCAAAATGATTGCTGAGGTGATGATGGAATGCGAGGAAGAAATAGTAAAAAGTCACAAAAGGTAGTACATTTATTTCAAAAAAGATGGGTGTTTCCGGCACTATACATTGCTTGTGCAGCGGTAATCTTAATGGTTGCGCTATGGTTCCAGGGAGCTAATCCAAAGAAAGCTCCGAACCAAGATCAAGCAACACCGTATACACAAACGGAAGATCCAGCAGTACCGGTAACAAAATCTTCAGAAGTAGTGAAAATGCCAGCTGCAGTAAATGCAGAAGTAGTAGTACAGAAGAAATTCTATGAAGATGCAGCATCAGAGGCGGAACAAGAAAAAGCACTTGTCTTTTATAACAACACATATTCCCCGAATAAAGGAATCGACATTGCTGCGAAAAACGGAAAAGAATTCGATGTTACAGCTGCTTTAAGTGGTACAGTAACGAAAGCTGAAAAAGATTCACTTCTTGGTTATGTTGTAACGGTAGATAGTGGAAATGGTGTAGCAGCATCTTATCAAAGCTTAGGCAATGTGAAAGTAGAAAAAGGTGCAAGAGTTGCGCAAGGTGAAGTGTTAGGAAAATCAGGTCTAAATGCAATGAATAAAGAGGCAGGTTCTTACGTTCACTTTGAAGTACGTAAAGACAATGTGGCTGTGAACCCTGAGCGTTATTTAAATAAATCAGTAGCAGAAATTAAAGCTGATGCAGGTGCTGCAAAGGCGACAAATGCTTCTGGTAAAAAGGCTGATGACAAATCTCAAAAAGAAGAAAAGTCAACAAGCACGAAACCAGAAAGTAAAACAGAAGATAAGTCTAAAAAAGAAGAGAAATCAACAAGCGGCTCGACTAGTGATAAAGAGACGAACGGCAAACAAGATGAGAAATCTCAAAAAGAAGAAAAATCAACGAATGGTTCTACAGAATCATCTAACGGTTCTTCTTCACAAGAATAATAAAGTAAAAAAATCAGTTCTCATTAGGAGAGCTGATTTTTTTATTTTCATATAAAAATAATCAATTTCGAGAAAAAAGTTGCAATAACAAGGAAAAATGACGAGATTCTCGAATATATATTACAAAAGGGAGGGGATACTGTGTCATTTTTATCTGTTCTGTCGATTGCTATCATTTTATTGTTTGTTTTATTCGCTTTATATTATTATATTGCCGGTAAGAAAGAAGTTCCCCACCATCAGTTGTTAGAAGAAGAATATGAAAGAGAAGAGTGACACTCTAAGAAAGAGTGTCTTTTCTTTTTGTATACCTATTGGAATTTTTAGAGCTAGGCCGTATAATACTAATTGTGATTTTTTTACATAAGATAACGATATTAGAATACAGTATGACTCTAAAATACTGTATTTTTTGTTGTGGTTGAGGGGGAAGTTTAATGGAAGCCAGAGAAAGCAAGGGTTCTAAAAAATTATTTATTTTAATAGCGGTAGCAGTGGCGCTAGTCGCTGGGATTGGATTTTTTATTTTTAGTAAAATGAATACTGCGAGTAATCAGGGAAAAGTGCCAGTTTTGCAATATTATTATTTAACAAAAGAAAAAGATAAAAATGAAAACCCAGTATTGAAAGATAAGGCAACTGCTGTATCTGTAGAAATGTTTGAGAAACAAATGAAATACTTAGCAGATAATCAGTATCACACTCTTACTTTAGAAGAATTTAATCACTTTATAAAAAATAAAAAGAAACTTCCTAAAAAAAGTGTGTTAATCACATTTGATAATTCATCAAAGTCAAATTATGTATATGCATATCCGATTTTAAAAAAATATAATATGCATGCTGTTTCATTTGCAGTTACTTCTAGAATAACTAATAAAGAAGAACAATTTAATCCTAAGGCTTTTCAAATGTTAAGTATGAATGAAATAAACAAAATGAAAGATGTATTTGAGTTTGGTAGTCATACTCATACTTTACATAAGTTTAAGAGTGGATCAGCAGCTGTGCTTGCTGAAGGGAATCAAGTAGTGAAAAATGATATTTCCAAAAGTAAGGATATGTTAAAATCAAATTATATGTCATATCCGTTTGGAAAGTATAACAAAGATACACTCCAAATATTAAAAGATTTAAAAATAGAATTAGCATTTACTAGTCTACAAGGATATGCGACACCAGAAAACAATCCTTTAGAAATAAAACGTTGGTTTATTTCGGCGGATACTAAAATAGATACCTTTGAGAAAGTGGTCTCGGGTAAATATGAGGTTTCAAATAAGTAAGATTCAAGCCTATTAGAATGATATTTAAATTCTAATGGGCTTTTTTTATATAATGATTGTACTTTTCCTGCAATTAATTTTTTTGTACTTAGTCCGCAAAAATAGTGAACATGTAGCATATATCAGTAGTGCGGGCAATACAATGGTATAAACCAATGCAAAGAGAGTGTTTGAGGTGAGAAATCGTGAATCATTTCATTATAAATCCAAGAATGTTTAACGCTTACAAACAGCACTCACATTTACTTCATAGTCGTATGCAGCGAGTCTCATTTCACACTTCTCACATCCAATTTAGGGAGGCGAGTGGTGTGCACGATTACATCAAAGAGAGAACTATCAAGATTGGCAAGTATATCGTGGAGACAAGAAAGACAGTGCGTGTAATCGCAAAGGAGTTTGGGGTATCAAAGAGTACAGTCCATAAAGATTTAACAGAACGTCTACCAGAAATTAATCCAGAGCTCGCAAATGAAGTGAAAGAAATTCTTGATTATCATAAGTCTATTCGTCATTTAAGAGGAGGAGAAGCAACAAAGCAGAAGTACCGTAAAGAAGATACAGAAAACCCTGTGCGCCAATAAATCTAAAATAGCAAACATTCCTTGCGAATTCGGTAATATTTTTCAGAAGAATTCTTTTTGCGAATATTACGTTCCTGTTAAATTTATGATAAAATCAGAAATTAGGTGTAAAAGAATTCGGGTATAACCTGATTTTGAATATCGAGGAGGAAATGACGGGAATGTTTGCGCGAGATATCGGAATTGACCTAGGTACGGCTAACGTATTAATTCATGTTAAAGGTAAGGGTATTGTATTAAATGAGCCATCTGTTGTGGCAATTGATCGTAATAGTGGAAAAGTATTAGCAGTAGGTGAAGAAGCAAGAAGTATGGTGGGACGTACACCTGGTAATATTGTGGCAATTCGCCCACTTAAAGATGGTGTAATCGCAGATTTCGAAATTACAGAAGCAATGTTAAAGTATTTCATTAACAAATTGGATGTGAAGAGCTTCTTTTCAAAACCTCGTATTTTAATTTGCTGTCCAACAAATATCACATCTGTAGAGCAAAAAGCAATTCGTGAGGCTGCTGAACGTTCAGGTGGTAAAACAGTATTTTTAGAAGAAGAACCAAAAGTAGCCGCAGTTGGTGCTGGTATGGAAATCTTCCAGCCAAGCGGAAACATGGTTGTTGATATTGGTGGAGGTACAACAGATATTGCCGTACTTTCTATGGGTGATATTGTTACCTCTTCCTCTATCAAAATGGCTGGCGATAAGTTTGATATGGAAATCTTAAACTACGTTAAACGTAAGTATAAGCTATTAATTGGAGAACGTACTTCAGAAAATATTAAAATTAAAATTGGTACAGTATTCCCAGGTGCACGCAGTGAAGAGCTTGAAATTCGCGGACGTGACATGGTAACAGGTTTACCACGTACAATTACAGTATGCTCTGAAGAAATTACAGAAGCACTAAAAGAAGACGCAGCTATCATTGTACAAGCTGCAAAAGGCGTACTAGAGCGTACACCACCAGAACTATCTGCGGACATTATCGATCGCGGTGTTATTCTAACAGGCGGTGGAGCTTTATTACACGGTATCGACATGCTTCTAGCAGAAGAATTAAAGGTACCAGTATTAATCGCTGAAAACCCAATGCAATGTGTTGCTATTGGTACAGGTATTATGTTAGAGAATATCGATAAATTACCACGTCGTGCATTGAGATAAAAATACAAGTTATAAAAAAACCAGAGGAATACCATTTCTGGTTTTTTTATTTGGCTAAATAATGGGATGAAACCTTATAAACTAATAATGGCAACGCTTTCAAAGTGGTATTTTTACATAAATTGAACATAAATTGTAATAGTTGGTTAATGGAAATTATGTTATAATCGCTAATGTGAATTCTGTGTGAATAAAATGTAAATTATTTGTAAATCCTTGTGGTTTTTGCAGGGAACTTTTATTAATTTTAATGATGCGGGGAAAGTTCAATTATAATTTACCATTTATTAATTATAAAAAAGTTATTATGGGAGGACTTTGATATGAAAAAAGTGATTACATATGGTACTTTTGATCTATTGCATTGGGGGCATATAAATTTATTGAAGAGAGCAAAGGACTTGGGAGACTATCTTATCGTGGCTGTTTCTTCAGATGAGTTTAATAGGCTAAAAGGTAAAAAATCTTATCATAGCTATGAGAATCGTAAAATGATTTTAGAAGCAGTTCGTTATGTGGACGAGGTAATTCCTGAACATGATTGGAAGCAGAAGATAGAAGATGTTATAAGATATAATGTAGACCTCTTTGTTATGGGTGATGATTGGGAAGGGAAATTTGATGAATTAAGTACGTACTGTGAAGTTGTATATTTGCCACGCACAGCTGGAATTTCTACTACAAAAATAAAAAAGGAACTAGTACAAGTTGCTAGATAAGCGTAAATGATTAGAGAATTGATTATAGAGGTCTACCTAATTATGTTTAGAATTTTACACAGCATGATGAAAGTGTTTCCACTTAAACAGAAAGTGACCTTTATTATGTCTTATGGTGAGAATTTATTTTTTATTTATGAAGAAATGAAAAGTCAAAATATAAATTGTGAGGTAGTCTTTTTATATAAACATACATGTAAATATGAATTGGATAGTTATTCGAATGTGAAATCCTATAAATTTGAAACGACAAATATACTCCATACTATTAAATCTATCTATCATTTATCTACTTCTCAATATGTCATTGTTGATAATTATTTTGGATCACTTGCAAATGTGAAATTTAAAAGAGGTGTAGAGTGTATTCAAATATGGCATGCAGCTGGCGCTTTTAAAAAATTCGGTTTATTAGCCCCTGCTTTTAAAAAAAGAAGTTTAAGAGCTCAAAATAGATTTATGGGAGTCTATAAACATTTTCATAAAATTGTTGTAGGATCAGAAGCGCTTGCCGATATATATAAAGAAGCGTTCGCGTTGTCTGATTATAATATATTAAAAACAGGGATCCCGAGAACAGATTTGTTTTTTGATGAACGAGGTAAACAGAAGGTTAAAGCTGATATTCTTAGAATGAATCCGCAGTTGAGAGGCAAAAAGGTTATTCTATATGCACCAACTTTTAGAGATAAAGAGTTAGTGGATTTTGATTTGCATTTAGAGATTGATGAAATGTATAAACATTTGAAAGATGAGTATATCCTTATAATCAAGTTACATCCAGCAATACGAAATACAGGTGAATATGAAGAGAAATATGTGGGTTTTTTATATGATTATTCTCTTTATCCAAATGTAAATGATTTATTTCTAGTGACAGATATATTAATTACTGATTACTCTTCTATACCATTTGAATTTGGCTTATTAAATAAGCCAATGATTTTTTTTGCATATGATTTAGAGAGATATGCAAAAAAAAGAGGGATTATTGGTGATTATGTTTCTGACGTTCCAGGGCATGTTGTCTATTCAACTAAAGAAGTAGTATCGGTAATAAAAAATGGCAGTTTTCAATTAGATACTATTAATGAATTTAATGTGAAATGGAATGAGTATTCTACTGGGAATTCTAGTATGAACTTTGTGAAAGACGTATTTATGAAATAAATAGTATTTTAATGTGAAAATTTCTGTGAATTTTAAGAGAGTGTATTAAAGAGAGGAGCTTATGAAAGCATATGAAGGGAATTATATTAGCAGGTGGATCAGGAACAAGGCTATACCCAATTACAAAATCTATTTCAAAGCAACTTGTTCCCATTTATGATAAACCAATGATTTATTATCCGTTGTCTGTATTAATGTTAGCAGGAATAAAGGAGATCTTAGTGATTTCCACACCTAATGATTTATCTCAGTTTGAAGATTTATTAGGTAATGGGAGTGATTTAGGGATTTCAATTCAATATGAGATTCAAGAACAACCCAAGGGATTGGCAGAAGCGTTTATTATTGGAAGAGATTTTATTGGTAAAGAGAGTGTAGCGTTAGTATTGGGAGATAATATATTTTACGGACAAGGATTTACCGAAGTGTTGCAAAAGGCTGTAAAACTGGAAGAAGGAGCATTAGTTTTTGGATACTATGTGAAAAATCCAGAAGATTATGGAGTTGTAGAATTTGACTATTTAGGAAATGTTTTAAGCCTAGAAGAAAAACCAGTAAATCCTAAGTCAAATTACGCTGTACCAGGTCTATATTTTTATGATAATGAAGTTGTAGAAATTGCAAGTCAAATTCAGCCATCTTTACGTGGAGAATTAGAAATTACATCTATAAATGAAGAATATTTGCGTAGAGGAAAGTTGAAAACTGAGTTATTTAGTAGGGGGATGGCTTGGCTAGATACGGGCACACACAGTAGCCTTTTAGAAGCAAGTAATTTTGTTGAGGCTGTTCAAAATAGACAAGGTTTGTATATCTCTTGTATTGAAGAAATTGCATTTAGAAAAGGGTATATAAATGAAGAGCAATTAGTGAAATTGGCAGAGCCACTTGTCAAAACTGAGTATGGTAAGTATTTGATGCATATAGCAGGGAAAACTAAGGAATTACAATATACATAAATCTCAGTTTTAAGAGAAATGGAAAGATTTAAAGAGGTGGAAGCAACTATGAAAACATATTTAGTTACTGGTGGAGCAGGTTTTATTGGCTCTAATTTTATTCACTATATGATTGGTAAGTATAAAAATATAAAAATTATTAATGTAGACAAGCCAACATATGCTGGTAATTTAGAAAATTTAAAAGAAGTAGAAGGACATGAGAATTATCAATTTGTAAAAGCTGATATATGTGATAGAGAAGCTATTGAAGAAATTTTTAATGAAAATGATATTGATTATGTAGTAAACTTTGCTGCGGAATCACATGTTGATAGAAGTATAGCTGATCCTGAGATTTTTGTGAAAACAAATGTTTTAGGTACGTTAAATTTACTTAATATAGCTAAGAAACACTGGTTAGTTGGTGATGATCAGTATCAAAATGGGAAGAAGTTTTTACAAGTTTCAACTGATGAGGTATATGGCTCTTTAGGTGAGATAGGATTTTTTGAAGAAACTACACCATTAGACCCGCATAGTCCCTATTCGTCAAGTAAAGCTTCAGCAGATTTAATGGTAAAGGCGTATTTTGATACTTATAAAATGCCAATGAACATAACTCGTTGTTCTAACAACTATGGACCGTATCAATTTCCAGAAAAACTGATTCCATTAGTGATTAATAATTGTTTAAATCATAGAGAAATACCAGTCTATGGTGATGGTTTAAATATTAGGGATTGGCTATATGTAGAAGATCATTGCAAGGCTATCGATATGGTAATCAATCAAGGGAAATTAGGTGAAGTTTACAATGTTGGTGGACATAATGAAAGAACAAATGTCCATCTAGTAAAAACGATTGTGAACTATATAAATAAAAATGTAGATGCAAGTGTTACAGAAGACTTAATAACATTTGTGCAGGATCGAAAGGGTCATGATAGAAGATATGGAATTGACCCTACAAAAATCAAGGACGAAATAAATTGGGAACCTGAAACAACTTTTGAGGTTGGGATTGTGAAAACAATTGAATGGTATTTGAATAATAAAGAGTGGTTAGATAATATTACAAATGGTACATATAAAGAATATTACAAACAGCTTTATAAGGTGAAATAGAAATTTAAGCTAATAGGTATGTAAGGGTATAGACTTTACATCTTTGATAGAGATAAAAGGAAAAATACTAGGAATAATGAATCCTAGTATTTTCCTTTTAACCATTATCAAAACAATAGATATATAGAAGCTTGATAAATTTAAGGGTATTTTTCTTATATAAATTAGCAAAACAGTTTAAAGGTCAATTAAATAAGAAAAAGGTAGGCAAAATTTTATTATGAAAGAATCAATTGGTAATGCTGTTAAAAGGTATATATTAAATCATCAAGTTAATTCTGTAACTGCTAATGAAGAGGATGAAGTGCAAATTAGCTTTTCAAAATTAAACCCGCTAATAGGGAAGAGAAATCTAGTTATAAGGGATAGAAGTTCTGGAAGAAGAATTAAAAAGACGATAAAAAATAATAAAGGAACTTTTAACTTACAAGAAATCTTTGAAATGTGTGATAGTGGTAGTTTCGATTTATATATGACTTTTAATTTACTTAAGAGAAAAATTTCAAGGAGAATTCCTTATAATAATTTAAATCATTCGTTTGAGCTTGTAGATAAAAAGAAGCATTATAAGCTTAAAAGTTTCAAAACTGTAAATAATAATTTGTCATTTACATCTCAAAGAATAGCATGTAATCATACATTAAAAGAAATAAAACCAGTAGGACACAATTTCTATCTAACAGGGGAAATTGAAAATTTTGGTAATAGTAACTTAGATAAAATAGAGCTAATTGTACAACGTAGAGATAATAAGAAGTGTTACGGTTATAAATGCGGGGTAAAACAAAAAGAAGAGCATGTATATCAATTTGATTGTATGTTGTTTATAGATAAATTGTATAAAGAGCTAGCATTAAATTCTAGATGGGATGTTTTTATACAAGCTAGAAATACAAAAAATGAAATTATTTACAAAGAATTAGTTAATTTGTACGATTATAAGCAATTTAAAAGAGAAGAAGAAAGATACATCGAAACCGTTTCTAATCAAGAAGATAATGTAGTGGCCTTGTATGCAACTATGGGTAAAGAAAGTTTAGCTATATGGTACACGGATGCAAAACAGTTTAATAAAACTTACGGTATTGCTAGAGGGAAAAGTATATTTAATGAAATATGTGAACTTGAAAAAATTGATGAGAAAATGGTGTTTTTCGAAAGTTTTCTTGGTAAAAATTACTCTGGGAACCCCAAGTATATTTATGAAGAAATGATAAAAAAAGAGGAATTTAAAGAGTATAAATTTGTCTGGTCATATTCGGGACAAAGGCCCCAGGATATACCGGGAAATCCAATTATAGTAGATAGAGATACGGATGAATATTATGAATATTTAGCTAAATCAAAATACTGGGTTAGTAATATTATATTCCCTGTACATAGGAAAAGACCAAAAAATGTATATTTACAAACTTGGCATGGAACACCTTTAAAAAAATTAGGATTTGATATTGATATTGAAGGTCCTGAAACTCTAGCAAGAGAGAATTTTTATATTGAGTCTCGAAATTGGGATTATTTAATTTCAGCAAATCCATATTCTAGTGAAATTTTCAAACGTGCTTTTAAATTTAATAAGAAGGTTCTGGATTATGGGTATCCAGCAAATGATATTTTTTATAAAGAGGGCTTAGGAGATCAAGTAAATAAAATTAAGAAAAAACTAAATATCCCATCGCATAAAAAGGTGATCTTATATGCACCAACATGGAGAGATAATGAAGCAACCAATTCATGGGAACATTCTTTTGAATTGAAGTTTAGTTTAGATGAATTTTATAAAAGGTTTAAGGATGAATATGTTTTAATACTAAGAATGCATCATCTAGTGGCAGATGCATTACAAATTAAAGAAGAGTATAAATCTAGTGTATTGGAACTTTCCAAGTATGATGATATTCAAGAGCTTTATACAATTTCGGATATTTTAATAACTGATTATTCATCAGTATTCTTTGATTATGCAAATTCTAGAAAACCAATGCTGTTTTTTGGATATGATTTTGAAGAGTATAAAGACGAAATTAGAGGTTTTTATTTAAATATGGAGAAAGATTTGCCGGGTCCTGTTATTCAAACTGGTTCAGAGCTATTAAAGGCAATTGAAAATATTAATATCATATCTGAGGAATATAAAGGTAGGTATGATGAATTTTATGAGAAATTCTGTGGATTAGAAGATGGAACGGTAGCACGAAGAGTTATAGCTGAAGTATTTCAAAAATAGATTAGAGAATTATTAATGCTCAATACGTAGATATAATGAGGATGTGTATTATGAAAAAGAATATTTTAGTATTCCCGTGTGGTTCAGAAATCGGATTAGAGATAAATAATGCATTGAGATATGTAAAAGATGTTCAACTTTATGGTGCGTCAAGTATTGCAGATCATGGAAAATTTGTTTACCAAAATTATATTGAGAATGTGCCAAATATTCACGATGATAACTTTGTAAATAGTTTAAATCAAGTAATTGAAAAATATAGTATTGATTTTATTATTCCAGCACACGATAGTGTAGTTTTAAAATTAGCTCAAAATCAAGAGAATATAGAGGCCCAAGTAATTACATCTGATAAAGTGACATGTGAAATAGCTCGTTCTAAGAAAAAAACATATGAGTTCTTTGCCGATGAATTTTTTACGCCTTATATGTATGAAAGAGTTGAGGACGTAAAAGAATTTCCAGTATTTTTAAAGCCAGATGTTGGACAAGGTTCTCAAGGCATCGCACTAGCTAAGGATATTGAAGATTTAAAATTTCATATGAATAAAAACTCCGAATTATTAATTTTGGAATATCTTCCAGGGAAAGAGTATACAATTGATTGTTTTACAGATCAGAGTGGGGAATTGCGTTTTATCGGAATGCGAGAACGTAAAAGAGTGAAGAGTGGGATTAGTGTTAACTCAGCTACTTTAATATATAGTGAGCAAATAAAGAAAATTGCCCATACAATCAATGATAAGTTGAATTTCCGGGGAGTATGGTTCTTCCAAGTTAAAGAAGATGTAGATGGAGAATTTAAATTATTAGAAATAGCGACGAGAATTGCAGGGACGATGGGATTATACAGAAACAAAGGTATTAATTTCCCTCTACTTAGTTTATATGATCGTATGGGATATGATATTGAAGTTCATGAAAATGATTTTAGTATTGAGGTTGATAGAGCCTTAATCAATAGATTTTCACTAGATATAAGTTATGAAAGAGTATATATTGATTTTGATGACACAATTACATTAGGCGAAAAAGTAAATCCGATGACAATGATGTTCCTATATCAATGTTTAGCGAATGATAAAGAAATTATATTGGTAACTAAGCATGTAAAAGAGATTTTAGAAACATTAGCAGTATTAAAAATTGATAAAAATATGTTTAGTAAGATTGTTCATATTTCTAAGGATGATGAAAAGCATAAATATATGAATAATGATATTTCATCTATATTTATTGATGATTCATATAGTGAAAGAAAAAAAATCAAACAAATGACTGGCATTCCAGTGTTTGACTTGGATTCCTTAGAATGTTTAATAGACTGGAGATATTAAAATGAAAGAGGAACTAAAGTTTATTCAACCAATTACTGTTACTCAACCAAAACTCCCAGATTTTGATTTATATACTTCGTATATTAAAGAAGTATGGAATAAAAAATGGCTTACAAATAATGGTCCATTACATGAGGAGTTTAAAGAAGAGCTAAAGCAATATTTGAGAGTCCCAAACTTGGAACTCTTTACAAATGGTCATCTAGCCTTAGAATTAGGAATTAAGGCGCTAGGATTAACTGGAGAAGTAATCACAACTCCATTTACTTTCGCATCTACTATTCATGCAATTACTAATTGTGGATTAAAACCTGTTTTTTGTGATATTGAAATGGAAAGCTTCAACATTGATGTAGAAGAGATAGAGAAGCATATAACTGAAAAAACTAGTGCAATTGTAGCTGTACACGTATTTGGAAATCCATGTAATCTTGAGAAAATAAGTGAGATTGCTGAAAAGTATAATTTGAAAATTATTTATGATGCAGCACATGCTTTTGGGGTCGAGATTGATGGACGTAGCATAGCAAGCTATGGCGATATATCCATGTTTAGTTTCCACGCTACTAAAGTGTTCCATTCAATTGAAGGTGGATTGTTAGTATTCCAAGATGAGAGATTAGAAAATAAATTAAAGGCATTTAAAAATTTCGGAATGTCATCACCGGATAGTGTGGAATTTGTTGGTTCAAATGCTAAAATGAATGAATTTCAAGCTGCTATGGGACTGTGTAATATAAAGACAATTGATAGCGATATTCAAAAAAGAAAACATATCTACGAAGAATATGTAAGAAATTTAAAGAATGTTGATTTTATAAAATATCTGCCACAGGTGGATACGGTGAAACATAACTATTCTTATTTTCCAATAGTATTAGAAAGTAATACTTTAAGAGATCAACTATTTGAGCAATTGAAATCCTATAATATATATACCAGAAAGTATTTTTATCCATTATGCAATGATTTTGCTTGTTATAACTATAATAAAAATGAAACACCTAATGCTGTTTATGTAAGTGATAGAATTTTGGCATTACCAATGTTTACGGAGCTAAATATTAATGATATAAAACAAATTTGTGAAATTATTTTAGAAGAATCGTTATTAAATGTATAAGTTGGGTGATTAAAATTGGAAAAAACGTATAAACTAAGCGTTATTGTTTTAGTTTATAATACAGAGCAGTATTTAAGAGAGTGTTTTGATTCGCTTGTTAATCAAACTCTAGAGGGCATAGAAATAATATTTGTCAATGATAGTAGTCCGGATAATAGTCATATTATTATTGAAGAATATTGTAATAAATACGAGAATATTAAGGTAATTAATCAAGAAAATAGTGGTGGAGCAATTGCTGGAAATAATGGATTGAATATTGCCAGTGGAGAGTATGTTACTATTATGGATTCTGATGATATTGTTCCGCTAGATGCTTATGAGAAGTTATATAAAAAAGCAAAGGAAACGGATTCAGAAATAGTAATAGGAAAGCCAAATATTTTAATTGATGGTGTACAAAAAGAGATTTTATACAAAAAAGAGAGAGAAGTTTGGCAACAAAATAGAGTTATTGAAAACGTGCATGAGTTTTTAGATGTTTTTTTTGATGGATTTTATTGGAATAAAATTTTCAAAAAAGATTTGATTTTTAAATACAATTGTTTTATGCCACCTGGTATGCTTTATGCAGATAGACCAATGGTTCATAAAGCCTTTTTACATGCTAAAAGGATTGCAATCATAACAGATGTAGTATATCTATGGCGCAAAAGAGGAAATAATGTTGTTCAAAAATCTATTACACAGATGAATAGTAATATTAATAATTTTAAAGATCGAATGGAATCATGTAATTATCAAATTAATTACTTTGATGATTTTGGTGATCAAAAATTGACAAATGAATTTTTGAAAAGAAATATTGATAGATTTTTCTTTCCTATTAGTGGAATTGTAGAAAGTGAAGAATTTAGGGATATATATTTTAACGAAGTAGGAGCTATTTTAAGTAGAATTAGTGATGTATATAATAATGATTTAGGTGTGAAAAAAAATATATACATTTATATGATTCTAAATAATCTAAAAGAAGAATTAAAGTATTATCTTACTACAAATCTTAATGGTAAAATTATAGGTGAAAAAGGGAAATACTATTGGGCCCTTCCGTACTTTAGAAATAAAACCCTTAATATTCCAGACCATTTGTTCCAAATAAAAGATCTACTGGAGGATTTTATAAAAATAGATTCATTCTATATAAATGATAACGTTATGAATTTTGAAAAAATAAGGATTCCTCTGTCCATAAAAGCAGATCAAGCAAAATTAGTTGTTCAATCTCGTTTTAATATCAATGATTATAAAAATTATGAACTAAATCACCAGGGTTATAATAATTTTGATGTTACAGTAGTTTTAGACAATTATGATTTGGTTAACTTGTATGATGTTTATATTGTTTTTGAATATGATAATAAAGAAGTGAAATATAGGGTTTCTAGAAAAATGTTCACTAATCAAGAATTAGAAGATTTTTCAGATTCAGATAAAGCATATATTTACTTCACAGAAAATGACAAACTTTCTTTGAGAATAAATAACTTTAAAGTTTTGAATTTTGATGTTGACCAATTTGGAATAAGTTTAAATCTTAATAATACCTCAAGTGATTCTTTACAGTTCTATTTGAAGAATAGACAAACAAAGGAGATTATTTATTTCCAAAGAGATCAATTAAATGTTTATCACCTTAGGTGGGAGCACTTTTTAGAAAAATATACTACCTATGATTTGTACTTTGATATGTTTGAACAAAAGTATAGATTAGATACTTATACGGTCCTGAACTTTAAAACATTGGTTTTAAAAAATAAGGAATGTTATATAGATTTATATGTTACAAAAAAGGGGAATATCTCACTGAAAACATATACTTCTATAAGTAAGATAAGTAGTAGGATCAAAAAAGTCTTAAAAAAATAAAATTATTTATTGATGTTGTAAATAAAAAATTGTAATTTGGATTGATATTAAAGGTTAAGTGAAGAATAGTTATTCACTTAACCTTCTTTATTGAGATTATAAATTTACTACATCAGCAATAAAGAGGGGTTTTTTTATGAAAAAGGTGACGGTTCTTGGTGCAGGAAGTTGGGGAACAGCTTTATCTATAGTTCTTGCGGATAATGGATACAAGGTAAGGCTATGGGGAAATAAAATTGAACAGATTCAAGAAATTAATGAAAAACATACAAATGAGATGTATTTACCAGGAGTGTATCTTTCTGAAAAAATTAAAGGCTATGAGTCTTTAACTAATGCAATGGAAGAAACTGATACAGTACTATTAGTTGTTCCAACCAAGGCAATTCGTATAGTAATGCAAAAAGTAAAGAGAAGAGCAAAACGTCCAATAACATTTGTCCACGCGAGTAAAGGTATTGAACCTCAATCATTTAAACGTATTTCAGAAATAATTGAGGAAGAGATGCCTAAAGAATTAATAGAAAGTATTGTTGTTCTTTCAGGGCCAAGTCATGCGGAAGAAGTAAGCAAGCGTTTACCTACTACCATCACTGCCGCATCATCTTATTTAGAGGGCGCGGAAAAAGTACAAGAAATGTTTATGAATACTAATTTTCGTGTTTATACCAACCGAGATATAATTGGTGTAGAGTTGGGTGGGGCATTAAAAAATATTATTGCTCTTGGTGCAGGTATTTCGGATGGTCTTGGCTATGGAGATAATGCGAGAGCAGCCTTAATTGCTAGGGGCTTAACGGAAATAACACGATTAGGATGTATGATGGGGGCAAACCCACTAACATTTACAGGCTTAACAGGTGTTGGGGATTTAATAGTTACTTGTACAAGTATTCATAGTCGTAATTGGAAAGCTGGAAATTTGCTTGGAAAAGGGTATAAGTTAGAAGCAGTGCTGAAAAATATGGGCATGGTAGTAGAAGGTGTACGTACAGCTGAGGCAGCATATCAACTAGCAAAAAAAATGAATATTGAAATGCCGATTACAAATGCAATTTATAATGTCCTATTTAATGGAAGAGATGCAAAAGAGGAAGTTGATAAATTGATGGGACGAACAGGAAAAGGCGAAAATTCAGATGCGTATATTACATTAATATAGGAACTGATATGTGCCTACTAAGTTAGAAGGTGTATAAATAACATGAACTTTATAAAGAAAGTGAAAAATCATCGTATTATAAAAAAATTATGTAAGGGATTATTTTTGTTTTTCAGCTACTTACCTCCAAAGAAGAATTTAATTATATTTGAAAGCTATGCTGGAAAACAATATAGTTGTAATCCACGTGCTATATATGAGCATATGTTGCAAAAAAATATAGATTTTCAAATGGTGTGGAGTGTAAATAAAAACTGCACAGTACAATTTGATGAAGGGAATATACCGTATGTAAAAAGGTTTTCAATCCGATGGTTTATTTTATTAGCGCGTGCTCGTTATTGGGTAACAAATAGTAGAATGCCGAACTGGATCCCAAAACCAAATCATACTATTTATGTGCAGACTTGGCATGGTACACCACTTAAAAAATTGGCAGGGGATATGAAAGAGGTTCATATGCCAGGTACCACAACTGAAAACTATAAAAATAATTTTCATCGTGAGGCACAAAGGTGGGATTATTTACTTTCACCTAATGAATATTCGACAGAGATATTTAGGAGAGCCTTTCAATATAAAAAGGATATTGTGGAAGTAGGATATCCTCGTAATGATGTTTTATATATAAACAATAATGATAGAATAATTGATACAATAAAGAAAAAAAATGGATTGCCTATAGAAAAAAAGATTATTTTATATGCTCCAACCTGGAGAGACGATCAATTTTATAGTAAAGGTGTATATAAACTAGATTTAACCCTAGATTTAAACCTTTTAAAAACAAAACTGGGCTCGGATTATATTATCTTGTTACGCATGCACTACTTGGTTGCAGAACAGTTTGATTTAGAGCCATATAAAGGGTTCGTGTATGATTTCTCTAAACATGTAGATATAAACGAATTGTATTTACTATCAGACTTATTAATTACAGATTACTCCTCAGTCTTTTTTGATTATGCAAATTTAAAAAGACCAATTATTTTTTATACGTATGATATAGAATCTTACCGTGATAACTTAAGGGGTTTTTATTTTGATTTAGAGGCAAAAGCACCTGGACCAGTGGTAATGAACACACAAGAAGTCATAGATGCGATAGTAAAATTAGAATCGGTAGGTTTAGATGAATTTGCAGAAAAATATCAGAGCTTCTATAATAAGTACTGTTATTTAGAAGATGGATCTGCTACGAATCGAGTAGTAGAGAAAATATTCTTTAGAGAGGCATAGCAAAAATGAAATCAATGATAATGGTATTAAAAGAGCAGGTAAACAGTCTTTATTTAATTAAACGTTTATCTATTTATCAGGTGAAAAGTACAAATAGTAATAATTATTTAGGACTGATTTGGGAAATCTTAAACCCGCTAATTCAGATGAGTATTTATTGGTTTGTATTTGGTTTAGGAATACGAGGAGGCCAAGGGGTAGATGGAGTACCATTTATTTATTGGTTATCTGCAGGGCTTGTTGTATGGTTTTTTGTAAATCCAGCAATGTTACAGGCGTCTAAGTCAATTTATACAAGACTAAATATGGTTTCAAAAATGAACTTTCCAATGAGTGTTATCCCTAGCTTTGTGATTATGTCTAATCTCTATCAACATTTAATACTTATAGGTATTGTCACAATCCTATTTTTAGTAACAGGGCAAGGCATTTCTATTCATTATATTCAGCTTGTCTATTATATATTTGCGACCATTATCTTAATTTTTTCTCTTTCCTTAATTACATCAACATTAGCAACGATTGTAAGAGATGTGCAAATGATTGTTCAATCAATTATGCGAATGCTGCTATATTTAACACCTATATTATGGACCCCTGAAAGGCTATCACCTTTCTTCCAGAAAATTATGCAGTTAAATCCATTTTGCTATATTGTAAATGGATATCGTGGCTCTCTATTAGGAACAAGCTGGTTTTATGAAGATTGGGGTTATGCATTATATTTTTGGGTGTTCGTTCTTATTACGTTGCTAATTGGTACCGTACTACACGTGAAATTTAGAAAACACTTTGCAGATTATTTATGATGAGGGTTGTAAAATGAATGAATCAGTGAGATTTTATAATGTAACAAAAAAATATAAAATGCATAGCAAAAACTCTGATAAATTAAAAGATATTATATACCCTAGAGGATTTGGCGAAGATTTTTATGCATTAAGAAATTTAGAATTTGTAGCTCAAAAAGGTGATGTTATTGGCATTGTTGGGGTTAATGGTTCAGGGAAATCAACAATGTCTAATTTGCTGGCAGGAATTACACCACCAACAAATGGGAAGATTGATGTTAGAGGAAAAGTGGCACTTATTGCAATTGCAGCTGGTCTTAATAATCAATTGTCAGGTAGAGAAAATATTGAGCTTAAATGTTTAATGATGGGATTAAGTAAACCGCAAATTGAAAAATTAACACCAGATATTATTGATTTTGCTGATATAGGAAAATTTATTGATATGCCAGTGAAAAAATATTCTAGTGGAATGAAATCGCGTTTAGGTTTTGCAATTTCGGTTAGCATTAATCCAGATATACTTGTAATTGATGAAGCTTTATCTGTAGGTGACCAAACATTTGCTGATAAGTGTTTAAAACGTATGAATGAATTTAAAGAACAAGGGAAAACAATATTTTTTGTCAGTCATTCTTTAGGACAAGTGAAGAAATTTTGTACAAAGGCATTATGGCTTGAATACGGTGAAATCAGAGATTATGGTCCAATTGGAGAAATAATGCCAAAATATGAAAGATTTTTAAAAGAATATAATGACATGAGTCAAGAAGAGCAGAAAAAGTTCAAGATGAACGCAGTAGAAAAGCAGGCGGGAAAAGGGATAACAAAAGTAGATACTACTCTTTCCGATGCTTCAGTGGAGACTAAAAACTATATATCTATCTTGAACGGAAAAAAATCACGTCGCAAGAGAGCGTGGATTAGACGGAAGTATATTAAAAGTTTAATAATCTGTATGCTCATTTCTATTGCAGGTGGAGTAACTTATTGGCAAAAGGATAGCGTATTTAATTCTTTGCAGGCAAAAGAACAAACAAAAAAACAATCGAGCAAAGTAGAACCTGTTAAAAAGGAAGAAAATCTACTTGAAAATTTAGATATTCGATATGTAAATTCCGCAAAAGCCCGGATAAGGGTTATGCCAACTTTAAATGGAGAAGTACTTGCTACCATGCCATTTGGAACATTGTTTATAGTGAAGGGGCAGAAAAAAGATACAGTATCTGAAATTAATTGGTTAAAGATTGTTTTAGATAATGGCAAAGAAGGATGGATTAGCGAGGAAATAGTAAGTTCGATACCAGCCAATATATCATTATCTTATACGGACGTGGTAAATAAGTTAATGAAATTAAATGGAATCCCCCAAAATATTAAGCATAATCTTACCCTGTTAGGTAAGGAAAAGGGGGATGTTACAAATATATTAGGTCTTCCTCAAGAAGAGGAAAAAACGGAAGAAGGAATATTAGCTCAGTATACTGATATGGAGCTAATATACAATCAGCAATTAATTACTAAACAAATTAAGTTTAAAAATACAAATATAATGAAAGCGGAATTGTTAGATAACTTAGGGAAAGCACATATAGAAAATGCCGATGGTTCTCTCTTAATATATCAATCAAGTAAATATATTATTATGTTTTCTTCTTCCAATGGTACAATAATTGATCAAATTTCATTTGTTTTACCTCCTGATATGATAAATTAAAATTGTGAAATAAAAGCTAGGAAATCATCTTGTGATGATAATTCCTAGCTTTTATTTAAAATTCCCCTAGAGAATTTAAGGAAATAATAAGTGTTAATTTTATAGGGGAACGTTAAAATTAAGTGTTAGGAGTAGGGTATTAATTAATATGATAATTTTATAATGGGAGGGTATGATTAAATGATCATAGAAGTAAAAAACTTGTCATTCGATGCTAGTAATGGTGATGTTGTTTTAGAGGTTTTTAGTGAAAATACTATTGGAACTAGGGAGTTTTTGCTGCAAAAAAGACAAAGTAGTAGCAACCTTAGATTGTACGAAGGGGTAATTTTGAAATGTAACTTTAATAATGATATAGCTAATCTCAAATTTAATGTTAATGACATAATAGATCCTAGTGCTATCCAACCAGAGGAAGATATGTGGGATTGTTTTTTATTACATGGAGAAGAAAAGATAGGCTTAATTTTTCCAAAAGAAATTTCAAATCAATTTCAGTATCATATGTTAAAGTATAACGATTTATTTAAAATTATTCCTTATATAACTAAAGGAACAGGCACTTTAGCATTTTATATACGTCCTATTGATTTGAAAGGTATATTAAAAAATATAACTTTTGAACGAGGTATCGTGGAGGGAGCATTAGAATTAACTTCAGCGGATAAAGATATATCGTCATTCAAAACTATTTTATGTTATAAAAAAAGGGAACAAAAAGATGTATTTGACTACTATGACTCTATCGAAATGGAAATAGAGAAAAGAGAAGATAGTTGGATATTTAATAGTGATTTGAATAAGGTGTTCACGGCAAAGTATGAGAATAATACATATTGGGATATGTTTGTTAAAATAATACATCAAGCGAATGAAATAAGTATACCTTTGATAAACATGAATGCACCTTTAACAGGAAAATTACCTTATTATATGTTTGAACAAAATGATTTTTTCCAAGTTAAGCCTATTACAACAGAAGAGAATATTGTAGCAATTCATTTGAAATATAGAGATTTCAAGGTATTGATTAATTCTATTTTACAAGAGGGAAATAACTTAAGTATTAATGGAATTATATATCTAATTAATCAAACTAACTTGAATGGGAAGTATAGTTTGATTAGTAAACTTCGTAGAGAGGTTGGAAGCGGTTTTGAGTATTATAGTGAAGTTGTCATTCCTATAGAATCTAACAATTTTAAATTCAATATTAATATAAGTTATGAGGAACTATTAACTAATCCAAGGGAAAAGGATATATGGGATTTATTTATTAGGATAGTAGATGAGGAAGGAATAGAAATAGATTTACCATTATCACCAAATAATAATATTAGAGATCAAAAATACATTGCTAGTAGTAGAATAGCTACATTATTTGTAAACAGTTTTGGGACATATTCTTTATGGGTTAATTTAAATAAGCAATTTAATAATAGCGCGACTAATGTAGCAATATTAGGAACTTGTTTTAGTAGAAATGCTTTTAATTCTTCAGATTATTTTAATCCTCAGTATAAAAAATTATATAAATGTGTATATACACAGTTTCATTCATCTGTAATTAGTCTTGTATCTAACCCCGTAGATTTTAATATAGAGGATTGGAAAGCAGAGGGATTGAAACAGTCGGATATTAATTATATTCAATCGGATTTTACGAAAAGTTTTTTTGAGAACTTGAAAAATTATAAACCAGAATACTTAATTATAGACTTTTACGTAGATGCTTGTAGGGAAGTAATTCAACTTGGAGATAATCAATTTATAACTTTAAATTATTTAATTCCAGGGACAAAGTTTTATAAAAATCTTCAAGGGTGTAAAGTAGTATCTCATCCTAATAATAAGGAGTACTTTTCTCTTTGGAAATCTAGCTTGGATAAATTTGCTGATGAGTTATTATCAATAATTCCAGAAAATAAAATCATTTTAAATAGGGGTCGCTTAACGCAAAAATATAGAGATGTAGATAATAAAATCAAAGAGTATTCAGAGAAAGGTATAATTAAAAGAAATAATGATTTGTGGGATAAAATGGATAATTATTTTCTTTATAAGATGCCAAATGTTAAGGTAATTGACATGCAAAAAACTAAGTATACAGGTTATTATAAACATCCTTTTGGAAATACTTATGCTCACTATGAATCGGGTTATTATAAAGAATTTATGAATAAGTTAAATGAAATAGTATTAGAAGATAAAATTAGTTATTAATAATAGTGGGAATCTTACGATACGTAATAGGAGTGCTGTAATTTATATCGTTTAAAGCTATTGTATATTTTTATCAGTTTTTTTATCATTCTAGATAAAAAAATTATTGCGTTATTAAATATAAGGAAACCCTGAACGTGTACTCTCGTTTTTAGTTAGTGCACAATGCGTTTGTTTGAAAAGTACTTTTAAAATTAACTTTAGTATGTCTTTTTAATTTAGAATAGGGATAAAAATTTTGGAATACAAAATGCATAATTAGGAAGGAAAGCGCTATGACGTTGGAGAGAAGCTTGGATTTATTCAGACAACGATTGAAATGGCTTTACAACATGATGAGTTAAAGAATGAATTATTAGGTTATATGGAGAATTTATTAAAAAAAGAAATGGTTCATAATTAACTTTCATATGAAACATCCCTGGGATTTATTCGCAAATAAATTCCAGGGATGTTTTTTTATAATTGTTTTATTAATTCATCCGCCATTTTTTTAGCAAGTTGCTTTGTCATTTTAGGAACAAATGGTTTTATTGCTCCGTTAAAAATAAAGGCCCCTTTACCAGTTGTTTGTATTTCCAACTGACTTGTTACCTTTGTAGTAGATGGAGAGGTTGATTCAGCATGAAAAAAGCCGCTGCCAATCAACTTCTTGGTTGGCGAAGTCATTGTAAAGCTAATTTTATCTGGCATTTGCCATTCACTAATTTCGACGTTTAGACTAACGTCTCGTTTAATAAATCCCAAATCGCCGTGCAAACGCCAAGTTGAATGTTTATCATCAATAATCTTATGTTTAACATAGCCTGTAACTAGTGGAGCCCAATTGTTTATATTACTAACAAAGCTCCAAATTTGATCTGGGGAAGCCTTTAATTCTATAGTATGTATACCTTTTGCCATTTGTCAGTTCCTTTCTAAAAATAAAGGTATTTGAAGTTGAATAATTAGGTCAAAACATTGTATTCATTTTATCATAATATAAAGATGATATTTATATTATGAGATATTTTCATTTTCATTTTGAAATTTTTTATTAAAATTCATATTTCTAAATATCACATTTAAGAGAATGTAAGGAAAATAGAGAAATCCTAAGAAAAATTAGGGAATTAATACGAAAAAGGTCGAAAATTAGGTTTTTATTTCTGATTTTTGTCATATATAATAAATCATGAATACGACATTAAGGCTTAATATATTTGATATAATTTGCCTTTCCCTAACTTGGGTATACACTCTTTTCAACCTCCGTGTCAGTAATAATATATATTGAAAAGAGTGTATACATTTTTTTATTTGGAGGCAGAATTTTGAAGATATTTTTTCTAATGACAAATAAGGGCTAAAATGGGATAATGATAGTATAACTTCTGGTGGTATGACCAATTTTGTTTAAGGAGAGAAGTGTATGCTAGATATTCAACAAATTAAAGAAATTATTCCTCACCGCTATCCATTTCTACTTGTGGATAAAGTTTTAGAAGTAGAAGAAGGAAAGCGTGCTATTGGAATAAAGAATGTTACAGCTAATGAAGAATTTTTCAATGGACATTTTCCGGACTATCCGGTAATGCCAGGTGTTTTAATTGTAGAAGCTTTAGCGCAAGTTGGTGCTGTGGCGATGTTAAAAAAAGAAGAAAATCGTGGTCGTTTGGCATTTTTTGCTGGTATCGATAATTGTCGTTTTAAAAGACAAGTACGTCCAGGTGATCAGCTTCGTTTAGAAGTTGAAATGACGCGTGTACGTGGAGCAATTGGCAAAGGGAAAGCAATTGCCACTGTAGACGGTGAAATCGCTTGTGAGACAGAGATTACATTTGCTCTTGGTGACAAGAAAGAATAAATATATTAAGATATATGGTAGACAAATAACGACATACAATTGTTATTTGTCTATTTTTTGTGGATTGATATATAATTTAGTTTTATTAAATTGTTTTGTGCTCTGTATAATAGGGTTTACATGTATTGTAAGTTAGGTTGACGATAGGTTTAAGAAGGAAGGTTTAAATAATGAAAAAGAAAATTTTATTTTGGGTACTCGGTATTATTGGAGTACTAATTATAGGTGGAGGAGTTTATGCTTATAATGTATATTCTTCTGTATCTAAGACATTAGAGGAAGTTCATAAACCTCTAAAGCGTGATCAAAACAACAATAAAGTTGGCGAAAAAATTAGTAACGCTGAACCGGTTTCAATTTTATTATTAGGAGCAGATGAACGTGGTGAGGATAAAGGACGTTCAGATTCTTTAATGGTTATCACGTTAAATCCTAAAAATAATTCAATGAAAACAGTAAGTATCCCTCGTGATACGTATACGGAGATCGTTGGAAAAGGGAAAAGTGATAAAATCAACCATGCCTATGCATTTGGCGGAGTAGATATGTCTGTAGCGACAGTAGAAAAATTCTTGAATGTTCCTATTAATTATTATATTGAAGTGAACATGGAAGGATTTAAAGATATCGTTGATGCAGTAGGCGGTGTAGATGTTAATAATGATTTAGAATTCTCTCTAGAAGGGAAGCACTTCCAAAAAGGGAATATTCATTTAACAGGTGACCAAGCACTAGCATTCACACGCATGCGTAAAGAAGACCCAAGAGGCGATTTCGGCCGCCAAATGCGTCAACGTCAAGTGATGCAGGCTGTTATTAAGAAAGGCGCAAGTTTCTCTTCATTATCAAGTTATGGAGATGTGTTAACAGCGATTCAAAAGAATGTAAAAACAAACTTAACGCAAGATCAAATGTTTGATATGCAAAAGAATTATAAAAACTGCTTGAACAACAGTGAGGATATTCAAATCCCGGGTGACGGTCACAAAGCCGCTGATGGTATTTGGTACTACTATGTTCCAGATGCAGCAAAACAAGATTTAACGAATAAGTTAAAAGCACATCTTGAATTAAATCGGTAATTTTAAATATCCCTTACTATTTGTAAAGGTAGTGAGGGATATTTATTAACAGCATATTTCTATATCGAGCACGCATGGAATTGGCATCAAAAACAACCGAATGGATATGTTAAATAAATATAAAAAAAGAGAGAGTATCGTCGACAAAATATGTTCGACAATACTCTCTCTTTTTTTATATGATTTTTGCTATACTAAACTGTACTATAATACAAGGTGAAAGGAGGAGAATGATGAAAATACTTGTAGTAGATGATGAATCGAGTATTCGTAATTTGATACGGATGCAGTTAGAGATGGAAGGGTATGAAGTATTGACGGCGGCTGATGGGAGAGAAGCTTTAGAGAGATGGAATGAGCAGCCGGATGTACTTATTTTAGATGTGATGCTTCCTGATACGGATGGGTATGAGTTGTTACGTTTATTCCGGGAGAAGGATCGTGATATTCCGGTGCTTATGTTGACAGCGAAGAGTCAGATGAATGATAAGTTACTTGGTCTTCAGCTTGGAGCTGATGATTATGTGACGAAGCCTTTTAATTATGCGGAGCTTATTCTTCGGGTGAAGAATATGAGCCGGCGTGTGAAGAAGGAGGAGGCAACTGTAAGTCATGAAGTAATTCGCGCAGGTGAGTTAGTGATTTGTCCTAAGGAACGAAAGGTTCATGTGAGTGGACAGGAGATTCAGTTAACGTACCGAGAGTTTAATTTATGTCAGTTGTTTGTTTCGAATCCGCAGCGTGTATTCATGAGGGATGAGTTACTCGAGAAAGTGTGGGGTTTTGAGTATATAGGGAATACGAGAGCGGTTGATATTATGGTGCAGAGGCTTCGAAAGAAACTTGGTTCGAACGGGGAGTATATTAAGACAATTTATGGCGTTGGCTATAAGATAGATTGTTAAGTGGTGATGATATGTCTTTAAAACGAAATATGGTGTTTGGAATAGTTGGCTTGTTGATTCCAATTCTTGTTCTTTTGTATGCGGTTGTTTATATTGCACTGGAGAAGAATGTGTATCATAATGCGGCAGATTCCTTAGAAAAGTTAAGTGTGGAAGCGCAAATTTATACGATGAATTATTTAGAGAAGGAAGCAGAAGTGGAGACGCTAGGTCCTAATTCGCTTTTAATTGCTTCGTATTTAGCGAAGCGAATGGATGTCCGGGTGCAGATGATTGGGAAGAATGGAGATGTTGTTGCAGATACACAAAAGGGAGCGTTACTTCATCGGAATATTGACATTGAGAGTTCTTTGAAGGGAAAGAAATCTTATGTTTTCGAGGAGGGAGACCCAGCTCCAATTCTTTTGTTTTCAAGTCCGGTTTATTATGGAAACGATGTCATTGGTAGTATTCGTTTTATAAATGAGTTAACGGATGAGAAGGAAGTTTTAACAAATGTGAGTTGGACATTTTTAATGACGTCTCTTTGTTTAGTAGCTGCTGGTATTTTCTTTGCGATTCGTTTGGCGAAGTCTCTTCATAAACCAATTGATCAGTTAAGGCAAATGGCACATCGGCTTGCAAATGGAGATTATGAAAGTAAGATTGAGCTGAATGAGTATGTGGAAATTGCGCAGCTTTCAGCGTCCTTTAATGCGATGGCTGATGGGATTGAGCTGCATATTAAGCAGTTGAAGGAAGAGAAAGAGAAACAGAAAGATTTCTTGGACCGCATTACGCATGAGCTGAAAACACCGCTTACGGCAATTATCGGTTATGTGGATTTAATTCCGAAGTTACAATCGAATGAGGATGTGCAGGAGAGTCTTCGTTATGTGTCTGTAGAAAGTGAGCGTCTATTATCACTTGTAGAGGAATTACTTAAGTCTTCAAAATACGGGACGAGTACGTTTGAAGTGTCACCTACAGTCGTGAATATTAAAAAATTGGCAGAAGAAGCAATTTCGATTGTGAAACTCAGGTTGCAGCAGTTTGAAATTGAAGTGATGAATGAGTTAACGGAAGTACATGTTGTTGCGGATTTTGATAAGACGAAGCAAATTTTCTTGAATGTGCTTGATAATGCGATTAAATATAGTGATGCTACGCAAGTTCGTATGAATGTAATTATAAATGAGCAGGAAGCGAAAGTTTTTGTTCATGATGATGGTATTGGTATGGATGAAGGTGTGCTTGCAGAATGGAATGAGTCTCCGGAAGGTAAGGTGCTTCCTTCTAGTTACGGGAATGGCTATGGCTTATACATTTGTCAGGAGATTATGAAGAAGCAAGGCGGAAGTATGCGAATTGAGAGTAGTGAAGAAATGGGAACTACAATATGTATGATATTTTTACTTCCGAGACGAATGGAAGACATAAAAAACTTGAAAGCGGTTAAATGATACATTTATGAAACAATTATGCGGTATTTTCGAAACAACGTTTTTTTATCTTGGAGGTAGGCAGAAATGAAAAGGCTATCATTTCAAATTCTTATGTTTGTCTTTTGTATGATCGTTTCTCTTATTTTGTTTTATGTTATTGAGAAGCAAATATACAACCGAATTACAATTGTGGATGACAAACAAGCCGTTTTACAAAGAGTGAATGAATCCCTTCCTACTGAAGTGAAAGTAAGGCATGAGAAGTGGGGAGAAATTGTTGTAACGGATGAAGTTCGGTTGCATACGATTGTTTCATTCTTTGACCGAATTCGAATAGAGCCGAGAGAAGCTAAGAATCAAGAACAAGTATTTACTGGAGAAGTAACGTACTTGAATGGACATAAGCGTACTTTTGCAGTAGGTGACTTGTTCCAGTATGAGGCTAATGTATACGGAAAGAATGGTACGGATCCGATGATCTCAGCATTTCAAACGTATTTGTTAAGTCTGTATTATACACCAGAGCGCATTAGTAATTTCTTTGCGGAGGCAAAGGAAGTTGTAGTGAGGCAAGGGGATGTAATACGTACTATAGATCTTACGCACATATTTGATTCTATTCGATACGCAAAGCAAATTACAGATTACGGAGAAATTCAGAAATTATTACAATCACAGAAGGATCCTATTGCTTATGTTACTGCTTATAAAACAGGTAAGCGTATAAAGAATGAGCGTGAAGATATTCTAACTATTTCTGTGTATCCATCTTACTTTGTTGTGCAATATCTCGGTGATAATAACGGGAATGTCATGTATATGAAGGGCTCCCTAGCAGAGTTATTTGTAAAGGAGAGTGTGTCATGAGAAAGATAGCCTTTTTCTTCTTTTTGCTAATAATCGGAGGAGCGATGTCTAGTTGCTCTCGAGATACAACCTCTATTAAATATAATAAAAGTGGTCTCCCTATTTTGAATGATCGTCATCTTGTTGCATATGTAGCAGCTCGCGAGGAAGTTGGTGAGGCTTTGCTTTCATCATTTTGTAAACAGCGAGGATGTACGTATGAATTTATTCGTCTTTCGACAGAAGAACTTCTTCGGAGAGTGGAAGAAGAAGCTGGAAATCCGAAAGCGGATATTATTATTGGTGGTACAGTAGATGCACATCAAATGATGAAGCAAAAGAATCTTTCTATTCCTGTGATGAGCCAGCATGCGAATCGTATTTCAAAAACTGTTAAAGATAAAGATGGTTATTGGTACGGTTATGAAGTGGAAAAACTGGCAATCGCGATTAATAAAGAGCGGTGGAATGAAGAAATAGCGCCGCTCGGTCTTCCATATCCATCAAGGTGGCAAGATTTATTAGATCCGGTATATACGGGTAAGGTTGCAATGCCTGATCCAAATGTTTCCGGCACAGCATATACGCTGTTTCAATCACTCATTGATACTTTAGGTGAAGAAGAAGCGAAAGAGTATGTTAAGAATCTTGCGGGGCAAGTTGGTGAAGTAACGGTGAATGGTTATATGCCAGTGGAACTTGTGGCGAGCGGTGAATATATGATAGGCATCAATTTTGCGGGAGATCAGAGAATGCTTCAAAAACAAGGCTTTCCTATTTTAAGTAACGAACCTGAGCAAACAGGGTTGTCTGTTAATGCGATTTCGAAACTAAAGCGTGCACCGAGTGGTTTTATTGCGGACTTATTTATTGATTATTGTTTATCAGAAGAAGCGGGGCACATTTTAGAAAAAGTTTCGTTTGGCGTACCAACGATGTTCGCGAAGAATGAGAAAGAAATAGAAGGACAGCCAGTTAGAAGGACGAACAAAAATATATCAAATAGTGGAATAATCGAGATATGGAATAGACAGCGTCTCTCTCAAAAGTGAGAAAAGGAGACGAGAGTATATGTTTAAATGGCTTAAGCCAGCACCTGCAATTGAGAGATTACCAGCGGATATGATCGCTAAAGTATATACATTACTGCGTATTCGTGTACTAATTGGAATTTCAGTTGGGTATGCTGCTTATTATTTAGTGCGTAGTAACTTTACGTTATCAAGTACGTATTTAGTACAAGAATATGGTTTTAGTACAGCTGAAATTGGATTACTAGGTTCAGTAATGGCAATTGTTTATGGATTTAGTAAGTTCTTTATGGGGAATTTATCAGATAAAGCTTTCGCCCAGCGCTTTATCGCAGTCGGTTTATTCTTATCAGGGCTTGTGAATATTTGTTTCGGTTTTGCATCTTCATTTGGGATGATTGTTACATTACTTGTTCTAAATGGTATTGTACAAGGTATGGGAGCACCACCTTGTAGTATCGTTATGACGAAATGGTTCTCGAAGAAAGAACGTGGTACGAAAACAGGTATTTGGAATATTTCACATAACGTTGGTGGAATGCTAGTGCCGCCCCTTGTCGGGATTGGTGTAGGTATTTTCGGTGAAAATAATTGGCAGGGCGGAGTATTTATTTTCCCAGCGATTATCGCAATGGTAATTGCAGTTCTTGTTTGGATTAATGCGAAGGATACACCAGAATCGGAAGGTCTTCCTCCAATTGATGAGTATCGTAATGACTATGAAAATCTTGAAAAAGCAGATAATGCTAATAAGATGTCACCAAAAGAAATTTTAATGAAATATGTAGTGACAAATAAGTTCGTTTGGTATTTATGTATTGCGAATGCATTTGTTTACTTAATTCGTTTCGGTGTTATTAACTGGGTTCCGCTTTATTTAACAACAGTTAAAGGTTTTTCAAAAACAGAAGCGCATGCTGCATACGCGATTTTTGAAGGGATGGCAATTCCAAGTTCATTAATCGTTGGCCTTTTAAGTGATAAGTTATTTAAAGGAAAACGTATGCCATTATGTATTATGAGTATGGCCGGAGTTGTTGTTGGTACGGTTGTATATTGGCAAGCATCTAGCGTACTTGTTGTAAGTATTGCAGTTTCTATTATCGGTTGTTTAATTTACGTACCACAGTTCTTAATCGGTTTAAGTGCGATGGAATTAGTACCGAAATTTGCAGTAGGTACAACAGTTGGTATGTGTGGTCTGTTCGGTTATGTAGGCGGAAGTCTTGTAGCAAACGCAGCAATTGGTGTTATTGTTGATCGTTCTGGCTGGGATGGCTGCTTCATCTTACTATTAGCAGGCGGTATTTTATCAACAGTATTCTTATTTATCGTTCAACGTGGACATGAGAGAAAAGGTCCTAAAGTGGCGTAATAGTTTATTCAGAAAAGCGATCCAATCATTATTTTGGATCGCTTTTTTTATATAAGGTAACCTTTCCTTAAAACTATCTTAAAAGATAGAATGTCATATTTCTAATCATTGGTATTTTTGTTACAATATAAATGATTGTGTAAAACTTTGTAAAATGAGTGTAACAATGTAAGTGGAACTCTTGTTTTCAGAAAGTTTTATATAGTTAAATATCTATTAAACTATAAGATATAAAAGGAGAGAGACTATGTTACCAAATACGGTTCGTACTCCAAACAAGAAGAAGAAATGGATTATCATCGGAGTTATTGCACTAATTGTTATTGTTGCAGCAGTTAATATTTTTGTTATGCAAGGTAAGAAGAAAGGTACGGCGAAGACAGATGCTGTAAGTTTTGAGAAAGTGACAGAGCGTAAGCTTAATAATACGAAATTAATTTCTGGTCAAGTGAAGCCAGGAAATATTGAAAGCTTCTATGCGGATCCGACTAAAGGAAAAGTGAAAGATATTGCAGTGAAAGAAGGACAAGAAGTAGAAAAAGGAACGAAATTATTCTCTTATGATAATGAAGAAATTAATCTTCAAATGAAGCAAGCTGATCTTGATCAGAAGATGGCTGATATGCGTTATGATCAAGGGAAAAAGAAGATTGATTCATTGAAGAAAGAGATTAAGAAGGTAAAAGATAGTGGGGCTGGTAAAGAAGTAACAGACCCAATGGAAGAGCAAGTAAGCGAGTTAGAAATGGCACAAAAGACAACTGACCTGGAGAAAGAAAAAGGGAAGTTGCAAAAAGAAGAGTTAAATAAAAAACAGAAAGAACTTACGATTTATAGTAATTTCACTGGTGTTGTACAAAAGTTAGACAAAGATGCAGCACAAAGTTCATCTCAAGCGTTAGGTGGTCAAGGGAAAGCATTCTTGCAAGTTGCTTCTAAAGATCCGTTCCAAGTTCAAGGGACTTTAACAGAGCTTCAAAAGTCACAAATTCAAAAAGATCAAACGTTCACTGTAACTGCGAAAGCAAATAATAAGAAGAAGTGGACAGGTAAGATTACGGAAGTAAGTGAATTCCCAACGAGTGCAGAGATGGCTCAAGCTGCTGGTGAGGGAACTCAAAATATGTCTCAGTATACATATAAAGCAAGTCTTGATAGCCAAGATGGTTTATCTCCAGGTTATCACGTTTCGCTGCAAGTAAGCTTAGAGAACAAAACGATGATTGCTGTTCCAACTAAGAGCATTGTAGAAAAAGGCGAAGATGCATTTGTTTATATCGAAGAGAAAGGAAAGCTTCGTAAACAAAATGTGAAAAAAGGTGCTACTGATGGAGACTGGACAGAGATTGTAGAAGGCACAACAGTGGGGCAAAAGGTGGTTAAAAATCCTTCCGACAACGTGTATGACGGAATGGAAGTGAAAGAGAAATGATTACGTTAAATAATATTTCTAAAACGTATTATCAAGGTAAATTGGCAGTGCCGATTTTACATGGTATTAGTTTAACAATTCAAAGCGGTGAGTTCGTTTCTATTATGGGACCGTCTGGTTCTGGTAAATCAACGCTTATGAATATTATCGGTTGTTTGGATCGTCCAACAGAAGGTGAATATATGTTGAATGATGTGAATATCTTAACAGCAGACGAGTCAAAGCTTGCTTTAATTCGTAATGAATATATCGGCTTTGTGTTCCAGCATTTTAATTTACTACCGCGTCTTTCCGCAGTGGAAAACGTTGAACTTCCGCTCATCTACGGTGGGGTGAAGAAAGCAGAGCGTCGTCAAAGAGCTCTTGAAGCGCTTGGGAAAGTTGGATTAGCAGATAGAGTACACCATTTACCTAGTGAGTTATCGGGTGGACAGAAGCAGCGTGTCGCGATTGCAAGGTCGATTGCGAATAACCCAACGTTTATTATGGCCGATGAGCCGACAGGTGCGCTCGATACGAAGTCTGGTGCACAAGTTATGGATATTTTCACGAAGCTCAATGCAGAAGGTACGACGATTGTTATGGTTACACATGAAGAGGAAGTAGCAGCGTATTCATCTCGTCGTATTGTACTGCGAGATGGGAAAATTACAGAAGATAGAAGGTGTGCAGTATGAGCTTACTAGATAGCATGAAAATTGCCTTATCTTCTATTCTAGCTCATAAACTGCGTTCTGCTCTTACGATGCTCGGTATTATTATCGGTGTTGGTTCTATTATTACTGTCGTTGCGATCGGGCAGGGCGGCGAGGCGGCACTGAAATCGCAATTTGTTGGGTCAGGTAATCAAACGGTTCCGATTCATTATAGTGCCGATATGAATGATCCTTTTGGTATGGGGATGGTAGAAGCACCGAAGATAACTGAAGAAGATATTTTTGAAATTAAAAAAATTCCAGATATCGCACATGTTGTAACAACAAATTCAAGTATGGAACCACTTGATATTGAAGATAAAATAGAAATGGTGAGTATTACTGGATTAGACAGTGAGTACTTTGCAGTAAATAAAGTAAAGTTGTTAAAGGGACGTTCTTTACAAGAATCAGATGTGGATCAAGGTAATAACGTTGTCATGATTAGTAAACAAATGGAAGAAAAGGTGTTTAAGGATGCCAATCCAGTCGGTAAAATTATTGAAATGAAAGGTCAACCGATGCAAATTATTGGTGTCTACAAATCAGATAACGAGTTTATGGGAATGGGACCGTCAGAAGCACTAGTTCCAATTTCATTATGGCCGACACTGTATGGAAAAGATGAAATTCAAAATATTTCTGTTCAAGCAAAAAATGTAGATAATCTAGAAAAAGCAGGTAAAAAAGCTGCAGATGTCTTAAATAGTCGTAAACCGAGTGATGCAACTGGTAAATACGAGGTTATGAATTTAAAAGAACTTCAAGAAGGTATTTCAAAAATGACTAATATTATGACGATGATCATCGGCGGTATCGCTGGTATTTCATTAGTCGTTGGTGGTATCGGGGTTATGAATATCATGCTTGTATCTGTAACGGAGCGTACACGTGAAATTGGGGTGCGTAAAGCGCTTGGGGCAACACGTAGTAAAATTTTATTACAATTTTTAATTGAAGCAGTTATGTTAACGCTTCTAGGTGGTTTAATCGGAATTGGTCTTGGGTATGGCGGGGCATATATCGTTTCCACATTTGCGAAGTGGCCACCACTCGTTTCATGGGAAGTTGTCGTTGGAGGCGTATTGTTCTCTATGACACTAGGTATTATCTTCGGATTAATTCCAGCGAACAAAGCTGCGAAATTAGATCCAATTGAAGCACTTCGTTATGAGTAGATTATTAGTGTAGTAGAGAAGTTATCTACTACACGTCACCGTTCTAGTGGGCGGTTCGTAGCCTCTTGCATGAGGATGTGAACCGCCCGCTAGAACGGGTTATATAAATAGAAGGAGGCGTTATAATGGAAGCGAATTTAAATACGCAAAAAGTTGGCGGAGAGAAGCCCTCTTTATTTGGGATGATTACATCTCCAGGTGTGCAGTTTGAGAGAATGAAGACTAGTAATGCGGTATGGGGTGCATTTTGGTTACTAGTTTTATTAGGTGGACTTGTTGCAGGCCTTGCTGCTTATGTGTACTCCCTAACACCTGAGGCGATTAAGATGAATAAGGATTTGGGTGTTAGCGTTACACCTATAATGTCGTTTGTTACGGGTGCAGTATTTGGTGCTATTGTTATGGCGATTAGTTTCTTCATTAGTGCAGCGGTGTATAAAGTATTAATGATGTTTATGAGCAATGATACTTCTTATAAGAAATTATTAACAATTAGTGTGTACTCAAGCATTATTTCATTACTTGGTTTATTAATAAATACAGTTTTAGCACTTGTTTTAGGCGGATCAGGCAAAGAAATGTACACTGGTTTAGGGCCGATTTTCACTTCAAGTGGTGGTGCTGTAAAAGGTATTGCAAATAGCATTGAAGTGTTCACAATTTGGGGATTTGTTATTACATGGCTAGGTCTTCAAATTACGGCTGACTTAAGTAAAAAGAAAGCAACAATCCTTATGGTTGTCTTCTTTATCTTAACTATTGGATTTGGCGCAGTAAAAGGCATGTTCCAATAATAGTGATGTTTTACGTCACTAGAAAAAATGCAGCAATTATAAAAGTAATTGCTGCATTTTTGTTATAAGGAGAGGATACATAAGCTTAAGAAATTTTTAGCAAATGTTTTGTTTATGTTAGTCGTAACATTGTTAGCTGTAGAATATATGCCGAATAAGAATCCATATATATTTGTTGGTGTTACAAGCTGTATTTTAGCTACTGGTTTATATGCGATCGATAGATTTTTCAAAAGCATAGCTAAAGAGTAATATAGTTTGCCAATATAAACAAAAGGTTCCTTCTAATGTATAGGAGGAACTTTTTTTATTTTCACCCCTATTTGAAATACCCCAAACAGAATTTCAAATACTGCCTAGTGTAATTTCAAATTCCGGCAGTATTATTTGAAATTACCCACAATGAAATTTCCTTTCTCATTTTATATTGTAGAGGTACCGCGGAATACTGAAGAGGTATACCTTTTAGAAACGGGCACTGTGTGAAGCCAGCGACTTTTGCAGATACGGTTGTTTTGTATGAAGGTATGATTGTAAATCAAATAAAGAGGTTAAATATTTACCAAGATTATGAAGAGTATTATCAATGTGGTTTAATTGGTCTTTGGCATGCTTATGAAAGGTATGAGGAGGAGAAAGGGAGTTTTCCTGCTTATGCTGTCGTAACAGTACGTGGTTATATATTGGAGAGGTTGAAGAAAGAATGCGTAGTGCAAGAGCGGTATGTATGCACCGATGAGTATGAGGAACGATTTGAGTGTGAAGATACGGGAACGAGAGCGAAGGACTTTATGAGTGTGTTAGATGAGAGGGAGAGACACATTATTTCAGAGCGATTTTTTACAGGGAAAAATATGGGGGAGATAGCTTCTGAAATGGGTATGACGTACTATCAAGTGAGATGGGTATATCGACAAGCGCTTGAGAAAATGCGAGATAGTGTAAGGGGATAAGAATAATAAGTAGAATGGAAGGCAAGGAAATATTGCGTTCCATTCTATTTGCTTTAAGGCAGTAAATGTGGCAAGAGGTTTTTTGAGTGTAGTGAATCTTTTATGTTCATTCGGGGTAATATATGTCCAGCTTTGAAAAATTGTTGCTGTAACTTATGAGAACCTATTTGTATTGTTATGGTAGTTCCGTTAAAAAAATGAATGTTAGCCTTGTTAGTTTTTTTGGAAAACTCTATCTCCTCTATATGGTTATAGAACAACCAAATACAGTTTGGAGAAGAAGGAGATTCTGTTGGGAAAACACAAATATATTCTCTATGATTAATCGGAATTGGAACATTTTGTTTGAGCTTAAAGTTTATTTGGACTGCATGACGTCTACCTTGATAAGTAGAATGAACATGTGTTAGACAAGATTTCTTTATGAGTTGGATAGCTGTTTGGCAAGAGTACAGAGGGTTTCCGCTACTGTCGATCATTTTTGTCCGGTAATAAGGGTGTTTGCAAGGTTCGAGCATCATTGTAGAACTAGAAATAAAAATATCATTTTCATTATTCATGATTCTAAAATCCTCCCTTATAAAAATTGTTATTCTGAATATAATTATATACGAATTATGTAAAATTATTATTAATCTTTTGTTTCGTATTGTAAATTTTTACGGTTCGTTTACAATCAATAGATGATAGTCTTTCTAATTTGCATCGCTTGTACATATATATGAAAATAGAAAAGAGTAGGCGGTGATATAGCATGAAGAAAAAGTATATTATTATGGCTCTAGCTGTTGTTCTCTTAGTTTATTTAGCAAACAGTAATCCGGGTAAGGGAGAATATACGGATTGGGCAGCAAAACAATTTATGAAGCGTAATGATGTGAGTAAGAAGCTAGAAGAGGTTGAGAAAGAAAACAAAGAGGGTATACTTGGCGACTTAGCATCGGCGGGAAAAAAATTGGCAAATAAGTATGTTGAACCACAAGTTGGATTATTAATTGAGCATTATACAAAGCGAAATGATTATATTTTCTTCTCAACATATACGACAGAGTTTGATTTAGGCGGAGAGAATTATAAGTATATTTGTGTTGGTTTTTCAAACATCTTTATTCCAATCGAAATGCCGAAGAAAAAAGACGAATCTGCAAAATAATGCAGATTCGTCTTTTTGATTTACGGAGTGATCTGAACTTCAGATACGTTTTTTTCTATGAGGCGAGCCCCTTTTTTACGAGTATTTTCACCAATTGATGAAAATACAGATGAAGAAAGAATGGTATCCATTACTTGATTTACGACTAGTTCATTTACTGGTGTAATGGGATTATCGATAGAAAAAACAACTGTTTTTCCATCTTCTTTCACGAAAATCATTTCGAGTACTTGCATGCTTTATTCCCTCCTTTTTAATTATAGATTAGAAAGATCTGACGTGCTTACAAGTTGTACAGCGTGAAGTGATGATTGTTGTAGTGAAGCAAGAGCACGTGCTACTTCATGTACTTTTCCTAAATCTGCGTTTGTTTTCACACGTTTGAATTGCTTGTTCTTAAAAACTGTTTTACCGTTTTTGTCTAATCCCCCGTTTAATACAAGGCGTAAAGTTAAATCCATTACGATTGTTTCAACTGCCATGTTTATCACCCCCTTTCACTTTATAAATAGGTGGTAAATGTCATGTTTTGGCGTGAAATTTTTTCTTTTTTTTGGTACTCTTAAAAGAATAAGAGAGGAGTTTCGGGAGAATGAATCGTAAATGGTTATTTTGGATTCCTGTATTACTATGGATGGGGATTATTTTCTATTCTTCAGCACAGCCATATAAAAAACAGGATATGCGCTCGGATATTGAGCAATATATAAATGTTGAATTTGTGAAAGAGCATTTTTCATGGGTATCTATCGATTATGGCGGAGGTACACCTGTTAGTATCGCAAATAAAGGTGTAGGTGGATTTGCTGAGTTTTTCCTTCGTAAAGGTGCTCATTTTATGGTGTTCTTTATGCTCGGTTCATTGACGTATTATGCTTTTCATCGATCGGGTTATTCGAGAAAAAGGTGCTTTGCATACGCCCTCCTTTTCGTTGCGGGGTATGCAACATTTGATGAAATTCATCAATGGTTTACGGGAGACCGTACACCGATGTGGCAAGATTCATTGCTTGATACGTGCGGCGGGTTAACAGGAATTATAATAAGCAATTGGTTTTGGCATAGAAAAAGGAGCTAATCTCAGTTAGAGATTTGCTCCTTTTTCATTTATCCACTTTATACGCCAAGTAATTCTTTTAGTTCGTCTGTTGATAGTTCGGTCATCCAACTATCGCTTGTAATGACGGCGTTGTTTAATGATTGTTTTCGTTCTAACATTTCATCAATTTTCTCTTCAAGTGTTCCTGTTGTAATAAGTTTATGAACGTGAACGAAGCGTTTTTGACCGATGCGATAAGCACGGTCTGTTGCTTGGTTTTCTACAGCTGGATTCCACCAACGGTCATAGTGAATGACATGGTTGGCAGCAGTTAAGTTTAATCCTGTTCCGCCGGCCTTTAACGATAAGATGAAGATGTCATACGTTCCGTTTTGGAACTGCTCAATCATCTTGTCACGCTCTTTCTTTGGTACGCTCCCGTTTAAGAAGAGGACGCGCTGACCAAATGTTTCTTCTAACATACTTTTTAGCATGTTCCCCATGCCAATGTACTGAGTGAAGATTAAGCAACTTTCATTTTGGTCTTTTATATTTTCGATGAGCTCCATTACCGTTTTTGTTTTCATAGAGCGTTCGACGATATTTTGTGGTTCTTCTTCTTTCAAATAAAGGGCTGGATGGTTACAAATTTGTTTTAGCTTGTTCAGCATAAGTAATATAAATCCGCGTCTTTCAATTCCGCTTAATCCTTCTACATTTTGCAATGTATCTTGAACAAGTTGTTCGTATAAGGAAGCCTGTTCACCAGTTAGTGGACAATAAGCTTTCTGCTCTTGTTTATCTGGTAAGTTTAATGCGACTGTTTGATCTTTCTTCGTACGACGCAGTAAAAACGGCGAGATAAACCGCTGTACTTGCTGGATTTTTCCTTCATCGCGGTCCTTTTCAATCGGTGTGACGAAGCGGCGCTGGAATTGTCCTAAACTTCCGAGATACCCATGATTGATAAAGTCGAAAATAGACCAAAGTTCAGCAAGTCGGTTTTCCATCGGTGTACCGGTCAAAGCAATTTTATGATTTGCTTGTAAGTTTCTTACTGCTTTCGACTGTTTCGTATGTGGGTTTTTTATATTTTGTGCTTCGTCTAAAATAACAGCGTCCCAGCATAACGTACTAAGCTCTTCTTCATCAAGCTGAGCTAATGCATAAGAAGTTAATATAACATCTGCTGATTGAAGAAAATCTTTAAATGACTCATCCTTAGCTCGGTTACTACCATAATGTAACTGAACACGTAAACTTGGTGCGAAACGCTCAAATTCTTTTTGCCAATTTCCAAGGACTGATGTCGGTGCCACAATTAATGCAGGACCTGTTTGGAGATTGTTTTCTTTAGCGTATAGTAAGTAAGTTATCGTTTGAATACTTTTTCCGAGTCCCATATCATCGGCTAATAATGCTCCAAATCCAAGCTTTCGTAAGTATAGCAACCATTCAATCCCGTGTTGTTGATACGGGCGGAGTGTTGCTTGTAGCGAAGATGGTGTATCTACTTTTGGAATATCTCCAATGTGCAGAAGCTTTTGGAAAAGTTCTTCATAATATCCGTCTAGTTCGATTTCAATATCGCTAAACGGACTATCGTCTTCTACAATTTCTGTTTCCGCCGTGCTAGATAAATGTTGCTGCAACACGTCTTTCATTTCTAGTCCATATTTATCGGCACGGTGCATTAGTTTTCTTACTTCTTCAATAAAGGCAGGATCAAGTCTCATCCATTGACCATTTAAATTGAAAAGACGTTTGTTCTGCTCAACGAGTTCGAAAAATTCGCTTTCTGATAAATCAATTCCGTCCGTTGAAATGCGCCAGTCGAAATTAACGAGCGTATTCATGCCGAAGAAAGACTGTGTTTGTGCTGTACTTTGCTTCAGCTGTACACGTAACCTTGGTTTTGTTGCTTTTAAATTTTGCCACCATGATGGTAGTAGAATTGTAATACCTGCTGCGAGTAATTCATTACTTGCTTCGGTTAAGAAGTTCCAAGCTTCCGTTTCAAAGAGTTCTTCTCGGAACTTGTCGTCCTCTTTTAGCCACGGTACGAGCTTACTGAATCCTTCTTGTGTTTCAAGAATCCGTTCTTCGTAATCGTGCCATCGTTTTGGCAAGGAATCGATACTTTCATATACATATATGCGATGCGCACCACGTTTTGGTGTAACGATTGTTTCAAGCTTCCACATTTCAAGTTCTTCTTGCGGTTCTTGTAGTCTTAAGCCGACTGTAAATGGAAGGTCATCTTCAATGTAGCCAATTTTCCGAAGCCAATCTTCTTCATGTAGTGCTGCTTCCAATTGCCTTTTTGTAAAGTCGTAATGTTCATATAGTCTCTTTGCATCTTCCCATCCGTCATTTGAGCGAGCATCTTGCAAAATACTTTCGTTCACAGCGGCAGAGAAAAGCGATGCTAACATGCCATCTTCAATTGAGGTATTCTGAACTTTCCAAGATGGCTGCTGAGACCAATGCTTCATGTCAGGTGCGAAGCTGCCACTGACGAAAGCGTCCCATAATTCACTTGCGTCCTTTGTAAGTGCCGTAATAGGACCGTTCATTTGCATATTTGCAAATGAATTCATCGGTTTATTTGCGATGTATTCAAATGCCTGTGCATTCGTTAACATAACGCCTTGTTTTCCCTCATACGTTGCTTCTTTTAAAAACGTTCCGTAGAAGGAAGTAGAGTGCCATGCGAATGCATTTTTTTTCCAAGTTGCTACGGATAAGAGCGTACCGCTATCATCTTCTCCCCAAAGGAACCAACCTTGACTAACGTGCTGGAGCCTAATTGTTACTTCAGTTTGTATGATCATCGATTAATTTTCCTCTCCGTAATTCCTCTTGTAGTGCACGCAGACGTGAATGTAAGTTAGCGATATGAATAATGAAAGCATCCCATTCATCAGTTCGTTTCAGTCGTTTATAAAGCATACGTAATTTCTTTAAGTAACGAACGGCACGTTTATATGATTTGCGATTTCGCTCTTCAATTGCTTCAATTGCGGCATGGTGATAAAGAGGAAGTGCTGCTTCGGGCGCCTCTTTTTCAATATCTTTCAATGGTTCTTTCAAAAGTTCGATTACTTCGAAGCCATATAAGAGCTGAAGCTCCGTCCATGCATGGTATTGTTTCTTCGCAAGTACATATTGTTCATAATTTGTGAAACTATACGGTAATAGTTCTTGTAAAATCATTTCTAATCCCGCTTGTTCATTCGTATGCGTTGCATATGTCTCATACATCATCACAAATAATCGAACGATATCTTGTATGAAGACGGTATTCTCTTGTTCCGTTATCGTTTCTTTTACTTGTTTATAAGTAAAGGAAAGCCAGCTTTTAGCACGGTCCCACTGCATCGCACTTAATAACTCTTCTAACCAATAGAAGTAAAGGCTCACAACAGAAGCAGGCTGTTTTTTGAGTAATTCCATTGCCGATAAGTCTTCATTATTTAAAAAGAGCAGATGAGAAGATGCTAATGCTTTGGAAAGTGGATTGATTTTAGTATCGATTCGTTTTTCTTCTTCTTGTAGCTGCTCTTCTGTTCTTAACAGTTCACCCCATACGTGACGATAAATGAAGAATCGCTCTTGTGTATAGGCATCGGTAGAGAAGAATGCTTCATGTATGAGCCGCGCTGTTTCTTGTAAAATCGGTTTGGATTCTTCTGGAATCTCCTCTGTTTTTAGGTCCCTAACGGTAGATTCAACTTTATCAACGAATAGGCGAACGACGTTAACTGGTTGGTGATAAGAATATAGTTTGTTTGCTTCAAATTCTTGAATTTCTTCTAATAATTTTTGAAAGCAATAAAGTGCCGCGTGCAACTTAAATAATTCATGAATAGCAACGATGCGCGGAGCTTTCCGTTCTAATTTTGTATAGAAGTCTGTAAAAAGACTCATAAGAAAATACATTTGTTTATAAGTGAGCCGCGCTTGTTCTTTTTTAAATGATTCATATTCATTTTCAAAGTATGTTTGCCAACTTTTATAATCCATTTCTTCAAAAGCTGATGATTGCAATACTTGTCGTGCAGTTCGAATAGGAGGAAGAGAAGGTTTTGTATTATTTTTGAATAAAGTTAATACATCTCCTACCTGCCCAAAACTAGAAGCTGCAGATAGTAACACAGCAAGCATATGCTGACATTGCGTTGGCGCGAAGCAATCGCAATAGCTTTCAGTGACATTACGAATCGGGATGTGAACGCTATATACACTGCCTTCAGCATTTACAGTTCCGGATAGCGTATAGCCATCAAAGTCAACGTTATAGACAACACCACTACGATATAGGTGCCGAGCTGTAGCGACATGCTCCTGATCAGCAACTTGCTGTGGATCAAGCCCTTGAACGAACTCATTCGCAATCATCATAATTTCATCTTTCGTAATTGAGTCTTGCAGCATAATATTCCTCCGTACACAGATTTCTTTCCTTTACCATTATAAACAAAAAATGCTCAAAACAGAAAAAATGAAATTATAATTACACAATTAGAAAATCATGGTAATATATATAATGTTAATTTTGTATATTACTATATATTTATAGGGGGAGAAAACATTTGTCAGATTTACAGACGAAATTAGGTAGTGGAATGAATAAGTTACAAGAGGGAATAGAACAAGGAAAGCAGAAGTTGCAAATTGCACAAGAAATTGCTCAGTTGAAAAAAGGAATGCAAGTGCAAATGCAGAAAAAAGCAGAAGTTTTATTAGAGCTTGGACAACAGGTATATGTCCAACTAAGAGGAAACGGAGTAAATGAAGCGAGTTTAAAAGAAGTGATTGCTCCAATTCAAGAGTTTGATGTTGCTATTTATCAAGCGAGAAAACGAATAGTTGAATTGCAAAAACAACAAGGCGAGAAAGCTACTTGTGAATGTGGTGGGTCTTTATCAATAAATGATAAGTTCTGTGGTTCATGTGGAAATCCTAACCCGATGTTAGCGGTAGAAAGTAATAGTGAGAAGGAAAATTGTATTACATGTAATGAGTATATTGATAAAAACTCTACTTACTGCCCGGTTTGTGGAATTAAGCAAAGTGGGGAGTGAATAAGATGTATTGTCGCACGTGCGGAAAACAACATGGTGAAGAAGTGAATTATTGTCCTAATGAAGGAAGTATGGAGATTTCAGGGGCAGTAGATACGGTAATGTTAGAGCAAGATACTGCTAAATATTGTAGAGGTTGCGGTAATGAAAATGCTCAGCAAAATGTATATTGTCAAAAATGTGGGCATTCTTTATTTGTTGTTAAGCAAAAAGAACAAATCGTAAAATTACCTACGATGGATAGTGCTCCTAAAGTTGCATTTACAGCAGATAAAGCAACTTTCAAAACAGGTTTAATTGGTGGGGCTATTGCAAGTGTTCTCATGTTAGTTGCTGGCTGGATTGGAAGTTTATTATTTGCTTCTATATTAAGTGAGATGTTTAGCAATCTTATGAAAGAACTGGAAATGCTACCAAGCTTCTATGCAAGCGCAACTTCTACGCTATTAAATTATCATTTGCTTGGTTTTACAGCCGGTGATGATAGTGGATTGATGTTATCTTTATCTTGGCATACTCCATTTGTTTTATTATTAATTGTTCCATTCATTATTTTAGCTGGTACGGGAATATGGTTAGGAAAACAACGTGTTGCGAAGACGATTAAGGATCAAATTTTTGTAGCAGCAACAGTCGGTATTATATATGGAATCTTTTTACTTATTATAAGCTTTGTAGCATCACAATCTTTTGTAATTCCATTCTCAGATGCAGGTAAGATAACAGTTGGTTATTCAGCTGTAAAGAGCTTCCTAAGTGGTTTTGTATGTGGAACGTTATTCACTTTAGTAGGATTTATTGTTCATACAAGCAAAAACAATATGGCAGCAGCATTTCAAGAGTTAATGCCATATGGGGCATCTATTTATTATGGGATTTCAGCTATGTTAAAAGGACTTTTAGTGACAGCGGTAGTAACGTGTATTTTAGCTATGGCGTTAGTAAGTAACGAAGAACGTATTGAACCGTTAAAAGAAATGAAAGCTTCAAAAACGCAAGGTGTATTATTAGCACTAGAATTAACACCTCAATTATGGAGTATGGCTCATTTTTCTCCGTTAGAAGTATCAAGTCCAGCATTTGATCGTGAATTTAAAGGAATTAGTAAGAAATCATCTGATAACAAAATGGCCTTTTCATTCGTATCAGGCATTTCTGTAAATGGGATTGGGATGAAAGATATAGTGATTGCACAAAGAGGAACGCAGGAAGATATTGCTGAGGTTGATGAAGTAAATAGCAGCTTCCATTATGGTTTATTATTACTTGTGATCCCGTTCTTCTTTATGTTTAGAGCAGGTAGGAAATTAGCAGGATTACCGACCACTAATATATACATTACACTAGCGGTATGTAGCGGTTCTTATACAATTATGATGATTGTAATGAACATAATTTCTAAGTTCCAAATTGATGTGTCTGGAAAGGTAATGAATGTATTTGGAGCGAGTGGTACTGTATTATCTATGCAAAATTCATTTGTATATTTAACTTTGTTTAGTTTTATTGTGACATATGTAGCGGCATTGGCCGGAATGAAATTAGCGAAAAAGTAGGGGGAGAGTATATTGAAGTTTTGTGGAACATGCAATAAACAAGTCGCAGATCAATTGAACTTTTGTCCTGATTGCGGAAGTAAAGTAGAAGAAATCGCTGATCAAACAGCTTCTTCTCATTCAGAAATGCGGAGTGAAACAAAGCCAGTGAAAAGTAAGAAAAACATGTTTTTACTTATAGGTTTTGTCATTGTTTTTGCTATTTTGTTTGGCGCATATAAATTCGGTGCAAGCAAGTTTTCGAAGGAAAAGCAAGTAAATGCAATGATCGAAGCATTCCAAAATAAAGATGTTAATGCAATCGATGAGATTTTGAAAGTAGACGATCCAACCTTAAAGGTTAAGACAGAAGATATTAAGGCGTATATCCGTTATTTAAAAGAAAATCCTTCTTATAATAAAGAACTGTTATCATATTTGCAAAGAGAGACAGTAGATCAAAAGTTAGCAAGTGATAAAGCATCTTTTAAAGATGGGAAAATTATAGAAGACGGGAAAGAGTGGTTCTTATATCCGAAGTATAAGTTCAGCATGAAATCGTATTACATGAATGTTAGCACAACTGCAAAGAATGCTGAAATATATGTGAATGATAAAAAAGAAACAGAGCTTTCCAGTGATAAAACTTCGAAAGAATTAGGTCCATACTTCCCGGGTACTTATGTTGTAAAGGCAAAGGCGAAGACAGAACTTGCTGAATTAGAGACAGAAAAAGAAGTGGATTTAGCAGATGAAAAGAATGGGACAGTAGAAGTGAATTTATCACTTGAAGGAAATTATGTAACCATTTCATCTGATGAAAATGATGCAACTGTATTTGTTAATGGCAAGAAACGCGGGAAGTTAAATTACGGAAGTTATAAACTTGGTCCTGTACCGACGGATGAAACGGTAGAAGTACATTTAGAGAAAAACGCTGAATTTGGTGTGATGAAATCTGAAAGTATTAAAGTTGGAGATCAAAGTACATATTACTTAAAGTTCCCAAAAGAAGCTTCTAGTTCAGCGGTTGGAGATTTTGTACAAAATCATATTTATAATAACGTACGTGCAATTGCATTAAACGATTTTAGTTTAATTGAAAATGATTATGATAAGAGCGGGAAATCGTATAAGGAAGACCGTGATTACTTACAATATCTACAGAAAAAAGGAATTACAGAAGATTTATTGACAATGAATATTCGCAATGTAGAACGTCAAAGTGCGACGAAATATAAAGTAACGACATATGAAGAATATCATATTCGTTATGGTGATGGCTCTGTGAAATTCAAGAGTTTTAATAATGATCATATCGTTACTGTTAATGGAAATGGAAAGCTGTTGTACCATTCTCTTGGAGCAAATAATACGCTGAAATCAGAGGGAATATCGGGTCCGACTCGTTAACAAAAAAGAGAGGCTGTTCAATTTTGAACAGTCTCTTTTTTGTAGCGCCGATATTGTCAATCTTTGTCGGTAAGTCGATATTTCATGTCGAACCGTTGATATATTGTAAGTTATGATAGATATAATTTCCTTTACTAATGTCCAACAAGGAAAACTAGAAAAGGATGTCACCTAGTTGAACTTTTTTGCTAGGTGACATCCTTTTTTGATTAGAAGCGCGCTTCCTTTAATACCTCTTGTACATATGGATCGTTTAATATTTGTTCTATGAGCGGTAGCATTCCTTGCTCGAATGGAATATCAATAGGGAATGGCTTTTGAGAGCCTAGTTTTATTCCGTATTGTACGAGTTTGTAATGTGTATTTTCTTCATGGCCAAGCACAATTAATTTATAGCGATTGTCATCGTTTGCTAGTGAGAAGTCAACTGCGATTGCATCATATGTTACATCATCTTTATATATGTACGGTTTTGGTGTACCGACCCAGTCTACTTTTGCTTGTATATTCATTGGTATAACCTCCTTATATGTATTATAAAAAAATAAAAGCCAGCTCTCAACAAAGAGAACCGGCTTTAGCAGTCATTGGTTATTTTAAAATTTTCACTTTAACAGTTTTGCGTCCCCATTTGTTAGCAGCGCTATCTGATCCAAGTAGAATGTCGATACGGTTACCTTTAATTGCACCGCCAGTATCACCAGCGATTGCTTCTCCATAACCTTCTACCCATACTTTAGATCCTAACGGGATTACTTTCGGGTCAACAGCGATCATTTTCATGTTTGGGTTCGCTGTTAGGTCATGACCCATTGCAGTTAATACACGGCCGCCGTATGTGCCACCGTTTTCGCTCGGATGAGCTGTATATGCTGTAGCTACAACAGTTAACTCACGACCATTAGAAGGTTCGCTAGTTTCAGCAGCTTTCACAGCAGGCTTAGCAGCTGTTTTTACTGGTGCAGGTACTTGAGCCTTAGCTGGTGCTGCAGCTTTAGCAGGAGCAGGCGTTTCTTGTTTCTCAATAACAGGTGCTGTACCTGTTAAGAAAGGAACATGAACATAAGCCGTTTTCCCGTTATATTCAAATTGTAACCACTCATTTTGTACTTGGTTCGTTGTTTCGATCATATCGTCTTTCTTAAGCGTTCCAAGAATTTCTGAGTTTGTGTTCGCTTCAGCACGTACATTTAATACGTTAGCTGTTACATAGTAAGAGTTCTTTGTAAACTCTGTACTTACGAATGCGTCTTTACCATCTAATTTGATTTGTGACCATCCGTTTTCTGTATTTAGAACATCTAATTTATGACCATTCTGTAATTTACCGACAACTTTTGATTCAGTAGTAGGGTTTTCTCGTACGTTTAGTACGTCTGTTTTTACAACAGTTTCTGCGTTAGCAGATGCGGTGAAAATCCCAAGACCAAAAACTGCTGCTGTTGCTATTCCAATTAATTTTTTCATGATAGCCTCCATTGCGTTTGTTTTCGTGTCCTCATTATAGCAACAGATTTTTTCGGATTTTGGGAAAACACACAATTACAAACCATTCGTAATAAGTCGTTAACAATTTGTAATATAGCTAGAATTAGAGGAAAGCGTTTTTCATTCCATATAATTAGTAGGTTTCTAGTTATATTCAAAATATTTAATACAACATAATTTTTTCGGTGTAAATAAGAATGTTACAAGAGTATTACGTAATGATTACTATACAGTTACATTCCTTGAGTATTTTACCGTTTTATGGGTAATATAGTTATATAAACATAAACATCTCGTTTGTGAAGTTATAAACACGCGCTATATACTAGCAAAAAAACCGCATAATTGTTACAAGAAGAAAGGGTTGTAAAGAATAAATCTGCCCTTTTTTAAAACTGTAACACATCCTTTTTTGGGAAAATCTCTTCCCATCCGCATTTTTCTCACACAATTTGACAGTAGTATTCCAATCTTGTAGCTCTTGCAGAGTGAAAAGGTTGTACGGAAGGTAAGGCTGTCCATAAGAACTCTAATTGGTGAAGGCAAACTTGAGAGAGCCGAAAGAAAATCACCACAAAAACTATGGTTTTCTATCCGATTTAACATATCGGAATTTATGATATTTACAAGAAATGAAACATACGAAGGGGGATTTGATGAGGAAACTGACGAAAACATTTATTGTCTCATTAACATTATGCATTGCATTTACACTTTGGGGGATTATTCCCGAATCTATTATTGGAAAAGGTAGCTTAGGAAATGTAACGACTGCAATTCAAGCTGCGTTAGTTAGTAAGTTTGGATGGTTCTATATTATTTCCGTTTCTATTTTCTTAGGAATTGCTATTTTCTTAATTGTTTCTAAGTACGGTTCGATTCGTTTAGGTAAAGATGATGATGAACCTGATTATAGTTATATGACATGGTTTGCTATGTTATTTAGTGCCGGTATGGGAATCGGTTTGGTTTTCTGGGGCGTTGCAGAACCGTTGAATCATTTATACACACCTCCGTTTGGAGAGGGTGCGACTGAAGAGAGTGCACGTCTTGCACTTCGTTTCTCATTTTTCCATTGGGGATTACATCCATGGGGATTATATGCACTTGTAGCATTATGTATTGCGTATTTTACATTTAGAAAAGGAAGAGCAAGTACAATTAGTGCGGCAGTGGGTCCACTATTTAAGGGCGGTGAACATGGCCGTATTGCCCATATGTTTGATGTTCTAGCTGTATTTGCGACAGTATTTGGTGTGGCGACATCATTAGGACTTGGGGCAAAGCAAATTGCGGGTGGTGTTAGTTATTTAACATCCATTCCCAACTCATTATCGACACAGTTAGTAATCATCGGAATTGTAACTGTTCTTTATATGTTATCTGCGCAAACAGGACTCGATAAAGGAATTAAATATTTAAGTAATGCGAATATTATTTTAGCGTTTGCACTTATGATAATTGTATTATTTGCAGGTCCAACAAACTTTATTATGAATTATTTCACTTCAACAATCGGATCATACATTCAAGAATTACCAAGTATGAGTTTCCGTTTAAGTCCATTAAATGAAGGCGGAAATCAATGGATTCAGTCATGGACAATTTTCTACTGGGCATGGTGGATTGCATGGTCACCATTCGTAGGTACGTTTATTGCCCGTGTGTCACGCGGGCGTACAATTCGTGAATTTGTTATTGGTGTGTTACTCGTACCAACAGTAATTGGTGCGCTTTGGTTCTCTGTTTTCGGAGGGACAGGTATTCATATGGAATTGTTCGACGGGGCGAATATATATGGCCAAATTAAAGAAACGGGCACAGAAATAGGATTGTTTGCTATGTTAGACCAGATGGGTAGTATGGGACCGACTTTATGTGTGTTAGCTATTTTACTTATTTCAACATTCTTTATTACATCGGCAGACTCCGCTACGTTTGTTCTAGCGATGTTAACGACACATGGTAGCTTAAACCCACCAAATCGTATTAAAATGGTTTGGGGTATTGTCCTAGCAGCGTTAGCTTCGATCTTATTGTATGTCGGTGGATTAGAGGCGCTACAAACAGCGTCGATTATTGCGGCATTCCCATTTGTATTTGTTATTTTCTTTATGATTGCAGCACTATTTAAAGAGTTGCAAAAAGAAGGGCGTATGAAACAACATAAATAATAGAAGGAAAGGGGCTGATTTTATGTCAGCTCCTTTTTAAATGCAAATATTAGGAAAAGTGTGGATAGCTGTAGTTTAAAAAGAAAAATCGATATGGTTCGACAATATCCGATATTTTACACATTATATTCATATTTTTGACAAAAATATGTCGGAAATGTGTTGTCACTTTTATGTATATGTGCTATATTATTTCCTGTAAGCGATTTCAAATAGTTTTAAATCGCATTCAAGGGGGACAACTAGAATAATGAAACGTTACGAAAGAAAGTGGAAGCATATTTGCTTGAAACGTGTGGCACATCGAAATGCCCAAGAAAGCACGGAACCGAAGACTGAAACTCGTAAAGAGCATCAAGAGAAGCAATTGGTTCTACAAAAATAGCAATCACTTTTTCGTATATAAATGAAGGTCGATCGTTCGTTGGGGGATGGACGTGAAATAACTTTCTGCTAAGGGGTATTGTCTGATATATAGTATTACGGTAAAAAATAAGCACAGAGCATACGGCGCTCTGTGCTTATTTTTTAATGAAATCTATTTTTCTTTTTTAAATCGTACTGTTTTATCCCAACCAATTACTTGTTTTTTGCTCTTTGCGCGTAAGTAAAGAATGAGACTGCGAATAAACAAATACGTAAAGAGCTGTGCGTACGTAAAGTACATAATGACGCTTATGAAAATGTTGGTCGGTGTAAAGGTTCGTTCGACGCTCTGGGCACTAAATAATTGAGAAACATATGTAATATATGCGACATACCACATAAATAGTAATGGAATGCTATATTGAATTTGGAATATGCCGAGCAGTCCAATTACAAACCAAACGTTTGAAATGATTAGGAATAGCCAAAATATGACATACACTAAAACTTGTTGTAAGGAATGGACGAGAAGTTTTCCTTTAAAGAAGCTTAACGAAGAAAACATTTTTTCTAAAATGTATAAGTTTCCTTGAAGCCAACGTGTACGCTGTTTAATAAGAATTTTTAAATGCTCAGGTTCTTGTTCCCATGTAATCGATTCTGGGACGATTGGTAAGAGATAGCCCTTTTGGGTAATTCTTAATGTTAATTCGGCATCCTCTGCGATTGCATAAGGGTCATAGCCGCCAAGTTCTTCTAATGCAGAACGACGAAGAAGCATGTTTGTTCCGGTTAGTGAACCTGTTTGGAATAATAGCCAGCGTCCAGATTGCATAAGGAGCTGAAAAATTTGAAATTCTAATGAAATCATTCGTGTAAGCCAATTTCTTTTTTCATTTACTGTACGAACGTGTCCAACTGCCCCAACGGCATCCTGGGTTGTTTCAGCATGTTCTACGAGCATTCGCAGTGCATGTGGTTCAGGTTGATTATCTGCATCATAAACACAGAAATATTCACCGTCCGAAATGCTAAGGCCGTAGTTTAATACACGCGATTTTCCTTTCGGCTCGCCAGGTGGTACACGAATGTGATGAATATGAGCATAAGCTTTGTCGAAATCATCGCCAATTTCAGGTGTTTCATCTTGAGAGTTATCGTTTAATAAATAAACGTTTAGTTTGCCTGGGTATTCAATCTTTGCCATTGCTTCTAATGTATCTTTAATAACAACCCCTTCATTATGAGCGGGTATTAAAATATCTACACTTGGATAATGTTCCAGCGTACGATCTTTTCGTTTACTATTTCGATGAATTAAGCCCGCAATTGTTAAGAAAGAGTAATAAACGAGTAAAGCAGAGAATAGAAAGGCGGTAAAAATCAATACATATTTAATTGAAAATGTGATGCTGATCCAGAAAACGAGTACGCAGAACAGAAGGAATAAAAGGAGTATAACGAGTGTCATCATAATAATGTCGGTCCTTTGTTTCCAATTTGCTCTCGTGAAATTTTCATGTCTTGGATTGCCTCATTAGCAAGCCATTGCTCCATTTTTGGCTTTAGGCGGTTCATTACAATATCAGCACCGGCTTCATTTGTGTTTTGTAGTAAAATAACCAGTGTATTGCTGTCGTATTCAGCAGCAAGGTCAAAGTCATTCCTTACCGTTTCAACTAATAATGAAGCTACACGATCCATGACACTTTCCTTCGTATATTTACTAAAGGAAGTGAAATCAAAGAAAATGATAATGCCTGTTTCATTACGACGATTCATCGCAGTTGTTAATAAAGCTTGTCGTCTTTCGAATTCTTGTCTTGTTAATAATTTTGATTCTCCAATGTATTGCTCAAGCACTCTCACTCGTTCAGTTAACTCTTTATTTTTAAGGATAACCTTTTTTAATAAATGGGTTGAAATATAAACAATGAAGAAGTTAGCTGCCATCAGGAAGTGGGTAATAATATATTCCCATTGATCTGATGTACTCCATAAGTGAAGCCATGCTTGATAAAATAAATAGAATACTGAAATGATTGTTCCCAGTATGAAGAAAATAAATGCTGTTTTATCAGCTAAAAATAGGAATAGTACATTTATGATGACATATATAATTGTAAAAATGAGCGCGTGCTCATATTTCGTCACATGTATAGTAGTAAAATAAAATAAAATTTGTAAAATCCACATAGAGAGGACTTTATAAGACTTATCTTTCACGAAACTTTCCTCCTTACAGATAATTCGTGCTGGATATTTGTAGTATGCACAATTATTAAGAAATGGATCATGTAGCTGGAAGTTTTTTGGGGCGAGATACATCAAGTAGTATCCTTCTTGTACAAGAAAAAATAAACAGACATACTAATTATTGTAACATATTGTCTATATATCTAGACATAAAGGATTTAATATATATAAAAATTATGTTTATACTATATAAAAAAGCCTCCTTTTTAAAAAGGAGGCTTTCATGAATTTATAGGAACATCATACCTGCAACTGCTGCGTTTAAGAAGTTCGCTAGTGTACCAGCGATAACTGCTTTGATCCCTAATTGTGCAATTTGTTTACGGCGAGTAGGAGCTAACGTTCCTGTTACACCTAATTGAATTGCGATAGAAGAGAAGTTTGCGAAACCACAGATTGCGAATGTTAAAATTAGATTTGTTTTTTCAGAGAAATCTGCCATGTGTGGTCCTAAGTTTGCATATGCAACGAATTCGTTGATTGCAAGTTTTTGACCGATGAAACTAGCTGCTTGCACGGCTTCGCCCGGTGAAACACCGATTAAGATTGCAAATGGTGATAGTAAGTAACCGAAGATTAAATCAAGGCTAAGTTTAATATCGAACCAAGAACCAACCCATCCTAATAGGCCATTTAATAAAGCGATTAATGCGATGAAAGCCATTAACATTGCTGCTACGTTAATAACAAGTTGTATACCTTCAGATGCACCGCGTGCAGCTGCATCGATAACGTTTGCGTCTTCACGTTCTGTAGAAAGTTCAACGTTATTATCTACTTTTTCTGTTTCTGGCATAATTAGTTTTGCAATTAATAAACTTGATGGAGCTGCCATAATTGCTGCTGCTAATAAATGTTCTAATGGAATGCCCATCGCTGCATAGCCGACAAGAACTGATCCGGCAACAGCTGTCATACCACTTACCATAATAGTGAAGAACTCACTGTTAGTTAAACGTGCTAAGTATGGTTTAATTAAAATTGGTGCTTCTGTTTGTCCTAAAAATACAGTCGTTACTGCATTTAAGCTTTCTGCTTTAGAAGTTCCAAGAAGTTTGCTTAATGCACCACCAATGATACTAACAAATTTCTGCATAATACCTAAGTAATATAAGATTGCTACTAATGAACTAATAAATACGATTGGAAGTAGTGCTTGAATAACGAAAACAAATCCCCAAGGGCCTTTTGCGTTGACTAAATCCCCAGCAACGAACCTAATTCCCTCGTAAGAAAAATTAATTAATCCTTGAACGCCGTCAGCAGCAACTTTTAAGCCTGCTTTTCCAGCATCCCATCGTAATACAATAAATGAAAATGACATTTGTAATGCTAGCGCGATTAAAATTGTGCGCCAATTAATAGCTTTGCGGTTGGAAGATAGTAAGAAAGCAATTGCTAATACTCCAATCACGCCGCCAATTCCCCATAAAAGATTCATGCAGTGTATGCTCCTTCCTCATAGTAAAAAAGTGTATAACACAGTTGTCTATACTTCTGCAAATATAACATCTTAAGTAACTTATCATAATGGACATCAGAGGTCAAACGTCTGTCGAAAAGTTTAAATAAAAAGAAAATTCTTTGAAAAAACACATATAAAATGAATTGACATGAAATAGGTTATGTTTTTTATGGGAATATATTCATTATGATAACGTTTTGGGCAATTTTTGTAGAATATAGTGTATGAAATAGGAGAATGAACGCATAATTTTTTCGTGGAGAGAATAAAAGGGTATTCATATATATAGTTATTTAAAAAAGAGCCTTCTAGTAAACTAGAAGGCTCTGAAACTATAACTTAAGGTGCTTTCGTATACCCTAAGAAATGGCTTTTCCAATAAGAGTTGCTTAATGAAGCGATTGCTACACCTTTATCTCCAGATTGGATAAATGATCCCCCGCCAAGGTAGATACCCATGTGAGAAGGACCTGCTTTATAAGTGTCTTTGAAATAAATTAAGTCTCCAGGTTGTGGACTTGAAGTTTGTGGTAAGCTGCTCCAATATCCAGCAACACTTTGACGGCTAATGTTATGACCAAATTTCTTAAATACGTGGTAGATGTAACCACTGCAGTCAACACCGTTAGCAGAAGTACCGCCCCAAACGTATGGTACGCCTTGCATAGATTTCGCGTATGCAAGTAGAGAAGAACTGTCACCGCTATTATTAGTATTATTGTTATTGTTGTTATTATTTTGATTGTTATTTTGGTTTTCGTTAGGCTTATTATCTACTGCGCCGCCAACTGGTGTTTTAGATAGGAAACGTGTTCCGATGTAACCAGTTTGACCGTTGTAGTTAATTTTGCTCCATCCAGAGTTTTCAGAGATTACTTGAACCTTCTGTCCTTGTGGAAGTGCGCCTATGATTCTATAATTTGTACCTTCGCCGCTACGTACATTTAGTGCAGAAGCATTAATGTAGTAGTCGCCAATTGCACCTTGATCAGGTTGTTTTGGCTGATCAGGTTGTTTCGGTTGTTCAGGAGTAGCAGTGCCACCTTTAACGAATTTTACAAATTCGCTACTAACATAGCCTGTTTTTCCTTGGTAGTTTACTTTAAACCATCCGTTTTCAGATCCAACTACGTTTAATGTTGTACCATTTAACACGCCGCCAATTACACTATGGTAAGCAGCAGGGCCTGTACGAACACGTAGAGATGTTGCGTTAACGACGTAAGTACCACCAGTTTGAACAGTTCCATTATTATTTTGCTCTTGGTTGTTACCTTGAGTAACGTTTTCGTTAGAGCCGCCTTTTGTTACGTAGTCTTTGCTTAAGTAAGCTGTTTGTCCTGCGTAATTGATTTTGAACCAATCTTGAACTTCGCCTACAACTTGTACTACTTGTCCTTGTTTAACAGAACCTACAGTTGGATGAGAAGTGCTAGGACCTGTACGAACGCGAAGGGAAGATACATTTACTGTATAGTTTCCGCTTGCTGGTTGAACAGTTGCTTCATTGTTACTATTGTTGTTACTGTTTGTAGAGCCAGTATTTGAAGAAGCACCTGATACAAATTGGCTACTAACATAACCAGTTTGTCCGTTATGGTTGATTTTCACCCAACCATTTTCTTCTCCAATTACGTTTAAAGTTTGTCCTTCATATACACGTCCTGAAACAGAACTAGAAGTGTTAGGAGCTGTACGTACACGTAATACATCAGCAGTAACTTTATTGTTTCCACCTGTACTTACATTGTTATTTGTTTTTGCACCATTTTTTGATACAAATTCGCCACTAACATAGCCTGTTTGACCATTCTGGTTAATTTTGAACCAACCATTTTCTTCTCCAATTACGTTTAATGACTGACCATTATAAACGCGAGAGATGATGTCGTGAGAAGTACTTGATCCTGCACGAACATGTAATACGCTAGTATTCACCGTATAAGATGAACTGTTTGATGCGGAAGCTTGGACAGCTTGTGTAGCAGCTTTTTGTGTATTTTGTTCAGGGGCAGCTTGAACACTATCAAGTGTAGGTGCTGCTCCTCCTGCTACAGACACTGCCGCAAGACCGGCAAGGTATTTTTTCATAATTTGTCGATTCCTTTCTGTCTGTAATGTAGTGAAGAAATATTTACCAACTGTTAAAAATTCTAAAGAGCATGTCGATTACTGTCAAGACTTATGCGGTAATCTGAATATGACAAAAAGATTACAAGAAAAAATCAAGGCATAAATTCATACCTTGATTTCCATTTAAATACATATATTTGTTGTAGAAAGAGAGGAGATTATTCGTATTTAGGAAGATGTGCTGTTGGATTTTAAAAGGCTTTGAGAAAATGACCTTTGTAGTAATTTGGTGATAGGGCCAACTTGACCATCTTGAATCGCAGTTCCATCGAGATGTGTCATCGGCAAAATTTCAATAGTCGTTCCCGTAAAGAAGCATTCATCTGCTTGATAAACATCGCGAACGCTGAAAAGCTCTTCTTGTACAGGAAGTTGAAGAGTGTTAGCTAAAGAAAGGACGTACTGACGAATAATGCCGTTTAAAATAAGGTGATTGGCTGGATGCGTATACAGTGTTCCGTTTTTTATGAGAAAAAAGTTAGAGTGGCTACCTTCAGTTACAATACCATTCCGTACGAGAAGTGCTTCTTTACAACCTTTGCGTTCAGCTTTCGTATAAGCTAATACATTTGGTAATAAATTTAACGATTTAATATCACAGCGGAGCCAGCGTGTATCAGGTTCTGATATAGCACGTACACCGTATTCAATCCATAAAGATGGTCTTTCTTTTTTTGAAATATAAGCATAGATTGTCGGAGATGTGTCATATGAGAATGCATGTGCTCGAGCTTGTACACCACGAGATACTTGTAAGTAAATTGTTCCGTCTTCGTGGAAATTATTGTTTTCAATTAATTTGTAGAGTAAGATGATGAGTTCGGCTTTTGAGAAAGGGAGTGATAATTCTATTTCTTCCATGGATCGATATAATCTTGTTAAATGTGGGTCTAATAAGTGAAAGTTTCCGTTATAAAGGCGAATAACTTCATAGACGCCATCGCCAAATTGTAAACCTCTTTCTTCAAGTTCTATGTACGCGCGATGTTTCGTTGTATCAATAACTGCATCATTCCATAGTACAAATCTTTCGTATGCCAATTTTCGTCCCATCCTTTCGTTAGTACATGAATAAAAAGCACTCTAGTTATTTTTATGTAAGTAATTCTCCGCATATGACGTATATGTATTTGTAAATCATAGAGAAGTAGTGGTGATTTATAGCATTTTGTATATACAAATTCGAAAATGAGAAATAAGAATCCTGCTTTTTGAAAAAAAAAAAGCAACATTCTTATGGAATGCTGCAAAAGGAGGGTAGCTATCTTTCATAGGGACATCGTCTTTAAAGGTTTCATTTATGCAAACAAAACACTTGGAAAGACAATTATAAGAAAGTTGAAAACAAATGATGCGCATATTTCTCTAAGGGATCTTATTGAAGATGAGAGATAAGAAATATGTGGAACCTTGTTTACATATTTTATTATAAAGATGTTTCGTTAATGTGGTGTAAATATTAGGTGAAGGTTATGTAATTTTAAAGTTAATGTATAGAAGAATTTGTAGAGAGGAAAATAAAAAAGAGGCTGAGATTACTCAGCGCTCTTCTTTTCTTCTTTAATAGCCGTTTTTACTTCACCAGTTTTGGTCTTATTGCTTTCAGAGAAGCGAAGTAAGTCGCCTTCAATGATTTTGTCTGACATGTGCAATTCATTTTGTGCACGATCAATAAGTGGTTGAGCTTCCTCTTTCGGTAATTGTACAACTTCACCTGTGTTACGGTCGTAGAATGTACTGTTTGTGTACATGTACTTATCTGTAATGAAGCTACCGTCACGAAGAACAACGAATCCTTTATTGTCTGGTGAGAATACATCATGACCGAATTGGATTTGATTCGAAGAATCTACACCAAGTAGGTTTAGAATTGTTGGTTTAATGTCAATTTCACCAGTTGGTTTTGAAATTGTTTTACCCTCTTTTTGACCTGGAACATGAATAAACATCGGTGTTTTTTGTAAGTTCATATGGTCAAATGTAGTAATTTCTTCTTTTCCTAAGAACTGTGCCATTGCACGGTTATGGTTTTCAGAAATACCATAATGGTCACCGTAGAATACGATAACAGAGTTGTCGTAAATACCTTCAGCTTTTAGACGCTCAATAAAGTGCTTCATTGCTTCGTCTAAGTAGCGAGCTGTTACCATATAGCGGTCAAATACTCCATCACCAGAATTGTACTCGTCGATTAATTTCGTACTGTCATCATAAGTGAAGGGGTAATGGTTTGTTAAAGTAAGGAAGCGAGTATAGAACGGTTGCTTCACTTGTTTTAACATATCGATAGACTGATCGAAGTATTCGATATCTTTTAGTCCCCAGTTTAATTTTGTTTCTGGCGTAATCTTGTAGTCAAGTTCGTTGTAGTAACGATCATAACCAAGTGCCGGATACATAATATTACGGTTCCAGAATGTTGCGTTGTTTGCATGGAATACTGATGTGTGATACCCTTGCTCACGCAAAATTTCTGGAGTTGCTGTATATTCGTTGTTACCGTGTGTGAAGAATACAGCACCACGGTCTAGTGGATATAACGAAGTATCTACTAAGAATTCAGCATCAGATGTTTTACCTTGCCCAGTTTGATGGAAGAAGTTATCGAAGTAATAACTTTCTTTCGCAAATTGGTTTAGGAATGGTGTAACTTCTTGTCCGTTAACTTGCGCACCAATTAAGAATGTTTGTAATGATTCAAGAGAGACAACAATTACGTTTTTCCCTTTTGCAGTACCATACATATTTGGATCTGGTTTACTTTGTGTTGTTTTCACATAGTTTTCTGCTTCTTGTAATTTACTACTATCAGCAAACGCTTTTTGTGAACTTGATTTTGCTTGTAGGCCAAGATCGTATGCTTGGTGTACATATAATCCTAAGTTTTTAACAAGCATAACGCGGTCAAATGAACGTGTTAATAGTTCTGGACGCTCAGCTTCTGCAAATCCTAGGTTTACGCAGAAAATAGCAACTGTTGACACGAAGTATAGGGAACGCATCGGACGTGCTACACGCTCTGTCGGTGCAAAATCTTTCTTCTTTTTCAATAGAACGAAGAATACGATAATATCCGCAAATGCAAGGATGATTTTGAAGTTAAATAATTCTTTCACACTAGAACCTAAGCTCCCAAAATTAGATGTTTGTCCTAGTACTGGTAAAGTAACGAAGTCATTGTAGAATCCGTAGAACATTACGTTACCAACAAGAATGAACGTTAAGATAAAGTTAATTCCTAGTGCTATATAGTTACGTTTTTTCCCTTTTGCAAATAATGCAAGACCCACAAACAGTAATGATGCTGCTAATGGACTAATGAATAAAATGAATTCTTGCATGAAAGATTCAAGTTTTAAATCGAAGCTAGTGCGTGTAATGATGTAGGTTTTTAGCCATACGGCCAAAGCTACGAATAAAGTGAAACGCACATTTTGAAATTGTGATTTCATGGTTTCTTTCATTCATTTCCACCCTTTCTCTATCAGGCTTGGTCGATTTTGGAGCGAAAAATGCTAAAATAAAAAATACATAGTTTTCTTGTCCATAATTAGAGTTTCTATATTCACCCATATACGACTTTAACTATGCATACCCTTTTTGGTTTCTTGTGCTGCTCATAAGCATAACGTCATTTCTGTATTATACAACAAAATTCATTTCTGAGAAACACTATAACATTTTACATTTTTTGTATGTGATTTGTCACTACCAGAGAAAACTTTAACATTCGTTTATATGCTCGTCAACTAGAAAATATAACAAAAATAGAAAAGAATGTTAAGGGGAATTGAAAGTTTTTTGGTTGAGAAATATGGAATAGAAATCTTTAAGTGGTTGTCTAGAAAACTATTATATGAAGGAAAATACGAAAAATTAACGAACACTTGTTCTTTTCGGTTTTGTTTGTTACAATGAAATTTCATTGATAGATTATGTGTAATTTTGATGAACTTTTACTGATAACATAACATATTGTAGCTTATTTCTTTTGAAAATAGGGAGGCTTTTGAATGAAACAAAAATTTTCAGTTGAAGCGTTTTGGAAGAAAATAAAACATGTTGCGAAGCAGGCAGGGCAGTCGGTAATCTATGCGAGTTTATTGTTGTTTTACGTTTTGCAAAGACCGGATGTTCCAAAACGAGTGAAAATTATTGTCATCGGAGCACTTGCTTATTTCATTGCACCGATTGATGCAATCCCAGATTTCATTGCTGGAGTTGGTTATACGGATGATTTAGGTGCGTTAATGGCCGCACTATTACAAGCATCGATATACGTAAATGAAGAAGTGAAAGATAAGGCACGAGTGAAGTTGGCAGAGTGGTTTGTTTCGGATATAGACACATCATTTATCGATCAAAAATTAGATCAATAGGTGAGACCTGTCGGATGACAGGGCGAACGTAAGCGAGGAAGTGCATTATGCCATCAGGAAGAACGCATACGAAAATAAACTTAATATCCCTTCCGGTTGTTTTGTTTATGCTCTTTTCGTATGGATTAACAAATTTTGATTTTTTATTAACTTTTGCAATTGGCTTTTTAGTAGGTACTTCATTTTTAACACCGGATTTAGATACGTACAGTAATGCGTATAATAAATGGGGATTCCTCCGCATTTTTTGGTATCCATATAGGAGCGTAATGCCCCATCGTTCCTTCTTCACACATACGATTATAATTGGTGATATTATTCGTATTGCATACATGTTAATCGTATTTTCTCCGTTTTTATTCCTATTAAATATAATAGCATTCGACGGGAATTTAATAGAAATTGCGAAGGAACACGAGGTTGAAATTGTAACGTTTGTAATGGGAATTGTTGTGGCGAGTACGCTCCACATTATAGCGGATAAAGCGAATACGCGCCGAAAGAAAATGATGAGAAAAAAGAAGAAACGCAGAAGATAAAAAAACCGTCCCAAAAGGTATTTTGGGACGGTTTTTTTCTTATTAATAGGTAGGTTACTCTTGTCGAATCGCCGATAAAATTTCATTTACGATCATGCGACAGTTTAGTTTTAATCAAACGTTTGTTTAAAACTAAGCTTTCAGTACCTTAATACCTTTCACGATATTCCAAACGAAGTAGTATAAGCTAATGATTCCGCAAATGCATAAGACGATGATTGCTCCAATTCCAAGTGTTACGTCTGGTTGATCAGATCCGATGCCCATAATTCCTAAAATAACTAATCCAATAAATGAAGCGATGCTTGGAATGATATGTGTCCATAGAGCACGTTTTGCATGTGGTTTCGTTTCAGAATCGCCCACAATCCACACGATAATAGGGAATAAGATAGGCGCGAATAGTACACTAAAGTATGATAAAGCTGCTAATATTTTGTTTCCGTTCATATATATCACCTCATAAGTAATGTCCGTTGTTATACCTTTAGTATGCAGTAAATTTGGTAAGCTTCCTATCGATTAACATTACAAGAACGTGACGTTTTTGTAAGATTTTCCGTTTAAATGATAAAATTTTCAAAAAAATCTTTTTAAATGAAAATTGGTGTGATAAAATTAATGAAAACGTTTTCGTAGGCGTTTATATTTTTTAGACTTAAAGGTATGATGACCTGATAGTCTATTGATAAGGTTATATCTATTTAAAAGGGGATTCTTTAGGGGGAGAGAACAATGAACACATGGACACAAGTTTACGATCCGTTCGGTAACATTTGGATTTCGGCAGCAGTCGCACTTATTCCAATCATCTTTTTTTTCTTAGCTTTAGCAGTTTTCCGCATGAAGGGGTATGTGGCAGGATTTATTACAGTTGTATTAACGATTTTGGTGGCGTTATTTGCGTATAAAATGCCATTCACAATGGCAATGGCAGCGACTGGATACGGTTTCTTATACGGATTATGGCCAATTGCGTGGATTATCATTATGTCAGTATTTTTATATAAAATTTCTGTGAAAACAGGTCAATTTGATGTCATTCGTGCATCTGTATTATCCATTACGAATGACCATCGTTTACTCGTTATTTTAATCGGGTTTTCATTTGGAGCATTTTTGGAAGGGGCAGCAGGATTTGGTGCACCAGTAGCGATTACGGCAGCGCTTCTTGCAGGTCTTGGGCTAAATCCTTTATATGCAGCAGGTCTTTGTTTAATCGCAAATACTGCACCAGTAGCGTTCGGAGCGATGGGGATTCCGATTACAGTTGCTGGACAAGTAACAGGCATTGATCCACATAAAATTGGACAAATGGCTGGGCATCAATTACCGTTCTTATCTTTATTTGTTCCGTTCTTTATCGTATTTTTAATGGATGGTTTTAAAGGAGTAAGACAAACGTGGCCTGCTTTATTTGTAGCTGGTAGTTCATTTGCAATTACACAGTTTATTACAGCGACGTTTTTAGGGCCAGAACTTCCTGATATTACGTCAGCGCTTGTAAGTTTAGTAAGTTTATCGCTATTCTTAAAAGTTTGGCAGCCGAAAGAAATTTATCAGTCTAAAGAAGCAAATAGTGAAGTAGCAGCAACGACGACATCTATGCCGAAACTAACAGTAGGAAAAGTAGTAAAAGCATGGTCTCCGTTCATTATTTTAACTGTGATGGTAGTCATTTGGAGCCAAAGTTTCTTTAAAGCATTATTCGCTCCAGGTGGTGCTTTAGAAAGTCTCGTATTTAAATTTGAAGTTCCAGGCTTGCACAATTTAGTAATGAAAGCAGAGCCAATTGTAAATAAACCAACACCTTATGAAGCAATCTTGAAATTAGATGTTTTATCAGCGACTGGAACAGCAATTTTAATTGCTTGTATCATTTCTATCTTTATTTTGAAAATGAGTGCAAAAGATGCAGTAGCAACATTTAAAGAAACGTTAAACGAACTAAAAATGCCAATTCTATCTATTGGATTCGTATTAGGATTCGCATTTATCGCAAACTATTCTGGTTTATCTTCTACATTAGCGTTAGCACTTGCAGGAACTGGCGGATTATTCCCGTTCTTCTCACCATTCTTAGGCTGGATTGGGGTATTCTTAACAGGATCAGATACGTCAGCGAACGCACTGTTCTCGAATTTGCAAGCAATTACAGCGCAGCAAGTCGGTGTATCTGAAGTGCTTCTCGTTGCAGCAAATACAACGGGCGGTGTAACAGGTAAAATGATTTCTCCACAATCAATTGCGATTGCTTGTGCGGCAGTTGGACTTGCTGGGAAAGAGTCAGATTTGTTCCGCTTTACATTGAAGCATAGTTTATTTTTCGTTACTATTGTTGGGATTATGACGTATGTGCAGGCTTATTATTTAACGTGGATGATCCCGTAAACGAAAAATAAATAACCTTTGCATTTTTCAGATTATAGGGTATGATGGGAAAGTATTGAAAATTAAATCAGTGATAAACTAGGGGTGCCTAACGTATGCGTAGGCTGAGAGAGAAGCGTGTGAACTTCTTAACCCTTTGGACCTGATCTGGCTCGTACCAGCGTAGGGAAGTTAACGGCTTTACATAATTATGTCTTTATGAGCCAGGTCCTTATTTTTTTATGGACCTGGCTCTTTTTATTTTGGCATACGCTGGCCATATCTCGTCCTTGTCACGAACAGGGGGGCAATAAAGGTTATGAAACAGTCTGTTTCTGCAGAGCAAATTGAATTGAAATCGAGTTTACCAGGAAGTAAGAAAGTGTATGTGGATGGGCCTCGCGCGGGTATGAAAGTGCCGATGCGCGAGATTGAACAAAGCGATACGAATGGTGTTCAAAATCTGCCAATCCGTGTGTATGATACGAGTGGACCTTATACAGATCCAGAGTATAAAGTTGAGCTGGAAAAGGGGATTCCAACGCCGCGCCACTCTTGGACCCTGGGGCGTGGTGATGTAGAAGGATACGAAGGGCGCGAAGTAAAACCAGAGGATGACGGTGTGAAAGTGGCTTCAAAACATACACCTGTTTTCCCGCAAATGGACCGTAAGCCGCTTAGAGCGAAGCAGGGTGCAAATGTTTCGCAAATGCATTATGCGCGTAATGGCATTATTACGTCTGAGATGGAATATGTTGCGATTCGTGAAGGGGTAGAGCCTGAATTTGTTCGTAAGGAGATTGCAGAAGGTCGTGCGATTTTGCCGGCGAACATTAACCATCCTGAAGCGGAACCGATGATAATTGGACGTAATTTTCACGTAAAGGTAAATGCAAATATCGGAAACTCTGCTGTATCGTCTTCTATTGCAGAAGAAGTAGAGAAGATGACGTGGGCGACTCGCTGGGGTGCAGATACGATTATGGATTTATCTACAGGTAAAAACATTCATACAACACGTGAGTGGATTATTCGTAATGCCCCGGTACCAGTTGGAACTGTGCCAATTTATCAAGCGCTTGAAAAAGTAAACGGAATTGCAGAGGATTTAACGTGGGAAGTGTACCGCGATACGTTAATTGAGCAGGCGGAGCAAGGCGTTGATTACTTCACGATTCACGCGGGTGTATTACTTCGTTACATTCCAATTACTGCAAAGCGTATGACAGGTATTGTTTCGCGCGGTGGTTCGATTATGGCGCAGTGGTGTTTATTCCATCATAAAGAAAACTTCCTATATACTCACTTTGAAGAGATTTGTGAAATTATGAAGCAGTACGATGTTTCTTTCTCTCTTGGAGATGGATTACGTCCAGGTTCTATTGCAGATGCAAATGACGAAGCGCAGTTTTCTGAGCTTGAAACACTTGGTGAATTAACAAAAATCGCTTGGAAACATGATGTGCAAGTTATGATTGAAGGACCTGGGCATGTACCGATGCATTTAATTAAAGAAAATATGGAGAAAGAACTTGATATTTGTCAGGGTGCGCCGTTCTATACACTTGGGCCGTTAACGACAGATATTGCACCAGGTTATGACCATATTACATCAGCGATTGGTGCTGCGATGATTGGCTGGTTTGGAACGGCGATGCTTTGTTATGTAACACCGAAAGAACATTTAGGTTTACCAAATAAAGATGATGTACGTGCGGGTGTTATTACGTACAAAATCGCTGCGCATGCAGCCGATCTTGCGAAAGGGCATAAAACGGCTCATCAGCGTGATGATGCACTTTCAAAAGCACGATTTGAATTCCGTTGGCGCGATCAATTTAATTTATCTTTAGATCCTGAACGTGCGATGGAGTATCATGATGAAACGTTGCCAGCAGAAGGGGCGAAAACAGCTCATTTCTGTTCAATGTGTGGACCGAAGTTTTGTAGTATGAGAATTTCGCATGATATTCGTGAATATGCGAAAGAAAATGATTTAGAAACGACAGAAGCAATTGAAAAAGGAATGAAAGAGAAAGCGGTAGAATTCAAAGAAACTGGTAGTCACTTATATCAATAACACGTTACACCTCTTTACTTGATTGATCACACTGTACCTAACTTAAATATAGAAGAAGCCCCCTTTGCTAAGACGGTAGCAAAGGGGGCTTCTGTTGTCTATCCCGCTATTTGTGGGCAGTAAAACTCCCACCTCAAAATTCGGCTGGAGCAAAGAAGTTAGGTGGGAGATCAACTGCCCGTAAACGCCCGATTGGTGAAGGCTAATAATCAGTGGGGGATGAACAACCCCCCCACTGATTAAAGTTTCACTTTATTATTTTCCCTTCAAAAAAGTTCGATCCTTCAAGAATAAATTCCAGAAGAAAATGAATCCTGGTAGTAAAATTGCAATCCCGATTGCGTAAAGAATAAGAAGTGCATAGAATGTTTCGACCGTCGTAAAGCTTGTAAATACAGTTACGTCCGGGTAAATGATATACGGTAAATGGGCAACGCCGTAAGCGTAGCTTGCAAATGCATATTGAGCGACGACAGCTAAAACTGCAATGCGAGGAAAGCCTAGTGTGCTGTACTTCTTATTTGTCCACCAAAGGGAGGAATATCCGATAACAAATAAAATGATAGAGACTGTAAACCATGGGAATTGCTTTATTAGTCCTTGCATAAGCCAGTGTGTTTCAGGGTCCATTACAACGAGAGCGATAATAGCAGTCACGAGCGTTGCAGGACCAAGTATGATGGCATTTCTCCTATAAATTCGGTACGTATCTTCAGAACCTTGTTCCCTAGCAAAATCAGCAAGAAAGAGAGATGATAGAAATAGTTCCGAAGTTAGTCCGAAGAGCATATAACAATAAATAACGGGACTAGAAAGAAGTTTTCCGTAAAGGAGCACTTCTTTTCCTTCAGACATCGTAATATAGGCACCTTCTGTAACGGGTAGAACGGTAATTAATAGAGCTGGGATTAAGAGCCCTGTAATACCTGAAATAATCCGAAGAAGGTGTTGGTACTTTGGTAGGGAGTAAGCGAATACCATAAATGTACTGCGAATCGCAACGAGTACTAAAATTAACATAACTGGTACAAACATAACCGTTGCCAGGGTAAAGGCTGCTTTTGGAAAGAAACCGAGAAAAGCGACAACGACAAAGACAAGAAACGTATTTGTTACTTCCCAAGTTGGTGATAAGTACCGATTAGCAAGCTTGGCAGCAAGCGTCGGGTGTTTAGCGTATACCATGCCCCAAAAACCAGCCCCAAAATCAATAGACCCTAGTATGCTATATACGAAAATAAGAGCCCATAAGATGATGATTGCAATGCTTTCCTCATGCACGTGAATCGCCTCCTTCGTGATGTAAATCATTCTTTAACGGATGTTTCTTAAAGAATGTCCGTAGTACAAAGACTGTTAAAATACCGAGTCCAATATATAAAATGATGAATAAAACAAATAAAGGACCGACGAAATCAGCGCGTGTAGAAGCATCGACCGTGCGTTGCATGCCATAAATTGTCCATGGCTGACGACCACTACAACTAAAAATCCATCCGAATTCAATACCGAGCAACATAACGGGTCCACATGCGGCAGCTCCCCAAAGAAGCCACTTCGGTAACTCTACTCCTTTTTTTCGGTAAACAAAGTGCCAATATAAGAGGGCAATAGCTGCAACTGCAAAGGTAAAGGCAGCAGTGCCGACCATTAAGTTGAACAGTGTATGCGTGTAAAATGGTGGCCACGTTTCTTGCGGGAATTCCTTTAGACCTTTTACAACGGTGCTAGGGTCTAGTCCCACTAATAAGCTAAGCATGTTCGGAATTTCAAGGGCATAGTTTAGTTCAAGTGTGTTAGGATCCACAACCCCGCCAAGCGATAACGGAGCGTGGGATGTCGTTTCAAACAAAGCTTCAGCAGATGCTAGTTTTTCAGGTGAATGTTTATGTAAGGCAATAGCAGATTCGTGTCCTGAAAGCCACATCGTAGCACCAGTGATAAATGTAACGACAAGCCCTAACAGTAATCCTTTTTTATGGTAAGCAATTTCACGCGCACTTAAATTTTTCTTTAATAATTTAAATCCAGCGATAGAAGCGATAACAGCTGCTCCAGTTGTATAGGCTGTAATAACGACGTGGAATGCACTTGTGCCAAAGCTCGGATTAAAGAAAGCTTTCCACGGATCAACGTTAAAAACTGAGCCATCTGGACCCATTGAAAAGCCCGCAGGTGTATTCATCCATGTATTTGCTGATGTAATAAGCACGGCGGATGCAGTGGCACCAATCATAACGAAAAATAGCGAGATTAATCTCATAACTGGAGGTAATTTATCAGCTGCATATACATAAATAGACATGAATAAAGCCTCTAAAAAGAAGGCGAAAATCTCAATTTGAAATGGAACGGAAATAACTTGACCAACAATTTTGGCGAAACCAGGCCAAAGAAGTGAAATTTGTACACCAACAATTGTTCCAGTTGGAATTGCTACGCCGAGAAGGATAGCAAAAGCCTTTGTCCATCTTTTTGCCATAATGGCATAGTCGGAATCTTTCTTCCAGTGATAGAGTATTTCACTTATAAAAATCATTAAAGAAAGCCCGACTCCAAGCGTTGCAAAGATAATGTGGAATGCTAATGAAGAACCAAAAAATGCCCTTGCTAATGTTACGGTATCCATATGTATACTCCTCTTCTTTTTTGCCATTATTTTCTGATTGAATTGGAAGATTTATTCAAAAAACTGCCAAAAATATATATGTATTTAAAAAATGAGTATGGTAATATAATGTTTGAATATTCCGAAAAGAAAGAAATTAAAATTTGATAATATTTTGTTTGTTTTTTATGGCTGAATCTTTTATAATCTTTTATGCGAACGTAAGTTCTGTTTCCGGGATGAAGAAGTTTATGTGAAATGGAGAGGGTGTTTTATGTATCCTGAAGTCATTAAAAAGATGGCATTTTCAAGAGAGCATAGAGATTTATTATTAAAGTTATATAATAAAGAAATTACGCGTCGTGAATATGATCGACTTGTGGAATCGCTATATAGACCTTCTAAAGAGGTTTGCGAAGGATAAGGTGAGAGAGACAATCTAACGGATTGTCTTTTTTAAATTTTCGTATGTTCTGTTAAAATTAGGGTTAGCCTTAATAGGGAGGTGAAAAGGTTGCGAAAACGTTTATATATAGGGATTGGAGTTATTGTCTTACTTGCTTTAGGTGGAGTTGTATTTTGGTCAGCTTTACAAGGAAATCGTACCGAGCATTTTATTTTACGACATATGGTGAATGAAAATGGAACACTTGCAACGTACCGTTTAGCAGATACAAAGGCAGGAACGGGTGAAGCGAAGGGCCGTGAAGCTTTATCAGAATCTGCAGGGTTATGGCTACAATATACGCTTGATAAAGATGATCAAGCTTTATTTGATGAACAAGTGAAGGTTATTCAAAATAATTTTGTACATAAGGATCACATCGTTATATGGAAAATCTCTGAAAAGGGAGAAATGCAGTCAGCCACAAATGCACTTATAGATGATCTTCGTATTATTGAACAATTATATCGTGCTTATGAAATATATAAGGAAGAGCGCTATAAAAACCTTGCTGATCAATTGAGCAATGCTGTACTTCGTTATAATAAAAAAGATAATTATTACGTGGATTATTATGATGCAGATGCAGGTAAACAAAATAAGTTTACAACAACATCTTACATAAATCCTCATGCATTCTCTTATATGAAAAAATACGGGAAAGTGTCTGCTGAGCAATATCAGGAAGTGGTTCAGTTTTTAGCTAATTATCCAAGGCAGGGCTGGGCATTCCCGAAAGAGTATAAAGATGATGGGACATTCACGTATGATAAAGAAGTGAATCTTATTGATCAATCATACGTTGCTTATCATCGTAGTTTAGGTGGTCTTTCATCAGATGCTTATTTGGAATTTATAAAGAAGAAATTTCGCGAAGACGGAAAGTTATACGGTCGTTATAACTTAGAAACGGGAAAACAAGCTGTGAACTATGAATCACCAGCATCTTACGGATTAACAATTTTGTACGTACTACAAACAGGTGATACAAAGTTTGCGAAAGAATTGTATGAGCGGATGACTACATTCCGCAATGATAATGTATTTAGTAGATATTATGGTGGATATGTAACAGGTGAGAATAATAATACACATATTTTCGATAACGTATTACCGCTTTTGGCTGAAAAGGAATTGGAGAAGAGTAAAAAATAGAGTGCCACCCTAGGGGTGGCACTTTTTGCTTATTTCTTTTCCATTACCGCAAAGTAATTGTTTTCATTATCAGCAAAATTAAATGCTCTACCAGTAGGTAAATCTACAACTTGTCCAACTGTAACATTTTTCTCAGAAAGGTCTTTATATAGACGGTCTAAGTCATTTGAGAAGAACATAAGTGAAGGTGTATTAAGATTTAGTTCAGGTTGCATCTTCGCGATTAACGCTTTATCGTGAAGGACAATGCTTGTTCCAGCATCTTTTGCCGGCGCAATTTCAATCCAGCGAAATCCTTGGCCGTTATTTTCTTCCGCAATGATTTGGAATCCTACTGTTTCTGTCCAAAACTGTACTGATTCATCTTGGTTATTTACATATAGCATAATTTGTCCAACTTGATTAATCATAGGTTACGCTCACTTTCTTTTCTTGTATGAAATACTATTATATCAAAGATATGGTTTAAATACTTTTTCATGATTCTTTCGAATGGCAATCTTGGCCCATTTCATATTTGTTGTAGGAGAAGGACCTGTAATCCAAGTATGAAATGGTAGTGTGCTACAAATGACCATTGTTGAAATAGATAGAATAGCTGTTAATACAAATAGTAATAGGCTATATAGTATAGTATTTTCTTGCAGCGTGAATAAGGAAAGAAGTTTTGTGCATAGTTGCAAGAAGAATAAATGAGCTAAATAAGCACCATACGTGTAATTTCCAATGAAACGTAATGTTTTATATAAGAAACCCCGACGCTGGACAATTGTAATAGATAACACATATAGTATGATAATTTCGCATACGATATATAAAAACATAGATGGTTTTAAATAGGTAGAAACAGTTAAATGAATAGAGCTTGCTCCGTAAAAACTAAATAACTCATAATTGATGAATAAAAATAAGATAAAAAATAATATTGTTATAAGTGGGATATGTTTCATGACGAATAGACGCCAAGTTTTTAGTGCTACAGCGGCAATACCGCCCATAACGAAATAGAATGAGTAGAATAGAAATGATCGATCTGTATAATGTAAAATTGTTGAACTTGTTAATTTTTCTCCATTAAAAATATAGTGAGAAGAGAACCACATTAATAGGAAATATAGGCAGGTGAAAAAGGTCATATATTTATATATGTCTTTTTTATTTTCTGTACGTTTTTGAAACCAATAAAAAAGTGTGCATAGTAAAGGGAACAATAAGTGAATTTGGAACATCATAATAACATACCAAAGGTGAGGAGCAGCTGTTCCGAGTAATAAGCTTTTTATTCCGCTTTGTAATGTAATAAGATCGTTTGTTGTTAATAAGTAAAGAATAGACCAAAAGAAATAAGGAATGAGTAAGTGTGTCGCTTTTTCAGAAATATATTCTTTATATACCAATTGCTTTGTATAGTGACGAATTAAGTGAAATCCAACGATAAATATGAATGCAGGTGCTGAAAATTTTGCAAGATTAAATAGCATGCCCATAATGAGGGATTGCTCAAGTAAGACATTTCCTTGATTCATTGTATATAATAAGGAACTTTGCAAAACGACAGCAAGAAATGCAATGCTTTGCAAAACTTTAAATTCTGGTGCGCTTTGTGTCATCGTGTCCATCCCCTTCTCCATACATGATTATAGTACGGAGTAAGGATAAGAGGTGTGGAATGTTTGTGAAGATTTTAACAAATTTGTGGCAGTAGTGATTGATATAAATAGAAAGAGGATGCTCTAAACGAGCATCCTCTTTCTATTTATTAAGCAAATTTATTTTTGATCCAGTTTTTACCTTCTACAAAACGAGCTGTCATTACGGCACAAGCGTTATCTCCTGTTACGTTTAACACTGTTGCAGGAGGATCGATGATTGTACTAATTGCTGCGATAATTGGCAATGCTTCTGGTGGGAATCCATATAGAGAAACGATTAACATTTCACCAATCATACCTCCGCCCGGAATAGCACCCATTACTGTTCCTACTAATAGAGAAACAACAAGTGCAATTGCTAATGTTTTCGGTCCTTCGAATTCCATGTTGAAAATACCGAATAAGAAAGCAATTTTTAATACCCCGCCTAAAACAGATCCGTCTTTATGAAGTGTAGATCCAAGAAGGACAACTGTTTCACGAACGTCAGAAGAAATACCCATTTTCTTCGTTGCTTCTAAGTTCGCTGGAATACTTGCGGCACTACTACAAGTTGCAAGTGATGTAACTGTAGGAGAGACCATGTTCTTCCAAAATACTTGTACACCTTGTTTGCGACCTGCAAGGTACGCATAGAATGTAAAGAATACAAAGAAGTAAATAAGAGAAGCTGGATAGTATACCATTGCTGCTCGGAAGTAAGTTCCAAGAAGTTGTGGTCCGAATTCACCAACTAATGCTGCGAAGTAGGCAGCTAGTCCGATTGGAGCGTAGTACATAATGAAAGATACAACTTTCATTGAAATTTCTGCACCAGCTTGTAGGAATGTAGCGAATGATTTTCCTTTTTCACCAACTGCTGAAGTTGCAACCCCCATTAAGATAGAGAAGAAAATAAGAGCTAACATGTTCTCACGAGATAGTAACTTTGAAAAGTCTGATACTGTTATGATACCAACAATTTGATCAGCAACGCTAACTGCTTTTTCAGCTTTATCAGGCTGCGTTAGTTCTAATACAACACCTTGTGCTGGCGGGAATACTTTCACGATAATAATCATAAAAATAGCAGCTAAAATACTTGTAAATAAGAAAGTTCCAGCCATACTAGACATAATTTTACCGAAACGTTTTAATCCATCCATATTAGCAATAGATGATGCGATGCTAAAGAACACTAACGGTACAACAATCGTAAACATTAAGTTTAAGAAAATGTCACCAAGCGGCTTTAAAGCAACTGCATCGGCACCCATGAAATAACCAATGAAACCACCAATTAGGATAGAAGATAATAAAATAAGCGGAAAGCGATATGCCTTCATAAATATACCCTCCTATCGATTATAAAAAATCATACTGAATCATTATAGCGAGTTAGAGACTTCTTTACTAGGAAAATACGGATAGATGGAATAGCGTGAAAACCGAGAAATTTTTGTGTTTAAGCTCGGCATACAGCAAGAAATCTAGACATATATATTTGTAACCTAGTGGTGGTAAGGGATGGGCCATAACTTAGGTTTAGAAAAAGGGGAGGGAAACAGGATGAATATTTTGCTTTGCTGTGCAGCGGGAATGTCTTCCAGTTTGATTGTTACGAAAATGGAGAAAGCGGCACAGGGAATGGGGATAGAGGTGAAAATTTGGGCTGTATCAGGTTCAGAAGTGCGAAATCATATTGATAATGCAGATGTACTTTTACTTGGCCCACAAGTACGTTATTTATTACCGAAAATGAAAGAATTATGTAAGGAGAAAGGAATACCTGTTGATGTAATTCAATCCGTCCATTACGGGCTTTGTAATGGAGAAGCTATCTTACAAGCAGCTTTGTCAATGAAACCATGAGGAGAGTGGGATAGATGATAAAGTTTTTAGAGAAATATGTGATGCCAGTGGCAGGGAAGGTTGCAGAGCAGAGACATTTGCTAGCAATCCGTGATGGACTTGTCTTGACGATGCCGTTCTTAATTATCGGATCAATTTTTCTTATTATTGGTACATTACCAATTCCAGGGTATCATGAATTTATGGCGAGTTTGTTCGGGAAAAATTGGAACATAGCATTAGGGTATCCAGTTAGTGCAACTTTTAATATAATGGCTTTAATAGCTGTTTTTGGAATCGCTTACAGGTTGGGTGAGTATTATAAAGTGGATGCTTTAGCATCTGGTGCATTATCGCTTGTAACCTTTTTACTCGCAACTCCATTTCAAGTTGCATATATTGTTCCAGGTACGAAAGAAAGTATACTGGTAGATGGAGTAATTCCAGCGGCATTAATGGGAAGCCAAGGTTTATTTGTAGCGATGATTATTGCAATTATATCTACTGAAATATACCGATTTCTTGTGCAGAAAAAGATGATTATAAAGATGCCTGAGACAGTTCCACCAGCAGTAACGCGTTCATTTGCAGCACTTATTCCAGGATTTATTGTTGTGACAGTTGTTTGGATCATTAGATTGATTTTTGAACAAACAACTTTCGGAAGTATTCATAATGTTGTAGGGAAGCTGTTGCAAGAACCACTTAGTGTACTTGGTGCTAGTCTTTGGGGAGCAGTTATAGCCGTTATTCTCGTTCATGTCCTTTGGGCGTGCGGAATTCATGGAGCTACAATTGTAGGCGGTGTTATGAGTCCAATATGGTTATCATTAATGGATCAGAACCGAATTGCTTTTCAGGCTGGGCAAGACGTACCGAATACGATTACCACACAGTTTTTTGATCTATGGATTTATATGGGCGGTTCAGGTGCGACTCTAGCTTTAGTTGTAGGAATGCTACTATTTGCACGAAGCCAGCAATTAAAAAGTTTAGGACGGTTGTCGATTGCACCTGGTATTTTTAATATTAATGAAATGGTGACTTTCGGTATGCCGATTGTAATGAATCCGCTTTTACTTATTCCATTTATATTGGTTCCAGTTGTGTTAACAATTGTTTCTTATTTCGCAATGGAATGGGGATGGGTGGCTCGACCAAGTGGTGCTGCTGTAACATGGACTACACCAATTCTATTTAGTGGATATTTAGGATCGGGTGGTAAAATTTCAGGTGTTATTTTGCAACTTGTTAACTTTGCATTAGCATTCTTTATTTACTTACCGTTCTTAAAAATATGGGATAAACAAAAGTTGGCAGAAGAAAAGGGGGAGTAAAGAACTAAAATGGATACGATAGAAACGAAAGCTTTTCATTTAATCTTGCATGGAGGAAATGCGAGAAGTTGTTCAATGGAAGCAATTGATTGCGCAAAGCGCGGGGAGTTTACAGAAGCAGAGGCTAAATTGCAAGAAGCATTAGAGGAGTTAAAAGAGGCGCACCGTGTACAAACGGAGCTCATCCAGAAAGAAGCCGGTGGTGAAAAGACCGAGGTTACCCTTCTGATGGTGCACGCGCAAGATCATTTAATGAATGCAATTACGGTAAAGGAATTAGCGAGTGAGTTTGTAGAATTATATAGGAAGATGTCAGTGACTGAATGAACCTTGCGTATGCAAGGTTTTTTTATTTTATTAAATAATAGTGGGTTAAAATAATAAATTATTTTTTACTGAAAAAAGTTTTTTCAATGTTTTTTGTTTTAAACACAACTAGACAACCAAACACTAATCTATTTTCATACAGTTATGTGTTAAAAGCGTGTTGTTTTATAACACACTGTGTGGTTTTTGGGTGACACACTAATTGAAAGCGTTAACACACAAAGAAAAAGCTCGAAAAAACACTGATTTTAGGCGTTTTGAAAAATTGGCACGCTAATTGCATTAATAAATAGCGTAAAGAAAAATAAATAAACATAAATTTTTTATACTACACAAGGGGGATTTTCAAATGAATATTTTATTATGTTGCTCAGCAGGGATGTCTACAAGTTTACTAGTTACAAAAATGGAAGCGGCTGCAAAAGCTCGCGGTCTAGAAGGTAAGATTTGGGCTGTATCTGGGGATGCAGTAAAAAACAATATCGATCAAGCAGATGTACTATTATTAGGACCACAAGTTCGTTACATGCTTTCTACAATGAAAACGCTTGCCGATGAGAAAAACGTTGGAGTCGATGTTATTAATCCAATGCACTACGGCATGATGAATGGAGAAGCAGTTTTAGATCACGCGTTAACACTTAAAAAATAATTAGGGGGGAAGCGAAATGCAAAAATTTATTGCATTTATGGAGAAATATATTGTTCCTGTCGCTGGTAAAATCGGATCGCAACGTCACTTAGCTGCGATTCGTGACGGATTTATCGCAGTTATGCCACTTATTTTAGTTGGTGCACTGGCATCACTAATTAATGGTTTTCCGTCTGAAGCTTTCCAAGAGTTCATGAAAGGTTTGTTTGGTGAAACGTGGAAACAAGTTGGCGGTGGAATGTGGACCGGTTCTTTCGCAATTCTAGCACTAATCATAGCATTTACAACAAGTTATAATTTAGCAAAATCTTACGGCGTTGATGGTTTGTCAGCAGGTATTATTTCATTTGGTGCGTTAATTATTCTTACGCCAACAACACCGAAAGAAGGCGGATTGAACTTAGCTTGGACAGGTGCACAAGGGTTATTTGTAGCAATTATTGTGGCACTCCTTGTTACTGAAGTATTCCGTTTCTTTGTACAAAGAAACATTACTTTTAAAATGCCTGATGGAGTACCACCAGCAGTTTTAAGATCTTTCGCAGCTATAGTTCCAGCATTTGTTATCTTAACAGTGGTTGCAGGTATTCAATTAGCAGTGAAATTGGCTGGTACAAGTGTTCATGAATTTATCTTTAATACGATTCAATCACCACTGCAAAGTTTAGCAGGGACATTACCAAGTGCAATTGTCATTGTACTCCTTGTTCATCTTCTTTGGTTCTTCGGTTTACATGGTCCAAATATCGTTGGTGGTATCATTGAGCCATTATACTTACCGGCATTAGAGAAAAACATGAAGTTATTCCAAGGTGGTACATCTGCATTTGATGTTCCAAACATTATTACAAAACCATTCTTTGATACTTTTGTATATCTTGGTGGTTCTGGTGCAACATTAGCATTCTTGGTAGTGGTATTACTTGTAGCAAAAAGTGCACAACTACGTGGTGTATCGCGTCTATCAATTGGTCCAGGTGCATTCAACATTAACGAACCAGTAATCTTTGGTACACCAATTATTTTAAATCCAATTTTATTCTTACCGTTTATCCTAACACCAATTGTATTAGTAATTACTTCTTATACAGCTATATCTATTGGTTGGGTACCAAAAACAGTTGTGATGATTCCATGGGCAACACCACCAATTATTAGTGGTTATCTTGTAACAGGTGGACATATTTCTGGTACGATTCTACAGTTATTTAACTTTGTAATTGCAATGGTAATCTATTATCCATTCGTTGTGTTATGTGACCGTTCAGTTGTTCGTACTGAAAAAGCAGCAGTGCAAGGAAATAACAACTCTGTACCTATGTAACATAAAGATTGTTCTCACAGACAATATTGTCTGTGAGAACAATCACCTTTATATCATGTTCAAAAAGATGGAATACATCTACAAGAACACCAAACTATCAATAATAAAAAAATAATTTAATAGACATGTTCAAACTGAAGGGGTATTGAAATCGGTTGAACCTTATAGAGAGGGCGGTAATTATGATGACTACAGCAGAACAAATTCCATTCCAATTGATTTTAAATAGTGGTAATGCACGAAGCTTTGCAATGGAGGCGCTTCAATTTGCAAAACAGGGGAAAATGGCGGAAGCAGAAGAAGCGATGGTAAAGGCGAAAGAAGCGATTAATGAAGCGCATCATTTCCAAACAGAGCTCATACAATCAGAAGCAAGAGGGGAAAAAACAGAGATTAGTGTTCTTTTAATTCATGCACAAGATCATTTAATGAATTCTATTACAGTAAAAGAATTAGCAGCAGAATTTATTGACCTTTATAAAAAGCTAGAAGCGAAAGGGGAATAAAGCATGACTGGAATTAAAATTGCTACAATCGGCGGTGGATCTAGTTATACACCAGAGTTAATTGAAGGATTTATTAAACGTTATGATGAGCTTCCTGTTCGTGAAATTTGGTTAGTAGATATTGAGGCAGGAAAAGAGAAGTTAGAAATCGTTGGTAACTTAGCGAAACGTATGGTGAAAAAATCAGGTTTACCAATTGATATTCATTTAACACTTGATCGCCGTGAGGCATTAAAGGATGCTGACTTCGTAACAACACAGCTTCGCGTAGGTTTATTAGAAGCACGTGCAAAAGATGAAGCGATCCCGTTAAAATATGATGTAATTGGTCAGGAAACGAATGGTCCTGGTGGTTTATTCAAAGCACTGAGAACGATTCCTGTTATTTTAGATATTTGTAAGGACATGGAGGAACTTTGTCCAAATGCATGGTTAATTAACTTTGCGAATCCAGCTGGTATGGTAACAGAAGCTGTCCTTCGTTATACAAATATTCAAAGAGTAGTTGGTCTATGTAACGTTCCAATCGGAATTCGTATGGGTCTTGCAAGATTACTTGAAGTAGATGCAAGCCGTGTCCACGTTGATTTCGCTGGTTTAAATCATATGGTATACGGATTAGATGTATACTTAGATGGAGTAAGCGTAATGGACCGTGTACTAGAACTTGTAACAGATCCAGAAAAGCAAATTACGATGGAAAACATTGCTGCACTTAACTGGGAGCCAGACTTTATTCGCGGTCTTCGTGCAATTCCATGTCCATACCATCGTTACTACTATAAAACACGTGAAATGTTAGAAGAAGAGAAAGAAGCTTCGATTGAAAAAGGTACACGTGCAGAAGTAGTAAAACAATTAGAAGATGATTTATTCGAGTTATATAAAGACCCGAGTTTAGATATTAAGCCACCACAATTAGAAAAGCGCGGCGGAGCTTATTATAGTGACGCAGCATGTAGCTTAATTACGTCTATTTACAATAATAAAGGTGATATCCAGCCTGTTAATACACGAAACAACGGAACAATTGCAAGCTTGCCAAATGATTCGGCTGTTGAAGTGAACTGTATTATTACGAAAGAAGGTCCAAAACCAATTGCGATTGGAGACTTACCGGTACCAGTTCGCGGTTTAGTGCAGCAAATTAAATCATTTGAGCGCACAACAATTGAAGCTGCTATTACAGGGGATTATCATAAGGCGCTGCTTGCTATGACAATTAACCCACTTGTACCATCAGATAAAATTGCAAAACAAATTTTAGATGAAATGTTGGAAGCACATAAAGAACATCTTCCACAATTCTTTAAGAAGATAGAGAAATAAAAAGCGGCGCTATTTAGCCCGCTTTTTTTATTCTATTAGGAGGTATTACGATGATTAAGTTAATTGTAAATGCAGATGATTTCGGTCTTACAGAAGGTACAAATTATGGCATTATTGATGGACATATAAATGGGCTTGTAAATTCAACGACGATGATGATGAATATGCCAGGGACAGAGCATGCTGTAAGCTTAGCGAAAGAGTATAAAACGTTAGGGGTAGGAGTGCATCTCGTATTAACGGCAGGAGAACCGCTTCTTAAAGACGTTCCATCACTTGTAAGTAGCGATGGCTTGTTTCATAAACAAGTAGTTGTATGGGAAGGAAATATAAATCCAGAAGAGGTAGAAAGAGAGTGGACGGCTCAAATTGAGAAGTTTTTATCTTACGGTTTAATACTAACTCATTTAGATAGTCATCATCACGTGCATGGGTTACCGCTTTTACACGACGTTCTTGAGAGATTAGCAAGTAAATATAATGTTCCAATTCGTCGTTGTGAGGAAGAGCGAGCGGTGCGCCCATTTTCAGATGTGTTTTACAGTGATTTTTACGCTGAGGGTGTAACGGAAGATTATTTTGTGAAGTTAAAGGAAAGAGTGCAGGACGAGCAAACGGTAGAAATTATGGTGCATCCAGCTTATATTGACCCAGAGCTTGTGAAACGTTCTTCTTACGTAATGGATCGCGTGAAAGAGTTGCGCATTTTAACGGAGAGTGAGCTGCCTGAGGGAATGGAGCTTGTGAAGTTTTGATAGGAAAACGACGGCTAAATGGGGCCGTCGTTTTTTGTGCTTACAGAATGGATAGAACATATCCGCCAAAGGCTCCGAGTATAACGATAACCCAAGGGGGTGTTTTCCAAAAGGCGAGTAAGCAAAATAGAAGAGAAGCAAAAACGAAATCTACAGAATTCATAATTGTACTCGTCCAAATTGGATCATAAAAAGCTGCAAGTAAAATACCGACAACGGCTGCGTTTACTCCAAGTAGTGCACCTTGTATGTAAGATACTCTCCTTACACTGTCCCAAAATGGTAAAACGCCAACAACGAGCAGGAAGGCAGGAAGAAAGATAGCGATCGTTGCAACAACTGCTCCGGCGGTTCCATTTAGCACTGCTCCTATATAAGAAGCGAATGTAAATAGTGGCCCTGGCACTGCTTGTGTTAATCCGTATCCAGCAAGAAATTGTTCTTTTGTCATCATTCCGTTTTGTACAAACTCACTTTCAAGAAGAGGAAGTACGACGTGCCCTCCTCCGAATACAAGTGCACCAGAGCGATAGAAGCTGTCAAATAAAGAGATGAAATAAGAGTACGGTCGTAACATTGGTAGCAGTATTAATAGTCCGAAGAATAAAATGAGACAAGACATGGCTACCATTTTTGAAATAGGTACGTTTATTTTATTTGCTTGGCTAACGGGTTGGTCGCGATATAAAAACCAGCCGATAAAGCCAGATACTATAATGAGAATTACTTGTGTCCAGCTACTTGGCCATAATAGGGCGATTGCGGCAGTTGCAATTGCGATTGTTGCACGGTTTCGGTCCGGTGTTAATTTTTGAGCCATTCCCCATATTGCATGAGCGACAATTGCGACCGCTACAAGTTTCAGTCCATGAATCCAGCCTGTACTTCCAAGCTCGAATTGGTTAAGGAATGAAGCGAAGAAAACTAAAACGAGAACAGACGGGAGAGTGAATCCAATCCATGAAATAATTGCTCCTAATAGTCCACCTCGTAATAATCCAACTCCCATCCCGACTTGGCTGCTAGCAGGGCCAGGAAGGAATTGACATAGTGCTACTAAGTCTCCGTAACTTCGTTCATCCATCCATTTTCTTTTTTGCACGTATTCATGGTGGAAATAGCCGAGATGGGCGACAGGACCACCAAATGAAGTAAGTCCTAATTTAAATGAGACGAGAAAAATCTCCATTAATGATTGAATAGAATAGTTAGGATTTTTCAAGATACCCCCCAGAATGTTTTTCTAAGTGCATTATACAAGAGGCAGTAAAGTGAATGAAATGATTTCTATGTAAAGATTTTGTGAATCTTTTAGTTGTAATTAAAATTTGAAAAAGTCATAAATGATTATGTCTAAACCATAAAGTAGTAGAAGTAGTGCTGGGAAATTTATATGAGGAGAATGCCCGTATGACAACACATTTCTTTGCTAGGTTAACAGGGAAGAGGGAAGTACCTCCTGTAAATACAGAAGCTTACGGTGTAACAGAGCTCATTTTTAGTGAAGATTTAAAAAAGTTGCAATATCGGGTCATATTAAAAAACATAAAAAAAATCACGTCATGCCAAATTCATTTAGGAAAAGCGAATCAAATTGGTCCAGTTATTTTAAGTTTGTTTGGTCCGTTAGAGCAAGGAATTAGTGTGAATGAAGGAGTCGTTACTGGTGTAGCTAAAGTGGAGGATTTTGAAGGGCCTTTACAGGGGAGAGCATTTGACAGCTTGTTTCAAGAGATAATGCAAGCAAATGTATATGTAAATGTTAATACGAAATCTAATAAAAAGGGAGAAATAAGAGGGAGAATAAGGGAAGTAAAGAAGTAAGCGAAAAGGCTGTCCAAAAAAACATTTTGGAACAGCCTTTTCTAATTATAATGGGTGCCATGTTTATCAATTATTGTCGGTAAGTGGATATCCTATGTCGAATCGCCGATATAATTTCACTTACTACGTATTAGGTACTACTCTAAAATATTGCCTAGTTTAACTTTTTACAGGTTGATTTTTGATGAAGAAGTCCATTACATAAAATACTTCGTCATCTGGTATTTGTATTTCAAATGTATTTTCGATAGGTTGCAGTGCTTTTTTCACTTTCATATACATCCAGTACTCATCTTGTCTTCGTTTCTCTTTATCAGGATGAGGGAGGAGACTTTCGCCTTTTTGAAGACGGTCAACCATGCAGCTCATATGCAAAATCACACCCATTAAACTGTCGGGAGTTAGCTGTAAAGAAATCAATTCCTGAATTGTATTTAATGCATAGCGAATTGTTTTAATAAGTAATGCCCCATCGTTACGCTGCATTTGTTGTTCGAGAATATCAGCCATTTTCGCATATGTTTCTTCATACGTAATCAATTCTTGAATTGGTTGAATAGCTGTGTAGTTCACAATGTCTTGGAAATGATATGTTAAGCAAGGTATTTGCATATCGAAATTCGTGACGATACAAATGATATTACGCTCTTTTTTTATGTTCTCGATCATTTTCGTTAAATCTTTTTCATGAACGATGCTAATCGGAATAATTTCAATTAAGTCTTTATCAAAGCGTAAATAATTCTCTAACATTTTTTGAATTGCTAAAGCACTTCCTTCGCCAGTTAAACAAGCTGTTAAAATCACGGATTTCATTGGCGATAGCGGCTTTTTCTTTTCTTCCTGTACATTTAAATAGAACGGCGTTAAGTTCTTCACTGTTTCGTATAGTGCATCTAATGAGTAGCCAAGCTGAGCTTTTCGAGCTGCTTCTAGTGCGTGTGGTGTACTCGTCATTGAAAGAACACGGACAGGGATTTTGAATTCAGTTTCTAATATATCACCAATATAAGCGAGAGATCCCATATCAACAAGTAAGAGAAGCCCGTTTACATTTTGAAGTGTTTTCATATACACTTTAACACGCTCTAAGAAGTCTTTCGGTGATTCATGCAAGGGCATATCGATACCAGTTACTTCATCAATACCGAGAAGTTCGTTTGCAACGTTTGCCATTTCTGTTGCGATGCCATTACCGTGTGCTAATATTAATACCTTTACTTCTGTTTGTGAGGCAGGAATTGGATCAACAACGAAGAACATTGTTAAAAAGCCAGCTTCATCAATAGGCATTGTTAGTTGCAATTCTTCTTCTAATAGCTGAATACATTGCATAGCTACGGAAAAAGCTTCTTTATATTTCGTACGAATTTGATTTAATTGTGGGTGGTGAATTTGTTTCCCGCCCTGTAAACGTTGTAGAGTTGTCTGTACATGTAAACTTAAAGCGAGAAACACTTTTTCATCGAAAGTTTTAGATAAATATTTTTCAGCTAGTTCCGCAATTTTTTCACATACGGAAACGATATTACGATCCACAATTTTAAAAACATTTTCATGACTTGTTTTTTTAGATATTTGGTTAAAGTATTGGACGAAAAAGCTTTGAACATCATTTTCTATTAGTAATTCTAATTCTTCCTCTTCAATGCCGCGTGCTTGAAGTTCTTCATATTTATAATCAATATAATCGTAAATAGAAGAGCGACTTCCTTCGGGTTTTATTGTATGTTTACTCCAACCTTCATCACCTGTAAATACAAATGTTTCATTTGGTATTTGATATAGATGACGGCTCTTTCTTTCAATAAATAATCCCTCTTTCATATACCAAGGTAAATCTGTACTTGAAACACAGACAGAATCACGTTTTTTTGTTACGAGATCAGAATAAGCTTTCGCACAGGCAATTTGTACGTCCGTTTTCAATTGGCCGATGTTATTTGGACAATTGTAAAAGACGAAAGCACGCATTGCATTTGGACTAACATGAATCTCTTTCCTTAGACGAATTGCTTCATTTGTGAAAAATAGCTGTAGTAAGGCAAACCGTTCTTTATGTGTTCGCTCACGAAGTGGTGGAAGCGTAACGGTCATCGGAATACGTCTTGTAAATGTTTTTAATAAAAATGAATTTGGTTCTTCGGTTGTTGCAGTAATAATCAACACTCGTGCCTTACGTTCATTTTCTGTTTCTCCAAGGCGGCGGTATACTCCGCGATCAATAAATGTGAAGAGCATCTCTTGTCCTTCTGGAGGAAGGCGATGTACTTCATCTAAGAAAAGGATTCCTTCATGTGCTTTTTCAATTAACCCTTTTTGATCACTGGCACCTGTGTAAGCTCCTTTTTTTATCCCAAATAACTGTCCAAGTAGTAGTTGTGGATTGTTTGCATAATCAGCACAGTTAAAGACGATAAAAGGTGCATCTTTTGGAAGTTGTTCCACTTCAATTGCGTATTCGTGCATTAAAGAAGCGAACATCGATTTTCCGACACCTGTTTCTCCAAGTAGTAAAGTATGCATACCGTTTGGAGGATAGAGAATAGAAGCTTTGGCTTTTTCAATTGCAATTTTTAGGCTTGTATTTTCAATAGCAAATGTATCTAATGAAGTGCCCTTTGTTGAATGCGTTTCCAATGAAGTGTTCGTTTCTATATAAAAACGGACAGGGCGTGTACTCGTTTTTAATAAACGATTATCTTTCACAAGCTTGTTTAAATCGCTACTAACATTCGCACGGTCTAACTGTAGAAGTGTAGCGAGTTCTGATGCTGTTACACCTTCTGTATAATTCCCTTTTTGTATTGCGTTAAAAATGAGATCTATTCGTTTCATTTCTATTCACCTCGAAACTTCATCACTATTTAAAATTTTACACAAAAATGAGAAGTGTGGGAAGAGAAAAATAAAACAGCTTTAGTACATAGGTACTAAAGCTGTTACAATCTTGTGTCTTTCCAAAAATTCACTTCGAGATGGGAAGATGGATTGTAGGGAAGTAGTTTATATCCTTGTGAGTGCAAATAATCAATTACTTTTGGTAGTATTTGCACTGTGACACTAGAATCATGCATTAAAATAACCTCTACTTGTTCATCGCTTTGATTTCGTACTCTTTCTAGTATTGCGGAAGGATTATCATAGCTTTTCCAGTCATATGTATCAATTGTCCAATCCCACATTTTATACTGGGCGGATACGAGTGCGTCACGGTAATTCTTTTTTAAGTAAGGCATGCTACCGTATGGGACACGAACGAGATGTGTATTTAAATGTGTAACTTGCTGGACGATGTTTTGGGTTTGCTCCATTTCTGCGATTAAAACAGATGGATCGCCAGTATAAAGACGTTTTACATCATGTGACATACTATGGAGACCGATATAATGTCCATCTTTAATCAATCGCTCCATCGTTTTTTTATAATGTGGCACTTTTCCACCAATAACGAAGAAAGTTGCTTTTCCATTCTTCTCTTTTAAAATATTTAAAATTTGTGGTGTGTATTTATTTGGTCCGTCATCAAATGTTAAGTACGCAATTTTTGTTGTAGAAGAGGTAGTTTGAGTGCTTTGGTAATCTTCTGCTTGAATGTCTGTAGTTGCTTTTGTATTAGATGATGCGTACATAGTAATAGTTAAAAATAAAATTATACATTGAAGTAATCGCTTGATCATAACATTCACCCTCAGTTTGACAATCAAGATGTAAAAATGAAAATTTGATACTTTTTTCGTTACCTTCGATATACGTATATCTTTCTCCAATAGAGGCACTCTCAAACAATCTATATTTTGGAAATAGGAAATAAGGAATAAAAAACAAAAAAAATAGCATCCTCTTATGAAAAGAGGATGCTATTTGAATATTTCATAATAGTAAAGGCTATACTACAATTAGTCTTCGCGTTTTTTCACTTTTTTATAGAAGGAAATAATTGGTTTGTAACGTTCGTGTACAAGTCCGATTACTTCAGCAATGATTTCTGTAAAGAAGATTAAAACGAAAAGAAGAATAATGGATAACCATAATGTTGCACTACTGAAAATAATTGCATTTACACTAAAGAAAATACCCAATGCGTAAATAATTAGTACCGTTTTACGATGAGAGAATCCCATTGCAAGTAAGCGGTGATGTAAATGCGATTTATCTGGTGCTGAAATAGGTTTTTTATTGACGATACGGCGGATGATTGCAAATGTCGTATCAAATACAGGTACACCTAAAATGATAACTGGAACGATAAAACTGAATAGCGTTACGCTTTTGTATAATCCAAGTAACGATATAACAGAAATACAGTATCCTAAAAATAGTGCTCCTGTATCTCCCATGAAAATTTTTGCTGGATGGAAGTTGTAGAATAAAAATCCAATTGTACTTGCTAATGTAATCAGTGCTAGAGGTAATATAATAGCTGCTCCAGTACCCCATGGGCTAGTGAAGGCCATATATGCTAGCGTTGCAAGTACGATAGATGAAATCCCTGCGGATAATCCATCTAATCCATCAATTAAGTTGATGGCATTTGTAATACCGACAATCCAAAATACTGTAATTGGATAAGCAAGCCACCCGAGTTCAGTATCTCCAAGGATTGGAATATATAATACTTGCACTAATAATCCACTTTTGACAATCATGATGGCAACTAATAGTTGTCCACCGAATTTTACCCTCGCAGATAGTTCGTACATATCATCTAAAATCCCGATGATAACAATGATGATAGCACCTAAAGTTATCGATAGCATTCTTTGTTCGTATAATCCACCGACAACAAATCCTACAGCTACACCAATGAAAATTGCTAACCCGCCAAGACGAGGCATAATTTTTTGGTGTACTTTACGCGCGTTTGGCTTATCTGTTGCTCCTATTTTGAAAGCTAATTTAATAACTAAAGGAGTAACGACGAGTACAGTGATGAAAGATGCCAAGATGGCATAAATCACTTGTGAGTCCATTAATACCCCACCCTTTATAGTTTAACGTAATTTTTTCAATTGTATTTATCTGAAAATTATGATGTTTATTTACAGGCTCATAACATATGGTATCACAAAAAGATTAGAATTCAATCTTTTTTTCTTTTGGCTGTAAAGGGGAGTGAATAGAATATATGACAATTGGATATGGAATGTTGTGTCCTTTGAGAAGGTTGCTCTCATATTGTGGCTTGTAATATGACATTGTACTTCCCTCTCATATAGCGATGACTTTTGTTTCAGTATTATAAGTGTTGCACGTAAAATGAGTAAGTTCCGTGTTAAATTGTGGGAATTTACGTTTTGTATATATTGCATCATTTAACTTTACAAAATCTTAAAAAATAATAAAAAAACAATTCATATAATAAAGAAGTGAAAGAGTTTTCTCATTCTTAGTGTGAGAGGGGGAAGCACAGGGAGAATTCTATGTATTCGTATATTTTCTTATGTACATTCCTGTGCGAAAGGGAAATGAAAATTACGATAATAGGTACCGGATATGTTGGATTGATTACAGGAGTAGGATTGGCGAGATTGGGACATTCAGTTACATGTTTCGATATAAATAGTGGCAAAATTGAACGGATTAAACAAGGCGAGTTACCTATTTATGAATGTGGATTAAATGAATTAATAAATGAAGCATACGAAAATAATCATTTAACTTTTACAGCAAGTAAATTAGCGGCATTTAATGATGTAGAGTTTATATTTATTGCAGTTGGAACGCCATCTTTATTAGATGGAACGGCAGATTTAACGTATATTCGTAGTGCTTGTGATGATATTGGAACATATGTGAATAACGATATTATTATTGTTACGAAAAGTACGGTTCCTGTAGGGACAAATGATGTAATGAGAAAATGGATTGAGGAGAAACTACAAGGTAGACATGAATTATATATTGTATCGAATCCAGAATTTTTAAGGGAAGGTTCTGGTATTTATGATTTTTTTCAGGGTGATCGTATCGTAATTGGATCATGTAGTGAAGAAGCGGCAAGGAAAGTAGAGAATTTGTACAGCAAATTAAGCTTAGAAACGTATATTACAGATATTCGAAGTGCTGAGATGATTAAATATGCATCTAATGCTTTTTTAGCCACGAAGATTAGTTTTATTAATGAAATTTCTAATATATGTGAGCAAGTGGGTGCAGATATAGTAGATGTAGCTACAGGGATGGGGATGGATAAGAGAATTGGTGCATCTTTTTTAAATGCAGGCATCGGATATGGAGGATCTTGTTTTCCAAAAGATACGAAAGCACTTGTGCAAATTGCAGGGAATGTTTCTCATGATTTTCGCTTGTTGAAAGCAGTCATTGAAGTGAATAATAAACAACAGTTGTTGTTAGTTGAAAAAGCGAAGAAAATTATAGATATGAAGAAGAAGCGAATTGCGGTTCTTGGTGCAGCATTCAAACCGAATACTGACGATATTAGGGAAGCACCATCTCTTATTATAATAGAAGAATTAATTAATGTAGGTGCGGATGTGGTTTTATATGACCCGCAAGCTATTCAAAATGTAAGAAGTTTATTTGGGAATACGATACGATACGCTGAGTGTATAGATGAATCGATTAGAGAGGCGCATGCAGTTTTTATCGTAACAGAATGGGAATCAATTCGAAATTATCCGCTAGAAAAGTATGCACAGCTTATGAGGGAACCTATTCTATTTGATGGGAGAAATTGTTATACTAATGAGGATGCCGAGAAGCATGGATTAAATTATTACTCAGTTGGGCGAAAAGGCGTCTGTAATAGTAATGTTTCTCAGGTGCGTTAAAAAAGTGTATGTCTGCATGCATATTTTTATATGCGATAATAGAAGTTTTAACTAGTGAAAGAAAAGAGGCAATGAAATGACTGAACGTTTAAAAGTAATGACAATTTTCGGGACACGACCAGAAGCAATTAAAATGGCACCTCTTGTATTAGAGTTGCAAAAGCACCCAGAAAAGATTGAATCAATAGTGACTGTAACAGCACAACACCGTCAAATGTTAGATCAAGTATTAAATATCTTTGGAATTACGCCAGATTTCGATTTGAATATCATGAAAGATCGTCAAACTTTAATTGATATTACAACACGTGGTTTAGAAGGTTTAGATAAAGTAATGAAAGAAGCTAAGCCTGATATCGTACTTGTGCATGGTGATACAACGACGACATTTATTGCAAGCTTAGCTGCTTTCTATAATCAAATTCCAGTAGGACATGTGGAAGCAGGACTTCGTACATGGGATAAGTATTCTCCATATCCAGAAGAGATGAATCGCCAACTAACAGGTGTAATGGCGGATCTTCATTTCTCACCTACAACAAAATCAGCAACGAACTTACAAAAAGAAAATAAAGATGAGTCACGCATTTTCGTAACAGGAAATACAGCGATCGATGCACTGAAGACAACTGTGAAAGAAACTTATAGCCATTCGGTGTTAGAGAAACTTGGAAATGATCGTCTTGTACTTATGACAGCACACCGTCGTGAAAATTTAGGAGAACCAATGCGCAATATGTTCCGTGCAATTAAGCGTCTTGTTGATAAACACGAAGATGTACAAGTTGTATACCCTGTTCATATGAATCCTGTTGTTCGCGAAATAGCGAATGATATTTTAGGCGAGCATAGCCGCATTCATTTAATTGAGCCGCTAGATGTAATCGATTTCCATAACGTTGCAGCTCGTTCATACTTAATGTTAACTGATTCTGGTGGTGTACAAGAGGAAGCACCATCACTAGGTGTGCCAGTTCTTGTCCTTCGTGATACGACAGAACGCCCAGAAGGTATCGAAGCAGGTACGTTGAAATTAGCAGGAACAGATGAAGAGACAATCTTTGGTCTTGCTGATGAGTTGTTATCTGATAAAGAAGCTCATGATAAGATGACGAAAGCATCTAACCCTTACGGCGATGGTCGTGCATCAGAGCGTATTGTAGAAGCGATTTTACAACACTTCAACAAGTAGAGTGAAACTTTAATAAATGGGGTTTTCATCTTCTGTTTATTATTGGTCCACAACAATTGCGGGAAATAAAAAGAGCCAAATCGTATACGATTTGGCTCTTTTTTTATTCATGATTCCTCATAATCCACTCTGCATGAGCATTTGTAGAAGGGGGAGGAGGCGGTGGTGTTTTGTTCTCACTCGGTTCCTTCTTTGCTTTTGCGCTGGAGTTAGAATTTGAATCGGAATTTGTATTCTCATTTTTCGTAGTCTCTGTTGGAACTTTTGCTTTTTCTCCTATTTCCTTTTCAATTTCGTTACGTACAGTCTCTACACTGATTGGATCTGGAAGGAAGTAATAAATACCACCAATTTTTCTGTCTTCTCCTTCAAGTTTTAACGTTTGTATTGTAGAAGGATCGAATCCAGAGATTTTATTGTAAAGAGCAAGTCCGTCTGAAATAGGAATATCGGTTTTTATATATTTTCCAACTACCTTTGTTAAATCTTTAATTTTAAATACGGTAGAAGCAGAGTTTAGCTTTTGGGCAACAGCAGCCAGTACTTGTCTTTGTCTAGCAGCTCTACCATAATCACCGTTAGGATCTTGCTTTCGCATACGGACGTATGCGAGTGCTTCTTCACCATTTAATTTCTGTTGACCTTGTTTAAATTGGATTTTTTTATAGTAATCCACGTCAGAGCGTTCCCAGAAATCGAAGGGGACATCAACGGTAATACCGTCAACAGCATCAACGATACCTTTAAAGCCTTGGAAATCAATTTTAATATAATGATCAACAGGAACTTTTAAAAACTCTTCGACGGTGTCGATTGTCATTTTTTCTCCACCGTAAGCATGAGCAGCGTTAATTTTGTCTTCTTTATTTTTGCCAACAATCTTAACACGAGAATCGCGCGGGATACTCATAAGTGAAACCTTTTTTGAGTTTGGATTAACTGTCGCGAACATAAGTGAATCTGTTCGACCGTTTTGACCGTCAGTTGCATAATCTTCAATACCCATAATGAGTATTGTGAAAGGTTTTTTTGTGATTTCCACATCTTCTGCTCGTAATTTAGATTTTTCACGGCTAAATCCACTGTACATCCCCATGAGAGAAGTGTAGGAATTTAACATATAAAGTCCTACGCTACCAAATAAAAATGCGAAAATAAGAAAGAAGAAAAACTTTCTTCTACGTTTCTTTTTAATTCTGCTATTTTGGAGATGATAATAACGTTCTTCCATATATAATCTCCTTATTCATTTGTAGGGAATTAATTCACTACATTAATCTTTAAAGGCGATAAGTTAGCTATTCTTAGATAACGTCTTGTTCTAAGTACAACATATCCCCTTCTTTAATTGTACATTTCCCGTTTGTTAATTCAATCATCCAATTTATGAATGGTTGTTTTTTGTCCTCTTCTACATACGTATCAAATGTGACATTTTCTAAATAATGTATATCTTTAATGACATATTCTGAATTACGTAATTCATTTTCAACTTTGCCAAGTAAAGTGTAATCAATTTCTGTTTGCATAACGCGCATTAGTTTTCGTTCAACAACGCCTACATGGTTAAGACCTTCACTTGTACATTTTCCATATGCACGAATTAATCCGCCAGCACCAAGTTTAATGCCGCCAAAATAGCGCGTAACGACAACGACAGTATCTTTTAGACCTCGTTTTTTTAATACCTCTAACATAGGTACACCAGCTGTGCCGCTTGGTTCACCGTCATCGTTTGCTTTTTGAATTTGATCTTGTTCGCCGATTAAATATGCGGAACAATTATGTGTTGCATTCCAATGCTGTTTTTTTATTTTTTGTATAAATGCTTGAGCTTCCTCTTCCGTTGTGGCGCGACTCACATAGCAAATGAATCTTGATTTTTGAATGACAATTTCGTGCTCGCCGTAGCCTTTAATTGTTAAATATTGTAATAACAATGGTATACGCCCCTATCTTTCAAAATGACTAGTACTTTACATTTTAAAAGCGAGCGTTTTTATATTCAAACATTTTTTACAAATATGTTGAAATTTTTGGTGAGTATTTGATCTTTTTGTTGTAATTTGTCGAGCGGGTGATTGTAGTTTCTAACCGGCATTTTTATGTATGGATGCACCTTTTCTAGTTTTCGTGTAAAATTAGGGGATAAAAATTTTTTATAAGGCAGGTACGAAAATGAAAACAGCTATTGTTACCGATAGTACAGCATATATACCGAAGCATATTCGTGATGAACTCAATATATATATGATTCCATTAAACGTTGTGTTTGGAACGGAATCTTATCAAGAAGAGGCTGAAGTTTCAGCAAATGATTTTTATGTAAAAGTACGTGAACAAGAAGATCTTCCGAAAACTTCACAACCAGCAATTGGAAAGTTTTTAGAGCTATATGAAGAGTTATCTAAAGAATATGATGCAGTTATTAGCATTCACCTTTCCAGTGGAATTAGTGGTACATACCAAACAGCGACGACAGCTGGACAGATGGTAGATGGTATTGATGTATATACGTACGACTCTGAAATTAGTTGTGAAGTACAAGGATTTTACGTGCGTGAAGGGGCGAAATTAGTAAGTGAAGGGAAAGCCCCAGAAGAGATTATCGCTCGCTTTGATGAAATGAAGCAAACGATGGATGCTTATTTTGTAGTGGATGATTTACATCATTTACAACGTGGTGGAAGATTAAATAGCGCGCAAGCTTTCATCGGTAGTTTGTTACAAGTCAAACCAGTATTATACTTTAGAGATAAGGTAATTATTCCATTCGAAAAAATTCGTACGCGTAAAAAAGCGTTAAAGCGTATCGTTGAAATCTTTGATGAGCAGGCAAATAAAGGTGTGCCTATGGAAGCTGTTATTATTCATGCGAATCGTGAAGAGGAAGCTAATGAATGGAAACAAGAATTAGAAGAGATATACCCTCATGTTACAATTCGCACGAGTTATTTCGGAGCTGTAATTGGGACGCATTTAGGTGAAGGTGCGCTTGGTTTAGGCTGGTATACGAAGTGATAAAGATATAAAAGCTCTCTTACTTGAAGAGGGTTTTTTCACGGATATTTTACGTGGATTTGACAAGTTAATATTTGGAAATGGTAAAATGTACGTAAAATTAAATAATGAGGAAAGTTTTATTACTTACTTTTTATAAGAAACTATTTTATAATAGAAGAGAGGTGAAACATATGGAGCATAATTCTTGTTTATGTCCAAAGTTTGAGTCAGCTTTTACAATGCTTAGTAAGAAATGGACTGGCTTAATTATTAAATCTTTGCTCGAAGAGCCGAAACGTTTCAGAGAAATCGCAGATATTATACCGAATATGAGCGATCGTATGTTGTCAGAACGTTTAAAGGAATTAGAAGGTGAAGGTATTGTAGTTCGTAATGTTTACCCAGAAGTACCAGTTAGAATCGAGTACGGTGTAACTGATAAAGGGAAAGCGTTGGAAAGTGTTATGGATGAGGTCCAAAATTGGGCTGAGAAATGGATGAAGTAACGTTTCTATCTCATTCATATTAGAGTATTTTCAAAACGTAAGGGATTCCCTTACGTTTTTTTCAATTCTATAAAAAACGGCATAAGGCTCTTGAAATTCTACATATATATACAAATTTAGATATACTTTGCTATAGAGATAAATGTAATATTACATTTATTTTACAAAACCGTAACATTAGCAAAAAAACTCCCGAATTATGGTATAAATTTTAATAGGTTATATACGGAAAATGAAAAAAGAAAGCGGTGTAAAAAATAAAATGAAAAAGCTAAAAATGGCATCTTGCGCATTAGTTGCAGGGTTAATGTTTTCAGGGCTAACACCAAATGTATTTGCAGAAGATAAAATTTCTGACGTGAAATCACAAATTAACACACAAAATGATACTTTACATAAACAACAACAAGAACGTGATGAATTACAAAAACAAATGAATGACTTAAACAAAACAATCCAAGGTTTGGATAAGTCTGTGCAAGAGAACGCTTCAAAACTTGATGAAACAACAAAAAAGGTTTCTGATACTGAGCAATTAATCGAAAATAAAAATAAAGATATTGCAGAACTACAAACAAAGATTGCAAAACGTGAAGAGTTATTAAGAAAACGTTTAGTTGCACTACAAGAACAACCGAACACGAACATTGTAACAGAAGTTCTTGTAAACTCTAAAAACGTTGCAGATTTAGTTGATCGTTTAGCTTCTGTGTCTAAAATTATGGAATCTGACGAAGATATCATGAAAACTCAACAAGAAGATCAAACGAACGTGAAAAAAGATGTTGAGACAGTAAAAGAAAAACAAAAAGAATTAAAAGAAGCACAATCTCAAATTGAAACTGCTAAGAAAGAACTTGACGTTGAAAAAGAGAAAAAAGCAACAGCAGTAAACGATTTAAGCGGTAAAATGGATACAGTTGTAACTACAATGACAAGTACGGAAGGTCAATTGAAGGATCTTGAGAAACAAGCACTGCAATTACAACGTATTGCGGAAGAAGAGGCGCAAGCAAAAGCAGCACAAGAAGCTGCTGCTCAAAAACAAGCAGAACAAGCTGCTAAAGAAGTACAGGCACAACAAGCTGCACCAGCGCAAGCGCCTGCAGAGCAAGCTGCTCCAGCAAACAATGCTGGACAAGCTCAAAAAGAAGAGCCTAAAAAAGAAGAACCTAAAAAAGAAAAGCCAGTACCAGCACCAGCTCCAACTCCGGATATTGGCGTAATTGGTAAAGCAAAACAATACTTAGGTATGCCTTATGTTTGGGCAAGTGCATCTCCATCAAACGGTGGTTTTGACTGTAGTGGATTCATTTCTTACATCTTTGGTGTAGGACGTCAAGATGTTAATGGATATTGGAATTCAGTTTCTAAAGTAAGTAGCCCACAGCCTGGAGATTTAGTATTCTTCCAAGGTACTTATAAAGCAGGTCCGTCTCACATCGGTATTTATGTTGGGAATGGACAAATGATTCATGCGAGTGATAAAGGGATTGCGTACGGTGATATTAACAGTTCGTACAACCAAAAACATTTCTTAGGATACGGTAGATTCTAGGATTTATAATTGAATAAAAAATGTGTATAAAGTCGATAGCTTACTATTTTATAAGTAGGTTATCGGCTTTTTTGAGTTTTTACGAGATAAAGAGAAGGATTTATAGTAGTGCTGGAGGTGGCTATTGATGATGTTAGCTGGTAGACAGTTACTGTTAGAAGAACTTTCTTCAGATTTGCAGGATAATTTGGATCATTTGAAAAAGAATCGAGACGTCATTTGTGTACAAGGGATAAGTAAGAAAGCTTCAAAATATATGTGCCAGCGCTGCGGAAATATAGAGCAGCGACTATTTGCATCATTTCTATGCAAAAGGTGCAATAAAGTATGTACGTATTGCCGGAAATGTATAACGATGGGCAGGGTAAGTGAATGTGCTGTACTTGTTCGCGGGATTGCTGAAATAAGCGGAGAAAATTATTGGAATCCGTTACAGTGGGAAGGCGTTTTGTCTGCTGGTCAGGAGTTAGCTGCGCAAAGTGTCGTTGATGCTGTTAAGCAGAAAGAATCATTTTTTATTTGGGCGGTGTGCGGGGCTGGAAAAACAGAAATGTTGTTTCGCGGAATTGCAGAGGCACTACAAAAGGGAGAGAGAGTTTGTATTGCAACGCCGAGAACGGACGTTGTACTTGAATTAGCACCAAGATTACAAGAAGTGTTTCCAAATATAAATGTAGCTGCTTTATACGGAGGGAGTTTAGACCGAGAAAAAGATGCGGCGTTAATCGTTGCAACTACACATCAATTGTTACGTTATTATAGGGCGTTCCATGTCATGATTGTAGATGAGATAGATGCTTTTCCGTATCATGCAGATAAGATGTTGCAGTATGCAGTAAACGAAGCGATGAAAGAGAAGGCAGCACGTATTTATTTAACTGCAACTCCAGATGAAAAGTGGAAGCGTAAGTTGCGAAGTGGTAAGCAAAAAGGGGTTATTATTTCAGGGCGATACCATCGTCATCCATTGCCAGTTCCGATATTTCGGTGGTGCGGAAATTGGAAAAAGGGTCTTATACGTAAAAAAATTCCTCGTGCTTTATTACAATGGTTAAATCTGTACTTATCGAAACGATACCCCATTTTTCTATTTGTTCCTCATGTGCGATATGTAGAAGAAATTAGCCAGTTATTAAAATCATTAAACAATCAAATTGACGGTGTGCATGCAGAAGATATGGCGAGAAAAGAGAAGGTAGCAGCTTTCAGAAAAGGAGAAATCCCTTTATTAGTTACAACGACGATTTTGGAACGAGGAGTAACTGTGAAAAATTTACAAGTAGCAGTTTTAGGAGCTGAAGAAGAAATATTTTCAGAAAGTGCTCTCGTCCAAATTGCAGGGCGTGCTGGCAGAAGCTCTGATGAACCGCATGGAGATGTCATCTATTTTCATTATGGAAAGACAGAGGCGATGGTGCGTGCGAAAAAACATATTCAAAGTATGAATAAGAATGCTAAAGAACAAGGATTGATAGATTGATGCATTGTCTACTTTGTGATGAGTATATTTCATATGCGATTAGTTGGTACACTTTTTTTGTTAAGCTTCATAAAAAGTATATATGTGATAGATGTGAACAAAAACTTTCCTATATTATAGGCGATATTTGCAAGGAGTGTGGTCGGCCTTTAGAACTTGTACCAGCTGAATATAAAACTGGGGATATTTGCATGGACTGCATAAGGTGGACGAACGAGCAGAGGTTTCCGTCTCTCATAAATCGTTCGCTGTATGTGTATGATGAAGGGATGAAAGAAATATTAGCACAGTTTAAATTTCGAGGAGATGCTGAATTAGTGCATATTTTTCATCAGCCTTTTCGAAGTCTTTTTCAAAAATATTTTGCGAATGTTTCAGTTGCCATTCCGGTCCCTCTTAGTGAAGAGCGAGAATACGAGCGTGGTTTTAATCAAGCGGAGTTACTAGCTTCTTGTTTGCCTATCAAAATGTTTTGTACATCATTAAGAAGAATAGAAACAGAAAAACAAAGTAAGAAGAAACGTAAAGAAAGGATATCGGGGGTTAATCCTTTTTATTTTCAGGGAGAAGAGATGTTTCATGAGCAACATGTTTTAATCGTGGATGATGTGTATACGACAGGAATTACTGTTAGGCAAATCGGAAGCCTTTTGTATGATCGAGGAGCGAGAGAGGTTTCTTGTTTGACGCTTTGTAGAGGTTAATATGTGAATGTCGAAAGGAATAATAAAAAGACGACAGATCTCCTTTGACTAACAGTCTTGTCATTCGTTATAGTCAAAATATGGGGCGAATGCCCTGATTTTAAGAGTGAAGGGAATGGAATGAACATGCAAGGACGAGTAAAATGGTTCAATGCAGAAAAGGGATTTGGGTTTATTGAGCGTGAAGATGGTGATGATGTGTTTGTTCATTTTTCTGCTATTCAACAAGATGGGTATAAGTCGTTAGAAGAAGGTCAACAAGTGGAGTTTGATATTGTTGATGGAGCACGTGGATCACAAGCGGCTAATGTTGTGAAACTGTAAAAATTAAGTTTTTGGAAAAGATAGAGCTGTATTTTTAGCAGCATTATATAGATGGTGAAAGCTCTTGCTCGTACCAAGGGCTTTTTTGTTGCGGAGAAGTTGTCAAAAAGTTGTTTCTTTTCTGTAACCAATTGTCCACAGTTACATTCGTTATTCACGATGTTAATAGGATAAAATAAAGATAGAAACGATGCATCTTTTCATTTCAACAAAAAACGATAAAAAAATCGCAATTCCACTAATTTTTTTAAAAAAGTTAGAAGGAGTTTTTAAGCCAATGTCGAAATTATAGTACATAGGCTTGAAAGGAGGAATTCATCTATGAAATTCAACATTCGTGGTGAAAATATTGAAGTAACTCCAGCATTAAAGGAATATGTAGAGAAAAAACTAAGTAAATTAGAGCGTTATTTTGATACATTCCCAGAGATTAAAGTTAATTTAAAGGTATACTCTGACAAGCAACGTATCGAGGTGACAATTCCATTTACAGATTTATTACTTCGTGCAGAAGAAACAAATAGCGATATGTACGCTGCGATTGATTTAGTAGTTGATAAAATTGAGCGACAAATTCGTAAACATAAAACAAAAGTAAACCGTAAATTACGTGAAAAGGGTTCTGTGAAAACTAACTTTATCCTTCCAGAAGCAGTAGCTGTTCTGGATGCGGTAGAAGAGGATGAATTAGAACTTGTACGTACAAAACGATTCGATTTAAAACCGATGGACGTTGAAGAAGCGATCTTACAAATGGATATGCTAGGACATAGTTTCTTCGTCTTCACAAATGCTGATACAAATGAAACTAATGTTGTATATGGCCGTAAAGACGGGAAATATGGTTTAATCGAAACAAAATAATAATTCGAAAGCGCAGCCGGAAGAGGCTGCGCTTTTTTTATCCCGCTATTTGTGGGCAGTAAAACTCCCACCTCAAAATTCGGCCGGAGCAAAGAAGTTAGGTGGGGCCCCTACTGCCCGTAAACGCCCGATTGGTGAGGGCTAATAATCAGTGGGGGATGAACAAAACCCCCACTGATTAAAGTTTCACTTTATATATTTTTGCCTTCCTATCTTGTAATATTGATATAAATTTAAATGGCTTATTCGCAATGGAATTTAGAAGTCATGTTTTGTAACGGTCAATTGTATTACTATTCCAAAAGGATCTCGCACAATGGCATAACCCGGGCTGAAGGAGTTTTTTTCAAAAGGTGTTAAAATATAAACCTCATCATGTTGAATTAGATTGTGATAGAGTGCTTCAATGGTTTGGAAATCTTTAGATTGAATGCATAATGATGAGCTATTACTTAATTGCCAAGGACGTGTGGAATCCACTGCCTGTTCTGCAATCATAATTTTATTAGCGCCAATTTGTAAAACAGAATGGGTAATATAATGTTCTTGGCTTTCTTTATACGTGAAATTCGGATCTATTTCTTTCATTTCTTTATAATTCTTTTTAAATAAAACTTTTGCGCCTAAATACTGTTCGTAAAATGCAATTGCTTTAGCACCTTGCCCATTTAATGATAAAAAAGGGATTACTTCAAAGTTCATTGTATTGCCTCCTTCATATATGTTTACACTTATTATTATACAAATATAAGGTGCCAGCATATGGCACCTATAGGGAGAATTTATGAAAAAAGTTGAACGTTTAAATCAGATGCTACGTTTTATTAATCAAAAACAAATATTCACATTGAAAGATTTAATGGATGAATTTCAAATTTCAAAAAGGACAGCTTTACGTGATATTACATCATTAGAGGAAATGGGTGTCCCTCTTTTTGCAGAGTATGGTCGGTATGGAGGTTATCGTTTAATCAAAACGATGACATTACCACCGATTTCATTTACAAATCATGAAGTTTTTGCACTTTATTTTGCAATGCAAGCACTAAGTAGTTTTGTAAGTATTCCCTTTCAAATCTCGTTTCGTTCCATTAATAAGAAATTTTTAGATAGTGTTTCGTCAAAACAACGTGAGCAAATTGAAAACTTGCAAAAAAGAGTGTCCTTTTTTCATTTGGAACAAGCACATGAATGTGGTTATCTAGAAGAGATTTTGTTAGCTGCTGTTCAAAATAGGGCTTTAACTATAAACTATGTAACGCCGAAACAAACGACAATGCGCCGTATTCAGCCGATTTCGATTTATGCAATGAAAGGTTATTGGTATTGCCAGGCTTACGATTTAGATAAATCGGCTTATCGAGTGTTTCGCTGTGATCGTATTAGGTCGTTAGAAATGGTAGGTGCTCAGGATAGTCTGGATTTGGAAAACATAAATATACATAACGCACATAGTCTTTGGAAGGCAACTGAACAAGCTATTCAATTTAAATGCTCAATTACTGCGAGGGGGATAGAGATATTCAAGCAACAACAATATCCTTCGATGAAATTATGGGAAGAACACGAAGATACATACTTAATAGGAACTTATGAGCCTGCTGAAATCAACTTTATCATCTCGTATTTAGCTAGTTTTGGTAAAACTATAAAAATAATTGAGCCATCTTCTTTAAAAGAGAACTTGAAAGAACACTACTTAGATTTAATACAAAATTTGTAATGTGAATTTGAAATATTAGTTTGTTGGAACAAATTAAATGAAAAATTTTTCTGAATCTACGGCTCGAGATTTGGACGATTGTTGTCATAGTTATAAGACAAGTGTTACAATTATCATTAGGTTTATACATTTTAGTTTTTTTAATTAGGAGAAAAATTGGCATAACATAAATTTGATTTTTATAACGACTGATTGTAAAGAGAAAAAGAAAGCAATCGGAAGTTTTATTTTAATAAAAGAGGAGCGTATTTCCTATGATCGGTATTTTAAAAAAGGTATTTGATGTCAACCAACGCCAAATTAAACGTATGCAGAAGACAGTGGAGCAAATTGATGCATTAGAATCATCTATTAAGCCGCTAACTGATGAACAATTAAAAGGAAAGACGATTGAATTTAAAGAACGTCTGACAAAAGGTGAGACAGTAGATGATCTACTTCCTGAAGCTTTTGCTGTTGTTCGTGAAGCAGCAAATCGTGTTCTTGGAATGCGTCCATATGGCGTACAGCTAATGGGTGGTATCGCCTTACATGAAGGAAATATCTCTGAGATGAAAACAGGTGAAGGTAAAACGTTAACATCTACTTTACCTGTATATTTAAACGCATTAACAGGAAAAGGTGTTCACGTTGTTACAGTCAATGAATACTTAGCACAACGTGATGCAAGTGAAATGGGACAACTTCATGAGTTCCTTGGCCTAACTGTAGGGATTAACTTAAATAGTATGTCACGTGAAGAGAAACAAGCTGCTTATGCTGCTGATATTACGTATAGCACAAATAACGAGCTTGGATTCGATTACTTACGTGACAACATGGTGTTATATAGAGAGCAGTGCGTTCAGCGTCCACTTAATTTTGCTATCATCGATGAAGTCGATTCCATTTTAGTCGATGAAGCACGTACGCCGCTTATTATTTCTGGACAAGCTCAAAAATCAACAGAGCTATACATGTTTGCAAATGCATTCGTTCGTACATTAGAAAATGAAAAAGAATATTCATTTGATGTGAAAACGAAAAATGTAATGTTAACTGAAGATGGTATCACGAAAGCAGAGAAAGCTTTCCATATTGAAAACTTATTTGATTTAAAACATGTAGCACTTCTTCACCATATTAATCAGGGGCTTCGTGCACACGTTGTTATGCACCTTGATACAGATTATGTCGTACAAGAAGGCGAAATCGTAATCGTAGACCAATTCACTGGTCGTCTTATGAAAGGTCGTCGTTATAGCGAAGGTTTACACCAAGCTATTGAAGCAAAAGAAGGCGTAGAAATTCAAAATGAAAGTATGACGCTTGCAACAATTACGTTCCAGAACTACTTCCGTATGTACGAAAAATTATCTGGTATGACTGGTACAGCGAAAACGGAAGAAGAAGAATTCCGTAGTATTTACAATATGAATGTTATCGTAATTCCAACGAATAAAGATATTATTCGTGATGACCGTGCTGATTTAATCTTCAAATCAATGGAAGGTAAATTCAATGCAGTTGTTGAGGATATTGTAACTCGTCATAAACAAGGGCAACCTATTCTTGTTGGTACAGTTGCAATTGAAACATCAGAGCTTATTTCAAAAATGTTAACACGTAAAGGTGTACGTCATAATATCTTAAACGCAAAAAACCATGCGCGTGAAGCAGATATCATTGCAGAAGCTGGTATGAAAGGCGCTGTAACAATTGCGACGAATATGGCTGGTCGTGGTACGGATATTAAGTTAGGCGACGATATTAGAAACGTTGGCCTAGCAGTTATCGGTACAGAGCGTCACGAAAGTCGTCGTATTGATAATCAGTTACGTGGTCGTTCTGGTCGTCAAGGGGACCCTGGTGTAACACAGTTCTACTTATCAATGGAAGATGAACTAATGCGCCGCTTCGGTTCTGACAATATGAAAGCGATGATGGATCGCCTTGGTATGGATGATTCACAACCAATCGAAAGTAAAATGGTTTCTCGTGCGGTAGAATCTGCACAAAAACGTGTGGAAGGAAATAACTATGATGCACGTAAGCAGCTATTGCAATACGACGATGTACTTCGTCAACAACGTGAAGTAATTTATAAACAGCGTCAAGAAGTAATGGATTCAGAGAACTTACGCAGTATTATTGAAGGTATGATGAAATCTACGATAGAACGTGCTGTTGCACTTCATACGCAAGAAGAAATCGAAGAAGATTGGAACATTAAAGGTCTTGTCGATTACTTAAATACAAACCTTCTTGAAGAAGGAGATGTAAAAGAAGAAGAGTTACGTCGCCTTGCTCCAGAAGAAATGAGCGAATCAATTATCGCGAAATTAGTAGAGCGTTATAACGAAAGAGAGAAACTTCTACCTGAAGAGCAGACGCGTGAATTCGAAAAGGTTGTTGTATTCCGTGTTGTAGATACGAAATGGACAGATCATATCGATGCAATGGATCATCTTCGTGAAGGTATTCATTTACGTGCTTACGGACAAATCGATCCACTTCGTGAATACCAAATGGAAGGATTCGCAATGTTCGAGTCGATGATCGCTTCTATTGAAGAGGAAATCTCTCGTTACATTATGAAAGCTGAAATTGAGCAAAACTTAGAGCGTCAAGAAGTTGTTCAAGGTGAAGCTGTTCATCCATCAAGCGATGGCGAGGACGCGAAGAAAAAACCGGTTGTAAAAGGTGACCAAATGGGACGCAACGATTTATGTAAATGCGGTAGTGGCAAGAAATATAAAAACTGTTGTGGCATTGGGCAGTAATAGGGAACTGTAGTTCAGGCTGCTTTGCAAACTTTTACATCAAAAATGTATAATGAAAAGGTTTAAACTCTCTCCGTAATAAGCGGAGAGAGTTTCCCTTGTTTTCATATGAAAGTAACAGCAATTACATAGAGGTGAAGGAAATGGAATTAGTAGAAATTAGGCAAGAATTAGAAAAAATGGCTAAGAGATTAGCGGCTTTTAGGGGGTCTCTTTGACCTTCCTACTAAGGAAAAACAAATTGCAGAATTAGAAGAAACGATGATGGGCGCAGGATTTTGGGATGACCAACAAGGCGCACAAACTGTAATTAATGAAGCGAATGCGCTGAAAGATATGGTTGGAAGGTTCCGTCAGTTAGATGAGACGTTCGAAAACTTAGAAATGACGCATGACTTACTTAAAGAAGAGTATGATGAAGATTTACATGAGGAACTAGAATCTGAAGTGAAAACTTTAATTCAAGAAATGAATGAGTACGAGTTGCAGTTACTATTAAGCGATCCTTATGATAAAAATAACGCTATTTTAGAATTACACCCAGGTGCAGGTGGAACAGAGTCACAAGACTGGGGTTCTATGTTATTACGTATGTACACGCGCTGGGCTGAAAAACGTAGGTTTAAAGTAGAAACGGTTGACTACTTACCGGGCGATGAAGCTGGTATTAAGAGTGTTACATTATTAATTAAAGGTCATAACGCTTATGGTTACTTGAAAGCGGAGAAAGGTGTACATCGTCTTGTACGTATTTCACCGTTCGATTCTTCAGGTCGTCGTCATACATCGTTCGTATCTTGTGAAGTTGTACCTGAATTCAATGATGAAGTTGAAATTGAAGTGCGTACAGAAGATTTGAAAATAGATACGTATCGTGCAAGTGGTGCAGGCGGACAGCACGTTAATACGACAGATTCAGCAGTTCGTATAACTCATCTACCAACAAACACGGTTGTAACATGTCAGTCAGAGCGTTCTCAAATTAAAAACCGTGAGCATGCGATGAAAATGCTAAAAGCGAAATTATATCAAAAGAAATTAGAAGAACAACAAGCACAATTAGATGAGATTCGCGGAGAGCAAAAAGAAATTGGGTGGGGAAGCCAAATCCGTTCTTACGTATTCCACCCGTATTCTCTTGTGAAAGACCATCGTACAAATACAGAAGTTGGTAACGTACAAGCAGTTATGGATGGAGAAATTAATCCGTTTATTGATGCATATTTACGTTCTCGTATTTAATAAGAGAAAAAGCCAACAGAATTGTTGGCACATGTTGAGGTCCAAGAGGATATAAAGAGGCTTATCTTATTTATATTGATGAAATAAAGAGGAAGAGAAGTTGGAGGCGACAACTTCTCTTTTTGATGAGATTATATGTAGCATATAATGCCGTATATTGTTTTGTAAAAAGTAGAAAATAGTAAAACAGAGCGGTAATGGAGCAGAACTTTATATGGGATTTTTCTGATTTTGTTTGGAAAAAGAGGTTCTTTATAGAACTTTCTAAGGTGTTCACAGAATTGAAACAATTTGTGAAAGCTTTATTTCATTAGGCTTTTCACTATATTTGTGAAAGTTATGAAATATACCTTGGTTTTTCTATATAAAGATAATGCTTATAATGAATATTGAATGTGTTGTGAAGATTATTGTCTAGTTATGAATGAAAAGAATATCAACAATGGGGAGCGATAGAAGTGAAAAAGAAATTGTTGGCTATTGCGCTGGGGACATCAGTCATTTTTGCTTTAGGAGCATGTGGAAATAAAGAAGAGAGTAAGTCTTCGAATCAGTCTGCAAGTACAGATAGTGCAGAACAAATTTTCCAAAGAAGTTGTGCTGGTTGTCACGCGAAAGATTTAGCAGGAGCAACTGGACCTGATTTAAGAAAAGTAGGCAGTAAGTATGACGCTGCAGATATCGAAGAAATTATTAAAAAAGGTCGCGGCTCAATGTCACCTGGACTTATTCAAGGTGAAGACGCAAAAAAAGTAGCTGAATGGTTAGCGGAGCATAAATAAGAAACGTAATTAATAAACGAGCTGATTGTATAACTTGACCGAAAAGTGCTTCGAGTTAAGTAATTACATGAGCTCGTTTATCTTTTTTTAGGATGTAACATAACTGTAACAAAACTGTATCCGAATTGGAAACCGATTGATGTTACAATGGGGTTTGTAGAATTTTGATGAAATATATTACATAGAGTAGCGTTGCTAATAAAAAGCATGTATGGAAGCTACCTTCAACAAGAATGGTCGAGCGAAAATAGAGGTTTTTCTTTTATTTTCAAATGTACAGAAAAGTATTTCGAAAAAAATCATTAAGTATTGGGTGATAAATAATGATAAAAATGACGAATGTTTATAAGGAGTACCCAAATGGTATGAAAGCCATTGCTGGTCTCACAGTTAACATTAAACAAGGTGAATTCGTATACGTAGTTGGACCGAGTGGAGCCGGAAAATCTACATTTATTAAAATGATGTATCGTGAAGAGAAGCCATCTACAGGATCAATTAATGTAAATGGACTTGTAATTGAAACATTAGCAGAAAGAGATGTTCCATATTTCCGTCGTCAATTAGGCGTAATTTTCCAAGATTTTAAATTGCTACCTAAATTAACGGTATATGAGAATGTAGCGTTTGCTTTAGAAGTAATTGAAGAAGAACCAGATGCGATTCGTGAACGTGTTACAGAAGTGTTAGGTCTTGTAGGTCTAGATGATCGTGCAGATGCACTTCCAAGCGAACTTTCAGGCGGAGAGCAACAACGTGTGGCGATTGCAAGAGCGATTGTAAATAGACCAAAGGTTGTAATTGCTGATGAGCCAACAGGTAACTTAGATATTGAAACAGCGCTTGATATTATGAGCATTTTTAAACGTATTAATGAGCGTGGTACAACGATTGTTATGGCGACACATAACGCAGATATCGTAAATACAATTCGTCATCGTGTAATTGCAATTGAAGGCGGAAGAATTGTTCGAGACGAGATTGAGGGAGGATACGGATATGAAGGCTAAAACCCTTAGTCGACATTTGCGAGAAGGTGTGAAAAATCTATCCCGTAACGGATGGATGACATTTGCTTCTGTAAGTGCAGTAACAGTTACGTTATTACTTGTAGGTGTCTTTTTGGCAGCGATTATGAATATGAACCATTTTGCGACGAAAGTAGAGCAAGATGTAGAAATTCGTGTGCATATTGATCCGGCAGCAAAAGAAGCTGATCAAAAGAAATTAGAAGAAGATATGAGTAAAATTGCGAAAGTAGATTCTATTAAATATTCTTCTAAAGAAGAAGAGTTGAAACGTTTAATTAAAAGCTTAGGCGATAGTGGAAAAACGTTCGAGTTATTTGAGCAAGATAATCCACTGAAAGATGTATTTGTTGTAAAGGCGAAAGAACCAACAGATACAGCGGCGATTGCGAAAAAGATTGAGAAAATGCAGTTTGTAAGTAATGTTCAATACGGTAAAGGTCAAGTTGAAAAATTATTTGATACTGTAAAAACTGGTCGTAACATCGGGATTGCGTTAATTGCTGGTCTTCTATTCACAGCGATGTTCTTAATCTCTAACACAATTAAAATTACAATTTATGCTCGTAGTACTGAGATTGAAATTATGAAACTTGTTGGTGCAACAAACTGGTTTATTCGTTGGCCGTTCTTGTTAGAGGGATTATTCCTAGGAGTATTAGGATCAATTATTCCAATTGGCCTAATTTTAGTTATATATAATTCATTGCAAGGTGTGTTTAATGAAAAACTTGGCGGAACAATTTTCGAGCTTCTACCATACAACCCATTCGTATTCCAATTAGCTGGTTTATTAGTGTTAATCGGTGCATTAATCGGTATGTGGGGAAGTGTAATGTCAATTCGTCGCTTCTTAAAAGTATAAAAAGTTGCAAACATAATTCGTACAAGCTTATCATATAGTAGAAATAGGTAAAGGCATCACACATCGTGTGATGCCTTTTGCTACACCACCTGTGTGTTCTGGAAAGGGGAATTCCGCATTGAAACGTAGAGTTGCAATTATTGGAATGGCTGTTGCATTTTTAATTGGTGCTGGCGGGATGTTTGGTGGTATGTACTGGTTTGGGATAAACCCAGCGTATGTAACGCAAACAGTATCGAATGGTAATGCTGGCATAGCGCAAGGGAATTTGGCAAAGATTAATGAGGCGTATGCACTAATTGATTCACGTTATGTGGAAGACGTGAAAGACGACAAGTTAGTCGAAGGTGCGATACAAGGAATGTTGTCTACGCTGAAGGACCCTTATTCCACGTATATGGATAAAGAAACGGCAAAACAGTTTAGTCAGTCACTAGATCCTGAACTTGAAGGGATTGGAGCTGAAGTAAACAAGACGGACGGTAAGCTTATTATCGTATCGCCAATTAAAGGTTCACCAGCAGAAAAAATAGGAATTAAACCGAATGACCAAATTTTATCTGTAGATGGAAATAGTGTGAAAGATTTATCACGTGAAGAAGCAGTATTAAAAATTCGTGGTAAAAAAGGAACGACTGTTGCAATTGAAATTAAGCGCGCAGGAGTGGCTGATCCGATAGAATTTAAAATTAAGCGTGAAAAGATTCCGATTTTCACTGTATTTAGTTCAGTAAAGCAAGAGAGCGGAAAAGACATCGGTTATATGCAAATTACTTCTTTCGCTGAAAATACTGCGAAAGAATTTAAGGATCAGTTAAAAGAGTTAGAGAAGAAACATATAGCAGGCTTAGTTATTGACGTACGTGGCAATCCTGGTGGCTATTTAAATAGTGTAGAAGACATACTAGGAGACATCATGACAGATAAAAAGCCAATGCTACAAGTAGAACAGCGAAATGGTGAGAAGAAGAAATTCTCTACGGAACTGAAAGAAAGAAAGTCATATCCAATTTCAGTATTAATTGATAATGGAAGTGCTTCTGCTTCAGAGATTTTAGCGGGTGCGCTAAAAGAGGGAGAAGGATACGATTTAATTGGTGAAAAAACGTTTGGTAAAGGTACTGTCCAACAAGCTGTTCCATTTAAAGATGGTAGCAATATTAAATTAACAATGTTTAAATGGTTAACACCAGATGGCAATTGGATTCATAAAAAAGGAATCGCGCCAACTGTAGAAGTGAAGCAACCAGCTTATTATCATGCGACACCAATTCAAATTGAAAAGACACTTTCATACAATTCAAATGATGTACAAGTAAAACATGCGCAAGAAATGCTTAAGAGCTTAGGATATGTACCAGGACGTGAAGATGGATACTTTAGCAAAGAGACAGAATCAGCACTAAAAGCATTCCAAAATGCGAATGAGATGGAAGCAACAGGACAACTCGATAAAAAGACAGCTGAAGCGCTTCAAACTAAAATTATTGAAAAAATCCGTTCTGGAGAAAATGATTTACAATTACAGACGGCATTGAAATTAATAGCGAAATAAGAAAGAATACAGGCACTTTGATGCCTGTATTTTTTATGTGTTAAACAAACATTTCTTTAGTTATGATAAGATAAAAAGAAAAAATGATATAAATGGTGGTGAATGAATTCGTGGAGGCATGGCTTTTTGAAATACTACGAGCAGTTGGACGTTTTTTCTTACACCCTGCTGTCTATGTATTTTTAATTAGTAGTATCTTCGTTGGATACTTACGTATATTACGAGAACGAAAAGATTTTTCTTTTAAAGTATATGATATTTGGTTTGAACTACGAACAACTCTATTTGCAGGTATTGGGTACGGATTAATCGTATCTATTATTACGATTGGACTCGGGCTTGTTGTTTCAAAAGCGAGTTTATGGGCAATTTTACTTTGGACGTTATTATTTGGATTAACTGCTATGTATCGATATTTATCTGTAGCTTATACTTTCGGAATCGCTATTGCACTCGTGTTGTTATCGTCTAAGATGCCAGTTTCCTTCTTACAGCTTGGAGAAGGTGAAGAGGATACGATTGTATCCCTTGCTATTTTACTAGGCGTTATGCTCGTTGTAGAGGGGTTATTAATCTCTAAAAATGCAGTGCGATATTCTACGCCGAAAATTAAAAAGGGTAAGCGTGGTTTGAGAATTGGACTACATGAATCAAATCGTTTATGGCTTGTGCCAGTATTTATTCTTATACCAGGAGACGCGGTGACAGGATTTATTTCTTGGTGGCCTGTCGTTTCAATAGGTTCGACTACATATTCTTTATTCCTTGTTCCATTTTTAATTGGATTTATGAGAAAGATTAGAAGTTATGAGCCGACGGAAGCTTTATTATTTACAGGAAGACGTGTTTATGGATTAGCAGGACTCGTACTCGTTTTAGGTGTCGCAAGTTACTGGTGGCACGTACTCGCAATTATCGCGATGGGAGTCGCAATGCTTGGGCGCTTTACAATCTCGATGCAAGAGAAAATTGCAGACGAGAAAAGACCAGCATACTTTGCCGCACGTAATGATGGACTTGTTGTGTTAGATACAATTCCGAATACAATTGGGGCGGAAATGAATTTAAAGCCTGGAGAAGTTATTACGAAAGTAAATGGAATCATTCCAAGAAGTACCGAAGAGTTTTATGACGCGCTTCAAACGAAGACGACAGGAGCATTTTGTAAATTAGAAGTAGTAGATACAAATGGTGAGCTTCGTCTTGCTCAAACAGCATTATACGCCGGAGGACATCATGAATTAGGCGTTGTGTTTGTCCAGCAAGAGCATGAGTGGGATTCGGAAGCGATGTAAAATAAAATGGAAACCTTCATCAAACACAGATGAAGGTTTTTTTAGTTTCATAGACGGATAACTTGAATAATTATTTGATAATGGTTATCATTTAGGGAGTCTTTTAATTTGGAAAAGGGAGGAAAAATATGCTACGTAAATTTTTTTCTTACTATAAACCGTACAAAGGTTTATTTATACTCGACTTTTCTTGCGCGGTTATCGCAGGATTACTGGAACTTGGCTTCCCGCTTATCGTAAATCAATTTATTGATAAGTTATTGCCAGGGCAAAACTGGACGCTTATTTTATGGGCTTGTTTCGGTTTGTTCGTAGTTTATGTGTTAAATGCAGGTTTGCAATACGTTGTTACATATTGGGGACATATGCTTGGTATTAACATTGAAACTGATATGAGACAGAAATTATTTGATCACATTCAAAAGCTATCATTCAGATTTTTTGATAATAATAAAACAGGTCATTTAATTTCACGTCTTACAAACGATTTAATGGAAATTGGGGAAATTGCTCACCATGGACCAGAAGATTTATTCATTGCCATTATGACTTTAGTCGGAGCATTTTCATTTATGATGATGATTAACTGGAAGTTAGCACTTCTAACATTCTTCGTAATTCCATTCTTATTATGGTTGGCACTTTACTTCAATAAAAAAATGACAGGTACGTTTAGACGTTTATTCTCAGACGTTGCTGATTTCAATGCATGTATCGAGAACAATGTTGGTGGTATCCGCGTTGTACAAGCATTCGGAAATGAAAAGTTTGAGAAAGAGCAATTTGCTGTAAACAATGCTCGTTTCCGTACAACAAAATTAATGGCGTATAAAATTATGGCGTTAAATTCATCGATTAGTTATATGCTCATGCGCCTTGTAACACTCTTTGTATTAATATGTGGTACATGGTTCGTACTGCAAGGTGAATTAACGTACGGTGGATTTATTGGATTCGTTTTATTAACGAATATTTTCTTCCGCCCAATTGAAAAAATTAATGCAGTTATTGAAAGTTATCCGAAAGGAATCGCTGGTTTTAAAAGATATGTAGAACTTTTGGAAACAGAGCCGGATATTGTAGATTCTAAAGATGCAATCGAAGTTAAACATGTACACGGCGATATTCAATACAATAACATCACGTTCGGATATGAAAATAAAGAGCCGATTTTAAAAGATATTAATTTGAAAATACATGCAGGTGAAACAGTTGCTTTCGTTGGGCCATCAGGGGCAGGGAAAACAACACTATGTAGTTTATTACCGCGTTTTTATGAACACTCATCCGGATCGATTCAAATTGATGGCATTGACACGAAAGAGATGACGTTATCGTCACTTCGTAAGCAAATCGGAATTGTGCAGCAAGATGTTTTCTTATTCTCAGGAACAATTCGTGAAAATATCGCTTACGGAAACTTAAAAGCTTCAGAAGCTGAAATTTGGCAGGCGGTAAAACGTGCCCAGTTGGAGGACTTAATTTACTCGCAACCAGACGGTTTAGAGACAGTTATTGGTGAGCGTGGTGTGAAACTTTCAGGAGGACAAAAGCAGCGTTTAGCAATTGCCCGTATGTTCTTGAAGAACCCGCCAATTTTAATTTTAGATGAAGCAACTTCTGCGCTAGACACAGAGACAGAACTTGCTATCCAAAAATCACTTGCTGAACTATCTGTCGGCCGTACAACATTAGTTATCGCTCACAGGCTTGCAACTATTAAAAATGCAGATCGTATCGTCGTTGTAAATAAAGAAGGTATTGCAGAACAAGGTTCACATGAGGAACTAATTGAGCAAGGCGGAGGATATAGCAGGTTATATGAAGCGCAGTTTAGTTCCTAAATATAATTTCTGCTGAATTAGTGCACCATAAGTGGGTAGAAATCTCATATGGGAGGCTCTAAAGTATGATTGTAACAACAACGTCTACAATTCAAGGAAGAGAAATTATTGAGTATATCGATATCGTGAATGGAGAAGCGATTATGGGTGCGAATATCGTTCGTGACCTTTTTGCCTCTGTCCGTGACGTTGTCGGCGGTCGTGCAGGTGCTTATGAAAGCAAATTAAAAGAAGCGCGCGACATTGCAATGGAAGAGATGAAAACTCTCGCAAGACAAAAAAATGCGAATGCCATCGTTGGTATCGACGTGGATTACGAAGTCGTTCGCGAAGGGATGCTAATGGTTGCGGTGAGCGGGACTGCTGTCCGTATATAAAGTGAAACTTTAATCAGTGGGGGGCATACCCACTGATTATTAGCCTTCACCAATCGAGCATTTACTGCCCACAAATAGCAAGATAAAGTGAAAAGCCGTGCTGGTGCACGGCTTTTTGTTATTGTGGTGTCTAATATTATCTTTATGTCGAAGCCGCGATATTTCTTGGGAAATGTGGAAGGTCCCGTCGATATATAGGGAAGACATTAGAGCGCTTCTTTACACCGCTGAATTTGAACTAATAATTTTTCATATTCTTGTTCAAGAAATGTGATGTCATCGTGATGATTGGGTATAGAAATCCGGCTGATGACTTCTGTTAATTTTGTTTGTAATCGCAATAATTCTTGTTCAGTAACGTTTATGGAAGCTTGGGTGGTTCTTTTGATGTATTGCTCGTAATTGCCATGGAATATTCGTGGTTCGCTCTCATCTACTTGTAGAATATGGTCTGCAACAGAACGAATAAAGGCACGGTCATGGCTAATGAAAAGTATAGTGCCAGGATACTCTTGTAACATGCTTTCTAATTCTTCTTGCGTTGCCAAGTCTAAATAGTTTGTCGGTTCGTCGAGCAGAAGCATATTATAGTTTCCTAAAAATACTTTTGCGAGTGCAACCTTCATGCGTTCTCCACCACTTAAGACGTGCACAGGTTTATGAACATCTTCACGGCGGAATAGGAGCCTTGCAAGTATTGTTCGAACGAACGATTCTGTATAGTTTGTTTCTTCTAGAACGTTTTCTAAAATTGTTTTATCTGTTTTTAAAATAGATAATGTTTGTTCAAAGTATCCAATTTTACAACTTTTCGAAAGCTGAATGCCACGCTCGTTCGCGAGAAGCATTTTGAACAAAGTTGTTTTCCCGCTTCCGTTTGCCCCTAAAATAGCAAGCTTTGCCCCAGGGACAATTGTTCCATTCATATTTTTAAATAGTGTGCGATCCCCTATTTTCTTCGTTGTTTTATTAAACTGAACAACTGCTTTACTATGAATTGGTGTGTGGTATTGTACGTCAAACTGAGCTTGAGAAAAGTCCTTCGGTTTTTCTTTCTGTTCCAACTTTTCAAGGCGTGTTTCTAGTGCTTTCGCTACTTTGCTAACATTTTCTTGCCCATGAGCCCCGCTGCACTTATAAAGTTTAGATTCAGATGAACTGAACCGTGTTGGGATTTTTGTCATGCTAGAAGCACGTTGCTTTCTTTGTGAAATTGACTGTTCTAACCGATTTTTTTCTTGTATATATTGATCATATTCTGCTTGCTTTTGTATTCGCTCACGTTCTTTTTGCTTTCGATAGTTTGAATAATTACCTTTATATTCTTGAATAGTACCGTCTTTAACTTCAATGATTTTTGTACATATGGCATCTAAAAAATCACGATCATGCGATATTAAAACAAGTGCACCGTTATAAGATAAAAGTGCCTTTTCTAATTGCTCTGTACCAAACATATCTAAGTGACTTGTTGGCTCATCAGCAAATAGAATGCCTGCATCTTGTTCGAGGGCATGGGCGATCTTTAGGCGCATTCGTTCACCGCCGCTCATTGAATTTGCGACGTTTGAAATATTCCATTTGCCTTTAGCGAGGGAAGAAGCGGTTTCCGGTATCCCCTCGCTAAGCTGTGGGATGATGGCGATAGAACTATGATGAGTTACTGTGCCTTTGTCAGCTTCTATTTCTTTACTTAATATTTGTAATAACGTAGATTTTCCAGCTCCGTTGGCTCCGACAATTCCTATACGATCGTTTGCTTGAATTTCTAGTGATGGTAACGTAAATATGGTGCGATCACCAAAGCTCTTTTCGATATTACGTGCGATTAAAATAGTCATAAAAAAACCTCCCTAGTTTCACTAGAGAGGATAAACGTCGCCCTTCAATGTAAAAATCGTACATAAATAAACGATTTTTTACATGATCGTCTCGAAAGAAAGTATCGACAAATGGACAGACTAATCCTCTGCTAGTTTTCATCATTTTTGTTCACTATTTGTGATGGATGAAATAAATAAGAGAATTAGAACTTCATTGGTCAAAGTACCTTCCTTTCATAATATTATTTTTATTGTATGCGCATACAAATGGATTTGTCAAACTTATTTCTGTGTGCTATTTTTGAATTTATTATTATACAATTGTGCTTTTGCCAGCGCCTCAGCATCGTTCTTGATTTCATCTAGTCCATTCGCATCCCCAATAATATACCCTCCAAATGATGAACCAACAAAATCAAAGATATATTGAAACTGGGCGATAAGCGGCAATGCTTTCAGTTTTGGACTGTCTCCGCCAACGATGACAACGTACATTTTTTTGCCTTTCATTTTTTCTTTGAAATGAAGAGATTTATCACGCAAGCTTTGTGACCAGCGATCAACGAAGTTCTTCATGTGGCCGCTCATTCCGTACCAGTATAGCGGTGTAGCGAAGATAATCGTGTCGTGCTCTAGCATGCGCTCAATTAATTGTTGATAGTCATCATTTACAGGTTGAAATCCTTCTACATCATGTCGCTGATCTATGATTGGATGGACAATATGATCACGCAAGTAAATTTGTTCTGTTTCAATCCCATCAATCACCATATGTGTTAAAGCTTCCGTATTTCCGTTTTGTCTTGAACTGCCATGTATAACAAACATGTAATCATCCCTTTTCTTTTGCTTGTTTTAGGAGTGAAACGTGTTTTTGTAAATTCGTTTGAATGTTGGAAAGTAATGTGATTTGCTTTGTTACTTCATTGAGTTTATCCTCGTAAAGCGCAAGGATACTGCTGCATGGATTTTCGTATAGATGTGGCTCGATTTCGAGGCAGCGTAGCATTCTTGCGGTCTCTTCTAAATTTAAGCCGAGCTGTAAATACATTTGGATAAGCTCTACTTTTTCAATGGCACTTTTATCGAAATCACGATAGCCGTTTGTGAGGCGATTTGAAGGGAGTAATCCCTTTTCTTCATAATGTCTTAGTGCCCTTTCGCTAACCCCAGTTTCTTTTGATAACTCTCCAATTCGCAATGCGTTTCACTCCTTTTACATGTATTGTAAACCTTCACACTAATGTGAAGGTCAACTTTGTTTTTTCGCAAAAGAATCTACGTGTTTTAAAAAGACTTGAATAGCTTTAGACGGGATAAAATATTTGCCGCGCACGATGGAGAATGGACGGATTAGCTCTTCGTTGGGAACAGGGATGTGGAATATTTCTTGTGCCAACAGTTCTTTTCGAACAGTCCAATCTGACAGGATAGCGATGCCAAGACCGGCTGCAACGGCTTCCTTCACGCTTTGAATACTGCTAAATGTAAAGAAGCGTTTCATTTTTAAATGATGTTGGTGTATAAAGCGATCGCTATAGGCACGTGTGCCAGAGCCGCTCTCCCTTAATACCCAGACTTGGTCTTGCAATGTATTTTCGTTAATCCCCTTGATATGGAGCAATGGATGGTTTGGCGGGACGACGAGCTTCATTTCATCTTGCATAAAAGTTTCAACATCTACGTCAGCGTATACGACTTGGCCTTCCACTAAGCCGATATCAATTTGATTAGAGCGAAGGCTTTGCAAAACTTCTTCTGTATTTGAGATAAATGTATGAACTTCGACGTGTGGATTTTCATTCGCATAGTTAGCGAGTATTTTTGGAAGCAAATATTCACCAATTGTAAAACTAGCACCGATGCGAAGCGTTCCTGTTACGACGTTATGCAGCTCGTTAATTTCTTGTTTTGCATCTTCATAAAGTGAAAGCATTTGCTTTGCATGTATGTATAATATGTTTCCAGCTTCTGTAACTTGGACGTGCTTGGGGGATCTCTGAATAAGTGTAGTCCCAAATTCATTTTCCAAGTTGCGAATGTGCATACTAACGCCGGGTTGTGAAAGGTTTAATAGTTCCGCAGCACGCGAAAAATGTTTTTGTTCAACGACAGTAACAAAGATTTTTAAAATGTCGACGTTCATTTGTTAGGCCCCTTTATTTTTGTTTTCATTTTATCATAAGTATTTCTGATGATAGGGATTAAATATTGATATTAAACTTATTATTAAAACTCTCTTATAATGTAACTAGAAAGAACATGCATGTTCCAATACGATTATTGGGGTGGTACAAAGTGGAACAAACACTTGTTATACAAAAGAAGAAGGGCTTTGGATTTTCACAAGGTATTGGGATTACGTTATTAATCGCAATTGCCGCGAAATATTTAGCAGAGCTTCCATTTTTAAATATTATGGGACAATTAGTAATCGCTATTCTAATCGGGATGGTTTGGCGCGCGGCAATCGGGATTCCTCAAGAAGCGATAGCGGGAACGAACTTTGCGAGTAAGAAATTGCTTCGCTTTGGGATTATCTTACTTGGAATGCGGTTAAATCTTGTTGATATTGCGAAGGCGGGGCCGAAAGTATTGGTCATCGCAGCGGTTGTTATTACATTTACAATTTTCGTTGTATATGGACTAACGAAAGTATTTAAAGTAGAAAAGAAACTAGGAATTTTAACGGCATGCGGAACGGCGATTTGTGGTGCCGCTGCGGTCGTCGCAATTGCACCGCAAGTGAAAGCAAAGGATGAAGAAACGGCAGTTGGGGCAGCGATTATTGCAATTTTAGGTACAATATTTACACTTATTTATACGCTATTATACCCAGTGCTTGGCTTATCTCCATATGGATACGGAGTGTTCTCAGGCGCGACGCTGCACGAAATCGCGCATGTTATCGCTGCTGCGGCGCCAGGAGGTAGCACGGCTGTAGACATCGCGGTTATCGTAAAATTAACGCGCGTTGCGATGCTCGTACCAGTAGCGATTTTAATCGGATTATGGTTTGGCAAGAGTGAGGGAAGTGAAGAAAAACGATCTTGGCGAGACCTTCCGATTCCTTGGTTTATCTTTGGATTTTTAGCAATGAGTGCGGTACATTCGCTTGGGGTTATACCAGAAGTTGTTGCTGGATATATTGTAGTCATTGCGTACATGCTTATTGCAATGGCGATGGCAGGGCTAGGTTTAAATGTAGAGTTTAAAACGTTCCGCAAATTAGGAAGTAGGGCATTCGTCGCAGGGCTGATTGGCTCGGTTTGTCTATCGGTTCTTGGATATATTCTTGTATGGGCATTAGGATTTATGTAGTAGCAAAGAGGCATCTTATAGATGTCTCTTTTTTTACCTTTTTTTGTAAAGATATCTTTACTTGTAACTGGAAAATATTTATAATTAAAGTAAAGATATCTTTACTTTCGAAGGTGGAGCCTATGGGTGTGAAAAATAAAATTAAGGAATTACGAAAACAACATCATATAACGCAAATTGAAATGGCAAAGGCAATGCAAGTGACGCGGCAGACAATCGTGGCGATTGAGAACCACCACTATAACCCAAGTCTAGAGTTATCCCTAAAAATCGCCAAATATTTTGGAATGAAGGTAGAAGAAATATTTACGCTGGAGTAAGGGGAGAGAAAATGAACGATACTAAAAAGTTGTATATCGCTACTGTCTTAGGATTATGTGGAGGGGACGTTTTAGTTCGTATTATGGATCCATCCATACCGATGTTATCGTTAATAGTTAGTAACATTTTAGCAATTCTACTTTTAACAGTGTATACGTATTATAAAAAGCGTAAGTACAAAAAAGAGGAAGTTCCAGATATAGATGAGCGAGTAAATGAAAATATAAAAAGGCATGTGAATGTCTCGCTTATATTCGCATTTGTCCTTCTCATTGTTTACATTGGTGCGAGCAAAGTCGTAGGCAGAGATGTCATACCTACGCCAGAAATATTCACTGTATGTAGTTTCTTATTTGCTGGTAGTCTCGTCATAGGAGTTATGGCGGGGAAACGAGCATAGCGATAGGAGGAATGAAAAATGCAAGATGAATTTGAGAGATTTCAGTCAGATAAAGCGTTTAAATATGTAGGAGTATTTTTAGTAATTGGTTTAGCGATATGGAGTTTATATAATTTAATTGTTGACGGAAATACTGGTATGCCGTTTGTTTTATTTGTAATAGGGCAGTGGGTGTATTTTCTTGTGAACTATTGGCCGAAGTGGAAATATAGAAATAGTAAAGAAGCTGATCGTGTATGAGTATGGCATCGACGAGTGTGTTAGCAACAAGAAATAATAGATAGAAAAAGGGGAACTGGGATGGGATTACCAGTGTTATGTGTCGCTACAGCTATATTTGCGCTTCTTTGGGGAATGCAAAACTTTTCTCGTAATCCAGTGCCGAGTATTTGTATTATGATTGGTACTGTAGGTTTATCATATTATTTATTACTATCAGCGCATTACCATAAAACAGTAACAAGTGTTGTTGTTGGGGCAATTATTTTATCTTGTGGACGTGCTATACAAAAGGGTCTTCTTCCATAAAGGCTGTTTATACAAAAGGTATAAACAGCTTTTTGTATTTTTTTTACAAACTACTTGAAAGTTACGTTACGTCACCTTTTATAATGAAGGAGAAGAGGTGATGGAGTTGATTTCAATTCAAGAACTAACGAGGGAAACAGGGGTTACAGTAAGGACGTTACGTTATTATGATCAAATCGATCTATTAAAGCCGAGTGGGAAAACTGATGGAGGACATCGGTTATATAGTGAGAGAGATGTTGTTCGTTTGCAGCAAATTTTATTTTTAAAAGAAATGGGTTTTTCATTAAAAGAGATTACGAATATGTTAGTAAAAGGTGAACTTAATTCAAAAGACTCGCTTGAAAAACAACTTAGGTTTGTACAGGAAGAACAAAAGAAATTCAATCGAATGGAACGTGTTTTACAAGCCGTTGTGTATTCGGTAGATGTGGAGGGAGAACTGGATTGGAAAGTTATGTTTGAACTCATTCAGCTTTCGAAACAGTCTCCTCGTATACGTGAAATATTCCAAAATGAATTGTTTTCAAAGGAAGAGCAAGATTTACTTCGTAATTTACCAAATATGAGTGAAGAAGATCCGAATGTATTAGATTGGGTAGATTTATTAAAGCAATTACGTAACTTTATGAAAGACGGTAAGGAAGCATCATGTGATGAGGTACAAGGCGCAACAAAGAAATTAATGCAGAAGTGTTTAGAGATGGCTAATGGTGATGAAGCATTTTTAGATAAATTGTGGGAAGTAAGAAAGTCAAAAGAAGATTCACAGAAAATGAGTATGTATCCAATTGAGGAAGAGCTTCTAGTATATATGGATGAGGCTTTTCGTATATATGACGAAAGGGAGAGGGATAAATGAGTATACTCGCAGAATATCGTTGGTATTTTTTAATTGGGGCAGAGATTGTATTTTGGTTATCAGCTATCGGATTCTTTTTACTAAGGTATGGATTTCGCTTGAAAAAGGCGAGTTTTATTATGGGGATTGTGCTACTCGTAAATGAAGTGTTTATTTTAACTTTAGGAGTAGTGGATTATTACCAAACAGGGAAGTTCTCTAATTTTCAGATCATTACTGTCATTATTTTATTATATGCGGTCTTCTACGGGAAAAAGGATTTGAAGAAGCTTGATATATTTGTACAAAAATTAGTTGCGAAATGGAGGAATGAACCAGCGCCTATTATTGAAGAACAGGTAGAATTAACAGGTATGGCCTATGCAAAGCAGGAAATGAAAAATTGGGTATTACATCTTGTTTTATTCGTTGGTGTTCATATATTCTTTTTCTTCGCGTATGGATTTATTCCATTTGAACAATGGGGCAATTGGTTAGAGTCAGGAATCGTTTTAAATAAAGCTGCAAGTCGCGTGAGCCAAGTGTGGGCTATTATTCTTTTAGCGGATACTGCAATTTCATTTTCATATGTTATTTTTCCGAAGAAGGAGAAAGGAAATAAGAAGCTACTTTCATAGAGGAAAGTAGCTTTTTTTGGTATACCAATAGTTTGTATAGGAGAGGATAACAATAGGAAAAAGAACAGGTTTTATATGTCTATTTCTCTTTAGTTTAGTAGCATGTGCACAACCTAACAGTGCAATTGATAAGAAGAATGATGTCGTTGCAAAGGGGGCAGAAATTTCTAATCTAGATAAATTCGAGAAGTTCGTTTGGAATGTGGAACAAGGGAAAGTTGATAAAATAAGAATTGTACAGTTTACACATGAAGGTGACCCGATTTTTCAAACGTTAGAGCATAGTGGGACAGATATACTTCATGTGTTAGATAATAGGAAAGATCAATTTGCTGGTGACTATAAAGGGTTACATGAAGATAGTTGTAAAAGGATTGTTAAAGAGCAGCGTGAATTAGAAACTACTTACAGATTAATAGATTTTACGAATGAAAATGGGCGCAATGGACATGACTTATTATATGTACCTAAAAAATAGGGTTAGTAGAGGAAGGAAGTATGTACTCCTTCCTTTTTCTATGTATATATTGTCGAAAATTTTACCGAATATCTGTTCGTTTTTTTTAGGTTTTTTATGAGCATTCGTGGTAAAATAATAATACAGATTTTTTATGAGGAGGTCGGATTTCACTTGGAACATCAATTTGAAATTATCTCAGAGTATTCCCCGCAAGGTGATCAGCCGGGAGCGATAGAGAAGCTTGTAGAGGGAATTAATAGTGGAAAGAAAAAGCAAGTGTTGCTTGGAGCGACAGGAACGGGTAAGACATTTACGATTTCAAATGTCATTAAAGAGGTGCAGAAGCCAACACTTGTAATGGCTCATAATAAAACGTTAGCAGGACAGTTATATAGTGAGCTGAAAGATTTCTTTCCTAACAATTCTGTTGAGTATTTTGTTAGTTATTACGATTATTATCAGCCGGAAGCGTACGTACCACATACGGATACGTTTATTGAAAAAGATGCGCAAATTAACGATGAAATTGATAAATTACGCCACTCGGCAACGTCTTCCTTATTTGAACGAGATGATGTTATTATCGTTGCGAGTGTGTCGTGCATATACGGTTTAGGTTCTCCGGAAGAATACCGCGAGTTAGTTGTTTCACTTCGAGTTGGTATGGAAAAGGACCGCAATCAATTGCTTCGTGAACTTGTTGATGTACAGTATGGACGTAATGATATTGATTTCAAGCGTGGTACATTCCGTGTGCGCGGAGATGTAGTTGAAATCTTCCCCGCATCACTTGATGAGCATTGTATTCGAATTGAATTTTTCGGGGATGAAATAGATCGTATTCGAGAAGTAAATGCATTAACGGGTGAAGTATTAGCAGAACGTGATCATGTAGCAATCTTCCCGGCATCTCACTTCGTTACACGTGAAGAAAAGCTGAAGGTCGCTGTTGAAAATATAGAAAAAGAATTAGAAGCGCGTTTAAAAGAATTAAATGATAATGGTAAATTGTTAGAAGCGCAGCGTATAGAACAGCGAACACGTTATGATTTAGAAATGATGCGTGAGATGGGTTTTTGTTCAGGGATTGAAAACTATTCCCGTCATTTAACACTTCGTCCAGCAGGTTCAACACCATATACACTTTTGGACTATTTTCCAGAGGATTTCTTAATTGTTATGGATGAGTCGCACGTATCGGTTCCGCAAGTAAGAGCGATGTATAACGGGGACCAAGCACGTAAGCAAGTGCTTGTGGAGCATGGATTCCGTCTGCCATCAGCTTTAGATAATAGACCGCTCACGTTTGATGAGTTTGAAGAGAAAACGAATCAAGTTATTTACGTTTCGGCAACGCCAGGACCGTACGAGTTAGAGCAGTCACCGGAAGTAGTAGAACAAATTATTCGTCCAACAGGGCTTTTAGATCCACCAATTGATATACGACCAATTGAAGGACAAATAGATGATTTATTAGGGGAAATCCATGACCGGATTGCGAAAAATGAACGTGTATTAATTACAACTTTAACGAAAAAAATGTCAGAGGATTTAACAGATTACTTAAAAGATGTAGGAATTAAAGTGAACTATCTTCACTCTGAAATTAAAACGTTAGAACGTATTGAAATTATTCGTGACCTTCGCCTTGGTAAGTTTGATGTACTTGTCGGTATTAACTTATTACGAGAAGGATTAGATATTCCGGAAGTATCACTTGTAGCTATTTTAGATGCTGATAAGGAAGGATTCCTACGTTCAGAGCGTTCATTAATTCAAACAATTGGTCGTGCGGCACGTAATGAAAACGGACGCGTTATTATGTACGCAGATCGCATAACGAGATCAATGGGAATTGCGATTGAAGAAACGCAGCGTCGTCGCCAGTTGCAAGAAGCTTACAATAAAGAGCATGGTATTACGCCGAAGACGATTCAAAAAGGAGTACGTGACGCTATTCGTGCGACAACAGCAGCTGAGGATACGGAAACATATGAAGCATCACCAGCTAAGAAGATGACGAAAAAAGAACGTGAAAATACAATTGCGAAGATGGAAGCAGAGATGAAGGAAGCAGCAAAAGCGTTAGATTTCGAGCGTGCAGCTGAATTAAGAGATTTACTACTAGAATTAAAAGCGGAAGGGTGAAAAGAGTGAGTAAAGATTTTATTGTTGTAAAAGGTGCTAGAGCGCATAATTTAAAAAATATTGACGTAACCATTCCGAGAAATCAACTTGTTGTTGTGACGGGATTGTCTGGTTCAGGGAAATCATCGTTAGCATTCGATACGATTTATGCAGAAGGGCAGCGTAGATACGTGGAATCTTTATCCGCGTATGCACGCCAGTTTTTAGGGCAAATGGATAAGCCGGATGTTGATACGATTGAAGGTTTATCTCCAGCGATTTCAATTGATCAAAAAACGACGAGTCGTAATCCTCGTTCAACGGTTGGAACGGTAACAGAGATTTATGATTATTTACGTTTATTATTCGCGCGAATTGGTACGCCGATTTGTCCGAATCATGGAATTGAAATTACATCACAAACAGTGGAACAGATGGTAGACCGTGTTCTTGAATATCCTGAACGTACGAAGTTGCAAGTGCTAGCGCCTATCGTGTCAGGGCGTAAAGGTACGCATGTGAAAGTATTAGAAGATATTAAGAAGCAAGGTTATGTTCGTGTGCGCGTTAATGGAGAGATGCTGGATGTATCTGAAGAGATTACTTTAGAAAAAAATAAGAAGCATTCAATTGAAGTTGTTATTGACCGTATTGTTGTGAAAGAAGGAATTGCAAGCCGTCTAGCTGATTCACTCGAAAGTGCTTTAAAGCTTGGCGGTGGCCGAGTGTTAATCGATGTAATGGGAGAAGAAGAGCTTCTATTTAGTGAACATCATGCTTGTCCGCATTGTGGTTTTTCAATCGGGGAATTAGAGCCGCGTATGTTCTCGTTTAATAGTCCGTTCGGCGCATGTCCTTCTTGTGATGGACTTGGCTCAAAGTTAGAGGTAGATTTAGAGCTTGTTATTCCGAACTGGGATTTATCATTAAATGAACATGCGATTGCTCCGTGGGAACCGACAAGTTCACAATATTACCCACAACTTTTACAATCCGTATGTAATCACTATGGCGTTGATATGGATATGCCGGTGAAAGATATACCGAAAGATTTATTCGATAAAGTGTTGTACGGAAGCGGGGAAGAGAAGGTTTATTTCCGCTATGTGAATGAATTTGGTCAAGTGAAAGAAAATGAGATTTTATTTGAAGGTGTTATTCCGAATATCGAGCGTCGTTATCGTGAGACGAGCTCGGATTATGTTCGTGAGCAAATGGAGAAATATATGGCAGAGCAAGCTTGTCCGAAGTGTAAAGGCGGACGCTTAAAGCCTGAGAGTTTAGCTGTTTTCGTTGGTGATAAAACGATTGCCGATGTAACGAAATATTCTGTTCAAGAAGTACAGGAATTCTTCTCAACTGTTGAGCTAACTGAGAAACAACAGAAAATTGCTCATTTAATTTTAAGAGAAATTCAGGAGCGCGTTGGGTTCTTAGTGAACGTCGGTTTAGATTATTTAACGTTAAGTCGTGCCGCAGGAACTTTATCAGGTGGTGAGGCGCAGCGTATTCGTTTAGCGACACAAATTGGTTCGCGCCTTACTGGTGTACTTTACATTCTTGATGAGCCTTCTATCGGTTTGCATCAGCGTGATAATGATCGTCTTATTCGTACATTGCAGGAAATGCGTGACTTAGGAAATACGTTAATCGTTGTTGAGCATGATGAAGATACGATGATGGCTGCTGATTATTTACTTGATATCGGACCTGGTGCAGGTATTCATGGTGGTCAAGTTGTATCAGCGGGTACACCAGCTGAAGTTATGCAAGACGAGAATTCATTAACAGGGAAATATTTAAGCGGTAAAGAGTTTATTCCGGTACCACTTGAGAGACGTAAAGGTGACGGACGTAAAGTGGAGATTATCGGTGCGAAAGAAAATAACTTAAAGAATGCGAAGATGTCATTCCCTCTAGGAACATTTGTAGCAGTAACAGGCGTATCTGGCTCTGGAAAAAGTACGATAATTAATGAAGTGCTATACAAATCGTTAGCTCAAAAGCTATATAAGGCGAAAGCGAAGCCAGGGGCTCATAAAGAAATTAAAGGTCTTGAGCAGTTAGATAAAGTTATTGATATTGATCAATCACCAATCGGGCGTACACCGCGTTCCAATCCAGCAACATATACGGGTGTATTTGATGATATTCGTGATGTATTTGCGCAAACGAATGAAGCGAAAGTACGTGGATATCAAAAAGGACGTTTCAGCTTTAACGTAAAGGGTGGCCGTTGTGAAGCGTGCCGCGGTGATGGAATTATTAAAATTGAAATGCATTTCTTACCAGACGTGTATGTTCCGTGTGAAGTTTGTCACGGTAAACGTTATAATCGTGAAACGTTAGAAGTGAAATATAAAGATAAGAATATTTCTGAAGTGTTAGGGATGACAATTGAAGATGGGGTAGAGTTCTTTGCTAATATCCCGAAAATTAAGCGTAAACTTCAAACGCTTGTAGATGTAGGGCTTGGTTATATGAAATTAGGACAACCAGCTACGACGTTATCAGGTGGTGAGGCGCAGCGTGTGAAATTAGCTTCTGAATTACATCGTCGTTCTACAGGGCGTACGTTATACATTTTAGATGAGCCAACGACTGGCTTACATGCACATGATATTGCACGTCTTCTAGAAGTGTTGCAACGTCTTGTTGAGAGTGGTGAGACGGTACTTGTAATTGAGCATAATTTAGATGTTATTAAAACAGCTGATTATATTATTGACCTTGGACCAGAAGGCGGAGACAAAGGCGGACAAATCGTTGCTTCCGGAACGCCAGAACAAGTAGTGAAAGAAGAACGCTCGTATACAGGTAAGTATTTAAAAGAGATTTTAGATCGTGATAAAGCAAGAATGAAAGAGAAAATAAAAGAAGTAGAGTTATCGCAATAAGTTTATTTATGAAAACCGAGTGGGAAGTACACTCGGTTTTTATTTCATAGGGGGATAAAATGGAGTTTTTAGATGTTTTGAGAAAGAAAAATATGAAGGTGAGAGAGTTTCAAAAGTGGGGAATATACTTTAGAAAACGCTGGGAGGATAACTTTGCGAATCATTTGAGTTATGAAGAGAAAGAAGAGATTCATTTGTACGGGGATAAATATAGCTGTGGTTATTTGTGGCACATATTTAGTTATGAAAAGAAGAAATGTTTAGAAGGTGAAGCAGCAGAGAGAGCGTTTCATAATGAAGTGAAAAAGGATTGTTACATATTCTAACCCGCATTAACGGACAGTAAGATTCCCACCTCAAAACTTGGCTGATGCAAAGAAGTAAGGTGGGAGATCAACTGTCCGTAAAAGCCCGATTGGTTCAACTAGTAATCAGCGGGGGATGAACAAAACCCCGCTGATTAAAGTTTCACTTTATCAACATTGTGATGATGTACTGCTAATAAAGGATGCAAGTTTATTACATATGGAGGATATATTACGAGAGACAGACGATGCGTATAAAGGTGATATCTATATTGTAGACAAAGACTTTACTTGGACCTTTGTGAAAACGCACGAACATAGATGGTGCGGTCCTTATTTTACTAGGAAATGTTAGTAGGTATACAAGCGTAAAGAATAGAATAAGTTGGTATAAGTATTTGTATGATACTTGCGTTTATTATCTATTAGCGTATGATGAAATATATATGTTAAAAGGATGTGTAACGAAATGAGATGGATTGTATCACTTCTTGTAAATAGCGTTGTGTTAATTGCTGTGTCCGGACTTTTAAAAGGGGTTGCACCAGACGCATTTTACATAGCAAATATACAAACTGCAATTATTGCGAGTATTATATTGGCGATTTTAAACGTATTTGTAAAGCCGCTTTTAATTTTAATTACGCTACCAATTACTCTTGTAACTTTCGGTTTCTTCTTAATTGTTATTAATGCGATTACGTTAAAGATGACGGATTCATTATTAGGGGACGCCTTTAATATATCTGGATTTGGTGTAGCGATTGTTGCGGCAATTTGTATTTCGATTTTTAATATGATAATTGAAAAAGTAATTGTTGAACCATTACATGAAAAAAAGAGAAAATGACAAAAAGAAAAACATTTCATGATTCATATGAAATGTTTTTTTCTATTTATTAGAAACCATGTTTCTTGTTCCCAGAAAAAAATGGTACAATATCCGATAGAATGGAATTTTACATCAAATGAGACTGAACCCGCAGCGGAGTGGAGGTTTATACATATGCCGAAAGTAAGGACAAAAGATTTAATTGAACAATTTCAATTGGAGTTAGTAAGTGGTGAAGAAGGGATCCATCGTCCGATTGATACGAGTGATTTATCACGACCTGGAATTGAAATGGCAGGATTTTTTACATATTATCCAGCTGATCGTGTGCAGCTTCTTGGAAAAACGGAGCTTACGTTCTTTGATACGTTAACGACAGAGCAAAAGCAAGAGAGAATGAAAGCGCTTTGTACTGAAGAGACGCCTTGTATTATTGTAACTCGTAATCAAGATGTACCGGATGAGTTATTACAAGCATCACGTAAATCAGGCGTGCCTTTATTACGTTCTGCTCAAACGACGACGAGATTATCAAGTCGTTTAACAAACTACTTAGAAGGTAAGTTAGCGCCAACAACAGCTGTTCATGGTGTGTTAGTAGATATTTATGGCGTTGGTGTTTTAATTACAGGTCAAAGTGGTGTCGGGAAAAGTGAGACAGCACTTGAACTTGTAAAGCGTGGTCACCGCCTTGTTGCGGATGATAGCGTAGAAATTCGTCAAGAAGATGAAGACACATTAGTAGGAAGCTCACCTGATTTAATTGAGCATTTATTAGAAATTCGTGGTCTAGGTATCATTAACGTAATGACGTTATTCGGTGCAGGGGCAGTACGAAATTATAAACGTATTACGCTTGTTATTAATCTTGAAATTTGGGATCAAAAGAAAAATTATGATCGCTTAGGTCTTGATGAAGAGAAGATGAAGATTATTGATACAGAACTTACGAAGATTACACTTCCAGTTCGTCCTGGTCGAAACTTGGCTGTTATTATTGAAGTAGCAGCGATGAACTTCAGATTAAAACGTATGGGAGTCAATGCGGCACAGCAGTTCTCTGAACGATTAATGAGTGCGATTGAGTTAGGAAATCAAGAGTAGACTCTGGAGAGGGAGGTCATATATATGCTGTTAGGTTCTGTACCACAGCTTGACCGTGTAGCAGTCCAACTTGGACCGTTCCCTGTTTATTGGTATGGGGTTATTATCGGTACAGGTGTGCTATTAGGTCTTTGGCTAGCAACTCGCGAGGGAGAAAGGCTTGGTATTCACAAAGATACATTTATTGATCTTGTATTAATTGCAGTACCAATTGCGATTCTTTTTGCGAGAATGTATTATGTCATTTTTGAATGGGAATATTATTCGCAAAATCCGAGTCAAATTATTAATATTCGTCAAGGTGGTTTGGCGATTCATGGTGGTTTAATCGGGGCTGTTATTACAGGAATCCTTTTTGCGAAACGACGCGGGCTTTCATTCTGGAAGTTAGCGGATATTGCTGCGCCGAGTATTTTATTAGGACAAGCAATTGGCCGATGGGGAAACTTTATGAACCAAGAGGCGCATGGTGATGAAGTAACGAGACAGTTTTTAGAAGGTCTTCATTTACCAGATTTCATTATTAATCAAATGTACATTGATGGTGTGTATTATCACCCAACGTTTTTATATGAATCATTATGGAACTTTGCAGGTGTTATTTTACTACTCGCGTTACGAAAAGTGAATTTACGCCGTGGTGAATTATTCTTCACATATTTAATTTGGTATTCAGTGGGACGCTTCTTCGTAGAAGGTTTGCGTACAGATAGTTTAATGTTAGGACCACTTCGTATTGCACAAGTAATGTCTATTGGAATTGTTGTTATTTCTATCATTTTCATTATTGTGAGACGAAAAATGGGGCAAGCTGATAAAAGATATTTAGAAAATTAGAGAAAAGTAGCATCTTATATAAGATGCTGCTTCTTTCATATTCAGGTAATGAAAGGATTAAGGACGATGAAAATAAATACAGTGTTATTTGATTTAGATGGAACGTTAATTAATACAAATGAACTTATTATCTCTTCTTTTTTACATACGTTAAATCACTATTATTCTAATCAGTATAAGCGTGAAGATGTATTGCCATTTATCGGTCCATCTTTGCATGACACTTTTAGTAAGATTGATGCAAGCAAGGTTGAAGAGATGATTACATGTTATCGCCAATTTAATCATGAGCATCATGATGAATTAGTGGAAGAATATGAAACTGTATATGAAACGGTTCAAGAATTGAAGAAGCAAGGTTATAAAATCGGCATCGTTACAACGAAAGCGAGACAGACGGTTGAAATGGGATTAAAGCTTTCAAAACTTGATCAGTTTTTTGATGTTGTCGTGACGATTGATGATGTGGAACATGTGAAACCACATCCAGAACCACTTCAAAAAGCACTCGAATTATTAGATGCAAAGCCAGAAGAAACATTGATGGTTGGTGATAATCATCATGATATCGTCGGTGGACAAAATGCAGGTACGAAAACAGTAGCGGTTTCATGGACATTGAAAGGTAGAGCATATTTAGAAGCGTATAAACCAGATTATGTGCTAGATAAAATGAGTGATTTACTACCGATTTTGTCCCGTATTAACGGGTAGTAAGATTCCTGCCTGTAAATGCTTGATTGATGAGAGTTAGTAATCAGAGGGGAAAAGGGTTCCTATCGGTTAAAGTGTCACTTTATATAAGTAGAGGAGAGAGTTCAGTGCGACGGACAACGCGCTATCCTGTTTCAGGAGAAAATTCATTGTGGAATGTGTATAAAACAGTTTCTTTTTGGAAGGTAATGAAAAACTTTATTATCATCCAAATCGCACGTTACACGCCATTTTTATCCGTGAAGAATTGGTTATATCGCACGTTTTTACGGATGGAAGTAGGAAAGAAAACGTCGTTTGCACTTATGGTAATGCCAGATATTATGTTTCCAGAAAAGATTACTGTGGGAGACAATTCAATTATCGGCTATAATACAACGCTTTTAGCGCATGAATATTTAATTCGTGAGTATCGACTCGGAGAAATCGTCATAGGGAATGAAGTTATGATTGGAGCGAATACGACAATTTTACCTGGTGTGACAATTGGAGATGGTGCTATCGTTTCTGCAGGCACACTTGTCCATAAAGATGTACCAGGCGGCGCTTTCGTAGGCGGAAATCCGATGCGTATTATTTATACGAAAGAGGAAATGGCCACTAGAGAAGGTTGATGTTAAAAATGTAACATTTCTCTTCTCTTTTTATGAATAAAAAGGAAATAATTGATTATAATATACTGTTTTGTTTTTTACGGAATCGTTTATACTTATAGATAGAAGAATGTGTGAACGAAGAAAACAAAAAACTGGAGGATATATGGGGAAAAATCAAAGAATATATAAGGAGAACGGACAAGTTATCTCTTTTAATCAGTTAGCGGACTTCTTTTATAAAAAAGGGATGAGGGCTTATAAAGGGCAAAAATTGCAAGATGCAATTAAATATTTTCGAAGAGCGTCACAAAGCGAGAAGGAGCCGTTTATTTTATGCCAACTAGCAATAGCATTATCTGAATCTGGTGAATATCAAGAGTCGAATCAGATATTTCTAAAGCTTGTTAGATCCAATCCGGAACTTGAGCAATGCTATTATTTTATTTCAAATAATTATGCATATATGGGCTTGTTTCAACAGGCGAAGAAGTATGCAGAGCGATATTTAGAAGTTGCGGAAGAGAAAGAATTCGTAGAAGATACATTAGAATTGCTTGAGATTATGGAAGAAGAAGCAATGGGTGCGGAAGAGATTGAGGATGAAGATGAGCTAATTGTTATGCAAGAAGAAGCGAACCGATACATTCGTAACGGACAATTAGAAGAGGCGATTGCTACACTAGAAGTTGTTACGAAAGAATATCCAGAATTTTGGTCGGGCCATAATAATTTAGCGATTGCACATTTTCAATCAGGTAATGTAGATCAAGCGCTTAAGTTAACAGAAATGATTTTAGAGAAAAGTCCTGGTAATATGCATGCGCTTTGTAATACGCTTATTTTTCTATATTCAATTGGAGAGCATAAGCAAGTAGAGTCATTAGCAGGGCAGTTAGTTTCGGTATATCCAATTTCATTTGAGCATCGTTTGAAACTTGGAACAACGCTTGCAACAATTGGTCATTTTGAACCTGCATATAAATGGTTCAAAGTATTAAAGCGTCAAGGGTACGAAGGAGACGTTAGTTTTTATTACTGGTTTGCATACTCTGCGTATATGGTGAAGGAACAGCAAGTAGCTGAAAAAATGTGGCAACATGTTGTAGAATTGCATCCTGATAAAAAAGGAAAAGAACCGTGGAATGCACTGAATTTAGCAGATGAAGGACAAAATCTTTTATTTGAAGAGTTACGAAAATCATTTCAGAAAAGTACGACGCTAGAAGAGAAAATGCTAGCTTTATATTTAATGAATGAATTGTCAACACCAGAGAAGGTTGGATTCTTCTTTGATGTAACGCAAGCGAAAAATGGTGTTCCAATCGTATCGCAACTTGCAAAATATTTCTTTTTACTTAATAGTCATAAAAGCATCCCAGCTGATTTACAGCAATTTGAACAGTGCGTACGAATCGCGGATGCATTATACAATTATACGAAAAAAGACGATGAATTAATCGAAGAGAGTTTAAATTTTTGGTTTTGTACGTTCATACGTTTATATACATCTGGAGCGACTTTTACAAATGTGTACGGTTGGTCAGCGGCAATTGAATATATTGTGCGCGGCGAACAAAGAAATAAGATGACACAGGCAGAGCTTGGTGATGTATATAATGTATCTGTAGCGACTGTACGAAAGTATGTGCAGGCTGTTAAGCGCACGCACACTTAGGATAGGCAAATCATTGGGAAAAAAATGATGCTAACAGTATAATGAGGGTAACTTAATGTGTATGAATGAATGGGAGTGAATAGTGTGTCAGAAGAAAAAATTTATGATGTCATTATTATTGGTGCAGGACCAGCTGGTATGACAGCTGCGGTATATACATCTCGTGCGAATTTAAGCACACTGATGCTTGAGCGTGGTATTCCAGGTGGACAAATGGCAAATACAGAAGATGTAGAGAACTATCCAGGTTATGAGTCTATTTTAGGACCAGACTTATCAAATAAAATGTTTGAGCATGCGAAGAAATTTGGTGCTGAATATGCATACGGTGATGTGAAAGCAATCATCGATGGTAAAGAGTACAAAACAATTATTGCTGGTAAAAAAGAATATAAAGCACGTGCAATTATCGTTGCAAGCGGTGCAGAGTATAAAAAAATTGGTGTGCCAGGTGAAACAGAACTTGGCGGCCGCGGTGTATCGTATTGTGCAGTATGTGATGGTGCATTCTTTAAAGGGAAAGAACTTGTTGTTATTGGCGGCGGAGATTCTGCTGTTGAAGAGGGTGTGTTCTTAACACGCTTCGCATCAAAAGTAACAATCGTTCACCGTCGTGACACTCTTCGTGCGCAGAAAATTTTACAAGATCGTGCTTTCCAAAATGAGAAAGTAGATTTCATTTGGAATCACACTATAAAAGAAATTAACGATGCAAATGGTAAAGTAGGAAGCGTAACACTTGTAGATGTAAACAGCGGAGAAGAACAAGAAGTTAAAACTGACGGCGTTTTCATATACATCGGTATGCTACCACTATCAAAACCGTTTGTTGAGCTAGGTATTACAAATGAAAATGGTTATGTTGAAACGAACGAGCGTATGGAAACGAAAGTTCCTGGTATTTTCGCAGCTGGTGATGTTCGTGAAAAAATGCTTCGTCAAATTGTAACTGCAACAGGCGATGGTAGTATTGCAGCGCAGAGTGCACAGCACTACGTAGAAGAGTTATTAGAAGAATTAAAAACTGTAACAGAAAAATAAGGGGTAATATACCTTTTGAGAAGAAAGCTACCGATAGGAGCTTTCTTTTTTTGTGAAAATGTCAAAGTTTTGTAAAAAACAATTAGGATTATAAGATTTCTTATTGATATACTGGACTTTACGGAAAAAATCACTATAAGAAATGAGGAATTTATTCAGTATGGAATGGCGTAATATATATCGTGGATTTTGTATGGGCGTTAGTGATTTAATTCCTGGTGTGAGCGGCGGAACAATCGCTGTTGTGTTAGGGATTTATGAACAATTGCTCGCAGCAATTAGCGGATTCTTTAGTCGCGAATGGAAAAAACATTTAGCGTTTTTAATCCCACTTGCAGCTGGTGTAGCGGCAGCTTTTCTAACGTTAAGTCACGTTATTAAATATTTATTAGCAAATCATTACGAACCGACTCAATTCTTCTTCCTCGGTTTAATTATTAGTATATTACCGATGTTAATGAGAGAAGCTGATGCAAAGGCAACGTTTAAAGGCAGCCATATCGTCCTGTTAATAATTGCAGCAATTCTTGTTGCAATAACAGCATTCTTTAAACCAGATAAGGCAGCTGATCCGATTACGACGTTAACAATTTTAAATGCAATTGGTTTATTTTTCGCAGGATGGATGGCTAGTATGGCTATGCTTCTTCCTGGAATTAGTGGATCGTTTATTTTATTAATTATTGGTGTGTATCCAACAGCAATTAACGCTTTAACTACACTCAATTTACCGTTAATCCTGGTTATCGGTGCCGGCGTGATGGCCGGATTTGTTGTAAGTAGTAAAGGAATTAGTTATTTGTTAGATCGTTATAAAAGTATGACATTTGCGGCAATTATTGGGCTCGTTATCGGGTCGATTGTCATTGTGTTCCCTGGCATTCCGACCGGTGGCATTTCAATTGTAAGTTCAATTATTACTTTTATTTTAGGATTTGCGGTTGTTACTTATTTCGGTAAGAAATAAGTGTTTTAATCCCCTTAACGATTTTTATCGTTAAGGGGATTTTTATGTACTGTTCATGGGAAGTAAGGTATTTGGATTGCTTGTTATAGAAAGATTTTTTACAATTGCTTAGCGAAAGGGGACTGGCACCTTCGTTGTAGCAAACTGTTTTTGATAGTATAATGAAATGAGTATGCAGTGAGAAATTTTGCTGCAAGTAGCTGAGGTGAAGAAACATGCAAAGAGTGACAAACTGTGTGTTAATTAGAGATAATGAAGTACTCTTACTCCAAAAACCTCGCCGGAATTGGTGGGTTGCACCGGGCGGGAAAATGGAACGTGGTGAGACGGTAAGAGATTCCGTTGTTCGCGAGTATCGTGAAGAAACAGGTATTTATTTAAAGAACCCAGCGTTAAAAGGGGTCTTCACCTTTGTCATCCAAGAAGGTGATAAAGTTGTTTCTGAATGGATGATGTTCTCCTTCTTAGCAACAGATTTTGCAGGAGAAAACAAATTAGAGAGCGAAGAAGGCATCATTGGTTGGCATACATTTGATAAAATTGATGATTTAGCAATGGCACCAGGAGATTATCACATTATTGATTATTTAATTAAAGGGAATGGTATAATCTACGGTACATTTGTATATACCCCAGATTTTGAGTTGCTTTCATATCGATTAGATCCGAGTTAAACCTTCAAGGAGAGGATACGATGACAGAGAATAATGATATAAAAATGGTAATTATTACAGGGATGTCTGGAGCTGGAAAAACGGTAGCGTTACAAAGTTTTGAAGATTTAGGATATTTTTGTGTAGATAATTTACCACCGATGTTATTGCCGAAATTTATTGAACTTATGGCAGATTCAAAAGGTAAAATGAATAAAGTAGCGCTCGGTATTGATTTACGTGGCCGAGAGTTTTTTGAATATTTATGGGGAGCACTTGATGATTTATCAGAACGTACATGGATTATTCCTCATATTTTATTTTTAGATGCGAAAGATAGCACACTTGTAACTCGTTATAAAGAAACGAGACGTTCGCATCCACTTGCGCCAACTGGCTTGCCGTTAAAGGGAATTGAAGCTGAGCGTGGTCTATTAACTGATATGAAGGCGCGAGCGAATATTGTGCTTGATACATCTGATTTGAAACCGAAAGAATTACGAGAGAAAATTGTTCACTTATTCTCAACAGAAACTGAGCAAGCATTCCGTGTAAATGTTATGTCGTTTGGATTTAAGTACGGAATTCCAATTGATGCTGATTTAGTATTTGATGTTCGTTTTTTACCAAATCCATATTATATTCCACATATGAAGCCGTTAACAGGACTAGATGAAGAAGTTTCGTCTTATGTGTTGAAATTTAATGAAACACATAAGTTTTTAGAGAAATTGACGGACCTTATCACTTTCATGCTGCCTCATTATAAAAGAGAAGGCAAGAGTCAACTTGTAATTGCAATTGGATGTACAGGTGGACAACATCGTTCTGTTACGCTTACAGAATACCTTGGGAAACATTTGAAACCAGAGTATAGCGTTCATGTATCTCATCGTGATGTGGAGAAGAGAAAGGGCCATTAAGGGATGAAAAAAGAGAGAAAACCAAAAATTGTCATCATGGGAGGCGGTACTGGACTCTCTGTTTTATTACGAGGATTAAAGCAATATCCTGTTGATATTACAGCAGTTGTTACAATCGCTGATGATGGTGGCAGTTCAGGTAGATTACGTGATGAACTAGAAATTCCACCCCCAGGTGACATTCGTAACGTACTTGTTGCGTTATCGGATGTAGAACCACTGGTGGAAGCTTTATTTCAACATCGTTTCACAACAGGAGACGGACTGAAAGGTCATGCGTTAGGAAATTTACTATTGGCAGGTATGACCTCGATTACAGGCGACTTTTACCACGCGATTACGGAAACGAGTAAAGTATTAAATGTTAGAGGACGTGTATTGCCAGCAGCGAATCAAAGTGCGGTACTTCATGCAGAACTAGAAGATGGAGAAATTGTAACAGGTGAATCAAAGATCCCTTATTTCGGGAAGAAGATTAATCGTGTCTTTTTAACTCCAGAAGATGTAGAGCCGTTATATGAAACGTTGATGGAAATTAAACGAGCTGATTTGCTTGTTTTCGGTCCAGGAAGTCTGTACACGAGTATATTACCGAATTTAGTTGTTAACAAAATTGGGGACGCTGTTCTTGCTGCAAAAGCGAAGAAGGTATATGTATGTAATGTTATGACACAAGCGGGTGAAACGATGGGCTATACTGCGTTTGACCATGTGCAGGCGTTACATGATCATTTAGGTAAACCGTTTATCGACACTGCGATTGTAAATAATCGTGATATTCCTCGTGAATTACGTAAGTTATATGAGGAAGAAATGTCGGAACCAGTTGCACTGGATACAGATCGTTTTGCTGAACATAATATCGAAATCATTCAAGATCGATTAGCGAAATATGATGATCGTGTTGTAAGACATGATACATTAAAGTTAGCTTCTATTTTATATTCATTGTTATAAATGTGCGTTGCCTCGTTTGAGGTAACGCTCCTCATTCATATAGGACAAGATTTTTGTTCCAAAGTAATAGTATAAGGAGGTGTTGACTGTGTCATTTGCATCAGAAACAAAGAAAGAGTTGACCAACCTTGAAATGAAGGAATGCTGTGAGAAATCAGAATTATCGGCGTTGCTTCGAATGAACGGATCGCTTTCTTTTTCAAACCGTCGCCTATCTATCGATATTCAAACGGAAAATGCAGCAATTGCAAGAAGGATTTATACGCTTTTGAAAAAAGGATATGATGTGACGGTAGAATTACTTGTTCGTAAAAAAATGCGATTGAAGAAAAATAATGTATATATAGTGCGGCTTGTTGAGAAGTCTCGCGATATATTAGCAGATCTTCATATTATTCGAGATGATTTCTCATTGATTCGAAATATATCGCAGGAATTAATCGAGAAGAAATGTTGTAAACGATCGTATTTACGCGGTGCATTTTTAGCAGGTGGTTCGGTAAATAACCCAGAAACATCATCTTATCATTTAGAAATCTTTTCGTTATATAAGGAACATAATGATTCTATATGTGAACTGATGAACGGATTTGATTTAAATAGTAAGACGTTGGAAAGAAGAAAAGGGTACATTACGTATTTGAAAGAAGCTGAGAAAATTACAGAGTTTTTAAATATTATAGGTGCTCATAATGCACTTTTAAGATTTGAAGATATTCGAATTGTTCGCGATATGCGTAATTCAGTAAATCGTTTAGTTAACTGCGAAACAGCTAATTTAAATAAAACAATTGGTGCAGCGCTAAGGCAAATTGAGAACATCCGCTATATTGATGAGACGGTTGGGCTTGATATTTTGCCAGATAAATTAAGAGAAATTGCACAGTTACGAAGAGATTATCAAGATGTAACATTGAAAGAGTTAGGTGAGATGGTATCCGGGGGGAAAATTAGTAAATCGGGTATTAATCATCGTTTGCGTAAAATCGATGAAATTGCAGAGAAATTACGCGCGGGGGAAACAGTAGCAAAAAAATAAGAGGTTAAAGGGGAAATGGAGCTGTGGTTCAAAAAGTGGTTAAAGTTGCATTAAAAAACGGCTTACAAGCACGTCCGGCTGCGTTGTTTGTACAAGAGGCAAATCGCTTTCATTCTGATATTTTCATTGAGAAAGATGGAAAGACAGTTAATGCAAAGAGCATAATGGGGATTATGAGCTTAGCAATCGGAACTGGTAGCATGATTACAATCACAACAGAAGGTTCAGATGCAGAAGAGGCTTTGGAAGCATTAGCTGCATATGTACAATAAAAGGCTATCGCGAATGTGCGATAGTTTTTTTGTTTTTCTGTTTGTGGGCAGCATGGTTGGTGTGGGGTAACGAATGATAGGTGGAGTATGTAGCTGGTTCACGCTTGTTGAAACGCGATAAATTTAAAAAATCGCCGATATATTTGATTGGATACTAAGTGGGGTATGCGCTGCCCTTGTACATAATAAAAAAAGCGCCCTGTTGACAGGGCGCTTCCGCTTTTAAGTATATCTAGCTCTAGCGGCTAGAATCTCCGGTCGTTTCACCCCTTCATTCGAGGCAAAAAGCGCCTCGGAATCAGGGGCTTAGGCGCCCTGCGATTCTGAACGAGCCGCTTCCGCTTTAAATGTATCCAGCTCCGGCGGCA
>NZ_JBHVNG010000003.1:49164-146855 GCF_042796455.1 Bacillus sp. NPDC057893 | reverse complement strand
CGTACATTCGAGGCAAAAAGCGCCTCGGAATCAGGGGCTTAGGCGCCCTGCGATTCTGAACGAGCCGCTTCCGCTTTAAATGTATCCAGCTCCGGCGGCAAGCTCTTCGTGTCTAAGAACCTTCCGCATAAGAAGGCAAAAAGCGCCTTTTATGCGAAAGAACCTTAGCCAGTCAGAGCTGAACGAGCCGCCTCTGCTTTTAGTTATTAACGATTTGTAAAGATCTTATCGATTAAACCGTATTCTAGAGCTCTTTCTGCTGTCATGAAGTTGTCGCGGTCTGTGTCGCGTTGTAGAACTTCAAGTGGTTGACCTGTGCGGTCAGCAAGAATTTGGTTTAATTTTTCGCGTAAGAATAGGATGCGTTTTGCAGCGATTTCGATTTCAGTCGCTTGACCTTGTGCACCACCAAGTGGTTGGTGAATCATTACTTCACTGTTAGGAAGAGCGAAACGTTTTCCTTTTTCACCTGCTGCAAGTAAGAATGCACCCATAGATGCAGCCATACCGATACAGATTGTTGATACTTGTGGTTTAATAAACTGCATTGTATCGTAAATTGCCATACCAGCTGTGATAGAACCACCAGGGCTGTTGATATAGATGTGAATATCTTTTTCTGGATCTTGAGATTCCAAGAATAAAAGCTGGGAAACGATTGAGTTTGCTACGTTGTCATCAATTGCGCTACCAAGCATAATGATGCGGTCCTTTAATAGTCGAGAGTAAATATCGTAAGCGCGTTCTCCACGATTTGTTTGTTCAATTACTGTAGGAATTAAATTCATCTGTTATTTCCTCCTTTTAAAGCTTTCTTAGTTTATAATACAATTATGGTCAATAAAGGTCAAACGAAACCACTTTAAATCAAAAAAATATGTAGTTGTATCATGATTTATTCGCTATGTTTTTAAAATTCCCTGCTTATGTATCTTCAACATCATAACCGAATTACATAAATTTAAACGTGATTAAAGGTGTGGAAAAGGCAAAAGAACGCCTTTTTACTGAAGCGTTCTTTCGGTATTTATTCTTTTAAAAGATAGGTTACTTTATTTAAAATTGTTTCGACTTGTTTCGCGTTTTTACTATACATTTCGCTAGCTGATTTCGACTTTGTTTCTAAAGAAAATAGCTCAAGATCAGCATGACATTTTTTTAAAGATGCTAATAATAAAGGTTTGTTTTGAGGAGAAGGCATTTGGAGTTTATCATTATAAATGTCGATAGTAAGTTGTCCGTATGAGTCAACTTGACCGAGAAAGACATTTTCAATGACAACGCCGAGTTTTTCTAATTCTGAATGTAGCCAAGCTCGGTTATGCCCGCTTGATGACAGAGGTTCATCTAGTACATTTCCATCCATAATAACAGTTTGTGGTTCCTTCTCGTTTGGTACTTTTAAGCCTACGTCTTTTGCTGTAAGTGGTTGGCGATCTTTCTTTAATAATACATTTAATTCACCGCTCGGTTCTAGTACTGCAAATTCAACATCAGCTACGCTGAACGCATCTTTTCCTCGGAGTAGTTCAAGTAATTCGTCACTTGTATATTTTTCTTTCTTTAAGTTATCTTCGAGTATTTTTCCATCTTTTATTAATACGGTAGATTTCCCTTCAAAGAAGTCCCGAGCTGTTTTGTTCTTTAAGGAGAGGATTCCTGTGAAAAAAGGTACCACAGCGAAAATGAGTATCGCAAAGACGCCGTGGAAAAATTTTGAATCGAGCCCTGTAGATACTTGGGCAGCGATGTCACCGATTGTCATTCCGGCTATGTATTCAAAAAAGGAGAGCTGAGAGATTTGTCTTTTCCCTAACCATTTCGTAATAGCGAATAAAATGATTAATATGAATACAGAGCGAAGAATAACGAGTGTCCATTCGGGCAGGTGAGACATAGTCATTTCCTCCAGTCTACTTAAAACCCTTTATATTGAGGTTCTTCACGTTCTAATACTGAAATTCTATCCTTTAAATCAGCGATGACGCTGTCCATTTCTAACATACATTCATGAAATACGCGTTTTGATTCTTCGTCTTGTGAATTTAATGAAAGGGAGCTTAAACTTGCTTGAGCCCCTCTTACACTGGCAAGGCAAGTTTTTACGCTAGCGATAACAGTCATGTAAACACCTCTTATCCTTTCGGTTTAAATAGTAATGCTCCGATGAAGCCGAAAATAATTGCTGCTGATACACCTGCGCTCGTTACTTTAAACATACCAGTAATTACGCCGACGATTCCATGTTTTGCAGCTTCTTCCATCGCACCGTGAACGAGGGCATTTCCGAAACTTGTAATAGGTACAGTTGCCCCAGCTCCGGCGAAATCAATTAATGGTTCATACAAATTGAATCCGTCTAATATAGCTCCAGCAACAACGAGTGTTGCCATTGTATGAGCTGGTGTTAGCTTGCCGACATCAAACATAAGTTGTCCGATTACACATATAAGTCCACCGATTACAAAAGCCCAGAAAAAAATCATTGCGTTGCACCTCCAAATTCAATCGAAACGGCGTGGGCGATACACGGAATCGTTTCTTCTTGTTGGAATGTAAGTGGAGATAGTAAAGCGCCTGTCGCAACGACAAGTATTTTTTTGAATTCTCCTCTTTTCATTCGGTTTAATAAGTGACCGTATACGACTGTTGCAGAACATCCAGGACCACTTCCGCCAGCTATGACAGGTTGACCTTCTCTATAAATGATGATTCCGCAATCTTGGAATTGTTCGCTCTTTACTTTTGTACCGTGTTTATGTAGTAGGTCGTAAGCGATTTCGCGTCCTACATGTCCAAGGTCACCTGTTACGATTAAGTCGTAATAAGAGGCGTCGATTTGTCGTTCGCGTAAATGGGCTTCAATCGTATCGACAGCAGCTGGGGCCATCGCGCCGCCCATATTAAACGGATCTGTTAAACCCATGTCAACAACTCGCCCAATTGTGGCGGAAGTTACTCTTGGACCATTTCCTGTATCACTTAAAATTGCTGCACCTGCACCGGTTACTGTCCACTGGGCCGTAGGAGGTTTTTGACCACCATATTCAGTTGGATAACGAAATTGTTTTTCCACGGCAGCGTTATGGCTTGAAGCTCCGGTTAATAAATATTTTGCGCCTTTTGCATTTACGATACTTGCACCGAGTGCTAAACCTTCCATAGAAGTAGAGCAAGCACCAAATAATCCGAGATAAGGAGTGCCAAGTGTACGGCAAGCAAAGCTTGTAGGAGTAATTTGATTAATTAAATCTCCGGCGAGTACGAATTGAATATCATCTTTCCTAAGTCTGGCTTTTTCTGTAGCGCGGCTACAAGCCTCTTCAAACAAAATTTTATGTGCTTTTTCATAGGAATCTTGTCCGATCCATAAATCTTCATGCAGGGTATCAAAGTCTTCAGGGATCTTTCCATTTGCCTCAAATGGGCCGCCGACTACACCTGTTGAAATGATAACTGGTTTGTTTTCGAATACCCATGTTCGGTGTCCTTGTAGCATTTACAGCCCTCCCCATTGAAAGAGAATCGTTTTAATAAGAGCGATGACGAAAGCTGAAAATACGCCAAATAAGATGACCGATCCTGCTAGTTTAAACATGTTACCCCCAACGCCGAGAACGAATCCTTCTGTACGATGTTCAATACATGCAGCAATAACGGAGTTACCAAATCCAGTAACAGGTACTGCGGTACCAGCACCAGCAAATTGCCCAAGACGATCGTAGACGCCAAATCCAGTCAGTAGCATGGAGATAAAAATAAGAGTTGCAACGGTAGGATTCCCGGCAGAGCGTTCAGTGAAATCAAAATAGGTAATGTAAAAAGTGGAAATCAGTTGGCCTATTAGACAAATTAATCCCCCGACGAAAAAAGCTTTAATACAATTTTTTAAGACGGGACGCTTCGGTTCGCGCTGTTGTTCGAATTTTTTATATTCTTGTTGTACAGGTGTTAAGTTTTTATCTTTACTAGACATTTGAATCCTTCCTTCTCTTTTAGAAAGCTTAAATATTGGATCCCATTTCTGATTGAATGAGTTTTAATTGTTTTTTGATGCCATCTTTACTTACTTTCTTTTTCTTAATTTTGTTTTCAAGTTCTTCTATGAGCATAAAGATCTTTTTGTCTGTACTTACACGAATATCGAAAGTAGGGTTTTCATCACTTAGCTTCTTTTTTAATTTACTTCGTAAAGGTTTTAAACCAAATCTTTCGTGATGTTCAGGCTTGACGGCTATGTAAAGATCTAAATTTGTATTAACGGCGGTAGCTTCTATAATTCCCTCCATAGCGAGAGCTTTTTTCTTAGCTTCTTGCGATATAGATTGATTAAAGGATTCTGTACTCATTTTTGTTAACTTAGGGCCCTTGTCTTCTTCCGTTCGTTTTGTTTCTTCTTTTTTTACCTTTTTATCTAACGGGCTATTATCACATCCGGTAAGTGAACCGAATAGGAGCATAAATAACGCGGTTATGATTCCAAGTTTTCGCATTATAATCATTCCATTTCTATTGCATTATGTAATGTGAGAGAAAAAGGATGATTGCATATCACCCTTTTTCTCAAATTGTGTACCATTAGATGAAATGGTACTTTCGGTTATTGCTGTGTGTATTGTGGTTCTTCTTGCTGGACTTCTTCAACACGTGGATTTAAAGAATCAATAATTGTTTGTGTTTGCTGCGCAGCTGTTTGGAAAAGTTGCTTTGCTTGTTGGTTATCCGTATCAAGAGCGAATCCCTCTAAGCTAGCTTGTGCACTTTTTAATCCTGAAACAGTTTGCTTAAGTTTTGTAATTACAGTCATTGAATGAAGCCCCCTTTGGAATATCAATTCAAAGATTATAATTTGTGAGTTGAGGTGAATTTATGATTGGAAAATTTAGGTGTGCTACATGTGTAGGTTACAATTTTGTAATGAATATATAAGAATAAGCGATAGTGGAAAAAACCTTTTTCTCCTAGAATAAAGAACGCAAAGCAAGTTAAAAGGATATGTTAAGGAGAGAAAAATGAAGAAATTATTATTAGGTTTAATTGGAATTTTTATATTAGTTATTGGTGTAGCAAGCTTTTCTCATAATGAGGTGACTGATAGATATAATCCGCTTGTGAAAGAAGACTTTGTATATGTAAAAGCGAAAGAGTCTGGCCGACTATCCACAGTTGGAGAGGTAGCTGGAGACTATAAACTTACTGGTTATTACGCTTCGGGTGAAGGAAGAGATGTTAAGTTTTATGCGCCGCGTGGACTTAGAGAAGGAGCAGCGGAAAGAGATCTATACAAAGAGCCGTTGAAGGTCGATAAGAATAAAGAAACGATCTTTAATGCGAAAATGAAAGAGTTAAAAGGTCGCGTATTATTCGCAGCCAACCCGACACGAGCGGCAGAATTCTTAGAACAAATGGTACAAGCTGCGGATCATCCGACGTTAGCGCGATCCATTCAAGACGAGTTCTTTACTTTAGGACAAGCGGTATTACAAAGCGCAGGCGGCAGCGTAGAAGCGTCACACAAGGTTCGCCAATCGCTAGTAAATACGCATAATAAATTAGTTCGTGCTACTCAGGTCGAAGGAGCGGGCGAAGCATTCGAAGTATTACAAACGATCGAATCTATCGAAAATGGTGCATTCGTAAATACTGCGAAGTTTGAGGCGGCGTTTGGTGAGTTCTCAAAGAATCTAGTCGAATACGCGAACGACACGGAAACATATAAGAACGTGCATCGCGATCGCATTCTACAAGTACAGACGGAACATGCGGACATGACGGGCGCACTTATCCAATAAGAGGATGCGGAAGATCGGGGCGGCGAGGTCTACGGGCTTCGCTACGCCTCGTTATAAAATGACAAAAAGGAGATGGCGAAGAAATGGCACATACCACATCATGGAGAAAAGAAAGCGGGTACGATAACGAGACGAAAATTAAACAGGAAAATCCGAACGTCGTTACTAGGAGAATGTGCGAGATTGACGCATCTAGGACGAGAGGGCAACTTGCTCGTAATTTATCGGAGCTGATCGGCGAGGCTCGCAGCAAGTACGGAAACAACTTTATTTTAGTTAACGAAGGCAGCGAAGATGATCCGAATTGGAAGATCGTACACCAACTGGTGGCAAAGGGATCGGCAGGAATAAAGGAGGAAGATATATTTGATCGTTGGCTATAGGTCGGCGAAACTCTTTTGAGCGGTCAAATGATCGCTACTATAACGAAAAGGATGCGATAAGATGGCGAAGATCAGCGCGAAGGAAAGGGCAGCAGCGACAAAAGAGACAACGCAGTCACGATCGGGCATGGTAATGTCTAGGCATAGTCAGCCCACGGGAAATGCGGAAATGAAGAAGGCGGCGCCGATCGTAATCCACGGCAGGGCGATGGCACGAAACATCGTAGGATAATGGCGAAGTGGCAGCGAAGTCTAGAGCGATCAAGGGGTCGATAAGCTAGCGGAAATGGGCGGGGAAATATCCCGCCTTTCTTTCGTTTTATAGGCTATATGCAAAAAGCGAGATACCGAGAATGACGGCACTCTATATATCTTAGGCGACGAAAATGTCAAGGAAGAAGAAGTCGTTAAGGCGTTAGCTAAAACGAAATAATCGAAAATGATCGGCTAGGGCTTCGGCTCTAGTCGCTTTTTTTATGCGTAAACGATATAGATTGGTAACGAATGGAATCGCATCGCATCGCATCATTTAGCGTAACTGGCGTCGGATCATTCACATTCAAAGAAAATAATGTTTCTAATGCGATTGGGCAGCCGTTATCGGAACCTATCCTCGACAGTGTGTTACAATTAATCGAAGCGGAAAGCGAGGATCTCCAATTGACTGGACGTGTGATTGGTTGGACAGTTTAAGAAGGTTGTATAAAAAAGGGAGATGGCGCAAAGATGGCGAAAGCAAAAGAGAGTGATTTAACGGAGAAATTGGCAGAAGGTCAACGAAAATATGGTGACGGCAACTTTACAATACAGAACATCGGTGATGAAACTAACCCAAATTGGACTGTCGTAAAAAATGTGAGGAAGGGATCAGCAGGCATTCGTGAAGAGGAAGATATATTAAGACTGCGATCAAAATATATAAAATAGTGCGGAAATGGGCGGGAATCACTTCGCCTGTCTTTCTTTTTGTAGACTATATGCGGAAAGTGCGATGCCGAGAGGCGCAATTCCAGTCGATTAAATTTAATGTGATGAACAGGTGCGCCTATATGCGTTCTATTGCGATTTAATTAGATTAAGAGGGGGAACGAAAGAAGGAAAACTGCGTGCTAAAGCTAGTGTAGACGAGATTTTTATGCTTGCGCATTAGGTTAGCGTCAGGATATAATATCCATATGTAAAGAAGCGAACGTCTACGTGTTGGTGTTCGTATCCTACGTTTAACTTTCGGTAAGAACAAATCGGAAGAAGACGGAGGCAAACCGTTGATATTATCGTAATAATCATGCGCCCATAGCTCAGTCGGATAGAGCGGTGGTTTCCGGTACCACGTCTGCCGGGGGTTCGAATCCCTCTGGGCGCGTCAAAAAGTCCTAACTTACGTTTTGTAGGTTAGGACTTTTTTATTTCCCTCTTGTTATATCTAGTTATAAGATTTACTATTAGTATGTGGTAATAACTTTTGCGCGTTATTATTTTCTTTCAATATTATTCAAATTTCGGTTGTAAGTTGTAAATCTCATTAATACATATAAATTAATAATATTTTGGAATGGGTGTCTGCGTGAGGATTCTCCTTTTACCAAACTTATTGTACAATAGAAACAAGGGGGAGATTAGTTTGAAGGCAAGTCTTTTACAAGAACAAAGCTTACGTTTGGCAATGACACAAGAGTTAAGGCAAGCGATTACAATGCTCCAGTATAATGTACAAGAATTATCGGAGTTTTTATATGAGCAATCGTTAGAGAATCCCCTTATTGAGTTAGGTGGTTTCGAGAGGGAGAAGAAAAAGAGCTCTAACACAAGTAAAAGTACCGGCAAACAAGTCGAGAATCAAATGGAAATCTACAGTGTGGATTCTACAACGATTCAGCAACATTTATTAAATCAACTACAGTATTATAAAATAGATGAAGAAGAGCGAAAAGCAGCTTCTTTCATTATTATGAACATGGATGGAAATGGCTATTTACAAGAAACAAATGAAGAGTTATCAGAGCTTCTTTCTGCGCCAATCGATGTAGTGGACCGTTCCGTGGAGCTTGTTCAATCGTTAGAGCCAGCAGGGGTAGGTGCGCGTAATATTCAGGAATGTCTATCAATTCAATTGAAGCGCTTACAAAGAAGAAATGGTTTAGCGGAAGAAACTATAGATGATCATTTTAATTATTTCGTTAAGAAAGATTGGCGAAAGCTCGTTCAGGTGTTGAAGTGTACCAACGAGGAATTACAGGATGCGGTGAACTGTATTACATCATTACAGCCGAAACCAGGTCTTGCATTTTCTTCTGATAAACCACTTTATATCGTGCCTGATATGGCGGTGAAAAAAGATGGTGATCATCTCGTTTTACAGATGAATGAGAGAAATATGCCAAGAATTGAAATTCACTCTGAGTATAGTGCGTTACTAAATAATAGTGAAAGTGAAGTGGCTTCTTACGTATCGGAGAAGTATCAGCATGTGCAATGGATTATGCGCAGTTTGAAACAGAGAAAACAAACACTCTTACAAGTGATGAATATTATTATGGAAAAACAGCATGATTTCTTCTGGAAAGGTCCAGAGTATTTAAAACCACTTGCTTTAAAAGAGGTGGCGGAAGAGTTAGGTGTGCATGAGTCTACAATTAGTCGTGCAACGCGTAATAAATATGTGCAAACGCCGCATGGTTTATTTGAGATGAAATCGTTCTTTAGTAATTCTATTTCTACGACGGAAGATGAGGCGGTTTCTACAAAGCGTGTGAAACAATTCATTCAAACGCTTGTTGGAGCAGAAAATAAGAAAAAGCCACTTTCGGATCAAAAGATTTCAAAATTATTAGAAGAAGAGCATGAAATCGTTATTTCTCGCAGAACGGTTGCGAAATATAGAGAACAAATGCATATTCCTGCTTCGTCTCTAAGAAAAACAATTGGATAGGTGAAGAAGATGAAGGTTGTACTATATACAAAAAAAGATTGTGGTCTTTGCGTGAAGGCGAAACAAATTTTAAAGGAAGTACAATGTGAATATTCTTTTCAAATTGAGGAAATAGATATATATGAAGATAATGACCTTTTAGAGAAATACCATCTAATGATTCCTGTTGTAGAAATAGGCGGAAGACAAGTAGAATATGGTAACATTCACAAAGGTGTCATAATAAACTATATAAACAATGCAGTTAAGAGTTGAATAAGTTTCTATCTCCTGTTACAATAATACACGTAGCAGGGATTATTTTTTTAACCTAAGTGGGACACAAAATGTCACTACGGGACACAAAGTGACCACGAAGGAAAATGAACCGATGTAGTGAGGAGAAAAGATATGCGCTCATGGATTCAGAACACAAAAAAATTATTACCTGATCTGCTACCTGTTATGCAAACGAGAATGCAAGTGCTTCAGTACATTAGGCTTATGCAGCCGATTGGAAGAAGAAACTTATCTGCAAGTCTCGGTATGACAGAACGAGTATTGCGAAGTGAAGTTCAAGTTTTGAAAGAACAAAACTTAGTTCACGTCGCTTCTTCTGGAATGACTTTGACAGAAGAAGGAACAGCTTTAGTTCTTGCTTTGGAAGACTTTATGAAAGAAATTTCCGGGTTAAAGGTTTTAGAAAAACAACTTAAGGAAACATTAGACTTGGATGAAGTTTTCGTTGTCCCTGGTGATAGTGATGAATCACCTTGGGTCAAACTGGAGATGGGCCGTGCTTGTGTGACTTGTATAAAAGACCGTCTGACAGTGAATAATATCGTTGCTGTGGCTGGAGGAACTACGCTAGCTGCTGCTGCGGACATGATGCAACTTGATTGCAAAGATTTACATATGCTATTTGTCCCAGCACGTGGTGGAATTGGAGAAGGTGTCGAGTTAGAAGCCAATACCATTTGCGCCAAAATGGCACAAAATACGATGAGTAATTATCGCTTATTGTATGTTCCAGATCACGTTAGTAGCGAAGCATATGCGTCTATTGTAATAGAGCCCTCCGTGAAAGAAGTTCTTGAGTTGATTCGATCTTCCAATATCGTCATTCATGGAATTGGTGATGCGTTAACAATGGCACGTCGCAGAAATACTTCAGAAGCAGATTGGTTAAAGATTCAGGCAAGCGAAGCAGTTGGCGAAGCTTTCGGTTACTACTTTAATGAACAAGGAAATGTTGTTCATAAAGTAAGAACAGTTGGTATGCAACTTGAAGATTTACAACATGTATCTCACGTTGTCGCAGTCGCTGGAGGTTCTTCAAAAGCAAAAGCAATACAGGCTGTAATAAAGCAAGGGCACACTTCAATTCTAATTACAGATGAAGGTGCAGCAAAACAATTAACAAAGGGTAATACCCTTTAATATAATCCCCCAAGGAGGAAATTTAAATGACTAAAATTGGTATTAATGGATTTGGACGTATCGGACGTAACGTATTCCGCGCAGCTCTTAACAACTCTGAGGTAGAAGTAGTAGCAATCAACGACTTAACAGATGCTAAAACATTAGCTCACCTTTTAAAATATGATACAGTTCACGGAACTTTAAATGCAGAAGTATCTGCTAACGAAAACAGCATCATTGTTAACGGTAAAGAAATTAAAGTTATCGCTGAGCGTGACCCAGCTCAATTACCATGGAACGACTACGGAGTAGAAGTAGTAGTAGAATCTACTGGCCGTTTCACTAAAAAATCAGACGCTGAGAAACACTTAGGTGGATCAGTTAAGAAAGTTATCATCTCAGCTCCAGCTTCTGACGAAGATATCACTGTAGTTATGGGTGTTAACCACGAAGAATACGATGCAGCTAACCACAACGTAGTATCTAATGCTTCTTGTACTACAAACTGTCTAGCTCCATTCGCTAAAGTATTAAACGAAAAATTCGGCGTAAAACGCGGAATGATGACAACAATTCACTCTTACACTAACGACCAACAAATCTTAGACTTACCACACAAAGATTTACGTCGTGCTCGTGCAGCAGCTGAAAACATGATCCCAACATCTACTGGTGCTGCTAAAGCTGTAGCATTAGTATTACCAGAACTTAAAGGTAAATTAAACGGCGGCGCTGTACGTGTTCCAACTGCTAACGTTTCTCTTGTTGACTTAGTTGTTGAACTTGACAAAGAAGTAACAGTTGAAGATGTAAACGCAGCATTCAAAGCAGCTTCTGAAGGCGAATTAAAAGGTATCCTTGGATACAGCGAAGAGCCATTAGTATCTATCGACTATAACGGATGTACAGCTTCTTCTACAATCGATGCATTATCTACAATGGTAATGGAAGGTAACATGGTTAAAGTACTTTCTTGGTACGATAACGAAACTGGTTACTCTAACCGCGTAGTAGACCTAGCTGCATACATGACTTCTAAAGGTCTTTAATTCTTAAGTATATAAGCAATCAATGACAAAACGAGGGAGAGGGTTTGTTCCCTCTCTCTCTTCTTTCGTTTTAGAAGCAAATGTGATAAGCTTTTGAATGGGTTTTGTCAATCCTAACTAGTAGTCGGAGGGAAATCCAATGAACAAAAAATCAATTCGTGACGTAGATTTAAAAGGTAAGCGTGTATTTTGCCGCGTTGATTTCAACGTACCTATGAAAGAAGGCAAAATTACAGATGAAACTCGTATCCGTGCAGCTCTTCCTACAATTCAATATTTAGTAGAGCAAGGTGCGAAAGTAATTTTAGCAAGTCATTTAGGCCGTCCAAAAGGTCAAGCAGTAGAAGAATTACGTCTTACTCCAGTAGCAGCACGTTTAGGCGAGCTTCTTGGTAAAGATGTTAAAAAAGCGGACGAAGCATTCGGACCAGTTGCACAAGAAATGGTTGCAGCAATGAACGAAGGCGACGTAGTAGTTCTTGAAAACGTACGTTTCTATGCGGGCGAAGAAAAGAACGATGCAGAACTTGCGAAAGAATTTGCAGCTCTTGCTGATATCTTCGTAAACGATGCATTCGGTGCAGCTCACCGTGCTCATGCTTCTACAGCAGGTATCGCAGACTACCTACCAGCAGTATCTGGATTATTAATGGAAAAAGAGTTAGATGTATTAGGTAAAGCACTTTCTAACCCAGAACGTCCATTCACAGCTATCATCGGTGGTGCGAAAGTAAAAGATAAAATCGGTGTAATTCGTCATCTATTAGACAAAGTAGATAACTTAATCATCGGTGGCGGACTTGCTTACACATTCGTTAAAGCTTTAGGTCATGAAATTGGTCTATCTCTATGTGAAAACGACAAAATTGAACTAGCTAAAGAATTTATGCAACTTGCAAAAGAAAAAGGCGTAAACTTCTATATGCCAGTTGATGTTGTCATCACAGAGGAATTCTCTGAAACTGCAACAACTCAAATCGTTGGTATCGACTCTATCCCTTCTACATGGGAAGGCGTGGACATCGGTCCTAAAACACGTGAAATTTATGCAGATGTAATTAAAAACTCTAAGCTTGTTGTATGGAATGGACCAATGGGTGTATTCGAAATGACTCCATTCGCAGAAGGTACAAAAGCAGTAGGGCAAGCATTAGCAGATGCAGAAGATACATACTCTGTTATCGGCGGTGGTGACTCTGCAGCAGCTGTTGAAAAATTCGGTATGGCTGATAAAATGAGCCACATTTCTACTGGCGGCGGTGCGTCATTAGAATTCATGGAAGGCAAAGAGCTTCCAGGTGTAGTTTGTCTTAACGACAAATAAGTAGCAGCCAAAGAAAAAGGACGGTGCAAAGCATGCGTAAACCAATTATCGCAGGTAACTGGAAAATGAATAAAACTCTATCTGAAGCAGTTAGCTTCGTAGAGGAAGTTAAAGGTCAAATCCCAGCAGCTTCAGCTGTTGATGCAGTAGTTTGCTCTCCAGCTCTATTCCTAGAGCGTCTTGTAGCAAAGGCTGAAGGAACTGACTTACAAGTAGGTGCACAAAACATGCACTTCGAAAAAAATGGTGCGTTCACTGGCGAAATTAGCCCAGTAGCACTTAGCGACTTAAAAGTAGGCTACGTAGTACTTGGCCACTCTGAGCGTCGTGAAATGTTTGCTGAAACAGACGAATCAGTAAACAAAAAGACTCTTGCAGCATTTGAACATGGTTTAACACCAATCGTTTGTTGTGGTGAGACTTTAGAAGAGCGCGAAAGCGGAAAAACATTTGATCTAGTAGCAGGTCAAGTGACAAAAGCACTTGCAGGTTTAACAGAAGAGCAAGTTAAAGTAACTGTTATCGCTTATGAGCCAATCTGGGCTATCGGTACAGGTAAATCTTCTTCTTCTGCAGATGCAAATGAAGTATGTGCGCACATCCGTAAAGTTGTTGCAGAAGCAGTTTCTCCAGAAGCTGCAGAAGCTGTTCGTATTCAATACGGCGGTAGCGTAAAACCAGAAAACATTAAAGAGTATATGGCACAATCTGACATCGACGGCGCTTTAGTTGGCGGTGCTAGCTTAGAGCCTGCTTCGTTCTTAGGTCTTCTGGGGGCGGTAAAATGAGAAAGCCAACAGCTTTAATCATTCTTGATGGTTTCGGACTACGTGAAGAAACTTACGGGAATGCTGTAGCACAAGCTAAGAAACCTAATTTTGATGGTTACTGGAACAAATTCCCTCACGCAACGCTTACAGCTTGTGGTGAGGAAGTAGGTCTTCCAGCAGGTCAAATGGGTAACTCAGAGGTTGGTCACTTAAATATCGGTGCTGGCCGCATCGTATATCAAAGCTTAACACGCGTAAACGTTGCAATTCGTGAAGGTGAGTTCGATCAGAACGAAACTTTCCAAAATGCAATTAAAAGCGTGAAAGAAAAAGGTACTGCTCTTCATTTATTCGGTTTACTTTCTGATGGTGGTGTGCATAGTCACATGAACCATATGTTTGCTCTTCTTCGCTTAGCAGCAAAAGAAGGCGTGGAGAAAGTATATATCCATGCATTCTTAGATGGCCGCGATGTTGGACCACAAACAGCAAAAGGCTATATCGATGCAACAAATGAAGTAATTAAAGAAACAGGAGTAGGACAATTCGCGACTATCTCTGGTCGTTATTACTCCATGGACCGTGACAAGCGTTGGGATCGCGTAGAAAAATGTTACCGTGCTATGGTGAATGGTGAAGGCCCTACTTATAAATCAGCAGAAGAGTGTGTAGAAGACTCTTATGCAAATGGTATTCATGATGAATTCGTATTGCCGTCTGTAATTGTTAACGAAGATGACACGCCAGTTGCAACAATCAATAATGATGATGCAGTTATCTTCTATAACTTCCGTCCAGACCGTGCAATTCAAATTGCTCGTGTATTTACAAACGAAGACTTCCGTGAGTTCGATCGTGGTGAAAAAGTACCTCACATTCCTGAATTCGTTTGTATGACACATTTCAGTGAAACTGTAGATGGTTACGTGGCATTCAAGCCAATGAACCTTGATAACACATTAGGTGAAGTTGTTGCGCAAGCGGGATTAAAGCAACTTCGCATCGCGGAAACTGAAAAGTATCCGCACGTTACATTCTTCTTTAGCGGTGGTCGTGAGGCTGAATTCCCAGGAGAAGAGCGTATTTTAATTAACTCACCGAAGGTTGCAACGTATGACTTGAAACCTGAAATGAGCATTTATGAAGTAACGGACGCTTTAGTAAATGACATCGAAAATGATAAACATGATGTTATCATTCTTAACTTTGCAAACTGTGATATGGTTGGCCATTCTGGGATGATGGAACCAACAATTAAAGCAGTAGAAGCAACTGACGAATGTTTAGGAAAAGTTGTAGAAGCGATTCTTGCAAAAGATGGTGTAGCACTTATTACTGCTGACCATGGTAATGCCGATCAGGAGTTAACTGCTGAAGGCGGTCCTATGACAGCTCATACAACTAACCCGGTTCCTTTCATCGTTACAAAAAATGATGTAGAGCTTCGTGAAGGTGGTATTTTAGGAGATATCGCTCCAACAATGCTTACACTTTTAAATGTGGAACAACCGAAAGAAATGACAGGTAAAACAATTATTAAATAATTTGCTTATATAAAAAGGAGAGAATTTATTATGTCAACAATTATTGATGTTTATGCTCGCGAAGTCCTTGACTCTCGTGGTAACCCAACTGTAGAAGTAGAAGTTTACACAGAAAGCGGCGCATTCGGACGCGCTATCGTACCAAGTGGTGCATCTACTGGTGAGCACGAAGCAGTAGAATTACGTGACGGTGACAAATCTCGTTACCTTGGTAAAGGTGTTATGAACGCAGTAAACAACGTTAACGAAGCAATCGCTCCAGAAATCGTTGGTTTCGACGTAACTGATCAAGCTGGTATTGACCGTGCTATGATCGAATTAGATGGCACTCCAAACAAAGGTAAACTAGGCGCTAACGCTATTCTTGGTGTATCTATGGCAGTAGCTCACGCAGCAGCTGACTTCGTAGGTCTTCCATTATACCGTTACCTTGGTGGATTCAATGCAAAACAATTACCAACTCCAATGATGAACATCATCAACGGTGGTTCTCACGCTGATAACAACGTTGATTTCCAAGAGTTCATGATCTTACCAGTTGGTGCTCCAACATTCAAAGAATCAATCCGTATGGGTGCTGAAGTATTCCATGCACTTAAAGCTGTATTACATGACAAAGGTCTTAACACTGCAGTAGGTGACGAAGGTGGATTCGCTCCAAACCTTGGTTCTAACCGTGAAGCATTAGAAGTAATCATCGAAGCTATCGAAAAAGCTGGTTACAAAGCTGGCGAGAACGTATTCTTAGGAATGGACGTTGCTTCTTCTGAGTTCTACAACAAAGAAACTGGTAAATATGACCTTGCAGGCGAAGGCCGTACTGGCTTAACTTCTGCAGAAATGGTTGATTTCTACGAAGAGCTTTGCAAAGACTTCCCAATCATCTCTATTGAAGATGGTTTAGACGAAAACGACTGGGATGGTCACAAATTATTAACTGAGCGTATCGGTGATAAAGTACAATTAGTTGGTGACGATTTATTCGTAACTAACACTCAAAAACTTGCTGAAGGTATCGAAAAAGGTATCTCTAACTCAATCTTAATTAAAGTTAACCAAATCGGTACTTTAACTGAGACTTTCGAAGCAATCGAAATGGCTAAACGTGCTGGTTACACAGCAGTTGTATCTCACCGTTCTGGTGAAACTGAAGATGCTACAATCGCTGACATCGCAGTTGCAACTAACGCTGGCCAAATCAAAACTGGTTCTATGAGCCGTACTGACCGTATTGCTAAGTACAACCAATTATTACGTATCGAAGACGAGCTAGGCGAAATCGCTGTTTACGCTGGTTTACAATCTTTCTACAATATCAAACGATAATTGTAGAAAATAACGACAGACCGTGAGAAATCACGGTCTGTTTTTTTATGTTAAAATTGTTCATCTGTCATGAATGACATGAAATATTTAAAAAAGAGATTGTAATCAAAATCTATAGCAATTCGTTGTTTTGGCCAATTAATAAACGAGGGCGCTCCAACTAAGGAGCGAAAATCACCAATACTCTCTCCGCGGGCATGGGATTCAGACATGACCATGACGGGGGATTCGTGGTAAGTAAACATGGAATTATCAAGAAGGGCTAATATTGGCATTGTGTCATGAAAGGGGCAGCCTTTTAATTGTGGTAAAATTTTTTCGTAATATCCATAGTAGTAATGATCGAATAGAGGTTTGACGAGAGAAGCCTTTCCTTTCGCCTCAATATATTCAGCCATGTCAGGTGTAACGATGGAATACTGCGTTACATTTAACGGGTATATGTACATGTTGGATGCGGATTGTAATACAATGTTAGCCGCGATTGGATCACCATAAAAATTCGCTTCTGATACGGGAGTTACATTACCTGGGTGCAAAAAGGAACCACCCATTACATAATAAGATTTAATTTGCTGCATTAAGTTTTTATATAAAATAAATAAAATAGCTAGGGAAGTGAGTCGCCCTAAACTTACAATGATTAGTTTGTCTTTATACTGCTCGATAAGAGGGATAACTTCAAAGAAATTCTCCATTTCTCCGTTTTGTAACTTTTCATTTGGAATGATTGGTCCTAATCCTTCTTTACCGTGAACATCGGTAAAAAAAGCGGGTGGACATCCATTGAGAGGACGTTCTGAACCACCAAATATTTTTATATCTCTATTTCTTGATTTTTGTTTAAGAAAATGAGCATTTTGTACGGCCATTTCTTTTGGAACATTGCCGTAATCAGCGACAATCCCAACGATGTCAATTTCATCGATAAAGAATGCGAGGAGGAGGGCTATCGTATCGTCGATTCCAGGATCACAAAAAATAAGAACTTTTTTAGACATATGTTCACCACCTATCTTTATATATATATGTGTGCTAGAGAGAAGGCAGAATAAAAATGGAGGGAAGGATTTTATCCCGCATTAACGGGCAGTAAGACTCCCACCTCAAAGTTCGGCACATGCGAGGAAGTTAGGTGGGAGATTAACTGCCCGTAAAAGCCCGATTGGTGAAGGCTAATAATCAGAGGGGGATGGACAACCCCCCTCTGATTAAAGTTTCACTTTATTTTATTGAAATAATAACCATCAAAATTCAGAATATATAAACTTTGTATATTAGGTCAAGGTTTTTGACGTAAATTACATGTGGAAACGCAGTCATATCAAGGGTGTAAGCGTATAATATAGTGGATTTTCGTTGTTGATTTGATAAATTGCAGGTTTTTACAATTTATACTATGATAAGGATATTAACAGAAGATCGTATAAACATGAGGGATGATGAACATGAAACTTACAAAGATTCTTGTCCAAATTGCTGCTCTTTATGTATTGTATATGGTTGGAAATTGGGTGCAAGAAATGTTGAATATTCCGATTCCAGGAAGTTTGATTGGGATGTTCCTTCTACTTGTTTTACTTAGCCTAAAAGTACTTCCAGTGAAATGGTTTGATTTAGGAGCAGAAACACTCGTTGCTATTATGCCGTTTTTATTAATTCCGCCAACGCTTGGCTTAATGAATTACGGTGCTTTTTTTATGAGTAAAGGAATTTCTCTTTTCATTACAGTTGTAGCGAGTACGTTTTTAATTATTATTGTCGCAGGACATACAGGACAATATCTTGCGAATAGAAAGGAAAAAGAGACACAATGAGCAAAATATTAATCGGAATTGGTTGGGTTCTTTTTACGGTGCTATTATATCAATTATCTAAAAAAATCTACAAATTATTTCCAACGCCATTTACCATTCCAATGCTTGTTGCAACAGGATTAATGGCTTTCTTATTTATAGTGCTTGATATACCATATCAAAATTATATGGAAAGTGGTGGTGGCTGGATTGCGAAGCTACTCGGACCAGGTGTTGTAGCATTTGCAATCCCGCTTTATAAACAACGTCATGTTCTGCAAAAATATGTTGTACCAATTGCTGGTGGTGTATTAGTTGGTACAACAGTTGCTATTGCAAGTGATTTCGCTATCGCCACACTTATGGGAACAGATAAAAGCTTAATTTTATCTTCTTTACCAAAATCAGTGACAATGCCAGTTGCGATGAGTGTATCGGAACAAGTTGGTGGTGTCCCGTCCTTAACAGCAGCCTTCGTCGTTATCGCAGGGATTACTGGAACGATTACGGGACCAATTTTATTAAAATGGAGCCGCGTTACAAACTCAGTTGGTAAAGGGATTGGCTTTGGATGTGCTTCTCATATTATGGGTGTTATGAGAGCGATGAAAAATAATGAGCATGAAGGTGTTATTGGATCGGTAACAATGACATTAACAGCAATTTTGACATGTTTGCTCGGACCGTTATTCGCAATGGTGTTTATGTAATAGAAGAAAAGCGAGAGTGACTCTATAGCTCTCGCTTTTCTATAGGATTTATGCTAACATTTAAACTAACTGAATCTTTGTAGGAGGTACGCCAAGTGCATACGTTATTATCAGTTTTACTTATTATTGTATCGATTTTAATGATTGTTATGGTACTTATGCAGTCTAGTAATAGCTCAGGCCTTTCAGGCGCTATTTCAGGTGGTGCAGAGCAATTGTTTGGTAAGCAAAAAGCACGTGGAATTGAAGCGGTATTAAACCGTATTACAGTTGTCTTAGCTGTATTATTCTTCGTACTAACAATTGGTGTTACGTACTTAAATTTATAGAATTAAAAAGAAGAAGCGTTAGCCGATTATGCTAATGGTTCTTCTTTTTTTAATTTGTTATTCGAAAAAAGTTTCTAATTAGATTATAGAATTATAAATATGGTACACTAAGAATAGAAAGAATACGACTAGATTACAGAAGAGAAAGAGGAGAAGTACATGATGAAATTAGCATCTCCAAAACCATTTACATTTGAAGGTGGAGACCGCGCTGTTTTGTTATTACATGGATTCACAGGGAACTCAGCTGACGTACGCATGCTAGGGCGTTTCTTAGAGAAGAAAGGCTATACTTGTCATGCGCCAATTTATAAAGGACACGGCGTACCACCAGAAGAGCTTGTTCATACAGGCCCTGAAGACTGGTGGAAAGATGTAATGAATGCCTACCAGCATTTAAAAGATCAAGGTTACGAGAAAATAGCTGCGGTTGGATTATCATTAGGCGGAGTATTCTCATTAAAACTTGCTTATACATTACCGATTTTAGGTGTTGTACCAATGTGTGCACCGATGTACATTAAAAGTGAAGAAATTATGTACCAAGGTATATTGGCATATGCCCGCGAATATAAAAAGCGTGAGCAAAAATCACCAGAACGAATTGAGCAGGAAATGTTTGAATTTAAACAGACACCAATGAATACATTAAAAGCATTACAGGAGTTGATTCGTGACGTACGCAATAATGTTGATATGATTTATGCTCCAACATTCGTTGTACAAGCACGTCATGATGAGATGATTAATACAGATAGTGCTAACATTATTTATAACGGTGTAGAATCTACGTTAAAAGACATTAAATGGTATGAAGACTCTACGCATGTCATTACACTTGATAAAGAACGTGATGTGCTACATGAGGATGTATATAACTTCTTGGAGCAACTAGATTGGTAAGATCTAGTTGCCTCTTTTTTTCATAAGGGAATTTATTATCCCAATTGGTGTGGGCTAATAATCAGTGGGGAGGGACAAAACTCCACTGATTAAAGTTACACTTTATGAAAGCTGTAAAAAATCATTGGGAGATGATTAAAGTTTCACTTTATACATCCCCCATCTTTCGGATACACTAAATAATATAAGGGTTTAAAGGAGGTATTTCTGCTTGGAAGAAATCATGCAAGAACATATTGATAAGTTGTTATTATTTATGAGGGAAGAAGCGTATAAACCGTTAACGATACAAGAATTAGAATCGGCATTTGGAATCGAAGGCTCTGAGGGCTTTAAAGATTTCGTAAAGGCACTTGTAATGATGGAAGAGAAGGGGCTTGTTATCCGCACACGTAGTAACCGCTACGGTCTTCCAGAAAAAATGAATTTAGTACGCGGTAAATTAATTGGGCACGCACGTGGTTTTGCGTTCGTTGTTCCAGAAGAGAAGAAAACAGGAGATGATGATCTTTTCATCCCGCCTACAGAATTAAATGGCGCACTTCATGGTGATACAGTATTAGCACGTGTTAGCGCGCAATCAAGTGGATCACGCCAAGAAGGCGCGATTGTTCGTATTTTAGAGCGTGGAACGAAAGAATTAGTTGGTACATATACAGAATCGAAGAACTTTGGGTTTGTTATACCTGATAATAAGCGTTGGACAAGTGATATTTTCATCTTGAAAAGCGCATCAATGGGTGCTGTAGAAGGCCATAAAGTAGTTGTGAAAATTACGAGTTATCCAGAGAATCGTTTAAGTGCGGAAGGTGAAGTTATTCAAATTCTAGGTCATAAAAATGACCCAGGGGTAGATATTTTATCTGTTATTCATAAACATCATTTACCTTTAGCGTTCCCTGAAGAGGTGATGGAGCATGCAAACAGTGTACCAGAAACGATTTCAGAAGAAGATATAAAAGATCGCCGTGATTTACGTGATCAAATGATTGTTACAATTGATGGTGCGGATGCGAAAGACTTAGATGACGCTGTTACAGTAACGAAGCTTGAGAACGGTAACCATAAGCTTGGCGTTCATATTGCGGATGTAAGTCATTACGTTCAAGAAGGTTCTCCAATTGATGTTGAAGCAGCGGAGAGAGCAACGAGTGTATATCTTGTAGACCGTGTAATTCCGATGATTCCGCATCGTTTATCTAACGGTATTTGTTCATTAAATCCGAAAGTAGACCGTCTGACACTATCTTGTGAAATGGAAATCAACAATCTAGGTGATGTTGTAAAACACGAGATTTTCCAAAGTGTAATTAAAACGACAGAGCGTATGACGTATGCTGACGTAAGAAGCATTTTAGAAGATGAAGACGAAGCACTAATTGAACGCTACGAGCCGCTAGTACCGATGTTTAAAGAAATGGGGCAGTTAGCACAAATTTTACGTGAAAAACGTATGCGCCGCGGTGCGATTGACTTTGACTTTAAAGAAGCGAAAGTACTAGTAGATGAAGAAGGGAAACCGACTGATGTTGTAATGCGTGATCGTTCTGTATCAGAGAAGTTAATTGAAGAGTTTATGCTTGTTGCGAACGAAACAGTAGCAGAGCACTTCCACTGGATGAACGTACCGTTTATGTACCGTGTCCATGAAGATCCGAAAGAAGATAAGCTTGAGCGTTTCTTCGAGTTTGTAACAAACTTCGGATATGCAGTAAAAGGACGTGCGAATGAAATACATCCTCGTGCGTTGCAACAAATTCTTGAAATGGTTCAAGGTCAGCCGGAAGAAGTAGTCATTTCAACAGTTATGCTTCGTTCTATGAAGCAAGCACGTTATGATTCGGAGAGCTTAGGACATTTCGGTTTATCAACTGAGTTCTACACGCATTTCACATCACCAATTCGTCGTTATCCAGATACGATTGTTCATAGGTTGATTCGTGAATACGTAATTAATGGTAAAGTAGACAACGAAACGCAAGCGAAATGGCGTGAAAACTTACCTGAGATTGCAGAGCACTCTTCTAATATGGAACGTCGTGCTGTTGAAGCAGAGCGTGAAACAGATGAAATGAAAAAAGCAGAGTATATGGTTGATAAGATTGGCGAAGAGTATGACGGTATGATTAGCTCTGTAACAAACTTCGGTTTATTCGTAGAGCTTCCAAATACAATTGAAGGTCTTGTACACGTTAGCTATTTAACAGATGATTACTATCGTTATGACGAAAAACATTTTGCGATGATTGGAGAACGTACAGGTAACGTATTCCGCATCGGTGACGAAATTACAATTCGTGTTATTAACGTAAATAAAGACGAGCGCGCAATCGACTTTGAAATCGTTGGTATGAAAGGCACACCTCGTCGTAAGTTCAAAGATCGTCCAGTTGTGATTGAACAGCCAAGAACAGGCAGAAAGAAACGCGGTGGACGTAGCGAGCGCACTAATGAGCGCGGCACAGGAAGAAAGTTTGATCGTGGTGGACAAGGAAAAGGAAAAGGATCAGCATCTCCATCAGCATCCACATCCGCTAGTCAGCCAGGGAAAAAAGATGGTAACGGTAATGGTAAGAAGAAAAAAGGCTTCTTTGAAAATGTACCAGGATTCAAGAAGAAAAAGAAAAAGCGTAAGTAAGAAAAGAGTGGCTTCGCTTTGATAAAAAGCGAGGCCTTTTTCTTTTTTGTTGTAATCCAGCTGCAGTGGCTAGAATGTTCGGTGGCTTCGCTTCTTCCCGGAGAGGCAAAGAACGCCTCAAGGTCAGAAGCTCCATCCACCTCACATTCTGAGCGAGCCACTTTCGCTTTTTGTTTACATTTGTTACAATGGTAAAAATAGAGGAGGGACGTTATATGCCAAAAGGTACAGGTAAGGTTATTGCACAAAATAAAAAAGCATTTCATGATTATTTCATCGAAGAAACATACGAAGCAGGGCTTGTCCTTCAAGGGACGGAAATTAAGTCGATTCGCGCTGGACGCGTGAACTTGAAAGATGCGTTTGCACGTATACATAATGGTGAAGTATGGGTTCATAATATGCATATTAATACGTACGAGCAAGGGAATCGTTTTAACCATGATCCGCTTCGTACGAGAAAATTACTTCTTCATAAAAAAGAAATTGATAAGCTAGCGGGAGCTGCAAAAGAAACGGGTTACGCATTAGTTCCACTTAGAATCTATTTGAAAAATGGATTTGCAAAAATGGCACTTGGTTTAGCAAAAGGTAAGAAACAATATGATAAACGTCATGATTTAAAAGAGAAAGAAGCGAAACGTGAAATTGCACGCGTGTTCCGTGATCGCCAAAAGATGTAATACAGATATTTACATTTGTAAAACGGCGCGCGTATGATATAATAACTTATGTAAGGTTGTTGTACATTGAAAAACAGCTCTTAGTAGCTATCACGATATTTTCTTCGTATGCTCCATTTTTATCATGGGGACGTTACGGATTCGACAGGGATAGTTCGAGCTTAGGTTGCGAGTCGAGGGGATCGGCCTCGTTAAAACGTCAAAGCCTATAATTGGCAAACAAAACAATCTTTCTTTAGCTGCTTAATTGCACTAAAGGTTCCTCCCTCCATCGTCCATGTGGTAGGGTAAGGGACTCAAACTAAGTGGACTACGCCGGAGTTCGCCGTCTGAGGGCGAAGGAAGAGAACAATCAGACTAGCAACTTGGAAGCCTGTCGATAGGCCGAAGAGTTTGCGAAATGCTAATATATCGACTACACTCGTAGAAGCTTAAGTGCCGATATTTTTGGACGTGGGTTCGACTCCCACCGTCTCCACCAATACATATTTGGTGGTTTTTTTATTTTATATGATATGAACCATAAGTTTGCCGGTTTGGCAAGCTTATGGTTCTTTTTGTTTTGTGGTTTTATAAAATGCTTAAGTTGATGGGGATGGGGCGGGGGCGGTACCCCTGAAACAGAAAGTGAAGAAATAGTTATTGATGATAAGCAGGTAGATACTATAGCTGCCCTTTAATGATTAAATAACATTTATTTAAATCTTCATATATTTTGTGTTTTTATCCATATCTATTGTAAGATTGTATAGAGCTATTCTAATAAGCTGTTATAATGGATTTTTTTAGGAATTTAATATTTATAAATCTTAAATTATTTTTTCGGGATAATTTTTTATCTAACTAAGTTATATTGAAGTAGAGGTGAACCATCGGTGAAGCAGGTGTTGGTAATTAAGAATGAACGGTCTTTTGCAAAGAAAATCGTAAGCGGTCTAACGCAAGAAGGCTATTTCATTTTAAAACTTCACAATGAAAACCAAGGTTTAAATATAATATATGAACAAGATTGGGATATTATCATATTGGATTGGGATTCATTAAGTATATCGGGACCAGAAATTTGCAGACAAATACGACTTGTTAAAACGACACCGATCATTATTGTGACTGACAATATTTCTAGCAAGGATTGTATAGCAGGGCTACAAGCAGGAGCAGATGATTATATAAGAAAACCATTTGTGAAAGAAGAATTAGTAGCAAGGGTTCAAGCAATTTTAAGGAGAAGTGACTGTATCCAGCAAAATGAGACAAACTTTTTTCAGTTTAAAGATCTCTTTGTTGATGCATCTAGCAATATTGTGAAAAAAGGTGGTAAAAATCTTTCGCTTACTAAGCGCGAGTATGATTTACTTGTATTTTTAATTAAGAATAAAAATACAATATTGAGCCGTGAAATGCTTTTGAATCAGGTTTGGGGATATAACGTAGTAGTCAATCCAAATGTAGTAGACTTATATATTGGGTATGTAAGAAAAAAGTTAAAGTGCGAGAAGAAAGAGAGATATATTCAAACGATACATGGCAGAGGCTATTCAATGGTTGAATGATAAAAATAAGATAATAGGTAAAGTACAGTTTGTCATAATAGAAAAAACGAGTAAAACTATTTCATACAGTTTTACTCGTTTTTTCTATTAAACCTGATAATCAAATAGTTTCTGTGAAATATTAAAAGACGGAAACTATAAAAAGAAGATTGCTACCAGGCAATGGATTATGAAAAATTAGCTATTAATGGGCATTTTTTTGCAGTAGAAATCATGGTTTATAAGGTGCCCAATCTATTGATTAGTACGTGTGGGGGATGACTCTGGTGCGCATTAGATGAGACTGTATCTAATTTATGTTTAGTTTTATTAACTCACACCATTCACAAGATTTTCACATAATTAATGACTATACTTATTAACAGGATATTCAAATGAAAATGATTATCAATAGCAATTTAGATGCATAAAGGTTACTATCTAATTTAATCTATGGACGTTATCATTTTCGAACTAAATTACATTATAAGGAGTATACGTATGAAAAAAACTATGCTTTTAAAATTAGTAAGTATTTTAGCAATTTTCACTTTAATGTTAGTAGCTTGCTCAGATTCAAGTAAGGAAACTTCGAAAGCTAATAAAGGTGATAGTAGTGATAAGCCAAAAACAGTTGAAATCACTGATGCACATGGAACTGTTAAAGTCCCTGTAAATCCAAAAAATGTAGTTGCTTTGGATAATAGAACTTTTGAAACTTTAGCTGATTGGGGAATTAAATTAGCGGCTGCTCCAAAGGATGTAATGCCTGCAGATTCAGCATATGTAAAGGATAGTAAAGTTCAAAATATTGGAAATCACCGCGAACCAAATCTTGAAATTATTGCAGCGGCAAACCCTGAACTTGTAATCGTTGGTCAAAGATTTGCTGGCCATTACGAAGAGATCAAAAAATTAGTGCCAAATGCAGCTGTTATTGATCTTAATGTTGATGTTTCTGAGAAAGCTACTAAGCCTGGAGAAAACTTAGTAAAAGGACTTAAAGATTCTACAATTTCTTTAGGAAAAATCTTTGATAAAGATAAAGAAGCTAAAAAATTAGTAGCTGATTTTGATAAATCTATTGAAAATGTAAAATCTGCTTATAATGGAAAAGATAAAGTTATGAGTGTTATCGTTACTGGTGGGAATATTGGTTTTGCTGCTCCTCACTCTGGTCGCGTTTGGGGACCAATGTATGAGATTTTCGGTTGGACTCCAGCACTAGAAGTGTCTAATTCTACTGCAGGTCATAAAGGTGATGACGTTTCTGTTGAAGCTATTGCACAAACAAATCCTGATTGGCTTTTCGTATTAGATCGTGATGCTGCAACATCTGATGCTGCTACTTCAGCTCCTGCTCAGGATGTTATTTCTAAATCACCTGCTCTTCAAAACACAACTGCTGTTTCTAAAAAACAAATTGTTTATGCACCAGCAGATACTTACACAAATGAATCAATTGAGACTTATATAGAGTTGTTTGGAAATATTGCAAAAACTTTAGCTAAGTAGTGTAAAGGAGTACGAAACAGTGTCAAAAAATATGATTTCTAGGGTTGAGAATATTTCTCAACCCCAGTTTTATAATCACAATAAAATATGGACAAAACCTTTTATAATAGCGATTATGATTGTTATAATTTTAGGGATTATATCACTGTTTACTGGAGTTTATGATATACGTGGACAAGAGGACGGAATGGAGATGTTTTTCATAACTCGTGTTCCGAGAACAGTAGCATTAATGCTTACTGGAGCTGCAATGGCGATGGCAGGGCTCGTAATGCAACTCATTACACAGAATCGCTTTGTTGAACCTACTACAACGGGGACTATTGAATGGTCAGGCTTAGGCCTGCTTTTTGTATATTTATTATTTCCTGCCCCGACTTTAGTTCAAAGAATGACTGGTGCAATCATTTTTTCTTTTATAGGAACTATGATTTTCTTTCTATTTTTAAGAAGAGTTAAACTTCGTTCGTCTTTAATTGTCCCGATTATCGGATTGATGCTTGGAGCAGTTATTTCTGCAGTGTCTACTTTTTTGGGACTCCTTTTTCAAATGACGCAAAGTATTGAAACTTGGTTTGTAGGTTCATTTGCTAACATTCAGGTGGGAAGATATGAATATTTATGGCTGATTGTTATCATTACTTTGCTTATTTTTATGTATGCTAATAGATTGACTTTAGCTGGACTAGGAGAAGATGTCGCAACAAGCCTTGGAGTTAATTACAATAGAATTGTTCTTTTTGGGACTGGTCTTATCTCTGTTGCTGTTGGAATTGTTGCAGCTGTTATTGGAAACTTACCTTTCTTGGGATTAATTGTGCCAAATATTGTTTCAATGTTTAGAGGTGATGATCTTAGGAGTAATTTACCTTGGGTATGTGTGATCGGAATGGGGACAATAACTGCCTGTGACATCATTTCTCGAACAATTATAAAGCCGTTTGAAGTACCTGTTTCTTTAATACTTGCAACAGTGGGAGCAGTCGTGTTTATTACTATTTTATTGAGACAAAGAAAACCAAGGAGGCTACGATGATCACATTAGAATATAGAAATAAAGAAAATGTCGAAATCGATTCTAGCCTTCATAATGAAAGTAGATCAGCTAGTGCTTTTCGTTCTAAGAAGGAAGCAAGACGTTATTGGATTTTACTGATAACATTGATTGCTTTAGGTCTCCTTTCTTCATATGGACTTTTAGTTTATAACAATCCAGTTCCGATAGATTCACCTTCTTTTATCCCAGTTGTTAAGAGAAGGATAGTAGCTATTGTTGCTATGATTATTGCTGCAGTTTGTCATAGTTTGTCGACAGTTGCTTTCCAATCTATTACGAATAATAAAATTATTACTCCTTCGCTTTTAGGTTTCGAATCACTGTATTCAGCAATTCAAACGAGTACAATATTCTTCTTTGGTGCTAGTGCATTGATAAATTTTAGTGGAATTGGATCATTTTTATTTCAAGTTGTTGTTATGGTCTTCATGAGTTTGATACTTTATGGATGGTTACTTTCCGGTAAATACGGGAATTTACAACTTATGCTTTTAGTTGGAATTATTATTGGTACCGGGCTAAATTCTGTGTCAACTTTCATGAGAAAACTACTTGCGCCTTCAGAGTTTGATATTTTACAAGCAAGGTTATTTGGTTCTGTTAATCATGCAGATCCTGCATATTTTCCTATTGTAATTCCTATGGTCATAATTGTAGCAGTATTAATTTTGGCTCATTCTAAGAATTTGAATGTTTTGTCACTAGGAAAGGATGTTGCTACTTCTTTTGGGGTTAAATATCAACCTAGTGTAATTTATACGCTTGTATTAGTAGCTATTTTAATGTCCATCTCAACAGCTCTAATTGGGCCACTTACTTTCTACGGCTTTTTAGTAGCAACTTTGAGTTATCAGGCGGCGTCAACTTATGATCATAGATATATTTTTCCAATGGCTTTTGCTATAGGATTTTTGATAATGACGAGTGCATACTTTTTAATGTATCATGTATTCCATGCTCAAGGTGTAGTTTCAGTTATTATCGAATTATTTGGTGGAATAATATTCTTAACTATAGTTTTAAGGAAGAGGGCTTTATGATAAAAATTGATAACGTTAAAAAGTTCTATACTGATAAGGTAAAAATAGGACCTTTAGATATTGAAATACCAAAAGCGGGCTTTACTTCTTTAATTGGACCAAATGGAGCTGGAAAGTCAACGACACTTTTGATGATTGGAAGACTCTTAGATATGGATGAAGGTCAAATTCAGGTAGCGAATATGGATGTTTCTGAATCCAAATCAAAAGACTTAGCAAAAGTTTTGACTATATTGCGACAAGAAAATCATTTTGTAACGAGGCTTACTGTTAGACAACTAGTTGGATTTGGGCGCTTTCCTTATTCAAAGGGAAGGTTAACTAAAGAGGATGAATCTATTATTTCTAAATATATCGATTTCTTGGATTTAACTAATTTAGAGAATAGATATTTAGATGAGCTTTCTGGTGGTCAAAGGCAAAGAGCATATGTAGCGATGGTATTGTGCCAAGAGACTGAATATGTACTTTTGGACGAGCCTCTGAACAACCTTGATGTTGCTCGTTCTGTTCAAATGATGGAGCATTTGAGACGTGCAGCTAATGAATTCGGAAGAACAATTTTGACTGTTATGCATGACATAAATTTTGCTGCTAAATACTCTGATAAAATTTGTGCTATGAAAGATGGACAAATTGCTGCTTTTGGAACAGTAGAAGAGGTTATGGACCCAAAAATTTTGACAGATATTTTTGAAACAAAAATAGAAATTATCAATGGTCCTTATGGGCCAATCGCTGTTTATTAGTTACAAAATGTAAAAAATGATTATGCCAAAAAAACTAATAGAAAATCAAATTATATACGGTAGCTTGCGTAAATTATGCCAGCTACTCTAGTTGAAGTTGCTGTCTGTATTTTATAGGCAGCAGCTTTTTTTAATGCGATTGCCCATGATAACTCTTAATGTTTCTGGCTGCTCGTAACAGTCCCACAAGTATTTTGCGACGCTTTGAACGCTCGGATGGTGACGTAGGGGAATTATTATCTTCTGGCTTGGTTAGCGCTCACAATCTAACACAATTGTGTTAGACAAAGTAAATATCACCAAACTCTAATACGCTCATGATCGATTGATGAGCGTGTACTGCTGGGATTAGATTTCCTTGGAATTCTAAATCTTTTGTTGTACAAGCATCTTCAATTACAACACATTGAAATCCTAAATCACTGGCAGCGCGTACTGTTGCATCAATACATACATGAGTCATCATACCGCAAATGACTAGTTGCTCTATTTTCTCTTTTTTTAATATTTGTAATAAATTTGTTCTTAAAAAACTGTTAGGATGATGTTTTTGTATGACTCTTTCAGTAGCAATCGGTTGTACGTCATCATGAATTTGAGCCCCTACTGTCTCGGGTAAGAAGAAAGTAGCCCCTTCATTGTTCGCAATATGTTGTACGTGAATAACTGTTTTATGTTTTTCACGAAACACTTTCAATACTTCCGTCGCTTTTTGTACGGCTTTTTCAGGCTGATGTAATTCCATATTGCCGCCTTCAAAGTAATCATTTTGTATGTCGACTAATAGTAACGCTTCGTTCATAGTAAATCCCCCCACACTTATTTATACAGCATGTTATTTGTACTGTACCGTTATTATATAAAGTGCAAGTATGTGGAAGTAATAACGTCATGAAACGATTTTGACGTATATAGTTTCATGGTGTAAAAAGTAAAAATTGGTATGGTAACAATAATCAAAAAGAGAAATATGAATATTATTTTTTTAATTCACTATTAAATCCATCTAATTCTTCTTTTTATAATTAAGTATATAAATACTTTACTCTTTCCAAAACTGTTCTAGCAGAATAACGATCATAGTACCCACAAGTAATCCATTACTTAAAACATATTGTAAGGAAGAAGGAATTCCGCTAAATGCACTTTCTGGAAGAAACATTATTCCCAAACTGATTAATAATGAAATTCCTAATATAGTTAATCGGCGTTGATTTAATTCTTCACGTAAAATGGATTGAAATGAAATGCCTATTACTTGGACAAATGTTGCTAAAAGTGCGGCATTAGCAATAGGACCTGGTAGCAAGGATATAAAGCTTACAATTGAGGGAATAAAAGAAATTCCTGCTAATATGAGACTTGCTATAAGGAACGACTTCATTTTTCTTTGTCCTGTTAGTTGAATAAATCCTGCTGATGCAGGTAATGGTACAATTCCAATTGTAGAGAACAACGACGAGATAATATGTGATATACCTCCGGCCCACACACCACGGTTCAGTGTTTGCTTTTCATTTTCTTTAGATAACGGAGCCACTTGTTTTACAGCTGAAACAGCAGCAATCGTATTTGCAACTAAAAGAAATGTAAATAAAGTTGCAGTTAGAGTCATTCCAATATCGAATCTAGGCATGCCCCAAGCGAATATCTCTGGTAACTTAACTAACGGTGTGTGTGAAGGCATATGAGATGATTTTCCTAATACAGCATACAAAAGCCAACCAAATGAAATGCCAAGTAACACAGCGTAACTTTTCATCCATCCTTTCCCTTTAATTGATAAGAAGGTAATCATGGCAAAAACAAAGAGTGCAATAGTAGCTGTTGTATAATCAGGATGAGTTGCGGCCCCATGTAACCCCATCATTCCTTTTAGTAACACACCACTAAGCTGAAGGGCTAAGATTAAAAGAAAAGTTCCTGTAACTAAAGGGGTAAATAAACGCAAGGTTCGATGTACAAGCCCTGTTATACCAAGCGTGAAGAGTAATATACCTGCAATAATTAACCCGCCTTCTAAAAGTTGCAACACGTCTTTTGCGCTTTGGCCCTGATGCATAGCTACTTGTCCCAGTATGACAAATATACTTACCCATGAACCGGCTGGACCATCCGCTATGGGATAGCGATGCCCAAACCATGCTTGTATAAATGAACTTACTCCCACGACTAAAAAAGTTCGCTGCATTAATGTTGAAATATCTTCTATTGATAAATGGAATATGCCACCAATAATTATAGGCAATGCAATTGCATTTGCTAATAAAAACACAAACCACTGTAGAATACTAAAGCTCGTATCAAAGTATTTTTTATTCATATTATTCTCCTTTGCCGAAAAAGAATTTCGTAGTAAAAATCCACCCTTTCTATACAGTTAGATTAAAAAGGATGGATTTTGTAAATCTATAAAATCATTTTAATTATATAGATAGATTTTTAATTAATTACCATGTACGGAACGGTAAGAATTTCCCGTTAAGTGTAATAACGATACGAGGATCGCCACCTTTTGGATCTTCTTGTGTATCCACACCTAGATTGAAGTTAATTGCACTCATTACACCTTCGCCAGCTTTTTCTAAGATTAATTCTCTAAGAGTTGGTGCGTATTGTAACATCATTTCATATAATCGATATAAGATTGGGTCAGTAGGAGGCATTTGCATTACTTGACCTCGAAGTGGAACTACTGTTAATGCCTGAACTACTTCTTCATCTAATTCTAATAGTTTACCAATTTTTTCTGCTTCCGGACGTGTCATTGTAGCTTGTCCTAATAATGCTGTTACAACCCAAGTCTCAGAGTTTTCACTTACTTTTGAAATTTCTTCCCATGTTAAACCTTTTGCGATTTTTGCTTCCATAATTTTTTGCGTAGCTTCTTGTCTATTCATATCTAATAACTTCCCTTCATTTAAGTAATAATTAATGTTCCATACCATTTAATTTTTTATATCCATCAACTACTAAATCTAATTTACCTGTGTGAGGATCAATAACTAGACCATGTACAGGGACATCTTTTGGAATAAGTGGATGATTTCTTACTAAATCAACATTAGCTTGAGTTGAATCGCAGACATCATCGAATCCAAATAACCATTTTTCAAGGTCAACACCAGCATATTCAATTGCTGATAAAATTTCTGGTGAAGCTACTCCACGATCTAATATTTTTTGAAGTGTTCCTTTTGGATTAGTTTGGCTTGCGCCACATCTATGGTGTCCGATAAGAAAGATTTCATCTGCATTTAGATCATATACTGATGCTACAACACTTTGCATAACGCTATCGAAAGGAGAAGCAATTTTACCACCTGCATTTCTGATAACTTTTGCATCACCATCGTGTATATCTAAAGCTTTTGGAAGTAGCTCAATTAAACGAGCATCCATGCAAGAAACAACAACCATACGTTTTTTAGGCATTTTTGTCGCTTCACAAGGAGCGTATTCCTTATTTTCTACAAATTGTTCATTGAACGATAGGATTTCTTGTAATAACATATTTGTAACCTCCTTTAAATCTAGATGTATTTTTTGTTGCGTCCTCTATGTTATAAGTGAATATAACTGATAGATAATGTGTTGTAAGAGGATAAACTAAGTATAGTGAATTGTATCGATAAGCAGAATAAGCTGGCGAAACACTTTCTGGCTTTCTACTTTCACGGTGAAAGGATTGGTTTATATCATTGATCAAACAGATTTTGAGATACTAAAATTATTAGGAGAAAACTCAAGAATACAATGGAAAGAACTTGGTCAGAAAATACATATGACGGGGCAGGCTGTAGGAAATCGAATTCGAAGGTTAGAGGATTTAGGGATTATTGAGCAATACACAATCGCAATAAACCGAATCAAATTAGGACAAGTAGTGACTGCGTTTGTTACTTTGTTCGTAACAACAGCTAACCATCAAGAGTTTATGAATTTCTTTCAAGGAGAAGAAGGGATTTCTGAAGTACACCGTATAAGTGGTGATGGATGTTATTTATTAAAAACACATTTTTCTTCCAATGAAGAGTTAGATAACTTTCTAGGACGACTATTAAAGTATGGGAATTACCGTGTTAACCTATCAATAGGGAAGTTAAAATAAACTTTCTGCAAGTTTATGGTTCTTTTTGCTTGTGGCTAAGACATGGTTCGAAAAATAAAAGGAGTATCCCTTATTAAATAAGAGATACTCCTTTTATTTGTTTTTAATAATTATTTATTATTTTACACCTAATTTTTCTTTTATTTTTGCTGGTATATCTGTTTTCTTTACGTCCTCTTGTTTAATGTAAAGGCGTAAGACTGCATTTTCTTTCGTTTTTTCATTATTTGCTTTTGACTAGTGAAGGGAACTTTTTTAACATCAAAATCCCTGCGCTGTATGCAACAGGGATTCTATTATTACTTATCTGACGGTATGATCCTATTTCATTTTATAGCTTATTTAGAAGAATCATGTACAGGTTTTGATTTAGTGTCCTCAGGCATTTCAAAGGTTTGATTATGGTTAGATTTCACATCTTCGTTAGGAATTGCTGGCACTGCGTCTTCAGGTGAACTATGGATTGGCGAAGAAGTTGTTGTTCCATCTACACTTGTTGTAACTGACATTGGTTGATTTTGATCAATTTTTGTACCTTTGTCCATCTTTTTTGCGGATTCTTTTTCACTTTTATTTGTTTGTCTCCATTCTATTTTTTTATTCGATTCTAGTTTGTTCGTTTTCATATCTTCTGTATCTACTGCACCACCCGCTAATAATCCTGTACTTAAAAGTGTTCCTGCTAATAATGTTTTAAACATTTTCCATTACCTCCTTGTTTAAGATTACATTTAGCATAAAACAAGTATCTGGAGTTTATTTGGAGTTCATCTAGATTTTATGTAAGTTTTGCATGTAGGGGCACCATACGAAAAAAGAAAATTGTGCGTTTGGACAAAAAGTAGCCGATTCCCTGTATGTTAAGGAACCGGCTACTTTCTATACTACCTTTTTATGTTTATGAAATTAAAAATGATAGAGTAGAAATCATGTATGAAATAAATGTAAGTAACACAAGGAAGAATATAAGCATGGTATTGGATATACATCGTTCTATTCTTTTTTTCATTTAGATTTACTTTATTTTTTCAATTTGGTAGGATCAATTTGAAGTTGACCTTTCCAAGAACCAGATAATTTTCCAATCCTGCTTATATTTACATCTAATGTAAGTGGTTGTTTGAAAGAATCTTTCCCTTCAGGACCTTCGATAAATGTAATGACACCTTCTGGTCTATCCTTAAAACGAATACCTATATGCTTTAATTCTTCACCGGATGCTTTTAGTTCGAATGGTCCACCATTTTCTCCTTGAATAAATGCTAATTGTCCGAAGTACCCATTTTTCTTATACTCTGGGTTTTTTTCTTGTTGACCATTTACTTTGCCGTCATCTTCAAGTTGTAACCCCGTTGTATCAAATTCAAACGGTACTACATTTCCATTTTCTTTTTCAATTTTGTAATGAACGGATATACGTGCATCCGCTACATATAATTCTTTCAGATGTACTGTAACACCTTGATCTGTAATCTTTTCATCAAGAGGAATAAATTGCCCTTTTGTAACGTCTCTTCCTTCATCAATAATCGTATCATTTGAAATTGCATTGGAAAAATAAGAGGCAACATCTGTAGCTGCCACTCGAACTTGTGGAATCATGGCTGTTGAAAAAAGCCCTGCTACCACTACTGCTATATACATGAAACGTTTTGATTTTTTATTCATATTTGTAAATAATCCCTTCTTCTGTTCAGGTTTTTGATTGATATAAGAAACATCTTCTAATTTTGCGCGATTTTCAAATGCTTTCCACGCTTGGTCTACATCAATTTTGATTTCCTTTGATGAATGTACTATTTCTTCCTCTAACATGACATTTTCCCATTGATTTAATTTGCTAATTTCTAGTAATAAGTCTTGGCATGCGTTACACGTATCTAAATGTTTTGTGAATTCTTTTCTTGTCTCATAAGGTAATTCCCCATCCATATATGCTTGAATAAATCCCACATCATAACAATTCATTTATTACGCCTCCTCTAACTGTTTATAAATCTTACGAAACTTTTGTTTGGCTCGGACTAATAATGTTCCAATAGAAGATATGTCGATTTGAAGCACTTCGGCAATTTCCTTATACTGAAAACCAGAAAATTTCATCAATAAAATGGTTCGATCTCGTTCATCCATGTTACGGAGTACCATTTGTACCTTTGTAATTTCTTCTTGTCTAATCCAGTCATCATCTAATGATGAAATATGTTGTACTTCATGATATTGTATGGTTTTATCTACTCTCGCCTGATGTCGTTTTTCAGATCGTAGATATTTATACGCTACATAAGTAGAAGATTTTATTAGCCATCCAGGTAAGTGTTCAATTCTCTTCCAATCGTTGCGATATAGCTGTAAAAAGACTTCTTGGGCTAATTCTTCAGCGATAGTCTGATTTTTGACAATCCATACGATCTGTTTCACAACGTAAACATAGTTTTGTTTAAACAAATCTTCAAATGTCACATCCGAAAAAGGGCTGTCTTCCTTTTTTATTTTTAACATGTCAGTTAAAACCTCACTCTCATTTGATGCCTGTATTATAGAGAACCCGGAATAACGGGTTTTGTGACAAAATTTTTTATTTTTTTATTATGTACGAAAAAAATATTCATCTGTTAAGGTGAAAAAAGGATGGCAGTGTTCGAGTTGTAATAGTGTTTCTAACTATGCACATAAGTGTATTTTACAAGATTAAACACGTCTTATTGAAAAGGCGATTTATAATAGTGAGTTGGAAGAGCTTCTGAATGTGCAATTAAGCTCAATCGTGAAAAGGTTACTTCAAGTATTGGAAGTTCTATATACCGGTGAGAGTAAAGGGAGGAAGTATGATTTAACACTTTATCAGTAAGGAAAGTAAAAGGATCATCAATTAATTGATGATCCTTTTACTTTTAGAAATTTATTTTACACCTAAATTTTCTTTTGTTTTTGCAGGTAAATCAGCCTTTCTGTACTTCTTCATATTTTCTTCTTTTTCTTGAAATAAAAAATATTATTGGTACATTAATTTTTGATGCAAAGTTTAATCAGCTCATTCGAATATCAGATGATGCTTCTGAAGAAGGTTTCCCAGATCCGCTTTTACAACTGAAACGGCAAGAGATGAAGCTGAGAAAATGGCTGAGTCTACATGGTTTACATAATCTTCCGATTGAATCCCTTGTTGTAATTAGTTCACCTCGTACAATTATTAAAACTTCAGATAAAATACTTCTTAGTAAAGTTATCCACAGTGCAAATTTACCTAATAGAATAAAACAAATTGAAAATCAATATAAAGAAAAATCGCTTGGCAATATAAATGGACTTATAGATCAAATTATGAATGAGTATTCTCTACAGCGACAAAATATTCTTGCGCAATATAAAATTAAAAAAGTGGAATTGCTAAAGGGCGTACAGTGTGAGGAATGTTTTACAATGGCAATGTTAAAAGAAAAACAGGGATGGCGTTGCTCAAACTGTAATAGTGTGTCTAAACACGCTCATTTACGCGCTTTACAAGATTACACACTTCTATTTGAAATGATAACTACTAATAGAAAATTGAGGGATTTTCTTAATATGCAATCTAGCTCTGCTGTTAAAAGACTCCTCCAAACAATGAACATCCCCCACACAGGGGAAAACAAAGGACGAATATATGATTTAACTTCTTTCCAATGATAATTTTGCTATAATAAATACGTACGTATACGAAGGGGAGTTTAAAGAGAAAATGAAGTCATTTAATATCGATCATTATATAGCTAGCGTGTTACAGTGGATATTAAATATAGCTCTAATTATATTGTCCATTGTCTTATCTATCTTTTTAATTAATGAGACAATCACATTTATTCAATACATATTTTCGGCGAAGAAGTATACATCTTATAAATTGGTTGAAAGTATCATCGTCTATTTCTTATACTTCGAGTTTATTGCATTAATTATTAAGTATTTTAAATCGAACTATCATTTCCCGTTACGTTATTTTATTTATATCGGAATTACGGCATTAATTCGGTTAATTATTGTATCTCATGAGGAACCGATGGAGACGTTATTATATGCGGGATCCATTCTTGTTTTAGTCATTGCTTTATACATATCGAATATGAGAGATTTGAGAAAAGAGTAGTAGTGCAGACATAAGTTTGCACTACTTTTTCATCTTGACCTTCAAGTTACTTTAAGGTTTACAATGTAAATAGGACGTTTGAAATCGAAAAAAATTGAGAAATTAAGTGAAGAGGTTATTTTACTTGGAGGTTATAGAAATGAGTCAGGAATTAAAGTTACGTCCTTTAGAACGGGAAGATTTAAAGTTCGTGCACGAGCTTAATAATAACGCGCATATTATGTCTTATTGGTTTGAAGAGCCGTATGAAGCTTTTGTAGAACTACAGGATTTATATGATAAACATATCCACGATCAAAGTGAACGCCGTTTTATCCTGGAGAAAGATAATGAGATGGTTGGATTAGTCGAGTTAGTGGAAATCGATTATATTCATCGAAGAACTGAATTCCAGATTATTATTGATCCGAATTATCAAGGATATGGTTATGCAGCGGAAGCAACACGTTTAGCGATGGATTACGCTTTTTCTGTATTAAATATGCATAAACTCTATTTAGTTGTTGATAAAGAAAATGAAAAGGCTGTACATGTTTATAAAAAGGTTGGATTTATGGTGGAAGGTGAGTTACAAGACGAATTTTTCGTTGATGGTAACTACCATAATGCGATAAGAATGTGTATGTTTCAGAAGCAATATTTTGAAAATAAGTAGTTGAATTATTTGGAAGTAATCTTGACGCTTCATAAAACCGTATGCTAAGATCCCTTTTAAGTATTAAGGAAGGTGCAGAACATGCTTTATATAAAATTTGTAAAACTCATTAGAAAACTTTGCTCCGCACAAATGTATACGGTGAAGCGTTGTACGGAGCTTAATCAAGGGGTATAAATCCCCGATATTCATCGGCTGAATAACTTTTCCAAAAAAGTATAGTTTATCTATGCTTATTTGGTTTTGGTTTTTAGCTGATGCATAAAATAGATTAAGGGGCCATAGACAATGCTTTGTCTATGGCCCTTTGTGTATATTATTCCGATGATTTTTTACAATAAATTGGAGTAGTATAGGAAAAAACCACGAAGCAGAGGGCTAGTGTCGAATGACGCTATCTCTCTGCTTTTTTTAATTTCAGGAAAAGAGGAATACGAATGAGTTTACTTAAAGTTGAAAGTTTATCACATAGTTTTATAGATAAAGCCTTATATGAAAATGCTTCTTTTGATTTGCATAAAGGAGAACATATGGGGATTGTTGGACAGAATGGTGCGGGGAAAAGTACGTTAATGAAAATATTGATTGAAGAAATAATTCCTGATAAGGGAGACATAAAGTGGCAGCCTAATATTCAAATTGGGCATCTTGATCAATTTGCAGAAATTGATGGAATTTATACCATTTCACAATATTTAAAGAGAGCTTTTCATGATTTGTTTGAAATGGAAGATAGAATGAACAAATTGTATGAAGAAAGTGCTATGACAGGTGATCCTGACAAATTGTTAAAAGCGGCCGCATATCAAGAACAACTTGAGGCTCGTGATTTTTATTCGGTAGATAGCACAATTAATAAAATTGCAGTTGGCTTAGGTATTGATGCTATTGGCATGAATCGTATAATCGCTGAACTAAGCGGGGGACAACGTGCAAAAGTAATTTTAGCGAAGCTTTTATTAGAAGAGCCTAATATTTTATTACTAGATGAACCGACGAACTTCCTTGATAAAGAGCATGTGGAGTGGCTTGCTAATTATTTAATGAATTTTGAAGGGGCTTTTATTGTAGTGTCACATGATTTTGATTTTCTGGAAAAAGTGACTTCTTGCATATGTGATGTAGAGTTTGGAACGGTTAAGAAGTATTACGGAAAATACTCAGATTTTGTAAGACAAAAGGAGCATTTGCGAAAAGATTATATTCGCCAATATCATGCACAACAAAAAAAGATTGAAAAAACGGAAGAGTATATTCGTAGAAATATTGCTGGAGTGAATTCAAAAATAGCACAAGGACGTAGAAAGCAGTTGCAACGTATGGAAAGAATTGCGCCACCAAGTTTTACTTATAAACCGTCTATTCATTTTCGGGAACTTCCTATTTCAGTTCAAACAGTTCTTGAGGTAAATAACCTTGAAGTTGGTTATGACTTTGCTCTCTTACCAAAATTGAATTTCTCAGTAATGGGTGGGCAAAAACTTGTTATTACAGGGTTCAATGGAGTAGGGAAATCTACTTTATTAAAAACAATCGTTGGCACTATTGCTAGTATTTCTGGAGAATTTCACTTCTCAGAGCAAATAAAGATTGGATATTATGAACAAGATTTAAATTGGAGCAATGATTCTTTAACGCCGCTTCAAATTATTTCAGAACAGTTTCCTAAACTGAATATGAAGGAAATACGTCATCATTTAGCTGCGTGTTGTGTGAAGGATACTCATGTTTCGCAAGAAATTCATACGTTAAGTGGTGGTGAACAATCGAAGGTGAAACTGTGCGGATTATTATTATCACCGTGTAATTTTTTAATCTTAGATGAGCCGACGAATCATTTAGATGCAGAAGCGAAGGAATCTTTGCAAAAGGCATTAATTCAGTTTAAGGGTAGCATCATACTCGTATCTCACGAAGCACGTTTGTATCATGATTGGGCAGATAGTATTTTCAACATAGAAAGTGGTTTAATCGAGGAGAGTAAAAAAGATGATAAATGATAATGATTGGAAAGTGAAAATAATAATGTTTTTGACCGCTCAAACGATTTCGTTGTTCGGTTCATCTCTCGTACAGTACGCGATCATATGGTATATCACCCTTACAACATCATCAGGAGTGATGTTGACCATTTCAACTGTTTGCGGTTTTCTACCACAAATTGCGATATCTTTATTTGCTGGTGTGTGGATTGATCGTTATGACCGTAAAAAAATGATCATGTTATCGGATGGGATTATAGCGATTGCTACGTTAGTTTTGGCAATTTTATTTTTAGCAGGATATAAAAGTATTTGGATGTTTTTTATAGTATTACTCATTCGCTCAGCTGGTACAGGGGTACAAACACCGGCTGTGAATGCGTTAATTCCACAAATTGTTCCGAAAGATTATCTTATGAAAGTAAATGGGATAAATAGCAGTATTACATCTATAATTATGTTTCTTTCTCCAGCAGTAAGTGCTGCAATTCTTTCTATTGCCAGCATTGAAACGACATTTTTTATTGATGTTATTACGGCTATAATCGGAATTAGTATTATGTTTATCATTCAAGTTGAAGGACATGTGAATGTAGAGAGTAAGCAAAAGTCTAATCTACAAGGTATAAAAGAAGGATTTGTTTATTTAAAAGAAAATGTATTTATTAAAAGGCTACTCGTTTTATTAATCATTATCATGATTTTAATAAGTCCAGCTGCCTTTTTAACACCTTTAATGGTAACTCGTTCCTTCGGAGCAGAAATGTGGAGACTTACTGCTAGTGAGATGACCTTTAGTGCTGGTGCAGCAGCTGGTGGCGTACTGATTGCAGCGTGGGGTGGCTTTCGTAATCGTATGCATACAACGGCGATAGCCTGTGCGTTATATGGTCTGCTTATGATAGGACTAGGAATTGCACCGATATTTATTATGTATTTAGTCTTTAATTTTTTAATTGGTATAACAATGCCATGTTTTAATACGCCAGTTACTGTGTTATTGCAGGAGAAAGTAGATCCAGTTATGCATGGCAGAATGTTTAGCCTCGTACAAATTGCAAATTCATGTGCTTTACCTTTAGGGATGGTTATATTTGGTCCTTTGGCTGATGTGTTTAGTGTAGAGATTTTGTTAATTTATGCTGGGATATTCGTACTATTATGTGCAATGTATGTTGTATTAAGCAGGAAGTTTGAAGTGTAAATATTAATTGTCTATAAAAGGTTTGTGAGGAAATTTAAGATGCTTCATAAACCTTTTGTTTTTATATTAGTCAATAATAATTTATTGTAAAACAATAAATTATTATTGACTAATGATTTTATTTTGGGTAATATGATGTTAATTAATTAAGAAGAATTATATGAATAGAGGAGAATGTAAAATGAAAAATAAATACGTAGTAGCCATTTCTTTCATGATCTTAGCGATTATTTCTTTAACTATACATGCTTCAAACAGTAAAGTAGGAGCGAATGGATTTCTTGAAGAACCTTTCTTTTTCCTAGTACCGATAAGTTATGTATTGTTCTTGAGTGGTATTGGTGTATTACTATTTGGATTTATTACTTCAAAGCTGAGAAAAAGTAATAGATAAAGTGAAGTTTAATTAGTGAGGGATTCATCAATCGGGACAAAATACTCACTATGAAATAGAAACATACCATATGGAAGAAAAATAATAAGTGAGCTGAATAATGATGAATCATTATTTTTATAATGGTAGACAAGTAGGGGCAGCTATAACGCTAGCCGGGGCACAGGGGACAATTCATGCTATGAATCAAGTTATTCAAATGCAGCAACAAGCACAGCTTGCACAAATGATGCAAAGTCAGTATATGCTGTATTCACAGCTTCCGATGCAAATTGTACATTACGATGTGGATCCAGCTAGTTTATTTTCCATTCCATATGGCGGGACATACTTCTTATGAAAGAAAGCGACTGATGAGAATCGCTTTCTTTTTTTATCCCGCTATTTGCCGGGCAGTAAGACCCCCACCTCAAAATTCAGCGAAAGAAAAGAAGTTAGGTGGGGGGCGGGCTGCTCGTAAAAGCCCGATTGGTTCAACTAATAATCAGTGGGGGATGAACAAAACCTCCCACTGATTAAAGTTGCACTTTATATTCCTCCTAACTTCATTCCAAGGAATGCGAAGAGGATACCAATTATGTAAGTAGTACTTAAATATAAAAGGGATGTGTAAATTTTTTTGCGATTGAGAAGCTGAATGGACTCTAATTTAAACGTCGAAAATGTAGTGAATGCGCCCATAAATCCAGTACCTAATAATAATTGCCAGCCTGTAGTGACTCCGTTGCCAATTATATACCCGAGTAAAAAAGCTCCTGTTATATTAATAAGGAATGTAGCAATTGGAAAGGATGTTTTATTTCTTTTTTTAAACCAATTGCTAATTGCAAATCGTGTAATGGCACCGAAAAACCCTCCTGTTGCGACTAATAAAGCTCCCATCATGAGTAATCACCTTCCGTAAGATGCTTCTTAATTAAGAAATCACCAAGTGTATAGCCAAGTCCAGACATAATGAGGCCGCCAAGTATGCTACATGCTACATATAAGAAGGCCACGCTCCATTCAGAATGATTGATTAATTGCACAGTTTCTACACTGAATGTTGAAAACGTCGTAAAGGAACCGATGAATCCAGTTCCGATGCCTGTGATAACCTCCGAAGGTAAGATGTTTAGCCGAGCGATATACGCAGTCAGCCAAGCTAATAAGAAACAGCCGATTAAGTTAATGAATAATGTAGCTAATGGAAATGAATGATGCCAAAATACATGAATAGTAAGACCTAAATAATAACGGGAAAGGGCTCCTAATATACCGGCTATGCCAACGATAATATAAATCAAATTCCTCACCTCTTTAAATAGCTTGCTCAAAAAAATAGACTCCTACCAGTAGTTATACTGGTAGGAGTCATTAGCTAAGCAGCAGTTATGGCGAACTCCATCACCTATAATTATTACATATAGTGTACTAAAAATTTCGTTTGATTTCCAGTGGAGAAGTTGGTGTATTTTGTATTTCTCTAATAGTTTAAGATAGGGAATTCTTACTTATAAACTAAATATAGTGATATAAGGTTTTCGGTGTGATAAAATGTTTCGTATGTCTGTCGCTTTTTTATTTAACTGAAAATAAAGAAAAGTAAAATCGTATGTTTTAGAAAAGGAGTCGTTTGTTTGAAAAAGTTATTAAAAATAGTACTTATATGTATTTTAGTAGGGGTGGGAGTTGTAGGTGGGTTTTTAGCGTATATGACACTTACAAAGGAACAGCCGGCTGATGTTATAAGCTTGAAGGTGGAAAACAATAAGGAGCGCGTAATTGCGCCTGGAAATGAATTTAAAGTTACAACATTTAATATTGGATATGCTGGACTAGATAAGGATCAAGACTTCTTTATGGATGGGGGAAAAGGGTCTGGTTCAAGTAGTAAAGAACAAACGGAAACTAACTTAAAGAATATGCTTTCGTTTTTACAAAATGAGAATAGTGATTTTGCACTATTACAAGAAACAGATATAAAATCAATGCGATCATTTGATGTAAATGGGCATGAATTTTTGAAAAAAGGATTACCTGATTATGCTTCGTCATTCGGAAAGAACTACGATACGAAATGGGTTCCGGTGCCAATAACAAATCCAATGGGATATGCTGAAGCTGGATTAAGTACATTTTCTAAATATACGGTTCAAACAGCGAAGAGATTTCAGCTTCCTGGAATGGAGCCGTGGCCAAAGCGTTTATTTGATTTAGACCGAGCGATTGTTGAACATAAAATACCTGTTAATAATGGGAAATTTATTAGACTCGTAAATTTACATTTGTCTGCTTATGATGAAGGCGGGAAAATTAGAAAACAACAAGTAGAATATTTAAAAAAATATATGAACAAGCATTATGAAAATGGTGATTATGTCATAATGGGCGGAGACTGGAATCAATTACTTTCTAACGTTCAGTTAAGCGATCCTAAGTTTGTGAAAGAGCGTCCTGAGTGGTTAGTAGAATTACCGAAGGGCTTTACTGACGGTGGATTTAAGTGGGCTGTAGATCCGTCTGTTATGACTGTGAGAGATGATGTAAAGAAATACGTGGAAGGTGAAAACTTTGTCACGATTATTGATGGCTTTATCGTTTCACCGAATGTTGAAATTGTAAATGTACAAGGGAAAGATTTGAAGTTTGAAAATAGCGATCATAACCCAGTGAGTGCGGTATTCAAGCTGAAGTAATCGATACGTATGAGTAAGAAGGTGGGGCTTCATATATGGAGTGGTTAAAGAGAACTTGTTTTTCTAACCTCGAGAAAGAATCGCAGAAAAATCATTTATTGTTGTTTATCACGATTTGTAGTTTCTTCCTTGGGATAATCGCGATTGGGTATTACGGATATATTTTTACAGAGAGAGCAATAGCATTTTGGATGTGTGGTATTTCTATCGTAGTATTTGGAACGCTGCTTACTTTTATAGAAAGTATGGAAGCAATGTATAAATACATCATGACATTTATGCTACTTATTATGTCTTTCATTATGGTACAAGCTTTTAATGAAAGCCCAGCTGTATTTCAAATGATCTATTTTACATTAGCGGTTTCACTTATTTATTTGAGTGAACGTCTTATTTTAATCCTTGGCGGGGTAGCAGTTGTTGTTACATTTATACTTTGTAGTTATTGGCCAAATCAATTTTTTGCTTATACAGCGTCATCTGAAGCTGCAAATTTCGCAAGCTTGTTAGCGATTGTAACGATCGCAATGTGGGGTGTCACAAAGATTGGTTCTAATCTATTGGCTCGTTTAAGTGATGAGAAGCAAGCAGTGATGAAGAAAGCTCAGGAGTTAGAAGAAACGCAAAGGCTTATTGAGGAAACTGTTGTGAAGTTAGATAGTAATTTCAATCATTTAAGGCAGAATATGAACACGTCGATGGAGTCGATGAGTGAAATTAATTTTGCTTTTGAAGAAGTAGCAGTTGGCACCCAATCACAATCAGAGATGATGTCACGTTCAGTAGAAGTATTGAATGATATGGAGGAAAATATTAACCAAATCATCCCTCAAGTAAGGAATGCTTCGATTCGCGTTGATAAAAGTTTGGAAATCTCAAAGGGTAGTGTAAACACTTTAAGAAATTTTGAAGCTAACATGAGAAGTTTAAATGATGTTGTTTCACAATCAGGAACTATATTTAGAGAATTGATGACACAATCGAAACAAATTAATGAAATTGTAGATGTAATAACGAATATTTCAAGTCAGACGAGTTTGCTAGCTTTAAATGCAAATATTGAAGCTGCAAGGGCAGGAGAACATGGAAAAGGTTTTGCTATTGTAGCGAATGAAGTGTTAAAGCTTGCTGAAGAATCGAATCATTCTGCGGGGAGAATTCAAGGGATTTTGAAGGAGTTTAGTAATCAAGCAAGTAAAGTAGAAGTGCAGGTAGGGAAGTCAGAAAGAGTACAAGAAGAGTGTAACGAAATGTTAGCAAGTGTTTTAACGAATGTAACGGATTTAGGGAAGTTTATTGATACGATTAATGATGTAATGAGGGAGATTGTTGATCATCAAGAAAGTTTCCAAGCTAAAACGACGAATATCGTAAAGGATGTTACACATGCTTCTAACGTAATTCAGCAAACTTCTGCAGCTACGGAAGAAGTGTTAGCAAGTATTGAAGAAGAAAAGAATCGAAATGATACGTCGGTGAAGACGCTACATACTGTTAGCGAGCAAGTGAAGTTGCTAGAAGATATTTTAGAAAAATAATATCGCTGAAAAAGAGCACAAATGATGTGCTCTTTTTCATTTGAACGAATACTTGATAGGAATTTAATTGCTTTTCTACGAGTTTTCTGCCAAGCTTAAGGGGATAAAGTGAGACTTTAATCATTGGGGGCTACCTATTGATTATTAGTTGAACCCGCAAATAGCGGAATAAAATACTTCAAAGAAAGAAATATATAGGTGAAGCATATGATTGAAGTTAAGACTTCTGAACTTAGTGATGGAGAATTTAATAGAGGTGTATTTGCAACTCGTGATATTAAAAAGGGTGAGTTGATACACTCAGCACCAGTTATCTCTTATCCGAATGAACAGCATGAACATATTGAGAAAACGTTACTTGCTGATTACGCATTTGAGTATGGGGTAAATCATACGGCATTCCTTTTAGGATACGGCATGTTATTTAATCATTCATATAAGCCGAACGCAACGTATGATATTGTCTTTGAGAATCATACGTTTAACTTCTTTGCTTACAAAGATATAAAAGCGGGAGAAGAGATTCTAATCAATTATAATGGTGAAGTTGATGACGAAGAGCTATTATGGTTTGATAAGGAAAAAGAAGAGAACGAAAAATAATTTAAAGAGTATAGAAAGGGCGCATTCTGTGGGATGTGCTCTTTTTTTAATGAAGAAAATAAAGTAAAGATTACAAAAAAATACCACTTTTCTTTCGTATGGTATAGTAAGATACTGAAGGGTATTGCTTTGAAAAACCTATATATTTTACAAATTGTTGTCTATATGGTTACATGTCAAGTTTAGTAGCTCATTTGGGTTGCTTTATTATGCGATATATATTTTAATATGAGTGGAACCTCTTATAATTTAAGAGGTTTATAGGTGTGCTTTATGTACACTTTATCTACCACTTGGGCTTTTTATTTGTAGCGCATTGTTATGTGGGGATATTATGGGCCCGTGGACAGCGGGATAAAAAGATTATAGAAATAGAGGAATCGTAAAATGAATATGCAAGAGGTTTATAAATATTTAAGTACAGTATTGCCTGAAGGTCATGTGAAGCAAGATGAAATGCTAAAAAATCATACGCATATTAAAGTGGGCGGGAAAGCGGATGTGTTCGTTGCTCCTACGAATTATGATGAAATTCAAGAAGTTATAAAGTATGCGAATCAACACAATATTCCAGTTACGTTTTTAGGAAACGGATCTAATGTTATTATTAAAGACGGTGGTCTTCGCGGGATTACAGTAAGTTTAATTCATATTACAGGTGTTACTGTAACAGGGACAACGATTGTTGCGGGGTGTGGTGCAGCGATTATTGATGTGTCACGAATTGCATTGGATCACAATTTAACAGGACTTGAGTTTGCTTGTGGTATTCCAGGTTCAGTTGGTGGAGCGTTATATATGAATGCTGGTGCATATGGCGGTGAAGTAGCTTATGTATTAACAGAAGCAGTTGTAATGACAGGTGATGGAGATTTACGTACTTTAACGACAGATGAGTTTGAATTTGGATATCGTAAGAGTGTGTTTTCTAATAATCATTACATTATTCTTGAAGCAAAATTTGAGCTTCAAGAAGGTGTGCGTGAAGAGATTAAGGAAAAGATGGATGATTTAACGTTTAAACGTGAATCAAAACAACCTTTAGAGTATCCTTCATGTGGTAGTGTATTTAAGCGCCCACCAAATAATTTTGCGGGTAAGCTTATTCAAGAATCAGGACTGCAAGGTAAGCGAATTGGCGGAGTGGAAGTTTCTTTAAAACACGCTGGATTTATGGTGAATGTTGATAACGGAACAGCGCAAGATTATATCGACTTAATTCATTTCGTACAAAAAACTGTTGAAGAAAAATTCGGTGTGAAATTAGAGCGAGAAGTAAGGATTATTGGAGAAGATCTACAGTAATCTTTGAATAAAAAACGTATAAAAGTATGAATTATTTCGAAATAACATTTGGGTATTGTTGACAATTTGATTTTGATTCAATATAATGGCTAATAATTTAACAAATAAAATATACGTTGAAAGAGCCCAGTAGCAGTTTGTCACTGTTATCAAAGAGAGCTAGGGATTGCTGGAACCTAGCACAAACAAACCTGTGAATTACACTCTGGAGTATCTTAGGTAACGCTAAGCGGACTAGCAATCGATATTATTGCTAAGAGTGGTATGAATAGCTATGCTATTTATGCAAACTGGGTGGTAACACGGTGAATAATCGTCCCTATGTCTATTGTAGACATAGGGGCTTTTTTGTTTTCAAAAAATAAAGGGGATGACAAAAGATGAATATTATTGATGAATTAGAATGGCGCGGTGCTGTGAATCAACAGACAGATGAAAAAGGTTTACGTAAGTTAGTTGAAGAGAAAAAAATTTCACTATACTGCGGAGTGGATCCGACTGGTGATAGTATGCATATTGGACATTTAATTCCGTTCATGATGATGAAAAGATTTCAATTAGCTGGACATCATCCGGTTATTTTAATCGGCGGGGCAACAGGAACAATTGGTGATCCAAGTGGGCGTCAATCAGAGCGCCAATTGCAAACGTTAGAAGTAGTCCAGCATAATGTAGATGCTTTAACAGCGCAAATGAAAAAGCTATTTGGTTTTGGCGGAAATAGCGAAGTGAAGATGGTAAATAACTATGACTGGACACATAAAATAAATATTATCGAGTTTTTACGTGATTACGGAAAAAACTTTAGCATAAATAGCATGTTAGCAAAAGATATTGTCGCAAGTCGTTTAGATACAGGAATTTCATTTACAGAGTTCACGTACCAAATCTTGCAAGCAATGGACTTCCATCATTTATACAAAGAAGAAGATGTTCAATTGCAAATCGGTGGTAGTGATCAATGGGGAAATATTACGAGTGGTTTAGATTTAATTCGTAAGTTAGAAGGTCATGAGGCGAAAGTATTCGGACTAACAATTCCGTTATTATTAAAATCGGATGGTACGAAATTTGGTAAATCAGCAGGTGGTGCTATTTGGCTTGATCCTGAAAAAACAACACCGTTTGAATTTTACCAGTTCTGGGTGAATACAGATGACCGTGATGTAATTAAATACTTGAAATACTTTACGTTCTTAACGAAAGAGCGAATTGATGAATTGGCAGCGAAGGTAGAAACAGAGCCTCATAAACGTGAAGCGCAAAAAGTATTAGCGGAAGAAATGACGAAATTCGTTCATGGAGAAGAAGCATTATTGCAAGCTGTGAAAATTACATCGGCATTATTTAGCGGAGATATTAAATCGTTAACAGCTGATGAAATTGAACAAGGCTTTAAAGAGATGCCAACATTCCAGTCTTCAAAAGAGGCGAAAAATATTGTAGAGTGGCTAGTTGATTTAGGAATTGAGCCATCTAGACGTCAAGCACGTGAGGATATTAATAATGGAGCTATATCTATGAATGGCGAGAAAGTAACGGATGTGGGTACGGATGTTACTGTGGAAAATTCATTTGATGGAAGATTTATTATTATTCGTAAAGGGAAGAAGAACTATAGCTTAGTGAAATTGGGAGAATAGTTCTTGTGAAAGAGTGGAGGTAGGGAAGATAGCTACCTCCGTTCTTTTCATATACACAATTCTGACACAAAAATTCAGTATATTTTGATAATTAAAGAGGGTTATATTATTCTTCTGCCGAATAAATAAGTTAGAGAAAATTACGGATAAAAATAGCCCGAATCATGCAGGGCATGATTCGGGCTTATATTCAGATTAGTAAGCTAAGCTGAATAGACCTTTAATGTGTGATAAGTAACGAACGTTACTTGCTTCTTTCATTAATGATGCTGGTAAACCTTTAAGCGGAGTATTGCTTGCTCCGATTGTAGCAACAGCATCTTTACGTCCTAGACTAGCAAGTGTTCCAGAGTTTACAGGTGCGAACTCTTCGAATGCTTTGCCTTCTAGTGCTGCGTATAAGTTATATCCAATTAACTCACCCATTTGCCAAGCAATTTGTGCAGTTGGTGGGTATGGGCGACCGTCTGGAGAGAAGACAACAGCGCTGTCTCCAGCAACGAATACGTCTTTGTGAGAAGTAGATTGTAGGTGTGCATCAACAGTTGCACGTCCACGGTTTACTTCAAGACCTGATTCACCAATTAATGGGTTACCTTGTACGCCACCTGTCCAAACGAATGTGTTAGCAACAAGTTTTTGACCGTCTTTTAAGTCGATTTCATTGCCAGCAACGTTTGTTACAGGAAGACCAGTTAAGAATGTAACGCCGCGTGCTTCTAAGCTAGTAGTTGCACGTTCGATTAAATGGTCTGGTAATACTGGAAGGATTTTTGGACCTGCTTCAACAAGAAGAAGTTTAACTTCTTTTGGATTTACGCCGTGGCTTTTTGCAAGTTTAGGCATAATGTCAGCAAGCTCACCAACTAGCTCAACGCCAGTTAATCCGCCACCACCGATTACGATTGTAGCATCAGCTTCGTTTTTCGTTTTAGCGTATTCACGAATACGGTCTTCAACGTGTTTGTAGATTTTGTTTGCATCAGCAGCAGATTTTAATACCATGCTGTTTTCTTCTAGTCCTGGAATACCGAAGTAAGCAGTTTTACTTCCTAAAGCAACTACAAGTGCATCGTAAGATAGAGTAGTGCCGCCAGCTAGTTTGATTTCTTTGCTATCAACTGAGAATGACTCAACTGTTGCAATTTTAAGATCGATGTCTTTGCCTTTGAAAAGCTTTGTAAGTGGCATTGCAATTGCTTGCTCAGCAACGTTACCAGCTGCAAGGCGGTGTAGTTCAGTGATGATTTGGTGTGTTGGGTATTGGTTAATCACTGTAACTTGTGCTTCTGATTTGCTGTAATATTTACGTACGTTTAAAGCGGCAAGAAGACCGCCATAACCAGCGCCTAAGATGACAATTTGTTTTGACATAGTATGATATCCCCCGTCTTTACTAATTGTTGTTATAAGTTAAATTATTTATTATTACGTTCTGCGCTAACTTGAAGATATGCGTTAACAAAGCGGAACATTTTTTGTGCTTGTGGGTCTTTTAGTAATTTTAACAGACCGAACAGGCCGATAACTTCGCTGCTTTCATCAGCACGATCTTTCGCTTCGATTGCAGTTGCAGCCATGCTTTTCACTGTATCTTTTACAGGTTCTACAATCTCTTGGATTGCGCTAACAGTGTCGCTTTTTAATACTTCGTCAGTAGCAACAGTTTGAGCGAAGTCATAAGATTTAGTTAAAATGTTAACAAGCTCAGTTAATTTTGGAAGCTGTTCCACTAGTGTTGTTAATGATTCTTGTACCTCAGGTTTTAACAACTGATCAAGTACATCAAGTTGTCCTTGGCTAGCAGAAATTTGTACAGTTTCTTGTTCTGGCTTTGTTTGAGTCATAGTTTCTGGCATCTCCAATTCTCCTTTACGATAGCAATACTCTTATTTTTGATAGGTAAGCTAAACGCTTGCGAAACTTTATACAAAGTTTCACAAAGCACAATAAAATGCCTTTAAATTTATGATAGCAAGTAAGCTGAAATCATAAATCCAAAACCATAATGTCCTACCTATTATTTATGAACTGTCCGATACATGGCTTGTCCGCATAATGGAAAGTTCCTTTATCGGAAAGTGTATATAATATATATCCTATATTATATACTATATACACCTATGTTAACATAAAAATGATTCCTAATTATTTGATATTGAGCGTATAACCTAGTACTGACAAGGCATGAAAGCGCATAAATTATTTTGTTTAAGTTAGAAATGTACATATATATATAGAAAAAAAGGAAAAAACGGACAAATTTATGTTCATTTTTCCCTTTTTTTTATTGTTCACCCTCTGTAATTAGCATCGATGTGTTACCGCTTTTTTCAAGATGGCATTCGCCCCAAGTACAAAGAGAATCGAGAATTGATTCTAAAGACCATCCGTAGTCAGTAAGGGAATATTCTACTTTTGGTGGTACTTGATTGTATACTTTTCTTTGAATAACCCCGTCTACTTCTAACTCGCGTAATTGCTGGGTTAACATCTTTTGTGTAATACCAGGCATTAAACGTTTTAGTTCACTCGTTCTCTTTGTACCTTTCGTTAAGTGGCAAAGAATAACGACTTTCCATTTTCCACCGATAACCTCTAAAGTTGCCTCCACAGGAATATTATATTTCTTCATATAAGAATCTCCTTTGATGAATGTAAATTTCAGTTCTTCAACAAAAGAAGCTAAATAAGTTAAATGTTACTTTTTAGTGCCTATAGCACTTTAAAGTACGTACTTTTTATCGTGTTGAATATGTTTCATAATAGCATACGTAAGAGGGAAATGAGTAGTACGGTACTAAAAAGTGCCTATGTTACTTTTTGGTACCTATCGTACTTTAAAGTGCGTTCTTCAAAAAAAGAGTGAAGCCATTCATAATAGCATTTATAAGCAATAAAGTTATTTTGTAGAAGATAAAAAGGCCTTTTTATCATACTATTATGATTGGATTTCTTGTAATAAGGAGGAATTCAATTGAGTTCATACACAGTCGCTTCTTCAAATGTTCAAGCGAATAGAAGAAGTATGTTTGCTTTATTAGCGCTAGCAATTAGTGCGTTTGGAATAGGAACGACAGAATTTATTAGCGTCGGTTTATTACCATCCATTTCGAAAGATTTAAATGTTTCGGTTACAACAGCTGGTTTAACGGTTTCCCTATATGCGTTAGGAGCGGCAGTAGGAGCTCCTGTTTTAACAGCGTTAACGGCTAGTATGTCGCGAAAGTCATTATTAATGTGGATTATGGTTATTTTCATTATTGGTAATGGTATTGCGGCAGTAGCAACAAGCTTCACTGTACTAATTATCGCAAGGATTGTATCTGCTTTCGCACATGGCGTTTTTATGTCAATCGGATCTACAATTGCGGCTGCACTTGTACCAGAGAATAAACGTGCTAGCGCAATTGCTTTTATGTTTACTGGTTTAACGGTTGCGACGATTACAGGTGTCCCAATTGGAACATTTATTGGTCAACAATTTGGCTGGAGAGCGTCGTTTATGGTGATTGTGGTAATTGGAATTATTGCTTTCATCGCAAACAGTATATTAGTCCCATCTAATTTAAAAAATGGTGTACCTGTATCATTTCGTGATCAGTTCAAACTAATTAAGAATGGAAGACTGTTACTTGTTTTCATTATTACTGCACTTGGATACGGCGGAACATTCGTAACATTTACGTATTTATCACCGCTATTACAAGAAGTAACAGGATTTGAAGCAAGTACTGTTACCATCATTTTATTAGTGTATGGAATCGCAATTGCGATAGGGAATATGGTCGGCGGAAAATTATCGAATCATAATCCGATTCGAGCGCTATTTTACATGTTCTTTATTCAAGCGATTATATTATTTGTTTTAACATTTACAGCACCATTTAAAGTAGCTGGAGTAATCACAATTATTTTCATGGGGTTATTCGCATTTATGAATGTTCCAGGGCTACAAGTATATGTCGTTATATTGGCTGAGCGCTTTGTTCCAAGTGCGGTTGATGTTGCTTCAGCAATTAATATTGCTGCATTTAACGCAGGGATTGCTCTCGGTTCTTATATAGGTGGTCTTGTAACGAACTCGTTAGGGTTAATCCATACTGCTTGGGTAGGTGGCATTATGGTAGTAGGTGCTGTTATTTTAACAGCGTGGAGTATGACATTAGAAAAAAGAGATCAAGCAAAATAAAGGAGAGAAAATAAAATGAAAAATTTACAAAGTAAAACAACATTGCATAACGGTGTAGAAATGCCTTGGTTCGGTTTAGGTGTATTTAAAGTAGAAGAAGGACCAGAACTTGTAGAAGCTGTAAAATCGGCGATTAAAGCAGGATACCGCAGCATCGATACAGCTGCGATTTATGGAAATGAAAAAGCAGTAGGTGAAGGAATCCGTGCTGGAATCGAAGCGACTGGGATTTCAAGAGAAGAATTATTTATCACTTCAAAAGTATGGAATGCAGATCAAGGATATGAAACAACAATTGCTGCATATGAAGAGAGCTTAAAAAAATTAGAACTAGATTATTTAGATTTATATCTTGTTCACTGGCCTGTAGAAGGGAAATATAAAGATTCGTGGAGAGCTTTAGAAACACTTTATAAGGAAGGGCGCGCGCGTGCAATTGGTGTAAGTAACTTCCAAATCCATCACCTGAAGGATGTAATGGAAGGTGCAGAAATTAAACCGATGATTAACCAAGTGGAATATCATCCGCGTTTAACACAAAAAGAACTACAAGCTTTCTGTAAAGAACAAGGTATTCAAATGGAAGCATGGTCACCGCTTATGCAAGGTCAACTATTAGATAACGAAACATTACAAGAAATTGCTGATAAACACGGCAAAACAACAGCGCAAGTTATCTTACGTTGGGACTTACAAAATGGAGTGATTACAATTCCAAAGTCAACGAAAGAGCACCGCATTATTGCAAACGCTGATGTATTTAACTTTGAATTAACAAAAGAAGATATGGAAAAGATCGATGCATTAAACCAAAATCACCGCGTTGGTCCAGATCCTGATAACTTCGATTTCTAAGCTTAAAGTAGAAAGAAAGAGTGCAAACAGTTTGCACTCTTTTTTTGTTGCGCTTATGTATAAAAAAAATTTCTAACTAAATAATAAACAGGAGTAAATTTGTTATTTAATAAGGGGTTGTAGACATGAATATAAAAAGATCGTTCAAGCTAATGGCCGCTTTTTTGAGTGTTTTATTTGTATTTGCGAACTTATTATTTCCACTTCAAAAGGCATCCGCAGAAGTTATGGATCATACAAAGTATGAAATGGATTGGAGTTATAGTAAGTCAAAGAAAAAGCCGATTCGAACAGAACTTATTAAAACAGCAGACGGAAAAATTGCCTTTTGCCTAAATGTAGATTTGAAATCTCCAAGCGGTCAAGATTTACCGGAAATGGGGAAAGTGGATATTAACGTGTACCGTGTACTATTAAATGGATATCCACAGAAGAGTCCACAAGAATTAGGTGTTTCCGATTGGAGAGAGGCACATTACGCAACGCAGCTTGCGGTGTGGAATGCTTTAAAACAAATTGATATTAACGATTTAGATTTCCGTAATAAAAATGTAGAAAAAGTAACGAAAGATATCGTTGCAAAAGCAAGCGCTAGTGAAGATTTACAAGAAATTACGATGAGTGTAACTCCTACAGAAGAACAAGAAGCAGTATTAAAAAATGATTTCTTTGAAACAGGTCTATATACAGTAGAAACAAACGCGAAAAGTGGAACGTATAAAGTACAAGCAACAGGTGCACCAGAAGGCGCGAAGTTTGTAAATGAAAAAGGCGAAGCAAAAACTGAATTTAATGTAGGAGAAAAATTCCGCATTTTAATTCCGAAACAAACACCATCGGGTGGATTTAGCTTTAAAGTATCAGGGAATTTAACGAAATTACAAGGAATTGCACATAAAGGTACACCGACTATTCAAAATGCGGTTGTATTATTAGAGCGTAGTGAAGAGAAAACGAGTCCGGAGTTAGCGGTAAGTTGGAAAAAGGCTGAAGGCCCGCATAAACCAAATAAACCATATACTCCAAATGAACCACATAAGCCGAATCAAATTAAAAGATAGTAGAAAAAGCATTGGCATTTGCCGATGCTTTTTTCTTGGCCTAAATTTTGGGTGCGGAAATTACTATAGTAACCCTTTTTTATAAGTACGAAAAAGGGTTAGAATTAGGCTGTTTTGGCTTCTTTACACCACCGTAAGGTATAATGAAAATGAGAAATTAGAAAGAGAGAGGGAATTATGACTCTTCATATTTGTAAAATAACAAATGAAAATCGAAATGAAATTGCTAATTTAAAAGTAACCGGCGAACAGCTTAAATTTATTGAAAGTACGGTTTTAGATTGTTTAGTCGATGCTGATACAAAATATAAAGGTGATGCTGCTTCGGTAGGGTTTTATGACGGTGACATGCCAATCGGATACGCGATGTACGGTTGGTTTGAAGAAAAAGAGAAGGCTGTATATTTAAATCAATTTATGATTGATAGTAAATGCCAAGGTAAAGGTTATGCAAAACCATTATTACGTTTGCTAATAGAGTATTTACAAAAGGAATATAATAGAAAAGTTATATATTTAAGCATACATCCAGAAAATAAACTTGCCCAAAAACTATATGAATCAATTGGATTTCATTTAACTGGTGAAATTGAGGGTGAATGGGTAAGTGGAAAAGGATTTATAATGAAACGAATGCTGGATTAATAAAAACCTGCCGGAAAGAATAGTATCTTTCCGGCAGGTTTTTATTTTAAAATAACATTAAAAGTTAGAAATCTAAACATTACGATTTTTGGATTAAATTCATAAAATTGTAATATTAATCTAATCGAAAAGGCTATCTAGCGAGAAAGAAATCATGTACAATTCATTTTGGAAAAACTGTCCATAGATGGATGCCTATGAATGAATTGTAAAAAACGATATTTTTATACACATTTTTCATGTATAGACAACAATACTTGATAAAACCATCTCTCATCATTATTTTGACATGAAAAAGAGAACTCATCACGAAATATAGAGAAAGATGAGGAGGAACTTTCGCTTCAAAAAATTTGTCACATAAGAAAGCAGATACATTTAAAGTGAACAATGGTAAGAGGTGTAGGGGCGCGAGGTTGAGTTGTATATATTAAATGATTGTATAAAGATAATTTGATTTTACAGTAAATAAATATATCTATGATGGTTTGCATTACAAAAAGAATAGGGGACACAGATTATGTCGAAGAAAAAGAAGAGTAGGGTATTAGTAGCTGGTGTTTGTTTAGCTGCGTTATTAGCACCATATGGTCTTGAAGTGCCTAAAGCGTATGCAGAGATGACGATTGAAGGTAAGGAGAAACACCAAGAAGAGCGAGTGTATAAATTGCTGCCAAAAGGTGATGTAGATGAGATGCGTGAGTTGCATCAGCGTCGAATGAGTTTTTCTCCCTATGAACCAACTGGTATTTATGTAAAGCCAGGTGAAGAAGTAGTTATTCAAGTAGACGGGAATCAAAAGATTAAAGCTTATATTGGCACATATTCTTATGAAAAAGAAGAACCTAAACAATTCAATTTAAATCCTGGTGAAAATAAAATTTCTTCTCCGAATGGAGGGCTATTATACTTTTATAATTATCACAACACAGGAGAAGTAGTTGCTAAAGTAAAAAAAGGTGGTATACCAAATCCTTTATTTATTTTAGGTAAACATACGCCAGAAGATTGGAAACGTATGTTGAAGGAACCACCGAATCCATATGCAATCGAAATGAAAGGGGAAAATAGTTTATTAACTATGCATCCTGAGACTGTGGCGGAACATTTGAAGCAAGAAGATCCAGCTGCGTTATTAAAGAAACATGATGAAATAATTAATATAGAGCATAAGATATCGGGTTTATCAAAAGATGGTGTGGGTGTTGCGAATCAAGGCAAACATTCCATTCATTATGTTGAAGACTGGTATACGGACAATTATATGTATGCGACTTATTATCGAACAGCTTATAGTAAAGGGAATTTAGAGTCAGTACTAAATCTAGAAGAGTTAACTGCTGATGGATGGGGACCTTGGCATGAAGTGGGGCATCAACATCAACAGGACACTTGGTTATGGGAGGGGCTTGGAGAAGTAACCGTTAACATTTATTCTTTAGCAGTTCAAACTGCATTTGGACATAAAACAAGGTTAGAGCAAGAAAATCGTTATGAAGCCGCATTTGCTTATCTAGGTAAACCGAATGCGCAAGAGAAGATGAATGAATTCGAAAAATTAGTTATGTTTTGGCAGTTGCATTTAGCTTATGGAGACCAGTTCTATCCGAAATTACATCAAATGTATCGTATGTTACATGATACAGAAATGCCTAAATCTGATGAAGAGAAAAAGCAGATGTTTATTTACATGACGTCAAAAGTAGCTGGGCAAAATTTAATTCCTTTCTTTGATAAATGGGGAATAATTCCAAATGATGATACTAGAGAGAAGATTGAAAAATTAAATTTACCAAAATTAGAAAAGGAAGTTTGGTTATCTACAGATAGCAATCCAATTCGTGAAAAACAAACTGAGTTATATGAAATTCCATATGGCGAGCCAAATAATGAAAAAATACAAAATGTAGTAATTGGTACTACATATGATGAGAAAAAAGCAAAAGAACTTGTACAGAATTTAGGAGAAGGTGTAAAAACAACAGGTGTGATTATGCAAGATAAGCCTGAAGTTGGAGAAAAAACTGTAAAAGTAGAAATTATAGATGAAAAAGGGAATAAAAATTTAATTCCTGTTGTAGTAAATGTTGGTTATGGTGATAGCTTAGTATTCAAAGGGCTCAATTATAGTACTGATATTAAATCGATTGTAACACTGCAACACGATCAGAAAAAGTTTAGTGCGACAGCTGATTCTAATCAAGTGCATTATTATTTTAAAGAAGATGCGTATTTTGAATTCACATTACTAGATCCAAATGGAAATGAGAAAAAGAAAGCAACTGTAAAAGGTGTTGAAAATGCGGAAGAATTCGCAAAATCGATTAATGGGTTAGAGTTCGAGTATGGTGACGTTGTAAAAGTGTATCACGCAGAATCAGATCGCTTTAATTGGTATCAAAATAATAACTTTATCGGCCAAGGTAGGGCGAAGGTAGAGGAAGAATTATTATTTAAAGTAACAGAAAAGGGCTTTGAGAGAATGGAAGCTCAACAAGAAGTAACAGTAGTACCGCAAAAAGTAGTAATCGGAACAGATGCTGAAAGATTAGAAGCAAAAGATTTTGTTCAAGTGAAAGATGGAGAAGTAATCGGATTTGTAGAAAAACCGAATACAACAAAAATCGGTGAACAAAAAGTAAAAGTAGAAACGAAAGATCGTTTTGGAAATAAGAAAGTGACAGAAGTGCCATTGGAAGTAATGTATGGCGATAGTTTAGTCTTCCAAGGTGATGGTAATAAAACGCGTTCTGTCGTAACTGCGGATCATAATACGAAAAAGCTACAGGCAACATTTACGGATTCTAAAGTTCATTATCGTTTTGAGAATGAAAAATATATGGGAATCACGCTATATGATCAAAATGGAAATGAAAAGAAAGTTATTTCGGTAGAAGGGCAAGAGACTTCTGAAAGTTTTGCAGAACAGTTGAATGGTGTAGACTTCGCATATGGTGATGTTATTAAGGTATATCATGCAGAATCAAATCGATTAAAGTGGTATCAAAAGAATGAGTTTGTAGGTAACGGTAAAGGGAACGTGGAACAAGAGTTGTACTTTAAAATAACGGAAAAAGGTTTTGAAAAACTGGAAAGCTTACAAGAAGTAACAGCAGTACCACAAAAAGTGACAATCGGAACAGACGCTGAAAAATTAGATGCAAAAAACTTTGTTCAAGTAAAAGGTGGAGAAGTAGTTGGTTTTGTGGAAAAACCTAGTACAACAAAAATCGGAGAACAAAAAGTAAAAGTAGAAACGAAAGATCGTTTCGGAAATAAGAAAGTGACAGAAGTTCCTGTGGAAGTAACATATGGGGATAGCATAGTATATCAAGGTGTGTCCAATGTTACACGTTCTATTGTTACGTTAAATCATGACGAAAAGAAATTACATGCAACATTTACCGATGATACAATTCATTATCGTTTTGAGAATGAAAAATATATAGGTCTTGCGATTTATGATCAAAATGGAAATGAGAAAAAGCATGTAACAGCAGAAGGACAAGAGACTTCAAAGAATTTTGCAGAACAAGTAAATGGTACTCCATTTGAGTATGGGGATGTTGTAAAAGTGTATCATGCAGAACCAAGTCGTCTGAAATGGTATAAAAAGAATGAGTTAGCAGAACAAGTAGCTTCAACAGAAGTTGTATTTAAAATCACTCAAAGTGGATTAGAGCTAGTAAAGGGAACATTGTAATAAAAAATGCGCGTAGATATTGGATCTACGCGCATTTTTTTTATATTACTCAGCTTCTGAAACTACTGTGAAGCGTTCGTTTACGTGTTTTGGAGTTTCGATTTCATCAAGTGCTGCAACTGCAAAGTCTTCGTAACTTACGTAGCTATCACCTTTTGAGTTAACAAGAAGGTTGTCTTTGCCAGCTTTGTAAGAGCCAGTGCGTTTTCCTAATGCGAATAGTGCAGAAGGGCTGATGAATGTCCAAGTGATGTCACTTGTTTGTTGAAGAATTTCTAAGTTTTTACCTTGGTTTTGAGCTGTTGCAAGGTATTCATTTGGGAAACCTGGTGTATCAAATACACGTGTTGTTTTCTCTTCGTCTACAAATAAGCTTCCAGCTCCGCCAACTACAAGTAATTTTGTATTAGGTGCACCTTTCACAGCTTCAATAAGTACGTTTCCTGCATCTACATGAAGATGTTCTTGTCCTGCTGGAGCGCCGAATGCATTTACAACTACATCAAATGTTCCTAGGTCGTTAGATGTAAGAGAGAATACATCTTTTTCTAAAATTTTTACGTTTTGGTCTGTAATTTTTGCAGCGTCTCTTACGATTGCAGTAACTTCATGTCCACGATTTAATGCTTCTTTTAAAATACGACTTCCAGCTTTACCAGCTGCTCCGATAATTCCGATTTTCATAATAAATCCCTCCAAAGTGTTTTGTTAAAGTGTATATGTGAAAATGAATGAATTTGGTGTAATTAGGTTTGTTACAACCTGATGTAATCATTATAGTTACAGGTTGGCTTTTTTGTCAATGGATTATTTATTGTTTTAGTATGTGCATTTTATAAATACAAAGTCATAAAACATAACAAATAACATGATCATGTTATAAAATCTAACACATGGAAGCAATATCCTGTCGAAAAATGTTGATTTTTGAATATTTTTTAAATATAATTCAATTTATGAAGAAAAAAGGGAGGGGACTAATTGTATGAATATTTTAGAACAGTTCGTTTCATCAATGAATACGATTCTTTGGTCATATATTCTTATTGCAATGTTAATCGGCTTAGGGCTTTATTTTTCTATTAAATTGAAATTCGTACAAATTACTCATTTAGGGGAAATGGTTCGACTAATGGGTGATGGCTTAACTGGAAAGACACGTAAAAAGGGAAGTGTATCGTCATTCCAAGCATTTTGTATGAGTTCAGCAGCTCGTATTGGTATCGGGAACTTAGCTGGTGTAGCGCTAGCTATCTCTATGGGAGGACCTGGAGCTGTATTTTGGATGTGGGTTATTGCGATTATTGGAGCATCTTCAAGTTTCGTAGAAAGTACGCTTGCACAAATTTATAAAATAAAAGATGGCAGTGGCTTCCGTGGTGGTCCTGCTTATTATATGGAAAAAGGTTTAAATAAACGTTGGATGGGGATTTGGTTCTCTATTCTGATCACAATTAGTTACGGTTTAATTTTTAACTCAGTACAAGCAAATACAGTGACATTAGCATTTAAAAATGCATTTGGTATTGAGCGTTATGTTGTAGGGATTGTACTTGCGGTGTTAGTTGCGGTTATTATTTTTGGTGGTGTGAAAAGTATTGCGCGTATGTCAGAAATGATTGTTCCGCCGATGGCAATTATTTATATTGCAGTAGCTGTGTTCGTTGTTATTAAAAATTATTATTTAATACCGGATATGTTTACAGAAATCTTTAAAGGTGCATTCGGTTTAGATTCAGCTGTAGGTGGCGGTATTGGTGCTGCGATGAAATATGGTATTCAGCGCGGATTATTTGCGAACGAAGCAGGTATGGGTAGTGCGCCGAACGCGGCAGCAACAGCTGACGTAACGCATCCAGCGAAACAAGGTTTTATTCAAACAATTGGAGTTTTAGTAGATACATTCTTAGTATGTACATCAACAGCATTTATCGTACTATGTTCTGGTGCATATAAAGCAACAAATTTAGAAGGTATTGAATTAACGCAAGTTGCGCTAAGTTCACAGATTGGTTCGTGGGCAAGCGGCTTCTTAGCTATTATTATTTTCTTATTTGCTTTCAGTTCACTTCTAGGAAACTACTATTATGGTGAAACGAATATTGAATTTATTAAACAAAGTAAAACTTGGTTAACGATTTATCGTCTTGCGGTAGTTGGAATGGTACTATTCGGCTCTGTTGCGACACTTCAAGTTGTATGGAATATGGCAGACTTATTTATGGGTCTAATGGTAATCACAAACTTAATTGCGATTACACTTCTTGGCCGATTTGCGTATGCAGCATTAGCGGACTATGTGAAACAAAAGAAACAAGGAAAAGATCCAGTCTTCAGTGCAGATTCTATCCCTGGTTTAACGAACACAGAGTGCTGGGACAAGCCAGCAGTAGCAGATAAAGAAAAAGCTGTATAATAAAAAAGGAACGAGCATCAAAGAAATTTGATGCTCGTTTTTTTATAGCAATAAACTAAGGGAGAGAGGTAAAAGACGAACATTAATGAGAGTTTTATAATAAAATGTATTTTTTTTAGAAAAATGCAGATGTGAGTTGTAATTTGTGTTAGAATGATTAATGGCTTTGGAATAAGAGATTAGACGGATTTTTATATTCATTTTTATATTTTTAGTGATAAAGGGAAAGTTCGGATTATTTCTCATTTCTAATGGTCAGACGTTCAACATTAAAGAAGAGTTAAATGGAGGATTTTATTAATGAAGTTTGTTATGTTTCTGGTAGGATTACTCGTTGTATTCGTACTCGGTTTTCTTATAAGTGCCGATCGAAAGAAGATTAAGTATAAACCAATTATGGTTATGCTTGTTATTCAGTTGGTATTATCATATTTCTTATTAAATACGCAAGTTGGTTATATTTTAGTAAAAGGAATTTCTGATGGATTTGGAGCGCTTCTTGGATATGCGGAAGCTGGAATCGTTTTCGTATTTGGAGGCCTTGTTAATAAAGGAGAAGTTTCATTCTTCTTAACGGCATTATTGCCAATCGTATTCTTTGCGGTATTAATCGGAATTCTGCAGCATTTTAAAATTTTACCGATATTTATTCGTGCTATTGGTACTTTGTTAAGTAAGGTAAATGGTTTAGGGAAATTAGAATCTTATAATGCGGTAGCAGCTGCGATTGTTGGGCAAGCAGAAGTATTCATTACAGTAAAAGATCAATTAAGTAAAATCCCAAAACATCGTTTATATACACTATGTGCATCTTCAATGTCGACAGTATCGATGTCAATCGTTGGTTCTTATATGAAAATGATTGAGCCAAAATATGTAGTAACAGCACTTGTATTAAATTTATTTAGTGGTTTCATTATTATTCATCTTATTAATCCGTATGATATTACGGAAGAAGAAGATACATTGCAGTTAGAAAATAAGAAAAAGCAGTCATTCTTTGAAATGTTAAGCGAATATATTATGCTTGGTTTCACGATTGCGATTACAGTAGCAGCGATGTTACTTGGTTTCGTAGCATTAATTACAGCAATCAATAGCTTGTTTGATTCAGTGTTCGGCATTACATTCCAAGCTATTTTAGGATATATCTTCTCACCATTAGCATTCGTAATGGGTATCCCGCAATCAGAAATGGTAACGGCGGGACAAATTATGGCAACGAAATTAGTATCGAATGAATTTGTTGCGATGCTTGATCTAGGAAAAGTAGCTGGTGAGTTATCAGCTCGTACAGTCGGTATTCTTTCTGTATTCCTCGTATCATTTGCGAACTTCTCATCTATCGGAATTATCGCAGGTGCAACGAAAGGAATCGATGAAAACCAATCAAACGTTGTTTCATCATTCGGATTACGACTTGTATACGGTGCGACATTAGTAAGTCTTTTATCAGCGATTATCGTTGGTGTTATGTTATAAAAAGGGTGGTCCTAGCTCATAGCTAGGGCTATTTTTTATGGTAAATTTACATAAAAAACCCAATTGATTAGGAATATATTAACATATAAAAATATTTTAAAATTTATATTGCATTTCAATTAGTTAGCGCTTACAATTTGATTTGTAGGTGGTATCAATTTCAGACTTTCAAGTATGGTAGGAGAGAAGAGGCTACCTTTTATAAATTGCAATTTATGTAAACGCTTACTGATTTTAGATAACAGTTGAATAATATTTAGGGGTTTTAAATTTTTTTAACATCAATGGTCAGACGTCATTCGTTATACGTTATACGACCAATAACTCGTGAGAGAAGTGGAGGATTCACATATGAAAATAGTAATGTTTCTAGTCGGTTTACTTGTAGTGTTTGTACTAGGTTTCCTTATAAGTTCAGATCGTAAGAAAATTAAATATAAGCCAATTGCACTTATGCTTGTCATTCAATTGGTACTTGCGTATTTCTTACTAAATACAAAGATCGGATTTGTGTTAGTAAAAGGGATTGCAGATGGATTTGGCGCTATTTTAAAATTTGCGGAAGCAGGGGTTAATTTCGTATTTGGTGGGCTAGCAAATGACGGACAAGCACCATTCTTCTTAACAGTATTATTACCAATTATTTTCTTAGCAGTATTAATCGGGATCTTACAACATATTAAAGTTTTACCGATTATCATTCGTGCAGTCGGTTTCGTATTAAGTAAAATTAACGGTTTAGGAAGATTAGAATCATACAACGCGGTAGCAGCTGCAATTGTTGGTCAAGGTGAAGTATTTATTACAGTAAAAGATCAACTAAGCAAATTACCGAAAAATCGTTTATATACACTTTGTGCATCATCAATGTCAACAGTATCAATGTCAATCGTTGGTTCTTATATGAAAATGATTGATCCGAAATATGTAGTAACAGCACTTGTACTAAACTTATTTAGTGGATTCATTATCGTTCATATCATTAATCCATATGACGTAAACGAAGAAGACGATATTTTAGAATTACAAGAAGATAAGAAACAAACATTCTTTGAAATGTTAGGCGAATATATTATGCTAGGTTTCTCTATCGCTGTAACAGTAGCGGCAATGTTAATTGGTTTCGTGGCATTAATTACAGCAATTAACGGTGTGTTCGATTCTATTTTCGGAATCACATTCCAAAGCATTTTAGGATATATCTTCTCACCATTAGCATTTGTAATGGGTATTCCAACATCAGAGATGCTAACAGCGGGACAAATTATGGCAACGAAATTAGTAACGAACGAATTTGTTGCGATGCTTGATCTAGGAAAAGTAGCTGGTGAGTTATCAGCCCGTACAGTAGGTATTTTATCAATCTTCCTTGTATCATTTGCGAACTTCTCATCTATCGGAATTATCGCAGGTGCAACGAAGAGTATCGATGGCAAACAAGCAAATGTTGTATCATCATTCGGACTAAAACTTGTATACGGTGCAACGTTAGTAAGTATATTATCAGCGATTATCGTTGGGGTTATGCTTTAATAAATTAAGAAAAGCAATGAGCGTAGGCTCATTGCTTTTTTGTTTAACTTGCTTTATCCAAGTCTTTTTTAAATCGTGGTCTTTTTAAATAAGTTCCCAGTCTCCACACATATTCTACAGGCCCCATTCGGTATTTCTGTAGCCAATAGGTACTAACGAATAATTGAATCGTATAAATTCCAATGGTTAAAAGAATACCGAAGAAATAGCCGATTTTACCGTATAAGCCAAACCCATATGCGTAAAAAATGGTTGTTGCAATAATAGATTGTGCTAAGTAATTACTAACTGACATTTTTCCCATGTTCGCCATGTATGTTAGTAAGCGCGATGCTTTTTTGTAATGGAACAATAAAGTAATTGTGCTTCCGTAAAGGAAGGTCATGGTTACGGGTGTAAGGCCATCTTGTAACATAATTAAAATCGGATGTTTTACGAACATGGTTAAAATTTTGATTGTAAAAGAAAAAATACCAGTAATAAGCCATATTTTTTTGACAGCAGACATATGTTTATCAATTTCAAATAACCACCCCTTTTTTCCTACGTACATGCCGAGTAAGAAGAGTGGAGACATAAAAATTAATGCGAAAATTGACAAGATAACTAATCCGAAGACACCGTTAATTCCCATGTAATCAAAAGGATTTTCAGTTAATCTAAAGTTGATATGATCCATATAGCTTCCAGTTTCATGAACTTTATGCTCTTTTTCAATATAAGGTGCGACATCATTGAATGTGTTTGATGTTGGTTCAGATTGATAAGATGCGAACATAATGAGTGCTAATAAAATGGATGCCCAAATGAGTAACGTTTTTGGTTTTCGATTGATGAACATCATTAAGAAAATCCCGACAATCCCGTAGGCAAATAAAATATCTCCCTCCCAAACAAAAGTGCCGTGAATGTAGCCTAGTAGTAAAAGAATGATAATACGCCTTATATATGTCGGGAAGAATTTTTTTCCTTTTGCAATAATACTTTTTTGTAACAAAATAATGCTAAGCCCAAATAAAAAAGAGAATAGGGAAATAAAATTCTGTGTGCCGAAAAATTGAATAAACCAATTAGCACTTTCATCGAGTTTTCCGAAAATATAAGTGGGTTTTTCATTAGCGAATAATCCGAATTGAATTAATGTTATATTAACAAGCAAAATGCCAAATAAAGCGAAACCACGAATGGCGTCAACAAATTCTACACGTTGGTTCATTTTTTCTCTCCTCTTATATTGTTTTATATTGAAAATAATACCATTTATTTACTGTTTCTATGTCAAATCCGAGGAAATTTAAGGTGATTTTAAGCTAGAGAGAAAATAAAAAATCACCTTAATACACTCATTAAGGTGATTACAATATTACTCAGCTGGAGGCGTAAATGTACGCTTCTCTAATTCAGCATCTAGCATAAATAGTGCATTTGAATCGCTTGTAATACGTTTTAATTTTTGAATGATGCTATCGAATGAAGCTTCTTCTTCTACTTGCTCATCCACGAACCATTTTAAGAATGTAATTGTTGCGTGCTCACGCTCATCCCAAGCGATATCAGATAAGTGATAAATACGTTTCGTTACTTCACGCTCGTGTTCAAGTGCGACTTCAAAAGCATTTAATACAGATTCGTATTCGTTATTAGGATGATCAAATCCAGTAATAATAGCGCGCTCGCCGCGGTCATTAATATAGTTGTAAAGCTTCATTGCGTGGAAACGTTCTTCTTCAGCTTGTACAAGGAAAAAGTTAGCGAATCCATCGTAGCTTTCCGCTGTACAGTAAGCAGCCATTGCCATATAAGCGTGGGCAGAGTAAAATTCAAAATTCATTTGTTCATTTAGTGCGTCGTGCAATTTTTTAGATAACATAAAATCCCCCTTATTATTTTGACAAGAACATTATATCACAATTGATAATGTTCTCATTTAGATGTTTCGAACCTTTTTGAAAGCTTTGTGACGTGTGTTTCCATAATGTCTTGTAAATCTAAATCATATTTTTGTGAAAGAACAATAAGGTTAGATAGTACATCACCAAGTTCTTCTTTTAGTTCTTGTTTTAGCTCTTCTTCTGTTTTCGCATCTTCATCAGGACGATCGCGGCCGATTTCAATTGCGCGAACAACTCGTGAAACTTCCCCAACTTCTTCAGTTAAGAAATTTAAGCGAATAAAGGAATCATACTGCGACCAGCTTCGTTTTTCGTAAAATTCCTCAACCCATCTTTGAAATGCAACGATATCCATTTCTTCCTCATCCCTTCAATATGTTGTACAATGTCAATTGTATCATAACAATATATAGTTTCGGGGTGTAGGAATGAGAAAGATTTGTGTGTTTGCAGGTTCCAATTTAGGGGAGAGACCAGAATTTAAAGAGCAGGCAATGGAATTAGGCAAAATGTTTGTTGAGAACGACTATGAGCTCGTATACGGTGGTTCATGCGTTGGATTAATGGGAGAAGTGGCAAACGAAGTTCTTCGTTTAGGTGGACGTGTAACAGGTGTTATGCCGCGCGGTCTATTTCGAGGAGAAATCGTACATACAGGATTAACAGAATTAATTGAAGTAGAAACAATGCATGAGCGCAAGGCGAAAATGGCAGAGCTTGCGGATGCTTTCATTGCACTACCAGGCGGATATGGAACTTTTGAAGAACTATTTGAAGTTGTATGTTGGTCACAAATTGGTATACATAATAAGCCGATTGGTTTATTGAACATTAAAGACTTTTACGGACCAATTTTGCAAATGGTTGAACGGGCAGCAGAAGAAGGCTTTATGAATCCATCGAATAAAGAGTTAATCGTTTCCGCTGAGACGGCAGATAAACTAATTCATGAAATCCAAAATTACAAGCGTCCTGTCTTGGGGACGAAGTGGAAGCAATTATCATAGTACATTTTTATAGCGATTTATAGAAACACATGTCTTTTTTATCGTAAAAAGGCATGTGTTTTTAAGTTAGTTAAATATTTTAATATTTATATATAACGTTTTTGGAAAAGGGAAATAGATGGAGGAGTTTGTGTATTTACGTCCTGTTTTTAAAAGTATTTTAGCAGCGTCTATTTTGGTTATGCTAATTGTTTTAAGACAGAAGAAAGAGCTGATTAATGAGTTTTCGCTTTGGTTTATTTCGATAATGTGTATCGGTGTTTCCGCGATAACATTGTTTATGTCTGGGTTTATCGTTGATGAGTATAGTCTAAGTGGAGATCCACAATCATTTTGCATGTTTATTGCGATTGGCTGTATTAGCGGCTTGAATTTTATTATTTATTATAAACGGCAATAAAAAAGGCATTCCATATTACTTCGGAATGCCTTTATCACTTTGATTACTTTGTTTTTTATACAGGTACCAGCCACCCCAGCCGCCACCAATTGCTACAACAACGAGGAAAGCATAGTCTTTAACCTCGACACGTATGTTGAAAATATTAGCTATGAGTAAGAGAATCCCAACTGTTATTAACGCAAAAAATGCTCTAATTAAGTAGTCTTTCAACTGAACCACTCCCGTCATTTAAGTCGTAAATGATGAACTTGGAAAAGCTTTTTTGGATCTAATTACTAAAGGGTGTTTCCTATATTTTAACATAAAAGAGATTGTAATATATTGATAAAAGTAGGGGAGAGGTGTGTTAATATTGTCGTGTTTTGTCGGTAAGTCGATATAATTGAAAAATCGCTGATATATTTGATGAAACGGTCGATATAATGAAAAAATCGCCGATATATTTGATGGAATCGCCGATATAATTGGGAAATCGCTGATATACTTTCATGTACTTTCATGCGCGGCAACCTCATAGAAAAAAGCGACTCTGAACGAGCCACCTCCGCTTTTAAATATATTATTGATTCAAGAATGCACGTAGCATCCAAGCGTGTTTTTCTAGTTCTGTGTAGATGCCTAGTAGTAGGTCAGATGTCATTTCGTCATCAGAATTTTGAGCGATTTCCATGCCTTTTTTCAGTTCGCGTAGCATCATTTCGTAGTCTTTCATAATTGCTTCGACCATCCCTTCTGCAGTTTCTCCGTAAGCTGCTTCTTGAATAGAAGATAGTTCTAAGTATTCTTTCATTGTTGCTACTGGTTTACCGTCAATTGCTAAAATGCGTTCTGCGATTTCATCGATGTGAGTAGCTGATTCTGTGTAAAGCTCTTCAAATTTTTCATGTAGTGTGAAGAATTGAGGTCCTTTTACGTACCAATGGAAGTTGTGTAGTTTTGTAAATAAAACGCTCCAGTTTGCTACTTGTTTGTTTAATGCTTCGATTACTTGTTTGTTCATTATGATCAATCTCCTCTTGAGTTATTATGTTATATAAATTACTAATTTATAATTATTATAATCTAGTAATTTGTATAAATCAACCCTTTTGCTGGAATTAATTTGAACAAATTATGAACTGTTGTAAATAAAAAATCCCTATTACTGTGAAGTAATAGGGATTTTTATTTGATATATAGCTCCAGCGGCTAGAACAGTCGGTTGTTTCACTCCTTCATTCGAGGCAAAGAGCGCCTCGGAATCAGGGGTTCCAACATCCTCCTGTTCTGAATGAGCCGCCTCCGCTTTTATTTTTTAAACAGCCTGTTTCTTTTCTTCTACATCCTGTCCATCCCAACACTCTGTATTCTTTAAGCCAGGGATAGAACTTGCAATGAAAACAGGATCTTTTCCTTGTTTCTTTTGCTTTATATAGTCTACTAATGCCGCATAGGCGAACTTGCTAAGGAATGAGATGGCAATTAAGTTTGTAAATACCATTAGTCCCATAAAGAAATCAGCTAAACTCCAAACCGTTTGAAGGGCAGCGATAGATCCGAAGAACACCATTCCGACAACTGCAACACGATAAATCAGTAACCATGTTTTGCTTTCTTTAATGAATGCGATATTTGTTTCACCATAATAGTAGTTTCCTAGTAAAGAACTGAAAGCGAATAGGAAAATAATAATCGCTAAGAACGTGCTTGCCCACGGTCCAATTTGTGAACTTAATGCTTGTTGTGTTAATTCAATACCTTCTAAATTCGATCCTTTGTAGAGTCCAGAACATAATACGATAAACGCTGTTGATGTACATACTAAGAATGTATCTACGAAAACACCTAATGCTTGAACAAGTCCTTGTTTTACAGGGTGAGATACATCTGATGTTGCTGCTGCATTAGGAGAGCTACCCATACCTGCTTCTGTCGCGAATAAACCGCGCTGAATTCCGAATTTGATTGCTGCTCCAATACCACCAGCGATAGCTTGGTCTAAACCAAATGCGCTGTTAAATATTTCTGTAAAAATGCTTGGTAACATATTGAAGTTGTTAATAACGACAAAAATAGCCACACCAATATAAACAATCGCCATTGGAGGAACAATCATTTCTGTAATACGTGAAATGCTCTTGATACCACCAAAAATAATAACTGCAACTAATAAAGCTAATAGAGCTCCTACGATCGTTCGCTCTAGTCCAAAAGCATTTTCAAATGCTATTGTTACCGTGTTTGCTTGTACAGAATTGAAAATTAATCCGTACGCAACTGTAATAAGAAGTGAAAACCAAACACCCATCCAGCGTTTGTTTAACCCTTTTTCCATGTAATATGCTGGTCCACCACGGAATCTGCTTCCATCTTTTACTTTATAAATTTGCGCGAGCGTACATTCCACAAAACTAGTAGCTGCTCCAAGGATAGCGATAAACCACATCCAAAATATTGCGCCAGGTCCACCCATTGAAATGGCTAATGCTACACCAGCTAAGTTCCCGATACCAATACGTGCTGCTGCACTTAAGCAAAATGCTTGGAATGGAGAGATGCTATCTTTCTTTTTTTCTTTTCGATTAAATCCTTTACTAATTAAACTGACCATCTCACCGAAATGAGTAATTTGGACAAATTTTAATTTGAAAGAGAAATAAAGACCGAAGCCGATTAACATTGCAATAAGAATATATGACCATAAAATATTATTCGTTACCTCAAGGAATCTGCTAAAGATATCAACCATATAATACACTTCCTTTTTTCGTAATAAGAAAATTATATGCAAAAAATATACCAGAATCAATTTTTCTAAAAAATTATGTTACTTAAACGTATTTTGTGTTATGATTATGTTACATCGTAATATTTTTAGAATTATTTACATTTTAAAAAACTAAATTTAAAGCGAAAAAGAGGGGATAATTTGAAAGAAGAATCTTTATTGAAAGTAAGTCTTAAGAGTTTGAAAATGAGAAGTAATTTATTTTTTATCATTACATCTTTAAGTATCTTTTTAGGAGCCACTTATTATTACAATAAAAGATTTCCAAATCACAGGTATCCTGAATGGTTAGAATTTCTAAAATTGATTTGATGAATAAAAGACGGAAAAACAGAAAATTCAAATAAAAATCGTTGTGGAGGAGCTAAATATGAATATTAGAGAAAGTGAACTTCCGGGTATTGGTTACAAATTTCAAATCGTTACGAAAGGTAACGAAAAGATGGTGATTGTCATTCATGATGATGGGCGTAGAGAAATGTATCATTTTGATTCAGACCATGAAGAAAGCATCTCAAGTATTTCATTACGTGACTCAGAGGCAAGACAAATTGCAGCAATATTAGGTGGAATGGTATACAAGCCTAGAGCATTAGAAAATGTTGAAATGGTCTTTGAAGGTTTAGCGATTGAGTGGTTTAAAGTAGAGAATACAGCTCCAGCAATCGGAAAAACAATCGGTGATCTTGAAATAAGAAAAACATATAGCGTAACGATCATTGCAGTTATGAAAAAGAATATGAAAAAGCTATTTAATCCAGGACCAGAAACAGTAATTGAAGAAGGAGATATGCTTGTAGTTTCGGGTGAGAGAGAAGAAATTAAAAAAATTATTAATGAGTTACTTTCGAATAGGGGGACTGACTAGATGGATACTTTAATTTTTGAAGTTGGTACAGCTTTAGTTTTAGTAGCAATTGCGGCAGTAATCGCTGGAAAGTTTAAATTCTCAGTAATACCTTTTCTAATTGTTCTTGGCATGTTAGTGGGACCGCATGCGCCGACAATAGGTGTTATCGATCTCAAATTTATTGAAAGTGCAAGTGTAATTTCCTTCCTTGGAAGGATTGGAGTTCTGTTCCTTCTGTTCTATCTAGGCCTAGAGTTTTCGATGAAAAAACTAATTAAATCTGGACGTTCTATTGCGATTGGCGGAACAATTTATATTTTAATTAACTTTTCACTTGGATTATTATATGGATTTATAATGGGCTTCCCCTTACTTGAAATCTTAATTATTGCGGGTATTATTACGATTTCTTCTAGTGCCATCGTTGCTAAAGTGTTAGTGGATTTAAGAAGAACTGGTAATAATGAGACCGAATTAATATTAGGAATTATTATGTTTGAAGATATATTCCTTGCTGTATATTTATCAGTAGTTTCTGGCTTAGTCCTTGGGGATCATGCTTCGTTCTTAGGTGCCCTCACTTCAATTGGAATTGCTTTAGGATATATGCTTCTATTCTTCGTAGTAGCTAGAAAGGCTACGCCGTTATTAAATAGATTGCTCAATATTAGTTCCGATGAAATCTTTATTATTGTAGTATTTGCTTCGTTGTTCTTTATCGCTGGTTTTTCAGAAACAATTCATGTTGCAGAAGCAATCGGAGCACTTCTTTTAGGTTTAGTTTTCTCTGAAACAGAGCACAGTGATCGAATCGAACATCTTGTTGTTCCATTTAGAGACTTTTTCGGAGCTATCTTCTTCTTCAGTTTCGGATTAAGTATTGATCCATTCTCATTGGGCGGAGCAATATGGTTAACGTTAGGTGCTGTACTTCTGACGATAATCGGAAACTTCGTAGCAGGGATGATTGCAGGACGACAAGCTGGATTATCTCATAAAGCATCAACAAATATTGGATTGACAATCGTTTCAAGGGGAGAATTCTCAATTATTATGGCTAATATCGGTATCGCGGGTGGTTTAATGTCGGTATTGAAACCATTCTCAGCACTATATGTGCTGATACTATCCATTTTAGGTCCGCTTCTAACGAAAGAATCAAAGAATGTATATAAATTTTTAAATAAAATCTTTAAGTGGGATACGAAGACTAGATAAATTTTTAAAAAATAAAAGTACAAGATATTTACTGCTTGTACTTTTATTTTTTGCAATGAAAACAGTAAAGAGAGGTAAATGATGTTAGGAGAGTTGATTCATTCAGTTTTAGTTTTTCTAGAAGGACTTGGTTATTGGGGAATTATGCTTGGATTAATGCTAGAGGTTATCCCAAGTGAAATCGTATTATCTTATGCAGGTTATTTAGTATCAACAGGAAGCATTACATTTTGGGGTGCTGTCGCGTTCGGTACAATTGGTGGTGTAATCGCACAACTATTCATTTATTGGATCGGTCGATATGGAGGAAGACCTGTTCTAGAGCGATATGGAAAATATATTTTGATTCAGAAGAAACATATTGATTATGCTGAAGCGTGGTTTAATCGTTACGGAACTGGTGTTATTTTTACAGCGCGTTTTATTCCTGTTGTGCGTCATGCTATTTCGATACCAGCCGGTATTGCGAAAATGTCACATGCTAAGTTTATTACGCTAACTACACTAGCTGTTATTCCATGGTCAATTGTGTTTGTATATTTAGGCTTTAAATTAGGAACAGAGTGGGAAAGTATTAATAAAGTAGCTGGGCCATATGTGAAATATTTTGCACTTGCTGCTATTGTTTGCGCACTTGGTTATTTTGTACTCAAAAAAATGATGAAAAAAAAGTGATTACGGAAAAGGAATCTATGCCGACATAGGTTCCTTTTTTTATTGTCATTTTTCAAAGGGCAAAGAGTACGTTTAATATTTACCATATTGTGGCATACATATAGGAAAAGGGAGTTTGGGAAGGGGATTATAGAAAAATGGAACTCCAGTTTCAAAATGTATATCAACAAGTTGAGAATTGGTATGTGTTGGATTCGGAGCTTCCTTGGGATGTCAAAAAGTTAAGAAATGATTTGTTTTCTCTTATTGAAGTAAGTGCAACGCCAGTTATTTTTTGTGATACGTGTGATGCGAATCATGTACTTTTATCATTAGGAGAAGAAGAAGAGGAGTTTTTATTCCCGGTAGGTGGTTTTTATCATAAAGAAAAACAATTAATTTTCGTCTGTATGTGGGAAGAGTATGAGCAAGTGCTCAAAACGCTATTGCATGAATTCAGGCATGCGATGCAGCATAAGGACGATGTACTACATGTTGGACATGAACGATACGAAGAAAGATGGATCGAGAAAGATGCGAGGCATTTCGCGGAGAGGAAGCTAGATGAATATAAAAATAGAAATTTAAGCTGAAGCATAGTGGAGAAAAATCACTGTGCTTTTATTTGTTGCTAATGAAAAATAAGTATTTGACCTTTATTAAGTTTAGTTCTAAACTAATAGTATCAAATGAGCGAGGTGATGGAATGAAAGCAGAGGAAAGACTTGGATTACTATTATGGTTTCGTTTATCACGCTTTTATAATAGAAGTATTCGTGAGACGAATCAGCATTTGAAAAAGTGGAATGTATCTGCTGCTCAGTTTGATGTATTAGTTCAAGTTGGAGGACACGATCGTTTAACGCAGCAAGAGCTTGGAAATAAGTTATTTGTTACGAAAGGAAATGTTACTCAACTTTTAAATAAGATGGAGCAACTCGATTGGATTCAGCGTGACCAAGAAGGTACCACGAAATATATTTCATTAACAGAAGAGGGAAAGGTTCTATATGAAGAAATAGTCCCGCCGCAAGAAACATTTCAAGCAGAGAAATTTGATAAGTTAAATAGAGAAGAACAAAAACAATTATTAGAATTACTGAAGAAGTTGCAGTGATAAAATTAAAAATAAATATCTCGATTTCAAGATAATATGAGGTGAAGGATATGTTTAGAAAAGTTGATCATAAAAATATGGGAAGAGCAAATCACGGTTGGTTAAATACACATTTTCATTTTTCTTTTGCAAATTATTATAATCCAAACAACATGAATTTTGGAGCAGTACGTGTTATGAATGATGATTTAATAGCGGCACAAACTGGTTTTGATATGCATCCGCACCGTGATATGGAGATTATCTCTTACGTTATAGATGGTGAATTAACACATGAAGATAGTATGGGGAACCGAGGGACAATTGAGCGTGGGCATGTTCAATATATGAGTGCAGGTACTGGTGTATTTCACAGTGAGCATAACTTAGGAAATGAAACATTACGTTTATTGCAAATTTGGATTTTACCAGACCGCGATGGTCATAAGCCGAACTATGGTGAGTTTAAATTTGATTGGAGTAAACGTGAAAATGAGTGGTTCCATATGGTATCTCCTTCTGATGGAGATGCACCAATTCATATTCACCAAGATGCAAATTTATATTCTTTATCATTAGAGGCTGGTAAAGAAATTCATTTTCCTGTTAAAGAAGGACGTCAATTATACCTTGTACAAATTGAAGGTAGCAGCGTTGTAAACGGTGAAACACTTGTAATGCGTGATGCAGCGGAGGCTGTAGAAGAAGATATTCATATTCAAGCGAAAGAAAAATCTCACTATTTAGCAATTGAAATGAAAATGTAATAAAGTGAAACTTTAATCATTGGTGTTTTCCCAGCATATAAATAGCGGAATGAAAAGTTATAGGAAAGAGGACATAGAAAAACGATGTCCTCTTTTTGGTGAGTTGAATTATCAGAAAAAATTTTCTCAATTTTTAGAAAAAGGTATTTGCTTGGTTATTTAGAATTTTATAAAGGTGTCAAAAACTTTTAGGGGAATGGGGAGTGTTAGATTGAAAAAGCAAGCAGTTTCATCAGCATTAGCGTTATCCGTTATTATTGGGGGATTTGGGGCGTTTGGAGCAACAAAAACACAAGCGGAAGAGCAAAAAATCCAGTATCACCAAGAGTTTAAAACACCAGCTTACATAGGTGAAGAGTGGAAAGCACCAGAAGGCCTAGATAAAAAAGAGACAGTATTTCAATATTTAGAGAGCAAGAAAGATATGTTTAAACTAGCAGGAAATATTGATAAACATTTTAATGTCGTTGGTGAAGAAAAAGATGCTGAATCTGGTACAACACATGTGAAGTTAGTTGAGAAGCATAATAACATTCCTGTGTATGGCTCAGATCAAACGGTTACGCTTGATAAAGAGAATAATGTAAAAGCATTTTTCGGACAAGTTATTCCGAATTTAGAAGATAAAAATATTCCTGCATCTGCAAGTATTAGTGCGGAACAAGCAGAAACGATCGCAAAAGCTGATATTGAGAAAGAAATTGGTAAAGTAAAGAATTATGATGGTGTGAAAAAAGATTTATTTGTTTATGAAAAAGATGGAAAGTACTATCTTGCATACCTCGTTAAAGCATCAATTTCTAAACCAGCACCAGGATATTGGCATTATTTTGTTGATGCAACAAATGGGAATGTTATTGAGAAATATAATGCTGTAGATAACATTACTGGATTTGGTTACGGAGTATTAGGGGCTAGACAATCATTTGAAATTGCTCAAGATACGAAAACAGGAGCGTTCAACTTATTTGATGGTACACGAGGACAAGGTGTCCATACATTTGATGCAGAGAATATGAACGAAGACTGGTTTAATTTATTCTCACAAATTCTTGGATATACAGGAGAAGAAATTGCAAGTAAATCTAAGTTCTTCGAAGATAAAGCGGCAGTAGATGCGCATGTGAATGCAGGAAAAGTATATGATTATTATAAAAAGACATTTAACCGTAACTCTTTCGATGATAAAGGTGCGAAACTTATTTCTGCTGTTCACGTAGGTGAATCTTGGAATAACGCAGCGTGGAACGGTGTGCAAATGATGTATGGTGATGGAGATGGTAAGACATTCATTCCATTATCAGCAGGGCTAGATGTTATTGGCCACGAATTAACGCATGCTGTAACTGAACATACAGCAAACCTTGTATATAAAAATGAATCAGGAGCGTTAAATGAATCGATATCTGATATCATGGGTGTCATGGTTGAAAAGAAGAGCTGGGATTTAGGTGCCGATATTTATACACCTGGTAAACCTGGAGATGCACTTCGATCTCTGAAAGATCCAGCATCTATTCCGAATCCATTAAAACCTGGTGAAGGTTACCCAGATCATTACAATAAACGTTATACTGGAACAGCTGATAATGGCGGCGTTCATATTAACAGTAGCATCAATAATAAAGCAGCATATTTAGTATCTGAGGGCGGCACTCATTACGGTGTGAAAGTTGTTGGTGTTGGCCGTGAAGCAACAGAAAAAATTTACTACCGTGCTCTTACTAAATATTTAACTGCAAACTCTGACTTTAAAATGATGCGCCAAGCTGCACTTCAATCAGCAGAGGATTTATACGGTAAAAACTCTAAAGCTGTACAAGCTGTAACGAAAGCTTATGATGCTGTAGGAGTAAAATAATAAGAGAAAAAGACCTGACTGGATTGTCAGGTCTTTTCCTTATTTAATCACGAATACCTAATGCGATTTTCGCCATACGTGACATGCGTTCTTTCGACCATGGTGGATTCCATACAACATTTACTTCTATTTCATTTACTTCAGGTACGTTCGTTGATAATACTTTCTTAACGTCGGATACGATTTGACCAGCCATTGGACAACCGATAGAAGTCATCGTCATTGTAATGACAGCATTATTATTTTCATCTGCTGTAACGTCATAAACTAATCCAAGATTGATAATATCAACACCTAATTCAGGGTCAATAACAGCTTCTAAGTTCGCATATAACTTTTCTTCAAATGCTTGTTGTGACATGTGTAGCACCCCCTAAATATTAATGATATCGATTCTCATTATAACGGATATATGTATAATGTGCAGGAAATGAGCTCAAAAAAATATTCCTCTTGGAAGAGGAATATTTTTAAAAAAGCTATTCAGTTTTAAAATGAGATACGAGTTCATCTAATTCTTCAACTGTTTGTTTCATTTCTTTTGCAGTTTTTGTCATTTCATTCATAACAAGGACTTTCTTCCCAGCAGATTGTGCTGTTGCGGCAGTCTCACTTGAAACTTCATTAGAAATTGAAGTGATGTTATTAAGTGAAGCATTCATTTCTTCAGCACTTGCGGCCATTTCTTCAGCAGTTGCTGATATGTCTTGCATTTGAGTAGACACTTTATTCACTTGACCAACGATTGTTGTGAAAGAAGAGCCGGCATCACGGATGACGTTAATACCTTCAAATGCTTCGGAACGACCTTGAGCCATCATAGAGCTAGCAGTTTTTGTGTCATTTTGAATTTGATGCAGCAATTGGTTAATATCCTTTGCCGCTGTTTTTGATTGTTCAGCAAGTTTACGAACTTCATCAGCTACGACAGCAAATCCTTTTCCTTGTTCGCCGGCACGAGCAGCTTCAATAGAAGCATTTAATGCAAGTAGATTTGTTTGTTCAGCGATATTAGAAATAGATTGTACAGCTGTATCAATATATTTTGTGTGAGTGATTAGACGTTCGACTACTTCTGATGTAGCATTCACAGCTTCATGTATCGTGGTCATTTGTGAAATCGATTTTTGGATTACAGTACTTCCGTCGTTAGCATGTTCAGATGTAGCTACAGCAAGTTCGGCTACAGAAGAAGCTGATTCAGCAATACGCTGAACACTCATTGCCATATCATCCATTGCAGTCGAGCTTTCTTCCATACTAGAAGTTTGCGATTGAATGCTTGCATTTAAATTGGACATCGAGCTTTGAACTCGTATTGTTGCCTCGCGTGATGTATTAGTCTTTTCTAGCATGTTTTCAGAAGCATTTTGTACTTCCACAGAAGTTTTTTGAACACGATTAATGATATGTTGTAGGTTTTCTAACATTTTATTAAATGATGTTGCAATTGCACCGATCTCGTCATTGCTATTTACTTGTAGACGAGCTGTTAGGTCACCCTCTTGGGAAGATAACTCTTTTAGTTTAGTATCAATTTGCTGAATTGGTTTTACAAGTTTACCAGAGAACCACCATGCAAGAATAATTGCAACGACAATACATATAACAAGTGATAAGAATACAACGTATTCAATTAGTAGTGATGATTGGTCAATTTTTTCAATGGATTGATCACGTAACTTAGCTTGTTCGTTGCTATAGTTTGTGAAATCACCAATAACTTTATAAACAGTGCCATTTTCTGAAGAAGCAACTTGTAATGCTTCTTCCCACTTTTGTTCTTTTGCAAGAGTAACTACTTTATCATCAATAAATTGTCTCCATGTAGAACCTAATTGCATTGTATCTTTTACTTGCTGAGAAATATTAGGATTAGAAAGAAGCTTATCTTTTGAATCCTCAAGACGTTTACTCATTTCATGAAACTTGTCTAATTCAACTTGATCATGTTGCAGTAAATAACCTCTTAAAGCAGAAAGTTGTACTTGATAAGCGTCTCCACGTTCTTTTAACTCTGTTGCAAGAGGCGAAATTTCTTTTTGCAATGCTTCAGCTTTACGAGTCTGATCAATAGCGAAGAATAGAATAAAAGCTAAGGCAATGCCAAATAAAGCGCAAATCGTTCCCATCATGAACATTAATTTTTTTCGAATGCTAATAAAATTCATATGATTGAAAAATCTCCTTTGTGAAATTCTAGTATTAGGATTACTTTATATAACAATTTAAAAGAAAGCCTTATTCCTATTTAAAGTTAGAATAAAGCTTTCGTATTTCCTTTAGGAATTATAGCAGACAGAGTGGGAGAGAGAAAGATATATTTTAAAGTAAAAAAGAGGGGCTAAAAAAAGAAATCCCTCTTTTTTACTATTATGCATTTGTTTTGAAATGAGAAACGAGAACTTCGAGTTCTTGTACTGCAGTTTTCATTTCTGATGACTTTGTAGCAATGTCTTTCATTACATTTACTTGGCCACCAGCTGAATGTGCTGTCTGTGATGTTTCAGCGGCAACTTCGTTTGAAATAGAAGCGATAGTATTTAAAGCTGCATTCATTTCCTCAGAACTTGCGGCCATTTCTTCAGCAGTTGCAGACATTTCTTGCATCTGTGCAGAGACTTTATTAACGTGGTTAACAATTGCTGAGAATGAAGAGCCAGCCGTACGAATGATTGTGATTCCTTGTGAAGCTTCTGATTGTCCTTGTGTCATCATTTCATTGGCTATTTTCGTATCTGCTTGAATTTGGTGAAGTAAATGGTTAATGTCGGTTGCGGCTAGTTTAGATTGTTCCGCAAGTTTACGAACTTCATCGGCAACAACAGCGAATCCTTTTCCATGTTCACCAGCACGGGCCGCTTCAATAGAAGCATTTAAAGCGAGCAAATTCGTCTGCTCGGCAATATTAGAAATAGATTGAAGTGCAGTATCAATATGATTTGTATGTGTAATGAGTCGCTCTACCACTTGTGATGTAGCGTTAACAGCTTCGTTAATTGTATGCATTTGTGTAATAGATTTCTCAATGACTTTATTTCCATCATCTGCTTTTTCAGAAGTTGTAACAGCTAAACCAGCAACAGAAGAGGCAGATTCTGCAATACGTTGAACACTCGTTGCCATATCATCCATTGCAGTAGAGCTTTCTTCGATGCTAGATACTTGTGAACGAATATTATGATCAAGAGCATTCATAGTCTCTTGGATTTGTGTGGTAGTGTCCATAGATGCAGTTGTTTCGATGAACATATTTTCTGAAGCTTCTTTTACACTTGTTGATGTTTGTTGAACTTGCTTTATAATACGTTGTAAGTTAGCGAGCATTTGATTAAAGGAATATGCAATATCACCGATCTCATCTTTACTAGTTACATTCAATCTCGCGGTCAAATCTCCATCTTGAGAAGCTAATTCTTTTAATTTCGCATCAATTTGTCGAATAGGTTTAACGAGTTTACCAGAGAACCACCATGCTAATAAAATAGAAGTTAATGTGCATATAATGAGTGAGAAGAAAATAATATATTGGATAAGAGATGATGAAGATTGAACATCAGCAATTAATGTGTCACGTTTTTCATTTTCTTCATTTGCGTATTTAGTAAAACGACTTAAAAGGTCATTTACGTAATCTGTTTGAGCCAAAGCAATTTTGGATGCTTCGTCCCATTTTCCTTCACGCGCAAGGGGGAGAACCTTATTATCTATGACGCTTCGCCATTTCGCACCCATTAAAATGGCCTCTTTCATTCCTTCAGGGAGTTTTTTATCACTTGTTACTTTTTCTCTTGTATCAGCTAATTTCTTTCCTTCCCGGTTGAATTTATCTAATCCTTTTTGATCGTGTGATAGTAAATATTCTTGTAAGCCAGCAACTTGCGCTTGGAACCAATCACCGCGTTCTTTTAAAATGGTTGCTCTTTTCGATACATCGTTTTTTAATGTTTCAACTTCACTTGCTTGGTTCATAGCGAATGTAAGAATAATAATGAGAGCAATGCTAAATAAGGAACAAATGCTTAAGAGTGTGAAGAGTAGTTTTTTTCGAATACTAATATATTTCATCGTTACCCCTACCTTTTTTTAAAAGAACTATTTATTTTGATTTATGGATATTAGGGACAGAATTAATAAATCCATTATTACGAAGTTATTAATCTGTTCAATGAAAATTATAGCAGATAATGGAAGAAGGCAAATTGATATGAGTAAAAGTTCTTAAAATGTATACATTTGTATATCAAAAAATTCATAAATAAAAACTAGAAAGGCTATTGTAATTTGAAATGACATCCTGTATACTTCTAATCAGTTGATAACGATTATCACTATCAACTGAACATTACTCTTCGTTATGTTGGTCATACCCCTTTTTGACGACGTAAGTCAGAGACGAATGTTGAAATATCTTGTGTCCTATTCTACAGAATTATGGTAATCTCCAACCTCAACTTATATGCGTAAGCATGCAAAAAAAGGATCCTATCCGTGAAGGGATCCTTTTTTGCATGTTGTCGCAATTAATGTATATAGACCGGGTATACGTTCTTCAATTCCTTCGGGTGAAGTAGAAGGGAAGACCCACCTTTGATGAGATCCGTGTTCTTCAATCAATTTTTCAACTTTGAAATTTGTTTCTGCCATTGCTGTAATAACTTCTCCTAGTGTCCAGCGCCTAATTTTTGTTCTCGGTAAAGTGTATTTCTGTGATTCAGTAAGGAGAGCACTATAAGCTACGTCATCTTCAATAAGTTCCTCATCAAAATAATTGCCATTCGCTCGAAATGCTGGATGATCTACTCCTAATAATTTTGTATAAACAGGATGATAGTCACGCAGTATAAATGTCCCATCTTGTTTTAGTAAGTGAGAGATTATATAAAAGAGTGGCTTTAAGTCTAAAAAGTAATGGAGCACGCCAAGTTCCAGTAACACGATATCAAATGATTGAGATAGATTTAAATCTAGTACATCGGAAACGATATATTGAATAGAGACGCCAGCAGCTTCTGCTAGTTCATTTGCATATTTAGCATTACTTGCTGAAATGTCTATAACTGTTACATCGGCTCCTAAAAGAGCAAGAGCAACTGCTTTGTTGCCTTTTGATCCGAGTAAATTAATAATACGCTTTCCTTTTGGAGATTGTATGTAGGGTAAATAATGATCTACCTCGCGCACGGGATCTTCCATGAGCTTTTTCGCATAATCCTCTGGCGCCCCGTGGCGATTTGTCCAAGCTTCATAAGCAGCTGCGTTCCAGCTTTTTTCATTAATCGCACTTAGTTGCTTTTGATTCAATGTTATCACTCCTTTTGTGAACGTATAGTTATTCGGTGAGTGAATAGGATTTCCTGTTTTTTTTGAATAAAAGTTTGATTTTTCTGTTATTAAGTCGTAAAATATGTGTTATACATAAAAGCGTTGAAAAGGAAAAGTAGAATGGAACCATTCTTTCCAGAGAGCTTCGGTAGCTGAGAAGAAGCAAGAATATTCATTTGAACAATGGCCTTTGAGCTTCGTCCTGAACTTATCAAATGATAATAGTAGGCGGCGACGAGAGTTGGTTCTCGTTATCAAAACCACAGTATAAGAGCATATAGCTCCGTACTTGTTAAGGTTAGTTATGTGAATGACTGACGAAATAAGGTGGTATCGCGACTGTTTATCCAGCCCCGCCCTTATCTTTTTTAAGATAGGGGTGGGGCTTTTTATATTTTAAAGGAGGAATATAAGATGAGTATTTTTATTGGAGGCGCTTGGCCGTATGCAAACGGTTCGTTACATCTTGGACATATTGCTAGTTTGTTACCAGGAGATATTTTAGCGCGTTATTATCGGGCTAAAGGTGAAAATGTTTTGTATGTTTCAGGAAGTGATTGTAATGGAACACCGATTGCAATTAGAGCGAAACAAGAAGGGGTTACAGTAAAGAAAATAGCTGATCAATATCATGAAGAATTCGAGCGATGTTTTCATAATCTTGGTTTTACGTATGATTACTATACACGTACAGATAGTGAGCATCATCATGAAACTGTGCAAAAAGTCTTTTTACGTCTATTAGAAGAAGGTTATATTTATAAAAAAGTCGTTGAACAGGCTTATTGCGAAACGTGTACGCAATTTTTACCGGATCGATATGTAGAAGGTATTTGTCCGCATTGCCATGAAGCAGCGAGGGGCGATCAATGTGATGCTTGTTCCGCTATTTTAGATCCACTCGATTTGTTAGAAAAGAAATGTAAGTTGTGCGGTAGTACGCCATCAGTACAGGAAACAGAGCATTTCTATTTTGCATTGCATAAATTTCAACAACAAATTAAAGCGGCTGTAGAAATTGCAAAGCAGAAAGGAACATGGCGCGACAATGCAATTCAATTAACAGAGAGATATTTAAAGGAAGGATTACAAGATAGGGCAGTATCACGTGATTTACCAATTGGGGTACCAATTCCGGTGGAAGGATATGAAGATAAGAAAATTTACGTATGGATTGAAGCGGTGACAGGATATTATTCAGCGAGTAAAAACTGGGCTGAAGAAACAGAGAAAGCTGATCAAGAGTTTTGGGATAGAGATGCGAAAACATATTATGTACATGGTAAGGATAATATCCCGTTTCATTCAATCATTTGGCCAGCGGTATTACTTGGAATAGGAGAAGAAGCGATCCCGCGTCATATCGTTTCGAATGAGTATTTAACAGTAGAAAAAAGAAAGTTATCGACAAGTAAAAACTGGGCAGTATGGGTACCTGATATATTGGAACGCTATAATCCAGATTCTATTCGTTACTTTTTAACAGTAAATGCACCAGAAAATCGTGATACTGATTTTTCATGGCGTGAATTCATTTACAGTCATAATAGTGAACTATTAGGCGCATACGGGAACTTTGTGAATCGGACGTTGAAGTTCATTGAAAAGTATTATGATGGCATTGTGCCAAAAGCAAATATTAATATAGAGCTGAGAGATAAGGTAGAAGGATTATATGCAAGTGTAGGAGAGGCGATTGAACAAACTAAATTTAAGGTGGCACTAGAAACAATATTTGATACAGTTCGCTTTGCAAATAAATACTTTGACGAAAAGCAACCTTGGAAACAAAGAGAAGAGGACCCAGTTTCATGTGAGGAAACAATTTGTAATTGTGTTTACCTGATAGCAAACTTTGCACAACTGCTTGAACCATTTTTACCGTTTTCAAGTGAAAGAGTTAGAAATACATTATCGAGTGTTAAAGTAAATTGGGAACCTCAAAATACGTTGCCAAACCGAATTGATAATGTGCAGCCATTATTTGAGCGAATCGATGTAAAACAAATTGAACATGAGGTAGAGAAATTATATGGAGCGGTAAAGTGAAATATAAGGAAAAGACCTTTCAAATAAATGAAAGGTCTTTTGTTATGCTGTATAACCTTCTTTCTTATCTTTCAAAAAGAAAAGCACAGCAAGGATTACGAGAATAATAGCCGCAATAGCATATGTTATTTTAAATGTATCGTTAAAGTACTCTACTAAAGGAGTTTTCACTGCCCCTTGCGTATATACCGTATAGTAACGTTATTTGTATTTTCTTACAAGTAACGTATTGTTCACGCACTATGCATCGTATGCTGTTTTTTTTCTTTCCTAGCAGTAAGTAGTTGTGGTGTGAAAATACCGAGTAATATAACTACAATCCCAATCCACTGCATTAGCGATACAACTTCATGAACAAGTGTAATAGAAGCGATAATTGCTGTTGGTAATTCAGCTGCACCTAATATTGTACCAAGTCCTGTTCCGACTTTTGGTACCCCAATCGAAAAACAAATGACAGGTATAATAACCCCGAACAGTCCAAGAAAGAAAGCATATTTCCATAGGCCTGCTTGTAAGGTACCATCTGTTAAAAAGGTAGGCGGGAAAAATAAGCATACAATAAGAGTAGCACTCGTTGTCATAAGAAAGCTTTTCGTATAAGGCGGAACATCTGTAGCAACGCGCCCGCTTACAAATACATAGAATGAGAAAGAGACGGCAGCTAATAGTCCGAAGATAATACCTTTCGTAGAAAAGTTTTGTCCAAGACCTTCAAATACTCCACCAGCAAACAATGTACCAGTAAATAAAATAATAATAGATATAACTTTCTCACGGCTTGGGAATGTTCGGTTGGCAATCGCTTCGATGACTACACCAATCCAAGTGAACTGAAAGAGTAAAACGACAGCGATAGAAGCTGGCAGTTCTTCTACAGAAATAGCATAGAAAATACCCGTCATACTCATTGTTGTGCCGACTGTTAGTAACGAAAAGAATTGTTTTTTTGATACTTTATGACGTGAAAAGAACAGAACGAGTAAAAGTAGTCCAATCCATCCGAAGACATATTGTCCGCCTAATAGTTGGTGTGCTGAAAATCCGTCAATAAATCCGAGTTTGAAAATAGTTGAAAGTACGCCGTAGCTACAAGCACCGAGTAAAACGAGTAGTGAATACTTAAACTTCTCCATAAAAATCCTCCTTTTAAATAATAAAAAACGCCCGCTATCCAAATAAGGATAACGGGCGAACGAAACAGAGTAAGATACTCTACAAAATTCCGCCATTCATACGAAGTATGAATTTGGGGTATGAAATTAGAGTAGGTTTTACATTGCTTTTGGGAATACAATGGAGCATTTTACACCTTGAGGTGTGTTTTGTATTCCATAAGGAAACTGATGTTTATCTAATATTTGTTTTACAATATATAACCCAAGACCACTACCTTGTACTAAGCCGTGTTTGTCAGGATTTGCGCGATAGAATGGTTCAAATAAATGGGCAAGTTTATCTTCATCAATTTGAGAACCTGTATTTAATACTTCTAATGCGTAACCGTTTGGCTTTTCATAAAGTTTTATATATACATGCTGATGGTCAATTGTATAATGAATTGCATTTGAAATAATGTTAAAAATAGCAGTTTGCATAAATTTAGGATCAGCTAAAATTTGTACATCTTGTTTAATGTTAGATTGAACATTTAATTGTTTTACAGATACAAAATAATCTACTTTCTTTATAACGTCCTCAATAATATTAGTTAATGAGATAACTTTTAAATTTGGTTTAAATTGAGGGTTTTGTATTTTGGATAATTCTGACACTTTTTCCGTTAATATGTTAATATCTTGCATCATCTCATATGAACGTTTTAAATATTTATCTCTATCTTTATAAGCGCCAATTCCGTGAATCATGCCATCGAGTTGTCCCATAACGGCTGCGATTGGTGTTTTTAATTCATGGGATATCATAGACATAAATTCTTTACGAGATTGTTCTAACTGTTGTTCCTTCTTGAGTTCATTTCTTAAATCTTGATTGCTTTCATGTAAATTTTTCACAATAGTAGGTACTTGTGAGGCAGCTACTTGCAAATTAAAATCTGTTTGATCTGTATTTTTGTTCAGTGCTTTTTTATCTGAGAAATCAAGATTCATAATATCTTTTAAAGCATCGCTCATATATCGGAAAGGTTTGGCGATTATTTTTGCGTAGATTAAAGATCCAAGCAGAGATAATGCAAGCATTGTCGCCCCAATATGTGGAGCTAACTGCTGCAACACATCTGTTAACTTTGGATTATCATGTGTATCATTTGCTTTACTTGCTGCATTTTGTGTATGTAAGGCATCATTGTTAGTAACTTGCTTTTCCGCTTCTGTAAGTGAAGACGTTGTGTTACTTTTCCCCGGAATATTTTGTGCATGTTCTTTTGCTTTTGCAGTTTGGCTAGGCTGCAAAAGATGATTGATGGCTGTAGAGAGTGTTTTCATGTCTATTTGAGAAGATTGAAAATTAGAGATGCTACTCTCTGACACAGCTTTATTTTGCTTTGTTTTACTTTGGTCGTTTTGTTTGTCTGATTCCGCTTGTTCCGCAGTTTGCGTTCCAGAAGCTTTCAAACGATCTTTATCGTAATTTGAGGCTAGAAAATAAATAATTTGATAAAGACAAAGTGATAACAGAATACAAAATAATAAGGTTTTGATGAATATATTTTTGGTGATGTTGTCTTTGCTACGATTCGATTTTGTAGCCAATGCCTTTCACCGTTTTAATATAAGGAATTTCTAATTTTTTTCGTAAGTTTTTAATATGTGTATCTATAACTCTCACATCACCATAATGTTCATAGCCCCATACCTTATTTAACAAATCACTTCTTGATAGTACTTTTCCCCGATTTTGCAGTAAAGTATATATAATTTCAAATTCTTTTGTAGTCAATTCAATTTGATTACCATGAACATAAGCGGCATATGCTGTAGAATTTAACATCAATTCATGGAATTGTAGTATAGTTGCAGCTTCTGCTTCCTTCGTTGCTGCCCTTCTTAATACAGCTTCTACACGTTTTATAAATACGGTGTAATGGAACGGTTTTGTAATATAGTCATCAATACCTAACTCAAATCCTTTAATTTCACTTTCTTCATTATGTAAGCCTGTTAACATAATGATTGGTACATCAGATTGTCCTCGCATAATTTTACAAATACTATAGCCATCTATATCTGGTAACATTACATCGAGGAGGACAAGATCGTATGAATTTTTTTGGAAAAGAAGAATGCCTTCTGTTCCAGCACCAACTACATCAACAGTAAAGTTTTGTGCCATTAGAAATTCACGAATAAGTTCTTGTATATCTGGGTTGTCTTCAATCACCAGTATATGCGTCATAGTAACACCTCCTAAATAACGCTTTTTACTGCAATATTCGAATTCATCATTTTTTGGATGACTCAGATTGTTTATACATATAATAAGCCCCCGCTATAAAATAGTAATGAAAGTAGCAAGGGGGATTGTTTAGTGTCACTGAATAGTTCAGAATTACAGTAGTTCTATTATAGTATGTATTGTAAAATTTATAAAATATTATAACTGTATAATTTTAATATCCATGTTTATCAATGTTACGATGATGTTGAATGCAATCTATTTTTATTATATATGTAAATACAGTTGTTTTGCTACTGTAAATGAATAAATAAAATAAGCCAAGACATAAAATTCTTGGCTACACGTAAATCTTGTTCTTAGGCTAATTTACAGTGACAGTAGCTTGCTGCTGAACGCGCTCAAATAACCAGTGAATATCATTGTTAAACATACGAATACAACCAAGTGTTGTTGCTTTCCCGATTGCTTGATTATTGTTAGTTCCATGAATCGCATACGTTGTTCCGTAAGTTCCTGCCATATTTAATCCGAGCCAGCGGTCCCCAAGTGGATTACGTGGATCGCCGCCTTTAATTTTCCCTGTATAGTAAGGACGGTTTTTAATTTTATTTACGATTTGAAAAGTACCCTTAGGTGTTGGTGTTGCTGCTTTTCCAGTAGCGACAGTGAAACTTTTTATGAATTTTCCATCTTGATAATAATCCATTTTATTTATTTGTGTGTTTACGATAAGCTGATCTTTCGTCGTAGCTGCTTCTGCAGTAGTGAATGGAAGAGTTAAAAATCCTAATGATAATAGCGCACTTAATAATAGTTTTTTCATTATATTCTCCTTTTACTTATTGTAGTAGTCTTACATACAATGAATTTGTAATCCTCGTAATGCTTGATTGACATTTTCATCTAATGTTTCAAAGAAGGTAGTAATCTTTGTATTGCATTTGTTGTTTTTATCAATAAGTAATCTTTCATTTAATAAAAGCTCACCATGTAGTCCAAAACTTTGAACTTGAATCTTTAGTTCATCTTCAGTTTCAGAAATAATCGGTAAGAAATAGTGAAAAGCTTTCGTTGGAATGATGTAGCTTTTGCCAATCATGCTTTCTTGATTTGAATTAACCCATTTTCTCGTGACGATCTTAATGTTCTTTTTTGAAACGATAAAAGACAGCGTTGTAGATTTTGTTAAACTTACGTCAAATTCATTTGTTTCACATATTTGTAAATTAAAAACGGTTTCATTTTGATGAGATTCAACATTCGTATTAATAAAATCGTGCATTTTATAAGCTTCCATTTCTTATTCACCCTTTTTTCAATTTCGAAAAGCGACTTATATTTATTCAATTTAATGTTTAGTCATATATTAGCTAAATTTTTCAACAAATTCCGATATAATCTTACAATACGTATATGAAGCTAATATGAAGTTCATATGAGTTTGTTATGGTTTTTTATAGAGAACAAAATAAGGTGATTTCCAAGTGTTAAAAACTGGATAAAAAATGTATATTAATGGCTATATTCCGTACGGTATATAGTTGTTAGCTCATTTTAAAATGATAATGGGTATAAGCAAATAAAGAACAGAAAACTTTAGTGTGAGCCTTACAAAAATGTAATAAAAATGTAAGCTATTGTGATAGTTATTTCGACAATTTTTTTATACAATAATAGTAACAAGTTGTACGCGGATGAAAGGGGAGATGACATGGAATGGGTTCATGAATTATTTCAGCAATACGGGTATTATGTAGTACTTGTAGGTTTGCTGTTAGAATATATTGCACTTCCGTTTCCGGGAGAGCCAACGTTAGCATATGCGGGATTTTTAGCACAGAAGGGTGATTTAAGTTTACCTATTTTAATTATCCTATCCTTTATTGGGACAAGTGTAGGAATGACGATTCAATACTTTTTAGGGAATAAGCTTGGTATGCCTTTTGTTCAAAAGTACGGGAAGTACGTATTTTTAACACAAAGAAAAATTGATTTAACTAGAATGTGGTTCGATAAGTATGGATATTTCCTTATCTTTATTGGTTTCTTCATTCCTGGTGTACGTCATTTTACAGGATACTTTGCAGGTATCATTAACTTACCGTTTCGCCGTTTTGCGATTACAATTTATTCAGGTGCTTTATTTTGGGTATCATTCTTCTTAATCGGTGGTTATTGGTTAGGAGGAAACTTACATGATATTTTTGGGGTGCTAGAAGGTCATATCGGTAAAATCATCTTTGGAGTTATTGTTATTGTAGCAATTACATTAGGCATTCGTTTCCGCAAACAGTTAAAACGAGTACTGTTACAAAACGCAAGTTAATATGGAATCCATTCTATGTCAGAAATTAGGGAGGCAGTGCAAAAGCACTGCCTTTTTTATTTTATGTTCCAATCTATGTTAATAAGCTATTGTCTTCTCATATGCTTAATATTCCATATTTATTATATAGATTACCTGACAATTATTAACGTCAAAATGACAATTATAATTGACAAAGATAAGGATATTATTTACAATTTTAATTAAATAAATGAAAAAGAGGGAAGACATGAAGCTTCAAAATCGAGTGAGGGAATTTCGAGCAAAGCATCGTTTATCACAAGGGGATTTAGGGAAAGCGATTGGCTCATCACGGCAAACCATTAGTTTAATTGAACGCGGGGATTATGCACCATCTATTGTATTGTCGTTAAAAATCGCACACATTTTCAATGTACCGGTGGAGGAAATATTTACGTTAGTGGAGGGGGAAGAGGACGATGAAGAGTAAAATAAAAAAACAATTTGATTTTGTGGGGAAAATAGCATTAAGTATGATGGGTGGCTTTTTAACATCTTATATAGCTTTAGATTTACTCTCGGATGAACCGAGAAAATTATCACCCAATATATTAATAGGTGTATGTACTATTTTTGGAATCGTAATGATGTATTACACTTGGAAGAATACACGTATGTTAGCGGAAGCGCGTGATGAAGAAGAGAGCGTACAAGGCAGAAAATTAGGCATTATAAGTATATATTTACGTGTAGGTGATATAGTTACGCAGGCATGGTTTGTATATGCAGTTATTACATGTAGACGTGCACTGTTGCAGGATATAAATGTTTCATTTGCAGTGTGGAATTTAGTAGCTTCTATTGCCTGTTTAACTATTGTAGTAATTATCGGGATCATAACAAAAAATCGTTATAATAAGCTATATCCTGAACAAGGTGTAACATATATGGAATCAATGAAAATGTGGACGAAAAACGTAGATGAAGGGTTAAAGCACATTGTGCATGAGGCTGGATATAAAGCGTATGAGTTTACGAATACAGTACTGGCATATGTATGGTGGGGTGCTGTTATATATACAGCGGCTAGTGATATCGATTTTGTATTAATTGGTTTAATCTCATTTATTTGGATATTGCATCTCGGAAAATTCATGTACGAAATGCAGAGAAAAATGATTTATTAAGGGGAGAAAAAGGTGGATATTTTAAGAAGGCCAGCTGGTTCCATGACGGCGGCGTTAGTTTTGTCCATTTTATACGGAGTAATCCAAACTGGTAAATTAGAAACAATGTTGGATATATGGGCATTATTTGGAGTTTTTTTATTAGTGCTATCCATTCATGAGTTAGGGCATGTAGTATTTGGTTTAATAGGTGGTTTGAATTTTAAATTTATGACAGTAGGACCTATTACTGTGCAAAATGAGAAAGGAAAAATACGAATTCGAGAAAATAAATTATGGGAGTACTTTGGAGGCGTGGCGATGCTAGTACCGCCTTCTATAGAGACACCGAACCTTTCAAAAAAATGGGCGTGGATGACTTTAGGTGGACCGATTACAAGTTTACTATTTGGTATTACTTTTGGTTACATATATATGGTGAGTTATTATCAATATCTTTTATATTTTTCCGTTTTCCATTTTGTGATTTTTGCAGCTACAATCGTGCCGATAAAAGGAACGTTTCTGAGTGATGGCATGCAATTTCTCATTTTAATTAAAGATGATGAAAAAGCTAAGCAGCATTTATATACGATTCAAGTATCAAGTGAGTTATTTAGTTATAAAAGACCGAAAGATTGGGATGAGAGGTTAATAGAACTTAGTGAGGAAAAATTAAAAGAGAATAAAGGAATAAGAGAGAGCATGAGCGGACTGATGCTCGTCTTCCTTGCTAGATCAGATCAAAAGGGAATGGCAAGAGCAATACCATATATAGAACAAATTGTTCAACTACCGGTAACGAAGGAAAATAAATTCTTCGTTAGTAGTTTTCATAGTTGGTATCTCTTATATAAAGTTCTTTATCAGAAGGAAAGTCTTTCCTTGCAAGAAGCAAAGGCACATGTAAAGGCAATTACAAAAGTGGATTTACATGGGTATTACCGTACACATGGAATTGTTAAATATTTAGAGGGAGATCTAGAAGATGCTCGCACTTATATGAAGAAAGCTGATAAAGAATTGAAGAGTGCAGAGAAGAGTGAAATCGGATATTTACAATTAGAGAGAGAATGGTTTGAGCGGCTAAAGGAGAGGGTATCTTACGACGGGTGAGGTATCCTCTTTTTTCTATGTCATCTTATGCCGTTCCATAAAAAGTCTGAGGCGAGTAAAATGAGATAAGAAGAGCAAAGCTTGGAGGAAGTAAATATGGAAATTTTAACGATTATTTTGATAGTCTTGCTTATTTATGCTATTTTTAAAGTCGCATACGTAGCATTAAAAATACTCGCGATTCTTTTAGTTATCTTTTTAATCGTGGAGTTCGGTAGTAAGTTGCTTGGGGGATAGGGTATGTTGTGCTTTAGAGATATCGAAGGATGTCGATAAATCGATATACTGTGTCGAATCGTTGATATAATGAAAAAATCGCTGATATAAGTGGAGAAACGATCGATATATTTTAAAAATCGTTGATATATTCCGGTGAGTACCGGATGGGGTATGTGGAAAAGAAGTTGCCGTGGGGGTAACTTCTTTTTATTTTGGTGATGGGGTATGAACAGGAAAGAATAACAAACAAAAAAGCTGGAAGAATATCTTCCAGCTTAAGAGTTACTTTCGATTTGGCGACTGTTTTCTTCTTCAGGATCTTGTAATAGGTTGAATACATCTGCTAGGCAGAATGCAATAAACCAAGTCCAAAGACCGTGGAAGAAAGCTGAGCTTAATTGAAGTGGTAATGTATAGTTTGTCATTGAGTAGGAAATACATCCGCCAACGATTCCGATCATTGTTAATAACATTGTTTTTTGAGCATTTTCTTCTGGATTGAAGAGGAAGAAAATGTAGCCGCCTAAAATTGAAGCGCTTACAAGTGTTTCGATTCCATTAAAAATGATATTCTCTCCAAGTTGAGTGTTTGTCCAGAAGCAAATTACGCCGCCGATAATGGCAAACAGGACAGCTATTGTGTATCGTATATGTTGATTCATATGTTCATCTCCTTATGTAATAAGATGATTTGGAAGTCAAAAAGGTAGGTATAGTATATTGAAGTGAATTTTAGTTGTACGAATCTTTTTATAAAAAGATCAGTGAAGAATAACTAAGATGAGCAGCTTTTTTAAGCCGTTACGTGTATGGTGTCTGAAATATACACGACTTCTTGTTTCTTTTTGCTTATATAAATAAGAGAAACTTCCAAGTCTATATACTCTTTTTTGTAAGTCTACTTTTATTATAACACATTTATTGCCACACTAATAGAATTATCTGATTTTGTAATAAGTGTAAAAAATAAAAAACGCAAGGAACTGTAGCTCCTTGCGCTTTTTTATATACGTTTGAAACGTCCAACGATTTCAACGGTTTCAGTAATATTCATAAATGCTCGATTGTCTACTTGGCGAATAATTCGTTTCATTTCGCCTAACTCATAGCGAGTTACGACAGTGTAAATCATTTTTTTCTTATGGTTTGTATAGCCGCCGACAGCATCTACCATTGTTACGCCACGTATGCCGTGATGTAGTAGTGAGCTTTTTATTTCCTCACCTTTTTCTGTAATTGTCATTATCGTTAATTTAATATGTTTTGTATGCACGGCATCAATTACTTTGCTGACCACAAACCGACTAATTAACGTATAAAGCGTAATATCCCATCCGAAAATAAATCCTGCTGCAACAAGTAAGATTAAGTTGAATCCAAAGATGATTGCTCCAATTGAAACATCGCGATGTTTCGCTACAATCAATCCAACAACATCAAAACCACCTGTTGAAGAAGCAAATCGGAATATGATTCCTGAGGCCGCGCCGCAGATGACACCACCGAATACAGAAGAAAGTAAAATATCGTCTGAAACTTGGTGTACTGGGATAATGTTCATCGCTAAAGATGATACAGCTACGAAGTATGCTGTTAAAAAGGTTGTCTTCTTGCCTAAGTAAAAGTGACTTAAAATAAGAAGAGGAATGTTTAGTAAAAAGATAAGTGCACCGATATTGTAGTGCATTAAATAACCGATAATCATCCCTACACCAGCGAACCCACCGCTAATCATATTATGCGGGATAAAAAACATATTCATAGAAATTGCATACAAAATAGAAGCTATAAAAATAACAACTAACTGTATGATAAATTCTAAGTGAAATGTTTTAGCTGCTGGGAAGGATAAAAAGGCGGTGTCGGGAACGTAATCGGCGTCTCCTAGTTGACCCATAGTATGTTTCATCTCCATATTCATTTTTGATTACAAGAAGAGAATAAAGCTTTTTTCAAAAACTGGCAATAGTTTTATTATAATGCAAAAATTTTATAAATTTCTAAAAAATTAAACCTATTCAAAGATACGTGTGAATATACTAAAGAAAGCGAATACATTGATTTTCTAGCATAATTTTTTGAGAAAATATGCAAAATTCATTTTTGAAAATAAAAGGAAATAGAGAATGTTTGTTGAATGTGCTAAAATGACTTTATTAAGGATGTGAAGCGATGGAATTTTTATTGCAGGATGCACTTCTGTATATATCGTTTGTAACGACAGCACTTTGTGTATTAGAAGTCTTTTTTCTTGCTAACGTTTCTCGTTTCGTACGTCAGCAAGCATCAAGCGGTAGACAGAGAGCTTTTAAACTAGTTGATAAGTGTGAAGAGGGTATCGGAAATGTACCGCTTTTCTCGATTTTTTATAAATATGGAATGATTCGCTCTGTCCGCAGACAAGAATCGAGTGGAGAGAGTGACGAGGTAGGCCCGTATACACCAATGTTTCGCTAATTAATTACGAAACATTGGAGGAATGAACATGTTAAAATCAAACCGAGCTGCGCTCATTAGTTTATCATTATTACTTGTTTTTGTTTTATCTGGTTGCAGTAATGCAGGCACGATAGATTCACATAGTACGGGAATTTGGAACCATTATTTCGTATATCCAATATCGTATATGATTCAATTTGTTGCTCATCATATATCTGGTGGAAGCTTTGGGATTGCGATCATTGTCATTACGCTTGTTGTTCGTTCAGCACTGATTCCATTAGCTGTTTCGCAATATCGTAGTCAAATGAAAATGAAAAAAATGCAACCTGAATTACAGAAGCTGAAAAAGAAACACGGTGATGTGGGTAAAGATCTTGAAAAACAAAAGCAGTATCAAAAAGAAATGTCAGAACTAATGAAATCAGGCGGTTGGAATCCGTTAGCTGGGTGCTGGCCAATCTTTATACAAATGCCGATTTTCTCTGCTTTGTATTATGCGATTAGCCGAACTGAAGAGATTCGTACATCTTCATTTTTATGGGTGAACCTAGGACATGCAGATCCATATCATATATTACCGATTATCGCAGCGTTAACAACATTTATTCAAATGAAGGTGTTCCAATCAAATATAACGCCTGGAGAGCAAGTACAAATGTTGAAAATACAGCAAATAATGATGCCAGCGATGATTTTGTTTATGGGAATTGCGGCACCGTCAGGACTTGTGCTGTATTGGATTACAGGTAATTTATTTACAATGACACAAACAATTGTATTAAGAAAAATAATGGAACGTGAAGAATTACAATTACAAAAAGCTTAGATAAACGCCGCTCGTGATGAGCGGTGTTTTTTTGTCCCGTAAAAGCCCAATCCGAGTAGTGTAGGATGCACACCCCCACTAATTAAAGTTCCATTTTATTTAACTCGTTAAGGAAATTTTAAGAAATCAACATTACTATAGGCATTGTATACGAAAGTGTACATGCTTTAGAAATGTGAAGGAGGAAATTTCCTATGAAGAAGAAAACAGTTGGGTATTTAGCAATTGCAGGTGCTTTATCATTTGGAATTATAGGAGGAATTGGTGTACCAGCATTTGCGGCAACGAATACTCCAGTAGCGGATCAACCTACAAAAACGGCGAAAAAAGATTTAGATGCCGCTACAAAACAAAAAGTAAAAACGATTATGGATGATACAAAGAAACAATTAGAGGAACTAGGTGTAAAGCTTCCAGAGAAAGAGAAACGTAAAGATATGTTTGCGAATCTAGATGAGGCAACAAAAGAAAAAGCGAAGTCGATTCTAGAACAAGAAAAATCCGGGAAACTAACACGTGAGCAAGCAAAAGAAGAATTGACAAAACTAGGTGTGAAATTCCCAGAGAAGGGTAAGCACAAGGATATGTTTGCAGGGTTAGATGAGGCAACAAAGGAAAAAGCGAAGTCGATTTTAGAGCAAGAAAAATCCGGGAAACTAACACGTGAGCAAGCAAAAGAGGAATTAACAAAATTAGGTGTGAAATTCCCAGAGAAGGGTAAGCACAAGGATATGTTTGCAGGGTTAGATGAGGCAACAAAGGAAAAAGCGAAGTCGATTTTAGAGCAAGA
>NZ_JBHVNG010000003.1:25541-49067 GCF_042796455.1 Bacillus sp. NPDC057893 | reverse complement strand
AGAAAAATCCGGGAAACTAACACGTGAGCAAGCAAAAGAGGAATTAACAAAATTAGGTGTGAAACTTCCTGAGAAAGAAAAGCATGAAGACATCTTTGCGAACTTAGATGACCAGGCGAAAGAAAAAGCGAAAGCGATTCTAGAAAATGAAAAGAAACAACTAGCGGAATTGAATGTTGATCTGCCACATCATAAATTGTTCATGAAAAACGAAGATAAATAATTGAATTATGTAGTATCTTTCGTGTGGGCAACCGAAAGGTACATATTTAGGACCGATTTCTTAATGTGGAAATCGGTCCTTTTGATTGGAAATTAGAGAAATATAATAGCTTCTGTTGTAATATAAGAAGAGAAAAATTTTTTTGTTATATAAAATATATATTGATTTTTTCTAACAATTCAATATAATGAACAATAACTACAAAATTCGACATCAAGAAGTGATGATGAGGACATGATCAATTTTTTACGATTCTCAGAGAGGGAAGCCTTTGGCTGTGAGCTTCCTAATACGAGAAAATCGATTACCACCTCTGAACTGCAGCAGTGAACGGATACCTAGTAATTGCTTGCCGGCAAAAACCGTTATTTGGACTTGAGAAATTGGTGAAGTGTGTAACTTTACGAATTGAAACAAGGGTGGAACCACGAATACAACACTCGTCCCTTTTTTAGGGAGGAGTGTTTTTTTATTTTATTTTTGCATCACACTAGTATTGGAAGGAGGATACGCAGCATGCATCATGATGAGAAAAACAAAATTGGTTTAACAGTAGCACTTTCTATCGTAGTAGGAACTATTATTGGGTCTGGTGTGTTTATGAAACCAGGGAGCGTATTAGATTACTCAGGGAGTTCTAATATGGCAATCCTTGCTTGGGTAATTGGTGGTCTGTTGACGTTAGCAAGTGGTTTAACAGTAGCCGAAATTGGGGCGCAAATTCCGAAGAATGGTGGGTTGTATACGTATTTAGAAGAGATTTATGGAAGTTTTTGGGGGTATTTATCTGGCTGGATGCAAACGATTGTTTATGGGCCAGCTATTATTGGAACGTTAGGTTTGTATTTTAGTTCTTTAATGATCAATTTTTTCTATTTAGATAAAGTATGGAATTTACCAATCGCAATTGGAACAGTTGTGTTCCTAGGCGTTATAAATAGTTTGGGAACAAAATATGGGGGCATCGTCCAAACGGTTACGACAGTTGGGAAGATGATTCCGATTATATTAATTGTTGTGCTAGGGTTTTGGAAAGGGAATAGTGATATCTTCAACGTAGTTGTACCGATATCAGAAAATCAAAGTATCGGGATGGCAATTTTAGCAACTTTATTTGCTTATGATGGTTGGATTTTACTTGCTTCTATTGGCGGAGAAATGAAAAATCCAACAAAGTTATTACCGAAGGCAATGACAGTTGGGATTGTAATTGTAACAGCTGCTTACGTATTAATTAACTTAGCGTTATTAAATGTATTACCAGCAGCGAAAATTGTAGACCTTGGAGAAAATGCAACAGCTACAGCTGCGGGCATGTTACTTGGAGAATATGGCGGGAAAATTATTAGTATCGGTATTATCGTTTCTATTTTCGGTTGTTTAAATGGAAAGATTTTAACATTCCCACGTATTCCGATGTCGATGGCAGAGCGTGGACACCTTCCGTTTTCTAAGTTTATTGCAAAAGAAAATTCGAGATTTAAAACACCAGCAAATGCGATTACTGTTGAAATCATTTTAGGAATTATTTTAATGCTTATTAGTGATCCGAATAAGCTATCTGAGATTTCCGTATTCATCATTTATATTTTCTATGTAATGACATTTATCGGTGTCTTCATTTTAAGAAAACGTAACAAGGATAAAGAGCGTGCATATAGTGTACCGTTATTCCCGATTGTACCAATCATTGCGATTTTAGGATCATTATTTGTACTTGGAAGTGCGATTATTAATGACCCGGTAAGTTGTTTCTTATCAATTGGAATTGTATTTACTGGACTTCCGGTGTATTGGTACTTAAATAAGAAGAAAGAAACTGGAGTTTAATGATTGAAGGGCAGGCGTATAATACGCCTGCCTTTTTTGCTGTAAAAAAATTATACTTGCGTCCACTTTCTCTTTTGGTTACTATAATAGTAGTAACCAAAAGAGAAAGTGTGGGGGAAGACTTGAATTTTCGTGTATATATTTTAGCTATTGCGGCTTTCGTAGTCGGAACGGTTGAGCTAATTATAGGAGGAACGCTTGATTTAGTTGCCAATGATTTAGGAGTATCCATTAGTGCAGCTGGTCAGCTTATTACAATATTTTCAGTAGTATTCGCTCTATCAGGGCCAGTTTTATTAGCATTAACAGGGAAGTTTGAAAGAAAAAAATTGTATGTTATGGCATTATCAATTTTCTTAGTTGGAAATATTGTTTCGGCATTTAGTGTGAATTATGAGATGTTAATGTTTTCAAGGGTAATTTGTGCGGCGAGTGGATCGCTTATTATTGCACTATCTGTAACACTTGCTTCTAGTGTAGTAGAACCGCATTTTCGTGCGCGTGCAATTGGGATCATTTTTATGGGGATTAGCGGATCGCTCGTACTTGGAGTACCGCTCGGTCTTGTACTCGGAAATGCATACGGATGGCGTGCGCCATTTGTATTAATTTCGATATTAACTGTTATGGCGATCGCTTGTATCTCATTGTTCTTAACAAAAGTACCACCGACATCGGTATTATCAATAAGAGAACAAATTGCTACTTTAAAGGATAAAAAAATTGTAAGTGCACAGTTAACATCATTTTTATTTTTAACGGGTCATTTAACGCTATATGCATATTTAACACCGTTTTTAAAAGATGTGATGCATGTTGAAGCAAACTGGATTAGTGTGTTTTACTTTATTTTCGGAATCGCAGCAGTAATTGGCGGCGGGCTTGGAGGCTGGCTTGCTGATAAATGGGGATCGAAGAAAAGTATTATCTCGATTATTATCGTATTTGCATGTGCTATCTTCCTATTGCCACTAATGACATTCTCATTCCCGCTCTTTATCATTATGATGGGCTTATGGAGTATGCTGAGCTGGGCGATTTCACCAGCGCAACAAAATTATTTAATTGAAATTGCACCGGAATCAGCTGGTATTCAGCAAGGGTTAAATAACTCTGCACTTCACTTAGGAATTGCACTTGGTTCAACAGTGGGCGGAGTTGTTATTGAAAAATCATCTGTTATATATAACGCTTGGGTAGGCGGCGGTTTTATTATATTGGCACTGCTTTGTGCGATTTTCTCCATTACGAGAGGACGTTCTACTCAGTTCGTGAAAGAAGAATCTATCGTTTGATAGGTTCTTTTTTTATGTGTGAAAAATTGCAGGGGTTAGTAGAGAAATGGAGAAGGGAGTATATAGCGAGGTGATAGTATATGTATTCAAGTTTTTCAATCATTGGTTTTTTATTTACGATCATACCATTCTTTCTTGTGATTTTTCTCTTTAGATGGGTTCGTTTCATCTATCAAAATTCAGAGAAACAAGTAGAGCAAAATGAGAAAATCATTGGGCTGTTGATGGAGATAAAGGAACAAAATGAAAAGGAGTCTAGGTGAAGAGCTAGACTCCTTTTTGCGTTTTAATTACTTAATACCTCAACTTCATCAACAAACTCTTAATTTCCTCATCTTCCATAAAGAGATCATGGTGTTTCTGGGTAATCTTTGCAAGTGCAACGTCATGATAGAAGAATTCCGTAAAGAACTTCACGAAAGGTTGTGACATTGTTTTCATCGCTTGCCATGATTCTTGCTCTACACCAGCAAATAAAATTTCACGATCGTCAACGATGAGTAGTAAATAACGCTCTAATGCGTTAGGTTCTTGAGCTGGGATTAAAAAATGCATGTTTTCTAAATCTGTTTCTACTTTTCCAACTATAAGGGACTCGATCTGGACGCCTTGCTTTGCTTTTTGTTCAAGTAAAGGAAGATATTCTAAAAGGGTGTCATTCCATGCGGAGATGCGTATGGATTCTTTCGCATCTTCTACAAGTTGCCTACTTTGTACTTTAATAGAAGATTGCATTTTCAAACTCCAAACACGGTCATCTGTAAATGACTTTTTAGAAATGTTACTTTCAAGTTCTTTAATATTAGATTGGAATTCTGTCGTTAGCTTTTCGATTGCTAGCTTGAGTGGTAATGCTGTATACAATTTTTTCTTTTCTGAAACAGAATCCATTACCATCCCTTTATCAATTAGGCGTGCTAACACTTCATATATTTTTGCTTTTGGAACACCTGAATGTTTAACAATCGTTGTTGCATCTAATGGTTCATTGCTTGATACGACAACTTCGTAAGCTTGGCTTTCATATTGTGAGAAACCGAATTTTTGTAACATAGTTCCCTCCGAACGAATGAGATTATAGTTTAAGGATAATGAACTATTTGTTTTTACACAAGTGGTGTGATGGAAACTAATCGTATTGAAATGAGAATAAATTTCAATTTTTTAAACTATATAGATTGAGGTTTTAGATTTATCTATTATACTTAATATAGTGATTAATACAATTAAATTTCATCGAGAAGGGGATGCTTTGGGGAAGATGTTGAGAAGTTTACGTTTAAAAATTGCGGTAGTATTTTCGGTGCTTATTTCTATGATGTTTGTAATACTAGGTACAGCTGTGTATCAGTTACAGAAGGAGAAGGAAACGCGTTCCCTCGATCAGTATTCTGAAAATACGATGGATCTTGTGACAGAGCAGTTAACTGCATTTATGCAGCGAATTGAAGAAGATATGGGGCATTATGGGAGTCATGATGATATTCAAAACATGTTACAAGATGGGGTTACTCCAGAAGAAGAGAGTTTTATTTTAAAAGAATTTTCAAGATTTAAAAAAAATCATCCTGATATTTTAGATGTATACATTGGGACGAAAGATAAAAAAACGTTAAGTGCAAACCTTGCTGATGGAGGAAAAGTACCTGAAGGATATGATCCAACAAGTCGTCCGTGGTATAAAACATCTGAAGCAGATACAAAATCGATTATTTGGGGACAACCACAATATGAAATCGCGACAGGTAAGTTAAGTATTGGAGTTTCAAAAGCCATTGTCGGGCAAGATGGCTCTGTGTTAGGGGTTGTAGCAATGGATGTATCACTAGGAACGATTCAAAAGCTACTCCATAATATTCAATATAATAATGGCGGAGAAATGTTTATTGTAAATGATAAAAATATTGCCATTGTGTACCCGGAGAAAGTAGGAAAAGATGTTTCGAAAGAACCACTTGTAAAAAGTTTAAATAAAGATGAAACGAAATTTGCGGTGACGACATTGGATGGGAAAGATGTAGTAGCCTATAGTCAAGTGTTTGATAAGATGAAATGGAAAATTGGGATTGTATATCCGAAAGAGTCAATTGATAACTTACTCGTAGAAACAAGAAATACAGTTATTATAATGGCATGTATAAGTTTATTAATTGGAATATTAGCTTCATATTTATTCTCAAGAAGATTAGCAAGACCGTTACAATTATTAACGAATCACGTTCAAAAAGTAGCGGAAGGTGATTTAACGTTGCAAATGAAAGTGACAAGTAAAGATGAGGTTGGTACGCTTACGACCCACTTTAATCATATGGTTGAGCAAATGAATGAAATGGTAAGTAAAATTAAAAATAGTGTATCGACAGTGCAACAATCGACTCATAATCTGCATTATTTAACGAGTGAAACTGTAGCAGCTAGTAGAGAAGTTTCAGGTGCCATGGATGATGTGAGCGGAGGAGCTTCTACGCTTGCTAATAGTGTAGATGAAGTTTCAGCACAACTTGAAAATATGGCACAGTCGATGGAACAGATGAATAGTTCCGTTGGTGAAATAAAGGGAGTGACCGGCAAAGCAGAGGAAGCATCTAAACAGGGGCTCAATACGATGCGGAATTTAGTTCGTACGAGAGGACAATCATCTTCTATCGTTGTTCATACGGAAGAAGCATCCGGTAAGTTAGAGCAAAGAGTTGGATCGATTCAAAATGTGGTAGAACTTATAAAAGGTCTTTCGGATCAAACAAATTTACTGGCTTTAAACGCTTCGATTGAAGCAGCACGTGCAGGTGAGCAAGGTAAGGGCTTTGCTGTTGTTGCTGAAGAGGTTCGAAAATTAGCTGAACAATCAAAAGAGGCAACCGGTGAGATTGCAATAATGATTAGCGATGTGCAGTTAGAAGTAAAACGAGTTGTAGAGGTTGTAAGTAAACTGAAAGATATTGCGGATATACAAAATAAAGTTACGACAGAGGCAGAGGATGAATTCCGCACAATCATGTCAGTCGTAAGTACAATTAGTGCTTCAGTAGAGAAGATTGTAGCAGAAGTGCAGAATATAGGTCACGAGCAAGAAGAAATTACAGAAGTTATGCAAACAATTGCTAGCACGAGTCAAGAGAGTGCGGCTGTTTCTGAAGAGGTAAATGCAGCAACTGAGTCACAAGTGAATCATTTAGAAAAAGTAGCTCATACGATGGAAAGTTTGACAGAGAATATGCAGGACTTAGAGAGATTGGTTGAGCAATTTAAAGTAGAAGAAAACAGATTAGTAAAGTGATGAGGATTTAGGTAAAATAGACAATGGATATATAAGAAGCGATTATAGGAGGTAAGTTACTATGGCAATTGTTGACGTATCGATTATTCCAGTAGGAACAGGTAATCCAAGTGTTAGTGAGTATGTAGCAGAAGTACAAAAGGTGCTAGAGAAAAATGCAGATCGCGTGAAGTATCAATTAACACCGATGAATACAGTAATTGAAGGGGATCTTCCTGTCATTTTAGAAGTCATTCAACAAATGCATGAAGTTCCATACACGAAAGGTGCACAGCGCGTTGCGACAACAATTCGTATCGATGATCGCCGTGATAAAGTAAGTACGATGGAGAAGAAATTAAACTCTGTTCGATCAAAATTATAAGAAAAAGCAGCGATCTTCGCTGCTTTTTTCATATAGGAGGAAAATAAGATGAGTGAAAAGTTTAATGAGCAATTTGATGGATTATTAGAGAAATATACAGAATTATTGCTAGGAGAAAGTAATGAAGAGCAAAAAGAGCAGGTACAGAAATGGGCACTTTATTCTTATATAGCTAAGACGATGCCAGCTTTAGTGAAACATTGGAATGAGACGTATCCAGATGCAAAAGAAGAGATGGTACAGTTAATTACGAATATTAAAAAGCTGAATGATGAGAAGCGAAATGAGAAGTAAGAAGGCTTGAGATAATGTTACCTCAAGTTTTTGTTATTAATATCCTCATATAATTTAGATTAAGTATAAATGGTTTTGTGAGCATGTCGAATATTTTCGGCATGCTCATTTTTTCCCTAGTAAACTCGTTTTTTTGAATGTCGAAAAATATTTTCTTCATATTTACAAACGAGAATATAGGGTTTTAAATGTTTTGATAGTATTTTATAAATTATCTAAATAATTATTTGTATCAAATAATTTTAAACAGTGATATAATTTCGAAGAGGGGTAAAAAACAGATAAATTATAGTCGTAGGGGTGAATTACATGGAACAATTAATGCGAAATTCGTTTCTTTTCTTATCTAAAAATAAAGCGCTAACAAAACTGGCTAAAAAGTACGGTTTACGCTTTGGTGCAGGTCGCTTCGTCGCAGGGGAGACGATTGAATTAGCGACAGCTGCAATTAAGGCATTAAATAAGCAAGGTCTTTGTGTAACAATCGATTATTTAGGTGAATTCGTTGATAACGAAGCGGAAGCAAATGAAATGGCTAGCGAATCGATTGAAGCGATTCGTGCAATTGGAAGAGAAGGTCTTAATTCACAGCTTTCTTTAAAGATGACTTCTATGGGATTAGATATCTCTGACGAAATCGTAATGAACAATATGCGCCGTATTTTAGAAGCTGCAAAAGAAAATGGTGTGTTTATTACAATTGATATGGAAGATTATACGCGCTGCGGAAAAACAATTGATATCTTTAAACAATTAAAATCTGAATACGATAATATTGGTACTGTTATTCAAGCTTACTTATATCGTACAGAAAAAGATATTGAAGATTTAAACGCTTACAATCCTAATTTACGTCTTGTAAAAGGGGCCTATAAAGAACCTGAAGAAGTAGCGTTCCCGGAAAAGAAAGATGTAGATGACAATTATAAAAAAATTATTAAAATGCACTTATTAAATGGAAATTACACTGCAATTGCTTCACATGACGAAGCGATTATTGAATATACGAAAAAACTTGCCGAAGAACACAATATTTCAAGGGATCAATTTGAATTCCAAATGTTATTTGGTATTCGTACAGAGCGTCAACTTGAGCTAGTAAAAGAAGGCTATAAAATGCGTGTTTACGTACCTTATGGAAACGACTGGTATGGCTATTTCATGCGCCGTCTAGCAGAGCGCCCAGCAAACGTTGCGTTCGTATTAAAAGGTATGATCAAAAAATAACCAAGGAGAAAATACTCCTTGGTTATTTTAATTGCTGAAATGCGTAGTTCGCCATTTTCTTCGTATCAGGGTATAGCTGTGTACGAGTAGAAGATAACACGACGTTAATGACGCGTTTACCGTCTTTTTCATCAACTGTTACGACTGTGTATTTTCCGAGTGCCGATAAACCGCTTTTACTTCCAATCGCATATGGATCGTCATATAGTTCTTCTCGTCCATAGTTTGCGATTTTTGGAGAGCGTTCGGAAGTATGTAGAGTTGTATTTACTGAATTCATATATTGTAAAACAATTGGATACTTTAATGCTTCTTTCGTAATAATAGCAATGTCATAAGGTGATACTTTATTTCCAAGTGCATCAGCACCACTTGCGTTTTTGAAAGTCGCATGCTTTGTACCAAGTTCCTTCGCTCTAGCATTCATCATTTTCACAAACTTTTCTTTTGATCCCGCAATATGTTCAGCGATTGACTCAGCGATTGGGTCTGCACTAATAATAAGCATAAGTTTTAATGCCTCATCACGTTTTAACTTTTCACCCGCGCGAAGCTTAATCTTTGCACTTTGACTTTCTGTTTTAATCGCATTCTCTGTAACCGTAATTTCTTCATCTTCTTTTACATTCTCTAGTAAGAGAAGAGTTGTCATCATCTTGGCTATACTAGCCGGATAAGAGCGTTCATCTTCACGTTTTCCATACAAAATTTCCCCTGTGTCTGCATCAATTGTAATCCCGTATTGCCCAGTAATGTTAGGTTGATCTGCTCTTACAACTTGTTGCCTATGCGCATAAGAGAAGAAAATCATCCCTGTAAATAGTGTGGCGATCATTACAATCATAATTATTGTTCGTTTCATCGTCGTTCCCTCTTTTGTTTTCCATATGTACAAATAAATTGGGCAGAAAAAGCAGCCATTAATCATTATGCCACGTTCTCTGCCCAAAAATATAGCGTTATTTTTCGCCCATATTATGCTTCTTATATTGTTGGTTATTACCTTGACGCCCTTTTTCAACACCGTGATTATGCGGACCTGCATTTCCAGTTACGCTTGCTGCACTAATTCCAGCTTTTGAAGGGTTTTTCTTAAGTTTTGCCATATATATTCCTCCAGTTTCGTCAGATTATAAAAAGGGAAAGTGCATTTTAGTGAAGAAAATACACATGTATAGCATAGCCAAATGAAAGAAAAATATTTATTTCAGAAAATTTTATCAATAAATATATTGCGAAAATTCAAACTGTATCATATATTTATTAGTAGAGGCTCACTCATTGATTGCGACTTATGTCGAAAAATTGAATGAGCATTCATTCAAGAATAGGGGGAGAAATGGATGTTCCAAATTAAAAAGGCTGCTGTTCTAGGTTCAGGCGTAATGGGTTCGGGGATTGCGGCACACTTAGCTAATATTGGTATTCCGACATTATTGCTTGATATTGTACCACCGGCGCTTACGAAAGAAGAAGAAGCGAAGGGACTTACATTAGAACATAAAAGTGTGAGAAATCGTTTTAGTAATACGGCTGTGCAAAAACTATTAAAGCAAAAACCAGCTCCTCTGACAGTGAAAGGTAATCTAGCACTGATCGAAGCAGGTAACTTAGAAGATGATCTTGAGCGTCTTGCTGATGTAGATTGGATTATTGAAGTAGTAGTTGAAAATTTAGATATAAAGAAGAAACTATTTGAAAAAATAGATACTGTTCGTAAACCAGGCTCAATTGTGAGTTCAAATACATCAGGAATTTCCGTTGAAAAAATGGCAGAAGGTCGTTCAGATGACTTCCAGAAACACTTCTTAGGAACACACTTTTTTAACCCACCACGATATTTAAAACTTCTAGAGGTAATACCGACGAAAGAAACTGATCCACAAGTATTAAGCTTCATGAAACTATTTGGCGAAGACGTTCTTGGAAAAGGCGTTGTTATCGCAAAAGACACACCAAACTTTATTGGAAACCGCATCGGTACGTATGGCTTGCTTGTAACGCTTCAAGAAATGATTAAGCGTGGCTATAGCATTGGAGAAGTTGACTCTGTAACAGGTCCATTAATTGGTCGTCCGAAGAGCGCAACGTTCCGCACATTAGATGTTGTTGGTTTAGATACATTTGTACATGTTGCAAATAACGTATATGAAAATGTACAAGAAGAAGAGCGTGATGTATTTAAAGTACCAGCTTTCATGCATGACATGCTTGATAAAAAATGGCTTGGAAGTAAAACTGGTCAAGGCTTCTTCTTAAAGCAAGGAAAAGAAATTTTAGAATTAAATCCAGAAACGATGGAATATGAAGCGCGCAAAAAATTAAAAGCTGCATCTATCGAGTTAAGTAAGCAAGAAAAAGGATTAGCGAATAAATTGAAAGCGCTTGTATACGCGAAAGATCGTGCAGGAGAGTTACTATGGAACATTATCACACCAACTCTTTTATATTCTGCAAAACTTCATAAAGAAATTGCTGACGATATCGTTGCAATTGACCAAGCGATGAAATGGGGCTTCGGCTGGGAGCAAGGACCATTCGAAATTTGGGATGCAATCGGCGTTGAAAAGTCCGTTCAAAAGATGGAAGAAAACGGCGCAGTTGTTCCTACTTGGGTGAAAGAAATGGTAGAGAAAGGTTTTGCTACTTTCTATAAACATGATAATGGCGATAGCTACTATTATGATAATGGCGAATATAAGCGAATCGAACGTAACAAAAAGGCAATTTCTCTTAAGCAGTTAAAAGCGAAAAACGGTGTGTTAAAGAAAAATAGCGGAGCGAGCTTAATTGATTTAGGCGACGGCATCCTTTGCTTAGAATTCCATTCGAAGAGCAATGCAATCGGTATGGATATTACACAAATGATTAACTACGCTGTTGATGAAGTAGAAAAGAATTATAAAGGTCTTGTTATCGGAAACCAATCGAAGAACTTCTGCGTTGGTGCGAACCTTGCAATGATCTTAATGGAAGCACAAGACGACAACTACTTTGAAATTGAGTGGGTTGTGAAAAACTTCCAAGATGCAATGACGAAAATTAAGTACTCTTCTAAGCCAGTTGTAGCAGCGCCATATGGTATGACGCTTGGCGGCGGTACAGAAGTTTGCTTACCAGCAGCGAGCATTCAAGCTTCTAGCGAAACATATATGGGCTTAGTAGAAGTAGGTGTTGGCTTAATCCCTGGCGGAGGCGGTAACAAAGAGTTATACATTAAACACTTAAACAAAATGGCAAACGGTGTAGAGTTTGATCTGCAAAAAGTTGCGAACAAAGTATTTGAATCCGTAGCGATGGCGAAAGTTTCAACATCAGCACAAGAAGCGGTCTCTAACAACTTCTTAGGCGATAAAGACGGTATTAGTGTGAATGGTGATCACTTACTATATGATGCGAAACAAAAAGCACTTTCGTTATATGAAGCGGGTTATAAGGCTCCGATTCGTAAAAAGATACCAGTTGTTGGTGAAACAGGCTATGCAACGCTTGTACTTGGTGTAGAAGCAATGCATTTATCTGGTTACATTTCTGAATATGATCTTCACATTGCGAAGAAACTTGCATATGTCATTGCGGGCGGAAAAGTACCGTACGGAACAGAAGTTGATGAGCAATATTTATTAGATGTAGAACGTGAAGCATTTATTAGCTTAGTAAGTGAGATGAAATCACAAGCAAGAATGCAGCACATGCTTGTAAAAGGGAAGCCATTACGTAACTAATAACGAGGGGAGATATCGTTCATGAGAGAAGCTGTCATTGTTGCGGGAGCAAGAACACCAATTGGAAAAGCAAAGAGGGGTTCATTAAAAACAGTTCGTCCGGATGATTTAGGGGCATTAGTAGTAAAAGAAACGTTAAAGCGTGCGAATTATGAAGGACCAATTGATGATTTAATTTTCGGTTGTGCGATGCCAGAAGCAGAACAAGGTTTAAATATGGCTCGTAATATCGGCGGGCTAGCAGGACTTTCTTACGATGTTCCAGCTATTACAATTAACCGTTACTGTTCTTCAGGTTTACAAAGTATCGCTTACGGAGCAGAGCGCATTATGCTAGGTCACTCTGAAGCTGTATTATCAGGCGGAGCGGAATCAATGAGTTTAGTTCCAATGATGGGGCACGTTGTTCGTCCGAATAGTCGCCTTGTAGAAGCAGCTCCAGAATATTATATGGGTATGGGACATACAGCAGAGCAAGTTGCTGTGAAATATGGAATTTCTCGTGAAGAGCAAGATGCTTTTGCGGTAAGAAGTCACCAGCGCGCAGCAAAAGCGTTAGCTGAAGGGAACTTTGCGGATGAAACAGTAGCTGTAGATGTAATGTTACGCACTGTTGGAGCAAACAACAAACTGCAAGAGGAAACACGTATTTTCGCACAAGATGAAGGTGTAAGAGCGGAGACGACGCTAGACATTTTAGGTAAATTACGTCCAGCATTTAACGTTCGCGGTTCTGTAACGGCTGGTAACTCTTCACAAATGAGTGATGGAGCAGCATCTGTACTATTAATGGATCGTGAAAAAGCAGTGAGCGATGGCATGAAGCCACTTGCGAAATTCCGTTCATTTGCAGTAGCTGGTGTACCACCAGAAATAATGGGTATCGGTCCAATTGCTGCAATTCCGAAAGCGTTAAAACTAGCGGGATTAGAACTATCTGATATCGGCTTATTCGAGCTAAATGAGGCGTTCGCTTCTCAATCGATTCAAGTTATTCGTGAACTAGGATTAGATGAAGAAAAAGTAAATGTAAACGGCGGTGCAATCGCACTTGGACATCCACTTGGCTGTACAGGAGCAAAACTAACACTATCCCTTATTCATGAAATGAAACGCCGCAACCAACAATTCGGTATCGTAACAATGTGTATCGGCGGCGGAATGGGAGCAGCGGGAGTATTTGAATTACTATAAAAAAGCGCAGGCGGCTCGCTCAGAATGTGAGGGGGATGGAGCTTCAGACGAAGAGGCGCATTTTTCCTCATAGGAAGAAGTGAAGCCACCGAACATTTTAGCCGCTGGAACTGGATTAGATAAAAAGAATGGAAGCAACAAAGGTTTATAAAAAAAATGAGAGCTAGCTTCTTTCAAAATGAGAAAAGCGACTTATGAAAATATAAAGGAGGAAATTTTCATGGAAAAAACAGTAGGAAGTGCGGTTAAAGGCGGTAGCTTTTTAGTAGAGGAAATTACAATTGATCAAGTGTTTACGCCAGAAGATTTTTCATCTGAGCATAAAATGATTGCAAAAACGACAGAGGACTTTATCGTAAATGAAGTTCTTCCAGAGCTTGAATATTTAGAGCAACATGAGTTTGATCGTTCTGTGCGTCTTTTAAAAGAAGCTGGTGAACTTGGTTTACTAGGCGCTGACGTACCAGAAGAGTACGGCGGAATTGGCCTTGATAAAGTAAGCTCAGCGTTAATCGCAGAGAAATTCTCTCGCGCTGGTGGTTTTGCGATCACTCACGGTGCTCACGTTGGTATCGGATCTTTACCAATCGTATTATTCGGTAACGAAGAGCAAAAGAAAAAATATTTACCACTACTTGCAACTGGTGAAAAATTAGCTGCATATGCATTAACTGAGCCAGGTTCAGGATCTGATGCATTAGGTGCAAAAACAACTGCACGTTTAAATGCAGAAGGTACACATTACGTATTAAACGGTGAAAAACAATGGATTACAAACTCCGCATTCGCTGACGTATTTATCGTATACGCAAAAATAGATGGCGAGCACTTCTCAGCATTTATCGTAGAGAAAGAATACGCTGGTGTATCTACAAGCCCAGAAGAAAAGAAAATGGGTATTAAATGTTCTTCAACTCGTACGTTAATTTTAGAGGATGCATTAGTACCGAAAGAAAATCTACTTGGTGAAATTGGTAAAGGCCATATTATCGCGTTCAACATTTTAAATATCGGCCGTTATAAATTAGGAGTTGGTACAGTTGGATCTGCGAAACGTGCAGTAGAAATTTCAGCACAATATGCAAATCAACGTCAACAGTTCAAACAACCAATCGCTCGCTTTCCATTAATTCAAGAGAAACTTGCGAATATGGCAGCAAAAACATATGCAGCTGAAAGCTCTGTATATCGTACAGTAGGTTTATTCGAAAGCCGCATGAGCACATTATCTGAAGAAGAAGTAAAAGATGGTAAAGCAGTAGCAGCTTCTATCGCTGAATATGCAATCGAGTGCTCTTTAAACAAAGTATTCGGTTCTGAAGTATTAGACTATACAGTAGATGAAGGTGTTCAAATTCACGGTGGTTACGGATTTATGGCAGAATACGAGATTGAAAGAATGTACCGCGATTCTCGTATTAACCGTATTTTCGAAGGAACGAACGAAATTAACCGCCTAATCGTACCAGGTACGTTCTTACGTAAAGCGATGAAAGGTGAATTACCATTACTACAAAAAGCACAAAAATTACAAGAAGAGCTAATGATGATGATGCCAGAAGAAGTAGGCGATGAGCCATTAGCACTTCAAAAATATTTAGTAAAGAACGCGAAGAAAATCGGTTTAATGGTAGCTGGATTAGCAGCTCAAAAATACGGTAAAGCATTAGATAAAGAGCAAGAAATTCTTGTGAATATCGCTGACATCGTAAGCAATCTTTACGCAATGGAATCAGCTCTTCTTCGTACAGAAAAAGCAATTAAAACAACTGGTCTTGAAAAGAATAAACAAAAAGTGTTATACACTGAAGTATTCTGCCAAGAAGCATTCAACGAAATCGAAGCAGATGCGAAAGAAACACTTATCGCAGTTGAAAATGGCGACATGCTGCGCATGATGTTATCATCATTACGTAAATTAACTCGCCACACACCACTTAACGTAATTCCGAAGAAACGTGAAATTGCTGCGAAAATTTTAGAAGATGAGCGTTACACAGTTTAATAGCTGTAAAGAACAGTAGTCGTATAAACGGCTACTGTTCTTTTTTTTTTTGCAAAAATGAAATTTTTAGTGACATAAAACTAATGACATTAGTATAATAAAACTAATATCATTAGTTTTATTCGGAAAGGGAGCTGGAAATATGAGAGTGATACATGAAAAAACGGTATATCAATTGTCATTTTTGCCAAGAGTGTTTCCTGTGAATTGTTACTTTGTCGAGGAAGAAGATGGTTTAACTTTAATTGATGCGGCTTTGCCATATAGCGCAAAAGGAATTTTACAGGCGGCTGAGAAAATAGGGAAACCAATTACTAAGATTGTATTAACACATGCGCATGATGATCATATTGGTGCATTAGACGCATTAAAGGAAGTGCTTCCTAATGTTCCAGTCTATATTTCTAAGCGGGACGCAAAGCTTTTAGAAGGAGATACGACGTTACAAAAGGATGAACCGAATATACCAATAAAAGGCGGTGTACCTAAAAAGGTAAAAACAGTACCTGATGTTTTATTGGAGGATGGCGACCGAGTTGGATCGCTTCTTGCGATTATGACACCGGGACATACGCCAGGTTCCATGTCGTTTCTTGATGTACGAAATAAAGCTCTAATTGTCGGGGATGCCTTCCAAACAAGAGGAGGTATGGCTGTTTCGGGACAAATGAAATTTTGGTTTCCGTTTCCTGCAATGGCAACGTGGAGCAAAGAAATATCATTACAAAGTGCAGAGAAGCTAAGCGAATATGAGCCTTCCTTGCTTGCGGCAGGACATGGGAAAATGATAAAGGATCCAAGCACTGTCATAAAACTTGCTATTAAGGAAGCTAAGCGGAATATAGAAAGTAGGAAAGAGGGTTAATTTATGTCACCGAGAATCGGACTTACATTACAGAAAATCGTAGAAACAGCGGCAGAAATTGCAGATACAAATGGAATACAAGAAGTAACGTTAGCTTCATTAGCACAAAGGTTAGGGGTACGTTCGCCCTCGCTATATAATCATGTGAAAGGTTTACAAGATGTACGGAAAAATCTTGGTATTTACGGAATAAAACAGTTGCATAACAGACTGGAAGAAACGGCCGAGGGTAAACGTATGGATGAAGCAATTCATGCTTTAGGAGAAGCGTATGTAACATTCGTCCGCAAACATCCTGGACTGTATGAAGCAACCTTTTCACGAGATGAAGAAGTAAGAAAAGCAGGTGACGGAATTGTAAAGCTTTGTCTTCAGGTTTTACAACAGTACGGCTTAGAAGGAGAGAATGCACTTCATGCGACACGTGGATTCAGAAGTATTTGTCATGGATTTGCGTCGATTGAACAGCAAGGTGGATTTGGTTTGCCGCTAGATTTAGATACAAGTTTACATTTATTATTGGAAACGTTTATTAAAGGATTACATGTAATGAGAGAGTGAATAAGAGGAAACCTTAGAAGTGATTCTAAGGTTTTTTAGTGCATATAATCCCAAAAGAACCAAATACTAATGACGAATGAACAAAGAAAGGTAGGAGTATTCTATGCAAAATTTAACAGAGCTTGAAAATGAGAAGGAGCCCCTACTGATTTAGAGGCTCTTTCTTGCTAAATAATATTATTTAGCAGGCTTTAGAAAAATATATATTGCTAAGAAAAAATTGAAAAACGTAAATACGAAAGGGTCGTGGCTTGACTCAGAATCATAAGCTTCTTGGCTTTTTGTAAGAAAATCGTGGATTTTCATAGTCATTGCTCCTTTGTTATGTAGAGTTTATAAAAGGTAGTTTTTTTAAAAAAACTACCGCTTACTAATTGAGTTGCATTAATAAATAATAAGAAAAATGTAGTGTTACGATTTTTATAGTTGTTAAGTGCAATGAACAAAAGATAAATGAGAAATAACATATGCAAAGGTATAGAAGTGAATAGTGGTTTTAAAGTTAATACATCGATTAAAAGTTTTACATATAAGATTGCATAAACGATAAAGAAGATAACTTTAAATTTACTTTGCATAAGTACATCTTCTTAATATGATTTGTGTGTTAATTATGTAGTTATCATAAGGGGATATTTTTAAAAATTGTATTTTTCTGTAATTATAACATTTTTCTGTTTTTATAAATAGATGTGTTTGGTTTTAGTATGGAGGAAATTTTAGAAAGTTTTTAATGAATATGATTTGAAAAGAATCAAATAATAAATGGTGAATGAAAGAAGAAAGGTAGGAGTATTCTATGCAAAATTTAACAGAGCTTGAAGTAGAAAACTTACGTCATTTGATTGGTGGACACGCAACAATTATTAACAAATTAGAACAGTATGCACAGGCTTGTACAGATCCACAGCTAAAGCAAATGCTACAAAAGGATGCGCAAGATGCACGAAATACGAAACAGCAATTAATGACTTTTTTAGGATAGGAGGAAGAGAGAAATGAATGAAAAAGATATGGTAAACGATTATTTAGCAGGGTTAAATTCAAGTTTAACAAGTTATGCAAATTATATTTCTCAGTCTGATAATGAACAGTTACATCAAACGTTAATTCAAATTCGTAATCAAGATGAATCTCGTCAACGTAATATGTATGAATACGCAAAGCAAAAAAGTTATTATAAGCCGGCAGCGCCTGCTAATCCAATGATTGTACAACAATTAAAAAGTCAATTAAGTGCGGAATAGCGCGATGAATGAAACGAGCGAATGGATTCGCTCGTTTTTATTTGGTATATGTCAATAAATACATAAGAAATATTTTTCCAGTTGTAACAAATATGACGAAAATTAAATATAACAATTCACAAAAAGGACAAAAACTTTGCTCAACATTTCACAAAGTATCCATGGTTTCTATCGTGAGAACCTCTATAATTAGGAGTGTAAAGAACAAAAGAAATACACTACATAATCAATTGGGAGAGATTGCTATGAATAGAAACACAAGAAAAATTGCAATTATCGGTACTGGATTAGTTGGATCAAGCTGTGCGTATTCCATTGTAAACCAAGGGATTTGCGAAGAGCTATTGTTAATTGATATAAATCATGAACGTGCAGTTGGAGAAGCGATGGATTTATCGCACTGCATTAACTTTACAAATACAAGAACAAAAGTATATGCAGGAAGTTATGAAGACTGCAAAGATATGGACATTGTTATTATTACAGCAGGACCAGCGCCGAAGCCTGGGCAAAGTCGTTTAGACACTTTAGGAGCAAGCGCTAAGATTATGGAAAGCATTGTTGGCGGCGTAATGGAAAGTGGATTTGATGGCATTTTCTTACTCGCATCGAACCCAGTTGACATTATTACATATCAAGTGTGGAAATTATCTGGTTTGCCAAGACATCGTGTACTTGGTACTGGTACATCACTAGATTCTTCTCGCTTAAGAACAATTTTATCTGAAATGTTACATGTAGACCCTCGTAGTATTCATGGGTATTCATTAGGAGAACATGGTGATTCTCAAATGGTTGCTTGGTCTCATGTAACTGTTGGTGGAAAACCAATTCTGCAAATTTTAGAGGAACAAAAAGAACGCTTAGGTGAAATAGATTTAGATGAAATTGTTGAGAAGACTGCAAAAGCTGGATGGGAAATTTATAAGCGCAAAGGAACTACTTATTACGGAATTGGAAATTCTTTAGCTTATATTGCGCGCTCAATTTTCAATGATGATCACCGTGTTATCGCTGTTTCAGCTATTTTAGATGGTGAATATGGCGAATACGATATTTGTACAGGAGTACCGGCAATTATTACTAGAGACGGTATAAGAGAAGTGGTAGAACTGAACTTATTAGAAGATGAAGAAAGCCGCTTTGCAAAATCAAACGATGTTTTACGCGATTATATGAAAACAGTTGGTTACTAACTTATAGGAGAAGGTGAAACAAATGAAGGAATATATAATGTCTCGTGTGTTTAAAGCTTCTGCCGGAATCGCACAGGGTATTTTCGTATCCCTCGGAATTGGTTTACTGATCGAAAATATAGGAAGAATTGTTGATATCCCATTACTTATTACAATCGGAGTTGTTGCAAAATCACTTATGGCACCAGCAATTGGAGCCGGAATTGCTTTTATGCTCGGTGCAAACGGGCTCGTAATTTTCTCAGCGATGGTAGCTGGAGCAATTGGAGCTGGCTCAATTTCAATTACTGAAGCTGGTCTCATCATTAAAACAGGTGAACCGATCGGTGCATTATTAACAGCGACTTTAGCAGTTTATATTGGTAAACGATTAAGTGGAAAAACTGCTTTAGATATGATGCTCGTTCCATTTGCAGCAATATTAGGTTCTGGTTTAGTCGGTATTTGGTTAGCTCAAAATATTAGCCCAGTTTTAAATACAGTTGGAGCATTCATTAAAGATAGTTCAGCTGGTAGCCCATTTATTGCTTCTGTCGTGATTGCTGTAGTTTGGGGACTATTACTTATCTCACCGGCCTCATCAGCTGCTTTAGCGATAGCACTTAGCTTAGATGGTGTTGCGGGAGGTGCAGCACTTGCAGGATGTGTTGCTCAGTTTATCGGATTCTCTGTTATTTCAGCGAAAGAGAATAATTTAGGTGGCATATTAGCTCAGGCACTTTGTACTCCAAAAGTACAGTTGCCGAACATTACTAAAAATCCAATGATTCTCGTCCCAACTGTCGTCGCCAGTGCTATAGTGGGCCCAGTATCAGCATTAATTTTCCAACTGGAAGCAGGAAAAGAAATTGCAGGTCTTGGATTAAGCTCTCTTATCGCACCAATTAATTTAATTTCCAGCCAAGGGTGGGAGGTTGTCCCAGCGATGATAATCACTTATATCATCATCCCAGTAGCGGTTTCTTATATACTTTATATTGCTCTTAAAAAAGCAGGTCGTATTCATTCTGGTGATATGACTGTACCGCAATCTTAATTTGAAAATCTCCTTAATATAGAAAAAAGCAGACTGAAGAAGCCACAGTCTGCTTTTTTACATTTTGTGATTTTGTTTTACTGGAACTGTTACTGTTTCTTTTGCTAATAATAGTTGAACACCGAAGTATAGTACGCTTGCAAGCGTCATTCCAGAAATGGCGTCTACAAATGCATGCTGCTTCGTAAATAGCGTTGATAAAATGATAAGTGTACCGAAGAAAGTAAGGATGTAATATTCCAAAGCATGCTGTTCTCTACGCTTAAAGGCAGCTAACATAATTACAAATGTCGTAAGGACATGAATGCTTGGGAAACAGTTTACTGGATGATCAATACTATAAATATAGCGGACTAGTTCGGAAAATACATCTGTTCCAACGACGGTTGGGCGTGGTACAGTTGTCTGCCAAAAAAAATAAATCGAAAAACAAGCAAGTTTTCCAAGAATTACACTACTTAAAGTGACATAATATTGCTTTCGATCAGCAAAACAGTAATAAATAAGTGCACCGTATAAGTATGGAAACCAAAGTAAGTAAGGAATAATAAACGCTTTCACAAATGGAATCCAGTCATCTACTACAGTTGTGACATCTACTGCGTGAACAGTAGATTTATTTAATACATCGTAAAGGGGACTTACGAGTACGAGTAGAAGTATATAACTTAACGGAAGAAGGGATGAAAGTTTAAATTTCTTCATGATAATCTCCTATGTTTTAGTAATGTAAATAAATTCAATTGATTATAATATAGAAAATCCAATTGGGCTATCGATTTTACTTACATTTTCTTGAATTCACCTTACATTTTTGTCACTTGACTTAAAAGAGGGGGAGGGTGCTATATGAAGCGTGTATCTTATTTCTTAGTTTTTATATTGTTATGCCTAGTGAGTACTGGATGTGCAAAGGATAATGAAGGAGATACATTAGAATATAACGGGAGAGCGCTCGTAATTGGAGTTGTTGGTGAAAAGCCGAAAGATACGTTTAGAAATATAAAGTTTGAAAAAGTGAAGTTAGAGGAACTGACAAAGAAATCTAAGGAAGTAGATGGTTTTTTAATAATGAAAGAGTACTTTCAAGAAGCCTCAACAGAGCAGTATAAAGAGTTATTTTCATCGTTAAAGAAACCGGTGTTTTTTATAGGTTTACAAGATAAATCATATTCAATTTTTATTACAAAAGATATGGAGTATAACAGCGCACGAAAAGATGTAAATGCTATGTATACGCAAGGTTTTGCGAATATCGGAAGTGGCGAAGGGCAACAATGGGGAATTGGTTTATCAAATGGTGGAAATACAGAAGGAAGTATTCATAATATGTATATCGTAGTATTTCAAACAATTGCGGATTATTTGAATAGATCGTGAGAAGCCTTTATATAGAAGGCTTCTTATTTTTATGTAAGGTATACGTTTGGTAAGGATGGAAGTATTAATTTGAAAGAATAAGGAATTAATCAAACGTTTGTTGAAGATATATGTTCGGTATGAAAGAATCTACGTATTCCAAAGGCTGAGGTAGAAAAATATGAAATTAAACAAACGTTTGTTTAAGGTGTATGTTCGGTAAGAAAGAAGCGATGTAACTCAAAGGAAAAGAAGAAAAATATGAAATTAAACAAACGTTTGTTTAAGGTATATGTTCGGTATGAAAGAATCTACGTATTCCAAAGGCTGAGGTAGAAAAATAGGAAATTAATCAAACGTTTGTTTAAGAGATATGTTCGGCGTGGGATCAGAAAAAAGTTTTAAAAAAATTATATATTTAATTTTTCTTAATAAATGGCGGAAAAATAAGAAAAATTAGCAGGATTATTAAAAATTATCACGAAATAAGTAAAAGTTTAGCGAATAATCGTTTGAAATAATAAAATGTTTTCTATATGATAAAGGTAAAGGTTAGTAAAAAAGTAGGTGAATTTATGACAGTAACATTTTATTCATATCCAAAGTGTGGCACATGTCAAAAAGCAAAGAAATGGTTTGAGGCAAACGATGTAGCATATGAGATGATTCATATTGTTGAAAATCCACCGTCAAAAGAAGATTTACGTAATTTACATGAGAAAAGTGAATTACCATTAAAAAAATTCTTTAATACAAGTGGAATGCGTTACCGCGAACTTGGTTTAAAAGATAAGTTAAAGGATGCAAGCGAAGACGAAATGTACGAGCTTTTAGCATCTGATGGCATGTTAATTAAACGTCCAATTGTAACAGATGGAACGAGTGTAACACTTGGTTTTAACGAAGAGCAGTTTGAAAGTGTGTGGAAAAAGTACCAATAAGGTATTTTTACATAATTAATACATTCACTGGAGGTACAGTCATGAGCATTCCAAATAATTTACGTTACTCTGAAGAACACGAATGGGTAAAAACAGAAGGTAATGCGGTTGTTATCGGTATTACTCATTTTGCGCAAGGTGAGTTAGGCGATATCGTATTCGTTGAACTTCCTGAAGTAGGTGCAACAATCCAAGCTGACGAGCCATTCGGAAGCGTAGAATCTGTTAAAACAGTTTCTGAATTATACGCACCTGTAAGTGGTAAAGTTGTAGCAGTAAACGAAGAATTAAGTGACCAACCAGAACTAGTTAACGAATCTCCATACGAGGGTGCATGGATGGTTAAAGTTGAACTTTCTGATGCAAGCCAAGTTGAGAAGTTATTAACTGCAGAAAAATATGCAGAAATGACAAACCAAGACTAATTATAGTCGAAGAAAAAGGACAGCCTTTGTGCTGTCCTTTTTTATTTTGTGTACATAACGAATTTAAAAACATATATATTAATTATCATGTAGGAGAACGTTTTTCATTGAGGATTTATGCCGATTTAGCCACCTCCTAGCCCTTCATGTCTAAGAACCTTCCGTACGAGAAGACAAAAGGCCTCTTCTGTACGAAAGAACCTTAGCCAACAGGGCTAAACAGTCGGTTCCGCTTTTCGTTATGATCCAGCTCCAGCGGCTAGATTGTTCGGTGGCTTCGCGTCTTCCTACGAGGCAAAAAGCGCCTCTATGTCAGAAGCTCCATCCCCCTCACAATCTGAGCGAGCCGCTTGCGCTTTTCTTTGTCCAGCTCCAGCGGCTAGATTGTTCGGTGGCTTCGCGTCTTCCTACGAGGCAAAAAGCGCCTCTATGTCAGAAGCTCCATCCCCCTCACAATCTGAG
>NZ_JBHVNG010000003.1:0-25443 GCF_042796455.1 Bacillus sp. NPDC057893 | reverse complement strand
AGCGAGCCGCTTGCGCTTTTCTTTGTCCAGCTCCAGCGGCTAGAACAGTCGGTCATTTCACTCCTTCACTTGAGGCAAAAGGCGCCTCTAGTTCAGGAGTTCCAATGCCCTCCTGTTCTGAGCGAGCCGCTTGTGCTTTTCTTTTGTAAAAATAAACAGGAAACAACATGAAAATAACGAATATACTATATACTAAGTTAAAGGTTGTATAGTATATGGTGATCGGGTGATGACATATGATTTATGTGGAAAAAGTCATTATTGTAGAAGGTAAATCGGATAGAAGAAAGATTGAATCTATTATTCGTGAACCAGTGGAAATTGTTTGTACAAATGGTACAATTGGTTTGTCGAAAATGGATGAGCTCATTGATCAATTTTTTGATAAGGACGTATATGTGCTAGTGGATGCTGATGATGCAGGAGAAAAGTTAAGGAAACAATTCCGAAAAGAATTTCCGCAAGCAGAGCATATTTATATTGATCGCTCGTATCGCGAGGTGGCGACTGCACCTTCTTCACATTTAGCAAATGTATTATGGGGAGCTGACATTGACGTTTATACAGAATATTTACGGTAAGGAATGATAGAAGTGATTGATTTGACAGGTGCCGAAGCTACAGATTTAATAGGAAATGAAGAAAAAACAGTGTTATATGTGTATACACCAATGTGTGGAACATGCCAGTTAGCAAAGAAGATGTTAACGGTCGTCGAGATGACGATTGAAGATTTGAAAATTGGGATGTTAGATTTAAATTATGCCCCGCATTTAGCGAAAGAGTATGGGATAGAAAGTGTACCGTGTTTACTTGTTTTTGAAAATGGGACACTGATGAAGAAAATATATGCATTTCATTCGGTTGAATATTTATATACGGAATTAAAGTAGGCGGCAAAGTTTTTGCCGCCTCGACATATTTCTTGGGAAATATGTCGATATGCGTGATAGATACAGTATTTGTCGAGCGAAAGTAACAGGATTGCTCTTTAATAAGAGGGAATGGTATGTAATAGAAAGTGATATGAGGGATGTGATTTAGGATGGAATTATATTCTTTGCTTCAATCATTTGTAAATTACGCTAATGGTCAATATCATTTAGAACCGCTTTTAAGGCAAGGAGAAAGAACTGTTAATTTTCGTTTTGGAGATGAATGCTGTTCGTTACAAATTTCAAGAGATTATATAGAACTTTTGAAAGAGGCGAGAGGAACGGAACAAATCGTTTGTTTAAAGGAAGAGGATGTACAAAAATTAGTGACTGGAAATATGAGGTTGCAAACGTTAATGAGTGATGGACGGGTACAATATTCTGGAACGTATCGAACGATGTTATTAGTCGAATCGATGTTTCATATATGTAAACCGATGTCAGTCGGAGCTTAAAATTCTGAAGTTTCTTTTTTTGCGAAAATTTCTGTTGACAGAGCGTGATGATATTGATACAATTCAATTCATAAAATATAGACAATTTCATAAATTTTAAATCAGACGAAAATTTAATCTGATTTCTCTTATTAAGAGAGGTGGAGGGACTGTGCCCTGTGAAGCCCGGCAACCGTCAACTTATGTTGAAATGGTGCCAATTCCTGCAAAGCAAATGCTTTGAGAGATGAGAGAGAGGGATAATGTTGTTATATACGCATATAAACCTTTCTGCTTCTCTAGAAGCGGAAAGGTTTTTTGTTGTTTGAATGCGGAGGACATTCAAATAATAAGAGGAGCTATACCGATGGACTACACGCATCAAAAATAAAAAAATTGCGGAGTCTATCCAAAACTTTTAAGAAATCCAGCTCCAGCGGCTAGAATGTTCGATGGCTTCGCTTCTTCCTATGAGGCAAAAAGCGCCTCTACGTCAGAAGCTCCATCCACTTCACATTCTAAACGAGCCGCTTGCGCTTTTTATCAAATCTAGCTCCAGCGGCTAGAACAGTCGGTCGTTTCATCCCTTCCTATGAGGCAAAAAGCGCCTCTACGTCTGGGATTCCAACGCCCTCTTGTTCTAAACGAGCCGCTTGCGCTTTTTATTTAAAAAAGGGGTGAACATCATGATTCTATTAGAGAATGTAAAGAAGATATATAAGGCAAAAAGCGGTGATGTCACTGCTGTAGATAACGCCAACTTACAAGTAGAGAAGGGCGAAATATTTGGTGTTATCGGATATAGTGGCGCTGGGAAAAGTTCGTTAATCAGATTGTTTAATCAGTTAGAGAAACCAACTTCTGGCCAAATTACAATTGCGAATCGTGTGATTTCAGCGATTACTGGAAATGAACTTCGTAAGGCAAGACAAGAAATCGGAATGATTTTTCAGCATTTCAACTTACTTTGGTCACGAACTGTGCGTGAAAATATCGCATTTCCACTTGAAATTGCAGGTGTCGATAAGGCGGAGAGAAGAAAACGTGTCGATGAGTTAATTCATCTTGTTGGATTAGAGGGGAGAGGAGACGCGTACCCATCTCAGCTAAGTGGTGGGCAAAAGCAGCGCGTCGGGATTGCAAGAGCGTTAGCTAATAATCCACAAGTACTTTTATGTGATGAAGCAACGTCAGCTCTTGATCCGGAAACGACAGATCAAATTTTAGATTTATTATTAGATATTAATAAGCGTCTCGGCTTAACAATTGTATTGATTACGCATGAGATGCACGTTATTCGCAAAATTTGTAATCGTGTTGCTGTAATGGAGAAAGGAAAGATCGTAGAAACGGGTCCAGTACTTGACGTATTCCGTAATCCAAAGCAAGACATTACAAAACGATTTGTACAGCAGTTAACTGATTCTGAAGATACGAATGAAACGATTGAAAGTTTGATAGAAAAGTATCCAGATGGAAAAGTAATTCGTTTGCAGTTTGTCGGTGAAGCGGTAGAAAGACCGGTACTTCAAAGGTTAATGCAGCGCGGTGATATAGAAGTTAGCATTTTGCAAGGAAATATCGCACAAACGAATAACGGCTCTTACGGAAGTTTAGTCGTTCATTTAAATGGTGAAGAAACAGCGATCCAGCAAGCAATAGAAGGGATTCATCAAGATCAAGTAGAGCTGGAGGTGATTGCACATGGATAAGTTAATTGCAAATGTTGATTGGAATCAAATGTTAGAAGCAACTGGTGAAACGTTATATATGACGGCAATCGCAGCGCTTGCCACATTTGTTTTAGGACTTATTTTAGGACTATTACTCTTTATGACAGCGAAAGATAATTTATGGGAAAATAAAGCGATTAATACGGTGATTGGAGCGTTCGTAAACATTTTCCGTTCTATACCGTTCATCATTTTAATTATTTTATTAATCCCATTCACAAAGATTCTTCTTGGAACAATTCTCGGAGCGAGTGCAGCGCTGCCAGCTTTAATTATTGGAGCGGCACCATTTTACGCGAGAATGGTTGAAATCGCACTTCGTGAAATTGATAAAGGTGTAATTGAGGCCTCAAAAGCAATGGGAGCAAAAACAAGCACAATCATTTTGAAAGTATTAATTCCAGAAGCGTTACCAGCGTTAGTATCGGGTATTACGGTAACGACAATTGCTTTAGTAGGCTATACAGCAATGGCAGGTGTTGTTGGTGCTGGTGGCCTTGGAACACTTGCTTATTTAGAAGGGTTCCAGCGAGGAAATAACGATGTAACAATCGTTGCGACAATTTGTGTATTACTAGTTGTATTTTTCATTCAGTGGATTGGTGATAGTTTAACGACTCGAATAGATAAAAGATAATGAAAAACGGGAGGGTATTTCAAATGAAAAAATTATTACTTACAGCACTTATTACAACTTCGATTTTTGGGCTAGCTGCTTGTGGTGGGAAAGATAAAGATGAAAAGAAACTAGTTGTTGGTGCCTCTAACGTACCGCACGCTGAAATTTTAGAAAAGGCAAAACCGTTACTTGAGAAAAAAGGAATTGAGTTAGAAATTAAAAAATTCCAAGACTACGTGTTACCGAATAAATCGTTAGCAGATAAAGAATTAGATGCGAACTACTTCCAGCACATTCCGTATTTAGAAAAAGAAATTAAAGATAAAAAATATGATTTTGAAATAGCAGGAAAAATTCATTTAGAACCAATTGGCGTGTACTCTCAAAAATATAAAAGCTTAAAAGAACTTCCAGACGGGGCGACAATTATTATGAGTAATTCTGTTGCTGATCATGGACGTGGTTTAGCAATTTTACAAAAAGAAGGAGTTTTAAAAATTAAAGACGGAGTAGATCCAGTTAAAGCGACTCCGAAAGATATTGCAGATAATCCGAAAAACTTAAAGTTCAAAACGGATATCGAGCCTGGTTTATTACCACAAGTGTATAACAATAAAGAAGGCGATGCGGTTCTAATTAATTCTAACTATGCAATTGATGCGAAATTAAACCCAGAAAAAGACGCGATTGCAATTGAAGGAAATGATTCTCCATACGCAAACATAGTAGCTGTTCGTAAAGGTGATAAAGATAAAAAAGAGATTAAAGCTCTTATAGAAGTACTGCATTCCAAAGAAATTGAAGACTTTATTAATAAAGAATATAAAGGGGCAGTTGTTCCTGTAAAAGAATAATTGTTTGAAGAAGGGCTGGTGTATGCTGGCTCTTTTTTCTAACTACATAACTATAGGGGAGAAGGGGACATCATATGAAAAAGATTATATTGTCAGTTGTTACAGCACTGTCTGTATTTACATTAGCCGCTTGCGGGGGGAAAGAGGAGAATAAGCTTGTTGTTGGAGCTTCTAACGTGCCACACGCTGTTATTTTAGAGAAGGCACAGCCGATATTAGAGAAAAAGGGTATTAAATTAGAGATTAAAAAATTCCAGGACTATGTTCTGCCGAATAAAGCGTTAGCGGATAAAGAAATTGATGCGAACTACTTCCAACACATTCCGTATTTAGATAAAGAAATTCAAGAAAAAGGATATAAAATTGTAAACGCAGGAAAAATTCATTTAGAGCCAATGGGCATTTATTCTAAGAAATATAAAAGCTTAAAAGATCTTCCAGATGGAGGAACGGTTATTATGAGTAATAACGTAGCTGAGCGTGGCCGTATGTTAGCATTGTTACAAAAAGGCGGCGTTATTAAATTAAAAGACGGTGTAGATGTTGTTAAAGCGACAGTAAAAGATGTTGTAGAAAACCCGAAAAATTTAAAGTTTAAAACAGATGTAGAACCTGGACTTTCACCGAAGCTGTACGAAAACAATGAAGGTGATGCTTTATTTATTAATTCAAACTACGCAATTGATGCGAAATTAAATCCAAAAAAGGATGCAATTGCAATTGAAGGATCAGACTCTCCTTATGCAAATATTATCGCAGTTCGTAAAGGTGACGAGAAGAAAAAAGAAATTAAAGAGTTAGTAGACGTATTGCATTCAAAAGAAATTCAAGATTTTATTAACAAAGAATATAAAGGTGCTGTACTTCCTGTGAACGAATAGGTGCTGGAAAGGGCTGGGAATAACCCAGTCCTTTTTTCTTTATATATATAAGAAGAAAGGTGTATCATATAAGGATGCAAGGGAAATACTTATATACATTTGTGAAAAAATTGTTACATTTTCTTAGTGTTTGCGATATCATTTTATTTGCTATAAGATTAGAATGAGAATAAAATGAGAATATGAACGTTTTAGGAATTTTTAAAATGTATATAGAGGATTAATGGAGGTATTGAGATGGCTGGTTCTACATTAACGGTTAAAGACTTACACGTATCAATCGACGGTAAAGAAATTTTAAAGGGTGTAAACCTTGAAGTAAAAGGTGGAGAAATCCACGCAATTATGGGACCTAACGGAACAGGTAAATCAACTTTATCTTCTGCGATTATGGGTCACCCAAAGTATGAAGTAACAGAAGGTAGCATCATCATCGACGGTGAAGATGTATTAGAAATGGAAGTAGATGAGCGCGCACAAGCAGGTCTATTCCTAGCAATGCAATATCCAAGTGAAATTAGCGGAGTAACAAACGCTGACTTCTTACGTTCTGCAATTAATGCACGTCGTGAAGAAGGCGAAGAAATTTCTCTTATGAAATTTATCCGTACATTAGATAAAAACATGGAATTCCTAGAAATGGATCCAGAAATGGCACAACGTTACTTAAACGAAGGTTTCTCTGGCGGTGAGAAAAAACGTAATGAGATTCTTCAATTAATGATGATCGAGCCAAAAATTGCAATCTTAGATGAAATCGACTCAGGTCTTGATATCGATGCATTAAAAGTTGTATCTAAAGGTATTAACCAAATGCGCGGCGAAGATTTCGGTTGCCTAATGATTACGCATTACCAACGTTTATTAAACTACATCACTCCAGACTTCGTTCACGTTATGATGAACGGTCGTATCGTTAAATCTGGTGGCCCTGAGCTTGCACAACGTCTAGAAGCTGAAGGTTACGACTGGATTAAAAAAGAATTAGGTATTGAAGACGAAACAGCAGAGCAAGAAGCGTAAGAGAGGAGCATAAACATGACAATCGGTACATTACCTTTCGATCAAGAAACAATCCGTCAGCGCGCAAGCGAAGTAAACGAAGCTGCTTGGTTGACTGAGTTCCGCTTACAAGCTCTTGCACAAGCAACTGAACTTCCAATGCCAACGCCTGATAAAACGAAAATTGACAAATGGGACTTTATCGGAAAAGGCGACGCTGCTAAGCAAGAGCCTGTAAGTTCTTTAACAGAGCTTCCAGAAGCAGTGAAAAACTTAATCGATGAAAATAACAGCGTATTAGTACAACGTACTGGTACAACTGCGTTCGTTTCTTTAGCAGACGAAGCAAAAGAAAAAGGTGTTATTTTTACAGATATCGTAACAGCTGCAACAGAGCATGCTGAACTATTACAAAAGTATTTAATGAAAGACGGCGTGAAAGTAGACGAGCATCGTCTAACTGCACTTCATGCTGCATTAATCAACGGCGGTGCATTCGTATATGTTCCGAAAAACGTTGTTCTTGAAACTCCACTTCAAGCTGTATACTTAGTAGACGGCGAAGAAGCTAACGTATATAACCACGTATTATTCGTAGCTGATGCGAACAGTACTGCAACTTATGTAGAAAACTACGTTGCAAATGAAAATGCTAAAGGTATTGCAAATATCGTAGCAGAAGTAATCGTGGAACAAGGCGCACAAGTGAAATTCGGTGCGGTTGATCTATTAGCAAAAGATGTAACAACTTACGTTAACCGCCGCGGCGTTGTTGGACGCGACGGCCGTATTGATTGGGCTCTAGGCCTTATGAATGACGGAAATACAATCTCAGAGAACGTTACGAACTTAATGGGCGACGGATCATTTGCTGATACGAAAACAGTAACAATTGGCCGTGGTAACCAAACACAAAACTTTACAACTAAAGTTGTTCACTTCGGTAAACACTCTGAAGGTTGGATTTTAAAACACGGTGTACAAAAAGATAGTGCAACATCTATCTTTAATGGAATTGGTAAGATTGAACACGGTGCATCTAAATCAAATGCACAACAATCTTCTCGCGTTCTTATGTTAGACGAGAAAGCTCGCGGGGATGCAAACCCAATTCTTTTAATCGATGAAGATGATGTAATGGCAGGTCACGCAGCTTCAGTAGGCCGCGTAGATCCGTACCAATTATACTACTTGATGAGCCGTGGGATTCCAAAACGCGAAGCAGAACGTTTAGTCATCCATGGATTCTTAGCACCTGTAGTAAATGAGCTTCCAATTGAAGGAGTAAAAGCACAGCTTGTTGATGTAATTGAAAGGAAAGTTCGCTAATGAATATTCATGAAATACGCAAACAGTTTCCAATTCTTGATCAAAAAGTGAACGGCAAACAACTTGTTTATTTCGATAGTGCAGCAACTTCTCAAAAACCAATTCAAGTCATTGAAACGTTAGAACGTTACTATAAAGAATACAATTCTAACGTGCATCGCGGTGTTCATACGCTCGGCACGAAAGCTACCGACGCGTATGAAGGTGCACGTGAGAAAGTTCGCAAGTTTATTAATGCGAAATCAATGGAAGAGATTATTTTCACGCGCGGAACGACAACTGCATTAAATACAGTAGCAGCTAGCTATGGTCTTGATAATGTAAAAGAAGGCGATGAAATCGTCATCTCTTACATGGAGCACCATAGTAACATCATTCCGTGGCAACAAGTTGCGAAGAAAACTGGCGCAACTTTAAAATACCTTCCGCTTCAACTAGACGGTACAATTTCTTTAGAAGATGTTCGTCAAACAGTTACACCGAATACAAAAATCGTTTCTATTATGCACGTGTCAAACGTACTTGGAACGATTAATCCTGTAAAAGAAATCGGAGCAATCGCACACGAAAACGGTGCAATCATGATCGTTGATGGAGCACAAAGTGCACCTCATATGAAAGTGGATGTACAAGATTTAAACTGTGATTTCTACGCATTATCTGCTCATAAGATGTGCGGACCAACAGGTGTCGGCGTATTATATGGTAAGAAAGAATTGCTAAACAATATGGAACCAATTGAATTTGGTGGTGAAATGATTGATTTCGTAGACTTACAAGAGTCTACTTGGAAAGAGCTTCCGTGGAAGTTCGAAGCAGGTACACCGATTATCGGTAATGCAATCGGACTTGGTGCGGCAATTGATTTCCTAGAAGAAATCGGTCTTCATAATATTGAAAAGCATGAACATGAATTAGCGCAATACGCTTTAGAGAGACTATCAGAAGTAGATGGCGTTACAATTTATGGTCCAAAGCATCGCGCTGGTCTAGTTACATTTAATATTGATGAAGTACATCCTCACGATGTAGCAACTGTATTAGATGTAGAAGGCATTGCGGTTCGCGCAGGACATCACTGTGCACAACCACTTATGAAGTGGCTGAAAGCTTCTTCTACAGCACGTGCGAGCTTCTATTTATATAATACAAAAGAAGAAATTGATACATTTGTTGAATCGCTAATCAAGACAAAGGAGTATTTCACAAATGTCATTTAATAATTTAGATACGTTATATCGTCAAGTTATTATGGATCATTACAAAAATCCTCGTAACCATGGCGTGTTAGAAGATAGTGTTACCGTTAACTTGAACAATCCAACTTGCGGCGATCGTATTCAACTTACGATGAAAGTAGAAGAGGGTATTGTACAAGAAGCGAAGTTTGAAGGCGAAGGATGTTCAATTTCAATGTCTTCAGCCTCAATGATGACACAAGCAGTAAAAGGAAAGAAAATTGAAGAGGCTCTTAAGCTTTCTAAAATTTTCTCTGACATGATGCTAGGAAAAGAGTATGATGACAGCATTGATTTAGGAGATATTGAAGCATTACAAGGCGTATGCAAGTTCCCGGCACGTATTAAATGTGCAACATTAGCGTGGAAAGCGTTAGAAAAGGGCTTAAACGAAGATAAGTAATGTTAAAGGTTCCTAAAAACGAGGTTATATAAGGAGGGACACACCAACATGGCGAAGCAACTGCCAGATATCGGCGATTATAAATATGGTTTCAAGGATAAAGACGTTTCGATTTTCCGTGCTGGACGCGGTTTAACAAAAGAGATCGTTGAAGAGATTTCACGTATGAAAGAAGAACCACAGTGGATGTTAGACTTCCGTTTAAAATCACTGGATAAGTTCTATGAAATGCCAATGCCACAATGGGGCGGCGACTTAAACGACTTAGATTTCGATGAAATTACGTACTACGTAAAACCATCTGAGAAATCTGAGAAGTCTTGGGATGAAGTACCTGAGGAAATTAAAGCAACATTTGATAAATTAGGTATTCCTGAAGCTGAGCAAAAATATTTAGCTGGTGTATCTGCACAGTACGAATCTGAAGTTGTATACCACAACATGAAAGAAGACCTAGAAGATCTAGGAGTCGTCTTCAAAGATACAGATAGCGCATTAAAAGAGAACGAAGATATTTTCCGTGAGCATTTCGGAAAAGTAATCCCACCAACAGACAACAAATTCTCTGCATTAAACTCTGCAGTTTGGTCTGGTGGATCATTCATCTACGTTCCAAAAGGTATTAAAGTTGATACACCACTTCAAGCGTATTTCCGTATTAACTCTGAAAATATGGGACAATTCGAGCGTACGCTTATCATCGTAGACGAAGGCGCACACGTACACTACGTAGAAGGTTGTACAGCACCTGTTTACACGACTAACTCACTTCATAGTGCGGTAGTAGAAATCATCATTAAGAAAGATGCATATTGCCGTTATACAACAATCCAAAACTGGGCGAACAACGTATACAACCTAGTTACAAAACGTGCGGTTTGTGAAGAAAACGCAACGATGGAATGGATTGACGGTAACATCGGATCTAAATTAACGATGAAATACCCAGCAGTTATCTTAAAAGGCGAAGGCGCTCGTGGTTTAACATTATCTATCGCGATTGCTGGTAAAGGCCAACACCAAGATGCTGGTGCGAAAATGATTCACTTAGCACCAAACACATCTTCAACAATCGTTTCTAAATCGATTGCGAAGCATGGTGGTAAAGTAACTTACCGTGGTATCGTACAATTCGGACCAAAAGCGAAAAACTCTCGTTCTAACATCGAGTGTGACACGTTAATCATGGATAACCAATCTACATCTGATACAATTCCTTATAACGAAATCAAAAACGATTACGTTTCACTTGAGCACGAAGCGAAAGTGTCTAAAGTATCAGAAGAACAATTATTCTACCTAATGAGCCGCGGTATTTCTGAGCAAGAAGCTACAGAAATGATCGTAATGGGCTTCATCGAGCCATTCACTCGCGAACTTCCAATGGAATACGCAGTTGAAATGAACCGCCTAATCAAGTTTGAGATGGAAGGTTCTATTGGATAATATGTAGAATGAAGGAAGTGCCCTGCTATGCAGGGCGCTTTTTTATGTTGTGTGCAATTGCCGTTGGTGGATACCCATGTAGGTGTTTAATGAAATATATCGGCGTTTCGACAAGGAATATCGACTTATCGACAAAATGAGACAAAAGAAATCTCTCATATACCCCTCAACATTCAAATACGAGAGGAGCACTTAGTAAGTAAGGCAAAGATACTGACAAATCTCCCCCCACCAACTAGAATCATTTCACAAAAAATCCCCCTCAAACTAATCAATAGACTAGAAAAAGTAATGTGAAGTTTTCCATAATAAAAGGGCAATCTTTGGCTTTTTCTTATAATGCGAGTACAATGTAGAATAGCAAGAAAAGACGAAAAGTATTTACAGGATTATTGCGTACGTATAGCGTAAATGGCAGTAAGGAACTGAGAGGAGGTTTTTTCTCTGAATATAAATAAAGAAACAATCATCCACCTTTATCATACAAACGATATACATAGTCATTTTGAAAATTGGCCGCAAATTTCTCGGTTTGTACGAGGGGAGAAAAAGCGAAGACAGGAAGCGGGAGAGACTGTTTTAACTGTGGATATTGGCGATCATGTGGATCGTTTTCATAGTATTTCGGAAGCGACAAATGGACTTGGGAATACAAAATTATTAAATGAGGCGTTATATGATTATGTAACGATCGGAAATAATGAAGGAATTACGTTAGCGAAAGAGCATTTGAATCGTCTATATGATGATGCTGGGTTTGAGGTGCTCGTAGCGAATTTATTTGAAAGAGAAGGTGTACGTCCGGCGTGGGCGCAGCCTTATAAATTACATACAACGATAGATGGGATTACGATTGCCTTTATTGGATTAACGGTAGCTTATCCAGAGTTTTATCATATGTTAGATTGGCATATTGAAGATCCAATCATCCATTTAGAGTCTATTTTAGAAGAAGTTAAGGATACAGCCCATATTACGGTTGTGCTTTCTCATCTTGGAAAAAGTATGGATGAGTATATGGCGGAGCATTATGATATAGATGTTATTTTAGGGGCACATACGCATCATTTATTTGAGCGTGGTGTTCTTGTGGATAATACTTTGCTTTGCTGTTGTGAAAAGTGGGGGCATTACGTTGGTCACGTTCAGCTTACTGTGGATAAAGAGACGAAGAGACTGTTGAAAAAAGACGGTAGAGCGATTAAGACAGAACGGTTAGGTGCTTATAGCGAGCCGTTATCCACAATTGAAATGCTAAAGGAAGAAAGTAAACAGATAATGGCTGAGCCTGTCGTTCATTTAAAAGAATCATTGCCGGTTGATTGGTTTAAGGAGACGACATTTTCTCATATGTTGGCAAGTGCACTTAAAGAGTGGTGTAATGCGGATGTTGGGATGGTGAATGCTGGTGTACTTCTTGAGGGATTAAATGAAGGTGTTGTGACGCGCGGAGATATTCATCGGATTTGTCCACATCCAATTAATCCATGTCTGTTAAAAGTACCAGGGAAAACGTTAAGAGAAGTTATTTTGAAAGCGCGCCGCCCGAATATGGAGAATCTTGAGGTGAAAGGATTCGGATTTCGTGGAAAAGTAATGGGGAAAATGATTTACGATGGTTTGGAAGTGATTCCAGATACGATTCCAGGGAATAAAATTTTACTAGAAGATGTATTGATTAATGGCGAATCGCTGGAATTAGACCGGATATATATGGTAGGAACGATTGATATGTTTACATTCGGATACTTATACCCAGAGCTATCCACACTTTCTGACAAACAATATTATATGCCGGAATTACTTAGAGATGTGTTAACAGACATGTTGATAACTTATACATCTTCAGTCAAACTATAGGCTAGTTAACTTGTAACACTCATTTTTCTCTTGTCATAAAGATAAGAAAGAGAGGAGTGTGAACTATGGTTAATGTAGAGCCAATTATAATTGATAACTATACGTTCATTGCTGTTAGCGTAAAACTTCCGAAGACAAATTTGCTAGCTGTAATGAGTGATAAAGGATATATTATGTGCGGTGCTCTAGATGTAGGTCTTTTAAATGAGAAGTTAGGCGATCGAGGAATTATTGCTGGCCGTGCGGTTGGTGTAAGAACGATTGAACAACTTCTTGAAGCACCGCTGGAATCAGTAACGATTGAAGCCGAAGCTTTAGGGATTCCGGCCGGCACAATCGGAAAAGATGCACTATTAAAAATGAGATAAGCATATATCGTCCCTCCTTCTTGCATAGAAATAATATAAGAAGGAGGTTTTTTTTATGAGCATATTTCGTTCGAAAAATTCGCGGTTTCGAAGGGGACCGATTTCCTTTCGGTATATACTGCTTATTTCGTTTATCATTTTTATCGTAATGGTAGTTCAAGGGTTATGGATTGTAAATAAAAGTATTCAACCAACGTTAATTAAGTATGGGGAAACAGAGACGCATAAAATGGCAACAGCAGTTATGACGAAAGCGGTAAAAGACCGAATTAATGAAGGGTTTGATGTAGATTCATTAATGAAAGTACAAACGGATAGGAACGGGAAAGTATCTACAATTGATTTAAATACAAAACAAGTAAATGAAATATTAACATCGACTACTGCATACATAGAGAAATATTTACAACAAGTAGAAAAAGGGGATACGAAAGCACTTGGTATTTTTGAAGAGAATGGGGTATCTATGTCAGTTCCTTTTGGACGCATAACCGATAATGCGCTTCTTGGTAATATAGGGCCGGATATTCCGATTAATTTTACGCCAATTGGTCATGTGAATACGGATATTAAACAATTAGTTGAGCCGCAAGGAATTAATAATACGGCGATCAAAATTATTATGGAAGTGGAAGTGACGTTACAAGTTATGATTCCGTTACGCACGAAAGAAATTAAAGTGAAGCAAAACATTCCGATTGCGACGCGCATCGTTCAAGGTGAAGTGCCTACTTATTACGGAAGTGGGGGTGTTGTTGTACCAGATAAAAAGAAAACGGATAATTAGTCAGTAGTGTTCTATTGATTTATATTTATAAAAATAACCGTAGCAATTCGCTACGGTTATCGTTTTGTATTTGCTCGTTCTTTTCGTTCCCAAAGGCTTAAATGCATGTATGGATCGAAAGCCCATTCCGTATAGCCATTGTCTTTATACATGCCGAAATGTAAGTGGGGCGGGAATTTTCCAGCTGTACCAGGAGGACCGTAGCCGGTACTACCGACAAATCCGATTACTTTTCCTGGTTCGACAATTTGTCCGAGCTGTATTTCTTTAGAGAACCCGCCTAAATGAGCGTAATAGTGGTAATTATTATGAAGGTCACGAATACCAATGCGCCATCCACCAAGACGATTCCATCCTTTTGTTTCAATAACGCCATAGCAAGTTGATCGTACTGGTACGCCATATCCAGCAAAAATATCGGTTCCTTCATGAATCCTCCTGCCGCCAAAACTTCTACCAGCACCAAAAGTACTACGATAGCTATTGTCACTGCGAATCGGGAGAGGGAAAGCATTTCCTTCTAAATTAATGCGGCCATAATGTTTATAAATTTGGGCGTATTCTGTAATTAATTCAACTGTTTTTGCACGTCTATAATATTCCCAAAGCATAATATTAATACGATCTTCTGACGTTCCTTGTTTCTTTAAAATAGTTGCTGCTGTATGCAGAAGATCACGATCGGTATTTGCATTTGCAAATCCATCTTTGTCACCATCTAAACCAATTCCGCCAAATAGAGAAATCGTATGGGGGAGAGTATCATTACTATTAACAGGTCCAGCCCATATTTCAGGCTTGAAATAAAGGGAAATGATGGCATCTGGTTTTTTCGGAATATCCTTTCTTACGCTCCGTATGTTTCTTTCGTATTGATCCATTGCAGCTAAGTAATACCACGGAATACCTGAAGATTGCTCAGTTTCTTTATATAGTGCCATGCGCTTTTCATATATGCTTTGCTGATTATCTTCACCGTAAGCGATGTTTTGGTGGAGAAGAAAGCAAATCGAAAGCAAAAGAGAAATTTTTCGAAGCATGAAATAGACTCCTTTCACAACATCACTCTTTTTAGTGTGGGATATACGGAGTATTTCATTATAGGGAACGATTGGAAAAAATCTTAGAATCTTCATTTGAGCAAATCGCTTTCATACGTTAGAATAGATATGTTACATTGAAAGAAGCGAACACGGTAAACTATTTCATATTGTGCGGAGTTGATAACCATGACAAAACAAACAGAGTATAAGCGCAAGCCCGAATGGTTGAAAATTAAGTTAAACACGAATGAAAACTATACAGGCTTAAAGAAAATGATGCGTTCTAAGAATCTTCATACAGTTTGTGAAGAGGCGAAATGTCCGAATATTCATGAATGCTGGGCTGTAAGGAAAACAGCAACATTTATGATCTTAGGTGCGGTTTGTACACGTGCTTGTCGTTTTTGTGCGGTTAAAACAGGCTTGCCAACTGAGCTTGATTTACAAGAGCCAGAACGCGTAGCAGATTCTGTAGTACAAATGGGCTTAAAGCACGTTGTTATAACAGCGGTTGCACGTGATGATTTAAAAGACGGCGGAGCAGCTGTTTTTGCTGAAACAGTACGCGCTGTTCGTCGCGAAAATCCATTTACGTCAATCGAAGTATTACCATCTGATATGGGTGGGGTAGAAGAAAACTTAAAAATGTTAATGGATGCAAAACCAGATATTTTGAACCATAACATTGAAACAGTACGACGATTATCTAACCGAGTTCGCGCTAGAGCAAAGTATGACCGTTCATTAGAGTTTTTACGTCGAGCAAAAGAAATGCAGCCTGATATTCCAACTAAATCGAGCATTATGGTTGGCTTAGGTGAAACAAGAGAAGATTTAATTGAAGCAATGGATGACTTACGTGCAAACAATGTGGATATTTTAACTCTTGGACAATACCTACAACCATCTAAGAAGCATTTACCAGTTCTTAAATATTACCCACCAGCAGAATTTGCAGAGCTTAAAGAAATTGCACTTAGCAAAGGATTTAGCCACTGTGAAGCTGGCCCACTTGTGCGTTCTTCTTATCATGCGGACGAGCAAGTACGTTCTGCGAAAGAAAAAGTAGCAGAAGCGAAATAATGAAAAAGGAGAGCTAATATTAGCTCTCCTTTTTCTTATACTCTAAAACAGTATTTTGACATGTGGATAAAATCTTTTTTAATTCCTCTGTGGATAATTCAATTGTAAATTCAGGTACACCAGGTGTAATTAAAATTTTATCGTAAGTATAAATAGAACTGTCCACAATAATCGTTACATCTTGTGAATAACCGAAAGGAGCTACACATCCTGGCGTGCAACCAGTCTCTTCTCTTAGTTCATCAGGTGAACAGAGAGATAAGCTCTTTCCTGTTATTTCTTTCATCTCTCCTCGGTTAAGGCGAGTTCCTTCTAACGTGAAAAATACGTAATAAGCCCCAGATTTTGATTTTAAAAATAAGCTTTTACTTGGAGCACCTTGTAAACCAAGTCTTTCACGAACGATACGGTCTGTTTCATAGTCGAGTACTGGCTCGTGTTCAAACTTTTCATAAGAAGCATTTGTTTTATGTAGTAAAGAAAGTACGTCTTCGTACATATGAAATGATACCCCTCTCTATGTTTTACTGCAGCCCTACCATACCTTCTCGCAGTGTCAACTGAATGTATTGGAAAGGGATATTACTTTGATGGTGCTTTCCATAATCGTTTTATGATAGATGGTTCATCAATTGTAATTTCGTAAATATCAGGATTAGTTAAATTTTTCCATTCATCAAAGCCAATACTAGGATCAAAGTGCTTTAAAATGAGTGTGAGTAAGTTGCCATGTGTAACGAGTAATGTTGTGTCATGCTCCAATTTTAAAACTTCGTGGATAAGCGATATGGCGCGGTCCATCGCTTGTTTTGTCGACTCTCCGCCCGAAAAGGCAATATCTATATTGGTAAAAGTGTATTCTAGTTTTTGAAGCCAATCATCCATTGAAACAGAGCTTAATATGCGTTCTGCTAACCGTTCATCTTCTTGAATAGATAAATTAGCTTGGAGGGCATATGGCCGAATAGAATCGATAGCTCGGACAAATGGGCTTGAAATAATATGATCTATTTGTAGATGATTTTCCATGAGGAATGTAGCAACGGTGTTTGATTGGTCTCTTCCCATGTTTGTTAATTCCGCATTACGTTCTTGTCCAGTTGCTGAACAATGCCTGATTACAATAATTTTCTTCATATTTCATCCCCATCTTTCAAGTTGACGATATATACTTCGACAAATGTGGAAAAAATTCCTTTTTCTTGGAAAGGGCATAGTGATCTAGGTCTGTGGAAAAGTAATGTGGATAAATCAAAATTTGAGGTGCAATTATGAAAAAAATGATATGCATTGTATTCAGTGTTTGTTTTCTCATACAATTGTCCACAGCATATGCACAATCAAATCAAAACTTAGAATACCCGAGTAATCAAAATAAGTCGTTTGTGAATGAAAATCTATTTTATGAACAGTTAGATAAGAAGGTCTATAAGGAATACAAAAATGCGGCGTATAGTGTTCGTAAAAAAATCTTATTTAAAGAAGTACAAGATGCAGAATTTGTCTTCCGAAAAAAAACAGCTGTCGGCTGTCGCAGTAGAGTGGTGCTTCAAGATTCGTTTATTCATCCTGATCGCCAAGTATACTTTTTCGCTTCCTTTTCTCAAAATGAAGTAGAGGAGTTGCATAAATATATCGTTATAGATGCAGAAACAAAGAGGGAGCTGCAAGGAGAGAAAAGTTATCATCATTGCGATAATCCACATAAAAAATAAACCACCAAAATTGGTGGTTTATTTTTACTCTGAAGCACTCACTAATTTCTCTTTCATTTTGCGAATAAGAACGAAAGCGCCAATCGCGAAGAGAAGAGTAATTCCTTCTGCTACAAAGATGTTAATCATTTTTGTTTGGTAAAGTGCTGCGAAAAAGTCTACAAGTGCGTGGAATAGTATAGCGTATACGAGGAAGATGTATTTCTTTTGTTTTACTGCGTATACGACAAGCATTGTAAAAGCAATTTGCAGAACGAGTGCCATAATTCTTTCTAAGCTACCGAGTAAGTATAAGTAGGCAGGTTGCTCTATTAACAAGTCCTTGATATGGCTCAGTTGTGGGTATTGTTCAACCATTTGAGCGAAGCTACCATTGTTAATAGATGTTGCAAAGGTAAGAGTTTGAAGCCCAGCGAATCCACCGACTAAAATCGATTCAATACCGCCGTGTCCAATTCCGTACGCAAGACCGTCTTTATAATCTCGATATTTTTTCAGTAAGTAGTAAAAGGCAACGAAACGACCTAGTTCTTCAAAAATACCAGCAGTTAGTCCGCCGAAAATCGAAAAGATAAAGGGGTTCTTTAAAAACTCAGCTGTTGTGGGATTACCACGCATGAATAATTGGAATGGTGTTTCGAGAATTTGGGTAAACCCGATAAAGATAAGGATACCAACGCCAACTATTTTCCAATTAATATTATATTTCTTACGGAAATAAACGAGTACAATAATTGGGACCAGAACCGAAACAACGAGTTGAATTATGATACTGGCAATTACAGTATTTGAAACCATACTTTCACCGCTTTCTAATGTATGTACATATATATTATGCATGAAATGTAGGGGAATGTGGAGAGATGAATCTTTCAAAAACAAAATGAAATTTTTATTGACTTTAACGTTACGTCATACTTTATCGTATGTATTAATGGGGAGATACGCATGACAATGAGGATAAAAGAAGTAGCTAATTTAGTTGGAATTAGTGTGCGCACACTGCATCATTACGATGAAATTGGGTTGTTAACCCCAGATGAGACGACAGAGTCTGGATATCGTCTGTATTCCAATGAAAATTTAGAAACGTTGCAGCAAATTTTATTTTTTAAAGAGCTTGGCTTCCCTTTAAAGAAGATTAAGGAGATTATCATGAGTCCTTCATTCGACCGTGAAGAGGCATTACAGCTTCATAAGAAAATGCTTCTTGAAAAGCGAGCTAGGTTGGATAAAGTGATAGCGACGATTGATAAAACAATTAAGCATACAAAAGGAGACATTGAGATGACAAATAAAGAGAAATTTGAAGGGTTTGATTTTAGCCATAACCCGTACGAAGAAGAAGCACGTGAAAGATGGGGAGACGCAGCTGTAGATAAAGCGAATAAAACAGCGAAGGGTATGTCTACAGAGAAACAGGAGGAGTTTAATACTATTTACAGAAATCTAGCGACACTTCGAAATGGAGCACCTGATTCTACAGAAGCACAATCTGCAATTAAAGTATGGTACGATTACTTGCAAAACTTCGGTGAATATTCATTAGATGCATTTAAGGGACTCGGTCAAATGTATGTCGCTGATGAGCGCTTTACGAAAAATATTGATAAGTTTGGTGAAGGTTTAGCACAGTTTATGTGTGATGCGATGGAGGTTTATGCGGATCGTAATAAAAAATGAAATAATCGTTAATATATTTCATTTAACTGCTTCTTTATTCAATAAATTCAAAAAAGGTGGAGGTTTTCTCCACCTTTTACTTTTTAATCATATCATTCAAAGTTTGATCCCCTGTATTGTTCAAATGAGGATTTTTACTCATTTCACGTTTTAGCATATCAAGACTTTGTTCATATTCTTTATCGTTTAAGCTACCAGATTGAAGACCTTGAATTTGAGAAATCAACTTTTGGTTTGTTGATACATATGCTTTATAATAGCGAGGGACGATGGACAAAGCTGTTTTATATACTTGATCTGTTACGAGTTTCGGATCCGTTGTGTTTGCACGGTATACAACGAACACTTCATCGTCGGTAACGAGTGTAGCGGCATTGGTGACATCAGGAAGTTTGACTGTCATGCTCGTAATCATTTCGGCGACTTTCTCACGGTTAATAGCGCCTACTTGTTTGTTAGATACTTCATGCTTCTGTTTAGAAGAATAACCGACTCTCGTTAATCTTGTATTTGTGTTTTCAGTATGATACATGTCGTTTTTGTTGGAAACAAGAACACGACTTCCTTCTTCACGCTCCATTTCAGCTTTATTAGTTGATTGGCAGCCTGCAAATAAGGAAAGAGTGAGAAGAGAGAGTATAATTTGCTTTTTCACGATGTATCACCTCCTTCTCCATAGCATGCACTAATTTTCAATTTTTTGTATTTGAAATTGTTGGTTGTTATGCTTTGTGATACGATAAAAAGAAGAATGCTTAGAGAGGAAGTTCATAATGGAGCAAAAGCAAGAGATTCATACTACGGTGAGCGTTAATAATGTTCAGTACGAAGTAATTAAAAACTTTCGTGATGGTTTTAGTGAAGAAGCACTTAAAGAGCGCTATGCAGAAATTTTAAATAAATATGATTATATCGTTGGAGACTGGGGTTATGAGCAACTTAGATTGCGTGGATTCTTTGATGATAGTAATCAACGTTCGACATATGATACGAAAATTAGTACTTTATCAGAGTATTTATACGAGTACTGTAACTTCGGTTGTGCACACTTCGTATTACGAAAAGTGAAGAAATGAAAAAATCCTCTTACGATTGTAAGAGGATTTTTTCATAGCAGTTGTACCAATTATGAGGAGGCTGTTTACTTTTGAAATAAACAGCACCTCGGCAAATATAATTGTTTTTTTCATATAGGCCTAATGAAACAGGATTACCTGTAAAGCAATCTAGGCGTATTCCAGTGTAGGTGTTTTGTGTTGCTTCGTTTTCCCAAAAGGATAATAGTACTTTGCTATAGCCTTTTCCTTGTACGAGCGGATGGATGACAAAAGAGTGGACGATAAGAAAGCGTCCGTCTGTTTCTGACCAGTCAATTAGTTTGTACTCTGGAGACTGTGTTTCGTTTAAGACGACGGCGCCGACAAGTACTTGGTCTTGGAATAGACAATACAATTCGGCTTGCTCTAGATGATAGGAAATGTGTTCTCGCGTCGGATAAGAATCATCCCATTGGTAAATTTGATTCTGTAAGAGTGCTTCTTTGCATTCTGCATACATCACATCTAATTCGTCCAATAAATCAATTGTGCCTTTTCTTATTTTTAGCATAATCGTCTCCTTTATAAACAAATTGAGATGAAATCACCTTCAGTGAGTGTTGTGTTTGGTTTCAGGTGTCGTCCGTTTAGCTGAATACGACCGTTTTTAATTTTATCCACAATGGCAGCGCGGCTCCAATCTGAAATATATGTGGATAATGCTTTATCAATTCGGTGAGATCCGAGAACAATTTCTAATGTTATTGTTATTTCTTCTATACCACTTTCTTTATACTCTGTAATAGAAATAATCGTGTTTGTTTCAGTTTGTTCTTGCTGAGCCATATCGACAGTTTCGACATGATCAGTAAATGATTTATAAATGTGGAGCTTTTGATTCCACGTATGATTTTTCGGACATTTATAAATTGCAAATCGGTATATGTTCTTTCCGTTTGCGTTATGCCTGCGAATGTTCGTGTCGGTAAAAAGGGTAGTACGCCTGCAATTTTTACAATATTTTTCGATTGTTGCTAGTCCGTTTTCATATAAACTCCAAGAAAGTTGTACTTTCTGCATTTTCCTTCACCTCTTATATTAGTGGTAAAGGAACGTAATACAGCTATTTGGATGTCTTGTAGTATGAAGACATAAGAAAGAGACAAAAATAAAAGGAGGTTCCCGAAAGAGGAACCTCCGTAAACATCATACTACAGATGCGTTACGTTCCTTCGTAATGGGAATGGGCAGACTACTCCCTTGAAAAAGCACGGTGCTTTTTTGAGAGTAATGCTATCCAATTGCTGGTCCATTACAAAGTAATTGTTGGCATACGCAGATAACATCCTTTCTATCCAAATAGATTTGTTCATAAGTATAACATATAAGATTGAAAATTCAAAATATAAATCGTAAAAAAACACCAGCTAAAATAGCTGGTGTTTGAGATAAATTATATAAGTTCAAATAAAAATGAGCGTAATTCTTCTGCATTTTCTTCAGACATAGAAAATGCATGCTCTAAGTAGCCTGGTTCGTTTAAATCGTCAGGACCGATGATAGCAAATTTGTTGCTCTGCATATCAAGGACTATCGTTTTACCGTAATGACGATCGGAGTATAGAAGCGCTAAATCATGACGCTCATTTTCCCCTAGAAAGCTAACGAAACGAGTTTTTGTAGCGACAGTATCGTCGTACAGAAAGAAACGTTCTTCCATACACATGGCTCCTTTATTAAATATCTAAGTTTAAGTGTGGCTTATGGTCTAAATGGTGGTGCGTTTTAATAAATCGTACCGTTCTTGTTTTGTAACGCATAACGATAGAATATGTTTCAGCTAAATCTCCGCCAAGGAATTTCACGCCGTCTAATAACTCACCAGCAGATACACCTGTTGCTGAGAAGATTGCGTCATCACCAGATACTAAGTCATCTAACATAAGAAGTTGACGAGGATCTTCTAATCCCATTTCACGACAACGAGCTTCTTCTTCTTCGTTCATTGGAACTAAGCGAGCTTGCATTTCACCTTCAAGGCATTTTAATGCTGCTGCAGAAATAACGCCTTCTGGAGCTCCGCCTACACCTACGAATAAGTCGATACCTGTTCCAGGTAAAGCTGTAGCGATTGATGCACCAACATCGCCATCACCAAATAGTTTTACGCGTGCACCTTTTGCACGAACACGGTCAATAATATCATGATGACGTTCACGTTCTTGCACGATAACCGTTAGGTCACGAATTTTTTTATTGTTTGCTTCTGCTACAATTTCAATTGTTTTTTCAATTGGATCATCTAAGCTAATTTTACCAGCTGCTTTTGGACCAACCGCGATCTTTTCCATGTACATATCCGGAGCATGAAGAAGGTTTCCTTTATCTGCGATTGCGATAACTGCCATTGCATTTGCAAGGCCTTTCGCAACGATGTTTGTACCTTCTAATGGATCAACGGCGATATCTACTTCTGGACCGTTACCTGTTCCTAGTTCTTCACCAATATACAACATCGGTGCTTCATCAAGTTCTCCTTCACCAATTACAACTGTACCTGCCATGTTTACTGAATCGAACATATCACGCATAGCTGTAGTTGCTGCATCATCTGCTTCGTTTTTCTTTCCGCGGCCCATCCACTGTGCGGATGCTAAGGCTGCTGCTTCTGTTACACGGACAATTTCTAGTGCGAGTTCACGTTCCAAGGTTGCATTCCTCCAATTTCAAAAATCATACAAATATAACTATAACAAATAACGAGGAAAAGGTGAATTCGAAAAATTGTCGATTTTTTCAGAAGAAAGCGTTACAATTAAAATGTAAATGCTTTAATTTCCAGGTAGGTGACATTCATGTACTTCGTAGACAGAAAGAAAATAGAACAAATGCTAGTATGTTTAGAACGAGCAACAAATACATTTCAAGAGAAAAAGACATATGAAACAGAGTTTGAATTTTATGCATTAGAGCGCATAGCCCATCTTATTATCGATTGTATATTAGATGTAGGGAATGCGATGATTGATGGATTTATTATGCGCGATCCAGGAAGTTACGAAGATATTATTGATATTTTAATGGACGAGAGAGTTATAAGTGGAGAAGAGGGAGCGCATATTAAAGAAATTATTCTTCTTCGAAAAATGCTTACGCAAGATTATATTCAAATGAATCATGATGAATTATATAAGACGATTCAAAAAAATATCGCAGTGGTAGAGAAATACCCAGCGAATATTCGTAGTTATTTAGAAAAGGAATTAGGACCTGTATCTGCATTTGTACCAGAATAATTATGCTTATAAGATCCCCGGAGATTCCTTTGGGGATCTTATATTGTATATGAGAGAGAAAAGGGAGAAGGGTGAAATATGGGGGAAGCACGTACTACGAAAGAAGAGATTGTACAATTATTGAAGGTAAAGGGTGAGCATACTGTAGCAGATTTAGCTGAAGCTTTAGAGATTACTGAGATGGCGATTCGAAGGCATTTAAGTAAACTGGAGAAAGATGAGCTAATCTATTCAAAGATGGTAAGACAGCATGTCGGACGACCAACATATTTGTATGGATTAAGTCAAAAGGGAGAAGATACATTCCCGAAAGAATATAAGCAATTTGCTATTGATATGCTAGAAGATTTAGCTCGAATGGGCGATGAAAAAATGCTGCGTCACGTCTTGCAAGCGAGAACGAAACGAATGGAAGAACGGTTGCAAAAGAGGATAAGTAATCAAAGCAATTTAGCGTATAAAGTTCAAGAAGTAGCTGCTATGCAAGAGAGAAACGGTTATATGGTTCAAATAAAGCGAGATGGGGAGCATTCTTTCATATTTGAAAAGCAAAACTGTCCATTAAAGGAAATTGCAGAGAGATTCCCGCAAGTGTGTGAAGATGAAAAAGATATGTATAAGCGGTTATTTGCAGATGCAAATGTGAAGACGTTAGCAAACATGTGTGAGGGAGATTGTAATTGTTCGTACCAAATAAAAGAGAAAAAATGAACGTTATGGGACGCTTTAGGGTAAAGCGTTTTTTTCTTTTGAAAAAGGGGTTAATATAAGAGTGGTATGATAGATATGAACGTTAGCATAGAAGGAGAGACATAATAATGTATAAAGGTTATTTAATTGATTTAGACGGTACGATGTATCGCGGTGAAGAACAAATTGAAGAAGCAAGTGACTTCGTAAAAGCATTAGGAGAACGCGGTATTCCATATTTATTCGTTACAAATAACTCAACTCGTAAACCAGAACAAGTTGCAGAAAAACTTGTTCGTTTCGATATTCCAGCGAAAGCGGAGCAAGTATTCACAACGAGCATGGCTACAGCGAACTTTATTTATGAGCGTAAACAAGATGCAACTGTATATATGATTGGTGAAGAGGGCTTACATGCTGCTCTTGTGGAAAAAGGATTTGAAATTGTGGATGAAAATCCTGATTTCGTCGTTGTTGGATTAGATCGCGACATCACATATGAAAAATTAGCGAAAGCGTGCCTTGCTGTGCGTAACGGTGCAACGTTTATTTCAACAAATGGGGATATCGCAATTCCGACCGAGCGCGGATTATTACCGGGTAACGGTTCATTAACATCAGTTGTAGCAGTATCAACAGGTGTGGATCCAATCTTTATTGGAAAACCAGAATCAATCATTATGGAACAAGCGTTAAAAGTGCTTGGCATAGAAAAAGAAGAAGCATTAATGGTTGGGGATAACTACGATACAGATATTTTAGCGGGGATAAATGCTGGTATGCATACCCTTATTGTCCACACTGGAGTAACAACTGTGGAGAAGTTAATAGAATATGAAGTACAACCGACGCAAGTTGTGCATAACTTGACAGAGTGGATTGAGAAGATGTAATGAAAGGCAGGTAACCGGAATGAACTGACCCCATAAAGTTAGACAGGTCGTTTCATTAGGCAGCCTTTAGGGCATGAGTTCGATATTGTACCGGACTCATGCCTTTTAATTTTG
>NZ_JBHVNG010000002.1:598783-1371347 GCF_042796455.1 Bacillus sp. NPDC057893 | reverse complement strand
CAAAATTAAAAGGCATGAGTCCGGTACAATATCGAACTCATGCCCTAAAGGCTGCCTAATGAAACGACCTGTCTAACTTTATGGGGTCAGTTCATAATAAAAGCTGCCTTTTTATTATTTCCTTTATGTACAAGAAAAAGACATTTTCGATTCAGGAAAATGTCTTTTCACATTTTAATAATACAATTTTGGTGTTATATCCTTATTTTCTATATTCCCTTCAATTACAAATCGTAAATCATCATTGCTTGTAACGCAGCTTGTAGAGAATAAAATAGGGATATCGCACACAACGTCGTTCATTACATCATGAAATACATTGGCAGCAACACCTGTAAACGTTTGGCAAAGGTTTGAGATATCATCGTTAAAAAATTGAATAACTTTCGCAGCAAAAACTGGAAAAATAACATTCGCTCCACCTGGTAGCTGTGGCTGTACAACAACTTGTTGAAAATAAGGATTGTTTTCTAGCGCTACTTGAAATAAATGTGCAATTTCAAATGCATCTAGTGGACATGGAAGCGGATTTACAATCACACTTTCTGCGTTACTAACAACAACCGTTACACTTACGTTTCCAAATTCCACGAAAGATTTAAGAAGCGTAGCTAATGCTATCGCTTTTTCATCACTCATAGCTTGTACTAAAATAATAAAGTTCCCACCAACTGGAATAAGCGGACCCACTGTTACAGTCGGATCAGCGCCTATAGAATTTTTAAGCTCATTAAAATACGTAATCCACGGTGGTGAAAGCTCAACTTGTACATTTTCTTCCATTCTTTCATTCTACCTCCTTATACAATTCTCATTACCATAATATGTAATTATTTTAAAATTGCATAAGGCATTTATATTATTTTCTTACGTTCACTATTTATAATAATGAACGTAAGAAAAGTATGCTATGTTTCTTTCTTAACTTCAAGTATTATGCTGGAATGAGATTCCATGTACCAATACGGCATCTATAATAAGCAACTAAACTAAATTTACATATTATATTTAAATGTCTTCACATTCAAAAGAAGATTAACACATACACCTTCTATATGTAAGGAGTTTATTTAATGAAAAAAATCCCTATCGTATTCAAAGTTCCCCCGAATTCAAAGCTAAAAGTTACATTCTACGGTCCTTGTAACGAAGTAATTACAAATGTATCTTTAATTAATCAACTACTCACCCCTACCTGCCAAACTGTATCTCAATATCCAGACTTTAAGAAATATATAACTGAAGTCCGATCATTATCAAATTGTTAATCGTATCATTTTATGATTTATCATTTCGAACAGTATGATAACAAAGTAATAAAAAGAGCCGCATCTATCAAAAGAAACGGCTCTTTTTTCATTTCACAAAAACATGACTTCATTAAAAAACTAAAATAACTCATTAATTGATATTCTATTGATATTTTGTTGATATTTTACACATATCAATGAAATGAGCATATATTATCGTATGGAGATTCTCCACTCATAAAACCTATCTTTTTTTGAGCATACTTTATTTGTATGCTCCTTTTTTATTCTTTACTTAACGGATTATCCTGTTAGCATTTCCAAATATCCACCTAGACAAACATTGAATATTTCAAAAAAAGATTTTCTTATTATGATGCACTATGAATATAAGTTTAATAATTTATCTATAGCTACATTTTCAGTATCACTTAAATCGACAAAATAATGAAGTTGCCACAGTTGACTCTTCTTAGCTTGATTACTAACAGGCTTATCCCAAATAGGGTAAACCCTTATAGCCATTTTCCCTTTTTGGTTTTGAGTTTTTAATATTTTTTCTTTTAGAAGAATCTCTTTTGGAAAAATAAATTGTCCTAGTTTATTATCCGCTATACAAGTAATAACTAAAAGATTAGGAGCCGAATCATAAGAAAATGCCTGATTTCTCATGGAAGCATCCTTCTCCCAAAAAGAAACAAATTGTCCAATCTTATTAGGCGTAATTTTTGATACCCTAAATCGTATGCTTCTATTATTTAGCTGAAATACCCATCCTGCATATTCTGAATTTTGCTTTTCTTCTTTTTGGTTAGTAATGAATAGATTATTAGGTTTGTAAATCATTTCATCTAGTTTTTTAATTATATTACTAAAATTTGTCATGTAAACGCACCTTTTTTATTTTTCAGTATACCAAGAACATTCGTTCTTGTATATCAAACTTAAACAAATGATGGCTTTGAATAGTCTTTCAAAGATTATTTGATCTACTCCATCCATAACTTCAAATTTACTTTTATAGTATTTATTACATTACTCTTCCAATTTCTTGTATTTTTCATTATTATATTAATATATCAACAAAAAACGAGGTCCATATTACATGAATCCATCCAAAATTGACTTCGGCTCCATAGAGCAACCTTTCTTCCTATTCGTTTTATATCTTATCGCAATTCTTTTAACACTCGGCATTACATTTAGTATATGTCATTCCCTTTTACTAAATTTAAATGCACCGAGATGGGTAGCAAAACTGTTAGCCATCTTATTAACTCTAGGTGTTGCTTATCAAGTATTTATGAACTTATTTTAATATATTCCCTTCTAAACAATTTTAACTAAAAGGCCCTACCATAAGGTAGAGCCTTTTTTAAAAAAACAGTCCATAAATCACAAACATGTATTTTATTTTATTGGAGATGGGAATCTTGCAGCTTCAAAATGCGTACTAATAAATCCTGGGTCATTTTGTATAATCAGTCCATCTACATCACTCTCAGCAAAAATTTCAACTACATCTCCTGCATGTAATTGAAGTATTGTTGAAACAGCTACGACATTTGCAAAATTGAGTGGACCAAAAAAGTCATTATCTATCGCTATAGCTGGATTATCATTTACCCGAATTTCTACACGCGCTCTATAATTCGTATTACTATCATTAGGTGCAAAGCTGATTGTACCAATAATAGAATAAACCCCTCTAGTCTTCGGAATAAAATCTGATGTTGCTGGGTTATATTCGTTCGCTAAATCAAATTGTTCATTTTGAAATAATACTTTAACAAAAGTATTTGCAGTGACATTTTGATCTACTGTACTAACCGCTCTAAAAGCAGATGCCCTTACAAGTTTATCTTTCTCATTATCACAACACTTATCGTAATAATCTGTACTCTTCTTACAACAAGTATGCTGTGTCTTTTTATAGCAATTGCAATGCTTACAATAATAATAAGACATATTTATATCCCCTTTCTAAATCTATTGTTGTATACTATGCAAAATAAATTTAAAAAGTTTGGACGAGCTATTGCTATTATGAAATTAAAAAAACTCCACGGAAAAGCAGAGTTAATAAAATTTTTTCCTTTTTAATATTTATACAATTGGAGATGGAAATCTAGCAGCCTCAAAATGAGAACCATCCTCTGAACTACTAATAACCCCATCTATACTACTTTGCGCAAAAATCTCAACAATATCACCTGCATGTAATTGGAGTATTGTTGAAACACTTACGACATTCCCAAAATTTATCGGACCAAAAAAATCGTTATCTATAGCAATTGCCGCATTTCCATTCACTCGAACTTCTACACGCGCTCTATAGTTTACATTTGTATCGTTTGGAAAGAAACCAATCGTTCCAATTACGGAATAAACGCCTCTAGTCTTCGGAGTAAACTCTGATGTTTCCGGGTTATATTCATTCGCTAAATCAAATTGTTCATTTTGAAATAATACTTTGACAAAAGTATTGGCTGGAAGGTTTTGATCAACTGTATTTACCGCTCTAAAAGCGGATGCTCTTACAAGGTTTTTCTCCTTATGATTGCAAGAACAATCATCATATTTTTTACTGCACTTATTATTATAGGCACTTCTTTTTTTACAACAATCATGATTTTTCTTTTTGTAACTCTCACAATTCTTACAGTAGTAATAACAAGACATATATATCGCTCCTTTCTACTCTATTACTACATATTATTCAAGCTAGATTTGGAAGGTTTAGACTAATTTGCTGCTATTACAAAAAAAAGAACGTGCTAGCATAAGACTGCCTGAAGAGAAAGTATAAGTATAAAACAAAGCTTAATGTTAGGAATGCGTCACCAATTATATTACTAAAGTAGTATCTTTAATGATGCATTCCTTGGCCTAGGATGTTCTCGTTTTATAACACCCTACATTACTGCTGCCCTCTTGAATTTATTATCCCTCCTCCGCTACGCTCATTTCTGGTAAGTTTTCTCTGACTAATTGTTCAGCAAATGGTGGCGGTACCGCGTTTCCGCATCTGGCAACTTGTTCTGTTTTCGGATAAGGCTTCCCGTAAAAATCATGATCAATAATGTAGTTGCTTGGGAATCCTTGCGCTGCATATAACTCATGAGGTTGTAACATTCTCATTCCAATATCTAAAATTTTATAATTGTTCCCTAGATACGAATCATTTCTTATAAGGACGCTCTGTACTTGCGCCCTAATATAATAAATACTCAAATTTATTCCCCCGTATATTTTTATAAATTGTATACAGTTCCATATGGAATTGTTGAAACAGAAATCCCGTATGGTGTAATAGGATGCATTGGGTAATAATACTCCATAGATGAATAGTACGGTTGTATACCTTGCTGTATTTGTTGCATTTGCTGCTGTGCTTGTAACGCTTGTTGAACAGCTTGAATTGTACTTTGTGCTCCGCTATACGTAATACCCGCCGTACCATACGGACGCATTCTATCTCGGGTATCAAAATATGAATAAAACATTATTATTCAACTCACTTCCATATAAGTTATTACAAAGTATGTTATGATTCTTAATTTCAGTGAGTGTTAAAAACTAGTCCACTAGCTTTTATTCAAATAGCGTTTTTGTTCACCTTCCTTCTTTTGACCCCCACTCTTTACCAAAATATTCCAACTTTTTTGCATTCAAGGCCAATCTTTTCACCGACAATCAATCGGTCTACATTTGCAAGCATCCACGGGTATTCAGGATGCTGCCAGATTGCATTTCTGCGTTGTACCTTTAAATCCGTACGCTTGGAAAATTCTTTTGCAACTACCTCTTCCAAAACGTTTCCGAAATATGCCGATTCACTTTGTACATCTTCCTTTTCAATCGCTTGTGTTTTTTCAAAGAATACTTGAACTGCTGATTTTCATTTATTTAAACCTGCGATTGCAGAAACATCTGAGCCACCAATAGCTTGCAACCACTGAGCGTGGTCCATGTTTAGTTTGTTAACCAATACTTTTGCTTGCATGTTCTATTCACTCACCTTCCATTTTATACTAATATCAACATATATTTTTTTATGAGGACTCATTGCCGTGAGTCCTTTTTTATTGCCCCAAATACTTTTGTAACAATTCCAACGCTTCATTAATGCTCCCATTCACACCCTCACTTTCTGGATATTCCTGTGAAATCATTACCGCTCGACTGATGGCATCTTGTAACTTTTCGGCATCGATAGACGTTATCATGATACCTTCTTGCTCCTGTGGATCAGCTTTACCATAGCCATTGTGCATGGACATCTGGTTTTCTAGCATCTAGCTCGCCTCCTTAAAAAATACAGGATTTCCCTTTCTATTATCGAATTAGTAATGCTTGGAAAGGGGGTGTAATATGGCAGAAATTAAAGTAGGACTTACACAATTTCTAGACTTCACACTGAAAAGTAGTGCAGCTAAAACAAACTTTGTAAAAAATCTAAAATCTCAACCGGAATACCAACCAGCTTTTGATTACTGGAAACAATTACGAGACACTGTTATTAAATTTCATCAAAACGAACTACCTTTTGAATGTTTCGAAACATTAGTGCAAACGGTTGATCAGAAGAAACAGCAAAACTATATCGATGTCATAAAACAGTACAAAAAATTTATTAAAAACAAAGACGTCTCTTGGTTCGATCCAGGTAAATCACATTGGATATCAGATGATTTAATCGTCCGCTCATCACCTGAACTCGGTTTGCTCATTAATGATGAGCCGCATCTTATCAAACTGTTTTTCAAAGGAAAGAAAGAGCGAATTGATAAATACAACATCAACTCAACGCTGACATTATTAAACGAATCAGCATTTTCAAATGAACATAACGATGTGAATTATACGGTTCTTAACATCCAAAAGAACAGAATGTATACGAATAACTCTATTAATAATGATCATTTAATAGCGCTTGAATCAGAAGCTAACCAGCTTTGTTATATATGGAATAAGATGTAAAGGGTACTATTCATCTCTTTCAATACCTTGTTCATGCATAATTTGGGCACAATTTTCACAAATCCAATCAGTTTCGTTTAATTGAAGCTCACCTTCTTGTTCCTCACAAACAATGCAGGGTGGGCGTTTTTTCGAAAATAGTTTCTTTAACCATTTCCGCATCCTAACTCACCTCCTCTGAAAGAGTGATATAATGAGCTCTTTCCACTAACTCAGCGTTAACCCCCTGGTTTTTTAATCGATGAAGAAGTTCTTCGTTTTTTAGAACATGCAAAAGAAAACCGTTATTATATCGCTTATCTTCTTGCTATTACATGTGGAATGCATAAAGGTGAAATCTTAGGTCTACAATGGAAAGATATTGATTTTGAGAGACGAACGTTATCTGTTAACCGTTCCCTCTCTCACATTACAAAGGGATTCCATGAACTAAAAACCTCTTCAGGAAAGAGATTGCTGATTTTGCCTGACATTACTTTAATGGCACAAAATGACCATCTGCAAAAAATCTCTGAGGAAAAAGAGCGATATGATGAACGCTATAATGACTACGATTTGGTCTGCCGTTTCAGAAGTTTGACACAGCTCCTGAAAAAGCTTATAAAGAAAAGTGAGGTTCTTGATATTCGGTTCCATGATCTGAGACATACTCGTGTAACAATTATGTTAAAACAAAGTATACATCCGAAGATTGTAAGTGAACGATTAGGACATAAAAGAGTAGGTATCACACTGAAGACTTACTCACATGTTGTACCAGGACTTCAGGAAACTGCGGTGGATCAATTTGCAAACGAATTATTCGAAAAGAAAAACTTTTGTTAGAAGTTTTCGTTTCTAGGCAAAAACACCGCCTAAATAACCCAAAATATTATAAGTGAAAAAGGAGCAACAAAACATGAGAGAAATCAAGTCTGACAAAGAATTCAAAGACATCATCGCAAGCGAGGAGCCAGTAGTTGTTAAGTTCTTTACTACATGGTGCCCAGATTGTGTACGTATGGACAATTTTATCGGAGATGTAATGGAAGAGTTCAATAAGTTTGAATGGTATTCTATTAATAAAGATGAGTTCCCAAGTATTGCTGAAGAGTATCAAGTAATGGGCATTCCAAGCCTACTTGTATATCAAAATGGCGAAAAGCTAGGTCACTTACATAGTGCAAACGCAAAAACGGAAGAGCAAGTTACTGAGTTTTTAGAAGCATACTAAGAAACGAAAAACCTCTGAAAAATCATCAGAGGTTTTTTCATTTTCAAATTGTTCTTTGCCTTTGTCTCTTTATGGAAGATGAACATTTTTATGCTTTTCTCCTCTTCTTATTCAAGAATTTTTTATCATTTTTTATCATTTCTTATATATTACTCACACGGGGAATTACAAAGAGTCATTTTGTAAAAAATATATATGAAAGAAATTATGAGAATCATTATTCTCGCCCTCTTTCCCTTTGCCATAATCATCATTAATTATTTAATAAATTTCCACTTTGTACTTTTCAACATATTTTTCCTTAACGAAACTTTGTTATCCCCTTCTTAAAAAGCTATAAACCGTCAACAATGTTTGTATAGACCCACACGAGTTTCGTTTGATACTCTATGTATAGAAAGAAATTCCTTGTAGAAAGGCGAGTGATTAAAATGGATTCTCTTTCTCATAAAGAAGCTGATAAAGGTGCTATTGTCAGCATTATAGCCTACATATTTTTATCCTCTATGAAAATCGTCATCAGTTATATTACCCTCTCTAGCGCATTACGTGCTGACGGTTTGAATAACTTAACGGATATTGGTGCTTCTTTAGCGATATTAATTGGCCTGAAAATTTCTCGTAAGCCTCGTGACCCAGATCATCCATATGGACATTCGCGTGCAGAACAAATCGCATCACTTGTTGCTTCCTTTATTATGGCAACGGTCGGATTAGAAGTTGTGATTAGTGCAATTCAATCGTTTTTAAATCCGAAACAAGCAGCACCTAATGTACTCGCTGCGTGGGTTGCTTTATTTTCTGCCGTCGTAATGTATTTCGTATATAAATATACGAAAAAGATTGCGATTCAAACAAAGAGTAAGTCGTTAGAAGCCGCTGCAAAAGATAATTTATCAGATGCTCTCGTAAGTATTGGTACAGTAATAGGTATTGTCGGATCACAGTTCAAAATGCCTATTTTAGACCCTATTGCTGCTTTAATTGTCGGTCTTATTATTTGTAAAACCGCGTGGGAAATTTTCGTAGAAGCTTCTCATATGCTAACGGATGGAATTGATCCTGAAAAAATGGATGAATACGCTGATGCTATCGGGCATATTTCAGGTGTTGAACATATTGTAGATATTCGTGCTCGTATGTATGGGAATCAAACGTATGTAGATATTACAATTGAAGTAGATGCTCGAATGGATGTTAGCGAAAGCCATTGTATTACTGACAGTATTGAAGATATGCTTCGAAAGAAATTCGGAATTTACCATGCTCATATTCATGTGGAGCCCATGCAAAAAGAACCTATTATGACATAGGTTCTTTTTTAATGAACGCCTTATGAAATATAACACATAAAACGAGCCAGCTACCGCCCGCTGCCCATCCGGCTAATATGTCAGATGGATAGTGCACGCCAAGATAAATTCGGCTAACTGAAATAGATAATACAACGAAGCTTGCTATAAAAATAATCAGCAACTTTTTATGCAATGAAATACGATCTTCTGTAATTGTGACATATGCAATAAATCCTAAAAAAGCAGTAGCATTCATCGTATGACCGCTCGGAAAACTATATCCAGTTGCTGTAACAAGCTGCGTCACATCAGGTCTTGCTCGTTCGTACCATAGTTTGAGCATACTGTTCAAATAACGTGATCCGTAATAATTAATTGTTAGAAGTAATGCACTTAATATTTTTTTTCTAAGAAGAAAATACATTACAAGTATAATGAGTAACGGGAAATATATTCTTTTTGAACCGATAAAGGACACCCAAGTAAAATAGGTTGTCAAATAATCGTTTCGGAAACTTTGAATAAAGTGTGCGACTACATTATCAAATTTTTCAATACAAGCGGTATGATACGAAAGTGATAGTGCGACAAAACAAATGAGTAGTGTACAACTTAACAAGTATAAATGTCGGTATCGTTTCACATACATAACCTCACTATGCAAAAAAATGGAGCGGTTGTTTTAGTTTTCCTCTCCATTTCTTTTTTATGCATAGTTTATTAAAAAATATTATTGTTAATTTTTTGCTGCATCGTTGGAATATCTTCGCTTGTTACTGTAAAGCGAATAACCTTCTCATCAAGATCTAGCGCTTCCGCGAACAAACCAGCTAATCCACGTGATTTTCTATCTACTTCCATAATAATTTCTAATCGGTCATGGGCACTTGGCAAAATTAATAATTCTAATTCATCTAATTTCCCATAATACTCTCCGGAAACTGGAATAAACTCAAATTCTTGCGCGAATGGAACTTGCTTACGTAATCGATACGGTAATTCTTCGCATTCTATATGACGCGCTTTAAAACCTAATTGATTTACACTATTTAATACACTGTTCAATAGCGCGTTCGGCAACACTTGAATATAATCACGGTCACTTGGATCAATACTACGTTTAATATCAAGGCCTGTATGAACCCAAACCGTTTTCATTCCAAGTGTTAGTGGTACTTCAATTGGCATTAAAAACGAAAATGGAATTTCCACTTTTTCATTTGGCTCTACAGAAAATGGATCTGTTAAACGAACTCGCTCCAAATCATACGTTGACGTTACTTTTTTATCATCCACTTCTCTTACATATGACGTCGACAACGTTAAGTAAATGCTTTCAATTTCTTGGCTAACTGAACCTCCAGTTATATGTACCTTCCCTACTATCTCTTCTCCAACTATATACTCATCTTTTTCAAGAACAGTATCTACTTTTGCACTACCAATACCAACGCTTGCTAAAAACTTTTGAAACATGGAGTCTCCATCCTTTCTAAAGCGTAAGCTACATCTTTTTTCAGATCTTGTACATTTTCATAGTATGGCGCTTTCATTTGTAACATTCGCATTAGCATGTCGCGATTATATTCTTCCAGCACTAACTCTTCATACCAAGGTTTTTCCTTTTTTTCAGTCGATTCATAACCAGCATACAATAAAAATAATACGAAATGACCGAGCGCATAAAAATCGCTACGAAAGTGAACTTCTCGCATCAAAGCTTGTTCACCTTCATAAGTTATAGCTCGCTCATCACCCTCACCTTTCAATTTAGCCAATCCAAAATCAATAATACTAATCTGATTTTCTTTCATTAATATGTTTGGAATACGTAAATCTCGGTGAATGATGCCTTTACTATGAAAATACGAAACAATTCCTAGTACTTCATATAAAATCCCAAAAACTTCACGTTCTTCATATACATGCCCATCTAAGAAAATATAATCTTCGAAATTTTCACCCGGCATATACTCCATCACAAAAAAGTTCTTTTTCTCCCATATGAAATGATCATGTAGACTAGGAATTGACGCATGATTTAATGTTTGTAAAATCACTTTCTCTTGCTCAAATGATTTTCTACCAGACTCATATCTTTGTTTACTTTGCCTTAATTGTTTTAAGACTTTATATTTATTTATTTGTAAATCATTAACGACATATGTAACCCCATAACTGCCCATCCCAATTACTGATTCAATCTTATAACGCTCTGCAACGATTGTATTTTTTCGCAGTGGTCTATCAAATAAAGCTAGTATACGACGCCATTTCATCAGCTACTTGAAAAGAAGCTACGGCTTTTACGTTTTCTTTTATAATGCTGATGCCCATAACCAGATGAACGTCGTTTATTATCGCTACTTGAATACGAGCGCCCTCTATGACGATAATCACTACTCGAATACGAACGATTTTTTTTCTTTCCTAATATAGAATCAATAATTTTTTTGAACATCCCTTCACCTCTTGTATAAAATTTTCTCTTAATTATACCAACAATTCTTGTCTATATTTGTGACAGGTTTGTAAAGAGTAAAAAACGACGAGTTAAGCCCGCCGTTACTTTCAATCTTCCTCTTCATCAAAAACTTCATCAATCATGCATTTCTCTAATAAATACTCAAATGTAATATCTGCCAGGTCCTCAATTTCTTCTCTTTTTGGAACGTACCCTCTTTCAATTAGTCGCTCATAAAAAAACTCCGCAATCTCTTCCGTGTCAATTACGACTTCAATTTCCTTCATGAGCATCACTCCTTTATTTCTGTTTTATGAAAAAATCTCAAAATTATGTATATGAGATTAGAAAAATAGTTTTTTCTTTTTTATAAGTCATATCATGTAGGCAAAGGGCATACGATGTTAGTACAAGCTATCCAAAGGGGGAAATAATAATGGAATACCAATACGAAGTAGAGCAAACAAAAGAAGAGTTCATGCATGAAGATCAATGGGCAGACTCTCTTATTAAATGGCTTTTTATTTTTTTAATAATTGTAGGCATACCTTATACTGCATATGTTGTTGTTCAATTTATTCTCTCTTTCTAGTTAACTATTTTTTCTCTGTCAATTTAACTAAATAATTTTGAACAACATCCATAACAATTTTATATTCTTCATCTTTAAATGTATCGAATAATAAATGATAATCATTATAAATATCTAATAACCCATCAATAATTTCTTGGCGATTCGTCTTTACACTTACTTTTTTCGAATTGTTAATTGACTTCAATTTTCCTAAATCCAATTTATTCATACCAGCTTTATCTTGTTTCATTTTCTTCAAAATTGCATTTGCCGTTTGTGCATTGGCAAGTAATGTTAAATCAGATTCATCAGCTTCTAACCATTCACCATCAGTAATTCGTGACAATTCATATATAGTATCTTCCCATGCATCATTTTTATATCTCCATACTTCTGTCCGAAAACCAACAATACGAAAAACATCTTTATCATATCCAGTTACTTGCACGAGATCACCAAACGTAAAGTTATAATTTAATTCAATCCACTCTGTGTCGCCCTTTTTCATTTCTTGCTCTGTAACATGCTGCAAAGTTTGCTCAACGTAAAACCCATCGTGATTATTTACTTCGTATACGTAAACTCCATCTAAAATCTTCATATTCGTAATTTTTCCAACGGTTCCATATAGTGTAATCACGACTATGTCCCCTACGTTATATTTAGGTTGTTTTTTCTTTGCCATCTATATCTCTCCTTTTTTAAACGTCGTGATTTTGATAACAGTATATGCAACCTACATAAAAACGCTTATCACAGAAGCTTATATTCATAAATTTTTTCAATAAAAAAGTAGAATTTGTATATAACTCAAAAAAGCTAGTATTTAAACTAGCTTTCACTTTTCATTTATGCTCTAACAGCAAGACGTATTGTAAATAAAAAAACATAATGAATACTTCACTTCTTTCAAAGTAATATATTCATTATGCTTTCATTTTCCTAAACCTTCATATCGTTATCTCTCTTGTATATATAAATCCCATGCATCATCAAATATAGACATACTTTCTAGCATTCCACTTAACTCTAAGTATGAACTAATTACATCATAGTCTTCAGATTGCTTCGGAAAACTTAAATCATCATACATCGCCTCTGCTAAATCTGATATTTCATTTTTAAATAAAGCTGCACGGTGCTTCATCATATAATGGTAAAATGTCTTTTTCAAAAATATTCCCTACCTTTCTAACTTGGGTACATTATACAAGGCAAAAAAGAAAAAAACCAGCATAAAAGCTGGTTAAAAGTCGAAATAATTCCTTTTTAATAAACGTGGTCTTCCCATCAACTCTTCGTATGTTAGTTGTTTTGGCAAATCTTTCGTATAAATTAAAAACAACTGATCTTCAATTTCTTTTACAGTATGGTCTGCTTGATAGTCCATTCCACATGAGGAACAAGTAATACATGGTGTCTCTTGGATTTCAATGGCTTTCGTACCATCTGGTAATTCCCAATATACAGTATTCAAGCTTTCTTTCGCTTCTGTACTGTCACACCACATACAATTCATACTACGTCACCCTCATTTTTTTTGTCATCATCTAACTTTGCTATTTGTGCTTGATATTTTTTATCTTTTAATTGATCACGCTTATCACGTTTATCTTTTAAAGAAGCATGCGTTTCATTGACTTCATAATCTTTACGGCGATTCATACGTTGTAAATCATCTGGAACAAGATTAAATTTCTTATCACTCATCAATCCTGCAACGCCGATATCAGAGCGTTTCTCTTCATAAGTCGGATAAATTTCTTTAAAGTAGCCTTCTGCTCTTCCTGGGATATAGTTTTCTGGTTCTGGATACGTTGTAATAACCCCTTCAAAGTTACGAAGAACAACTTTATCCGCACTTTGTGAAATTAAATAGTTTGGCTGAAGCGCAATTTTTCCGCCTCCGCCCGGTGCATCGACAACGAACGTTGGTACTGCATAACCAGACGTATGTCCACGTAAGCCTTCAATAATTTCAAGACCTTTCGAAACTGGTGCACGGAAATGACCGATACCTTCTGATAAATCACATTGATAAATGTAATATGGACGAACACGAATTTTCACTAAATCATGCATAAGTTTTTTCATAATTGGAACGCTGTCATTAATTCCAGCTAAAATTACAGCTTGGTTTCCAATTGGAACACCTGCATTTGCAAGCATTTCACATGCTAGTTTCGATTCTTCTGTAATCTCAATAGAAGTGTTAAAATGCGTATTTAACCATACTGGATGGTATTTTTTAATAATGTTACACAGGTTTTCTGTAATACGCTGCGGGAATACCACTGGTGCTCTCGTTCCGATACGAATAATCTCGACATGCGGGATTGCTCGTAAATTCTTTAATACATATTCTAAAATTTTATCATTAATTAGAAGTCCATCACCGCCAGAAATTAAAACGTCACGTACTTGTGGTGTTTCACTAATATAAGCAATCGCATCATCTAATTGCTTTTTCGGTACGCCCATTCCAATTTGTCCACTAAAACGACGACGTGTACAGTAACGACAATACATAGAACATTGATTCGTTACTAAAAATAGTACGCGGTCTGGATAGCGATGCGTTAATCCTGGAACTGGTGAATCTTCATCTTCATGAAGAGGATCTTCTAAATCATATTTTGTTTTATATAACTCTTCCGAAATCGGTACTGATTGCATCCGAATCGGACAGCGTGGGTCATCAGGATTCATTAGCCAAGCATAGTACGGTGTAATGTTTAACGGGATCGTTTTCGTTGAAATTTTAACACCTTCTTCTTCTTCAGGTGTTAAGTTAATTATTTTCTTTAAATCATCTAAAGTTTTGATCGTATTCGTTAATTGCCAAACCCAATCATTCCATTGTTCTTCTGTAACATCTTTCCATAATTCAATATCCTTCCAGTGACGATTTGGTTTGTATACATCATGTAACATTGCTATTCCCCCTTTTTATACGCTCATCCTTTATATAAGCAATAATTATGCCAACTTCATATACTTGATAAGTAAATGCGAGAAATACCCTATTATATAAGAGAATAAATATTTTTAAGTGCTGTACTAAAACGATATTTACTATCATATTCATTACTTGTTATATATGTAAACGCTCTTTTATTGGTGCAAACACACAAAAACCGCCGATTATTCGGCGGTTTTGTCGTACTTGCTCAGTTTATATTGAAGCGTTTGACGCGGAATACCTAACATTTTTGCTGCTTGCAAAATATTCCCTTCCGTTTCAATTAACGCTTGATCTATTAATTCCTTTTCCGTTTGATGAAGAGCTTCCCTAAGCGGTAATATACTTTTCTTCTTCGGAAGTTTCTCTTTCTGAAATGTTCGTGGTAAGCAATTTGCTGTTAACGAATTCCCTTCCGTAATAATGACAGCATGTTCAATCGTATGTTTTAACTCGCGAACATTTCCAGGCCATTGATAAGCTTGTAATCTTTCTTTCGCTTCCTTATCAATTTGAAGTACACCTTTTTTATAACTTTTATTATATTCTTTCAAAAAGTAAGACGCTAATAGCAGTACATCCTCAGTTCTTTCGCGAAGCGGCGGAATATATAATGAAAACACATTTAATCGATAGTATAAATCAGTGCGAATTTTATTTTCTCTTAAACATACTTCTGGAGGCTGATTCATTGCAGTAATAACTCGAACATCTACTTTTCTCGTCTTATTATCACCAATGCGACGAATAACTCCATCTTCTAATACACGTAGCATCTTCGCTTGTAAATCGAGTGGCATTGAATTAAGTTCATCTAAAAACAATGTTCCTCCATCTACAAGTTCAAATAATCCTGCTCGTTCAATTGCCCCTGTATAGCTTCCTTTTGTAGTTCCAAACAATAAACTTTCTAATAGCGACTCTGGCAAAGCTGCGCAGTTTTGTGCAATAAATGGCTTGTTTTTCCGTTTAGAAGCTTCATGAATTGCTTGCACAAATAGCTCTTTCCCTGTTCCTGTTTCACCATATATTAAAACATTCGCATCAGTTGGTGCTACTTTTTGAGCTAACTCTTTCGTCTGTTTAAAGCGGGAATCATTTGTCACAATTGTCTCGAATGCAACATGCTTTTTTACCGTTTTTTTACTAGTCGACCGTTTTATTTTCGATTGCAAATCTACGATTGTGTCAGTAAGCGTTTGAATTGTAGAATAATCTTTCGCAATTTCAACAGCACCAGCAATATTCCCATCTATAAAAATAGGTAGCGTCGTATTTACCGTACAAACGTCTTCCCCATTTAAATTTTGATAATGCTGAACTTGATGTACAATCGGTTTTTTCGTATGTAACACTTTCATTAGCGTACTCGTTTCCCTAGATAATGAAGGGAATGCTTCTAATAAATGTTTTCCTAGCACATTTTCAATTTTCGATCCATCATGCTTTGCAGCAACTGTATTATAAAAAATTGTAATACCATTTTCATCCACTGCATGTATAGCCTCATCAATACTGCCCAAAATCGCTTCAATGACTTCTTGTGTCGAAACTGCTAGCAATGTCATCCCCCCCTCTTGCCGAAAATCTGGCAAATGCATGCCGGATTTTCGGCACCCCTCTGTGCGATTATAAGCATGACGATTCCGTTCTATTATTTTGATGAAATTTATATATATTTCTATTGCTTATTTATGGTTAAGTGAAACTTTAATCAGTGGGGCTTTATTCATCCCCACTGATTATTAATCCGCCTCCCACCTAACTTATTTGCTTTACAGCCGAATTTTGAGGCGGGAGTCTTACTGCTTTCGAATAGCTGGATAAATCTTTCACCCATATATTCATATCTTCCAACTTATCAAAAATGTAGCAATTATTCGCAAGCCTTCCCGTATATGTATAGCCTAATTGATGAAAGGCTGCATTCATACCGAAAGATAGCGAGCGAGCAATTGTATAAGAACAAAAAATAGATTTTTCTTGGAGCTCTTCCTCCAATTTAATTAACAGACTTTTCATGAAACCATGTTTTCGATATTCAGGTAATGTAGCACAATTCGTTAATTCTGCATTACCTTCTTTCACGTTCATTTCAGCAGATGCTGTACTAATAATTTTCCCTTCGAATTCATAAACATAGTAAATTGTATCGTCTTCCTTCATCGTCTTCTTTACATAACTTGCTTCATTTAAAGGTGTCGGATAAACTTCAAATACTTTTCCAAAGACAATTGCTAATTCTTCCGCATCCTCTTCTGTCGCTTTTCTTAACACAAATTCCTCTGGGACTATTTTTTCTTTCACTTCTTTTGCTTTTACACCACTTAAAATGGTATCTTCCTCAGTCCAATGAATACTATTTCGTCTTTCATCATTATGATATTTCACGAAGAAGTGCGCATCGTGTCCTTGAAAATAATGAGGTATCGTTGCTTCCAATAAGAAACCGAAAGAGAGCCATGTTGAAACATGCTCTCCCTTTCCTTTAATAATACATTTAGTGAAAGAATGTTTCTCTGCTAATTCATCGATTGTTTGTATAATACTTTCAACATTTCCTGTATAGTGATCAACTCTAACACGTTTATTAAAATAATCTAAAACCCCTTCTACTGTATAATGCTTTGTCTGTTCACTAAAAGATTCATAGTATTTCATTTCTTCACCTCACACCAATCTAGTAATGTACATGCAATTATCTTTGCGGCAGCAATCATTTTATCAACTTCTATATATTCGTTTGGATAATGTGCTACTTTCGTCTCTCCTGGACCAAATACTATCGTTGGTACGTTAGCGATTTGTGTGAACAAACCTCCATCTGTTCCCCATGGCGAAGCTTCTATAATCGGTTCGTTCCCTTCGATTTCAACAAAGTTATGTTTCAGCGTTGTAATAAGTGGGTGATTTTCTTCTAGTTCACCAGGAACCCATCTCGCTCCAAACCATTCTACTTCTACAGGTTTTTTTACAAACCAACTATCCTCTTCTTTTAATTCACCAATCCAGCCTTCAAACTCTTCTTTCGCTGCCTCTATAGTCTCATTCGGCGCAATACCACATCTTCCTTCTAAAATTAATGAATCGGGAACAGAACTTGGCCAGCTTCCCCCTTCAATTTTCCCAACGTTAATTGGAATTGGAATTGGAATCCCCTTAAATAACGGATCTGTAATTCGACCATTTCTCTTCTCTTCTAATTTTCTCAAATGATCTACAACAAACATACTTTTTTCAATTGCACTTACTCCTTCATACCGTGTACCACCGTGTGCTGCTTTTCCTTTTATATGTAGACGAAACCACATTGACCCTTGTTGTTTCGGGAAAAACTTCATATTCGTCGGCTCAGGAATAATAACGCCATCTGCCTTATATCCTCGTAAAATAGCAGCTAATGTTCCTGCCCCACCGCTCTCTTCTTCTATTACACTTTGAAAATGTATATCACCTTTTAGCTCAATACCAGATTCAATAATCGCTTCCATCGCAAGCATAAGTGAGACATTTCCGCCTTTCATATCTGTTGTTCCACGTCCATATATGCGGTTTCCTATTTTCTCTCCACTGTATGGATGATGGTCCCACTGATTTACATCCCCTTCTGGCACGACGTCAATATGCCCGTTTAAAATCATAGATTTCCCTTCGCCACTTCCTTTTAAAGTCGCTACAATGTTCGGGCTATCTGTAAAACTTGTACGAGGTGATACGAAATAAGGGTGATCTTTCATTTCATTAAAAGCAGGCTCCCAAATATCAAGGTCTAGACCTAACTCACGCAACTTTTCAATAACAATTGCCTGCGCACCACTTTCATCACCAGATACGCTCTTTTCTTGAATTAATCGTGTTAAAAATTTTACGCTCTCTTCTTCATGACTCTCAATATAATCACAAACTTGTTTTTTAAATTGCTCCATATATTACAACTCCCCTCATTCAATTACTAGTAAATTTGAGCTTATATGAAAATCAGCTGTCGTATGTCGTTTTACATCTTCTACAGTGTAAGGACTCATTAATTCTTGTAAGACAAGTCCTCTTGGAGTCACTTCCATGACAGCCATGTCTGTAATAATTAAATCTACACATTTTTTCGAAGTTAATGGCAATGTACATTCCGAAACAATCTTTGCATTTCCGTATTTATCAACATGATTCATCACAACAACGACCCGCTTCGCTTTTTGCGCTAAATCCATCGCTCCTCCAATACCTGGAACACGTTTTCCTGGTACAATCCAGTTCGCTAAATCACCATTTTCACTTACTTGTAACGAACCAAGTATCGTAACATCAAGTAATCCTTTTCGAATCATGCCAAATGCCATGCAGCTATCAAAATAACTTGCTCCTGTAATAAGAGATGTTGGTAAACCAGCTGCGTTACATAAATTCTCATCTTCATTCCCTTTACTTGGCGTTGGTCCCATACCAACAATACCGTTTTCCGCGTGAAACATAACATTCATATCTTCTAGCAAATGATTCGGTACAAGCGATGGAATCCCAATACCTAAATTTACAAGCATACCATTCTGAATTTCTTTCGCTGCACGTCTTGCAATCTTATCTCTTACTTCTACGCCCATACCCATTTCCAATTCACTCCTTCCGATGGCACGATATAATTTACAAATACACCTGGGACGACAATTTCTTCTGGGTCTAAACTTCCAAGTGGAACAATTTCTTCTGCTTCTACAATCGTTATGTCACCAGCCATAGCTACGTGTGGGTTCATATTACGAGCGCTTTTATCAAATACAAGATTGCCAAACGGATCCGCCTTTTTCGCATATACAATTGCGACTTCAGCCGTTAAAGCTGTTTCAACTAAATATGTCTTTCCATTCATTTCAACTGTACGCTTTCCTTCTTCTACAATCGTATCAACACCAACGTCAACTAAAATACCACCAAGCCCTACACCACCAGCGCGAATACGCTCTGCGAGTGTTCCTTGCGGAGAGAATTCAATTTGCAATCTTCCTTCATTTAATTGTCTTCCCGCATTTGGATTTGACCCAATATGAGAAGTAACTAAAGATTTAACCCTTTCATTCGTAACAAGACGACCGATTCCTACATCAGGAAATCCAGTATCATTTCCTATTAAATTTAAATTTGTAATGCCTTTATCTAAAACAGCTTGAATTAAAGATGGAGGGGATCCGATTCCTCCAAATCCCCCAAACATTAATGTCATATCATCATGGAACAAAGAAATTACTTCCTCTATTTCTTTTAATTTACCGAATGTATTTGTAATGGTTGTCATGCGATACTATGCCCTCCTTTTTGCATCATCTCTTCCACGCTCTGTACAAAAATTGAAAGTAATTCATCTAACTCAGAATATGTAGTTGTCATTGGTGGTGCAACAAGCAGTGCACTATCCTCTTTTCCTGCTTGCCCTGAAACAGCTTGGTATAAGAGCAGTCCATTTTTAGCAGCAACTGAAATAAGCTCCGACGCTTTTGTAAACGGTTGCAATTCTATTCCAATTAGCAATCCTTTTCCACGCACATCGGCAATGATTGTCGATTGTTGCTGAACTTTCTGCAAACCTTTTAATAAATACTCTCCCTTTTCTGCTGTTTTTTCAGGTAAATTATGTTTCTCCATATATTCAATAACAGCTAAAGCCGTTGCTGCAGACAATGGATTTGCACTAAGCGTATGTCCGCTCATTACAGAACGTGATCCATGTAAAATGGGCTCCATAACACGGTCACTTACAATTGTCGCTGCCATTGGTGTATAACCCGCTCCTAGCCCCTTACCAAGCGTCATAATATCCGGTTCTACACCCCAGTGCTCCATCGCAAACCATGCACCAGTACGACCAAGTCCAGTCATTACTTCATCCGCAATAAATAATATATCGTAATGACTACAAATATCTTTAATTACTTTATAGTATTCTTTCGGCGGAACAACCGCGCCTCCAGCAGCTCCGATAATCGGTTCAGCAATAAAAGCTGCAATATGTTCTGCACCAATTCGTTCAATCGCTCTTTCTAGTTCAGTCGCACAAGCAAGCTGACATGTTGGATATACCTTTTGCATCGGACATCTGAAACAATATGGAGCTGGAATAGTCGGATAATCTTCCAAAATAGAAACGAAACGTTGTCTGCGCAGTGGATGCCCAGACATAGATAAAGCTCCCATTGTAATCCCGTGATAGCTCATCCACCGTGACAAAATTTTATGTTTCCCTTGAATGCCACGCTCCTGAAAATGCTGAATTGCGATTTTCATAGCTGTTTCATTTGCTTCCGTACCACTATTCACAAAAAAGCTCCAGTTCAAATCTCCTACACTTAAATCACTCAACTTCTTCGCTAATTTTTCAGCCGGTTCACTCGTAAACTGTGATCTATAAACGAACGCAATCTCCTCTGCCTGTTTTTTAATAACTTCCGCAATCTCTGTTACGCCATGTCCAATACCTGCCGTAATCGCTCCTGACGAACCATCAAAATATTTATTTCCGTTTTGATCATATAAATAAACACCTTTTCCATGTGAAATCATTGGATACGGCTGACCAACAAGTGGCTTAATTAAGTAATCGCGCATAGCGCTCCCCCATTTCTCCAATTTGTATATATATATGAAGAAAATTGACGTTTCTTTCATAAAAAAGAACCCTCTGCGAAAGCAGTGAATTTATCAAAAAACTATTATAAAATATACAAATGAGTGCTAAATATTAATTATAAAACAGAAAATTCAGAATCAAATACGAAGACCAACCCTTATCTTTACGCTTAAATACCCCTTCCTGATTTAAGATAACAACAAATCGAATATTTTTTTAACATAATATCAGCTTCCCTCAATTGCTGACATTGTGTAAACTTCGACGGAACTCCCGTTATTCTCCTTCCTATTATCCTACTTTATATTGCATATTTTCAAACAAAATTCGACATTTCACTTCGCCACATTTATCGTAACTATTACTTAACAAATAGTATCACCTGTTTAGAACAATAAAAAAAGAACCGATTAACCATATTAATCAGTTCGGCACGACGCTCTTTTATCGGCATTACCTTATCCAACGCATCACTAAAATTAATAGAAATACTCATAATGCAAATCCATAATTCGTCCAACAACCTATAGCACCAAATCCTCCATAACTTCATTCCCAATAACTATTGGGATATCCACATCCAAGGGTTCCACTCCTTCCATCAAAGTCAAACTACCTTTCCTTTATAATTTATGTAGGACAATTATCGATTTGTATGTGTGTTTGCCTATAAATAAAAAAATCCCCATTTAAACTTTTCCTTCTAGAAAGGCAAATTTTTTGCATAACCTCTTTCTAGCTTCGCATATATTTGTAATGATGATAAAGGAGGAATGTTCATGACTCAATCCGAAATTGAAAAATATGGACAAGAAGCTGCACGTTACGAACAGCTCGCTCGTTACTATCAATATAGCAATCCTAAAAGATATGTAGAACTCTATATGAAATACCATGATGCAATTACAAAACTTGTACAAGCATATGAAAAGAGAGATTCACAAGAAGCAACTTTACCGTCACATATGAGAGTTTTTCACACAGCTCCCCATACACCAGCAGTTGATATTATTATAAACGGACAAAAGGTTATTAAAAATATTTCTTTTAAACAATTCAGTCCGTATTTATCATTAGTACAAGGTAAATACCGTATTGATATTGTCCCTGTCGGAAACGAAACTCCAATATTCTCAGCATTAGTACCAATAATGGGGAATCACGCTTATACCCTTGCAGCGGTCAATAGCGATAATCATCTCCAATTACAACCTATTCTTGATAATACTCATTTACCATCTGGTCAAGCAAAAATACGGTTTGCACATTTTTCACCAGACACTCCAGTAGTAAATGTAAATTTAAAAGATGGGGATCATTTATTTGAAAATGTACTCTTTAAACAAATAACAGATTTTTTACAAGTTAGCCCTGGTACAGCAGATATTGAAGTTTCACTTGCGGATACAAAAAAAGTACTATTAACCATTCCGAAATTCAACGTTGAACCAAATACAATTTACACAATTTCAATGGTAGGTTATTCAACTGAGGATCCAAAATTAGAGACCGTTATACTTACAAATTAAAACAGTCTACACCATTTGTATGGTGTAGACTGTTTACTTTTGAAACGTAATTTGAAATTCTGTCCAATCGTTATTCGAACGACACAATATGGATCCGTTATGTTTTTCTACAATTTGTTTACATACAAATAGTCCAATACCAGTTCCTAGCTTTTTAGTAGTTACAAATGGCTCAAAAATGGTCTCTACATTTTCTGCTGGAATCATAGGCCCATTATTTTTTATAACAATGCGAACAGCCTGATCCTCTTCAAATACATCAATAATAATTTTCCGCTCTTCTTTCACCGATTCAAGAGCATCAATCGAATTCATTAAAATATTTAAAACTACTTGCCTCACTTCACTCCGGTAACCAACGAGTGGAATAGGATACGGCAAATTCTTTTCAATCAAAACATTTGCATTAACTAAACTTGGATATAAGAATTGTATAATATCTTGAAATAAGTCATTTAGCCAAAAACGTTCCGATTCATTCCACATTTCTTTTTTCGATACAAGTAAAAATTGCGAAATCCTAAAATTTAATTGATCTAATTCATGTGAAATAATATCTAAATACGATAGATTAGGATGGTCTGTCTTCAATAGCTTGACAAATCCCATAATCGAAGTTAGCGGATTACGAAATTCATGCACAAAACTAGCCGACATTTGCCCTAGAATCGTAAGCCTTTCTTTATGTGTTTCATTTATATATTGCTGTTTTTCTTCTAAATTCCTCGATATAATTTCTGAGTATTTTAAAACGGTATAATAAATTAATTTGTCAAAACAAGTATGTATTTTGGCCATAATCGGTTTCAGTTCACGGGCGCTTACATCCAATTCGCACATTGCTTCAAAAAGTTCATTTCTTCCCACATTTGCATTGTAAACAAAATCTCCAATATTCGCATCTGCACCTGCACGCTCAATAGCCATTTTCTCACATAATGGCTGAAGATAATTAATGTCTTTATCTTCCATAATGAGTTCGATAATTAACTCTAATAAATTTTCTCCATTTTGAACAACTTCTTGTTTAAATGGATCTTTTTCGGAAATTATCATTTTGTTTTTCCAGTTCTCTACGAATTGGTGCCTGTTGTTTTTCAAGTGCGAACAAAATACTTCTTTAATATCCTTATCGATTGGAAAAACCTCCATTCCCTCCATTTCCATACGACGAATACCCTTTATATTTTGAATATTAACACAAAAAACACATTTCGTTAATAGATTTTTGTCACATTTTGTTAATTTCTGTTGATAAAATTTATTTTTCCTTTCTTATTTAAATAAGTTGTATTCATATATCCCTTTTCCCTTCTCATTTTTCAAATTATTTTCCTGTTCAAAACTACTTTTTTGCATCCTTTTTAATTCTTGCGTACAATAAGAAGTGAAAGGTGTGAAAAATATGGTAAATAAAAATGTGGAAGACTATCTCCAAGAAGGCATATATGGCCAAAAGCAAAACAAACCAGAAGAACGTAATATGTACTTAACTACATTACGTGAGCGTGTAGAGATCGCTTTAACCATCGGTCAAGTAATGCAAAGTAATGTGTATACAGAAGTAACAGGTAGCATGCGTTCTTCTCAAGCATTACAACTATTCCTAAATGGTAGCATTGCTTACCCACATTTATCAAAATACATTAAATTAGCAAATGAAAAAAATGTTCCTTTTACAATTGTTCAAAATAAAGGCACAGAAACACCAATCGGTTTAGTACTATCTCATAGCACTGCTGTAGACAAAGAACACATTTATGCCGAAGATGATATTTTCAAACAAGAAATGAAGTAAAATAAAAGGTACACTTGATTAAAAAAGTGTACTTTTTATTTTTTAATACATATTAATTTCATTTCTGTCATTTCTTCTATTGCATATTTAATTCCTTCACGGCCTGTGCCACTCTCTTTTACACCACCATAAGGCATATGATCTACCCTGAACGTTGGAATATCATTAATCATGACACCACCGACTTCTAATTCATCAATTGCACGCATTGCTTTACATAGATTGTTTGTAAATACACCTGCTTGTAATCCATAACGTGAATTATTTACTTGCTCTAAAGCCTCATCAAATTCTTTAAATGTATTTACAGTCATAAGTGGACCGAATACTTCTTGGCACTGAACAGATACATACTCTGGAACATTTGTTAATACAGTTGGTTCAAAAATCCTTGCATCACGTTTGTTACCACCGTATACAACATTTGCTCCTTCCTTAACTGCCTCTTCCACCCATGAATTTATACGTTCTACATCGTTTTTTGAAATAAGTGCCGATACATCTGTTTCTTCATGAAGCGGGTCTCCTACTACAACGCTTTCCATTGCTTTCGTTAATTTTGTAATAAACTCCTCCATTTTGCATTCATGCACAAAAACACGTTGTACTGAAATACAAACTTGTCCATTATTCACAAACGCGCCCCATTTTACACGTTCAATTATTTCGTCTGTCAATTCAACATCTTCATCAATAATTACAGCAGCGTTCGATCCTAATTCTAACGTCACTCGTTTCAATCCAGATTTTTCCTTAATTCCAATACCTACTTTCGGACTTCCTGTAAAAGTAATACTAGCAACGTTCTCATCTGTTACTAATGCCTCACCTACAACAGATCCAGGTCCAGAAATTATATTGAAAGCTCCCTTTGGTAAACCAGCTTCTTCAAATAATTCTACCAATGCATACGACGAAAGTGGCGTTTGGTCTGCTGGCTTTAGCACAATAGTATTTCCAGCCGCAATTGCTGGGCCTACTTTATGTGCTACTAAATTAAGCGGAAAATTAAACGGTGTAATAGCACCAATAACCCCGATTGGTTGTCGAATTGTATACGCTATACGGCCCTCTGCTCCTGGCGCAGCATCTAATGGTAACGTCTCACCATATATTCGCTTCGCTTCTTCAGCTGCAAACTTATATGTTTGAACAGTGCGATCTACTTCTCCCCGTGCAGCACGAATTGGTTTTGCAGCTTCTTTTGCGATAATCTCTGCAAACTCTTCTCTTCTCTCATCCATTTTTTGTGCAACCTTTTCTAAAATATTTGCACGGTCGTATGCAGATAATTTTTTCATTTCTTTCATTGCATTTTTAGCCGAAACTACCGCTTCCTTAACGTCATCTTCTGTACCTTGCGCAATCTCCGCTAATGTTTCTTCAGAATATGGTGCATACAATGGTTTATACGTCCCTACTGATTTCCATATCCCATTTATATATAAATGCTTTTTCATAGTGGTTCTCCTTCCAAATATATGTATACAATAATACATTACCTTTATTTCACCTGGTGAAAGGTCTGACTTATGTAATTGTATCATAGCCCTAATACACCAAAAAACATTTTGCTCAAAAAAAACTCTGCTACAAAGCAGAGTTTACGAACTAATTTGTTCTTGGAGCGAAATCTTTTTTTCATCTCCTACAATAACAATCGATTCTGAAGGTTTCGTTACTTCTAACCTCTTAATATAGTGTCCATCTAATTCTTTCACACAAAACTTATACTTTTCAATTTCAATGGTATCACCTTCGGAAATCTCAATATTTTTTGTTAGGATCCAACCGCCGATCGTATCGACATCATCGTCGTCAATAGTCAAACCTAATAATGCATTCACTTCACTAACAAGTACTTTTCCTTCTAAAATTGTTTTCGTCTCACTAACTTGTTGAATTTCCGGCTGTTCATCAGTATCAAACTCATCTTGAATATCCCCTACAATTTCTTCTAAAATATCTTCAACGGTTACAAGACCTGATGTACCACCATATTCATCAATTAATATAGCGATATGTGTCCTTTCTCTTTGCATTTTTAAAAATAAATCATGAATTGGGATAGATTCAATAACTAAAATAATTGGCCTAATATATTGCTCCACTGTCTTTTCACTAACAACTCGATGCTTCACAAAATCTGTAAATATATCTTTAAAATTCACAAAGCCTATTACATGGTCCTTATCACCATCAACAACCGGATACCTCGTATATTTTTCATGAGACATTTTTTGTAAAGCCTCTTCAGCAGGCATTTCTTTATTTAAAATATTCATCTCTGTTCGTGGTACCATTATTTCTTTCGCAATACGATCATCAAATTCAAATATTTTATTCACATACTTATATTCAGATTGATTAATCTCACCTTTTTTATAACTTTCTGAAACTAACAAGCGCAATTCTTCTTCTGAATGCACTTCAGCATGCCCTTTTGGTGGTTTCAACCCAAAAAACTTTGTAATTAACCGAGCTGATCCATTTAAAAGCCAAATGAATGGGAATGCAATACGATTAAAAAAAATGAGTGGCTTAGCAACAAAGAAACTCACTTGTTCTGCTTTTTGAATCGCGAATGTTTTTGGAGCTAACTCTCCTACTACCACATGGAAAAATGTGATAAACAAAAACACTAAAATTATAGCGAAAATGTCTGCGAGTTGAGTAGGGACGTTCCAATTTGCAAACAGCACATCAAACATGTGCTTTAGCGCCGGTTTACCAGACCACCCAATCCCAAGAGCTGTAACAGTTATTCCTAATTGACAAGCCGATAAATATTCGTCTAAGTTTGTAATGATTGTTTTGACAGATAGTGCACGATTATTTCCTTCTGCAATTAAATAGTCAATTCGTGAACTCCTCACTTTAACAATTGCAAATTCTGCTGCCACGAAAAATGCCGTTAAGGCAATTAAAACAATCACTATACTTATACTATATATGTCCAAATACTTTTCCTTACTTACAGTGTAAGCAAGGAAGCCACCTCCTACTTAAATTTATTCAAGTGAAGTAAGCATTCTTATACTCTAATAAAATTCTACATTATTAACCACCTTTTTATATATTATATGCATACATAAAAAAGATATTTATAATTATGATAATCTAATTAGCTTATTATCGTCAAACTATAATAATCCCAATTTTCCGATATTTTAAAATAATTTATATACATCGTATGTGCTAAACAGCTAAACTTCGTGAAAAAACACTTTCTTTGCCGATTCCACACTTCTTTTGTCACACCTGAAGGGAACTTGCTACATAACTAGAAATCATTCAACAGGATGTATATAGGAGGGATTATTTTGGAATATAAAACACCATTTATCGCAAAGAAATTAGGTGTTAGCCCAAAGGCTGTTGTCCGGATTGCACAACAATTAAATCTTACGATAAAAAAAAATAAATATGGTCATTTTATTTTCACACAAGTTGATTTAGATCAAATGTTAGAATACCATCGTTCTCAAATGGACCAGCCTCAAAACTCTCAAACTACTCAAAAAACATCTTCAAATGATATAGAAAAATTAAAAACTCAAGTAAACACAATTGTTCAAAATACATCATCGAATGATTTTAAACAATTAACAGCTCAATTAACCACAATTACGAGAAGACTAGATCGAATGGAAGAACAAATGCAAGATAAAGCAAATGATGTCGTTACATACCAACTCTTACAACATCGCCGCGAAATGGAAGAAATGTTAGAACGAATTCAAAAACTAGAAGCTGCCCTAAAAAAAGAAGAACCAATATACATTACTCCTGATGCAAAACCAACATATGAAAGAGAAAAGAAACCGAAGCGTCGTAAAATGATTTTTAGTATATTTGGACTATAACCTTGTAGACCCTTATTACAAAAATAAGGGTCTACTTTTTCGTATGAAGAAAGATGACTGTAATATGACACCCTTCTTCATACTATACATATTCATATATTTTTATTTTGTTAACATAATATTTTTACTGTATTCTGCAATAAGTACCTGCGCATGAGCATTCCCTTGAATAATATCACGGAATTCTTTCAAAGAATACAGATGTGTAGCCCCTTTTCGAGCATGAATCCGCACTGGTACACCTTGTAAATTATCATGAAACTGGAATGGACTATCTATCGGTTCAATTGGAAAACCGAGTGTAAGTAAATACATATACATTCTTTTTGTAACTGCTGCAATATACCATTCCGCTTTCGTCTCTAACGCATGCATAAATAAAATAGCTGCCAGCCTTTTGAAATGTCCTCTCCCCCGAGACGTTTTCGCAATACTTAACTTTCCTATTTCATACACATTTTTCAAATCTTTCACTAAATCATTTTTAGAAAACGGATAGAAAAACTCAGAATTTGATTGTTCAGGTACTGTAAACTTAATACATTCTACTGTACCAATATGATGTTCATCTTCTATTAATAAAAATCGTGATGGATTTAAATTACGTTCTACAAACATTAAGTTTCTTTCTTCACAAAAATCTCCCCACAGTTGCTCGAACCAAAAATGTTCTTCCTTTGTTTGAACACGCTGGAACATATTTACCCGCCTTTCCCATCGCCGTTCTGTTTTTTGATAACGCTTTCACTCACTATCATATAAGAACAAATCTTCGTATGCAACTAAAAATATTTATGTCTTATTATATTCTGCAAATTGAATTAAATTCCTATTTCACACTCTTTTCCCCCGCATGTACCATTTCTTACTTTCTTATACAATCATACATACAAAGAAAGTTAATTGCTCTAATGAAAAATGTTTATCCTTTCAAGTTCGACCCACGTTATGCTTCTTTCCTTATGGCATATAATTCTTCTTAACCTAAAGAAATCCTTCATTAAAAAGGATTTCTTTTACATTTTATTACTTTTTAACCATTTCTCAAAAATTTGAATCATCCCATGCTTCCCAGCCAACTTCTCTTCTCCTTGTTTCGTTTTATATGGATATAGTTGTAAAAACACTCCACAACCAGATTCAATTTTTTTACTATGCATATGGCTACCTGGATATACACAAATCACTTCATAAATCGCTCTTCGCTTAAAAATTCTTTTGCCATTCTGTTCTTCTACATACTTAATGGACCAGTATTTATACATTTGCTCAGTTGCTTTTGTATTACCGACAGGCTGAAAAATATTGTACATAGGGCTGTATTTCACTTCGATAATAATAGAAGATTTATATACATACTTCTCTTCTTCCTTTACATAACAATCTAAACGAATATCCGGTTTCTTTGTATCCTCTCCGTTATAAAAATTACTTCCTTTGCTTAGTGCAATAAGAGGGTGTGTTTCAATTAAATCATTAAACGCGACGTACACTTTTATATCATCTCGATGTAAAATCACTGTCGTTCCATCTTGTAATCCGTCTAAATAAAAATGTTCTTGTATTTGTTCACGGATAGGATTCTTATCTTCAAATCCGATTTGTTCTAATATAGAAATAACAATAAAAAAAGCGTAATACTCATACACTAAAAACGTTGGTTTATATACGAATAATAAAGATGGGGGTTGCTCTGTATGTTGCGGTAACAATTCTAAATGGTGGATTAATTGCTGATGTGGTATAGATAAAGTGTTCGAATTAATGGTAGCTGTCTCAGAAACTTCCCGCCAAAATGGAGAATACAATAAATTTCGAAAGTATTGCACGCTTTCATATACGATATGAGCTAGTATTTTATATTCTTGTATTTTCACAGAACTTTTCCGTAAATCTGCTTCTTTCAATAAATGTAGATTTCTATATTTTTGTTTTTCCCTATCCGTCACGGATCCATTTCGTTCAATCGTTTTCATAATTGTTTTAACAGCTTGAAATTCGTCTGACTTTTTCTTCTTTTCTCCTTCTAGTATTTCAATAGTTTTACGTACAAAACTTTCTGCTTCAAGTAAATAATAATAAAATTGCATCGTTTTAAATTTAAGAAATGCATTTTCAATACTATTTTTTTTCTCCTTAAATTTACGGTTGTAATATTTCGCATAAAGCTTTCTTTCTGTCATAATAGCAGTTTTTCTCGTTGTCTTCCGCTCTTTCGTTTCCCATTCATATTCGTGTACAAATTCCGCATTCGATTCTACTTTCTTAAAAATTTGTTTTATTCTTTTCATTTTTTGTGGCAACTTTCTTAACAATACCAAATAAGAAGAATCTTCAATATCGCTAAGTGCTGAGAAAGTTTTCTTGTAATAACCTCTATCTAAAATTAACTCGTTTAAAATTGACTTCACATAATCTTGAATCATTTCAAATTGGTCATCAAAAAAGTTTTTAGGAACAACTTGAAACGCACCATAATAAGTTTTATCTTCTATACGCACTTCAAAATGGTATAAGCCACAGCGCCACGGATAAAAAAATTCAGTTTTTCCATGTTCATACACTAATACTCTTTGTTTTTTTTCATTTAGTTCATATTGTGACTCTTTTATATTCTTTTGTCCCTCATATACTTTATTCCATATGAATGTAATATCCATTGGATTTTGATAATGGAAATGCAATTTCAGTGGTTTTAATTCCTGTACTTTATAAATACATTGAACTAATGCTGTAGTAGACGTACAAAGCCGGTTTAAAAGGATAAAATCGCCTTTCCCCTCCGTACCAATAATTAGCTTCAATACAAATGGGAGCGTTTCTTTCGTATCGACGATTGCTGTTTCATAACGCTCCTCATTTTGCATAGCCATACAGCTCCAGTTCTCTACGCTTTTGTCTTATATAAGCTAAAGAATGTTCAAATGTAGATACACGATTTGCAAGCGGAGACTGTAAAAGTGGTATCAATGTCGCTCCCCTTTTTGCTTCTTCAGAAAGTAGAGAGCCCACTGTCATTTCTGTCCCCCTTAATTTCGTTAATACACGCTGCTTTATTTGCAAATCAAAACCTTCTTCCCTGCTAATCATATAGGACTGATTATTTTGGAACGGTATATTTTGCAAATACGTAGCGATTGCGCTTGCACATCGGAAAGAAATTCCTTTTGATATATCGTGTGATGATAATACATCATGTAACTTATCCAATAACTCTAATTCCTCTTCAGTAAACACTTCGATCATCTCTTTATTCCTAAACCAATTGAGTCGAAATTCTCCCGTTGTTACTTTTAGCGGGGGCTGCTGAACCACTTTCTCATGTTCTATATTCATCTCGCAAAACGGAATTTTTTGTAATGTAATCAAATTTGTTCGATCTAATAATCGATCGGAAAGCTCTTTCGTCGTTTCATCAAAATTTACAGTGCCTACGAAAATAATATTCTCACCTATTTCCACTGAAGGTGGAATTTGATTTTCTATTTCTTGTATTTGCTCATACAAACTCAAAATACGATTTTTCTTTTCAAGTTGAAGAACAGATAGAAACGGAGTAAACCAATGCTCAATATGTGACATGTTCATTTCATCGAACACAATTATATACAATTGATTTGGGTTTTCTTTAGCCTTTAACAATGTCCGAACTAACTTCGTTTCACTTTCAATAAAATTACCATTCGGATGAAGGTAACCGAGAATATCATGTGGTTCTTGATACGCTGGTGAAATCGGAATCCAAATTAATTCTTCACCATAACGTAATCCAAGTGCTTCTGCATAAGCTTGCACAAAGCGTGATTTCCCAACACCTGGTATGCCACCAACAATTGTTAACATATTGGTTTTAACACTAATGTGAAAATTATATATATCTGTATCATCCAAATATAGCCCTTTATTACGAACCATACTTTGTACATACTGCAAAAAAGAGGATTCACGCTCATCCCATTCCCAGTCCTCCTTTTGCATTTTAATATCTTCTACTTCAACTAACTTACCTTCTTCAACAATTCGTTTATTTAGTTGATCATACACATTTTCACTTACAAAATATAAATAATCATCTACTGCTATTTCTACATGTTTCATCCAATCGTTTATTTCAATATATTTGCATTCTTTTCTTTGCTCAAAATATGAAATTGAACTTATTGATGATTTTAACGATAAATTTCCATACAGCCTTCCTTCATGCCACAATAATTCTGGAGGCTCAAAGTCTTTTGGTAATTTAGGCATAAGAAATGATAAGTAACCGTTGCTTAACTTCCGTTCCAAAGACGCTCTCTTTTTATAATTTGAGACCTTTGGTGAAGGAATCAATTTATATGAAGATGCTATTTCCTGAGGCTCTTCTGTGCATATTAATTCCAGAAATAAATTTCCACGATCATAATAAAGACGAAACATAACCAGTTGCTTTTCTAATTTACGCTTCTTTAAATCAGTAAAGATTTTTTCATTCTTTTTATTACTGCATAATCCTTCAAACAAATATTTTCCAGTCGGAAATAACTCTTGTAAAGTTAAAGGTATTGGAGAAAGACATTGTACAAAGAAATTTTCCCCATTCTTCTCTCCCTCAGCTTTTGCAAACCTCCCAATAAACCTCATATAATACATTCGCTTTATAAAACTTGGATGAAGAGCTTTATGTAATTTCAACGTAGTCACCTTCTTTTTTTCATACTATTCTTATTGTATGAACTACAATCTAAAACTAGAAATAAAAAACCTGACGTCATCCGTCAGGTTCAAAATTAAAACGTATATTAATGAGAAGGAAATGCTTTTTTTTCTTGTAAAATGGCATTATGAGCGATTTTCATTTTAGCAAGTACGTACCGTAATCGATCTTCGGCATTTTCATCTTTATTTTGCTGCAAACTCGCCAAATTCTCTACAGAACTCGCTAAATTTTCAATCACGCCTCGAAGTTCAGGATGATGATTAAAAAAAGATTCTTGCACTAATACTTTTCTTAAATCACTAGCTAAATCCATAATTCTAGACAACTGTTCTTTTTCTTCCATTTTCATCCCTCCTGAATATCTTATGTATTAAATATTCTCTAGACAAGGAAAAAAGCCCTTTAAATTAAAAGGACTTTTACATTTTTATATTTCCTGTCAGTAACATATAAAGTGATGTGATAGCTGCAATAACAATTGCCCACATCACATATCTCTCTATACCTACAAAACACCGATTCCCTTTTTCTTTTCTTGCAAACATGTACACGATAATCCCGATTCCATATACAATCGAAACAAGTAATAAATTCTTTAAACCAGCTGCATAAATTAACCATACAGAGTATAGGGAAGCAATTAATGCTAACAATCCATTTTTTACTCTCGCAACTTTCAGCTCTTTCGTGATGACTAATTTCAATTGAAATAGCGCTGATAATAAATACGGTAATAAAATTGATGTTGACGCAATGAAATACATAATTTGATATGTCGATTGTGAAAACAAAACGATTATAAATATAGTTTGGGCAACGATATTTGAAATCCATAATGCCATATGCGGCGTTTGCTTCTTATTTGTTTTCGTAAAGACTTTCGGAAACACACCGTCTTTTCCTGCTACGTGAGAAATTTCAGAAACAAGTAAAAACCAGCCAATTAATGTACCTACAAGTGACGCAACTAATCCAATATTAATTGCCATTGCACCCCATGGCCCAACAACATGTTCTAATACATGTCCCATAGAAGGAGTCTCTAATACTGAAAGTTCTTTTCTTGTCATGGCTCCCATTGACAGAACAGAAATTAAAATATAAATAGACATTACTAAAATAAGTCCAAGTACTGTCGCTTTTCCAACGTCTCTGCTATTTTTAGCTCTTCCTGATAATACAACTGCTCCCTCAACCCCAATGAACACCCAAAGGGTTACGAGCATGGTATTTTTCACTTGACCTAGTACAGAGGAAACTGAGATAGTTCCTTCGCCCCAAAAGTCATGTGTAAATGTATCCCAGCGAAACGCTGTTACCATCACGACAATAAACAATACGATTGGAACTAATTTCCCAATTGTTGCGATAACATTCATAATGGAAGCTTCACGAATTCCAAATAATATAAGAAAATGAAGTGACCATAATAAAAGAGAGGCACCAATGATAGACGCAGCATTATTTCCTCCTTTAAAAATCGGGAAGAAATAACCTAATGTACTAAACAGTAACATAATTGTTGCGACATTTCCTAAAATCCCTGCCAACCAGTATCCCCACGCACTGTTAAAACCAATATACTCACCGAATCCAGCTCGTGCATAACTATAAATCCCGCCCTCAAGCTCCGGTTTTTGTCTTGCTAGCGTTTGATATACGAGCGCAAGTGGAATCATTCCCATTGCTGTAATACACCAACCAATTATCGTTGCACCACTATTTGCTCCTACTGCTAAATCATGCGGTAAACTAAAAACACCGCCACCAACCATCGTTCCAACTACTAATGCGATTAACGGAAAAAACCCTAATTTCTTTTCTATTTGTACCACCCCATCTGTCATTCTAGGTGTTATGTTCGTTCAACTATTAAAGTCACCTTTTTCTCTAATAGACGTTTCTCTTATATTTTTTCAGGAAAACATTACTTATTCTAAAAGAAAATGAAGAAAAATGGAATACTTTTTTGAAAAAATGTATAAGTATGCACAAAAAAAACGCTCATTTTGTAATGAGCGGTCATTTCAAACATATAAATTTGTATATTTCTTGTAAAATTAACGAAGTAAATTCTCTTTTTGTAAAAATAGTTTCGCTACTTCTTCACTACTTTTACCATTCACATTTACTTCATAATTCATTTTTCGCATTTCTTCATCTGTAATCTTTCCAGATAATTTATTCAGTACTTTTTCAAGTTCAGGATATTTCTGTAACGTCTCTTTTCTTAATAATGGTGCTCCTTGATAAGGCGGGAATAACCCTTTATCATCTTTTAGTACTTTAAGTCCATATTGCTCTAATTCACTATCTGTTGAATATGCATCGATTACGTTAACATCCCCCGATTGAATTGCACTATAACGTAGTTTCGGTTCCATCGTTTTAACATTTAAAAACTTATAGTTATATAATTTTTGCATACCTTTATAACCATCTTCACGATCAGCAAATTCTAATGTAAATCCTACCTTAGCTTCCTGTGAAATATTTCCTAAATCAGAAATTGTATTTATATTATTTTGATCTGCTATTTTTTTTGGCATAGCTAGTGCGTATGTATTGTTATACTCCATTGGCTTTAACATAACCATATTATATTTCTTTTCCATTCCCATACGAGCTTGCTCATATACTTCATCACGATTTGTACTTTTCGGTTCTTCTTTCACGAAAGTAGATAAAGCTGTTCCTGAAAATTCTGGGTATATATCTACTTCACCTGATTTTAACGCTTCAAATACAAATGCTGTTTTCCCAAGGCCTGGCTTTAATTCTACTTGTAAATCTGTATCCTGTTCAATAAGTTGCTTGTACATTTGAATTAAAATTTCTGGTTCAGATCCAAGTTTGCCAGCAATAACTATGTCTTTCTTTTGTGTATTCCAAAGAAATGGCGAAGCGATCATTACTACAACTATACATATCGTTAATATAACGCGCTTATATGAGCGTTTTGGCCTCTCAAGCATGCGAAGTACTATATCAAAGAATAAAGCGAGTAACGCAGCTGGTATGGCCCCTAAAATGATAAGCGCATGATCATTCCGATCGATACCGAGTAGTATGAGCTTACCGAGTCCACCAGCGCCTATTAAAGCAGCTAATGTAGCCGTTCCAACAATTAATACCATCGCTGTCCGAATACCAGCCATAATAATTGGCAATGCGAGAGGAAGCTCTACCTTCCATAATCTTCTCCAGCTATTCATTCCCATAGCTCTCGCCGCTTCTATAAGTGATTCATCTAATTCCCGTATTCCTGTATACGTATTTCGCAAAATAGGTAATAGCGCATACACAACTAATGCGATAATGGCTGGAAGTTTTCCGATTCCTACTAATGGAATTAAAAGTCCAAGTAATGCAAGTGATGGCACAGTCTGCATTACAGCAGAAGTCCCTATTATAAATTCAGCCATCCGTTCTTTTCTCGTTAATAGAATGCCAAGAGGAACCGCAATAATCACGGCAAAAAATAATGAAATAAGCGATATTTGTAAATGCTCACTTAACGCACTCAGCAATTCTACTTTTCGTTCTTGAAACGTTTGAATAAAATCAGTCACTGTTTAGCCTCTCTCCTTCATTTGTTCAACAATGTAATTTACTATATGACGACTTGTTAACGCTCCAACATATTGACCATTTTCTTCAACCGGTACAGAACCTTCAGCTTGTACGCGGACTAGGGCTTCTTGTAAAGGAGAATTTAAAGATAAAACATTCCCTTCTACTCGTATGCTATCGTCTAGCGGCAATACATCTTCTACAATCTTCCCTTCATACCAAGGTCGTCCACGATTTCCAATGAACTCCTCTACAAACTCATTTTTCGGATTATGTATAATGCCCTCAGGTGTATCTAATTGAACTACTTTTCCTTCTTTCATTACACAAATGCGATCACCAAGTGATAATGCCTCTTGCATATCATGCGTTACAAACACTATCGTTTTTTGGATTTTTTTTTGCAATTGTACAATGTCCTTCTGGAGCTGTTCCCTGCTTAATGGATCTAAAGCACTAAATGGTTCATCCATAAGAACAATTTTCGGATTAGCAGCTAACGCCCTCACTACACCTACACGCTGCTTCTGCCCTCCCGACAATTCATCGGGCATGCGATCACGATATACATCTGGTTCTAAGCCAACCATATGTAGCAGTTCATCAACACGCGCTTTTATTTTATTCTTACTCCACTTTCTCATTTCAGGGACAACTGCAATATTTTCAGCAATTGTCATATGTGGAAACAGCGCAATCTGCTGCAACACGTACCCTATATTCCAACGCAGTTCGTTTATATTATAATCTTGAATATCTTTTCCATCGATCAAAATTGATCCTTCCGTCGTTTCAATTAAACGATTAATCATTTTCATTGTCGTTGTTTTCCCGCAACCACTCGGACCAATGAGAACAAAGAATTCTCCTTTTTTAATTTCTAAATGTAATGAATCCACTGCTTTTGTGCCATCTTCATACGCTTTTGACACATAATTAAACTGAATCACAAACACAACTCCTTTATTGCTGTTTCCTTTATTTTGATGGAATACGGACTTCATTTCAAATGATACGCTTTATTATATAAAAAAAGAGCCCTTATTTGAGCTCTAGCGATCGAATAATATTGTCTTCATAATAGCAACATATTCACGTACATACGCTTTTTTCTTGGAACGACTCGGTGCTTCAGCAGCCAAAGCTTCCATCTTTATTCCTAAACGCTTTGCAATTATTTTCGTTCGATATAAATGATACGTATTACTTACAACTACCGCATGCTTTACATCATATAAATCCATACTAAACTTTAAATTTTCATACGTATTTGTAGAGCGGTCTTCAATTAAAATACGACTCTCATCTATACCGTGTACCATTAAATAGTTTCTCATACTATGAGCTTCCGGTATATCTTCATCTTCCCCTTGACCACCTGAAACAATTACTTTCACCTCAGAGTGAGAGTATAAATATTCCAACGCCACATCCAAACGGTTTTGAAGAGATAAAGACGGTCTATCTCCAAATAACTTTGCACCTAATATAAGAACGTATGGAGAGTGATTACTCAATTTTTCACGAGCAACTTTATTCATTCGAAACGTCATATAAATGATGTATAGCGGAGGTAGTAATAAGATTATAAGCAATATCCATTTGTTCATAAAAAAGTTAACACTCCCTTTCTTTTTATTATATAGAAAAAGAAAAGGAGGCAGAAGTATTTTTTAAACAATTGATTTATTAGAAACATTCGCTTCCACTTTACGTTTGGAGATTACATAGTAAACAGCAATTCCTAATGAAAGGATCAATATGAAACTTAGCAAATAAAACGGTATCATTACTCCTACTTTAGACACACCCACCGTAAATAACATTAACAATATAATACGAATTCCTGTACCAATTAATCGAAATAAGCTGTCTACACGTCCCATTACTTCATTTGGAATTTCCTCCATCATCAATACATTTCTCGCCACTCTTGTACCAGCATTTCCAATCGCATGAAAAATCGCAAGTCCATATAACAACATTATGGAAGGTTCAATGATCATTAAGGTAATTGAAATTATATAAATGAACATCGTCATAACGATTGAAACTTCTGTTTTGACATATTTCATCAAAATTGGAATACTGATTCCCGCAATAACAGCCCCAACACCATACATCATACCTTCTATCGCGTATACAGAGGCACTAGCTTTGAGGATATCTGAAATATAAACTGGTATTAAATAATTTGCCATCATAACACCGATAAACGGCATATAAGTGGCAAGTAAAAACCAAAAGAACTTAGGGCGCTTTTTCATAAAGTAAATTCCTTCGAACAATTGCTTCTTAAATGTTACTTTCCCTTTTACTTCTTTTTTCTTTACATACGGTATACATAAGAAAAGAAAAAATGCTCCTGCAAAGGTTAACATATCTACTAATAAAATCCATTTCAAAGATACAATTTCAATTAAGAAACTTGCTGCCGCTCCTGAAATAACTTGTGTTAACTGTCCTTGTATTTCCATCGTGCCACTTAAACTTTTATAATGGTCTGCTTGAAAGATTTCTTGGTTAAATGCAAAAATTGTAGGATAGAATAATAGATAATAGAAAGAACCTGCTATATAAATAATAATGTAATGAATAGAATTGTATGATTCCCCAGTAAATCCCCATATAGCCATCATTCCTATAATCGCTATCCCAATACCTTCGTTACATAACAATAAAGATTTTCTTGAAAAACGATCAATGCTTTGCCCGATAAACGGCGTTAATAAAAACATAATGAGGGTTGCAACGATAGAAACATACCCAAAGGTTGTCTCTCCCCCACTTTCCTTGATTAGCAACCACGGAATCGTTATCATTACAATCCCGGAACCAATAGCAGATAAACTATTGGCCCCTAGAATGTAATACAAACGAGAATCATGATAAAGAGAGGACATATCACTCAACCCCTAATTGTTTTTTCACCTCTTTATATACACTCATATATGCTTTTAGCTCTTTAACTAAATCATGAATTAATGGTTTTGCATCTTCTCCAAGTTCACCATCTTGCACATGTAATCCATCAAGTACTACTTGTTTTGGGATTGCATTTGCGTAAACGCCTCTAGCGACAGTGCGCATACTATTTAATGCATTTATTCCCCCTTTGCCTCCTCCAGCAACAGCTAACAAAGCGACAGGTTTATGGATGAATTCACTGCTACTTAAGTAATCTAACGAATTTTTCATCGCTCCACTCATCGCATTATGATATTCTGGTGTACATAGTACTACACCGTCCGCTGCTTTCACTAAAGCTTTTAATTTTTTTACCGCTTCTAATTCACGTTGTGATTCTTCCCCATTATATAAAGGCAATTCCGCTACTGCTAAATCGTATAACTCCCCTTCAAATTGATTTACAATATATTTTGCCACCACTCGAGTTCTACCGAATTTTCTTGGTGTACCGTTAATAACGACTAGTTTCATAATTATTTCTCCCCTTTGTTTTCAAATTCTACCTTTATATTATCAGAAATTTCTATACAAAACACAGTAAAAAGAGGTAAAAGCTTTCATAAAATAGTATGAGAAATAAAAAAGAACTCATACTTTCGTATGAGTTTAACAAAATCAGTTTTTTTCACCTTTATGTTTAAGTGTAAGCATGCTTTCTTTAGCCTCAAAATGGTTATACGCTTTTTTAGCTAATTTTGTCCGTTCTTCTGGTAATTCTATATATTTCATTACGTTTTCTATAATTTTTTCGTATGGTGTAAATACAATTCCTGGCCACTCTATTTCGTCCTCTGGATTGCTATTTTCCGAAATAATAAATTTCTTGTTTGCAACTGCATGAGAAACTCGAGGCGTTTCAAGAATTCCTGATAAATAAAAATGAATATTTAATATAATTTTAGACCTTGCAATTAATTCATTTCTAGTAATTCCCCACGCATTATTTTTAAAAACAATATTTAAATTTGGGGCAACTACTTTTAATTGATCGAAAATGGCTTGCCGTCTCGGATTGAGTGCACCTATAAACAGGATATCAATATCTTCCGAAACTTCATCCTCAAATGCATCTTTCTTTATTTCTAAAGTTGGGGCGTAGTTCATTCCTACATGCTTAATCTCTTTTCCTACCCCTTTTTGTTTTAACCATTCTATATTTTGTTTACTATAATCCCAAATCACTCTATCTTTTAATAATATTAAATAAAGCGGGTGCGCATATGGACTTCCTTCGTATAGCTGTTCTAAATTATAAATAATTGCATCTTTCGGAAGAAGATTCGGGTTATATGCATATGTATGTGCTCCAAAAACTATTGTATTTTTCACATTTTCTAGTATTGTTTCTGATATAATTACTGTATTTCCTTCCTGCTCCAATCGCCATTTCAAAGCTCGTGCAACATCTATGAAACTACCGTACGTCTTCGGGCATATAAAAAGACAATAATCATATTCTTTATTCAAATAAGCTTCCATTAACCTTAAATTATTTTTATATAAATCCACATCCGGGTGTTTAAGTAACAACTCATTTGCATGTTTTTTTGCTACTTTATATAATCCAGCATAATAGGCAGCAATGCATCTTCTTAATTCGATTCTTTCCCGATGCTCATCCGATACATCCATATCTAAAAGAAGATTTGCGATACAATACGCTTTTAAATGATCACGATCATAATAATAGTCTAGTAGTGGCATCAATTCTTCATACGTATTTCCATGCACCGATTCCCCTAGTTCAATCGCCCATCGTATTAATTCCATGATTCCTCCACTACTCCTTTAACCGAAAATGTATTTAATAAAATTTCGCATTATTTTCTACTATATTTGCTATATGCAACGGTATCTCTTCTTTTTTCGATTCCAAATACTTTTGTGACCTTGCACCTAAATGTTTTTTGTGAGGTATATAGAAAGCACTTATAGAAATTTCATAGTCAAATAAGTAATCATACACATGATAATCTACAAATAGAAGATCATCTTTTGGGAAAGGAACTTCTTTCCCTTGCAGGGCATACATCAAAGCAATATTATTTTGAGATTTTAGTCGATACATTCTTGCAAGTTGATATAATGGTTCAGCCCGAGTTGGTCTATATTCCCACGCTTTTTGAAAATAATAAACCGCTAAAGCTACATATTGCTCTTCTTGTTTCATAACTTGTTCTTTTTCATTCACATCGGTTACTTCATGTTGTTTATTGGCTGAACGATTTGCTAACTGTTCATAACAAAATCCTATTCGTAATAACGAATAGAATACCTCTTCAACCCATCCCCCTGCTTCCACTCGTTTTTTATACCATTTAATCGAATCTTCAAATTGACTTAAATGAAAATAAGTTTGGGCTAAATAAAATAAATATCTTATATGCAAATCGGGCGTTGTTTCTGGATCGTTTAGCCCCTGTAACAACAACCTCTCATCTCGTTCAAATTTATCACCTTTACTTCCACCATCCCCAGGATCATTCACGACAAGAGTCTCTAACCTAGCTACTCTCGTATTGTAATTCGCTCCAACTTTGGAACGATCAATATCCCAATACTCATGAGTAACACCGACTGATTTCCATGGTAAAGAAGCTTTTAAAAGGCGTGTAAGCCAATATTTAATATGAATATCATATTGCAATGTAAGGTAATGATCTTCAGTTAAACTACTTTTATCAAAATCTGGCTCAACTTCTAAAATCATGTCCGCATCAAGTATTAATAAATAATCTGCTTCTGGATATGTTTTTTGCGCTAATGACACAGCTAAACTTCTGTTATAACCAAAGTTTTTAAATGGCTCATGATGAACTGTTCCCGGTATTTCATTTTCTTCACACCATTTCCCAATAATCTCTGGTGTATTATCTGTCGATCCGGTATCACAAATAGAAACAAAGTCTACAATTGATTTTGTTGCATTTAAACACCTTTCCATAATTCTAGATTCGTTTTTTACAATCATACAAAGACATAACTTTTTTTCTTCCTTTACATTCTTCACCTGCTCATTTCCCATTTAACCACCTCATATTTTATTAACACGCTCTTCTCATATGTAACACCATTTCATAGCTACACTGATGACATAAGCACCCTCTTACTATTTATGAAAACTTCATTTTATTTATTCTTATTTTTATGTGGAGACATCCTTCATGCTTCGCTTTATATTTGATACAATCAGTACAAAATGAACATATAGAATACATTGTTCAATCAATGAGCGTTGAAGCTGTCATTTGTAATAAAAAAACGATGGTTGATTGGTATTTTTAAAATAGGAGTTTCTTACACTATATAAAAAAAGAAACTTGCGCTTATGCACAAGTTTCTTTTCAAAAACATTACTTATTTCTTTACAACTTCATGTCCACCGAACTGATTACGTAGTGCTGAAACTACTTTTCCATGGAATGTATCATCTTCTTGAGAACGGTAGCGCATAAATAATGACATTGCGATAACAGGTGCCGCTGCTTGTAGTTCAAGCGCAGTTTCAACAGTCCATTTTCCTTCCCCGGAAGAGTTCATTACACCTTTAATGCCATCCAGTTTTGGATCTTCTACAAATGCTTTTTCAGTTAAGTCCATTAACCAGCCGCGGATAACTGATCCGTTCGCCCATACTTTTGCAACATCTTCATAATTGAAATCAAAATCACTTTTATCTAACACTTCAAATCCTTCAGCGATTGCTTGCATCATTCCATATTCAATACCGTTATGAACCATTTTTAAGAAATGACCACTTCCAACGCGCCCTGCATAAGAATAACCGTTTTCTACTGCTAAGTCTTTAAATAAAGGTTCTAATTGATCATAGATTTCTTTTTCTCCACCAACCATTAAGCACGCACCGTATCTAGCTCCTTCTACACCGCCTGATGTACCGATATCTACGTAATGTAAGCCAAAGCTTTTCGCTTCTTCAGCACGACGCAACGTATCCTTATAGAATGAATTTCCACCTTCAATAACGATATCGCCTTCCTCTAATAATGGATATACATCTTTTAATACTGACTCAACAACTTCTCCTGCAGGTACCATTACCCAAATTGTTCGAGGTGCTTCTAGTTCAGCGATCATTTCTTTTAATGTATGACGTGCAGTAATCCCTAGTTTTCCTGCCTTTTCAACAAGCTCATTATTTACATCGTATACAACTACTTCATGCTTGTCTTCATGTAAGTGTTCAGCTAATGGGAATCCCATTTTTCCTAATCCAATTAAACCTAGTTTCATATTAATCAATCTCCCATTCTATACAAATATATTTAATAACAAAATTAGTCCAAGTGCTACAACAGATAGTATTGTCTCCATTGCAGTCCATGTTAATAATGTTTCTTTCACAGTCATTCCGAAATACTCTTTAATCATCCAAAATCCAGAATCGTTCACATGTGATAATATTAATGACCCTGCTCCTGTTGCAAGTGCTAGTAGTTCAACATTTACCCCAGGTGTACTTGCTGCAATCGGTGCTACAATTCCAGCTGCTGTCATCATAGAAACAGTAGCTGATCCAGTTGCAACTCGGATAAGTGCAGCAATTCCCCACCCTAATAATATTGGTGAAATATGTGATTCTTTCGCCATCTCCGCAATTGTAGTTCCAATTCCAGAATCTAATAACACTTTATTAAAGGCACCACCTGCACCGATAACTAACAGTATGTTTGCAATTGGGCCTAAACAATCATTTGTAACTTGTAAGACTTTGTCTTTAGAAAACCCTTTTGCATAGCCAAGACTAAAGAAAGAATATATCGTTGCAATTAATAATGCGACTATTGGATCTCCAATAAAGTGCAATACTTGTGCAAGTTGGCTTGTTTTATTTAATGCTACTTCCGCTATCGATGCACCTAGCATAAGAAATACTGGAAGTAAAATAGTAAACAATGTATTTCCGAAGCTAGGAAGTTCCTTCTTCTTATCTCTTTCAATAAATTGCTCCGCTATATCTAATGGTACTTCTTTATGTATACGAGCACCGATCCATTTCCCGTAAAGCGGACCTGCAATTATTGCAGTTGGAAGTCCGACAATTATTGCATATAAAATTGTCTTCCCTACATCTGCTTTAAATATACCTACCGCTGCCATAGCTGCTGGGTGCGGTGGAACAAGTCCGTGTACAACCGAAAGACCTGCTACTAGCGGAATACCGATTGTAATAAGTGATACCCCTGTTTCTAACGCAATTGTAAATACTAACGGAATTAATAGTACAAATCCAACTTGGAAAAATACCGGAATCCCTACTATAAATGCAACGAACATCATTGCCCAGTGAACACGTTTTTTCCCAAAACGTCCAATTAATGTGTTAGCAATTCGTTCAGCACCGCCAGACTCAGCCATCATTTTTCCAAGCATTGTTCCTAAAGCTAAAACAATCGCTAAAAACCCTAACGTATTACCAAGACCTAATTTAATAGAATCGATAATCCCCGGATGTTGTGGTGAAGTTCCAATTAAGGGCATCCCCATTGCTAGCCCAACTCCGATTGCTGTTAAAATTAATGCGACAAATGGATGCCATTTCACTACTGTAATAAGTAGAAGTAGTATGACAACTGCCGCTAGTACGATTCCAACTACCATTTCTCCCAATCCCCCTATTGTTTACGTTGGAAAGCAGCTATACAATCAAATTCTTCTTTCAAGCGATTGTAAAGTCGTTCATACATATAAAACATTTCTAAATAAATAGCCGTATTTTCTTTATTTGGTACATGGTGATGGACAATATCAATCCAATCCTTCACCTCGTCAAGAGAATCAATTTTTCCTACCGCATATAAAGCAAGTGCCGCTGCCCCAAGCGCAGATGCTTCATGACTTTCAGGAACAAGCAATTCTTTTCCCATCATATCGGAGAGCATTTGTCTCCAAAATGCAGACTTCGCAAATCCTCCTGAAACACGTATTTCAGTAAGTGGCCCTGTACAATCACGGATTGCAAGTGCAACTGAATATACACTCATACAGACACCTTCCATAACTGCACGTATAAAATGTTCTCGTTTATGCTGAAGGTTTATCCCGAAGAATGTACCTCGAGCATTTGCATTCCAGTAGGGTGCACGTTCTCCAGATAGAAACGGCAAAAATAGTAATCCATCTGCACCAGCTGGTACACTTTCCGCATACTTAATTAATAAATCATAAGGATCAATCCCAAGCTTCCTCGCTACCTCTTGTTCCGGGCTACCAAATTCATCACGTAACCACCTAAGTAATATTCCACCGTTATTCGTTGGCCCACCGATAACCCAGTGTTCATCTGTTAATGCGTAACAAAAAGTTCTTCCTTTTTCATCTGTATTAACACTCGATGAAATTGTTCGAACCGCACCACTTGTCCCGATCGTAATTGCAGCTGAGCCAGGTGATATTGCACCAACACCTACATTTGCAAGAACACCGTCACTCGCACCAATAACAACTGGAGTATCTTCATGAATCCCCATCTTTTGTGCTAATTCCGGCTTCATTCCCGATAAAATATATGTAGTTGGTACAGGTGTTGATAATTGTTCTGGTGACATATTTAACATAGTTAAAACATCTTCATCCCAGTTTAATGTTTCTAAATTAAATAACCCAGTAGCTGATGCGATTGAATGATCAACTACATAGCGTGAGAATAATTGATAAATGACATACTCTTTAATGGAAATAAATTTATAAGCAGTTCTGAATAACTCCGTTTCTTCTTCCTTCATCCACAGTAATTTAGAAAGTGGTGACATAGGATGAATAGGTGTACCAGTTCTTCTATAAATGTCATGACCATTCATTTGTTGTAATAGTTTTTCTGATTGCTTTGTGCTTCTATTATCTGCCCAAATAATAGAGCGCGTTAACGGCGCACCGTTTTCATCTACTGTAATTAATGCATGCATTGCTGTACTAATACCGATTGAAATAATATCCTCTGGTAACACATTACCCTTTTCAATGGCAACGCTTACAGTTTTGTATACAGCGGCACATATTACATCAGGATCTTGCTCAGCCCATCCGACGTTCGGTTGAATAATTGGATAATCAATTGCATGTGACGCAACGACTTTTCCTTTTTCTGTGAACACAACCGTCTTCGTACTTGTGGTACCGATGTCAATCCCGATTACTCTCCCCCTTGTTTCCATGCGAATCTTCCCTTCGTTTCTAGCAAAATACGATCTAGTAAACCGTTTACATGAATTAGTATATAAAATATTTTTTCTTAAATCAAGTTTCAGAAAGAAAATTTTTTTCATGACAAAAAAATAAACCTCTTCATTCCATTTCATTTACATACTAAAATTAGTTTTTCCGTGCGGTAAAGTTGCATTATATTCGTTTCGCAACACACTCTTTTCCTCTCATTAACAACACATACATAGTCCTTCCATATTTTCTACTCATTTGCATGAAAAAGGAGTTGAAAAGCAATATTCATTATTAGGGGTCACATCACATATCCATCAAGTTAAGAAAAGCAATTACCACCAATACGGAAATTTTGTGCATTTTGCTCTTTTTATTGCTTTAGGTTCACTAGTCCTTTTATCTTGATGGACATAGAGCACGGCTCCCTACTATCACTTTTTACCTTGTAAATATATGTTCCATACTATAAAATCTAATAGTATTTATATTTTTCAGAAAAATCAAAACAAAATATAAACTTTATTGTATAATGTTGTAAAAAGATGTCGGAGGGATTTAATGTTAAATACAATATCTCAATTCACAATTAAGCTTTCATCAATTCTTTTATCACTCTTACTATTACTAAATTTACCTTATTTATTTATCACTCAACAAGGATTTACCTTTCAACCAATTTATTTTTTTAATCAGATCGTTACTATGTTAAAACAGGTTTTCTCCCCTGAATCATTAGTAGTTATCGGATCAGACCCGAAATTTGGTAGTTTCAAAAAGACACCATTATTTCCAACTGTTTTAGAACCTTACCTATATTCATTTACTGTATTATTTATAGCCTTTTTTCTTGCGCTCTTTCTATCATCTAGTATGGCATTTTTTTATTTTTTAGCAAAAGATTATATAAAAAAATGGATAAACCGAATTGTGTTCATATTAGAAGCTGTCCCTGATATGATGATGATGATTTGTTTGCAAATATTTTTCATATGGGTACTTCAGAAATTCGGGGAATCTCCTGTCACCATTATTTCTTTTAATGAAAATCGAGCTTATTTACTCCCCATTTTATCTTTAGCAGTCTTACCTACATTACAAATGTTTCGGATGATGGTGTTATACATAAAAGAAGAACATGGAAAACATTACGTAGAGGTTGCATATGGAAAAGGACTTTCATCAAGTTATATACTATGCATTCATTTATTCAAAAATATATCTATCCACTTCTTTCACCATTTAAAAACGATTTTTGTTTTCTTACTTTCTAACTTATTCATTTTAGAATTTGTTTTTAATATGGAAGGCATTATTCAATTTTTATTTAGGAAGGCGTTTGTTTCACCTCCTGCTGCATTTATCATACTCGTCATGATTATTTTACCGTTTTATTCTATTTTTCAAATAATCACTTTTATGATGAATAGATGGCAAAAACAATTGAAAGGAGCAGCTCTATGAAATCTATTTGGAAATCAAAACGCTTTTTAATCGGCTTTACTTATCTTTTCATACTTATTTCAGCTAGTTTTATTTATAGTTGGTTCTTTAAAGATAACATCCCAAAACCTCCTCAGTTACTTTACAATGACAATAACGAATTACTTGGAAAGGCCCCCTTTCCACCATCGTTAATGCCGCCTTTTGGAACTGATCGTTTTGGAGAGTCTGTTTTCTTACAAATTGTAGAAGGAGCAAAATTCACCATTTTATTAGCCGTGGCAATTAGCTTCTTTCGAATTTTATGCGGAACATGTATAGGAATCCTCTTAAGTTTATATGCTCCAAAATTCAAGGAATTTTTCCAGGCATGCTCAGAAGTTTTTTATTATATTCCAACTCTATTTATCGCATTCATACTCATCACGCCCGTTAATATTGTAATCACATCAAATGCTGATAGATTAGATCCAAATATTTCATTTACGTTTTATCAAGTACTCGTACTTATTTTCGTCGCTCTGCCTACACTTTCTTTATATATATCCTCAGAGGTTGATGAATTTATGAAACGAGATTACATTTTAAGTTCACAATTACTGGGTGCTAGCCGTTTTCATATTATCAAAAAACACTTACGAGTCTTATTACTTGACCGCTTATTTGTATTATTTATGGAACATATCGTCCAAACGCTCATCCTCGTTATCCATTTAGCATTGCTTAATATTGTAATTGGCGGGATACAAATGCGTGAACTCTATGACGGAGTGCTCAAACCTGTTTCTCTATCTAATGATTGGGCAGGCCTTATTGGATTAAATCGTTATGAAATGAATCTTTCATGGTGGATTATTTTTTATACTCTCGCTTCATTCTTTATTACGATTCTATTTATTAAGCTTATGACAATCGGGATTCAAGATGCACTGAAAGCAAGAGATTCGCAAACTGTAGCAATTCAATCCGTTCCAGATCATAAAAAATTTGTTAAACATAAAGATTCTTTTTCGTTTGCAAATAAATTAAACCTTTAATCATTTCTCATTAATCGGCATTGATATTAGTGGAATATAAAGAAGATGATCCTTGTTGAATACAGGGATCATCTTCTTTATGCCGTCTAACTTTTTTTAATGTCCTTTGCTAGACTCATGCTTTTTATATTTAAAGTGAATTAATTGCAATCACAATTGTGTTGTTTAAAATCAATTACCATTCGTCCCTGAATTCTACCTTGTTCCATTTCTTCGAATACACCTTGTACTTCATCTAAAGGACAAGTTTGAACAACCGGGACTACTTTTCCTTCTGCACCGAACATAAATGCCTCCTCTAGATCCTTACGAGTACCTACTAGAGAACCAACTACTTCAATTCCGTCTAGTACAAGTCGTGGAATGTTTAAATCCATAGTTTCTACTGGTAAACCTACCGCAACTACTTTACCGCAGGCACGTACTGCATCAACCGCTGAGTTGAATGCTACTTTAGAAACGGCTGTTACTACAGCAGCATATGCCCCACCAAACTCCTCTTGAACAATCTTATCAGCTGTACCTTGAGTAATTGGGTTGATAGTCATATCGGCACCAACCTCTTTTGCCAAGGCTAATTTGTCGTCATTAATATCTACTGCAATTACCTTTGCACCAAATACATTTTTAGCATATTGGATAGCTAAGTTACCTAATCCACCACAACCATAAATTACGATAGGTTGACCAGGTTTAATATCTGATACTTTAATAGCTTTATATGTAGTTACGCCTGCACATGTAATTGATGATGCTTGAGCAGGATCTAATCCTTCTGGTACTTTCACTGCATAATCAGCTGTAACGATACATTGTTCAGCCATACCACCATCTACTGAATAACCAGCGTTTTTAACTTCACGACAGAAAGTTTCTCTACCAGTTACGCAATATTCACAACGTCCACAAGATTGGAACATCCATGCAATACTTACACGGTCACCTATCTTTAGTGAAGTAACATCATCAGCAATTTTAGTAACAATACCTACACCTTCATGACCAAGGATGCGGCCATCTGTGTTTCCAAAATCATGATTCGCAACGTGTAAATCAGTATGGCAAACTCCACAATACTCTACATCTACTAGCGCTTCACCCGAGTGTAACGGACGTAATTCCTTTTCAATAACTTCAATGTTTGCTTTGCTGTTTTTATTAACTACTACTGCTTTCATATGTGATCTCCCCTTTAGTGTTTTAGAGTTTTAATGAGTTTATCTCACAACTACTGTCCTCACTATTTTGGCTAATTATTGTACCAAATTTAAGTGTTCAATCATCATTACAGGTTCATCATAACATGATATTTCATAAGAGAATTGTGAATTTATGAACAATGTTTGAATTATTGCATAAATTGGTTTTTTATTTTACATATGTGAATTATATAGAGTATTTTTAACTGAATGTTTTTAAAGATGAGCGCTTATGAATATAAGTAGGTCGCATTTTTCTACAGGAAAATAAATCAACTACATTTAGGGATTATATAATCAAACTATCCACCAATATAAAAAAGCTCTTCATTTGAAGAGCTTTTTATATTCGCTTCATTGAAATTGTTTCACGTATACTTTGTAAATTTTGCAGTGTTTCCTCCTGTCGTTGCAACGACAAACCCACATACAAAGTATCTAATAAACTAAGCTGCGCTAATCGTGATGAACTTGCTTCCGTACGAAATTCAGTCTCACGCGTCGAAGTATATAGCGTTATATGAGCAAGTTGGCTTAATGCCGATTTTTGATAGCTCGTAATCGCAATAATGCAAGCTCCCCTTGCTTTTGCTACTTCTAATGCTTCCAGTAATCCTTTATTACTACCAGAATGAGAAATTGCAATGACTACTGCTTCTTTTGTAAGTAAACCAGCACCCATAATTTGAAAATGAGAATCTGTATGAGAAATACAAGAAATACCCGTTCTCATAAATTTATGATATGCATCCATCGCAATAATTCCAGAGCCACCATTTCCGTAAAACTCAATTCGGTTCGCTTCTTGCAAAGCTCGTACAGCTTGCTCAAGTGCGGTGTCATTTAACAAATGCAATGTATCTTGCAGTCCTGTAATATGCGAATGAAAAACTTTTTTAGCAACAGTTACCATACTATCTTCTGCTGATACTTCTTCATGAATATTTTGCATCGGTGTATGTACAATTTCACGAGCTAATGTAATTTTCAAATCTTGAAACCCTTGAAAACCAAGGTGTTTACATAAGCGGAATATCGTAGCTTCGGAACTATTCGTAACTTCCGCTAATTCCGTAATCGATTTATGTACAACATCTTGTGGATGTTTCAAAATATGTTCAGCAATACTTCGTAATTTCGGTGATAAACCATTTAACGAAGCCTGAAGCTTTCCAATCCCACTTCTTGTACCAGGCATAGCATATCTTCTCCTTCCATAGTAGCTTTATCCCGTATTAACTGGCAGTAAGACTCCCACCTCAAAATCCGAGGAATGCAAGGGAGTTAGATGGGAGATCAACTGCCCGTAAAAACCCGATTGGTTCAACTAATAATCAGTGAGGATGGACCCCCCACTGATTAAAGTTTCACTTTATTGTACCTAATTATTGAAAGAAGAAAAACCTTTATTCGGCATCTCTATACATTTTAATTTCTCATATGTATTCTGGCGTAACATGTAACACAATTATTCATATTTATTATTAGTTTCCCCCGTGTTTCACTGCGTATAATGCAGCTTGTGTGCGGTCATCTACTTCCAATTTAGCCAATACGTTAGAAACATGTGTTTTAACCGTTTGTTCTGTAATATGAAGCGCCGCTGCAATTTCCTTATTACTTCTTCCTTTCGCAATTTCACGAAGTACTTCTTGCTCCCTTTTCGTTAACATCGAAAAAGGATTTTCTTTTTCTTTCTTGAATACTGACCGCCCTAATAGCGCAGGTGTTACTTTCGGATGAAAATTCGCATTCCCTTGATATACCGCAACAATTGACGCAACAAGTTGATCTGGCTGTACTTCTTTTAATTGATATCCATCTGCCCCAGCTTCTAATGCTGGCAAAACATAATCTTGTTCTGAAAAACTGCTTAACATAAGTATCTTTATCGCCTCATCGTATTGTTTTATACGTTTCGTCGCTTCAATACCGTCCATTTTCGGCATTGATAAATCCATTAATACTACATCTGGTTTTTCTTTTTGAACGAAAGTTAATGCTTCTTCACCATTTTCTGCTTCCCCAATAATTTCAAATTCTTCTCTCGTTTTCAAAAAGAATACGAGTCCCCTTCGAACGATATGATGATCTTCTACAAGTAGTAATTTAATTTTCATAGACGTTCTCCCTTTCAAACCGGTAATTGAATTTCTATTTTCGTTCCCTTTTCCAGTTCTGTTTTTATTCGAAAATTCCCCTTCATTAATTCGATTCGTTCCTTCATACTTTTCAAACCAAACGCTGACTCTCTTACTTGATTCTGTATAAACCCTATGCCGTTATCTTCTACATGAAAATGTAACTGGTTATTTTCCATTCTTAAACGAACATTTACCTTTTCACACGAAGCATGTTTTTTACAATTATGTAGTGCTTCTTGACTAATACGCCATAAAACATCTTCTATTTCATCTCCAATTGAAACCATTCCATCAATACGAACTTCTACTTGGATCCCTAATAACTTCCCGTAATTTTGAATTGCTTCTGCTAAACCTTTTTCTAATCCTTCAGGTCTTAATTGCCAAATTAATAGCGTCATCTCTTGTAATGCTTCTTGCGATAATTCCCCAATATAACCTAGCATCTCCTGAAGTTCTCTATCTTCAGTCATATTAAGAGTTCCTTTTGCTGTTAGCATAATAGAAAATAACAATTGTTTAACTGAATCATGTAAATCACGAGCCAATCGATTTCTTTCAGCTACAACTACGTATTTACGTTCTTTCTCCACTAACTGAATACGTTGTATTGTCGTTCCAATTTGAAATGCAATCGATTCTAATAACGCTAACTCTTCCTCAGAAAAATGAGTCTTATGAGGTGCGGCCACATTTAATAGACCAAATTTCTCTGATCCGGACCTAAGTGGAATTGTCGCATGATGTGTAACATCTTCTGTTTCACCCCAATTACATTCAATCGCATCTTCTATTCGCTTACATTCAATAATATTTGTCGCTTTTTCTAATCTGCCATTCACAAAACGCTCTACACACCAACAGTCTCCTTCACACATCGGCTTCTTCTTTTTCCACGTAAGAGCTGGTGGTAAGTTTTCGTCTACAAGCATACGATGCTTTCCACTTTCATCAATAAAGAATATCCACCCTGTTTGTAAATCCATAACTTGTAATAATGTATGTAAAACTTTTTCTAACATGTCCTGTAAATTCGTTGCTTCATTTAGCAATTCCGCAATTTCTTTTAATGCTTCTAAACGATGCATCTCTTTTTCTTCAAAGTTCATTCTCATCACCAACTATCATTATAACATTAAGAAATTTCTAAATTCTACAAACAAAAAAAGAACCGAATTCCTTCAGCTCTTTTTTCGGAGATATCCCATACATTTCATCCAAATCTGCTGATTTGCAAATCTAAATTCTAAACCAAAACAGAAATTAGCTAGTTTTCATTAACTGTCTGATAAAGATTGTCCCACATGGATATTCTGTAAACTTTCAGTGTTAACGAGCATATTCGCTGCTGGCATTTGTACTTGATTTTTATGGAACATAGACATTAATTCAAATCTTACTTGTCTAGAAGTTTCAAAATAATCTTCTGGCCTAATCAAACCTGTAATACAAAATTCATATCCAACATATTTAAGGTTAGGATTTAAGTCTGTAACCCCAACATATTTAAATGGTTCAACAGCTTCATCATCTACTCTATAAAGACTCTGATCCAATTTTCCATTACAAATAACACATACGTCTTCTAACAATTCCTTAACTCTTGTAGGATCTTCCTGATAACTTACCGTGATGCGTTCAATTACTCGCATCCATCCTTTATTAAAATTTTGTATCGTTCTAATCTCTCCATGTGGTATGGTAAGTAGTTTTCCTGACCATTCACGTATTTGCATAAAACGAATACTAATTTCCTCAATAGTTCCTGAATTTGTTCCATTAAAAGTAACAAAATCGCCAACACGAAACTCTTTGTCCGCTAATCTCGCAAAGCCTAATATGACATCTTTTAGCATCTGTTGCGCAGCAAAACCGATGACAACTCCCGCTATCCCTGCACCTGCAATAATACTTTTTATATCTACAAATTGACTAATTAAATATATGATAAGACTGATGATAATGATATATCTAAAAATAGATCGAATTACACTTTGAATCGTCTGTTCTACCTCTTCATCAAAAAAGCTTGATTTTCTAAAAAACCAATCAATAACGCGGTTTATGACAAAAGAAATAATCATAAGAACTAAAGCAAATAGTAAAAACCTTAAAAGTAAAAACTCCCTTACATAATTAAAAAAATCTTCAGTATACGTTAATACACTCATCTATCCACTTCCTTATTTTTAAAAAATTTCATGCAGAGCTAATCTATTGTAATTACTTATTGATTATCTCAAAATTTGCTTTTGCAACTTTTTCCCCTGACCTTTCATTTTACTTTCTTAACTATGTATTTGTATCCCTAGTTCATCTTCAGCAATATAACCCTTTCATCAATCTTTCAACTTCTGATGCCCTTTTCTATTTACTATAAATATACCCTTTTTAATAATCTAAAGGGAGATTACAATAGAAATTTTTATAAACAACTTTGTAATACTCACCTCGTTCAAAGGAATACATTCACATAACACCGAATAGTTCATTTGATACTTTTTTCACGGAGGTTACAATTTATGGAATATATCAAAGAACTAAGAGAAATTGTTGGATCAAGACCACTCAATTTAGCAGGAGTTGCTGTAGCTGTTTTAAATGATCAAGGACAAATATTACTACAACAAAGACGAAATGGCATGTGGGGTGTTCCTGGAGGTTTTGTGGAACTTGGTGAATCCACAGAAGAAGCCGGAAGACGAGAAGTGCTTGAAGAAACAGGTATTGAAATTGGTACACTTCAGTTAGTAAGTGTACTTTCAGGTAAAGAGTTTTTTGTGAAATTAGCGAACGGAGATGAATTTTATCCTATAACAATCGCTTACCTTTGCAAAGATATTAAAGGTGGCTTGCTAAAAGCTGATGGAGTTGAATCATTACATGTACAATTTTTTGATTTAAATGGGCTACCAGAAAACATTAGCCCGTTCATTAAAAAGTTAATTCAACAGCAAGTCGTTTCTATTTAAATGTGAAAAAGAGACCTTTTTAAAGGCCTCTTTTTCACTTCACTTCTGCATGTAAACAAGATTTAAAATGTCCAAGTGCATATTCATGTCCTTGCGCATTAAAAGATGCAACTGCCTTTTCATATACAACAATTTTAAATCCTTTATTATAAGCATCTACTGCTGTATGAAGAACACAAATATCAGTGCAAACCCCTACAAGATGAACTTCTTCTATTCCTCTTTCTCTAAGCTTCATCTCTAAATCTGTTCCAGCAAATGCACTGTACCTCGTTTTGTCCATGTAGTATACATTCTCAGAATTTTTGTATGTTTCGTATACATCCTGTAATTCACCGAATAAGTCTCTTCCGTTTGTACCTGCTATATTATGAGGAGGGAATAATTTTGCTTCTGGATGATATTCATCAATTTCTTCATGTTTATCGATTGCAAACACTACGTAATCTCCATTTTCAATATATTGCTTTGTTATATGTACAAGTTCCTTCTCAATTTCTTGACCTGGTTTCCCGCAAGTTAAGGCACCTTTTTCAGCTACAAAATCATATGTATAATCGATATTAATAAGAGCTCGTTTCATAACTACTATCTCTCCCTCTCCTGTTTCACAATAAACAATAGAAAATTTGTTATTACGACATCGTATGTACTATTCGACATTTCAAATGAAATACCTACATTTTTCTTGCAAAACTTACCTTAATCTAAGCTTATCATAAAACAGATACACAATGACAAAACATGCTGTTCCTATTAGCATGTCATGGATTTGATAATTGAGCGTAACTTCAACCACCTCTTGTAAAGTAAACCAGATTATCGAAATCATCATACTAAGCAAGATGATACGAACAAATCGCTGCACACCTTCCACCTCTTTCACTTTCGTAGTAGTAAAGAGTAATTTCTTACTATTCATACGTACTAGAAAGTGAAAAAATCATTCTCAATAACCTAATTATATCCAAATTAAAAAGTACACTACTACTTGAAGTAATGTACTTTTTATCCATAATTAAGACGCTGGCTTCGTTTCAAACGTCGCTTGATTAAAGCTAATGACTTTTCCTTTTGGGTCATTATTATCAAACTGAGCTGCAGTAATCGTATGACTACCTGTCTCAAGTGTCTTTTCTTTTAATTGTACTGTTGTCTGTGTTGTACTAGTTACTTGATGTTTATCTGCAAATATTTGATCTACAAATACGAATGTTTCTTTATCGTTTTGAAAATTAGAAAGTTCTAATTCAACTTGCTGAATTAAAGTATCTTTTTTGATAAATACAGTCGGTATATTGCCGTTTTCAGAAGTACCATCTGGTGTAATGACTTTTACTTTCCCTTCTCCAACTGGTACTGCCCCTTCAGGAAATACAACCATACTCTCATCACTCGCATTTACAACTTGTTCTTCCTGATTTGACTGTGCATCCTCTTTTTCCTTTGGAGCACCACAGCCTACTAATAACAATACAGACAATCCAGCGATTATGAATTTCTTCAAAATTCATCCCCCCTGTAATTTCATTATACAAAAATAACTTTGTAATTTTAAAACTATTTTTAACACTTTCATGAACAAATACTAGTAGCTTGCTCACGATTACTGTACCATACTTTCCTTAATAGAACATTAATTTTTTTAAAGAAATAAATAGTAATTCCACCTTATTCATCATTTTAGCCCAATTCATAAAAAAAATATCCACGCAAAATAAAAAGACATTGTTATTTCAATGTCTTTTCCACATAGCATTTAAAAAATAAATGTTGTGATCTCATCTACTTCTTTTCGAGAAAGTTTCTTCGGTTTATCTTTCGGATAGCCGAGTGAAATTACCATATTAATTTGTTTTTGAAGCTCAATTTGTAAATATTTTCGCAGTTCATCTTGAGCTAACAATACAGGTCCTGTCATTGGACAAGTGCCAAGTCCTCTCGCATGTGCAGCCAACATTAAGTTTTGTGCTGCTAGACAGCTACTCTTAATTCCCTCCTCTTCCCATACTGAATCAGGAACGAAGTCAATTGGATCAAATATCTTTTCACGAAACTTTGACTCGTACGGCGTTGCTAAACATACAATTAATACTGGCGCCTCAGAGAAAGCTGTCGCATATGGACCGAAAGAACGTGTAAGTAATTTCCCTGCTTTCTCTTCTCCATTTTCTGCTGCCTTTGCCGCAAGTTTATGTAATGCATCCCATGTCATTTGTTCAATTTCTTTAATTTTCTCTCGATTCATAATGACCAAGAACTCCCACGTTTGTGAGTTCGTATCACTCGGTGCATAACGAGCACAATCAATAATTTCTTTTATATCACTAATGGATACTTCTTGTTCTGTAAACTTTCTAACACTTCGTCTACCGTGAATTACTTCTTTAAAATCTTCATAATTCATACATTAAATCCCCTTTTTACAGCGTTTTCAAAATTTATCCTATGGTTGAATTATATCATGAAAAAAAGCTGGGGGAATACCAGCTTTTTTCCTTATTATTAATTTGTCACTTTAAACAAACTAATACTTTCTTCATATGCAGCTTGTAGTTTTTTCGTAATTGGTCCTCTTTCGCCGCTTCCAAACTTCTCATCACCAATTTGAACAACAGGGAATATTTCAAGTGGTGTCGCTGTAAAGAAGCATTCGTCAGCTTCATATACTTCTTGTAATGAGAATTCACGCTCTTCTACTTCAATATGTAAAGCTTTCGCTAATGTAATAACGTAGTGGCGAGTAATGCCGTGTAGAATAAAATTATCGGCCGGATGTGTAATTAATTTATTATTTTTCACCATAAAGAAATTCGAATGACACCCTTCTGTTACAACTCCATCTCGTACTAATATCGCTTCTTGATACCCTTGCTCGTTTATTTTATTTTTAATCATGATATTAGGTAGAAGGTTTAAAGATTTTATATGACAGAACTTCCAGCGTATATCCTCTTCTACAGTAACCTTTATTCCTTGTTCCATAGTAGCGGTAGGTCTTGGAAACGAAACAATATTCGCAAAATATGTTGGTTGTAAATCTTTTTCATACACATGATTTCGAGCTTGAGCTCCACGTGATATTTGAAGATACACATTCCCATCCTCTTGAAATTGATTTCTTTCAATCATTTGATGAAGTTCTTCAACTAACTCTTCCTTTGTAAACGGCGGAACAATTTTAATTTCCTTCATAGATTTAAAAAATCGTTCCAAATGTAAATCTAATAAATGAGGCTTCCCATCGTATAGCCTAAATACTTCATATATGCCGTCACCAAATTGGAGTCCCCGCTCTTCTAAGGCAACCATCGGCTGTTCTTCCTTCGTATTTACAATTCTTCCGTTAAACAAAATCCAATCTTTATGAGTAGCTTTCATTCCTTCCCACTCCTTTATTCCATGATTGGTTTTATTGTACAACTTATCCATACTTAAAAGAAGGAATTTTCTGCATTTAACTAAACAAAAAAGTACATCACCTATTTAAAGTGATGCACTCAATCATTCATTTATTTCAAAAAATATTTTTCAATATTGATTATATTTAATATATGATGAATCATTATACACCCACTGATTTCCACCAAGGTTCAACCAACTGTTTTGATTAATAAATACTAAATAAGATTCTGGTTTATTTAATTTACGAATAACTGAAGAAGATGTTGATGGACCACTTCTTAAATTCACATTCGTTCCTTGAATATATGCGACACCAATTGCGCTTCCATCACTATTGCTCGTCTTTACAAAATTAATATACGAAGGGTCATTATACACCCATTGTCCATTTCCTAAGTCTAACCATCCGTTACTTTCCTGATATACGACATACGATTCTGGGGAGTTTAGCTGACGAATAACTGAAGAAGACGTTGATGGGCCACTTCTTAAATTCACATTTTTCCCAAGTATATAGGCAATCCCCTTCGTTTGTGGAGTTGGCTCTGGGTTTGGAGGCTGCGGATTTGGAGCTACTCCAAAAATAGCTGCTATTCCGTTTGCATATGCTTGGCTTAAATCTTCAATAAATTGTGGATTTTTCAATAAATTAGCATCAAACGTTGTATCAATAAAGGCAGTCTCTGTTAAAATTGCATCCATTGCAGTCTCCCTTAGTACCGCATAATTTGCCTTTTTTGCTCCTCGATCACGAAGGCCGTATTTTGTTAATACAGGATTGACTGCTGCATGCATCTTTTGTTGCTTTTCATATGCGGAACTACTATTAGATAGCGCGTTGTAAATATAACTTTCATTTCCAGTGCCACCGCCACTATTAATGTGAAATGAGATAAAATAATCTGCACCAAATGAATTAGCAATATTAGCACGTTCTGATAAAGAGATAAACACATCACTATCACGTGTCATTTTAATATTGATTGGATAATTTGCAGATAAAATATCTCGCACACGTCTAGCAATTTGAAGTGTTAACTCTTTTTCCACTAACCCATTACCAACAGCACCAGAATCATATCCACCATGCCCTGCGTCTATAACAAGTTTCATATATCTTTTTCGTTCCTTTCTTTATTGTAATAAGCTTTCATTTCTACTCGTCCTATTTTATGTTAATTGTACAAGTTCCGTTACAAGTACAAATAAAAACCCCCCTTATGTAAGGGGGGTTCTATCACTTTTTTTTAACCAATTTAAAATGAATATGTATGATTGATAGTGGATGTAACGTACGCAAAATAAAAGACACAAAAGAAATATTCCAACACCGCTATATAGCAAACCAAACTTCAAAAAGATGTTCAAAAGAGGCGGGAAATGAGATGCGTTTTGTAATACAAATAACATGCAAAACAAAATTACAAACACAGGTATATATTGTAATTCATATGGCCTTCTCTTCTTATACATTTTTTTTCGAATGAAAATCTGGCATAACTCTGCTACAATAAAGCAACTTCCAACTAATGCAAGACCAGCAGTCATTGTCATACGTTCACCTACCCCATATTCATTTCATCAAGCAATCAATATTCACTATATTTTCTTTACATATATTCCATTTTCCTCAATAAAACCAGATCTCTCTATGAAAGATTTAGCTTGTTCAGTAAACATCTCTTGCAATACTTTTATTTCTTTCACATTTCTCTGTTTCATCATTTCTTCAAATGTAAAATACGTATTTGTCCCGTATCCATAACCTTGATAATCAAAATGAATAATTAACTGTGACAAAATAGCACTCTCTTCTTGAACGCTATAATCTATTACACCAATATATGTATCATCAACCTTTACACAATACTGAACCTTTTTCTCATCTAAGCTGTGTGAGTGAAACATTTCTTTTACAGCGCTTTCATTTTCTGTATTTACTTTCTCAAACGTAATCATATGTTGTCCATCCTTTTACTATTATTGTATCAATAATAAATGCAATTTATGAAAAAAACCTTAAGATCGAATGCGACCTTAAGGTTTTTTATTAAACTAAGCTATACGCACGCTTTGTTTCTTCGTGGAACTTATTCGTATCGTATTTATGCTCAACATAAATTTGATGCCATACCATAAACGCAAGTACAGTCCAAATTTTACGGCTATAATCGCCTTTATCTGCACAATGTGCTTCCAGTAAGTTTAATACATACTGTTTTTCGATTAAATGCTCAGTTTTGCTTTCTTTAATAATATTTACAGCCCAATCGTGCATTTCATCTTTTAACCAGTGACGAATTGGTACTGGGAATCCAAGCTTTTTACGATCTAACACGTGGTCCGGAACAATTCCACGAGCTGCTTCACGTAATATAGCTTTCGTTGTTCCATTTGCAATTTTAAATTCTGTCGGAATTTTAGATGCAACGTCAAATACTTCTTTATCTAAGAACGGTACACGAAGTTCTAATGAATTTGCCATCGTCATTTTATCAGCTTTTAATAAAATATCGCCGCGTAACCATGTGAACATATCAATGTACTGCATTTTACTTACATCATCATAATCTTTAATTTCGTTATACAATGGTTTCGTGATATCCATATAGTTAACACTTTCATCGTAATACTTCATTAATTCAGCTTTCTCTTCTTCACGGAAGATTTTCGCATTTCCATAGTAACGCTCTTCGATTGGCGTACATCCACGCTCTAAGAAGCTTTTTCCTTTAAACCCTTCTTTAAGAGCGCCACTTAATGCCTTTAGAACACTCTTGCCTGGGCTAGGAATGTAAGAGAACATTTTTAAAGAGTTTGGCTCACGATAAATGTTATATCCACCAAATAGCTCGTCTGCACCTTCACCAGAAAGAACAACCGTTACATGTTTACGCGCTTCTTTCGCAACGAAATACAATGGTACAGCTGCTGGATCCGCTAAAGGATCATCCATATGCCAAATGATTTTTGGGAACTCATCCATAAATTCTTGCGCTGTAATGAATACGTTATGGTTTTTAACTCCTAATTTCTCAGCAGTTTCTTTCGCAACATCAACTTCACTGAAACCGCGTTGTTCGAAACCAATAGAGAATGTTAATAGATTTGGATTCATTTCTCTTGCGATAGAAGCAATAATAGATGAATCGATACCACCAGATAAGAAAGAACCTACTGGTACATCACTACGCATATGTACTTTTACAGAATCGTATAATACATCACGAATTGCTTGGATATGCTCCTCTTTCGTTGCGCTTGAAGCGTTGAAATAAGGATTCCAATAGCGATGGATTTCCATCTCTTTACCGATTTCTTTTACGAAGTAATGACCAGGCTCAATTTTGTTAACATCAATTGTTAATGTTTCTGGCTCTGGACCATATTGGTACGTAAAGTAGTGTTGTAGTGACTTTGGGTTTACCCCTTTGTCTTCCATTACATGCATAATACTTTTCTTCTCAGATGCGAAGAATGTAGTATCACCTTGTTGTGCGATGTATAAAGGTTTAATACCGAAGTGGTCACGTGCACCGAAAAGTTTCTTTTCTTCACGATCCCAAATCATAAATGCGAACATACCACGAAGGTAGTCTACACATTTTTCTTTCATATGTGCATACAATGCAATAATAACTTCTGTATCAGATTGTGTAGCAAAAGTTGCACCTTTTTCAAGTAACATTTCACGTAGTTCTACATAATTGTAAATTTCACCATTAAAAATAATTACATATCGATCATTTTCATAAGTTAGCGGCTGATGTCCTGCCTCTAAGTCAATGATACTTAAACGGCGGAAGCCAAATTGTACATGTTCATCACGAAAATATCCTTCGTCATCTGGACCGCGGTGGAAAATCATCGTGTTCATATTTTCAAATTGATGTTTTTCTGTTTCTGAAAATCCTCTAGGGTTTTCACATAAACATCCTACAAAACCACACATACTTCTTACCCTCTTTCGGTTTTCATTCTGTTTCTATACTATATATCAACCCTATTTATACTAGCATAATCAGCTGAATATGGCGACCAAAAACTATAAAAAAATCACTCCATTTCACATTTTTAACAATTTTTTATGAAAACATGAAAATTAGGCAATCACCTTTCTCCGCTTTTGTCATATGATATTGCAAATTGATTTCTAGGAGGGAATACCATGAGTGAAGAAAAAAAAGATACTTCTCGCCCACCGGTTCGCAATTATTTAAAGCAAATTGATGATTTTTTTGAGCAAACACCACTTCGCAATGTAATCGCTGATTTGAATCATTTTTTCCAAAAAGGAAATCGTTTATTAACATTTCCTGTAGATTTATATGAAGTTGGTGAAGAACTCGTTGTTACAGCTGAACTACCGGGTATACAAAAAGAACAAATTCAAATTGAAATACAAACCGAATACTTAAAAGTCTCTGTAAAAGAAGATATCCTTGAAGAGACAGAAGAACAAACATCTCATAACTATTATCGCCGAGAACGTTCCATTTCAGAAGCAGCAAGAATGATTAAGTTACCATATTCCATTAATAAAAAAGCAGCGAAAGCTTCCTATCAAAATGGTGTGTTAGAAATTCGTGCACCGAAACTTCCGCAGCAACATGACATTTTATCTATAGACTAATGAAAAAAAGAAGGGTGCCATGCACCCTTCTTCTTTAATCCACTAACCGCTTCATATCACGTATTATATCTTCGTATGGCGTATTACTAATGCCACTATATTTTTTCATTACTTTCCCATTTTGATCAATTAAGAAAAATGATGTTCCATGAATAACTTGACCATTCTCAGGTTTATCTACAAGCGATTGGAAATTTTCTTTTGAAAACTTTGTAATATCTTCTAACGAATAACCCGTCAATAAATTCCAATTACTAGTATCTTCTGTAAACTTTTGAATGAAAGCTTTCAGATTTTCTGGCTTATCAAGGTCTGGATCTACACTAAACGATACAAACTCAACGTCTAACTTCTCTTCCTTTGCCATCTTCTGTAATTTTGCCATATTAGCAGTCATTGGCGGACAAACCGTTTGACAGTTTGTAAACATGAAATCAGCTACCCAAACTTTCCCTTTTAAATCTTTTGTACCAAACGGCTTTCCTTCTTGATTTGTAAATTGGAAAGTTTCTAAATCCCAGTTTAACGGTTTACGTAATTTTGACCCGGAACTGCTACAACCTGCAAGTACAAAGAGACAAAATATAACCATAAGACCAATTAACTTTTGATAATGCTTCATTATTAAACCTCTTTTCTCTTTCCTTAATTTATGTAAGTTATGTACATCATAACAAAAGTAAATACTATGAGAAAATTGTTTACTTCATTTGTTCACGAAATCGTACGAATTTACGTATGTTACTTCTTTATTTTAAGCTAAGTACTAGACAAAATATATTTTACTACTATTATTTTTCTAAACATTATTTGCGAAACGAAGTTCATTGTTAAATTTGTAAATACCTCCCCCTATTTTTTTACAATTACTTAAACATTAATCCATGTTAAACACTGTATTCCTTAACAACATTTCGGTACAATACAACTACAACGATTTTAAATGAGGTGATGTTCATGGCAAAGCGCTATGAAAATATGGATAATGTAAGTACAAAAAAATCAATTCGCTCCTTCTTACGCTGGCGTAAAGAGAGAAAGCAAAACAAAAAAGACTTTTCTTTTCTAGTAGAACAATCACCTGTTAAACAAAGTAAATTTCTGCTAAATAACTTTAAAAAAACGACTGTCACATGGATTGGTCATTCAACTTTTCTCATTCAAACGAACGGCTTAAATATTTTAACAGATCCAGTATGGGCTAATAAATTAAAGTTAGTTCCACGACTTACTGAGCCCGGGCTCACTATAAAAGAACTACCTAAAATCGATATTGTTCTTATTTCACACGGTCATTATGATCATTTAGACTTTTCATCTCTTCGTCAACTAAATGATGATGCCTTATACCTTGTTCCTATTGGGCTAAAAAAATTGTTTACTCGTAAAAAATTCACCAATGTAGAAGAATACAACTGGTGGGAAAGTACAATAATTGATGAAGTCTCTTTTCACTTCGTACCTGCCCAGCACTGGACGAGAAGAACATTATTTGATATGAACACCTCTCACTGGGGAGGATGGATCATTGATAATATGACTTCTTCAGAAACCATTTATTTTTGTGGTGATAGTGGTTATTTCCAAGGATTTAAAGAGATTGGCAAACGTTTTTCAATCGATATTGCACTTATGCCAATTGGTGCCTATGAACCAGAATGGTTTATGAAAGTGTCTCACGTTTCACCAGAAGAAGCTGTGCAAGCTTATCTAGATATAAAAGCTACACATTTCATTCCCATGCACTACGGTACTTTTGCTTTAGCAGATGAAGCACCAAGGGAAGCAGTAACACGACTACGAAATAACTGGAATTTACGAATGCTACCGTGGGAACAACTACATGTTCTCTTTTTAGGTCAAACTTTCACTTATAGCCCTATTGTCCCAGATAAAGAACCAGTAAAAATCACAGAAACTTCTCATGTATAATAGAACTAATTTTTCCGAGTAATTTATCATATACTTTAAAAAATCGAAAAGGGTGTTTTCCATGAAAGATTATTTACAGACTCGCTATATCATTAGCGGAAGCGCCTGTATTGCCCTTCTCATTTCTTACTTCATATACACATAAAAAAGCTACTTGAAAATTCATTTCAAGTAGCTTCTTTATTACTCTGCTAAATACATAAAACCAATTGCTCCTGGTCCTGTATGAGTACTGATAACTGGTGTTGTATAGAAAATCTCTGATTGAGTGAATCCATTCACTTTTTCAACAGCAGCTTTTACACTTTCTGCTAAAGGAATTGCTTTAGCATGTGGAATCGCAACAGCTTTCACCACTTTTCCAGCAGTATCCTCATCGAATATTTTAGCCAATGTTTTTACAATTTGCCCTTGGCTACGTACTTTCGTTACCGGATTATATACGCCGCCTTCTAAACTTGCGATTGGTTTAATATTAAGTAAAGAACCAATAAGTGCTTTACCTTTACCAATGCGCCCACCTTTTACTAAGTTTTCTAATGTATCTACGATTACGTATAAACGAGTATTTTTTCTCACTTCATCAATACGTTTTAAAATAGCTTCTAATGAGCTTCCTTCTCTTGCCATTTTAGCAGCCTCAATTACTTGATATGCTAATGCATGGCTAATGAATTGAGAGTCAACAACTGTTACTTTCGTATCTGTCATTGATGCAGCACTATTTGCTGTTGCAACTGTGCCACTCATTCCACCTGTCATATGAATGGAAAGCACTTCACTTCCATCTTCCCCTAACTTTTCATACATTTCTACAAATGTACCCATAGCTGGTTGTGATGTTTTTGGTAATTCTTCTGATTTCGCCATTTCTTCAATAAATTCATCTGGTTGTAAATCAACGCGATCTAAGTATGTTTGTCCATTTACAGAAATAGATAATGGTAAAACATGAATATCATACTTCTCAATCACTTCTTGAGTTAAATCTGCCGTTGAATCTGTTACAATTTTAATTTTTTGCATATCATATTCTTCCCTTTCCAATACGCTCTCCCTGTTATTATACTAGCATTCCTGATGCTTTCAACAATTTCGAATAAATTTCACCAAATTAATTATATTTTTATACCTAAAATGAAAAAGACAGAGCCTACCTAACTCTGTCCCTGCTGTATATTATGCATTCTTTTCAAGAGTATTTGTTTTATATACATTTGAATAATCATTCCACTTCAAACAACTTTGTAAATATTCACGGAAAGAGTACGAGACTCTTGGGTTTTTATGTTTTTGAATCTTTGCAATAAACAATTGAAGACGAGACTGAATTAGAAACGCTAATGGATGCTGTGTTTGTAGGACAGGGATTTCAAATATTTTAATACAATTCCCTGTTGCATGAGTGAAATAAAAACTTTTCGTAATCACAATATCAATCCTCTTTTTCGTTGGATTTTTGAACTTCCTCCACTTTATTCTTTAACACGTTTTTTAGTGTAGGTTTCCTATGAATACTAAAATATCCTTAAGCCGCCCCCGTTTAGAAGTTAATACTTCATTTATATCCACCTAATTCGAACCCTGTCCTATATATACTTTGAGACGGGAGTCTTATTACCCATATATAGCTTGATAACTTCAGTATAACCTTATAAAAATGAAAAGTTTGTCTAAATTTTGGAGATTCTATAATTTTTTCCTTCTATATATTGTATACAATTATAGCTAGAGTATAACAAATAAATTAAAAAGTGCCTTTATGACGAGGCACTTTTCGACTGTGTTTCTTCTTCTCTTTTCTGTTTTCGTTTACTAACTATCTTTGATAAAGCGATACTAATTTCATAAATGCAAATAAGCGGTACCGCTACTAAACTATGTGATAAAAAATCTGGCGGCGATATACACGATGCAATTATAATCAACACGACATAAGCATATCTTCTTATTTTTTGAAGAAATTCTGCCGTTAGAAGACCTATACTCGTTAAAAACATAACAACTACAGGTAATTCAAATATAACAGCAAACGGAACTGTTAAATTTAATACGAAATGAAAATATTTTTCCGTTGTAAACATTGTATTAAACATCTCATTACCAATTGTAGTTAGGAAATGAAATAAAAATGGCATGACGATAAAATAACCGAAAGATAGGCCTGCTATAAATAATATAGACAATACCGGTATATACATTAATGTCATTTTTTGTTCATTGGGATGTAAACCTGGTTTTACAAATAACCAAATTTGTATCGCAGCAAAAGGAATTGTACAAACGATAGCAAATACTGTAGCAATCAAGAAAAAAATCCACAACACATCACTTGGACCGAGAACAGTTAATTTCATTGGTAAATCTTTTACAAGCCAAAAATAAATATCCTTCGTAAAAGTAAATCCAATAATTAAAAATAATACAAAGGATAATACTGTATATATTACTCGTTTGCGAAGCTCAACAATATGTTCTACTACGCTCATTTCCCGATCTTCCATCTCGTTCACCACACTTTATTTATCCATTCCGAGAAAAACTTCATCATATTCTTTTATTTATTTTTTTCCTTCTCTTGAAATGCCTCATCAGTCAATTCTTTTGTTGATTTTTTAAATTCTTTTAACGTTTCCCCTAAAGCTTTCCCAATTTCCGGTAACTTTTTTGGGCCGAATAAAATTAACACTGCTACTAAAATTAAAATTAACCCTGGAAAGCCAATATTTGAAAACATTTCCCCATCCCCTTCATAAGTAGATTCCTTGTCCTACTATTCCATAAGTTCATTTTGTCAAAAAATTCCGTAAACGTCAATGTATCCGTTGTCTTTTGTCAAAAAAATTCAAAAATAAAATCAATTATACAAATATCATTTTCTATTCCTTTTGTATATGATATGGTTAAGGAAAATATAACTTATCTCAATACAGTGAAAGGGATTAACATTATGACGCAAAAAATTACAAGAATGACCCAATTTGTAAAAGAAGAAATTGCGAATGCAATTACCCATGGTATCGGTGCCATTTTAAGCATCCCTGCCTTAATCATATTAATTATTCATGCTTCCAAACATGGTACAGCATCTGCTGTTGTTGGCTTTACCGTTTATGGCGTAAGCATGTTCTTGCTATACTTATTTTCTACACTGCTACATAGTATCCATCATCCAAAAGTAGAAAAGTTATTTACCATTTTAGATCACTCCGCCATATATTTATTAATTGCCGGCACGTATACACCATTTCTACTCATTACACTGCGTGGCCCGCTCGGTTGGACTTTACTCGCAATTATTTGGACCCTTGCGATTGGTGGAATTATTTTCAAAATCTTCTTTGTTCGTCGCTTTATTAAAACATCAACATTATGTTATATCATTATGGGTTGGCTCATCATCGTTGCCATTAAACCCCTTTATGAAAATTTAACCGGTCACGGCTTCTCACTACTATTAATAGGCGGCATTTTGTATTCTGTCGGAGCTATATTCTTCCTTTGGGAAAAGCTTCCGTTCAATCATGCCATTTGGCATCTCTTCGTACTAGGCGGTAGTACAATGATGTTTTTCTGCGTACTGTTTTATGTCTTACCCGCAGCATAAAAAAAGTTTCAGCTTGTTTAAGCTGAAACTTTTTTATTACTTATGTAATTGAGATGCAATAATATCTTTTGTATGCTGGGTTAACTCTTTAGCATCCATACTTGCATATTCTTCAGGTGTAATTGGCTTAGAAATTGTTAATGTTGCATGAGCTGGTTTCATACGATTTCCATTAGCCTCAAACATCCTATATGTACCATCTAAAGTTACTGGTAATATAGATACGCCAGATTTTACTGCAAGGTGAAAACTCCCTGCTTTAAACTCACCGATTTCGCCACCCTTACTTCTCGTTCCCTCTGGAAAAATTACGATAGAATGTCCGTTCTTTAACAGTTCAATTCCATCTTTAATTGCCTTAAGAGATTGACGGCGATCACTGCGGTCCATGAACACACAATTCATTAGTTCCATCCACGTTGGTACAACCGGAAACTTTTTAATTTCCGCTTTTGAAACGAATCCAATTGGCTTATTTAAGTAACCTAGTAAAACAGGAATATCCATATTACTTTGATGATTACTTACAACTAGTACCGGCTTGTCTTTCGGAACATTTTCAAGTCCCTTTACTTCTACAGTCGATCCAGTTACACCCACCATTTTCTTACCAAACCAGTTTGTGGTTTTATACACAACACTATCTTTTTCTTGCGGTGACATCGTATTTACTTTTCTTTTTATACGCCACAACCTTGGTGTAATCGCAATTACGATTAAAATTAAATAAAAGATTTTAAAAAACGTTTGAATCATACAGAACCCCCACCTATTATCATTCCGACCTTCATTATACTAGACAAACGAAGGAAAAAGAAGAAAAAATGTCCAAACAACAAGTGTTTGGACATTTTGAAGTTTTCTATATTAGAAACGTTTTGCTAATTCGCGTGCATTTACAATTGCTGCTTCTTTAATGTCTTGTGCTTTTTCAGGATTTGCATTCATTCCTTCAACTGCAATATATTCAGTGTCTGATACACCCATGAATCCTAATACTGCATTTAAGTGATTGCGACCGAAGTCCATAGATGCGTATGCTCCTTCAGAGTAAACGCCGCCTGTAGCTTGAATATGAAGTGCTTTTTTGCCTTCTAGTAAGCCCACTGGACCATTTTCAGTATATTTGAATGTTTTACCTGCGATTGATAAGTTATCTAAGTATGCTTTCACTACTGCTGGGTAGCTGAAGTTCCACATTGGAGTTACGAATACATAACGATCTGCATGCATAAATGTTTCTAAGTTTGTGTTCATTGCTGCAACTTTTTGTTGTTGAACTTCTGTTAAAGTTTCAAAGCCTTCACCTGCTGCAAATTTACCCCAAGCACCAAATACATCTGCATCAATTGCTGGTACAGTAGTATTGAATAAATCAACTGTTACAACTTCGTCTTGTGGATGCTCGTGTTTATAAGCTTCGATGAAAGCTTCTCCTACTGCCATTCCGAAAGAACCTTCTGCTGAATTTGGGTTTGCTGTAATAAATAGTACTTTTGTCATTGTATTCTCTCCCTTTAATTTTATCTTTAATTTGAGATTTATAATTTTAAAGTAAATAACTTACCTTATGTAAGTATGATATAAAAACTTTCAACTAATGTCAATAAAAAATAGCTACTTTTTTTTCGTAAGTTAATAATTTATATTGCTTCTTCTTGTTTTTGTATATAAATATTAAGATTTTAACCAAAATAAAAAAACTACCTCCATATTTCATGGAGATAGTTTTCATCAATTATTACTTTTGAAAAACATGTTTCACTTTTTCAGCTGGAATGTTACTTCCGCCTCTACCTTTTACATCTTCAATCATCATTGTAATGACCATATCTGGTGAATTTAAATCAAATGCAGCGAACCAGCCTAGTTCTTTTCCTTCGGCCTCTTTAGATACTTTTAATTCCGCTGTACCTGTTTTTCCAGCAAGAGTCATTCCATCAATTTTAGCAATTTTCCCTGTACCATCTGGATCATTAATTACTTTTGTTAAAGCCGTTTTCAATATATCTTGATTTCCTTTAGAAATCACATTTTCCTTCCAAGCTTTTGGTTGTTTATCTGTTTTAATGATATACGGCGTGGGAATCGTTCCATCATTTACAATTGGCGCATACGTTAAAGCTAAATGAAGAGGAGTCATTAACACTTGTCCTTGTCCATAACCTGTGTCTGCCATTTGAATATCATTTTTAATACCATCATTTGCGATTTTAGAAGCTGGGAATCCATATTCAATTGGTAATTTCTCATCGAATCCGAATTTTTTTGCTTCACTCATAAATTTGTCTTTTCCGATTTTCATAGCTTCTTGCGCGAAATAAATATTATCCGAGTATTTCATCGCCTTATCAAAATCAATCGGATTCGCATCTTTCACACGTGTTACATAATAATTACCCCAAGAAGAATCTTTTGTCCATTTCAATCCTTCAATTTTCAACTCTTCTTTTGGATCAATTGTTTTCGTTTCAAGACCGATTGCACCTGTAATCGGCTTAAATACAGAACCTGGAACCGATAATTGTGTAAATCGATTCGTCATTGGTTTTTTCGGGTCATTATTCCAAGCTTCACGTTGAGCTTTTGATGTCCCTCTCGCAATAAGATTAGGATCGTATGCTGGACTACTTACAAGTGCAATCGTTTCCCCGCTTTTCGGGTTAATTGCAGCACTTGATCCAGCCTCTCCTTTCATTTCATTATAAATTTTTTCTTGAGTAGCACTATCAATAGTTAAAGTTACATTTTCTCCATCAACAGCATCTGTTTTCACTAAATTTTTAATTTCTTTTCCTTGCGCATCTTCCATGAAGACACGGCCACCTTTTTTCCCGCGTAGCTGTTCTTCCAATACTTGCTCTAAACCAGCTTTACCAACTGGCTCATCGGCTTGATAGCCTTTCTTTTGTAGCGTTTTTAAATCTTCAGCATTCACCTTTCCGATATAACCAGTTAGATGAGCTGCTGCTTCCCCTAACGGATATGTACGAACATTTACAGGTTTTGTTGCTACACCTGGTAAATCAATGTAGGTATTTTGCGTTGCTCCCTCAGGCAAAATTCCAATTGGTACGAGATACCCTGGTTTTACCCATTTAGCAGCTAGTTTTTGATCAATTTCTTCTACAGACATATTTAACAACTTCGCTACCGTTTCCTTCGTTTGCGGAGCAGCATCCCCTAACTTTTCAGGAATCATTCCGATTTCAGAAGCTTTACCATTCGTCGCAAGACCTTTTCCATTACGATCGTAAACTTCACCACGTTTTGGTTGTGTTGTCTGCATACGCACTTTACTATCTTTTGTCATGCCAGGGAAAATGAAATCAGGAGTCCAATCTATTTTCCAAGACTCTTTATCCCCATCTTTTTCTTTCACCATTTTTGCTTCATGGCCAAAAGTGATTTTACCACCAACTGTATCCATGCTTACTTTAAAAGGAACAGGGCCTTCATCTTTTTTATCTTCTTTTACTTCCCCTGTTTCTACCTTTAAGTCTTTCACTTCAATACCAGAATAAATCTTTTCATATTTCTCAGTAAACTCTTTCTGTGAAATGTCTTTTTTTGCATTTTCTGATAATTGATCATACATATCTGCAAATTTTTGTTTATTCCATGCTTTTACATATGTATCAAACGCTTCTTGTGGTTTTTCTTCTTTGCCGCATCCGACTAACATGAATGTTAAGCAAAGAAATAGAATCCCCCATATCTTTCTCAATCGATTCTCCTCCTCTTTCTACATGAATACTTTTGAAAATTTTAGCATATTTTACATGCTATATTTCATTATAGCACTATCGAATATCATCTATAAACTTATATTGATGGATACAAATAAAAAGATTGATGTGGATTTTCACATCAATCTTTATTATTATTGTTGCTTCTCATATACATGGCAGTAGTACGTATACGGATTTTTTTCATCTGTTAAACCTTTTTCAACAAAAACTTCTTTCCAATTTGTCATATCCATTTCTGGGAAGAATGTATCACCTTCAAATGCATGGTGGATTTTTGTTATATATAACTTGTCTACGTAAGGTAAAAAGAGATCATAAATTTGCGCTCCGCCAAAAATAAAAATCTCCTCTTCATTTTTGCATAGTTCAAACACTTCTTCTACGGTATGAGCAACTTCACAACCTTCTACATGGTAATCACCGTTACGTGTTACGATAATATTACGTCTTCCTGGAAGCGGTCTACCAATCGCTTCATAGTTTTTTCTTCCCATAATAAGCGGGTGGCCCATCGTCGTTTTCTTCACGTATTGTAATTCACTCGGTAAACGCCAAGGTAAGTTATTATCTTTCCCAATTACTCTATTCTCGTCCATTGCGACCATAAATGAAACAATCATTTTGTCATCTCCTCTACAATTACACTGCAACCGGTGCTTTAATTGCTGGATGCGGATCATATCCTTCAATAGTTAAATCTTCCATTTCAAAATCAAACACAGATTTTACATCTGGATTTAATGTAAGTTTCGGGAATAGACGTGGTTCGCGTGCCAATTGCTTTTCTACTTGTTCAAAATGATTTGTATAAATGTGTGCATCTCCAATTGTATGAACAAATTCTCCTACTTCAAGACCACATTCATGTGCAATTAAATGTGTTAGCAATGAGTAACTTGCAATGTTAAATGGAATTCCAAGGAATATATCTCCACTTCTTTGATATAGCTGACAAGAAAGTTTTCCGTCCGCTACATAAAATTGAAATAGCGTATGACAAGGCGGTAAAGCCATACTTGGTACATCTTCAGGATTCCAAGCAGAAACAATTAAGCGACGTGAATCTGGCGTTTTCTTAATCATTTCAATTACATCTTTTAGCTGATCAAGTGTTTCACCAGCTGTCGTTTTCCAAGCACGCCATTGTTTTCCGTATACGTCTCCTAAATATCCAAATTTCGTTGAAAATTCATCGTCTTCTAAAACGTTCTTTTTAAACAATTCCATTTGCTCATCGTATTGCTGCTTAAATTCCTCATCTTGTTGTGAGCGAAGACCGAAATCTGTCATATCAGGGCCAGTATACTCATCGCTTTCTACCCAGCTCTTAAACGCCCATTCATTCCAAATATTATTATTATGTTGCAATAAATAACGAATATTTGTATCACCTTTCATAAACCAAAGCAGTTCACTTGCTACAAGGCGAAATGGTACTCTCTTTGTCGTTAATAAAGGAAATCCTTTACTCAGATCAAAACGCATTTGATATCCAAATACAGATACTGTTCCTGTCCCTGTACGATCTTCTTTCTTCGTACCGTGCTCCATTACATGGCGGCATAAATTTAAGTATTCATATTCAGCATGTTTCATATGTAGAAAAACCTTCTTTCAATCTTATATGCAATTTATCATAACATGAAAAACAGCGAATTTAATAATCTTGATAAATAAAAATTATTTCAGTAATTCTTACAAAATTATTAACTTTCCACATTTATAAAGGTTTTCATTTTCTATTACCGAAAGTATAGTGCGGTAGGATAAAATTTATATTTGGAGGTTAGAAGTATGTCTAAAATTGAAACTCCTGTTATGACTTCTTTACAAACAACGGTTGAAAAAATGATGAAGGATTTAAATGTTCCTGGTGCTGCTGTAGCTGTTATCAAAGACGGTGAAGTTATTATTTCGGAAGGTTTCGGCTATCGTAATATAGAGACAAAAGAGGCTGTTACACCGAGTACTCGGTTCGCAATTGGTTCCTCAACGAAAGCTTTTGGCACACTTTCATTAAGTTTATTAGCACAGCAAAAAAAGTTTAATTGGGATACTCCTGTCCAGAGTTATATACCTAACTTCTCTTTATCTGAACTACTTGCTAGCTCACAAGTTACAGGACGAGACTTAGCTTCTCATCGTACTGGGGTAAGTCGTCATGATGCTCTTTGGTACAGCTCTTCTTTAACTCGAAAAGATATAGTAGAAAAAATAAAACATTTATCACTTGATGCTCCGTTCCGCACAGCATTTCTTTATAACAACTTAATGTATGCGACAATTAGTTATATTGTAGAAAACATTACGAATCAAACATGGGAACAATATGTTACAGAACATATTTTAGAGCCTTTAAATATGGATCAAACAAACTTCTCTGTTACAGACTCACAAAATACAGATAATCACGCTTTACCTTACGTTGAAAATGACGGTGAAATAAAAGAAGTTCCATTCCGTAACATTGATACAGTTGGCGCTGCTGGGTGTATTAATTCTACAATTGAAGATATGGCAAATTGGGTACTTCTTCACTTAAACGAAGGAAAGTTTGGAGATCATGAATTAATCTCCTCTGAATTATTACAACAAATGTATACACCACACAATTCCATTCCAGATCAACCAGTTCTATCACTCCCTGAATCTCCATTAAATAGTTACGGCCTTGGTTGGTTTATTAGCGCTTATCGTGGTAATAAAGTGATTCATCATGGCGGTAATATTGATGGATTTTCGGCACTTGTTTCATTCATGCCAAAAGAAAATGTAGGCCTTGTCATTTTAACGAATGCTGGAGGCACATTACTCCCTACTTATCTTGCTAACCAAATTTATGACGATCTACTTGAATTAGAAGGCATCGATTGGCATAAACGTGCTGTAGAAGATACTAAAAAAATGAAGGAAATGATGAAAGAAGCAACTGAATCCCTTCCTGAACAAATTAAAGGGACTGCACCTTCTCACAAATTAGAGGACTACACTGGTACTTTTGAGCATCCTGCTTATGGAGCATTACAAGTATATAAACGGGATGATTCATTACACGTACAATTTATGGAGATGGAGATTCAATTACAGCATCATCATTACGACATTTTCTCCGCACCAGTTGACTTGTTCCAAGCAAAAATGAATCTATTATTTGCATATGAAATGAATGTGAATGGTGAATTCCCATCACTTCAGTTACATGTGCCCGCTATGCTAAGTACTCAGCCGCTTACATTTACTAAAATTGAATAGTTAATTTCATAGAGGGAAGCTTTCGCTTCTCTCTATTTTTTCACAAGTAGAAATTCCATCTAAAACCATTAATTTACTTATCTAATTAAACAAATGATACTTTAGTACTACTCAAACCATTCATCATTATATAAGCTCAAAATACTCCTTTAGCTTGTAAAAAAAGAGCAATCTTATTAGTTGGTTCATATAAACTATTGGATATTTGTAAGTCTGTAAATGCAAAGATACATAGTAAAATAGCAAAGCTAGCAATTGACATCACTTTTCTATTTTTCATCATTCTCCTACTTTCCACTATGCTTTAATATAAAATTCCCCATCTCAATTGCTAAATCTTCACTTTGAGGATAAACGCCTACGTTATCTCCATAAGCGTGCCCTAAACCTCGATAAAGGACTGTTTCGGTATCAACTCCTTTGCTAGTTAATTTAGCTGCATAAGCTAAGCATTCTATCATTAAAAAGTCATGCTCTCCTACCGTAATAAATGTACTTGGATAGTCTGGGGATACATCAACATATGGACTTAAATACTTAGAATCAATTTCTTTCGTACCCAGTACTTCTGACATACCTCCAACCATAGAACGCATAATAGTAAGCATTTTTTCTAATCCTTTTTTATACTTTGGAGCAATTTCATATTTATCTATACTCCAAGAATAAAATTCATCTTCATAATCACACATATTAATTGTAGGATACAGTAGCAACTGTCCCTTCACGTACTTCCTACCATCTTCCAAATCTCTAGTTGTACAATACTGTGTTAAGTTCCCTCCTGCACTATCACCTGCCACAAAAATATTATTTTTATCACCGCCTAATGTACCAGCATTCTCATAAATCCACTTTAAAGTTGTGTAACAGTCTGTATGCCCAGTTGGAAAAGGATTTTCTGGAGCTAATCGATAATCTACAGAAACGGCTAGTATTTCTGTTTTCTCTACAATTAATTTCACAAGTTCTTCAACCACATCTGGTGATCCCGCCATGAATCCGCCACCATGAATGAAGTATAGAATTGGTGCATTCTCTCGTTTAGAACTACTATTATAAATTCTGATTGGAATATCAAATCCATCTTCTGCTTTCACAGTTTTATGCATAATATTAATGTCTTTAGTGACAATGGGAACACTTTTAATCGTATTAAATTGCTTCCTCATACTCTTTACTGATTTTTCAGAAGCATCCATTTTCATCATATTTTTAGGCATAAACCTCATTACATTCATTTGAACCTTCATGTCCTTATAAAGACGTGGATCCATCGCACCTTTTTCATCACAATCTGGTATGTTTTTTACTAAGACTTTTGCCCCCTGCACATTGATGGTTTCTTGTTTTTCTTGAATTTCTTCTAATAAGTCTAAGTCATATTTTCTAGTCATCTAATATTTCTCCCCTCTAAATTCAAGCGCTTTCATCATTCGAGATTATATAACTTCCCGTTTACTAAATAAAAATACGTTCCATGTACAAAATGTACCATGGAACGTATTTTTATTGTTGTTCATATTTGATTCGATTATTGTCATTTTTTGATATGATTTTCTTCCTATACTGTAATGGTGTGTATCCATATTTGTCTTTAAACTGTGAAATAAACGATTTTACATTGGGAAATCCGTGTTTTACTGCTATATCCTGTATAGAATTTGTACTTTTAATAATATCTTCATAAGCTTTATAGAGCCTGTATCTCGTTAAAAAAGTGGTAAAATTTGATCCGAATGATTTTTTAAACATACGCGAAAAATGTTCTTCACTTACAAAAAAATGTTTAGCCACATCTTTCAGTTTTAGTTCCTCATCATAATGTTTGTAAATATACGTAATCATTTCTTTCTGTTTATTTCCAAGTTGATAATTATCGTCTATACTCTCCCCATCTTTGCAATATCGCAATAGAATATAAACAATTTCATAAATTAAACTATTAATTTTTATGTAAGTTAAATCATCAGAATTTGTGACTAACCCCTTTAATTCATAAAACATTTGCTGGAGATTAGTTTTCTGAACAACTGATTCTTTTATATTAAATCTATATTTATCAAAATCTCCATTTACCTCTTTAAGAAATTCATAAGAAATAATTAACATCATTACTGCACAACTTGTATTTTCAACTTTTTCGAATTCATGAACATCGCCACTATTTACAAAAATAAATTCGCCAGCGGATACTTTCTTTTTTTGCCCATTCACATACAAGAAAACTTCTCCATATACGACTAAGCTAATTTCAATACTTCTATGCCAGTGAGGAGGAATATAATAGTGAAAACCAGTAGGTAATATTGTATCTTCTATATATTCAACCATTCCTGGAATTCTATCGCGTAATTTTATTTCTTCATATTTGCCTTGCCTGATTTTCAATAACCCACCCCCTTTTTTTATTATAATGGAGACGTCAAGTTTCTCCTTATCTTCCCACATTCAGTGTATATATAATTCCATTCGGGTTATAAAAATCAATCGAGTAGTCCTCATCCGAATAATAATTCATTTCAATAGGACCACGGATAAATTTTACCTTATTAACAGCAAGAAGCTCTGCTATCTCATCAACGCATTTCCTATAAATAGCTTGGTAACAAACATTCCTCGTTCCTAATGTTTTGTAATAAAACCCCTATCCAAATAAAGGATAATACATACATAACACAGAATTCTTTTATTCAACTAATTAAATTATAAGGAGGAAAAACTGTGTACACAGAAATTTTTAAAGAAGTAGTTTCGATTACTCATCACGATTATTCAGGCTGTATAGATAAGGAAGGATGGGACGATCCTACTACTTATTTACAGACAATTGAGAAACTAGAGAGACAAGGAGAACTAACACCAGTACAATTTACTGATATACAAGAAGATGTGGATTTAAAGTTAGCATTACAACTGCTTCAAAACGAAGAATGGTAAAAAATAAAGGTAGATGTGAATCACACCTACCTTTTCTATTTCATATCAATCTTTTCTGGTTGAAACCAAATTGGCTTTAATAACTCAAAGTTTTTATGATCCTCTAAAACTATAGTAAGGCGTTCTAACGTATCATCTAACATATGCGGTGCTGCTCGTAAGCTCCAGACAACTGATGAGAAAACTGTCATGCCAACGTACACCGCATATAATTTCCAGAACTCCTCTGGAATTCTACCATTAAAGTATCCTTCTATTTGTCCGATTGAATACGGAATACTAATGTCCCTTGCAAATAGTGCAATTTTTACGAAATCATGAAGTGGATCGCCCCAGTCGTATCCATTAAAATCAACAACACCTACATACTTCCCATCCCGCACAATTATATTTTCTAAATGAAAATCATCGTGTTGAAATCGATTTGGGCGATTTTGTAAATACATTTCATTATCATCTATAAACTTTATGATTTTATCATCATTTTTTATTTTTATTCCACATGTTTTATATGCCTCTAAATATTTTCGGTGTTTTTTCATTGCTCTTTCATACCATGGAAGTATATCCTTAGGAGCTCCATATGTATGCATTTTTGCTAAATCTTTTCCTGCCTCTATACCAATATTATATTGTTCTTTTGGTGAATACGTAGGCAATAGCTTCTTCGCATCTTCCCCTTCTATATATGAAAAAACACTATAACATACACCTTCTTCCAACATACCGAATTCAATCGGTCTTTGGGCCTGTACATCTCGCTTCTGCATTTCATTTAAAATGTGAAACTCTAGTCTTTTTCTTTCATACTCTTTTGCATCACCTGTCCGTAACAAATATTTTTCATTACTCGCATTCGTAATTATATATTTCTTATCAGGAGAGAAACCTTTAGAAATTTCTTCAATATTTGCTGCATCTTTTAATATTTTTATATTGTTTTGCCCTGCTGTAGTTGCTTTCATGTTTATTCCCCTTACATTTCTACATTTGGTGTATACGCTACTTCTATAATAAACCCATTCGGGTCATAAAAGTCTATTGTATATCCATCCGAATAATGATTCATTTCAATAGGACCACGTATAACCTTCACCTTATTACCAGTAAGAAACTTTGCTACCCAAAATTCAATATGATGAATACCTGCTCGAAGTTTATTTATATTAAGAATGTGTTGCCTGTACTACTTGCACAATTTCCCCTGGCGTATTAACCATGTAATCTGGCGCGTCTCCTTTTACCGTCTCAATTACGTCATACCCCCACGAAACCCAAATGACATTCACACCAGCTTTTTTACAAGCTGCAATATCACGTTGTTCATCACCGACATACAACATATCTTGTTCTGTTAGCTTTTTCGACTTTAAAAATCTTTTTATCATTTTATCTTTACCGAACAAATTTTTAGAACAATACACTTCTTGAATATTTTCGATACCATTATTGTGTAAAAACGCCCGAATATGCTCTTCTGAGTTCGATGATATGACGGCAATCCCGTAGCCTTTTTTATGTAATTCATCTAATACATCCTTCATCCCATGGAACAAAACAAGATCTTTTATAGCGGGTTGATATAATTTATAAAACTCTAACGCTAATATCGGTAGTTTATACAGTGGTACATCGAGTTGTTTACATCTCTCTGGCATCGTTAATTTACGTAAATGCTCAATTTCTTCTTCCCTTACCGTTTTATAACCATGCTTTTCAGCAATTTGATTATAGATCGGTACAAATATATTTTGTGAATCTACTAATGTGCCATCAAAGTCAAAAACAATATATTTTTGCATCCCCATACTCCCTTTTCTTCTTTTTCTTAAACATATGGTATTCAACAACATAGTTGTCTTACCCTTTTATCAACAAAAAAAGAACAAGATTTTCTCTTGTTCTTTTTAAGAAAGCCATTTTGGCGGTACATTCGTATTCCAATAAATATTTCCTAATTCATGATGTCCAGAGTATCCATCATCAAAACGATGATAGTGGAAATTGAAATAATAACCATCTTGCGGTGGATGATCTCTCCTTACATGAAATCGTAGTAAGTCATTTCCAGATTTCGTATCGTAAACGTGAAAAATCTTTTCATTATTTCCACCAGCTGGTTTCTGAGAAATCGATAATGATTGTAACGACTCCTCTGGTACATCATTGGCAAGCTCAGCAATTGCCTCTTCAATTTTCGGTAATATTACATCTTTAAACTCATCTTCAATTACTGGACCAATTTTAGTTCCAAACTTTTGCATCGACTGCTTCTCTGCTTCTTGCATTGCATAAGTAATAAAAGTATCGGTGGTTAACCTGTCATTCGCTTCTTCATATGTATAGGACGTACTCTCCAAATTTTGTTGCCCAGCTGTGCTCGTAGACTTGTCCGCAGCTTTGGCATTATCAAGCAATATGGAAGGAGGCGTCACTAAACCAAACGTAAATACGGTAATTAATGCGACTAAGGTTTTTCTAAACCAATTTGGCATTTATGTTCCCTCCCCTTTCACTCATTATATTTTATATAACGGTTGTTTCTTCTATTATACAAAATGATTGTAATTTTTGCACTTTACAAATTTGTTAACGTTCACATATTTTCCACTTGAATATGAAATTGTAAGATTTCATACACTAGAAATACAACAACAATGAGGAGGCGATCAGATGACTTTAGATGTCATATATTCCGCCGCAAGCATACTCGTTTTAGTATATTTTATTTATCAGTGTGTTACAGACTAGAAAAAGAGCCATTTCCGGCTCTTTTTCTATGGTAAAAATACAATCCAACCAATGAATGCTATAAAAATAACTCCAATAATTACTGCTGGCAATAAATAAAACTGTGAGAGGATGACTGTTGCGTACATAAATACGACTGGAAGGAGCAAATAACGATCCGCCTTCCACCTTAATAATAGTAATTCTCCTTCATCACAATATAAATGTAGAAACATTTTCTTCGTAAATTCATTCCAATAATCACGCGCATAGCGAGAAATAGCAACTATAGCAAATACAAGAATAATGGCTGTTATCCACTGCGGAGTCACGATAATACTTACAGTACTTATACATACAATTTGAACATAAAACATTAAAGCACTACTTGTACGCAAAAATTCTTTTAAAAAAGCTTCTACAATACGCGAATCAGATTTTTTTCCTAATATCTTTTTAGAACGAGGGAACATCCACGGTTTTTTATTCGAACTACTCGGCTTCGCAGCATGGCCACCAACTTGCATAATCCCTACCGTCCAACGCATACTTTCTTCTTTTTCTTTCTCAACTTCTTTAAAAAAGAAATTTTTATAATTCATCTTTTCTTTTACCAAGACTATAGTAAATAAAGCTGCTAGACCGATAAATAATATGGAATACAATGGATTTTTATAAATGAAAAATACACTGATTCCAAAAAAAATCAAACTAAAAGAAAATATAACATCTTTTATAATCAATAAAACCCATCGTTTCCCCACACGTACATTTATGAATCTCGTCAACAAAGATAGCATAAATCGAAAAACAGTAAAGAAAATCCAGAACAGTACGATTTGTATAATTGTCGCTCCCATACTTTTCATCAATATAGGCAACATAATGAATACTACAATTGCGTTCGTTATTGCAATCCGAATTAACGTATATATCATTCCAAGCTTCATTAATCTTCGCATATGATTTGGGTACGAAATTAAAAATAAGCTATCTGCTTGTTCAAAAAATGAGCGAACTCCTCTTGAAAATGTAACAAAGTAAAATGCAAGTAAACCTAATCCAAAATAAACGGTCTCTTCCATTGATAGTTCTTTTACCCATAATGAACGATAATACATTACAATAAATATAAGTGCGGGAATAACAATATATAATGCTACTGTCCAATCTGTTACAGAACGAATCGCTTTCCATTTTCTTTGCAATTCATGACGTAACCTTTTATTAAACTGTTGTTTAATCATTTTGTTCCCGCCTTACAATTGCATCGAAACAATCTAACAGTGTACTTCCTGGCATTTCTGCTAACGATCGGATCGCCTCTAAATGCCCATCTGCAACTAATGTACCTTGCGAAATGAGTAAAAATCTTTCACAAATTCTTTCAGCTGTATCCAGCACGTGCGTACAAAGTAATATACCTGCTCCTCGCTCTTTTTCTTTATATAAGTAATTCAAAAAGTCTTTCGTGGCTACTGGATCTAAACCGATAAAAGGCTCATCAATAATATAGAAATCTGGCTCTGTTAAAAATGCTAATATTAGCATCGATTTTTGTTTCATACCTTTTGAAAACTTTGATATGTATTCGTGTATATGTTTTTCCATTCGAAACGTATGTAATAATTCCCTTGCTTTGTCCTCCCAATTTCCCTCTTCATTTCCACGGGCAGCCATTAACAATTCAATATGCTCCCATAAAGTTAAATAATCATAATAAGTGGGATGCTCCGGTACATATGCATATGGATTTTTCTTTTCACCAAACGAGATTTCACCATCCGTATTGACAAGCAAACCGAGTATCGATTTAATTGTCGTACTCTTTCCTGCGCCATTTGCACCAATAAGAGCCACTAACTCGCCTTTTTCAATTGCAAATGCAATATCATGAACTGTCTTTTCACCAATTTCATATCCGGCTGAGCGGATATTCACCTTCAACATACGTTCCCCTTCTTTCCATTTCCAATACAATCAAGGAAAAGAATAACATATAGCTATCTATATATCATTATAAAATATTTATTTTCATAGCAGGAAAAAATATTTTTTAACAGAATATTAAATGTTGATTACATTTTATTGGAGTGAATAATATGTCTTTTCAAATTCGTGAAGCGATGATAGATGATATAGATGCACTTTGTTCTTTAACGAAAGAATTAAAAGGTTCCTCTATTTCCTATGAAGATATGAACAACCGATTGCAATTCGTACAAATGAGTCCGTTTGATTTTTTATATGTTTATGAGGAAGAAAAAACTATATTTGGATTACTTGGATTTCGTATACGTGAAAATTTAGAAGATGTAACTCGTTATGGAGAGATTTCAATTATTAGTGTTGATTCTACAATACGGCGGAAAGGCATTGGACAAATATTAATGGATTATGCGGAGCAATTAGCAAAGACGCATAATTGTATCGGCACATGGCTAGTCAGTGGAACAAATAGATTAGAAGCACATCCTTTTTACAAAAAATTAGGATATGAAGTAAATGGATATCGATTTGTAAAACATTTTTAAACTACTTTTTAATTGAAAGGACTAAAACTATGACAAACATCGAAGCAATTTTCATTGATCGTGACGGTACAATTGGCGGCGACACTACAATACATTATCCTGGATCTTTTACCTTATTCCCCTTTACAAAAGTAGCTCTGCAAAAACTAAAAGCTCAAAATATAAAAATTTTCTCTTTCACAAATCAACCAGGTATCGCAGATGGGATAGCAACTGTAGCTGATTTTACACAAGAATTAAAAGGTTTCGGCTTTGATGATATTTACATATGTCCTCACAAGCACGGTGATGGTTGTGAATGCCGTAAACCAAGTACAGGTATGCTGCTGCAAGCAGCTGAAAAACACGGGCTTGATTTAACAAAATGTGCTGTAATTGGTGATCGCTGGACTGATATCGTTGCAGGAGCAACAGTACATGCGACAACGATATTAGTTCGAACAGGCGCTGGATATGATGCTTTACATACGTACCGAGACAAATGGGCACATATTGAACCAAACTACATTGCAGAAACCTTTGAAGATGCTACAAATTGGGTTTTAAATCAACTATAATACAAATTAAAAAAGACGTTTTCACAATGAAAACGTCTTCTTTAATCTTATATTTTTTTAAAACGTTAATTCATAATGGAAATAACGATTATCTCTCAAATAACCATTTTCAGCGTATAATCGCTGTGCTGATAAATTATCAATCTCCGTTTGTAATTTCACACCTTTTGCACCATTTTCTAATGCAAATTCTTTAGCAGCTTCTAATAATTTTTTACCTGTTCCTGCTCCGCGCTTAGTGGCTTGTACAAACAGATCATTTAATATCCATAATTCTTTCATCGAAATAGAAGAAAATGATGGATATAATTGTGTGAATCCAATATATTCACCGTCTTCAACTGCCACGAAAATAACTGATTCTTTTCTCTCAATTCGATTTCGCAAAAATGCTTTTGCTCCTTCTATATCGGAATCTTGTCTATAAAACATACGATAGTTATTAAAAACTGATGCTAGTCCATCTAAATCTGCAATTGTTGCCTCATATATTCTCATTTTACTCCATTCCCCTTCCAATACTGTCTCATTATATCCGTTGCCCATTTAGGCTGTAGAATTTCTTCTTTCGGCATAAATTCTTTCATTATCGGCTTTATATCCAATATAGGGGTGCCATCAATAGCATCTAACCCCTCAACAATAATTGATTTACCTTCTCTTTTGATCACCTTTACAATTGTTGCTCCTATGCGATTCGGACGATTTTTCCCGCGCTGTGCAAAAATGCCTACTTTAGGATAATCATTATTATTTCTAGGATGTCTAGCAAAATATTGAATTTGTTCATCAGTTACTTTATGAAAATAAAAAACAACTTCAATATGAGAGAAATCTTCAATCCCTTTTATACTTTCCTCTGTATACATTTCAGTTAAAGTAATATAGGATCTTACTTCTCCCCACTCATCATCTTTTATTTCCTTTCTTTCATTATGTACAAATGCGATTGGTTGAACTGAAAACATACGCATTCCCCCTTAAATGTAACCACTTACATTATAAAATATTTTCTGAATGTTTTCCACAAACATGAATTAGGTTACATAATATAATTATAATCTATTTTGTAAAGCGAAATTAACCGCTTCAATTGCATGTATATGAGTTGTGTCAAATATCGGTATTGATACGTCTTCCTGCTTTATTAATAATCCTATTTCTGTACAACCTAATATGATTCCTTGTGCCCCTTCTTGTACTAGCTCTTCTATAACTCTTTTATAATACTCTCTAGATTGAGATGTTATCTTTCCTAAACACAATTCTGTATATATTACTTCGTTTATCTTATCTCTATCCTTTTTTGATGGAACCATTACTTTTATATGATTCTCTTCTATGCGTAACTTATAAAAATCTTGCTCCATTGTATATTTTGTTCCAAGTAGACCAATCGTTTGAATACCTTTTCTTTTAATTTCTTTTGCAGTAGTATCAGCAATATGTAATACGGGGATGTTAATATTCTCTTTTATTTTCTCCACTACTTTATGCATTGTATTTGTGCAAATGATTATAAAATCTGCTCCTCCATTCTGCAATGAATACGCCGCACTCCCTAATACTTCACCTGCTCCATCCCAATCCCCGTTAGACTGGAATCGTTCAATCTCTTCAAAGTCTACACTATTAATCAAACATTTTGCTGAGTGTAATCCTCCTAATCTACTTTTTATCTCTTCATTTAAAATTCGATAATATTCCGAAGTTGATTCCCAACTCATACCACCTATAAGCCCTATCGTTTTCATATAACCCCAACACCTACCTAAACTTTTTTCTAAACTAATAACAATGTTTTATTATGTATATTATACACAATAAAACAAGACTTTAAATTTATAATATAAAGTCTTGTTTTAACTATTTCCAAGGAAATTTTATAAGAATATTCTGAAATTAACTCCCTAATGTTTTTATAGAATCTTCATATTGATAATTAAAACATTCTCGATACAACTGTTTAATTTCATTATTAGAAGGAACTCGTGGATTATTTCCTGGGCTACCACTTTCAATTGCATCCGAGGCCATTTTAGAAATAGCATTTTCAAACTCAATTTCATCAATTCCATATTCTTTTAAATTTGGAATGCAAAGATCAAAACAAAGTTTCTTTATTTCAGCAAGCGTGTAATTCGCTACTTCTTCCTCAGAATATGAGTAGAGATCTTTGTTTAAATTGCGTCCAATCTCGGCTAACCTTTTCACTGCACTTATTTTTGTGAACTCTAAAACTGTAGGTAATAGTATGGCGTTCGATATACCATGCGGTACATGAAATAGTGCACCTACTGGTCTTGACATACCATGAACTAACGTAACTGATGCATTTGAGAATGCAATTCCAGCTTGTAATGAAGCGATCATCATTGCTTCCCTTGCTTCCATATTATCTCCATCTTCATATGCAATACGTAAATATTTCATAATACTTTCAATAGCTGAAAGTGCCAGTACATCTGTAAGTGATTGTGAAACTTTAGAAATATATGCTTCGACTGCATGACATAATGCATCTATCCCTGTTGCTGCTGTAATATGAGGTGGTACTGAACGTGTTAAAATCGGGTCAATAATCGCTACTTGCGGGGTAAAACTCGGATGCTTCATCATCATTTTTACATCTGTTCGTTTATTCGTAATTACTGCTACACTTGTTACTTCCGATCCAGTGCCAGAAGTTGTTGGGATTGCAATAAGTGGTAGCGGATCATTGTCTATTTCCATATCCTTTTGGACATAATCTTCCACTTCACCACCATTTGTATATAACACTGCAACTGCTTTCGCAGCATCAATACAACTTCCACCACCAATACCAATTATAAAATCACACTTTCCTTCTTTACAAATAGTTAACGCTTCTAACACGTGTATATTTGTAGGCTCAGCATTTACTTTATTATATGTAATAACAGTAATACCTTTCGTATTTAGTTGTTTTATGCACCTCTCAACATATCCTAAATTCTCCATAATTGTATCTGTAACTATAAACGCTCTTTTCCCCAACTTCTTGGATTGCTCCCCCAGCTTTTCAAGCGAATTTCTTCCATATAATACAGACTTCGGCATACGAAACTCAGCAACCTCTTGCAAGTACTCCACCCCTTCTTACCCTAATTAATGTTTTAGTCTATAAAATATCTATTTAATAAATTCCTGTTAAAGTATAGAATGCGATAACTAAAAACACAGCAAACGTTTTCAAAACTGTAATAGCAAATATATCTTTATATGACTGTTTATGTGTTAATCCTGTTACCGTTAGAATAGTAATAATGGCACCATTATGTGGTAATGTATCCATTCCACCTGATGCCATTGATACAATGCGGTGCATAACTTCTAATGGAATATCATATTGATTGGCCGCTGCAATAAATTTATCCCCCATCGCACTTAAAACAATCCCCATTCCTCCTGATGCTGATCCAGTAATACCCGCCAAAATATTCGTTGTTACTGCCCCATTTACTAATGGATTCGTAAAAGTTGCAGAGATGCTATCTCTCATAATTGCAAAACCTGGAAGTGCTGCAATAACACCACCAAATCCAAATTCAGCTCCTGTATTCATTGTTGCAAGTAGCGCTCCACCAATACTCGTATTCAATCCAGCTTGAAATCCAGTTACTACTCGTTTCCAATATAATAAAAGCGTTGATAAAATCCCTATAATAAGTGCCAATTCTACAGACCAAATTCCAACTACCGCACTTAATTCTACTTTTCCAAATGCTTTCATACCAATAGCTGAGAAATCAAAACCATTTGGATACCACTTGGGTATCATGATTGTGAAAACTTTATTCATTACACCTACTAAGATTAGTGGTACAAACGCAATTACTTGCTGTACTCTTGTAATTTCAATACTGCTTAATATCGGCATATCTTTTTGTTCTAATTGCAAAGATGCTGCCATTTCAGAATTCCCATCGTTAAAACCAAAATACCCTTCTCCTGCTGCTTTTGCCTTCTTACGCCTACTCTCTAAATAAAGTAAACCTAACGTTAAAACAAAAATTGCTCCTAAAATACCAAGTATCGGCGCTGCATAAATATCAGTTTTAAAAAAAGTTGTAGGTATTACATTTTGAATTTGTGGTGATCCAGGAAGCGCATCCATTGTAAATGTTGCTGCTCCAAGAACGATTGTGCCGGGGATTAAACGCTTCGGAATATCCGCTTGTCGAAACAACTTAGCCGCAAACGGAAATATAGCGAACACCACTACATACACACTAACACCGCTATACGTTAAAATAGCTCCCATTAAAACAATCGCTAAAATTGTACGTTTTTCTCCAACTAACTCTACAATCGTCTTTGCGATGGAATCAGCGATTCCTGACATTTCTACTACTTTCCCAAATATTGCTCCAAGTAAAAATACAGGGAAATATAGTTTAATAAATCCTACCATTTTCTCCATAAAAATATTAGAAAAGAAAGGTAATACAAAACTAGGCTCTGTTAAAAATACCGCAAATAATGCAAAAATCGGTGCGAATAATATTACAGAAAATCCTTTATATGCTACAAACATGAGTAAACTAAGTGCTAATAAAATAATAACTAGCTCCAATTATAACCCTCCTTTTAAACTGAAAATTCAATCTTTTGACAACGGACTTTCACTCGTATTTCGAGCCCTTTTTTCTCATGACATTCCTCCTCTTTTTATTACAAATTTTTCATGCTAAAAATGTCTAATTATAAGTATTCGATTACATATGTAAAATCCCTTTAAACAAAAACGATTTCATCGTCATATGTTATAAAGGGATTTCTAGGTTCTATTTCTATAGTTTTATCGTACTATTCTCTATACAGAAGCTTTGTAACTCTTCGACATCTTTCACTATATGAATCGCCCTAGCATCACTCAATTCATTCTCATTACCATATCCATACAATACACCTATTGAAGCAATTCCGTTACTGCCCGCACCGATTACGTCATGCTTTCTATCACCAATCATCACCATTTCTTCTTTTTGAAGTTCTTCATTTGTTTGTAAAATATGAGCAATTATTTCTTCCTTTTTTATTCTTGTCCCATCTAAATCACTCCCAACAATCTCTTCAAAAAAAGATGTTAACTGAAAGTGCTCTATTACTTGTTTCGCAAATACAGTAGGCTTTGAAGTTGCTACAAACAAACGATTGCCAGCATCCTTTAATTCTTGCAATAGGGTTGGAATTCCATCGTATACTTTATTCTCTAATAGACCACTTTGCTTTAAATATTCCCGAAAATAAAACACTGCTCGTTCTACTTCTATTTCATTCATATTATATCTATCTGCAAAAGATTGTTGAATTGGTGGACCGATAAATGAATCTAACTCACTTATATTCACTTCTTCAATCCCCATTTTTTCTAACGCGTATAGAACAGAATTTATTATCCCTTCTTTCGGATCAGTTAATGTTCCATCTAAATCAAATAGAAATGTTGTATACATATTTCATTCCCCCACTGATTTTATATGTACCCCATTAAGGCCATTATCCTACTTACACCTTTACTATAATATCACTATTTAACTTTTCGGAAAATTGTTCTTTCTAACCCTTATACTTTCAGTTACAAAATCACGAAAGATATGATAAAGTGAAAAAGTTATAATTAATTTAATAGAAACTGGTGAATCACATGTCAATTACGTTAATTTTTATAATGGCTTTCACAATTGTTATCCACGCAGTTGAAACTAGCTCTTATAGTATTCGATTAGCTGGTGTCCGTTTAAAAAAGATTGTCGTTGCCTTATCCATCGTAGGAATGGTACTACTTATTTCAAGAACATCTAACTTACTACAAGCTTTTTTAATTGGTGGTATTGTCGATGAAGCAAAGCTAGATTCTTCTATTGATTTAGAGCATATTATACGGCTCGTTCTATTATCTGCTTCTGTCGGTACATTGCTCGCGATTATACTCTATCCAACTTTGACAAAGCTATTTGGATACGTCATTCAAAACTTTGAAACAGATGGTTCATTCATTCGAATGATGAAGACGAATAACATTCAAAAATTAAAGTACACAAAAAAATATGTACGCTTTCCAAAGTTTGAGATGATTCATCGAATGCGTATTGGCGGAATTCCGAAGCGAATTATGCTTATTAATATGTTTGCCACTGCCATTTATACAGCTGGTGTTCTTTCCGCACTATATGCTTCTTTTTTAAATCCGACTTATGCAACAAAAGCTACTACAGCTTCTGGTCTTGTTAATGGTTTTGCTACTATTTTATTAACAGTTTTACTAGATCCACGTATCGCTCTTTTAACAGAACGGGCTCTTCAATCAGAAGAAGGTGCTGAAGCAATGAGTAAGATGTATGGTTGGCTAATGATTTCTAGACTTCTCGGTACATTATTAGCGCAACTATTATTCATACCAGGTGCTTACTGGATTACATGGATTATTAAGCTTATGAATTAATTCGCTCTCTAAAAAAGTAGGTGAGATAACAAATGACTATAAAAACAGAGCACGATATCATCCACTTGATAAAAAATGATCCGTGGATGATGAACGTATTACAAATGGCAAAATCATTACAACTACCTGATTGGTGGATTTGTGCTGGGTTTGTTCGTTCTAAAATTTGGGACACATTGCATAACTACGAAACAAGAACGGCTACACCAGACGTCGATGTTATTTATTTTGATCCATTACATAAAGATGAGTCATACGAACAATCATTAGAAAAGGAACTGACAAATTTGAATGATTCTATCCCTTGGTCGGTTAAGAATCAAGCTCGTATGCATGTGGTGAATAACATGCCACCATATTCTTCTGCTGTTGATGCTATTTCTAAATTTCCTGAAACAGCAACCGCACTTGGTGTTACATTAGACGAGAAGAATAATGTCATATTAACATCCCCGTGCGGAATTGAAGATGTGCTTTCATTACAAGTGAAACCTACACTTCATTTTCTTGAAACGAAAGAACGAATACATATGTATAAAAATAGGGTTAATAAAAAGAATTGGCAAAGCAAATGGCCTAACGTTACAATCACTTATCCCGAAATTTAAAAAGGGTGCTTCTTATTATTAGAAGCACCCTTTCTTTTTTATTTCAAAAAATGAATAACTGTTTCAGTAAATCGATCTGCTTCCTCATAATGTGGTGTATGACCACTTTCTTCGAATATGATATGCTTTCCATTTAGAGAATCTCGATTAAATACTTCAATTTGCTTTTCACACGTTACTACATCATATTTTCCTACAATTAATAACATTGGATTCTGTACATCTTTTATTTTTGATAATAATGACGTATGACATGCTCCCTCTGATTTTAATCTATCAAAATGGGTTTTTGAACGATTTGAAAATTGTTCCCACTCTTCGTCACTATATAAACTATCGTCCGTCTCATCTTCCTTATAATTGTAAATCTCCATTCTTCTTTCTTCTAATTCAGAGCTTAATCTTATATAAGCTTCTAGCAACTCTTCTGAACTAGCATTATTAGATGAATAATTCAGGCACTCTTCTGCCTCTGCTTCTTTTCCATACTTTATTAATAAATCCCCTGTTTTTTGTAACAAAGCTCTACTTGTTAATGAAAAATCGAAAGTTGGCCCTTCAAATATTATTTTCTCTATTGAATTTGGATATGTCGCCGCATATAACAATGCTAAATATCCACCGAAAGAGTGTCCTATTACAGACCATTTCTCAATTTGCAATACTTTTCTTAGTTCTTCACAGTCTTCAACTAAATCATTTAATCCAAAAGGTTCTTCCTCAGTAATTCCTTCTGATCGACAAACTCCTCTTTGATCTATCATAATTACATATAAGGAATCTTTTAATCGTTCCGCTTGATGAAATGAAAAATCATAGCAGCTTTCTCCTGGTCCCCCGTGCAAGTATAAGACTGCTTTACTTTCAGGAGAGCCATGTGTTTCGACGTATAGTTTTTTTCCTCTAATGTTCATGTATTTCCCAACTTCAATCAAATTCATCTTTATAATCATCACCTCGTTTTTTTACTGAATATTATAACATTTAATCCTAAATAATCCCTATTACATTTAAAAAGACAATAATTATTGCAAGTGGTGCTACAAACCGAAGTAAAAATGCCCAGCAAGTAAATACTTTCTTTCCGTAATTTCCACCCACGAAAAATTCTGCTTCTAACACTTTCTTTTCCATTTTGAATGATACGAAAATACTAATAAATAGTGCTCCAAGTGGCATTAATATATTACTAGATAAGAAGTCTACTGCATCAAAAATATTTTTACCAAAGATTGTAATATCACTCCATATGCCAAATGAAAGTACTGATGGAATACCTACTAGGAAAATACAAAAACCGATAATCCATGATAGTTTGTTTCTTCTTTCTTGCTCACCATTTGCTAATGCTGAAACAACAGTCTCTAGTAGAGAAAATGCCGATGTTAATGTGGCAAATGTAAATAGCGCAAGAAATACAGTTAAGAACAATCCGCCGAATGGAATTTGACTAAATACAGATGGTAATACGATAAATAGTAATCCAGGCCCCTCCGTCGGCTCCATTCCTAATGAAAATACTGCTGGGAAAATAGCAAGACCCGCAAATAAAGAAACAAATAAATTTAACCCAACAATCGTAACTGCTGATTTTGGTAAACTTTCTTTTTTATTTAAATAGGAACTATACGTAACCATAATTGATATTCCGATACTAATCGCAAAGAATGATTGGCCCATTGCGAACAAAATACTTTCTGAAGTAATCTTTGAGAAATCTGGTTGTAAGAAAAACTTGACACCTTGCATCGCATTATCAAGTGTTAATGAACGAATAATAAGGGCGACAAATAAAACGAACAATGCTGGTAGCATATATTTACTTGCTTTTTCAATTCCGTTTTGTACCCCTTTTGATACAACCCATATCGTAATGAACATAAAAGCGAAATGTCCAGTAATACCCCAAACCGGATTTCCAATTGTTTCTGTGAATAATGCACTATAATTTTGTCCTGGAGTAATAAGTTGTCCAGTTACTCCTCTGAATAAATAAATTAATACCCATCCGCCTACAACACTATAAAACGAAAGTAGTATAAAACAAGTTCCAACGCCAAGGCGTCCTATCCAGTGCCAGCCTGTATTTGGTGCGATACTTTTAAATGCTCCAACTGCTTGTTTCTGTGTACTGCGTCCAATCATAAATTCAGCTATTAATAGCGGGAGACCAATTAATACAGTAAATAATATAAAAATTAAAAAGAAAGCTCCTCCCCCACTCTTTCCAGCAATATAAGGAAACTTCCATATTGCGCCTAGTCCAATTGCTGATCCTGCTGCAGCCATTATAAATCCTAATTTCGAAGTCCATTGCTCCGTCTGTTTCATCTTATTTTCCTCCTATTTAAATCTTTTTATATAAATAAATAAATTTTATATACCTATCCGAATAAACCCTCCATTTCTTTTTCTATAAAATAAAAAATGGCTCAGCATCTCTTTATATAAAGAGACGCTAAGCCATTTGCTTAACGCGGTACCACCCTTATTGATTCCATTATGAATCCACCTTAGTAGTAATCGTTTGATTACAAACCTAATATCGAAGGTTAACCGTTAAGATTTACTAAGAATGTAATTCCGTTCTACCTTACTGCTCCTAGGCGAGTTCAGGATGTCATTTGACTATGTCGCACCAACCCATAGCTCTCTGCACAAATACATGACCTTACTACTCCTATTCAACACATTTTAATATTTAGAATATATTTTCTTTTGAAATTAATATGAAGTATATCGGTTATATTTGTTACTGTCAAGGTATATATTATTTTTTTTGTCGAAAAGGTTTTTTATAAACTTTCAATGTAAAAATAAAAGAACATTAAAAAAGAATCTTCGCGATAATCGCGAAGATTCTTTTTATGGTATAAGACGTGTACAATCTCTCGGAAAAGCACTCGCTTCCCTCACGTTGGATAATTCTAAAAGTCGATACACAACCCTTTCTAATCCTATCCCAAAACCACCATGTGGTGGACAACCGTATCGGAATGTATCTAAATAAGATTGAAATTTCTCTGGATGTAATCCTTTTTCTTTAAAAGATGCGAATAACATTTCATGATTATGAATACGCTGTGCACCTGAAGTTATTTCTAATCCTTTATATAATAGGTCAAATGAATCCGTTATGGCTTCGTTCTCCTTATTTGGCATTGTATACATCGGTCGCGCTTCTTTCGGATAATGTGTAATAAAGACAAATTCACTATCATATGTTTCCTTCACATATTTCCCTAGTAACTTTTCACCTTCTGTATCTAAATCCCCCATCGGCGATTCTTTCCGGTACTTATTTTTCAAAATTTCTTGAGCTTCTAACAATGTGATTTTAGGTATTTCAGTAATGACAGGCACTTCTATTTGTAATAGTTGTAGTTCTTTTTCGCAGTTTTTTGCTACTTGCTGAAACATATATCGTAAAACATCTGTTTCTAATTGCATCACTTCATGAAAATCATGAATAAATCCAAGCTCTACGTCTAACGATATATATTCATTCAAATGACGGGAGGAGTTGTGATGTTCAGCCCGGTACACAGGAGCAATTTCAAAAACACGCTCGAGCCCTCCTGCTACCATCATTTGTTTATAAAATTGTGGTGATTGAGCTAAATACGCTTCTTTTTGGAAATATGGAAGCTTAAAAACATTTGCTCCTCCTTCTGCCCCTTGTGAGACAATTTTCGGAGTAAATATACGTGTGAAATCGTTCTCTATTAGAAATTCACTAAAGCTTTGAACGAGTGTCGATTTCACTTTAAAAATCGCCGCGATTCGCTCATGTCTTAATGATAATACCCGCTCATTCAATAGTTGATCTAAACCAACTTGTAACTTCTTTTTATTTATTTCAAATGGAAGTGGTTCTGCACCATTTAATACTTTCACTTCACGCGCAAGTACTTCAATACCTAATTCTGTTTTCGGTGTCTCTACTATTTCACCAATTACTTCGACGACACTTTCAACATCTACTTTGTATCCAGCTAACCCGTTTTCTAATACACATTGAATAACTCCCGTTCGGTCCCGTAATAATAAAAAACTAACATTACCTAGATGACGAATCTTTTTTACCCACCCTTGTAGTAATACAATCTTTCCGCTATGCTCCGTACATTCTCGTGTGAGTGAACGCTTCATTATTTGATCCATTATATTTCCCTCCAATAATTTTATATTTATTTACATTATTGTTGTCATCGTCATCATCCACGGTCACTCACCTCCTTTCAAAGAATACAAAAATCCGCCCCTAAAAATAGGGACGGATTTTTTCCGCGGTACCACCCAAATTGTCATAATGACCATCTTAGTCCTGATAACGGTAGGTACCGTTTGCTTTTACTAATTATCACGTTCAAAGCAACACTCACAGGTGTCTTTCCATCATGCGGTATCGCAATCTTCCCAGCAACCGATTGCTCTCTGTAGACCCTTGCATCATGTACTTCTCCTAATCATCACTTTTTATATTTACAGAGTATTCTATCTCTTTATTTTATAAAACGCAAGCTTTTTTAAAGTATATTCTGATTTTTCATATCCAATTTTGCACAATCTCCTCTAAAGCCATTCCACGAGAGCCTTTCAATAATACGACATCCTTTTTCGTTATAATTTTCAATACTTCCTCTGCTATTTTAGCTTTATTATTATATGACTGCACTTGTCCTGTAGCATATGTCTTCATCGCTTCTTCCGCCACTATTTCTGCCATCTCTCCATAAGTAAACACATATGAAATATTCTCTTGATTTAACATTTTACCAATTTCTCTATGATAAGTTTCAGCTTCCTTCCCTAACTCCAACATATCCCCAATGACAATGATTTTTTTCTCATAAGCATTTAACTTCTCTAACGTTTCAATTGCAGCCTTCATTGAAGATGGACTGGCATTCCATGCATCATTAATAATCGTAAAACCTGTTTTAGCGGTTAGAAACTGAAAACGCATATGAGTAATATTTATTTGCTGCAATGCTTCTTGTATTTTTTCTGTAGGGACATTATAAAATTGTCCTACGGCGATTCCAACGATCGCATTTAAAATATTATGCTTTCCATGTAAAGGAACATCATACTGTACTTTTTTTGAATCATTTAATTTAAAGTGAACACCATATTCATCTAATTGTACATTATTGGGATAGAAATCATTTGTACCTTTTTCACCAAATGACTTACATTCTATACCTGGCATATTATTATTTCGAGAAAGTAATGACTCATCACCATTATATAAGAACATTCCTTCATCTTTTAATCCGTCTATCACTTCTAATTTCGCCTTCGCAATCACTTCTCTTGATCCTAACGTTTCTAAATGAGACTGCCCAATCATTGTAATTATCGCTACATCCGGCTGCGCTATTTGTGATAAGTTACGAATTTGTCCTGTTTCACTCATCCCCATTTCTAGTATTAAAAACTCTGTACCCTGTTTCATTTCTAAAATCGTTAGCGGCAAACCAAATTGACTATTTAAATTCCCCTGCGTTTTATGCACTTTATAAGTAGAATTTAAAATTGCACCTATTATATCTTTCACTGTTGTCTTTCCGTTACTACCTGTAATACCGATTACTTTCACGTTTGACTCATTCCGGTAATAACATGCCAATTGTTGTAAGGCAGCCAAAGTGTCATCTACAAATATAATCGGCATCCCTTTTGGCGGAATTCCGTAAGACTTTTTCCATAACGAAGCTACAGCTCCGTTATCCATTGCCTCTTTCACATAATCATGTCCATTTTTCACCCTAATAATTGGAACGAACAAATTTCCTTCTTTAATCTTTTTGGAATTAATGCAGACGCCATGCATCTCTATATGATGAAATGAATCTTGTAACCCTTCACCGCCTACTACTTCTTCAAGTTTCTTTAAATGTATTCGAATCAAATTACCACCCAACTTCCATTTTATTACATAACCTCCATTCCATTTACGCATATTAATAAAAAATTTTATAGCGAGGTGTGTATATGAAAAAAGCACTTAGTTTCTTCTTCCTTTTGTTTTGCCTAATTGTAGTAAATGAAACGTACGCATATTCACCAAAATCTTTACCAATCTCTCAAAACTCTGATCAATGGCACGTGAATATTGATGAAGTGAAAAAAACGAGTGAAAAATTGTTGCAACCTAAAAAAGGTGTATTTCAAACATATCATTTCTCTGTAAAAAATATCGGAAAAAGCGAAGTGTATAACGTACAAGTTGAAGTCTTCCGCAACGAGCCAAACACAAAAACGAAATATGAACTCTTTTCCCTAAAGGAAAGTCGTTTAGCAAGTGGAAAAACTGGATTTGAACACGCTAACTTCCCAGTTTCTACAAAAGCAGATGAGGTTAACGTTATCATTACGTGGCAAGAACATCCTTTCCGCTCTATGCGAAACGGTCAAAAAGTTGAAGCTAGAAAGTTTAAAGAGCATTTTGTTTTTAAAGAAGAAAAATAGTAATTTTGTCGAATCGTTAGTGTATGAAATGAATCGCCAATAAATTTATATTATCACTGATATAATTTAATTTACTAGTACCAGTCCTTGAACAAATTAAAAACGTCGTGGCTTATAAATGCCACGACGTTTTATATTAATTCGTACTAATTCCTCTCGCTGTCCAAATTCGATCAATTTCAGCTGCGTGTTGTCCGCCGTATAAAAGAGCATCCGCTTGCTTAATTGCTTTTGCACCATCACGGAATTTAGCATTTGGCGTTAATGACCAATGTGATTGTAAAATAATTTTTGTTGCTACATCACGCCCAAAAGCTTGCGCCATTTCATATTGACCTTGAGCCCAAATTTCCCCATCATCATGTACTTCATTCGTAATATCTTTCGGATATACTTTATTATTATCTAATCGGCGTAAGCATGTCGGATCTGAACTAGAGTAAGCAGTCGCATCCCATTCTCCAACACATGCTTTTCCGTAACCTGTTGTCGACACTGCATCTTCATAAGTAGCACCTAAGAAGTCTCCAAACCCTTCTCCCATCGCTCCACCTTCTGGTGAACTTCCGAATCCAGGCACTTGATTATCTTGAATTGAATGCCCGTATTCATGCGCGATAATGCCTGCATCTTCCGCATCATCTACTCCACCAGTACCGAAAGTTAAAGCTTTCGTTGATGGTGAATAGAATGAATTATCATCAGTTGTACCATTTACATTCACTTTAATCGAACGATTATTAATATTTTTAAAGCCTAATCCTTGAATATACCGTTGTAATGTATCAATATGATAATACGACATAACATCTTCAAAACTATCATTTGCACGTGTAAAGTTAAATTGTAAGTTTGTAGATTTCGTCTTCGCTTTTGAAGAAATTGTTACATACTCACCAATTAAAAATCCTGTACCATCTAGACCTTTTAAAGTAACTGTTTTTAGTTGATTATTTAACGCTGTAGAATCTGCATCATTATTATCCTTTAATCCTGCTAAACTACCACTTGATACGACCGGATTAGGTAAAAATACTTTCCCAGTTCCTTCTGCTTTTCGGTTTATATCGATCTTTTTAATTAACTTTCCGTTTTCCGCATCAATAAATGTTTCCCATGCACCGAATGGATTATTAGAATGGACTACAACTTTATATACTGGAATAGCGACTCCTTCTTCAACAATATATCCGAATTCTTTCTCTGTAGGAGCCCATAGGTTTTGCTCGCTTTCTCCTCCAACATACGCCATTGATTTTTGTTCAGCATCTTTTTCACTAATCTTTTTTGCTACTTCTTTCACACTTTGAACCGCCTGGTAATCAGAAACAGCCAGTATTCCTTGCCCCTGTCCATTAAGAGTAACTGTAATTTGTTTTGAAAATACAGGAGCACCATTAACTACTTGTTGGAACCTAACATATGAAGCTACTGATGTTTCTGTTGTAGAAATATATTGTAAGTCTGAAAGGTCCGCCTTCAATCCATATTCCGTAGCATGCCCTTTTAAATATTCAATTGCTTTTTTCTGTGGTGAATAAGCTTCTAGCTTTACTTGCTGTTGTTTTTCAAGTGCTGAAACAGTAGAAATTGTCCCCATTACTAATGGTATAGTCATTGCCATTGCCACCATTTTTTTGTTTAACATAAAACCACTCCCCCTAATAAATTGAACCCTTTACCCCATTCCTATAAGGCTATTACTGTCCACAAGTAACGAAATAAAGTGAATCTACGAGTAATTCTATACAAACAATTCTATTACCTTTACATTTTGGGTAAGTGAAATTTTCTCAATATTTATGTGTAAAACGAGAAAAATACTGTAGAAATATATTTCTTTTGTAAATTCCTTTACCTTATACTTTTTAAATTAATGTGTAAAAAAATAGGTTATTTTTTACCTAACGGTAGGTTGAAAATATTGTTAATGAATGATACGATTTATGTAACCTTTTTTAGGAGGATTTATTATGAGCAAAAGTGAAGAAACACTCTCTTCCATAGTCGAAGCAAGTTATCGACTATTTGCCGGACACGGCATTGCCAAAACGACCTATACAATGATTGCTGCAGAAGTTGGTATTGCCAAGCCATCTATTTATTATTACTTTAAATCTAAAGATGCATTAATTGAAAGTATTTTTAATGAATTATGTGCAGCGATGCAGTTCTCCTCATTCTTTCATACAGAAGAGTTTACGAAAGAGAATTTCATTGAGAAATGTGTTGAAATTGGCTTTAAAATGATAGACGAACAACAGAAAGATCCTTATTTTAATCGTGTATTACAAGAATATGTATTACTATCTTCAAGAAACGATATGTACAAAGATCGATTACTAACTGTACAAACAGAATATTTAAACGGATTTGAATCACTCCTAACAAAAGCAAATGAACTTCAACTCATTCAAAATAAAAATCTAGTTTCAAAAGCTCATATGTTAGCATTAGTTCTTGATAATATCGGAAACTTCATGATGTTTGATGTAAATATGAATTATAAACAAATATGGATTGAAGCTGTCCACAGCATATTCGAAAGAAGTGATTCGTATGAAAACTAAAAAACGAATTTTCGGCTTAGATTTTGCTAGAGCGTGGGCAATGTTTGGAATGTTACTAGTTAATTTCATGGTGATAACAGGGGCGGAAGGAAATGGGCCTCCTCTGTTAAAAACCTTTATGACGCTTTTTGAAGGTAGAGCTTCTGCCTTGTTTGTTATACTTGCTGGGATTGGCATAACTTTAATGACTAAATCATCTGTTGCTAGCCAAGAGAAAATAAAAATCAATACCAGCCGAATATTGATTTGGAAACGATCACTATTCTTATTTATTTTAGGATTATTATTGTATGTAACGGAATGGACGGGTGATATTTTACACTACTACGGCGTTTACCTTTTCATCGCTGCATTACTAATTACTGTACGAAGAACTATACTAATATGGCTTTCTATCATTATTTTACTTGCTGCACAATATCTCCAACTTACTTTCAACGCCTTCGAAGGATGGGGAGGCACAATCCCATTTATAAACTATATAGACTTTTGGACCTTAACAGGTTTTCTTCGCAACTTATTTTTTAATGGCTATCACCCTATTTTCCCATGGTTTTCTTTCTTCTTAATCGGTATGATAATTGGCAGGTTAGATCTTCATAATAGGAAAATTAGACATTGGTTGTTCTTACTGGGTTTAACAGTAACCGTAATTATAGAGCTATTATCAAAAGGGTTAACACACCTTTTTATCCCATACATTGGTGAAGCAGCCTCTACATTTTTGTTTAACACAGGACCCATTTTACCCAATATATTATACGTCGCATCCGCTACAGGATCTGCTATTGCTATATTAATAATTTGCCTCTACATTGCTGAAAAATATGAAAATAATTGGTTTGTTACTTCCATTATACAAACAGGACAATTAACATTAACGCATTATGTAAGTCATGTATTTATCGGTATTGGCGCATTGATTGTATTAAATCGTATGGAACATCAAACACTACTTTTCGTTTTATTATTTGCTACTGCATTTTTCATTTTCAGTATTTTATTTAGCGTATTATGGCGAAGGAACTTTTCTAGAGGACCTATCGAATGGATTATGCGGAAAATAACTGATTAATTTATCTTCATACAAAAAAGGAAGTTGGAATGATTCCAACTTCCTTTTTTCTTTAATTAGCCGCGTTTAATTTAATTCGGATCTTTGTCTCACCTAAAGAAAGTTCATCGTCCTCATTCGTTAAGTGACCAAATGTAAATTGCTTGACGAGTAAGTTTTCTTCCAATAGATTTTTATAATTCGTTAACGTTTGCTGTAGTTCTTCTTCTGTATCAAGAATTACATCCACTCGTAAATTAACCGGTAAATTCAACTGTTTACGATATTCTTGAACCGCGCGAATAAATTCACGTGCTACCCCTTCTTGTAACAATTCCTCCGTTACATTCGTATCTAACATAACCGTATATTGTCCGTTAGTCGTATTGGAGAATCCTGATTTCGCAACTTTCTCTACCAATACATCTTCAGCCGTTACAACTACTTCCTCTCCTGATGCTGCTTCGTAAACTGCTCTTTCTGTAGATACAAAGTCTTGTACTTCTTCTTGTGATAATTGTTTTAGCCACCCGTTTACCGCATTCACATTTTTACCAAACTTCGGTCCCGCCGTTTTAAAATTCAGCTTTAATTGATAGGATGTATACTTCGTTTCATCGAGTTCAACATGGAATGCTTTCACATTAAGCTCATCCATTACGATATCACGATAAGATTCCCAATCGATATTATTCTCTTTATGCTCAAGTAATACAAGCTCTGCCAACGGCTGTTTTACTTTTAATGAATGTTGATTACGATTACTTCTTCCAAGTTCAACAACTTGTAAAACAGCATCCATTTCCGCTTCTAACTCAGGCTGGATAAGTGATTCGTTTACAACCGGATAATCTGCTAAATGAACGCTGCTTCCTTCTAAATTCAGATGAATATCCTCAGCTACAAACGGTGTAAATGGTGCGATTAATTTACTAATTGTTACAAGCACTTCATGAAGTGTTTCATACGCAGCTGCTTTTTCAGGATTCATACCAGATTCCCAAAAACGATTACGTGAACGTCGTACATACCAATTACTCACTTCATCTACAAGAGTAGCAATTTCACGAGCTGCATTCGTGAACTGATAATCATCAAGTGCCGTTCTTACCTTTTTTGTTGTGCTATGCAGTCTTGATAATACCCACTCATCTAATTTCGTACGCTTTACATCATACGTTTCTTTCGGATTATACTCATCTAAATTTGCATATAAAACGTAGAAGCTATACACATTGACTAATGTATCTACAAATTTCGATTTTGCTTCCAGTACGGTTCTTTCAGAAAAACGCTTCGCATTCCACGGAGCACTGTCAACGAGTAGAGCCCATCTTAGTGCATCCGCACCAAACTTCTCTACTAAATCAACAGGATCTAGTGCATTCCCTTTACTTTTAGACATTTTCTGTCCTTCTTCATCTAGAACATGCCCTAGTGATAACACTCGTTTATACGGTACTTTTCCTGTATATAGCGCTGATACTGCCAATAAACTATAAAACCAGCCGCGTGTTTGATCAATTCCTTCTGCGATAACATCTGCTGGAAACTGTTCTTCAAACAACTCTTTATTTTCAAACGGGTAATGATATTGTGCAAACGGCATGGAACCACTATCAAACCAAACATCAATTACTTCTGGTGTACGATTCATTGTACTTCCGCATTTTTCACAGCAAACTTGCACTTCATCCACATATGGCTTATGCAATTCTAAATCTTCGGGTGTTTCTTTCGTACTATGCTTTCTTAATTCGGCAATGCTTTTCGGTGCGAATTGATGATCGCAGCTTTCACATTCCCATACGTTTAACGGTGTTCCCCAATATCTATTCCGGCTAATATTCCAGTCCACCATATTTTCTAAAAACTTACCAAAGCGTCCGTGCTTCATATGGTCTGGATACCACGTAACAGAATCATTATTTTGTAAAAATGTTTCTTTAATCTCAGTTGTTCGGATTAACCAGCTTTCTCCTGCATAATAAAGTAATGGTGAATCACAGCGCCAACAGTGTGGATAGCTATGCTCATATTTTTCTTTATGATACAGCAAACCTTCTTTAGCTAAATAACGAACGATATCAACGTCACATTCTTTTACAAACTTTCCTTTTAAGAAGGGTACTGCTTCTGTATACTCACCTTTCTCATCTACAACATGTAAGAATGATAACCCTTCACTTTGAACGACTCTATAATCGTCCTCCCCATATGCAGGTGCGATATGAACAAGTCCAGTACCACTATCTGCCGTAACAAAATCTGCCGCAATAACACGGTATCCATTTGTAACTTCCTTCATTGGAAACGGTGCTGTATACGATGTGTTTAATAATTCTTCACCTTTATGAACAGATAGTACTTCATAGTTTTCTTTTAGTACTTCTTGTACACGTTCTTTCGCAACAATGTATACATACCCTTCTTGTTTCACTTTTACGTATTCCATATTCGGATGTACGGCAAGTGCGACATTCGCTGGGAGTGTCCACGGTGTTGTCGTCCATCCAAGGAAATATTCATTGTCACTATCTTTCACTTTAAACTTAACTGTCGCGCTTAAATCTTTCACTGTTTTATATCCTTGTGCAACTTCATGTGAACTAAGAGATGTTTGACAGCTTGGGCAGTATGGTGAAACTCTATGCCCTTTATATAACAAGCCTTTTTCATGAATCGTCCCTAAAATATTCCATACACTTTCGATATATGGATTCTCTAAAGTAACGTACGGATCATCCATATCCACCCAATATCCAATACTCTCCGTAAATTCACGCCACTGCTTCTCATATGTGAATACACTTTCTTTACACTTTTGAATAAATGGTTCAATTCCGTACTCTTCGATTTCATGTTTACCTGAAATACCAAGTTGTTTTTCAACACCTAATTCTACAGGTAATCCATGTGTATCCCATCCGGCTTTTCTTAAAACTTTATATCCAGCCATCGTTTTATATCTCGCTACTAAATCTTTAATCGCCCGCCCAAGTGCATGGCCAACGTGTGGTAATCCGTTCGCAGTTGGTGGCCCTTCATAAAACACAAAAGATTGTGCGCCTTCTCGATTCTGAATTGATTGCTCGAAAATACTTTGTTCGTTCCACTGCTTACGAATACGTGTTTCTCTCCCTACAGCTGACTCTTTTACATCTACTTTTTTCATGTACAATCACTCCTTTGAATTTTTTAAAAGCACACAAAAAACCCGTCCCTATGAAGTAGGGACGGGTTTACCCGCGTTACCACCCTAATTCTATTAGTTTTCCACTAATAGCACTTAGCAACGTACTAACATACGCGTTCTTTGTAACGGTAGACATCCGTCCGAGCTTACTTTATTCAGCCACGGCTCCTCGGAGATGATTTTCAAATAACGTCTGCACACCGGATTTCAGCAATACACCGGCTCTCTGGGGAACAGCTCACTATTTTACTCTTTCTCGTCTTCAGATTTGTATACTTTATTAAAAGTTATTTTATGCCATTGGGCAATTAATTGTCAACTAATTCGAAATATATTTTTATTTATATCCTTTTTTTCTATTCCTATACAATTATTTTTCAAATTCTCGCAATCCCGCTAAATCTTCATCTTTCTCTGCAAGTTCAGCAAAAAATCCCGTTTCATCTTCACGAAGCACAATTTTAAGCTCTTCTTTCGCCTCTTCATTTCTGTTTAATAATGTTAAATAACAAGCATGATCGTATCTTGCTAACAAGTCAGTAGCATCAATTGCTAATATTTCACTTGTTATTTTTTCTGCCTTTGTCGTTTGCCCAGCTTTATGATACGAAGATGCTAAAGCAAGAAGAATTGCCGTTTCATTTGGATGATGTTCAGAAGCATCTTCTAATAAACGAATCGCATCCTCAATTCTCTCTTGACTATGGTATATTTCTGCTAAAGTAAGGAATCCTCTACTTACAAATGGTGTTTTCTCAATTAATTGTACGCAAATTTTTTCTGCTTTTCTTTCTTCTCCGATTTTACATAATACATTCGCTTGTAAAAGAAGGGTATCATAATCATCTGGTAGGTCTCGAACCATTTGTTTCGTTAATTCAAAAGCATCTCGTAACATATCCTCTTCCTCACAATCAATGAAAAGATTTACAAGTTGCTTCGCTACATCATAATCCCACTTATTTTCTAACGATGTTTGTAATACCTCTATCGCTTCTTTATTCATCGCTGCATTCTCATAAAATATTGCGAAACGCTGCGCTGCCATACTATTTTTTGGATTTAACTTTAAGGAGATTTCAAATAAATCGATAACAACTGTAATCATTGAAATTTCCTTCGCACGATTTTTCATATGATAAAATACTCTTGTAAATATAGATTTTTTCGGTTGCTCATTTTGCTGCCTTTCTACTAATCTTTCGGCAACCGCAGTAGCTGCATACATAAACGCTGTACTTCTTTCTGCTTTTTTCACCTTTAGCGTATGAAGTGCGTCTCGTATTTGGGATAATTTTTTATGTTGTTCCATTGCTTTTACGTACACACCAAATATACGTTCACTTTCCAAATCTTTATGCATTACTTTTAACGCAACTTGAATGGCTTCTACATTCTGCTTTTTAACAAGTACTTTCGCATAATGATATAGTACTTCCACATGCTCTTCATCTATTTTCATTGCACATTCAATATATTCTTTTTCTTTATTTACCTCATTCATCGCACCATATACGTATGCAATTGCATCTAAACGCCATATTTCTGGTACCTCTTCTGCTAATTGTTCTAGTTCAACTAGCAATTCTTCATGAAGATTCAAATCTACTGAAAGCTGTGCCAAATATTCCATATTAATATGCAAAGGCTCTTCTTTCATTGCCTGGACCATATGACTTTGTTCTTTATCACTATTTTTTTCTTTTTCATATATTTCTGCTAGTTGCACATGTACACCTGTGAAATTCCCATTGAGTTCCAAACATGTTTCATACGCTTGTTTTGCTTCTGTCAATTGTCCCAATACCATATATGTTTCGCCGATTCGAAAATATGGAAATGCAGTTCTCTTTTGTTCTATTGCCTTGTTGTATCTCTTCATTGCTTGATCATACTGTCCAATAGATTCATATAAAACACCAGCGTAACAACCGTATTCAATTACTTCCGTTTTCTCTTTTTCTAACGTTCTTAAAAACGCTATGCCTCGTTGCACAAAAGCTGTGTCTTTTATTCGATTTACATACTCATCCAACACGATCGCTATATTAGCGTATACTCTTCGTATACCGTTCTCTAATTTAGAAAGTGCAAGTTTTAACTCTTTTTCATCCCCACCTAATGCAATTTCAGCATCCCATAGCACCATGCCAGCATTCATAAGGAAATCTTGATTGTCTTCAAATTGCTTATTAATACTAACAATATAGTTTTTTGCATCCTCATATTGTTCCTTTGCCATATAAACTTGAGTTAAACCGAAATGGGCATATACATCTTCATTATTTTCTTCTAAAGAACGCTTATATATAGTTTCCGCTTCTTCAAGTTCATCATTTTGAAAATGCACATCTCCTAAACGAACATATAAAGATGTCTGATCTTCACAATTTTGAATTCCTTGTAATAAAATTTCCTTCGCATTATTCCCATCATCCAAATCTGATTCATAGATTTCCGAAAGCTTCGTATATAAATATGCTGCCGTTTTATCTAATTGAATCGCCACTTTAATTCCTTTTACTGCCAAATACACTTTCCCTAAATGCTGAGCACATCTTGCACGTTCATACCATATGTGCGCTTCATACTTATATTCTTTTAATAAATCATTAAAGAATCCATATGCTTCTTCATATCGTTCTAAATCTATTAAAATTAAACCGTGATTTACAAGCGTAAACCTTTCAGGGCTACGTTCTATAGCTGTTAGAGAATACTCTAGCCCCTTTTCAGATTGATCCATATACATGTATGATAATGCTAAGAAACTCCACGCAACTGGTTGATCTGCATCCAATTGTAATGATGAACGAAAACTAGCAATCGCTTCTGTATAATTATCTTGCTCAAAAGAATAACGTCCATTTATAAAATGATATAACGCTTGATTGTTTTTCTTCTCCACACTTTGAAGCATTTGTCCTGCTTTCTTCATATCTTGCAGGCGGATAAAGCACTGTGCACTATGCAATTTCACAAAGTCAGAGCTCGGAAACTTTTCCATTAACTTTTCTATACAAAACTGAATAAACTCTTTATCTACTTCAGCATCTAAATGTTTAATCGTATATAGCCAAGTGTTTGGATTTTCACTTGTTTCTTTTAAAAATAATACTAACTTTTCAATCCCCTCTTTATCTTGCTCAGCTAAATGATCTGTAAGAGAAAAGATTGTTTTATAATAAGTGTGTTCTTCCTCATTTAAAAATGAAAGTTGTTCTATTCTATCTTTTGGTGTAAACGTAATAGCCAAACAATCTGTATAACGATATTTTTCTTGCAACTTATCATATTCCACAAGAATCGGTTCCAAGAAATTCGGATCTTGAATATAAAAAGCTTGCAGTACATCGTCATAACCAGAAAGCACTTGTACATGGGAAGCGTGCTCAATATCTATACTTAATAAAACGGGAATACCTTGATTGAGTAATTTCTTATAATTTTTCTCATTCCCTTGAAAATAACGATATTCGTAACCTTGCTCTTCTATATATGTAACTGTATCTGAAAACTTAGAGCCTGTTACATCAAAAATATGTTGTGCAATTTCATCTTGCGTACGTTTTTCTCCCCATACCCCTAACATCATTTCCAAACTAGTCGGAACGCAATAGTTATCCTTTTGTACAACCGGAACTATCGGTAAGCGCACCTTTTTTCCATCAGGATTTTTTTCTATATGATGATATAGAGAATTTTTCAAACTCTTTTCACTTTTCAATAGTGCTTGCAAATCATGAATATTATTCATTTTATAAAATGCTTCTGCACGTAAATGTATAAAATAAGTTGTATATGCATGATGCGGAAGCATATGATTAATTTTATCTATTACCACTAACATTTCTTCATAACGCTCTAAATCTAATAAATATTTTACTTTTTCAAAATAGAAATATGGTACTTGAGGGAACTTTGCAATCGCATCATTAATGAGTTGTAATGCTCGCTGCTGTTCACCTTTATATGCATATAATTGCGCTAATAAGTACGTAGCTAACTCTTCACAATCTTTATGTTGCTGACCGGATAAAAGTTGTTCCTCTGCCTTCTCCCACTCACCAGTCTGTATATATAAGTAACCCCATTTTTCAAAAACTGCACGTGTACTATACTTTTCCGCCCTTTGCATATAGGCATAAGCCTCTTCATTGCGCTTCATATCTAACAAACATCTAACTAACGTAAAATATGCTTTCGTTAAAACATCCGCATCAATTTCCTCTTCATTTACCTCTTCCAAAGAATCTTTTAACAATTGTTCAGCATCAAGAATTTTACGCTCATCAATTAGCTCATCACAATATAAAGAGAGCGTTCTCATATTTGGGAATTTTTTATACGTATAACGAATTAAAAAAGAGCTATATTGGTGCATCAACCCTTCATCAGCAAGACGAATTAATGTATCAAACTCGGCAAATGATGAAACGTTAGAAAGCCAGTTCTTCACGTATGATAACTTTTTCGTTTCTTTTATATGTGCAATTTCATTATTTATCTCCTGTAATCCATCTACAAATCTTTTTTCTTTCAAACAAATCTCTAATTGCTTAAAATCTAGCATGCATTCACCTCAAATTATTATTTATACTGCCATTTGCAAGCAGTATTCTAACCTACTTGCTTAGATTTTACACATCATATAGTATGCATTCAACTAAAACCTTATATAATGAACGATATTATTTAATATTATTCAAGTTTATAACTAAATATCTTAAAAACGATACTTTTTCTCGTTATTTTGTTTAATTTGATGAAATAATGTATGTTCTTAAGAGGTCATTCTCAGTAAATGAAATTATATTAATGATTTTTTAAATATATCTATCATAATTCATAATATATCAACGATCCGACAAGGAATATCGATTTACCGACAAAACAACAATTGCCCTACCTTCTATTTCATATATTAGAGAGGTTGTTTCACTTATCAAATTTTATATCTACAAAAACACCGTAATGATCACTCGGAAATACGCATGATACTCTTTAAATATACAAAATGGATAACCTATTTGATTCGCGATATATTGTACTACATTTATCTTCTTTTCATCATCCATATGACTCCTAACTTCTTGAATAGCTAGAATATGAGGAGCAACATTTTGAACTTCCTCACAAATAGCCTCAAATCTCTCTGACCACAAAGTTTGATGATTCCAAATGTTGAGGGTAGCAATTCTCATTATATCCCTACTTTTCTAATATTAGATTTATCTCCTTATTTCACCGTATGTAATTTTCATATTAGGAGCGTACACCAAAGAAGAATGTATATGAAACGCTTCAATATCTGTTAAACCCCGACTCATTAAACGGTCTATAAATTGCTGTTTTTCACCTGGATTACTAGCAATGCCCTCTTCTTTTAGAGAATTATATAATCCTTGCTTATCATTTTGGGTTATATTAGAATCTAAAAAATTCACTTTATCGCTTACTCTGCATTCAATATTCTTCACACCTAATTCACTTAAAAACATCGGTATTTTCATACCAATATTGCCGTCTTTACCACTTCTATGTGTATCTTCTCCAAATAGCTTCTGCAAAACACCAAGCTGGATAATTTCCGATTGAATTACTCCACCTAGTGCGTATGAAGACATATTAGAAATCCAATGTGGTTCAAAACAAATAACATGTCCGCCCTCCTTAATCGAATTTATCATTTTTTGCAACATTGCTTTGGGCGAATTCATATGTAATAAAAAAGCATGACTGACAGCTATATCGTATTTATTTTTCAATTCAATTTCTGTCGCATCCCCCTCAATAAATTCTGTTTCATATGGGAGTGCACGAAACAACTCTCTCGCTTCAGCTATTAATGTTTCTCCCCTATCAATCCCTGTATACTTTGATCCAATTGGAAGTAAAGGTAACAAAATTAAACCTAAATAACCATATCCACAACCATAATCAACAATATGTACGGGTCCAGTAATCTTCCAAACTGAATTGACTAAAAAACTTAAATAATCATCGTTATAATATAAATCTCTCGTATTTCTTAAATACGCTAGCTTACTATTCCAATCATACTCTTCCAGGTCCAACACCTCCTTTTATATACAAAACTAAAGTTCTCCATTTAATAGTCACATTCCTACACTTCTAATAAAAAAAGCTAGTATACCTTAAACGATACACTAACTTTCCCACTCACATAATTTAACAATTACAATCAGTATAATCAGTACAAGCTAATGTACTGCAATCACAGTTTCTATGTTCGTCATTTCTTTTTAGGTGAAAATAGAGTAACACAATAAATATTGTACAAATAACAAAAGCAATTATTGCTTCTATATTTCTTTCATGAATGAGAAAACTAATCCCGCTTCCTCCTGAAATAAGAATTAGAACTGAGTAAATCCAAAACATGTAAAGTTCTCCTTCCGTTAATATATGCTTTTAGATGTTATCCATATAATGCTAGAGGCAATAAATAGCCCCATACCATTACCGCTTAATAAACCGGTCGTTACTCTTAGTAAATTTGTACTGCTTCTCCATTTCCATTTTTGGGTAAATCCATCAATAAGTAACGGAATTTGAGCGGAAAATGATAGTATTATTGCCAAAAGAAACGAAGGTGTCATATAAAAATAAATTGGAAACATTAAAATACCGATAAGCATGCCTGTACAACGCGCACATAAAGGTATGTATTTTTGTAGTTTAAGGAAACTTCTTTCCGATCTTCTATGACAAGGAATTTGTAAAATAAAAGTTCGAATCAATATGAATCACCCTCTCTAAATAGATTTTAATTGATTTTGCAAAAGAATTATATATTAATAAAAAACAACCCAGGTTCATCCTAGACCTGGGTTGTCAGTTCGCTGCTATAATATACTTGGGTTAATAATGATTATATTCTTATTTACATTTCCTCAGGTGCCCCCACCCCAAGTAAACGTAATCCCTCTTTTAATACAACCGTCACAGCGTAAGCTAATGCGAGTCTACTCTCTTTCTCTTCGTTCTCTTCTAATATACGAACATTTCCATAATATTTATTGAACGCTTGTGCTACATCTAATACGTATTTTGAAATAACCGATGGCTCATTTTTGTTGAAGGCCGCCTCAATTACTTGCGGGAATTTGTTGAGTAATTTTACTACACTCCAGCTGTAATCGTCTTTTAATGCAAAAGTACACGTTTCAAATTCCACACTTTCTTTTCTTAAAATTGAACAGGCACGCGCATGCGTGTACTGCACATATGGTCCTGTTTCTCCTTCAAATTTCAACATATTTTCTAATGAAAATTCAATATTATGCATACGCTCATTTTTTAAATCATGGAAGATAACTGCTCCAACACCGACTTGTTTTGCCACTTCTTCTTTTTGTTTTAAATTCGGATTTTTCTCTTCAATATTTTGTTCCGCAAGTGCAACAGCTTCTTCTAGCACTTCTTCTAATAAAATAATTCTGCCCTTACGTGTCGACATTTTCTTACCATCTTTTAATATGAACCCGAACGGTACATGTTCCATACCACCCACCCAATTATAGCCAAGCTTTTTTAATACAGTGAAAAATTGATTGAAATGCAAGCTTTGTTCGGGTCCTACTACATATAAAGCTTTATCAAATTCGTATGTGTTTTGACGATACAATGCCGCTGTTAAATCACGTGTTGCGTAAATGGTAGCACCATCTGATTTTCTAATTAAACATGGCGGCATACCTTCTTCTTCTAAATTAACGACTAATGCCCCTTCTGATTCTTCCAGTAAGTCGTGCTCTTCTAAAATCCCAATAAAGTCTTCCATTTTATCGTTATAGAAAGCTTCTCCTTGAAAGTTTGTAAATTCCACACCGAGAAGTTCATAAATACGAGAAAATTCTTTTAAAGACTCATGACGGAACCAATTCCAAAGTTCGACTGCTTCTTCATTTCCTTCTTCTAGTTTTTTAAACCATGAGCGTCCTTCTTCTTCTAGTTCTTTGTTCTCTTTTACTTCTTCATGAAACTGAACATATAGCTTAAATAACTCACGTATTGGATCCTCTTTAACTATTTCTTCATTTCCCCATTTTTTATATGCAGTAATTAACTTCCCAAACTGTGTTCCCCAATCTCCAATATAATTGATTCCCACAACTTCATATCCACATTTTTCGGCGATATGTTTCAGCGAATTACCGATCATTGTAGAACGTAAATGCCCCATTGAAAAAGGTTTCGCGATATTAGGAGAGGAATAATCGATAACTACTGTTTTTTCACATCCAAAATGATTTTGACCGTACTCTTCTTTCTCCGCTAAAATTGTTTTTAATACTTCATCACTTACTGTTTGGCGATTAAAAAAGACGTTTACATACGGGCCAACAGCCTCTATTTTCATAAAAAATGGGTCATTTAATTTCTCCGCAACTTCCTTTGCGATAGTAGCTGGTGATTTTCTATATTGCTTCGCTAGTGAAAAACATGGGAACGCTGCATCTCCGAATTCATCTTGTTTTGGTGTTTCGATTAAATCTAAAATTTGATTTTGCGTTAATTCATTCGTAAAAATATTCGATAAACTTTTTGCAAACTGCGTTTTATAATCCATAATACAACCTCCTTATTTTTTGAATACAAAAAACTCGTCTCTAAAAAAGAGACGAGTTTTAACCCGTGGTACCACCCTTGTTGTTCATTACGAACCACTTTCCCGTTTATAACGAGGACAGGGGGCCTCGGCTTACTCTACTATTCATTCAAGAAGCATCTCCGAAGTGCGCTTCATCTTTTTCTTCCGCACTAGGCTCACACCATCCCTAGTTCGCTTTCCTTCTGAAAAAGACTACTCTCTTCATCACAGATAGTATATTTAATTATTGCTTATTATACATCTTTTCAAACAATTAGCAAGGGTCAATTACACCAAAATGAAATTTTGCACTTTTTCTTTTGTATACGTGAAAATTGTGCTTTTCAAATCTAGAACTACGGAAATGATCTTTCAGAACGACACGTTTTCTCGCCACACGCTTCGCTTCCGCAATTGTTTCGTCAGTAATATCATGATACAAAGCGAAATGTTTTAACCCTTTTATTCCATCTGATTCGATGACAGTTTCTTCAAACATCGGATCAAGGTATACGACGTCATAACTATTATCTTCACATTGCGTTAAAAATGCGAAATGCTCAGTTTGTTTTACATCGATTCTTTGCATTGCTTCATCGATTTCAGAAACGGATGAAGACCATGTTTTCAAGCCTTTTCCCATGATGTACGCCATATATCCGTTTCCTTCAAGCCCTGTTATTTTTCCGTTCTCACCAACAATATAGCTAGCAACAATACTATCTGATGCCATACCGAGCGTACAATCTAATACTGTCATTCCGCTCTCTAGTTTAGCAGCTTGTACAAAGGGATCGTGTTCTCCGCGCATTAACCTTTTCACACGAAACATTGCTGAGTTTGGATGAAAGAAAAACGACTCTTCCGTACCTTCTGGATAAATAGCTAATCGGTTTTTCCCTACGATAAGCACATCTTGTTCATACTGCTCATGCAGTTTGTGCACAGGTATATCATTACGTAAAACGAAAGAACAATTTAATTCTTCTGCTACCTTATTTGCATAAGCTGTCATTTCTTTATTTGTTCTTCCTGCTGTTGTTACTATCATTTTTTCACCTCTATATAAAGAAAAGAGGGAGATTTACTCTCCCCCTACTTTAGCAATTCTTTTCGAAAGCTTGTTCTAAGTTTGTAATAATTTCGTCCATTGTTGCGCCTTCAATTTCATGACGGTGAATGAAGTGAACAACTTCTTTTCCTTTTAGTAATGCCATAGATGGTGAAGATGGAGGAATTTCTCCGAAGTATTCACGCATTTTCGCAGTAGCATCTTTATCTTGACCTGCAAATACAGTTACAAGATGATCAGGTTGTTTTTCAGCACGTACAACCGCTTGACCTGCTGATGGGCGTGCTAAACCAGCTGCACAACCACAAACAGAGTTTATAACAACTAATGTTGTACCTGTTGCATTCTCAATAAATTCTGTTACAGCTTCTTCTGTAGTTAACTCTTCAAATCCAGAACGCACTAACTCTTGGCGCATTGGAATTACCATTTGGCGCATGTATTCTTCATAAGCATTTGACATCTTGTATCTCTCCTTCAACTTTCATTCCAAATTCATCATATCACGCTCTATTAATAGGTGCAAAAGAAAGATAGTGACGTTTTCATTTTTTTGAAGGGATTTCACAAACCCCTTCACGGCAATGTCCGACTGGGACAAGTTTTCTATTGTTAGCGATATAATCGTATACTTTACTTCCAAATCCAAGTACGATAGATAGTTTTATAAAAGGCACTGCAAACCAATAAGATGGAACGGCCTTCGCTAATACATATATACTATGAATGCCATCGTACCATTTATTGTTTTTAAAAATATACAATCTTTGTTCCATCTTGCGCTGTAATTCTTCAGAAAGTTCGTATTGATCCACTACATCTTTATCTCGAAATGAAACAAATGTCATCTTGCCCTTGTTATCTACTTTTTTCGTACGTTCTGCCACTGCCGTGCACATCGGACACCAACTATCATAGAAAACAATCATACATTATTCCCCTTTACGAGACTCCGTCATTTGCTTCCATACAGAACCTTTTGCTTCTTCGCCGCCTTCAATACGTTCTAAAGCTAAACGTGCTTGCATTGCTACTTCAAACTCTGGATCATCTTCTGCTACTTTTAATGCGGGAATTGCACTTTCATCACCAAGTTCAAATAAGAACATTGCTGCACGCCAGCGTACTAATTTACTTGAATCTTTCAGAGATTTAATCATAACGAACATCGCTGCTGGGTCACCTACGTCCGATAAGCAATCTCCCGCTGTACGGCGAACACTTACAGAACGATCTAATAACGCTTTATATAATAACGGCAATACTCCATCACCTTTTACCATACCTAAATAAGCTGTTGCTAGGCGGCGGATAGATACTTTCTCATCATCTAACGCCATTTTCAATACTGGCATATCTTCTTCAGTAGGATCCATTTGTTCTAAAGCTGCAAAACGTTTTTTCCAGTCGGAATCCTTCATCATCTCTTCTGTTACTTTATATGGCTCACGCTTTTGAATCGTTACTTCAACAGCACCCGCTTGATCTAATAATTCTTTAACCGTTTCATTTACACGTTCTTCCGAATAAGCAGCAACAATTTCTTCTACTACTTCTTTCCCGATTTCTTCAAAATTACCGTAACGTGTACTTTGCTCTACCCACTTACGTTCTTTCACAACGTTAGGTGCAGACATTTGCACTTTCATAATGGATTCTTTAAAACGATCAGGTAAGCCAACACGCTCTTCTGTCATCCCATCAGTTAACTTCACTTGCATTGGAATAGTAAAGAACATTTGAATAAACACTTTCACTTCTCCAAAGTGAGAAAGTTGTTGTTCTTCGCTTTCTTCTACTATTTCTTCACCGAAAACGGCACGAACTTGTTGTAATAAAACTTTCCAGTCATACTTCGCATTTCGCTCCACTGCTAAAAAGTCTGCAACATGATACACACCTTTAATGCCTTCAATCTTCAAAATTTCTTGCACTTGTACTGGTGCTTGTTCTGCATTTTCATTTGTATAATTATTACGTGCTCCTGATGGTAATACTTCATTCAAAATAACTTTCATTGTATTCGGACTTGGCGTCGGTTCAATAGCTTTAATCTTCACGTAAAATAACTCTCCTTTATTGCTTGTTCTTAGCTGTATTGTAACATGTTATCACTCTATACTCCTACTCGGATGCTTAATTTTACTAATTCCTCTTCTACATTTTTAGAATTTCAATTATTTCTATTTTCACCTAATCGTTCCGGAACTATAGTTAAAAGTCTAATTGACAATAACAAAAAAAGGTATTAATCTTAACTCATAAAATGACCACGGTCATTTTATGAGTTAAGTCACTTAATTATGGAGGGATAACACATGAATAATGTCATGATTATAGGTGGTGGTATTGCTGGTCTTTGCGCAGCAATCTCCTTACAAAAAATAGGATTAGATGTAAAAGTGTATGACAAAAATATTGAACCTACTGTTGCTGGTGCAGGTATTATCATTGCCCCAAATGCAATGCAGGCACTTGAACCATACGGAATTTCTAAGCAAATAAAAAAATTCGGGAACGAAAGTGACGGTTTTAACCTTGTGTCAGAAAAAGGATCTATATTAAGTAAATTGACCATTCCAACTTGTTATCCAAAAATGTACTCCATTCATAGAAAAAATTTACATCAATTGCTTCTTTCAGAACTACAAAAAGGTACTGTCGAATGGGGAAAAGAATGCGTAAAAATAGAACAAAATGAAGAAAACGCCTTAAAAATATTATTTCAAGATGGTAGTGAAGCACTCGGTAATATACTCATTGCTGCTGATGGTATTCATTCTGTCGTTCGAAAACAAGTAATACAAAGCGATGGTTATCGTTATGCCGGATATACGTGTTGGCGCGGCGTAACTCCAGCTCATAATCTTTCTTTAAAAAATGATTTTATTGAAACTTGGGGAACAAACGGTAGATTCGGTATCGTTCCTCTTCCAAACAACGAAGTATATTGGTATGCGCTCATAAATGCTAAAGCTAGGGACCGAAAATACACAGCATACACAACAGCAGATTTATATAATCATTTCAAAAGTTACCATAGTCCTATCCCAGATATTTTAAACAATGCATCGGACGTTACTATGATTCATCGTGATATTGTAGACATCACTCCAATGAAACAATTTTTTGACAAACGCATCGTCTTTATTGGGGATGCTGCCCATGCACTTACACCTAATTTAGGTCAAGGAGCTTGTCAGGCAATTGAAGATGCTATTATATTTGCTGAATGTATCAAAAAAAACGCCCACTATCGTCAAGCATTTATAGAATACGAACAAAAAAGACGAGCACGAATTGAAATAATCTCAAATACTGCGTGGAAAGTTGGAAAAATGGCGCAAATAGAAAGTAAACCTTTAACTATAGTAAGAAACGAAGTAATGAAACGTATCCCAAAATGGGTTTCTGAAAAACAAGCTCATGAACTATACAGTTTTCATTTATAACACGAAACTACAACGAAAAGTGGCGAAAAGTATGAACAGAATTCTCTCTATCCTTCTTTCAACTGTATTATTTATTAATTTACTTGGATGCACTTCTTCCGCCTCAAATAAAGAAGACTCAAAACTTACATTAAAAACAACGGATGTAGCGAATATAAAGTTGTTACATGTAAAGGAAAATAATACAGTAAAAGCAGAAACAAACAATAAAGGATTTATTGTACAAATACTTAAGTCTATTCAAGCAGGTACACCTAAAGAGGTTTCTTTAACTAAACAAACTATGGAATCCGTATCAAGTAAAATGGAAATTGTATATGAAGATCAATCTATAAAAACTTTATTAATTTTAGTAAATGATGACGATACAATTACAATAATGGAAAACTCTAACTCTAACGCTACATCCACAAAGGGTGTTCAAATACAACACGACCTAAAAACTCCCATGATTGTATCAAACTTCATTAAACAGTAAATTTATTTATGAAATACAATTTCGTTTGAGATTATCTAATAAACAGATATAATTGTTTGTGTTAGGAGTCGATTATATGCTTAGAGAAACGAGAAAAAAAGAATTAAAAGAACTTATATTCCTAAAATCAGTACAACTCTTTCAAGAACGTGGGTACGAAAATGTAACGGTTCAAGACATTACTACTGCATGCGGGATTGCAAAAGGAACTTTCTTCAACTACTTTCCGAAAAAAGAAAACATATTATTATTTTTAGGTGATTCTCAAATGGAGTTATGGAATGAAAGTTTAAAAACGTATGAAAATGTGGAACATCCGAAAGAGCGAATCAAACTTGTTTTAGGAGATTTACTGGACCGATTTACTGGACATGGAGAATTAATGACGCATGCTGTTTTTGAAATTATTAAATCTAACTACTTAGTAGAAAATGAATTAAAAAGTATACAACAGCTACAAGAAAGTTTGTCTTCGATTATTACAGCAGCGAAAGAAACAGGAAAATTAAATAGTCCATGGGATATAAATATTATCACTTCTACTATTATGGGTACCTATTTTTATACACTCCTGTCCCAATCGCTATTAGATTCTAATGAAACAAACGCGAAAAATATACTCAATCAACAGTTAGATGTTGTTTGGGAAGGTATCAATCAAAAATAATAGAGGGCTATGCTACATAGCCCTCTTAATTTTTAATGCTCTTTTACATTTCCCCCCGATGCACCCTCCCGCCTTCTCTCTAAAAATGTAATGCTCTCAATCACAACTTCAGTTCTATATACTCTCTTTCCTTGCTCATCATCGTAATTACTCGTATGAATACGCCCGGTAATCCCAACAAGTGAGCCCTTCATACAATATTCTGTTACATTTTCAGCCGATTTTCGCCAAACAATACAATTTATAAAATCGACTTGTTGTTCACCTATACTATTTCGAAAACCTCTATTCACCACAACACATATTCGTGCATAAGCAACTCCTTGTTTTGTGTAGTATAATTCTGGCTCCTTTGTCAATCTACCGATTAATACAACTCGATTCATCATAAGTTATACCACCTCACATATTTTTCTTCATTGTAAAGAAAAATGTTGGAAGGGTAAAAAGTACAAAACGGCATGTTTGTAAATAAAAAATATTACTTTATATCATACAAAACTAAAAAAGAAACCCTACATATTTTAAACATGTAAGGTTTCCAAAAATATTATACTTCACTGCAAGATATGTAATATCCTCCGCGAGCCATCTTTATTTTAGCGCGATACATTACATTTTCTAAGTAGAAAGTAATCGGTTTAACTTTACTCTCAAATTTTAATTGTTCATTACATTCAGCCCCATATCCTTCAATAGCTGAACGAATGACTTCTGCTGACGGATATGTTAAAGCGTCATCTAGTTCTATGAAAAAACTTTTAGAAAATAGTTTTTTCATAATTCCTTTTTTCTCTTTCATCATATTCCATCCCCCTTCAATTCAAGTCGCCAACATCCATATTTTCAATTTATCTTTGAAAACAAAAAAACCTGCATATTTCATGCAGGTTTTTTTCATTAGTCATTTTTCGTAAAGTAAGAAACGAAACGAAGAATTTCTAAGTATAGCCATACTAGCGTCATCATTAGACCCATTGCACTGTACCATTCCATATATTTTGGAGCTTGGCTACGTGCACCACTTTCGATTAAATCGAAATCTAGTAATAAATTTAATGCAGCAACTACGATAACAACTGCACTAATGATAATACCAATTGTACCACCTTGGTGAATATACGGAACAGTTACACCGAACATGTTTAGTAAGAATACGATTAAATACATTACCGCAATTCCCATTGTCGCTGCTATTACACCTGTGCGGAATTTATCAGTTACTTTTACTACGCGCGTTGCATATAAAACTAACATCGCAAATAGAATAGAAATTGTTAGTAATACAGCGTTTAAAACGATAGTATCGCCAAATTTCATTGTATAAACCGCTGAAATACTTCCTAATACTACCCCTTCTACCGCTGCATAGATTGGTGCACCGATAGGTGATATGCGTGGGAAGAATATAGACGCAAACGCAACGATTGCCGCAATAACTAAAGCACCAATTAATACTGGCATCTTCATCGTACCTTGCGTCATCTGTATGTATGAATAGACAGACGTTGCAAGCAGCAAGATAAGCATGATAAACGTTTTGCCTACTGTTCCGCCAATAGTCATCGCAGAAGCATTTGCTCCTTCTTTACGGAATGCCTCTTTTTTCAACATTGGATTAGATGTTCTCATTTTTTTCCCCTCCTAAAATAGGTTCTACCAATAGTGTAAAGTTTTTCTCTTTACTTTTCAATATATGCAGCTTGTTTTTATTTTAATCCTTCAACGATGTCTGATAGTTCACTCCATCTTTCCATCGTTTTTTCTAGCTCTTCTTCTGTTTTCTGCTGTGCTTCAGATAATTCTTGTGCCTTTGTGAAGTCAGATCCAACTTTCGCAAGTTCTTCTCCAATTGACTCAATTTTCTCTTCTAGTTCGGCAATTGTATCTTCAATTGTTTCCCATTCACGCTGCTCATTGTATGAAAGTTTACGTTTACGTTGTTGTTTTGGAGCTTCTTCTACTACTTTTTTCTCTTTTTGAACTTCCGCCTTCTCAATAAGTTCTTTCGTCTTTTCCATTTCTAAATAGTCCGTATAACTACCTAGGAATTCACGCACTTCGCCTTCGCCATTAAAGATGAACAATTCATCTACTACTTTATCTAAGAAGTAACGGTCATGCGATACAGTTAAAACGACACCTGGGAAATCTTCTAAATAATCTTCTAGCACTGTTAATGTTTGTGTGTCTAAATCATTCGTAGGCTCATCAAGTAATAGTACGTTTGGTTCTCCCATTAAAATACGCAATAAATATAAACGTCTTCTTTCGCCACCAGATAGTTTACCAAGCGTTGTTCCATGTGAATGCGGTGGGAATAAGAAACGTTCTAACATTTGAGATGCGCCAATTACTTTTCCGTCTGTCGTATGAATAACTTCTGCAATCTCTTTAATGTATTCAATCATACGCTGATTTAAATTCATCTCTTCATTTTCTTGCGTATAATAAGCAACTTTTACAGTTTGCCCAACTTCAATTTCACCACTATCAGGAGATAGTTTTCCTGCAAGCATATTTAATAGTGATGATTTTCCGCTTCCATTTGCTCCGATGATTCCGATACGATCACCAGGCTTCACAATATGATTAAAGTTATGTAATACTGTTTTATCACCAAATTTTTTCGTTACATCTTTTAATTCAAGTACTTTCTTTCCTAAACGACTTCCACTTAATGCAATATCAACTGACTGTTTTGCTGCTGGTCCTTCTTGTCCCTTTAGTTCATCAAAACGCTGAATACGTGCCTTTTGTTTCGTAGAACGGGCCTTTGCACCACGACGAATCCAAGCAAGTTCACGACGATATAAATTTTGGCGTTTTGATTCTTGTGCCGATTCTTGCTCTTCACGAAGTGCTTTCGCTTCTAAAAATGTACTATAGTTTCCTTCGTAGCTATATAGTTTACCGTTATCTAATTCAAAAATACGGTTTGCCACACGATCTAAGAAATAACGATCATGGGTTACAAGTAATACCGCACCTGTATATCTTGCTAAATATTCTTCTAACCATTCAACTGTCTCATGGTCAAGATGATTCGTAGGCTCGTCTAAAATTAATAAATCAGGTGTTTCAATAAAACATTGTGCCATTGCGATACGTTTTTTCTGTCCACCAGATAAATTTCCAACAGTTGCCGTAAAATCTGTAATTCCTAATTTCGTTAAAAGAGATTTCGCATTTGCATTTGCTTCCCATGCACTCATTGCATCCATACGTTGCTGCACTGCAAATAATTGTTCCTGTACTTTTTCATTACTTGGATCTTTTTCGATATTTAATAACGATTGTTCATAATCACGAAGAAGACGAATTAAAGGTGTATCACCATGGAACACTTGCTCTAATACTGTTAGTTTTTCATCAAACTCTGGTTGCTGTGATAAATAACTAATTGTATAACCACGTGAATGCGTCATATCACCTATATCAGGAGTTTCTAATCCTGCAATAATTTTTAATAATGTCGATTTACCAGTACCGTTTACACCAATAATTCCGACACGTTGTCCTTCTGTAATACTACATGATAATCCATCAAATAACGGTTTTTCTCCATATGATTTCGATAAGTTCTCCACAGTTAACATTTTCATATTTGTGCATTCCACTCTTTCATAAATTGTTCAATAAACTGTTCCATATAACGATGACGAATTTCAGCCTCTTGTTTTGCTCCGTTCGTGTTCATTAAATCTTTTAGTTTTAAAAGTTTTTCATAAAAATGATTTAAAGATGGATCATTATTTTTTCTATATTCATCTTTCGTCATCACTTCTCGAGGCGGAATAGTTGGATCATACATTAATCTTCCTTTCGCCCCTCCGTATGCAAATGTCCGAGCTATTCCAATTGCACCAAGAGCATCTAAACGATCCGCATCTTGAACAATTTTCCCTTCCAATGATTCTACTTTACCACCATGTCCACCCTTAAAAGACATATTCATAATAATGTGAAGAATATGTCTACTTTCCATTTCTTCAACATGTAACTCGTCTAACCAATCAGAAACTTTTTTCATTCCTGCTTCTTCACTCACATTTAACTTCTCATCTGCTACATCGTGAAGTAATGCTGCCATTTCAATTATAAAACGATTTCCCCCTTCTTGCTCAGATAAAGAAATCGCCAATTTATGTACGCGTTCAATATGATACCAATCATGCCCACTCGCATCTTTTTCTAAAATATGCTTTACGAAAGTTATTGTTTTTTGAATTTTTTCTTGTTTTATCATTTTATCTTCACCCAGTTACTTATTGTAACACGCCCGCATTTTTTCATCACATATTTTCTTGTCTGCCCATACACTAGGTGGTAGGCATCATTATGAAGGAGGAATAAACATGTTCTATAATAATCAACCGCCTTACCCACAACAACCTTTTTCCCCTCAACATCAGGAACAAAGATATGCTGAACAGCATGGGGAGGAAGAGACACAACATCAAGAGCCTCAATACGAACAAAATCCATACGCAACACCGCAAACTCAAGAAACTGAATATCAACAAAATCCATATGACACACGTCCAAATTATGAATATCCTCAAAATCCATATGCAGCACCACCAACTCAAGAACAACAATATCAGCAAAATCCATACACAACTCAGTACACTCAAGAACAACAATATCAACAAAATCCATACACAACTCAGCCACAACAACCGCAATACCAACAACAAATGTATCAGCCAAACTATGACCCACGTGTCTCACCGCCAGCACCGCAAACTATCGATCCTACGCAACCGCAAATTTTACCGCCTGGGCCGACACTCGATATTACGCAGCCACAAATTTTACCACCAGGACCTATTACAGAACCAACGCAACAACAAATCCAACAAGTTGTCGGTACACAGTTTTTACCTTTAAAAAAACCTGTACTTGATTTCGTAAAACCTTGGGTAGATTACGGTTTAAATGAAGCGAAACATACATCACACAAACATGCTTTAACAGAAGTTGCTGCGATTATGTTCTTAGTTGGTAAAGGATTCAACCCAACGATTGCTCATTATATTGTAGAATCTTGGGAGAAGAATGAGCAGTTTTAGAATTGTTGATTTTAAAAAACATAAAAACCTCAAAAATGCCAAATCCCTTATGTATCAAAGGATTTGGCATTTTTAAGTTTCTAGAAAAACCCGCTAAATATAAGAGAGAATTAATAGTCATAAATCCGGTACAATACTGTATCCACGCCCAAGGAACTGTCAAATGAAATAACGTGTCTAACTTTTTGGAGTCTATTGACCTTTTCAAATCCCCTTATATTAGTGTTCGCTATTAAGACCTTCTCCTTCTAGGACCTACAATTAGTTTGATTGCTGTTCTTTCTTGATTATCGATAGTAACCTCTTGAAACGCTGGAACAAGAACCAAATCAATTCCACTTGGAGCGACAAAACCTCTTGCAATCGCAATTGCTTTAATCGCTTGATTTAAAGAACCCGCTCCAATTACTTGAATTTCCACCTTGCCACTTGCTCTTAGTACACCGGCTATTGCACCTGCCACTGAATTTGGACTTGATTTTGAGGATACCTTTAATATATTTTCCATGTACGTTGCTCCCTCTATTATTTAATCTCTCTTTTCTTACGGTTTGAAATATAACTGACGTATCTTTAACTACTATTCATACCAAAAGCAAACAATTCTGTATAATTACATTCATTCGATATCTTTTGTCTTCTTCCTGCTCAATTGCATAAATAAAAAGCGATGACTAAGTTGGAAATTTAGTCATCGCTTTATCCATTTCTCTGTTTAACTAAAATGCTGTCCTTTAAATACTTCTCTTCTTTACTTTGGCGATATACTATCTTAAAGTTTACATATCTCAACATTTTAAAACCTGGGATAGAGTTATCTGCTAAATTTTCAGCCTTTTTCGTCTTCAAAAGTCATAACATATAATATTCTAATTCTATTCTTTTGAAAACTATATCTCCTCATTAGAGCACTTTATATGATGCTATCTTTTTATCCCAAATCTATCACCTTACATATGGACAAGTATACACGCCAATTACTTTTCAATTGCATAGACTACTATGTGTTATACATTTATTAATAATAGGAGGTAGTATATTGGGTTCATACTATCATTCTTCAAGCTCATATAAAAAATGTTCATGCCATCAATCTTCCAGTTCGTATAAAAAATGTTCATGCCATCAATCTTCCAGTTCGTATAAAAAATGTTCATGCGACCATTCACATAAATCATCTAAACCAGCTTACGGCACTTTTGGCAAACTGAGTTTATAACTGTTCCTTTTGGCGATTCTTTTCCATTTAATCACGTTGGCCCTTTGGCAGGAGGAGTTTCCTTACTAAATCCGACTACTATACAATTTAGTAAAGCTGGTGATTATAGAGTTTCTTTCATTTCAAGTATTAACACTACCTTAAATCCTGTATTTCCCCATATTCCAGTCATAACTATATTTTTAAATAACAATCCTCTTGCTAATAGCCAAGGTGATTTCACTTTTCAAATGAATACTTCATCAAATAACGAATGCCTTCAACTAGTTGGCGAAACTATTGTTACGGTACCAGCTAATTCAACTCTTCAACTTAGAAATAATAGTGGTTTTAATCATCAAAGTATTGTAACTTGTGATAATGGTATAAATTCAGTTGAATTAACAGTTACAAAACTAAGTTAATACTATTCCCTCACATTCAGATGCTAATTCAGCATCTTTTTTTATTGCATAACGTTTTTTTGATTCCTATCGTCCTCTTATAGAACATAAACTCCTATTTCACTTTTCTATTCATCTAGTAAACATGAAAAAGTGCCGAAATCCTTCTACCACAAGAATTCGGCACTTTTTTTATTAAAACAGATTCATTCTTTCCTACTTCTCCACATAAACCGATTTAACTATCGTACGATTATAAGGTTGTCCTTCCTTATTCATCCCTTTCATATCAATTGTAACGTTATATACACCTGGCTGTTCTATATTTTTCAAAGCACCTGTAAATGTAGTTGTATTAATATTTTGCGATTCATTTGATTCAGAAACTAATTTTCCATCTTTATTAATTACTCTTACTGTTACTGAAAGATCGCCTTTCATTTCTGGAGCTGCAGGTGATTTTTTGAGTTTATACTCTACTTTATTTACTTTAACCTTTGCCGGCATTTGAAGGACGAACGGAGCATCTTTTTTGTAATCGGTCACGATTAAATATGCATCTTTCGGCTGCTTCGCCATCATTTTAACTTGCCATTCTCCTGCTTCCATTTTATCAAATTTAAATGTTCTTATAGTCGCCCCTTTAAAGAAAGATTCATCTTCACCAGTAGATACAGCACTATCTTTATTTGTATAAACTTTTCCTTTTGGAGATATTAGTTGTATTTCTACATCCGAAGAAGCTGTTAAAACAGAAACTACCCCTTCTGCTTTTTTATCAACTGCGACAGTTTGTCCTACCCACTGATTTTGTGACAACTCTCCTCCTAAAATAGCTTGATTAGAAGTTGTGTTTAATTGTTCTACCTTTTCCTCTGAACTATTACTCGGGGCTAATAAAGCTGGTACTGGTACAGTTGCTGTCCGTAAATATGGTTCAATTCGTGCAAAAACGGCTGAACCTTTTCGTATATTATCATGATCAAATCGTGAATCTGTAAATAAATGTGTTCCATATGGTAACTTAGCACTCCATTCGTTCACTAATCCATCATTAGAACCGTATGATGACAAATACAAGCCGCCCATAGATAATGCTGAAAAAACAGGTCCCCAGCTTGTCCCAGTAGCCGTATAGTAACGGTTTAATTTAGCTGCAGGATTATTATCTATTGTAGAACGAAACTTTGCCATTTCACCTATTTGCAATGAATATGTCCCATCATCTTTTTGACCTAATATAGAGGCGAGCCACCCTGCCCACCAACTATATGATAAATCCGCTAAATTTGATCCGTAATGCGGAGTGGCAAGTGTAATAACATTTCCAACAAATCGATTCGCTCCATATCCAACTAACGCAGCTTGTGTATCGATACCACCTTTACTATGAGCTACAACATTTACTTTTTTACCAAAATGATTATAAATTTCTTCAAGCTTTTGTGCTAACAATTTTCCATTGTCCCATTGGCTAGCTGATCCTTTCCCAGCAGCATCGTATAATTGAATAAATACAGTTTGATAGCCTGCTTTCAAAGCGTAGTCGTACATATCATTCATATCATGATATACCGTCTTTCCATACCAACTATCCGCATTACCGTTTCTTCCTTGCACAAAGAGAATTGGTGGTTTATTCTCATCATAATTAGCAGGTTTCTGACCTAAAAACCATTCTCCAGGAGTAAATACTTCTTTATCTGGAAAACCAGTCTTAAGCTCTGTTACAACCTCCGCGTGTACATTTGTACTAAAAACCACCGGACTCATAAAACAAAGTACAATAAATAATGCTATACTCCTTTTCATAATTCCCATTAACATCCCCCTTTTCCGCCCGAAAGAAAGCGTTACCATTCAATTGGACACCAAGTGTTTTAAATTCCATTTAATCAATTACTTTTACGATACATTATAATAAGAACTTAATAGCCGCATTCCTTTCTTATCAAACGTTATTCTCTCAACATTCCTTCATTCCTTTTTACAATAAGCGTTTTGAGTATTTCTCAATAAAGCTTTCTCTTTACAAAAAAAGCTGCGTATAAAAGGTCTCTTTAATAACCTTTTATACGCAGCTTCTTTGTTTAAAATTCGATGATGTACTCATCATCATATTTATCGTATTGCAAACCAGCTCCTATTCTCAATTCTGTAACTTGATCTCTAAGGAATGGTGCATCTTCTATTTTACTAGTTGCAATTTCGATTCCATATTTTTTTGTTAAATGCGCTAACTCTATTAAAAACCATTCTCTTCGCAACGCGATTGGAATTTCATACGTTCGTCTTTTCATATATACTAGCACCTCTTCTATTTTCATTATTGAAAAGAGTATCACTTCTACTTTCGATACACTTTTTAAAACTATCGTTCATCATCAAAGGCCGATGAAACATTATAGTATATGCATGTCCATTTTAAACGTGCTATTGCAAAATTAGTATAAAAAACCAGCAAAACTTAATTAGTTTACATAATAAAATTATGTAATAGTAAAAGGATAGGCTTGTCCCTCATCCTTTTACTATAGAAATCTAAATTAAGAACATCTTGGTACACCTAAAGCTAAAAATAAACCTGCTACTCCTGCTGTAATTGGCACCTTCAACGTAATAACATCATCTACTTTTGTTACTAAAAAGTAAGCATTCCCTTCTTGTAACACACAATTAACTAACAATTGAAATTCCATTCAAATCTCCTCCTTTCAAATGGGATACTATAATCTATGAAAATCTTTTCAAAAGGTAATAGGAATTAAATCTATTTTTCCTTATATATAAAATAAATGTTTATTTATCTATTAAAAATATTAATTTTCTAAATTTATATAAAACGTGTAATATCCAATAAGTTCCTATATAATCAATAGAGAAAATCTTACAAATGGAGGTATGAAAATGGCTATTTTGAGTAATATTGGTGTAGCTTTATTTTTGATTGCTATCATTCTTTTAATCTTATGTATCATTTCATTCTTTAAGAAAAATGGAAAAGCAAAACAATATGGTCGTCCAACTGTTATTCTTTTTATGATTTCAATTGTCTTAATGGTGACCGGCACAACAGAATCTGAACACCCAGTCGTCGAATTTTTTTCTACTTTAAGTTTCATTCTATTTATATTTTTCCTTGTTCTTGCAATATTATCTGTTATTAAGAAAACAGGTGTAGCAAAAAAACAATTTATAATTACAGCTGTTTTATTTGTCATTTTTGTTGCGCTATCAGGTATTTCAAGTCCTTCTTCTGAAAAAACGACAGCAACGAATAAACAAGTCGCTTCTAATAGTGAAGAGAAAAAAGATGACGAAAAGAAAAAGGAATTAGAAAAGAAAGAAGATGACGAAAAAACTCGTAAACAAGAAGATGAGAAACGTCAAGCTGAGGAACTAGCTCGTAAGCAAGAAGATGAGAAACGTCAAGCTGAGGAACTAGCTCGTAAGCAAGAAGATGAGAAACGCCAAGCTGAAGAACTAGCTCGTAAACAACAAGAAGAGCAACAGCGTCAAGCTGAAGAACAGGCCCGTAAACAACAAGAAGAGCAACAACGTCAAGCCGCTGAACAAGCTCGCAAACAACAAGAAGAGCAACAACGTCAAGCTGCTGAGCAAGCTCGCAAACAACAAGAAGAGCAACAACGTCAAGCTGCTGAACAAGCTCACAAACAACAAGAAGAACAACAACGTCAAGCTGCTGAGCAAGCTCGCGTACAACAGGAACAACAAAAAGCACAGCAAACTCAAACACAACCGGCTGCTGGAAGCAATAGTAATACATATTTCAAAAATTGTACTGAAGTTAAAAATGCTGGGAAAGCTCCATTATATAGAGACCAACCAGGATATAGCTCTAAACTTGATCGTGATGGCGATGGAGTTGCGTGTGAAAGATAGTAATAAAAAAAGAAGCTTCTACTAAGCTTCTTTTTTTATTATCGTAAAGTATTGCGACGAATTACGCTTCCTCTTACTTAAATAAAACTCCTTTTATTATTCTCAAAAATGACACATAATAAGTGATTTAAATCACCACATTGATTTTAATTTATCGCTATTCTTGATCTAGATATTAAATTTAAACTCTATGGAGGCATTCATATGGAACATACATTTACTGAAACTTCTATTGTTGGTGAAATTGTTACACAATTTCCGAAAGCTAGTGATCTTTTTAAATCATATAGAATAGATTTTTGTTGTGGTGGAAATAGACCACTTATTGATGCAATTAATGAAAGAAATTTATCAGCAACAGAGGTAATCACAAAATTAAACACGCTTTATCATAAAACGAAACTATTAAACGAATCGGAAATTGATTGGAAAAATGCTTCTTATCGCGAATTGATTGATTATGTTATAAATAAGCATCATCGCTATTTAAATGAAGAGTTGCCACAGTTAAGTCCATATGTGACGAAAGTATTACGCGTTCATGGGGTAGGTCAGCCTCATTTAGCCCAAATTCATAAGCTATTTCATGAACTTAAGATTGAATTAGAACAGCATCTAATTAAAGAAGAAACGGAAGATTTCCCATTAATTTTAGAATTCGAACAAAATCCAACTGATGAAAACTATGTAAAATTACGTAAAGTAGTAGATGAGCTGGAAAATGAGCATAACCATGCTGGCAATATTATTAAAGAACTTCGTAAAGTGACCAATGACTTTACTCCTCCAGAAGGAGCTTGCGGCACCTATCGCCTTGTTTACCAGCGCCTTGAAGCTCTTGAATCTGATTTATTTGAGCATATTCATTTGGAAAATAACATTTTATTTCCGCGTGCAATTACAAAAGCATAATTACGGCGCAGGACATGAGCATTTTTACTCATGTCCTGCTTTTCATTTTGTAAAAACTATTCACACGTTCCCCCACCGTTTCACTGGACAGCTTGATATAATTTAATTTATCGAAGGAATATATCAGGTAGCATTAAGGAGTTGTATTTATGAAAGAAAAAATGATTAAAAAACATTTACGAGAGGTCTTCCTCTTTAAAGAACTTTCAGAAGAATAACTACAGCCTATTATGGAGAATTCTTCATTCCAAACTGATTATTCCTCCTTCCTCTCTTCTTTAATTCCACTAAAAAACATATTCTCTCATTAAGTAAAACTTCTAATCAATGGGAGTTTATTCATTCCCCTACAGACTATTAAGCATCCGTCTATCCTTTCGCTTCCCCCTTCACATACATCCGAATTTTAACAATTTGTGAATCATTATAAAAATGTGATAAATATCACATCTCCCCTTTTTTTGATTTTCTATAATAGAAATATAATTCTTTGTTCAACATTTCACATAAAAGGGGAAATGAATATGAAAAAACGTTTAGTTATGATCGGAAATGGTATGGCTGGAATACGCTGTATGGAAGAAATATTAAAACATGATAGTGATTTATATAATATTACTATTTTTGGAGATGAACCGCATCCAAACTACAATCGCATTATGCTCTCTCATGTTCTACAAGGCAAAACAAATATGAAAGATATCATTATGAACGAATATAGTTGGTACGAAGAAAATGGGATAACTTTATATACAAACGAGAGAGTTCAAAGTATTGACCGAGAAGAAAAGGTTATTGTCACAGAAAAAAGTCGTACTCTTACATACGACAAACTCATTATCGCAACAGGTTCTAGTGCTTTTATATTGCCTATTGAAGGTTCCGCCCTTTCCGGTGTGACAGGGTTTCGAACAATTGAAGATACACAATTTATGATTAATACCGCTAAAGATAAGAAAAAGGCCGTTGTCATTGGTGGTGGATTACTTGGTTTAGAAGCAGCAAGGGGCCTCATTGACTTAGGAATGGACGTACATGTTGTTCATTTAATGCCGAACTTAATGGAGCAACAACTAGATTCCAAAGCTGCTTCCCTACTGCGTGAGGATTTAGAGGCGCAAGGCATGAAGTTTCTTATGGAAAAGAAAACTGTGAAGATTCTTGGTACAGACCATGTTGAGGCTATTCAATTTGAAGATGGTGAAATTGTAAATTGTGATTTAATCGTCATGGCTGTCGGAATACGTCCGAATACTCAAATAGCAAAAGATGCTGGCTTAATTGTAAATCGCGGCATTGTAGTCAATGACTACATGCAAACAAATGAAGAATCAATTTATGCGGTTGGAGAGTGTGCAGAACATGACGGTATTGCATATGGACTTGTTGCTCCCCTTTATGAACAAGGCGCAATATTAGCAAAGCATATAACGAATTTACAAACTGATGGATATGTGGGTAGTATCGTTGGTACACAATTGAAAGTTGCAGGTTGTGATTTATTCTCTGCTGGCCAAATTTATGAAGATGATCAAACGAAAGCAATATCAATCTTTGATGAATGTAAACGTTCCTATAAAAAAGTATTGATTCGTGACAATAAAGTCGTTGGTATTGTTTTATATGGTGATACTGCTGATGGTACACGCCTCTTTAGCATGTTAAAGAAAGAAGAAGATATACAAGAATATACATCCGCTTCCCTTCTTCACAAAGCTGGTGAAGAAAGTGAACTTAACGTTGCTACTATGAGTGCTGATGACACTGTTTGCGGTTGTAACGGTGTTACAAAAGGTGCAATTGTTCATGCAATTTTAGAACAGGACTTAACAACTTTTGAAGAAGTTAAAGGATGCACGAAAGCTGCAGGGTCTTGTGGGAAATGTCGCCCACTTGTTGAACAAATTTTATCTCATACACTTGGAGATGCTTTTGATGCCTCAACGCAATCTACCGGTATGTGTGGATGTACAACTTTATCACGTGATGAAGTCGTAGCGGCGATTCATGAGAAAGGTTTAAAATCACCAAAAGAAGTACGAAATGTACTTGGTTTTGTACATGAAGACGGATGTTCGAAATGTCGTCCTGCATTAAACTACTATTTACGTATGGCGATTCCGAAAGAATATGCAGATGATAAATCATCCCGTTTCGTTAATGAAAGAATGAACGGTAACATCCAGCATGATGGTACATTTTCTGTTATTCCACGTATGTACGGCGGAGTTACAACAGCAGATGATTTAATGAAAATTGCTGAAGTCGCAAAAAAATATAATGTTCCTCTTGTGAAAATTACAGGTGCGAGCCGAATCGGTTTATATGGTGTTAAGAAACAAGATTTACCTAACGTATGGGCTGACTTAAATATGACTTCTGGATATGCGTATTCAAAATCCCTTCGTAATGTAAAATCATGTGTTGGTTCTCGTTTCTGTCGTTTCGGTACGAAAGATTCATTAGGGCTTGGTATGCTACTTGAACAATCATTAGAAATGGTAGATACACCTCATAAAATGAAAATGGGTGTAACGGGTTGTCCACGTAACTGTGCGGAAGTACTTACGAAAGATTTTGGCGTTGTTTGTGTCGAAAATGGATATCAACTGTATATCGGCGGAAATGGTGGTACAGAAGTACGTGAAGCTGATTTTGTAATGATTGTTCCTACTGAAGATGATGTTCTTCGCATCGCTACAGCTTACATGCAATATTATCGTGAAACTGGTATTTACGGTGAACGTACTGCCTATTGGACAGAACGATTAAGCTTCGATCACATAAAAGAAATACTACAAGATACAAGTATGATCACTATGTTAAATGAGCGTTTCCAAACAGCTCGTAGCACATATACAGAAGCATGGGGACAAGCACTTGAAACGAAGTCACTAAAAGCGATGTATGAAGTAGAAACTGTAAAATAAGGAGCGTGCACTATATGTTACAAACGAAAGAAAAAATAAAAATTATGCGTGCGGAAGACCTTCCTATTCAAATTGGTAAAGAGGTGCAAATGAAAGGTATGTCTATCGCCCTATTTCGTCTCTCAAATGGCGATGTTCGAGCTGTAGAAAATCGTTGTCCTCATAAAAACGGTCCATTAGCCGAAGGAATTGTATCTGGGGAATTCGTCTTTTGCCCACTACATGATTGGAAAATTTCATTACTAACAGGTGAAGTTCAAAAACCTGATGACGGTTGTATTCAAACGTACGAAGTAGAAGTTATTGACGGGGATATTTATCTATACATGTAATCGACAAAAGGAGGCCTCCCCTGGCTTCCTTTTAAATAAAAATAGATGAGGTGCGAATATGAACGGATATGTATATTTAGTTGGTGCAGGACCAGGTGATGAAGGGCTTATTACAAAAAAAGCGATAGACTGCTTAAAGCGTGCAGATATTGTCTTATATGACCGCTTATTAAATCCTACCTTTCTTAATTATACGAAAGAAACATGCGAACTTATTTATTGCGGAAAAATGCCGAAAAATCATACTATGCGACAAGAAATGATTAACGCCCACCTCCTTCAATTTGCGGAAGAAGGAAAAACCGTTGTACGCTTAAAAGGCGGGGATCCATCTATTTTTGGCCGTGTTGGTGAAGAAGCAGAAACTTTAGCAGCAGCGGACATTCCGTATGAAATTGTACCAGGTATTACATCTAGCATCGCCGCTAGTAGCTATGCAGGTATCCCCCTCACCCACCGTAACTACAGTAATAGCGTCACTTTACTAACTGGACATGCAAAAGGTCCTTTAACCGATCATGGAAAATATAATTCATCCCACAACAGCGACACAATCGCCTACTATATGGGTATAAAAAACTTACCTACAATCTGTGAAAACTTACTACAAGCAGGAAAAAAAGAAGATACGCCAGTAGCAGTCATTGAATGGGGTACAACAGGAAAGCAGCGCGTTGTCATAGGGACACTAGCAACCATTGTTCATAACGTCAAAACCGAAAATATTTCTAACCCTTCCATGACGATTGTTGGTGATGTCGTTTCCTTACGTAACCAAATCGCTTGGAAAGAACGTAAACCATTACACAGCAAGAAAGTTTTGTTTGCATCCGCAGCAAATAAAGAAAGTGCAATAAAACAAATGTTACAAGAATACGGTGCAGAAATATATCAAATTCCAACTTTCAAAAAGGAAAAATACACATTAACCTCTGAACAAGTCAATGAAGTTTTTAGCGTTAATCGCCTTGTATTTTGTTCAGCTGAGAGTGTAGAAATCTTGATGCAATCATGTAGTAAACATCATAAAGATATTCGTTCCTTACAGGCAGAACCGCAATATATGAACGGTGCCACTCAAGAAAAGCTGATGCAATATGGACTATTAAGTAAACAAGCACAGTTTTCTTCCGATACAACTGTTTATTTAGGCCGGAATATTAATCGAATTGCTTTCATTCAAGAAAAAATTGGTGCTGGATCTTATATGATGACTCATGAGTATACAATTGATCATCGCTTCGATGAAATTCATTCCCGTATGCTTTCTGAATTCTCATGGGATAGCATTGTATTTGAAGGACGTGCTTCAATTGATACGTTTCTATCAGAAGTAAAACGCCTTGGCTTTATAGATATTCTTACTCTTCCCTTCTCATATACCGATGTTCCAACTTTACACTATGCGAATAAAGTCGGGTTTCATAACGTAGATCATCAATTACAAGAAATCGTTATGAAGAAAGACATGGTGGCACGATGAAAGGAATTGTATATGTTGGACACGGTAGCCGACTACAAGAAGGTAACGAACAATTCATTCACTTTATTCACTCTGTTATGAAAGAACGTAACGAAAGAATTCAAAAAATAGCTTTTCTTGAACTAACAACTCCTACCATTCATGATGCAGTTACAGAAGCGATACTAGAGGGAGCAACTGAAATAATGATTGTACCTGTTTTATTATTTGCGGCAGCTCATTATAAACGTGATATTCCTTTTGAAATAGAGCAAGTGCAAAAGAAATATCCACATATAACATTTTCAGTTGCGCCACCTTTTAGTACGCATCCGCATATGGTTGAACTTGTAGTGAAAAGAATACGTGAAACTATACCAATGCAAAGTAGTAGCGTTTTACTCGTAGGACGAGGTAGTAGTGATCCTCAGCCTATTTATGAATTACAACAAATTGGAGCAGCTGCCGGACGAAAACTCGGTATGCCAGTATGTTGTTCCTTTTTAACGAAAGGAACTCCCTCGTTTACTGCTGAGCTCAGGACTATAACATCGACTGCGTCCCATGTATATGTCATGCCGTACCTTCTCTTTACCGGTTTGCTGCTTCAAAAAATTAAGTTGCATACCAAAAAGTATGATCACGTTACGACTTGCAACTGTCTTCAATTTGATGCATATATGAAGGCAGCTTTATTAGAACGAATGGAGGAATGTGCGTATGTATAGCATGTACCCTCTTATGTTTAATCTACATAAGAAAGTGGTCGTTATAATTGGCGGAGGTAAAATTGCATATCGAAAAGCGTCTGGATTAAAGGATACAGGCGCTTTTGTCACCGTTGTCAGCCCAGAGATTTGCGAGAAAATGAAGGAACTTCCTTATATTACATGGAAGCAAAAAACTTTTACGAATGATGATATTAAAGATGCTCATCTTATTTATGCAGCTACAAATCATTATGCTGTCAATATGATGGTCAAACAAGCTGCTCATGATTTCCAGTGGGTTAACGTTGTAAGTGATGGTACAGAATCATCCTTTCACACACCTGGTGTCATCCGAAATGATGAATATGTTGTCACTATTTCAACTTCAGGTAAGGATCCATCGTTTACAAAACGTATGAAGCAAGAGTTAACTTCTGTCCTTCCTAATCTTATAAAAAGACTTTCTCGTACTCGCAAATTGTAATCTATTTCTTAGCTATAAAATATTAATTAACTTTGGACAAACGTTCTTTGAGAGACGTTTGTTGAATTAGCTTTGATTTTATACATTTATCCCTTAATTTCTTTATCTGTAGGCAAAACAATTGCAGCTATTATATAAATTAACACTGTTATTCCGCTAGTAAAAAAGGCTGACAATGCAGTTACTATTCGAAGGATACTAACATCAATTCCATACTTATCACTTAAGCCACCTAATACACCTGATACTTGTTTATCTTGAGTAGACTTATATAATTTTTTCATCTAAACACCCCGATCAAATTAAATATTTGTATTCTAAAAATTAGTTCTACCTTTGGAAGAGATTTAACATTTCTTCAACTAACCTGCCCTTTAATTGAATAACACCTGTTATCTATATTTTAACATAAAATTCCATAACTCTTCTGTTTTTCATTTTAAAACCACACTATTTTAGAAAACAAGCTTTTGTTAAGATAGTGATAGTAAATGTAATTATATCGACTTAACGATAAAACATGACGAAGCCTATTCCTAAAAGAACCGTCCCAGAATACTTTGGGACGGTTCTTTTTTCCCCTATTAATTATTCTTTAACATCACTAACAGCTTCTCTTGACTATACATCCACACTGTAATGATTAAACAAGCAAGTGCTACTTCTGACAACGCCATAAACCCAATTGCATAATGGCCTGTCAGTTGGAATAGTAATGTTAAAATTAATGGTGGGAAGAACCCTCCTAGTCCGCCTAAAGCTGATACAACTCCATTTACAATCCCTGCTTGCTCAGAGAAGTACATTGGAACAAGCTTAAAGATTGTACCATTTCCAATACCTGCACAGAATGCAACTAGTAGGCAACCAAATGTATACACGTTCATACTAGGCATAAATGATAAAATAATACCTGAAAGTGTTAAACCGATAAATACGAAGATTAATATTTTAAATGGATTAAATTTATCACCAAGCCAACCACCAATTGGGCGCATGATTGTTGCTAATACGATGAATCCAGCTGTCCGCATACCTGCATCTACTTTCTCTAATCCGAAGTGAGATACTAAAAAGTTTGGTAAATATACTGTAAATGCAACAAATGATCCAAATGTTAAAAAGTAAAAGATACATAGAAACCAAAGTTTTTCATTTTTATATACACCTTTTATTTGTTCCATTAATGGTGTATTCACCTTTTTTTCCTTACGATCGCCTAATAAAAAGTTCATAAGTGCAAATGCTGCAAGTAAAACTAAATAACACTGTACTGTCGTTCTCCAGCCAAATGAAGTTGCAATGACAGGTGCTAAAAATGAAGTAATTGCTGTTCCGGCGTTACCTACACCATAAATACCATTTACAAAACCGTGACTCTCTTTCGGGAAGTATTTCGGTAAAGAAGTTACCCCTACAGAGAATACAGCCCCACCAATCCCTACAAATAAGCCACCAATAATTAAATCCATCATAGAATTGGCAACACTAATATAAAAGACAGGGAATAATAATAGAATAAAACTAATAAAGAATAACTTTCTTGCTCCGAAACGATTTGTCCAATAACCAATTGGAATGCGAAGAATAGAACCTAAAATAACCGGTACTGCTGTGACCATAGAAATTTCTCCCGCAGTTAATGGAATATCCGCTTTAATATATGGCATTAATGATGATAAAATGACCCATACCATAAAACCGATAACTAGATTAGAAGTTTGTAAACTTAATTGAAAATTAGGACTTTTCATCCTGTTCCCTCCTATGTATGCATAGTTATATTAATTCCCTCCAGTCTAATCACGTACTCACATGATTAGACTGAAAAGAATCAACCACCACTTACTGGCGGAATCATTGCTACTACATCACCAGTTTGAATGATGTCGTCCTCATTTGCGTATTCTTCATTTATAGCGACCATAATCTCGTTTGAAATTGCTACGTTGTATTTCTTTATAAGAACATCCTTTAGCTCAGCAACCGTAATATTTTCACAATCTATTTGCAAGGCCGGCTTACTTACTTCTTCTTGCAAATGTGCAAATAATAGTACTTCAATCATGTTCTCATCTCCTGTTCAGGTTCACCATTTACATATGCTGTTTTCTCTAACTGATCACCTATCCATGACTCACCATCTTCCCAAAACTCTTTCTTCCAAATCGGAACAATTTGTTTTATACGCTCCATAATATACTCATTCGCTTCATAGGCCGCTTTCCGATGTGGTGTAGCAACAGCTACAACAACAGCAAGATCAGAAATTTGCAATGTACCAATGCGATGTGTAATTGCCACATATGTCCCCGGCCATTTCTCTTCTACTTCGGTACCAATTTTCGCAAGCTGTTTTTCCGCCATTGTCTTATAAGCTACATACTCTAAATATAGTGTACGACGTCCTTTCGTAAATTCTCTGACAGTACCAATAAAAGTAGTAACTGCACCACACTCACGTCGAATTACTTTACTTGTAACATCTTCAATTGAAATAGGCGTATCAATTACTTCATAATACGTATGTGTCATCTTGCACCTCTTATCTTTGTATAAATCATAATCCGCGAAGAAGCCATCAATCTATTTTTCTATTACTTGTACGATCGAAGTGGTTCTTCCCATGGCCACTCGCTTCCTACGTTTGATTCTAATAACAGTACCGAAACAGCTATTCCTGCTTCAAATCCTCGTGTTCCGCCCGGTAAAACGATAAATGCATTCGCTTCTGCAAGTGAAGAAATTGCACTTGATTTATCTAAGCCAACTGGTGTAACTTGCAATTGGCCATCTACAATTTCAACTCTCCCTCTTACAAAACGAGTAAATGGGTTTGCTTTCGGAAAATCTTTCTGTAAAATCGCTTCTGCACGATATACATGCGAATCTTTCCTATGCAAGTATGTTCGAATTACTGGTCGAACATATAGTTCACATCCGACATAACAAGCAGAAGGATTACCAGATAGACCAAATAATAGTTTTCCTTCTAGCTCAGCTACAGTTGTCACGCTTCCTGGTCGCATCGCTATTTTATTGAAAAGTACATTAGCTTGTAATCTCTCATAAATAGCAGGTAAATAATCATAGTCCCCTACTGAAACACCACCAGTTGTAATTAAAATATCGACTTCTTTCATTGCTCTTTTTACAGTGTTATAACACGTCTCTAAATCGTCAACGAATTGTCCATAATACCGTACGACTCCACCTGCTCGTTCAACTTGAGCAGCAATCATATAGGAGTTACTATTTCGAATCTTGCCTTGTTTCAGTTGTTCATGTACTTCGAGCAGTTCACTTCCTGTCGTTACAATTCCAATAATCGGCTGTCTTACAACATGTACTGAACTATAACCAAACGTAGCAAGAAGCGCCGCTACTCCAGGGTTAATAGGAGTTCCTTTTTTCACAAGGATGGCATTTTGTTTTACATCTTCCCCTTTAAAAGAAATGTTATCACCAGACGCAAAAGAGCGTTTTAATTTCATATAAGTCTTTTCGTTTTCTTCAAACGATTCCGTTAGTTCTAACATAACAACAGCATTACACCCCACTGGAATCGCGGCTCCTGTCATAATACGTACAGCTTGAAATGGTTTCACTTCTTCTGTAAAAACAAAACCTGCTCCAATTTCACCAATCACCTCGAACTGAATGGGGGTACTGCTACTTGCTTCTTTTGTATCTTCCGCTCGAATCGCAAATCCGTCGTATGGAGAGCGATCAAAATGCGGAACATCATGATCTGCAACAACATCTTCTCCAAGGATTCGTCCATAACTTTCTATAAGTGCAACCTTTTCAGTTTCACCTCGATGAGCGTACTCCATTACACGCGCGACTGCTTCTGCCACTGGAATTGGTATACGTTTTTCTAACATTCTTTTTTCACCTCGTTTTGATAGGGAAAAACTTTCTTTATGTTCACCCTATATACTTTGCGTATAACCGTTTTGCCATTTTCAGATCATTAGTCCCATGAATAAACGCCCTACCGTCTGTAAATAAAACAAAACTATAGTCATCAATTAGAAACGATAGTAAATATGGTGTTTTTTTGACATTCACACTTTTTTGTAAGCGCTTTTGAATTTCTTCTAAATTAAGAATCCCCTTTACTCCCGGACGGATTTGAACCGTATTCCTTCCGCATAGCACTTCTGTTTTCATCTGTGATTCAAACGTTAAACTTGGATACGTGCGTAAATTTCCACAAGATGGACATGTACTTTTTTTCTGCCTATTTACTTTTAATGAAAGATATTGATTGTTCCAAATATCAAATGATAACATTGTCCCTCGTAACGACTGAAAATCATCCACCAATATTTTCATAGCTTCTGTTACTTGGTGAGCAACGACCATTTGTACAGCTGGCTGAATGATTCCTGCTGTTTCGCATGTTGCACCGCCCATAGGATGATCCATTAGGCAGCGAAAGCATGGCGTTTCCCCTGGAAGAATCGTATACGTTACACCGTAACCTCCAATGCAACCACCGTATATCCAAGGTATATTTTCTTTTTGTGAAATGTCATTTATAAGTAGGCGCGTATCGAAATTGTCAGTCGCATCTAAAATAAGATCCACTTCTTTTGTTAACTCTTCCATTTCTTGCATTGTGACATCCGTTACAACTGGTACAATTTCCACTTCAGAATTAATCCTTCTTAAATGTTCTGCCGCTGCAATTGCTTTTGGTTTACACTGCTGTGCATCTTCTTCTGTATATAACTGTTGCCGTTGTAAATTACTCCATTCGACGTAATCACGGTCTGCGATTGTCAATTTCCCAATTCCCATCCTAACGAGCACTTCCGCATTTGCGGCTCCAAGTGCACCCGCACCGATTAGGAGCACATGTTTTTCTCTTATTTTTCTTTGTCCCATTTCACCAATTCCAGAAAACAATACTTGCCTTGAATAACGCTCCTGCATATGGAATCCTCCTTTCGTTATCCACCAATGTAAGACATTTCAACTTTTGGACGTTTATTTGTACTTTCAGCCGTTCTTTCATCTGAATACCGATCTTTCCTAAACTCCCATGTATGTTGTAAAATTTTTAATAGTGATGCATCAGAAATATTTTCTCGAAGAAGCGTTCGTAGATCCGTTCCTTTTGTTCCAAATAAGCATGTGAAAAATTTACCGTCTGCCGAAATACGAGCTCTCGTACAAGAAGAACAAAATGACTCAGAGACTGAAGTAATAAATCCAACTTCTGCGTTGCTCCCTACATATCGATATAATTTTGCAACTTCTCCAAAGTAACGAGGTGTAACAGGCTCAATCGGATATACACGATTAATTTTCTCTATTAATTGTTCCTTCGTAATAACTTGTTCAAAGTTCCATCCGTTCGTACTGCCCACATCCATAAACTCGATAAAACGGAGCTGAATTTCTTGTTCTTTAAAATAACGAGCCATAAGAAGAATTTGACTATCATTCATCCCTCTTTTTACAACCATATTTACCTTTACTTCTAATCCAGCTGCCTTTGCTGCTTCAATTCCTTTCAATACAGGTTTTGTACTTACATTTCGTCCATTAATTTTTTGGAAGACATGATCCTCTATCGCATCTAAACTAATATTTACACGTTTTAATCCCGCTTCTTTTAATAGCTTTGCTTGTTTTGCTAAATGAATACCGTTTGTTGTGAGACCAATATCCGTTAAACCTTCTAGCTTTGCAAGCCTTGCAATTAACTTTGGTAAGTCTTTACGTAATAAAGGTTCTCCACCAGTAAGTCTAATTTTATTGACTCCCATACTTATAAATAATCTAGCTAATCTTTCTATTTCATCGAATGTTAATAAAAACTCTTCCTGTAAAAAAGCATAATCAGGTCCGAACACTTCAGCTGGCATACAGTATGTGCACCTAAAATTACAACGGTCAATAACTGAAATACGTAAATCTTGAAGTGGCCGTTCTAAAGAATCTCTCATCTTCTCGTGCATCTATATCCCTTCTTTTCTACTCAAATCCTTAGTAAGTTTTCAATTTTTTTATTTGCCTTTATTATAAAAAAGAAGCTACATATTCAATGTGACTTTTCTCACATTACTTTCCCCATTCAACAAATCTTCACAAATCCGTTCGAATTTTGTTCACATCTCTAGCCTCATTCTCTTTACACATTGAAATTTCCCATTGTGTTTCTTGTTCTCTTTTTCCAACTAAAAAAACGTAGAGTTATATATAATTCCTTACTACAAGTAGCTTTTTAGAAATTTGAGATTGTTTCCCCTTACGGTCATTGAAATTTCACTTTTTTTAAAAATAGCTCTTGCATTTTCATCATACTTACACTCAAAATAGGAAATGTATTGCTTATAAGAAGAAAGGTGATCGCTGTGGCAAACAGTATGACATTATCTCAAGATTTAAAAGAATTACTTGCATCTGTTGAATATAAAATGCAGATAAAAAAAGGAAGTTTTATTTTTCAAGAAGGTATGGAAGCAACAGATCTCTATATCATCCACTCAGGAAAAGTACAAATTAGTAAACTAAGTGCTGACGGGCAAGAATTAACACTCCGTATTTGTTCGCAATATGACATTATTGGAGAACTAACATTGTTCACGGACAATGCGAAGTATTTATTAAATTCAAAATGCCTTGAAGATGTTGAAGTAGGCGTTATAAAGCGTGAAGCCTTAGAAAAAGCATTACTCCAAAAACCCGCACTTGTATTTGAATTTATGAAATGGATTAGTGAACATTTAAGAAGAATGCAAACGAAGTTCCGAGATTTAGTATTACACGGCAAAAAAGGTGCCCTATATTCTACTCTCATTCGTATGACAAATAGTTATGGTATGTTAAAAGAAAATGGGATTCTCATCGATTTACCATTAACGAATCAAGAACTTGCAAATTTCTGTGCAACTTCGCGTGAAAGTGTAAATCGAATGTTAAATGATTTGAAAAAAAAAGGTACGATTTCTATTAATAAAGGAAAGATTACGATCCATGATTTACAATTTTTAAAATGTGAAATTGCTTGTGAAGATTGCTCTGCCTCTGTTTGTAGCATCGAGTAGCATCTTATATAGATGCTACTCTGTTTTCATATTAAGCTACTTATTAATTTTCACGTACACGGCTGTCACCTTATATTAACAAAAACGAGGCCTTCCATATTAGACCTCGTTTCGTTTTACCCGCTAGCTCCTATCCGCTTACAGCAGTATTATTTTTTCAATTCATTAGGAATACGTCTTCTGTAAATTACATAGCTGCGGCTTACATATTTAATTGGGGCACTAAATACATGTACAAGTCTTGTAAATGGCCATACTGCGAAAAGCCCCATCGCTGCAATAATATGAATTTTAAACCATACAGGTACTTCCATCATATATTCAACTTTCGGTTGGAAAATAAAGAGACTTCGGAACCAAGGGCCAATCGTTGTACGATAATCAAATCCTTTTGAGTCGATATTTAAAAATGTTGAAGAAAGTCCTGCTAACATAACGATAAGTAATAAAATAAGCGCAATATAATCTCCCGTTGTACTCGTTGCAATGATGCGTTTTACTGTTACACGGCGGTACGTTAATATAATTAAGCCGATGATAGAAGCAACACCCGCCGGAAGCCCGAAACTAATTGCTACTACATGATACATATGCTCAGAAATACCTATTGAACGGTATACAGCCTCTGGAATTAAAATCCCCATCACATGACCGCCAATTACGAACATGATCCCAAAGTGGAATAATAGACTTCCGATTCGGAGCATTTTCTTCTCTAATAGTTCACTAGATTTTGATGTCCATCCAAATTGATCATAGTTGTATCTGAAAATATGTCCACCGATAAAGATTGCAAAAATGATATAGGGAAACAACACCCATAGAAATTGATCCATCATTTTGACAACTCTCCTTTCTAATTTGTCTGTACACCCCATGTATCGATAGCGAGGAGAATAGCTGCAAGAATTGGTTCATACATACTGTCTGCTTCTTTCAACTGAACGTGTAACGCTTGTATATTTTCCTTGTATTTACTCATAATTGGCTCACTATCTTGCTCATTTGCATTTGCAAAAAACTCAAGCAAAAGCGGTAAATAATCAGGTAGTTCTTTATCTGTTACTTCAAAACCAGATTTTTTATAATGCTGTTTTAACTCTAATAATTCAATACCTCTTTCTCTTTGTTCACCTGTGTTCATATAAGTTAAATACATATTTGTCTTTTTACCAAAATCAAATGTATATACGTAACAATCAATTAATTGATCGTTCGTTTTATCTAGTGCTTGTTTTATAAATGCTGTAAGTGCTGCTTTAACGTCTTCCTGTTCAATTGCTTCAATCTCTTCTTGTAATTCAGTTAAAGCTTCTCCCCACCCAAGTTCCGGATAGGAGAGAAGAAAAGAAGAACAAGAAAAAGCAGTTTGTAAACTTTGTTTCATCATTTTCTGCCCCCTTTATTTAAGAAATTGTCATGCAAGACCCTGGCCCACCTGTGAAGGATAAACCACAGCTTCCTTGTTCACTATATAGATCAGCAACTTGTTCACGGTGAGATGTCGGGATGACAAAGCGATCTTTATATTTCGCGATAGCAAGAAGACGATACATATCTTCTACATCCTGTTTCGTTAAACCAATTTCTTTTAATACTGCTTCATTTGGTTCTTTATTAATTTGCAATGCTCTCATATGCGTTCGCATGACAGCCATTTTTTTCAATGTAAGACGAATGTGGGATTCATCTCCTGCAGTGAGTAGATTCGCTAAATATTGAATTGGGATACGCATATTATCGATAGCAGGGAAAATCTCTTCTGCTTGCCAGTTACTACCTTTCCCTTCCACCATATTCATAATTGGGCTAAGCGGTGGGATATACCAAACCATTGGCATTGTACGGTACTCTGGATGAAGAGGCAGAGCAATTTTCCAATCGATAATCATTTTATAGATTGGTGACTCTTGTGCTGCTTTAATCCATTCTTCAGGAATGCCTTGTTTTTTCGCTTCAGCTGCTACTTCTGGATCATTGGGATCTAGGAAAACAGTAAGCTGAGATTCATATAAATCTTTTTCATCTTCAACAGAAGCTGCTTCTTTCACTTTGTCAGCGTCATATAGCATTACCCCAATATACCGAATACGTCCTACACATGTTTCCGAACAAATCGTTGGCATACCAGCTTCAATACGTGGGAAACACATTGTACATTTTTCTGCTTTATTCGTTTGCCAGTTAAAATACACTTTTTTATATGGACAAGAAGATACGCAGAACCTCCAAGCACGACATGCATTTTGATCCACAAGAACAATCCCATCTTCTTCACGTTTATACATCGCACCAGATGGACAAGAAGATACGCAAGATGGATTCATACAATGTTCGCATATGCGTGGTAAATACATCATAAAGACATTTTCAAAATCTGTTTTAATTTCTTCTTCCATTTTCTTTACGTTCGGATCTTGCAATCCTGTTATATGTCCACCAGCTAAATCATCTTCCCAGTTTGGGCCCCATTCAATTTTGTCGATAAATTCGCCTGTAATTGCTGATTTCGGACGAGCAACTGGTTGATGCTTACGCTGCGGGCTATTTGCTAATGTTTCATAATCATAGTTCCAAGGTTCAAAGTAATCATCGATTGTTGGTTGATCTGGATTGTGGAAAATATTCATAAGGCGTTTCATTTTCGAACCGGATTTCAGCTGAATTTCACCATTTTTCAATTCCCAGCCGCCTTTATATTTCTCTTGATCTTCCCATTGTTTCGGATAACCAATTCCAGGTTTCGTTTCTACGTTATTGAAGTACATATATTCAGCACCTGGACGATTTGTCCAGGTGTTTTTGCATGTTACGCTACAAGTATGGCAGCCGATGCATTTATCTAGGTTCATTACCATTCCGACTTGTGCTTTAATCTTCAAGCCAATCTACCTCCTTCAGTTTACGGATTACAACATTTAAGTCACGCTGGTTCCCAGTCGGACCATAATAGTTAAATCCATAGCTTAATTGGCCATATCCACCAATCATATGTGTTGGTTTAACGTGAATTCGAGTTGGACTATTATGAGTTCCCCCGCGGGTGCTTGTTAATTTCGTACCAGGCACGTTAATATGACGATCTTGCGCATGGTGCATAAATGCCATTCCTCTCGGTATACGGTGTGTTACAACAGCACGCGCTACAACAACACCGTTACGGTTAAAGCATTCAATCCAATCATTATCAGCAACTCCAGCTTCTTCCGCATCATCTTTATTCATCCAAACAGTTGGACCACCTCTAAACAGCGTTAACATCGGTAATGAATCGAAATACATACTATGAATCGACCACTTATTATGCGGTGTTAAATAGTTTAGTGTAATTTCTTTTCCTTCTACTTCGGGACGTGATTTACGGAACGGTTTATGTTGCAGAATTGGTTTAAATGTTGCCATCGTTTCACCGAATTCTTTCATCATGTCATGATCTAAGTAGAAAGATTGTCGACCCGTTATCGTTCTCCAAGGAATAAGACGTTCCACATTTGTTGTAAATGGAGAGTAACGGCGTCCACCTTTTTCAGAACCTGTAAAGGCTGGAGAAGTAATTACTGTTTTCGGCTGTGCTGTAATTTGTTCGAATGTGAAGCATTCTTCTTCACGTTCTTCTGCTAAATCACGCAGTTTTAAATCCGTTTGTTTTTCAAGTGCTTCCCATGCTTTTACAGCCATATGACCGTTTGTTGTCGAAGAAAGCGTTAATACCGCCTCAGCAGCATTGATTGCTTCTTTTATGTCTGGGCAACCTTTCGCAATAGAATCCGTTCGAATAACTCCTAATTTGCTCTTTAATTGCTCATATTCTTTTTCTGCAGACCAAGAAATGCCTTTCGTACCAATCGGTTGTTTCCCAGCATTCGGCCCAAGCGCTGTCATTTTGTCATAAATCGTTTTATAATCTCGTTCGACAACATGAATTTGCGGCATTGTTTTACCTGGGATCGGTTCACACTCACCTTTACTCCAATCTTTAACTTTACCTAGTGGTTGCGCTAATTCTTGCGGTGTATCGTGAAGAAGTGGTGTTGCAACGACTTCTTTCATTGGTTCAAGATCGATTTTCTTCGCTAAATCTGACACAGCTTTAGAAAGAGCGGTGAAAATATCCCAGTCAGAGCGTGCTTCCCACGGTGAACCGATTGCTGGATTAAATGGATGTACAAATGGATGCATATCCGTACTGCTTAAATCATGCTTTTCATACCAAGTTGAAGCAGGTAAGACGATGTCAGAATAGAGCGCTGTTCCAGCCATACGGAAATCTAAATTAATGAGTAGATCAAGCTTCCCTTCTGGCGCTTCTTCATGCCACTTAATTTCTTCTGGTCGTATTGAATCACTATCGTCATTCATTAATCCATTTGTTGTACCTAATAAATGTTTTAAGAAATATTCGTGGCCTTTACCAGAACTTGAAATTAAGTTGGCACGCCATACGAATAAGTTGCGCGGGAAGTTGTTTTTATTATCTGGATCTTCAATCGCAAATTTTAGTTCTTTTTCTTTTAGTTTTTGTGCAACGTATTTTCCGATTTCTTCTTGCGTTGTTGCACCAGCAGCAACAGCTTCTTTATATAATTCAATTCCATTTTTCTCGAACGTTGGATAGGAAGGTAACCAGCCAAGTCGTGCTGCTAATACATTGTAATCACCGTGATGTTGATAACGAGAATTGCCCTCAATTGGTGATGCTAAATGTCCAACCGGTGTATCTTCATAACGCCATTGATCTGTTACGAAATAGAAGAAAGATGTACCGTTTTGTAATTTCGGTGGCCCCTGCCAATCTTTTGCCATCGCGATTGTTTGCCATCCTTCTGCTGGTCGTAACTTTTCTTGCCCAACATAATGTGCCCAACCACCGCCGTTTACACCTTGCGCTCCAACGAGAAGAACAAGATTTAAAACTGCGCGATAAATCGTATCAGAATTAAACCAATGGTTAATACCGGCCCCTACAATAATCATCGAGCGACCATCCGTATCAACTGCGTTTTGTGCAAACTCACGAGCGATTTGAATAATAAGCTCTCGTTTCACTCCTGTCATTTTCTCTTGCCATGCAGGTGTAAATGGTACATCATCATTGAAATCTTTCGGCTCTTGTCCGCCGAGCCCTCGGTTCACGCCGTAATTTGCTAACGTTAAGTCGTATACAGTTGTAACGAACACTTCGCCTTCTTCTGTCATAATTTTTTTCACTGGAATTGTACGTTCTAATACTTTGTTTCCATCATCTGAGAAGTACGGAATTTGTACCGTTCCAACAGCGTCTTCCATTCCAAGTAAAGAAAGACGTGGATCTATCTTTTCACCTGTTTGTTCATCTTCTAAACGCAAATTCCATTTCTTTTCGTTATCCCAGCGTGACCCCATTGTGCCATGAGGTGTTGCAAAATCGTTCGTATTTTCGTTCCAAAGAACAGGCTTCCATTCTCCTAACTTTGTTTCACGTCCAATATCAGTAGCATTTAAGAAACGATCCGCAACGAATTGATCTCCTTTTTGTTTCAATGTGACAAAGAAAGGAAAATCAGTATATTGCTTCGCATACTTTGTGAAGTATTCCACTTGATTATCTACGTAAAATTCTTGTAAGATTACGTGCCCCATTGCCATCGCAAGTGCACCGTCTGTACCTTGCTTCACACTAATCCAATCATCCGCAAACTTTGTAGATTCAGCAAAGTCAGGACTTACAGAAACGACTTTCGTTCCTTTATATCGAACCTCTGCTAAAAAGTGAGCATCTGGTGTTCTTGTCATCGGTACATTTGAACCCCATGTCATAATGTAGCCAGAGTTATACCAATCACTACTTTCTGGTACATCTGTTTGATCACCCCAAATTTGCGGAGAAGCTGGTGGTAAATCCGCGTACCAATCATAGAAGCTAAGCATCGGCCCACCCATAAGTTGCATAAAGCGGCTACCAGCTGCGTGACTTAACATCGACATAGCTGGAATTGGTGAAAAACCAACATTTCGGTCTGGACCGTATTTAATTACTGTATAAAGTAAAGAAGCTGAAACAAGTTGTAATACTTCATCCCAATTCGCACGAATGAATCCGCCTTTACCACGCGCCTGCTTATACTTACGTGCCTTTTCAGGGTTTTCCACAATGCTTTTCCAAGCATCTAATGGTGACTCGTTATTTTGTAGTTCTTCTTGCCACATTTCCCAAAGCACACCACGTACATATGGATATTTCACACGAAGCGGACTATAAATGTACCAAGAAAAGCTCGCTCCACGCGGACATCCTCGTGGTTCAAAATCCGGCATATCAGGACCTGTTGTTGGATAATTAAGCTCTTGACCCTCCCATGTTACAATTCCATCTTTCACATAAATGTTCCAGCTACATGAACCCGTACAGTTCACACCGTGTGTAGAACGGATTACTTTATCATGCTGCCAACGTTTTCTGTACACATTTTCCCATTCACGATCTTCATATGTTTCTTGTGTATGATTATCGTTATAACGATCTATTGGTGAAAAATATTTTAAACGTCTCATTAGTGCTGAAGGTTTCTTCTTCATACTGTTCACTCCTTTAATACGTCTCTCTTACATACCCTTACTATAAGAGAGGTTGTAAAATACAGATGTGACATTTCGCACAGTTCAAGAGATTGTCATAAATTCATTTGGAAATCAGTTTAAGGGGAAACATTTGTAAGTAAAGATTACTTTGTTTTGTTGTGAAGATTTCGGTCAGCGGTGAGCTTATTAGGAGAATAGTATTTGGAGGAATCACCTTTTTTGCATAAGAAAAAACGCAAGAGAAATTCCTACGTTTTTATATAAATATATTAAAAAGAGTTTTGATACTACTTCAATAATGCTATAAGGAATTTACTTTTCTTCAACGATACTATTATCAAGACGTATTTTATATAAAGTGAAACTTTAATCAGCCCGCAAATAGAGGGATAAAACTACAAATCATTATTTACTGTATTGCTCTTAATTACGGAAACAATTATACTAGATGTAATCTGCATATATAATCTGAATATTCATAAAATTATGAGTAGGATTACCTTTAAGGACATAGAAAGTATAAAGTATATCACCATGATTTTTTATCATTTAAGTTTTTCCCTATTTATATAAGTTCTCAATATGAACTTATATAAACCATTACTACTTACCTCTTAGATTACTATCATACTGCATTAAAATAAAGGAACTCCTTTTCTTTAACATAAAAATGAATTAGAAAAAGATAATAAAATTAGGAGGATTACGATGCCCCAGCTTGATTCATTACATCCCATTGTAGAAAAAATAATCAACAATATTGAAAAATTAATGGTCGGAAAACGAAAAGAAACGACCTTAGCCTTGACAGCTCTCTTAGCTGGAGGTCATGTACTATTAGAAGATGTTCCCGGTGTAGGGAAAACAATGCTAGTACGCGCTCTTTCTAAATCAATTGATGCCGATTACAAGCGAATTCAATTCACACCTGATTTACTGCCGTCAGATGTAACAGGTGTTTCTATTTACAATCCAAAAGAGCTCCAATTTGAGTTCAAGCCTGGACCAATTATGGGGAATTTTGTACTTGCTGATGAAATTAATCGTACATCTCCAAAGACACAATCTGCCTTACTTGAAAGTATGGAAGAAGGCACTATCACAATAGATGGCATTACAAGACCGTTACCAAAACCTTTCTTTGTAATGGCTACACAAAATCCGGTCGAATATGAGGGAACATATCCTTTACCAGAAGCTCAGCTCGATCGTTTCTTGTTGAAGCTAACAATGGGATATCCTACACCAGAAGAAGAATTTGAAATTTTAAACCGGATGGAAAAAACAAATCCACTCTCCCATTTACAAGCTATTACTACAATAGAAGAATTACTTTATTTACAACAAAGCGTACGGGAAATAAGCATGGACAAAGCAATCAAGCATTACATTGTAAAGCTTGTTAATCAGACTCGTTCTTATAGTTCTATACAGCTAGGTGCAAGTCCACGAGGCTCAATTGCTTTAATGAAAGCTTCACAGGCTTATGCATTCATTCATGGCAGAAATTATGTTATTCCAGACGATGTTAAATTTTTAGCTCCTTACGTTTTAGCTCACAGACTCATTCTAAAAATGGAAGCAAGATTTGAAGGAATAACAGGAGAAAAAGTTATCGCCAAAATCGTTGCACGAACTACCGTGCCGACGCAAAGGCCGATGAACCTTTGATGAAACGACTACTACAAGCACTATATCACGTTACCAAGTTATTGCTAATCCCTTTATGCCTAGTCTTAACATTTGTGTACGCTATGCTTCAAGGAGGATTTGTAAGTTGGTTTTTGTTTTACAGTACGATTCCTATTGGCCTTTATTCACTACTACTCCCCTTCTACGCTTTACGGGACGCTGAAGTAAAACGAATAACAAACCAAAATGAATATGCAGCAGGAGATCAATTTTCAAGCACGATTACAATAAAAAGAAAATTTCCTTTTCCCTTACTTTATTTAGTTATAGAAGATGAACTGCCACCACAATTTACAAGTTGTAGACAAGCAAAGATGAATAAGGTCATACTCTTTCCAGGATTAAAACGAAATATTTCGTTTCAATATGTTATTGACACAATCCCTAGAGGAGAGCACACTTTTTCAAGCGTACGTGTCAAAACTGGTGATCTATTCGGTATGATGGAGAAAGAAGTAACTTTTTCAGTTCCAGATACATTTTTAGTCTATCCCCAGTATGTAGATATAACGTATCGACAATTGGAAAATCATTTCGAACAAGGAGCACTTTCAGCAAATATAAATTTAGCAAAAAACTCTACAGTCTCTGTCGGTGTCAGAGACTATAAACCTGGTGACCGCTTTTCATGGATTGATTGGAAAGCAACTGCACGAACAAACAATATTATGACGAAAGAGTTTGAACAACAGCGCAGCCATAATATCATGATATTCATGGACAGAACCGAGTCCCCTCTATTCGAATCAGTCGTAACGTTTACTGCCTCTATTGTGAGGGCTGTCTTGAAGCAAAATTCACCAGCGTCATTCGTGTCTGTCGGAAAAGAACGAACTATTTTCCCATTAGACAATGGAGATACTCAGTTGCAACAAATCTTTTGTCATTTAGCGAAAGTACAAGCAGACAGTGTATTCCCGCTCTCCCAGAGTGTAGAAATGGAATTAAGAAAAATGTATCAGCCCGTAACGATTATACTCGTGACAAGCGATCTTTCTCCCGATATTCAAAAGGCGGCTGACTGTGCTGCTATAAAAAATAGAAAATTAATGGTGTTTGTCGTGAAAGAAAAAGCGAATCAACTCTCACATCGAGAACTAAGTATACTAGAAACTCTACAAAAACGAAAAATATTTGTAAACGCGGTTTATGAAAATCGGTATACAAACGTGTTTTTTGAGGTGAGCATATGATAACATTACAAACAAAATACCGATGGGATATGAGCAGATTCTTCATGCATGTATGTGCACTTCTTCTTTTACTAGAATGGCTAAGACCCCTTATAGGTATTACAAACGTAGGTAGATTAGATATTTTTGTAATATTTATAGGAATTTGCTTCACTCTCTCTTTTTTTCAAACGAGGTGGAAAATTCCAATAAAGATCGTCACAATCTTATTCATCGTTCATTCCTTGTATTATAAAAATTCTTTTATAAATCCATTTTGGCTAACAACATTTTTTTCTGATCTTTCTCGAAATTTCTCCCTGTTTTTCCAAGGGAATTTGCTAGATATTTCTCCAGTTTTTCCAACAATTTTATTTTTTCTATCATTTTGGTTTTTGAGTTCTTTCATCTCTTTTTGGATGATTCATAAAAAACGTGGGTTGTTATTTCTTGTATTGACTATTATTTATATCACAACTTTTCATAACTTACATTTATACAATGCAAACTACGCTATTATTCGTACTGTTGTCATCGGCTTTTTTATACTTAGTCTTCTTCGAATAGAACGAATAAAAGAGATGGAACACTTACAAAATTATGCTAGAGAAATCTCAAAATTACTTAGACCTCTTACAATATTTATTGTATTGTCAGCAACCATCGCATACTTTGCTCCAAAATTCGGCCCTCAATGGCCAAACCCAATGAATTTTTTAAAATTCAACACATCCGAAGCGAGTAAAAAACAAGAAGTTTCTACAATTGGGTATGGTTTAGATGACTCGCAATTAGGCGGTCCTTTTAAGGCGGATAATACAATTGTTTTTACAGCACAAACGCAAAACAAACAATATTGGAGAGTAGAAACAAAAGATTTTTATACAGGAAAGGGCTGGGAGGTTTCTGAAAAGCCGAAAAAGGTTTCTTTTAAAAATAAAAACGACGTCGTGAGCTGGTACGAACAAAATACAAAAACGGAAACAACCGAAGCAACCATCACCATGCAAAAAAGTGATCCTCACCTTACCTATCCAGCAGGATTAGTATCAGTTGAGACTTCTTCTGATGTATCATACAGTGTTGACCCATTTTCAGAAAAAATCTATACGATGCACGGAGACTCTTCTACTACTTTAAATTCGTATAAAGTAACATACGAGATCCCGGAGTTTCCCATAGAAAGCTTGAAAACTGTAAAAACGAATGAAGGCCATGAAGCGAGTTCTTATTTCATGACAAAGTACACACAACTTCCCGAATCATTACCGCAGCGAGTAAAAGACTTGGCTGTCAATCTTACAAATAATAAAGACAACCGGTATGATAAAGTATTAGCTATTGAAAATTACTTCTCAGACCATTCTTTTGTATATGAAACAACGAATGTCTTATTTCCTGCAAAAAACCAAGATTATGTAGATCAATTCCTTTTCGATACAAAAAGCGGATACTGTAATAATTTTTCGACGTCTATGATTGTGTTACTTCGTTCTGCTGGGATTCCAGCACGCTGGGTAAAAGGCTATACAGAAGGAACTCTTGAGAATACAATTGCTGAAGGTGAAGGTGAGAATGTTTATACAATCGCGAACAATAACGCACACTCTTGGGTCGAAGTATATTTTCCAGGATACGGATGGATTCCATTCGAACCAACAAAAGGATTTACCAATCCCTATAATTTTATAAATAATACGCCTGCTCCTATTTCACAAAATAGCGAAGCAAATAATTCTAATAACGAGCAAATACACAAACGGAATAATGAAGCAAAGCTCAAAAGTTTAATAGAAAATACAGAAAAAGCCTCTACTAAAAAGATTACAAATTCTAAAAATGGGTTTTCTTGGTGGTACGTATTCCTCTCTACGATACCAATTAGTATCATAGGATACATTCTCTTCACCACTAGAATGAAATGGATTACATTTTTTATTATTCTTTTCTATAAATACCGAAAAGATGATGCTGTTTATCTAAATGCTTACGGTGCACTTTTAAAACAATTTGCGAGAATCGGCATACCACGGGGGGAAAGTCAAACATTCCGAGAATACGCTCTCCGCATCGATACACTTTACAACTCGGCCGATATGCAACAACTTACTTTCAGTTATGAGAACGCTATGTATCAAAACGGACAGACCGCAGCCGAATGGAAGAAATCCGTACACTTATGGGAAGTGCTTATGAAAAAAGCAGCTTCTCTACCTAAATCAAATGAATTCGATACAGTGATTTAATCTTGATAATATGAGTTTAAAGAAAACACCTCAAAGACTAAGAGCTACTTTGTTCTTTGAGGTGTTTTCTTAATAAACATAATAAAAGATAGCTAACTCCTAATTATTCCCCAAGCACCTTCTCAATCTCCACCTCTAAATCCACCGGCTTCGTCTGCGGTGCAAAACGTCCTACTACTTTCCCGTCTCTTCCAATTAAAAACTTAGTAAAGTTCCATTTTACTGCTTTCATACCGAGTAAACCTGGTGCTTGTTCTGTCATGTATGTATACAGAGGATGAGCCTTGTCACCTTTCACATCAACTTTTGCAAACATCGGGAAGTTTACACCGTAGTTCAATTCACAAAAACTAGTAATATCAGCTTCCGTTCCCGGTTCTTGTCCTCCAAATTGATTACAAGGGAAACCGAGTATTTCTAGTCCTTGGTCTTTATATTTATCATATACTTCTTGTAACCCTTTATACTGCGGTGTAAATCCACATTTACTAGCTACATTTACAATAAGAAGTGCTTTTCCTTCGTAATCTTTTAACGATTTATCTTCTCCTGTTATTGTTTTAGCTGAAAAATCATGAACTGTCATTGTTCCTACCCCTCTCTACACTATCATTCTATGTTTATACTATACTACATTCGTGAATATACAGCTTCTATTACATACTTACATGCCAAAATGATAGCGTTTTATTTACGTTCGAGAATTCGACACAAACTACTAGACTTTTATAATGGAAAGTTTTACAATTGAATTGTGAACAAAATGTGACAGTTTATATTCTATTATAATAGAAAAGGATGGTGTTCATTATGAAAACTGCACAACGTGAAACGATTTCAAATCGCGAGTTTTATTTCGTACTATATATGATGTTATTGTATGTTACTGGATGGGTAATCGATGTAAATGGTTTATTCTTAAGCTCCTACTTTAATTTAGCAGGAGAAATTACTCTTCCACTAGTTGGCGGTATTGTTGGACTTTTCATTATGTCTATTAGTAAAGGACAAACTAAATAACAACATTACATAAAGGCAGAAGACGAATTTTCGTTTTCTGCCTTTATCTTTTTTTAGCGTATAATATAAAGTGAAACTTTAATCAGTGGGGATTTTGTTCATCCCCACTGATTATTAGCCCTCACCAATCGGGCTTTTACGGGAAGTTGATCTCCCGCCTAACTGCTTTGCTTCATACAAATTTTGAGGTGGGAGTCTTACTGCCCGTTATTGCGGGAAAAACATGCAAGTATATAAGGAGTGGTAAGTATGAAAAAAGTAGAACAATTGTCTTCTCACCTATATCTTATTGATGATTACGACTTACAACACAATGAACGAACAGGTACGTATGTTTTATTAGGTGACGATATTACTTTAATTGAAACTTGTGCGGCCCCTTCTCTTCCCTATATTTTAGACGGCTTACAACAATTACATATTGATTTAAATGATGTTAAAAACATTATCGTTACACATGTTCATTTAGATCATGCAGGCGCAGCAGGGTTAATGATGGAAAAGTGCCCAAATGCTACTCTATTTGTGCATCCGCGCGGGGCTCGTCATATGATTGATCCAACAAAACTCATTTTAGGCGCAAAAGCTGTGTACAAAGAAGATTTCGATAAACTTTTTGCTCCAATTCTTCCAATTGAAGAAAAACGTGTTCATATTGTCCAAAATGATGATACATTAAAGATTTCAGAAAACCACATCCTTACATTTTATGATACACCAGGGCATGCGAAGCACCATATTAGCATTCATGATTCATTAACAAACGGCATTTTTACTGGTGATACAATCGGAATTTATTATAGAGAGCTTGCAGACCTTGGTGTAGAGTTATATTTACCATCAACGTCCCCTTCGCAATTCCAGCCAGATGCGATGACTGCTTCTAAAAATCATATTCAAAGTATGAATGTAGATACTATTTATTTCGGTCATTACGGTGCATCCTCTCATGTTACAGAAGTATATAACCAACTGGAACATTGGTTACCTATTTTCGTTAATACTGGAAATGAAGTTTTTCAAAAACATACTGATTTTGATGAGGCTACTAAGGCATTACAATCTTTACTAATGGAGAAAGTCTCCACTCATCTTACAAAACTAAACGTTCCATCAAATCATTCTGTTTATAACATTTTACATCTTGATTTAGAGATTAGCGCGATGGGAATTATTGATTACTTAACGAAGCAAACAAAATCCATAATTAACTAATAGAAAACGAAGATATATACAACGCCATTATCGTATATATCTTCGCTCCTTGAATATATTTTTTAATAAAGGATGGTGGAATAAAATGCAAAAAGTGATTCAATATCTCTGCTTTACATTATTTATCGTCTTATTATTATTTGTTGGAGTAAAAATTCAATTTTATTTAGATACAGACGCGCAGGTGAACTTTAACGTTTATCCAAGATTATTCTACTTTACACTCTTCCCTCTTTTGGTCGGCATTTTATTACGATTCCTTCAATCTATTAATCACGCAACGAGTAAACAAAACTGGAGCTTTCAGCCGGATAAATTTATCGCTATTACAGTGCCTACAATATTAATTTCCTTTTCCCCAGCTCTACTCTTCTCACCACTTGGCGAATACTTACCTTATTTAGCTAATATTATTCTTGTGAATACAACTTTCGTTACCATTATTAGTTTAATAGCTGGTTACTCGCTTTTAGATTGTTTTATACAAAAAGACAAGGAGAATAGTAAGGAATATAACTAAGTGATTTCCCACTTTCACTTTATTAAGCAAGTCAAGTTGACACTCCCACCCCTAAAGGGGCTAGCTGACTAACGTCAGTTGGATTCTTGCTACCAAAGGCGAAGTCCATTTCTGGTATCGCTGACGTGCAAGATTGCGGTGTGCCATCACCACTCCCACAACAGACCATATAGGTTCGTGGGCTACGGTACTGTGACCATACCGTACAGATTGTTCGTTCTCAAATGTTTTTACGTCTTTTGCATGACGACTTAATACATTTTACGGAGTAGAAGAATTGACTACCCCAACCTCATATGTATTCTGTTTTCAGAGAACATTCGTTTTAGAGTTTTTTGCATGACTATGAATAAAGTATACCATGTTTTGCTATGCAAAAACGATGCTTTCATCCCACGTCTAAAGACGGACTAAAGTCCTGCGTGGGCTTTCCCGTATCATAAATTCTGTAATTCTGCCCCTGACTTGTATACAAAAGAACCTAATAATCAATTTTTAAGTGTCGTTGGTTATGGTGGTTTATTTATAAGTGCAATACTCCTTGTGAGAGTTGCTATACATGCGGTAAGGAAATTTAAGTAATAACAAAACGAGTATGAAATCGCATAGATTTTATACTCATTTTTTATTGTTCATATATTTAATTGGTAATAGGAAATTTATGTTAAACTAAAGAAAATCGTGCGCTAAGTCAAAATACATTTCAGCCAAGGGAGATTTATTATGTATAAATTAGGGGCTTTCTCGGTTCTAACATTTATCGCAAGTGTATTTTCTTTCTTTATTTTAAGAGGGCCTAATGCGAATTTATCGTTACTTATTATGATTCTCAGTATACTTTCATTCCTCGGAATTATATTTGCGATAGCATCAAAAAATTGGTTATTCGGAATACTTGGTACTGCATTAAATGGAGTAATACTGGTAGTTGTATATTTCCTATTGATAGCAAAAGGAATAGGTGGTTAATATCTTTACGCTTCAATTAAGAAAGCTCAAAGCTAAAGCTATGAGCTTTTCTACTTATCGCACCTTTTCATCTACATACTCCATAAACTGCTCCGCTTTAATAAATCTGTCTTTGTACGCCTCAGGTACTTCGTCTACTGTTATCCCACCACTTGATTTCGTTTTTACTAATACGGTTTGATATGACATTAATGCTTCCATATATTGTTCATACTCTTCTGGAGTTAACACTTCTTTACTAGATTTATGGCCATTCAATTTATCAAAATACGGTTGAAGCTCCATTTCTACCTTTTTCATTTCCTCTTTTTTAGCTGATGATAACTGATCATAATCAATATTACCGTTCGAATCTCCATACTCAAGCTTTGCATTTGTTAATTTCTTTAGTTCTGTTGTAAACTCTTCATATTCCTTCGCACCCATTTCATCTTTCGCTTGTGATAATTTTGCATTAAAACGCATATACGCTTCTAATGTCATCGCTCCGGCATGTTTTTTTAAATTCTCAAAAGATCCGTATATACCATCCGCCATAATAGATTGATAAGCAAAACCAGTCGTCGGGATTAAAAGTGCTGCTGCAAGCACTCCGGCGATAAGACGTTTCTTCCTTTTACTCCCTCCGCGCTTCATTTTTATTTGCACGATTACTTTTTCTTTTAACTCCGGCGGGGCAATAACCCCCTTCGCTTCTTCTTGTATAGATTCTCTAACTCTACAATTTAAACTCATTTCACATTCCCTACCTCTCCTAAAAAGATTTCTTCTACTTGCTCTTTTTGACGTAGTTTCTTTAATGCCGAATGAATTCTAGATTTCACAGTCCCAATTGGAATATGTAATATTTGCGCTACTTCTTCTTGGGAGTAATCGTGTAAGTATCTTAAAATAATAACTTGCTTCAGTTTATATGGTAATTTATGAATGAGTTCGATTAGTTTTTGGTTTGATATTTTACTTACAACATCGTTAGAAAAATCAACTTGTACTGGTTTTCTTTGCTCTTCTGCTTTTTTTACAATACGTAGTCGCATCCACCTCTTTCTTCTATAAGAATGAATTTGTTTAATCGCAAGTCCGATTAGCCAAGGACGAAATGGCTTCTCGCTATCGTATTTACGAAGCGCTTCATATAGCTGTATGTATATTTCTTGAACGACATCATCTACATCTGTTTTATCCTCTATTAAAAAATGTGCTGTCTTATATACTTCTTGAATCGTTTTATCATACAATTCGCTATACGCTTCTTTATTGCCCGATAAAGTTAATTGGATTAAATCTATATACACTGTTTCATCCTTCATGTATCATCCCTCCTTTGTTCTACACTATATATTGGCAAGTAAATGATATTTCGTTCGATTTTTTCAAAAATTTTTTTATATACGTTAATATAATGATCTAATAACTTCATAAGATTCACTTATAACCTTGCATAACAATTATATAATTTTCCATTTCCTAATAAAGCTTTAAAATGATTTATATAGTAAAATTTAGGGGGATATATGATGAAAGCTATCGTTGTAACTTCTTTCGGTGGTCCTGAAGTGATGCAATATACAGATGTGGATATTCCAGCCATTTCAGATAATCAAGTTTTAATTCGCATTGTTGCTACTAGTGTTAATTTTGCCGATATTAAATCACGTTATGGAAAAAAAGGAAACAAGGCCTTACCTTTTATTCCAGGGATAGATGCAGCTGGTATTGTAGAACAAGTCGGTTCTCATGTAAAAAACATTTATCCTGGCCAGCGTGTCATTGCTTTTCCTCAAAACGGCTCTTACGCTGAATATGTAGTCGCAAACGAAAATCTTACTTTCATTTTACCTGATGAAGTCGGCTTTCAAACCGCCGCCGCTTGTCCTATCGTATCTTTTACAAGCTATAATTTACTTGTAAATGTTGCAAGACTTCAACAAGGTGAATCTGTTCTAATTCATGCCGCTGCTGGAGGAATTGGTACTACCGCGATTCAACTCGCAAAATTATTAGGGGCTAAAAAAGTAATCGGGACTGTCGGAAGTGAAGCAAAAAGAAAAATTGCTTTAGATGCTGGCGCTGATTATGTTATTTGTCATCAAGATGAAGATTTTGTAGAGAGGGTAACTCAGCTTACACACGGAGAAGGCGTTAATATTGTTTTAGATTCTATTTCTGGTACTGTGTCCGAAAGAAGTTTAGAATGCCTTGCTTATTACGGTCGTCTCGTCCATTTCGGCAATGCTAGCGGAGAAGTTGGTAATTTTCAAACGAAAGATTTACACGCAAGTTGCCGTTCTATACTCGGTTTCAGCTTTGGCACTACACGGAAAAAACGTCCTGAATTGCTTCAAGAAACTGCGAATCAAGTTTTCCGTTATTTACGCGATGGAAGTTTACAAATTAAAGCTACGAAATCTTTTCCTCTTCAAGATGCAGGGAAAGCACATGAATGGGTCGAAAGTAGACAAAGTACAGGGAAAGTAATACTACACGTTCAAACAGCTCCCTAAAATGAATACATGAAATAGAGGTGTTATTCATGGGATCACGAATTATGCATATCATTATCGCTAACGGTATTGCTAAGAAACTTTCTATTCAAGATAAAACTTCTTTCTTACTTGGTGGTGTAGCTCCTGATGCTGTTCATTCAAAAGAAGAAAAAGGAACTTCACATTTTTACGCTGGTACAACGAAAAACTATACAAGAAGAATAGATTACGAATCATTTATTCATAAATATGAAGAGCATATAGACTCCCCTTTTCTTTTAGGCTATTATACGCATCTCATTGCCGATGATAATTGGCTAAGTGGATTTTTTCTACCTTGGCTAAAAAACAGAATTGAGAACGACGAAACCATCGCACCTATGTACTATAACGATTTTAAATTATTGAACGCACAATTGTTGCATCATTACGATAAAGAACAACAGCTCTTTTCTCTTCTTAATCAAGAAGCTCACATTGTGGACATCGAAGAGGTTTCTAAAGAGAACGTTTTGGCTTTTCGAAAATATCTTTTTGAAGATATGCTGTACCCCGAGCAACATTTGTATGAAGACCTACAGGTTTTTACGTTTGATCAAATCGTTGGTTATATTGAGACAGCTATTGAAAAAGGGACATTTTTTATCAAACAACTCTCTAATGAAAAATCCACTTCAAACATTTAATCCCCCTCATTATATATAAGGGGGATTTTGACATAACAATATCATTATTTGTTCTTTTCCATAACCGCAAAATAATTCCCTTCACTATCAGCAAAGTTAAACACTTTACCTGAAGGCATTGTTACCATTTCGCCAACTGTAACATTTTTATTTGTTAAATCTGTATATAGTTGTTCCAGATTTTCTGAGAAGAACATTAAAGACGGTGTACCAAGATTCAATTCTGGACTCATTTTAGAAATAACTTCTTTATTATGTAGTATAATGCTCGTTTCTGCATCGTTAGTTGGAGCGATTTCAATCCATCTCATTCCTTGTTTGTTATCTTCCTCTGCAATTACATGAAACCCTACTTTTTCTGTCCAAAAATCTACTGCCTCATCTTGATTATTTACATATAACATAATTTTTCCGACTTTATGAATCATTGGTTTTCCTCCTAATGGTTTTTATATTCTATGTAGCTTTCTACAATTACTATTGTTATTCCTTTTTAATTTATATGTACTTCTTTACGAAATTGATCGACTGGCTCATTCCGTCAAGTTGGTCAAAATAATCATTTCTTTCAATCATGTTATACCCGTCGAATCCAATTTCGTCTAATGCCTTGAAGAATGTATCAAAATCCACTTCACCATTTCCTGCTGCGACTTCTATATACTTACTTGAACCATTGCTTTTTACTTCTTTACAATCTTTAATGTGTGTTTGTACTACATACTCTTTTAAGAGAAATAGACTCTCTATCAGATTTTCATTTACATCACTTATTATATTTGCTGGGTCAAAGTTAACAGCTAATCCTTTTGCGTTTATATTTTCTAAAAATCTTTTTAACACTATCGCTTTTTCAGATCCCGTCTCAATTGCGAAGACTCCCCCAAATTTAAATACTAAATCTCCTATCTCATCACAAACCCGTTCCATTTTATTATAGTACTCACTTTTTTCATCATCTGGAATTTCCCCAATATGAGCTGTTATTATCCTTGCTCCGAGTTCTAACCCCTTGTCAGTAGTATATTTAAACTGATCTATTGCACTGTCAATTTCCGTTCCTACAATTCCATTTTCTCCAAAATTAATTGCTAATGATGGAACTTTCATTCCATTAAGAGATAAACTTTCCTTTAAAGTAATCCATTCTACCTTTGAAATATTAGCTAAGTTGAAGTTCCTATTCATAGCATATAATTGAATATATTTTAAATCCCATTCCCTCGCCTTTTGTATCCCTTCGTTTACTTCAATATGTTTCGTATTTAAAAACATTCCTAATTTCCTATCCATACATGTACCTTCTTTTTATTATTTCATATCAGTTTTATATTCGGCTTTTTTATATTATTTCCTTGTACAGACTAAATGAGAAATACTTCACCTTTATCGATATTTCTTATAGTAGCGTTAATAAAACTCCCTTTATTATTCAATTACAAACAAAAAAGACGTAACTACGTATAGTTACGTCTTTCCATTTATTTATCTAGGCTTTTTCTTCCCAGTAAATGCTGGTTTCTTTTTCTTTGGTGCTGGTGGTTTCGATTCTACAAATGTTCCTTTGAACATTTCTTGTTTCGTAAACACAATACCTAATTTTTTCGCGAATTGTAGTAATTTACGCTCTTCTTGTTCTGTTACAAGAGAAACGACTGTTCCTTCTTTGCCCATACGTCCCGTACGTCCTGAGCGGTGAATATATTGGTCTACTGTGTCTGGTAACTCTAAGTGGATTACGTGTGTTAAATCATCGATATCTAATCCACGTGCTGCAATATCAGTAGCAAGTAAAATTTCTAATTTCCCGCTGCGGAATGCACGCATCGTTGCTTCACGTTCTTGTTTGTTCGCTTCTGCGTGAAGAGCTGCTGCTTTCATTTTGCGGAATTGCAATTTCCGAGTAATTTCATCTAAGCGGAAAGGATCATTTAAAAAGGCAACTGCTCTTACATTTCCCATATGCATAACTCTTCTAATATAATCATTTTTTTCACGACGTTCACAAACGATATACGTATGTTCAACTAGGCTCTTTGCCTCTGCACGTGTTACACGAACTAATTGTGGCTCAGTTGCCAAATCACGTGCCGCCTCTTCTGCAGCTTTTGTTATTGTCGCCGAGAAGAATACTAATTGACGATCGCGCATCGTTGATTTAATTACATCAAGTACAGCACCCATCATCTTTTGTTTTACAATTTGATCGAACTCATCAAATACAATTGTTTTCACTTCATGCATCTTTAATTTTTTCATGCGAATCAATTCTAAAATACGTCCTGGTGAACCAACAATTACTCTCGGATGTTTCTTTAATTTTTCTACTTGGCGCTTAATGTCTGCACCACCAATTAAAGATGCACCTGAAATATCAGTTCCCGCTGTAAATTTTTGAACTTCTTCATGAATTTGCATAACAAGTTCACGAGTTGGCGCTACAATTACAACTTGAGCTTGTTTTACTTCAGGATTAATTTTATGTAAAAGGGGTAATAAGTACGCTAGTGTTTTTCCTGTTCCAGTTGGAGATTCAGCTATAACGTCTTGTCCTTCTAAAATAGTTGGAATCGCCTGTTTTTGAATTTCAGTAAACTCTTTAAAACCAGCCTTTTCCCAAGCTTGTTGTAAAAATGGTTGCATATCTTTTATCATTTGTTTTTCTCCTTTATCTCTATTTTTGAAGAAAATGTTGTATTGTTCGCACCGTTTCTATCATGTGTGAAATAACAGCTATTAAATCATCAACATGGTCTTCTGTAATCGCTTTTTGAAATAGAACCTCTACCTTATTATGATATGAAATCGCTTGCTTATTATATTCGTATGAAATTTTCTGCGAAATCATTCGCTCTTTTCCCCATATAGATTGCAATACAGCTTCAATTTCGCGGCATCCTACCTCTGGTTGTTCCATCGGGAACGAAAATTCCAACTTCATTTCACAACCTGGTATAAACTGAGGTACCTCTAATATTTCACCTGATAAATTCTTTGCATCAACAGATAGCGAAAATGTTGCTTCTACCAACGTTTTAAATGTTTCTGTTAGTTGAAATGAAATACTATACATACGACTTAATGAAGCAAGGTCCATCACATCTTTTCGATCTGTTACAAGAATATCACCATGTAGATCGAAATCATAGACAGCTCCTTCCACGATTACCTTTAAATTTTCAAAAGCAGTTGGATCAAACATAATTTCCTCCAAAAAACAGGCGCCTTTCGATGGAAAGGCGCCACTTGATGTATATACAGTTTACAGATAAACGGGATAAATTACAACCTTTTAGAATAAACCTACTGCTTTTCCATCTTCATTTACGTCCATTTGTAGTGCAGCTGGTTGTTTTGGAAGACCTGGCATTGTTAACATTGTTCCTGTTAACGCAACGATAAATCCTGCACCAATTGATGGTTTCAATTCGCGAATTGTAACAATAAAGTCAGATGGACGACCTAGTTTTGTTGCATCATCAGAAAGAGAATATTGTGTCTTCGCCATACATATTGGTAGGTTACTCCAGCCTTCTCCTTCAAATTGAGCTAATTGCTTACGTGCTTTCGGAGCAAATTCAATATCTTTAGCGCCGTACACTTTTTGAGCAATTGTACGAATTTTTTCTTCTAATGGTAATTCTAATTCATAAAGTGGCGCGTAGTTATTTTCACCTTTGTCAATTTCTTTTAACACTTTCTCAGCAAGGTCAACTCCGCCTTGGCCACCTTTCTCCCAAACTTCTGTTAAGGATACTGCATAGCCACGCTCATTGCACCATTCTTGTAGGTAAGCAACTTCTACATCTGTATCTGTAATAAACTTGTTAATTGCAATTACGAATGGAACACCGAAGCTTTGAATTGTTTCAACATGCTTCTGTAAGTTCTCCATACCTTTTGCTAACGCATCTACATTTTCTACTTTTAATTGATCTTTCGCCACACCACCGTGCATTTTAAGCGCACGAATAGTTGCAACAATAACTACCGCTTCTGGCTTAATACCAGCTGCACGTGCTTTAATGTCTAAAAACTTCTCAGCACCTAAATCAGCACCAAATCCAGCTTCTGTAATAACATAATCGCCTAATTTTGCTGCCATTGTTGTAGCGATAACACTATTACAACCGTGAGCGATATTCGCAAATGGTCCGCCATGAATGATAGCTGGTGTATTTTCTAACGTTTGTACTAAGTTCGGTTTTAATGCGTCTTTTAATAGTAATGTTAACGCACCTTCTACGCCTAAATCTTTAACCGTTACAGGTTGATTTGCAAAGTTATAAGCGACAACAATGCGAGATAAACGTGCTTTTAAATCTTGAATATCTGTTGCAAGGCAGAATACGGCCATAATTTCAGATGCTACTGTAATATCAAAACCGTCTTCACGTGGTACACCTTGAACTGGTCCACCAAGACCAATTACTACGTTACGAAGGGCACGATCATTTAAGTCAACACAGCGTTTCCAAACGATTTTACGCGTATCAATTCCAAGTGTGTTTCCCTGTTGGATATGATTATCAATAAACGCCGCTAATGCGTTATTGGCAGTTGTAATCGCATGAATATCTCCAGTAAAGTGAAGGTTAATGTCTTCCATTGGTACTACTTGAGAATAACCGCCACCTGCTGCTCCGCCTTTTAATCCCATTGTTGGTCCAAGAGATGGTTCGCGAAGTGCAATTACTGTTTTCTTACCAATTTTATTAAAAGCTTGACCTAAACCAACTGTTACTGTTGATTTACCTTCTCCTGCTGGAGTTGGGTTAATCGCTGTTACTAAAACAACTTTACCGTCTTTCTCATCTTGTAAACGCTTAAAAATATCAAGAGATAACTTGCCTTTATAATGTCCGTATGGCTCTAGTTCTTCTTCTAAAATATTTAAATTAGCTGCAATTTCTTGAATCTTCTTCATACTTGCTTCTTGTGCGATTTCAATATCAGATTTAACTGTTGTAGTAGTTGTCATATACCCTAGTCCCCCTTTAATTGGTTCTGATGATATTGTATCAGTTTTTTGTATTTTCTGCACTTATTTACCTCCTAAAAGTTCTTTGATTTCGTTATACGTTTTTTAACATAAATACCCATAAGAACGTTAACGATTGTTGTAACTCTGTAGGTAGTTGACCTAACATCTTCTCATTTACTCCACGCTTATATACGCCGGTACCATCTACAACTTCAAATCCTTGTTCTTTTGCTAACTGTTCAAATTCCCAAGGCATCATCGTATTGCAAACAACGTCTTTTCCGTATAGGCGAGGATAACTGTTCTCTCTCGGTTTTGCTGTCGGTCCTAAAATTGCAATACATGCGTATCCATCTTTCTTTAAAACACGCTTTATTTCATTTAATGCTTGCAATGGCTCCTCGGTCCATTCTAAAGAATTAATTGCCATAATTGCTTCAAATTTCTCATTTTCAAATGGTAATGAAGAAAGATCACCTTTTATAAAAGATAAGTTTGGACCTTCTCCGCGTTCCTTACCCTTTTGAATCATAACTTCCGATAAGTCCACCCCAACCGCTTTGTACCCAGTAAGACTTAATTTATATGTACCATACCCATCACCACAGCCAACATCTAACACTTGTACTTCTTTTTCCACGTACTGCTCAAAAAATGGAATGATTGTACTCCTGCTCCCACTATCCCACATTTCTTGACTATTTTGATTCCAAAACTCTGCATTGTTATCCCATTTTTTCTCTGCCGATTCATGCCAATTAAACTTCGTCATACATTCCCCTACCTTCACGTATTATCCTTCATTTCATTCTACATCATGTTCCAAAATCCCTGTTTATCTTCATAAGGAGATAAAGTGAAACCTTTAATCAGTGGGGGGTTTTTGTTCGTCCCCCATTGATTATTAGCCGGCACCAATCGTGCTTTTACGGGCAGCCTGACTCCCACCTAACTTCTTTGCTCCAGCCGAATTTTGAGGTGGGAGTCTTACTACCCGCAAATAGCGGGATGAACAAGATAACAACGGAATCTATTTTCTCCAATTTTTGCTTTACTTGGGTTTAACTCATACTCATGTTCTGTTCCTTATGAAAGATACTATAGATACACCCAATTGAAAGAGAGGGATGTACATGCGAAGAAAGAGAAATCATCATTTTAAAAGTGGTGAAAAAAAAGAAGAGTATGCAGCTGAAATATCTCCAGCTGGTATTCCGATTAGACATGAGCGCAAAGAAATTGCAAATGAAATAGAAGGTACAAATACCGGTGCAATGATAGGCTATGTCGCATTATTTCTTTCGTTATTCTCCATTGCTTTTTATCCTGTTACACTCGGCTCCCTTGCTATTTTAGTTGGCTTATTAGCTGTCAATTTTGGAGCGAGAACACTTGGATATACCGCAATTGGTTTTGGCAGTTTTTCTGTTTTATTCACTTTACTCTATCCGCTTGCTTTATCAGCGTTTTAAAAAAAACACACCAAGTTATACTTGGTGTGTTCATTCATGATACAACATGATATGACCGCATCCACAACAATGCTTCGCTGTAATTTCTTGAAAAACTGGATAATTTTCTTCATCTCTATGCTCAATAAACACCTTTTCAAATCGGTACATGTTTGGCGCATATGCCCAATCTTGTTTCGTACGCGCATATAATGTTGAAGAAAAAAACTCCTCACCACCACAAACGATACATCCCTTTTTCATCAATACCCCTCCTATGCTTGTCTTACTTCATCTATATGAACATAAGCATAAAAAAAAGACCTTCTATTACTAGAAAGTCTTCTCTGAAACAAAAAGAAATGTACCGAATATACCTACTCCGCTATATTCTTTCGTAACACCAGCTTCTGTTTTATACGTTTGCTTTACAGTCATAAAGAAAACACCATTTCGTGCATCAATACTTTCAAACTGTAATTTCTCTTTTTTTTCATCTACATTTTGCGTGCATTCAAAGCTACTCTCGTCACATTTCAATGCATACTTATCCTCTAAATACAATTTAAAATCTGATTCTTTCGGACAAGTTATAAGTAATATCGCCACGAGAATAATACTTACAATACCCACAATTGTATAATATTTCTTCATTTGTTCTCCTTTCAAAAGACAAGAAAACTTGACTTCATGCGCCAAGTTTTCTTAGTCTACAACCCATTGCCACTCTTGTTCTTTCTTATCAAAAATGAGCCAACCCGTTTCTGTTGCTTCCGCTTTCAATTCATCAATATTATCTAGTACCTCATCCGTACTTTCGAATGATCCTACTACATATACCGGAATTTCAAGACCTCTTCTCGACTCAATTTTCCCCGCTAAATCAATGTATAACCCATCTTCCATTAACGGCATAAGCCCAAGGATAACTTCCTTTGAAATTGCTGGGAAAATTTTTGATTTTTGGAAGAAAGTAAAACGTTTCTTACCGAAAGCACCGAGTTTATAAGGAATGACTTTACTTAGCATTCCTATAAAATCACCGATTCTACGGTAATACACTTTGTTGTACCAACCGTCATCATGTGAAAAATAAACAAATCTATTTTTCAACAACGGAAAGAATGTTCTTGCAAGTGGTTCTTTTTTATGAGCCAAATATAAAAGCTCTGCAATTTCTTTTGGCTCTAGTTCATCTAAATCGCTTGCATCATCAAAATCTACCCAACAAAATTCATCAAATTCATCAATCTCTGCTTGAATGAGTTTATGTATATTTTCTTCCTCGACATATTCAAATAAAGTATGATAATGAAAATCTGTCCACTCAAAATTATGCTTTAAAAGCAATACTTGGTGAAGTGGTGAAGGGATGTTACTTGCAAACTCTTTAAACGTAATTCCTGATGTAATAAAACAATGACCCCGACGATTACCATTAATATATATCATATTTTTTACTTGGTCAGATCCTCCAGACAAAGCACCTAGCCACCTTCGTTTTATATGTTTCAATTCTATAGCATATTTTAACATGAAAAATTTTAGAAACATAGAAAAAACTTCAAAAACTATTTACAATTTCATGTGTTTTATTACATACTGATTACAAGAAAAAACGCCTGCTCATAAGCAGGCGTTTTTAAAGGATATCATCTGGATTTTGAGGGTGATGATTCCCCTCTTTTTTTTCATCTTTTTGGAACATCGATTGAATTTTATCGATTGTTTGTGGAGCTAATTCAATTATTTTTTCCGCTAAATGTGTCGCATTTTGTAAATGAAGAATATTTACCCCATCTTTATTCACGACTAGAAATGCTACTGGTGTAATTGAAACACCACCCGCACTACCGCCACCAAATGCAGGTGTACCGTTCGCTCTTTGTCCATCATTTGTCTGGAAGTCAGATCCTCCAGCTCCAAAACCGAACGCCACTTTAGAAACCGTTAACACTACACCACCGTCAGCCGTTTGAACAGGCTCTCCAACAATCGTATTTACATCGACCATTTCCTTCAAATTTTCCATTGCTGCTTTCATTAATCCTTGAATTGGATGATCCACCGTTCATAACCTCCTTTGTCATATCTTTCCTAGTTTTTCCGAAACTTTGTGAACTAAACATAAAATTTTATATTGATTTCAAAAATAAAAAGTTATAATATTTAGAAAAATAAAAAGAGGTCGGTTTACTATGCTCAAAAAATTAACTCAAAATGATCATGAACAAGTACTTTCTTTTCTAAAAGAAGAAGCAGCAATGAATTTATTTATTATTGGAGATATTGAAGCTTTCGGTTATGATACAGCTTTTCAAGAATTATGGGGAACATTCAAAGAGAACGGGACATTAAAATCAATTTTACTCCGCTTCCACGATACATTTATACCGTATAGTAAAGGAGAGTTTATGGTCGCTGACTATGAGGCACTTCTTTCCGTATATAAGCCGCTTAAACTCTCTGGCAAGTCAAACATTGTAGAAAGATTCGAAACTGCTCCAAGTATACAACTAGGTGCCAAAAATGAAATGTATTTTTGCGAATGTCCAGATAACAACAACTTACCTAGCACGCCTGTTCAAGAAACAATTAAACTTGCCTCACTAGATGATGTAGAGCTAATTATGCAATTACGAAATAACATCGCTGAATTCCCAGCTGCTAATAAATCAGAGAAAATGTTAAGGCAAGCTATTGAAACAAATACAGGACGTACATACTATATTGAAAAAGACGGCGCAATCATCGCATCCGCCTCAACTTCCGCTGAAAATTCATTATCCGCAATGGTAGTTGGTGTATGTACACACCCGAATTATCGCGGGAATGGATATGCTTCGCTCATATTACAAAAAATGATTCAAGACTTTACGAAAGAAGGCCGAACACTTTGCTTATTTTATAACAATCCAGCTGCTGGACGAATTTATAAACGATTAGGGTTTAAAGATATTGGGATGTGGACGATGTATCGTTAAAAAGCCGATTTATTCATCGGCTTCTTTTATTTTATATTTTGCTATTCCAGCTTGAACTATTTTCTCACTTCAAAGTCATAATTACTTGTCTTTCAATGAACCCAAATTCTTCGTACATCTCTTTTGCAAAATTTCCAGCAAATACATTCAAACGAATTTCTGAATACTTCTCCTTCAATTCCTTAATACCAGCCTCCATAAGTTCTCGCGATAATCCTCTCCCGCGATATTCCGGGAAAACGTACAGTTCATATATAAATCCAAGTTTTTCACGAGAAAAATAATCAGTATTTTCACCTATTAATATCCATCCCATTACTTTATTTTCTTCTTTAATGACTAAATAATATGCTCCCTTTTCCACTATTGGCTTTGTTATTTCAATCGCTTTCTCTGTACTTAACTGACAATTCCCTCTCGTTCCTTCAAAAAGCGATTGAGCTGCATAATGTAATATTTCTTTTGTATCTTCTTGATTTGCCTTTTCTATCATTTTTCACAACTCCCCATCACTAATAGGCATTAATATCGCTTGTTCAAGATTCTCCGCTTCCATAACAATTGCCATTAACCCCTGTTCTGTACTCGTTTCATGAAGCTCTCCCTTCTCCCAAAATACAGCTTGTCCAGCTTCTACCTTCACTTTTTCTTTATCTGCCCCGCATACATACCCTTCGCCGTCCACAATAAGAAGCAGTTGAGATACAACTGCTTCATGATATCCGATGATTCCATTCTCTTGTAAATGCATGGCACCGATATGTATATCCCCTTGATGTTTTAATATTTTTGACATTATAAAGTTAGATTGAAATGCTGATATATGCTTTCCCACTTTTTCACTGAAATCAAAAATTTTCATTTCTGATCCTCCTTATATGTATAAAACCATTCTCACTGTTTGTAGCATATGCCCTTCGAAATCTTCTTCAAATTGCTCTAAAGCCGCAAAACCTTTTGCTTCATAAAATCGTTTTCCTTTTTCATTTTCCGCTTCTACATGAATGTACATTTTTCGAATCCCTTTTAACGTCGTGATCCCTTTTTGTAACAAAGCTGTCCCTATCCCTTTCCCTTGCTGATCTGGCAACAAATAAATTGCACCTAATTCTGCTTCGTTTTGCAGTCTAATTGGTGAAAAATTTGCAAAGCCAATTACTTCTCCCTCTTCTTCCGCAACAAATAAATGTGTATTTTCAAGGCGATATTTCATTTTTTCATCGGAATACGCTTCATTTAAAAAGTTGTCTTGAATCGCTCTCGGAATAATTCCTTCGTAAGTATCATGCCAAGCTATTTTCGCTACGTTTTGTACAGCATGAATATCTTCTTGCTTCATTTCTCTAATTACATATGTCATCTCGATGTCTCCATTCTCTTTAAATTACACTCTGCTAAAATACTAGAAGAAACGGCAGAACCATTTTCATAATTTACTTTAATTAATTCTAACTTCTCAATCGAAGCTGTTGTAACATCAAATTTTTCATATATATACTCCATTACACTTAAAAACTGATTTGAATTTAACTGATTAGCAATCGTGCAATGCGGAACCCATTTTTCTGGTACGTAATATGAGTTTGGATTATCATGAAAAGTTTTGAAATAATCATGATAAGAATGATGAAATCTTAATAATTCATTGGTAATGGTCGGTGCTAGAAAGATCGTTCCGTTAGTAGGAAAAGTTCCAACAGAAGGAAAAGTTACAGCAGCAATGTTCTCTTGAAAAGCTACAAACTCCTTTAATTTCTCCGTATATAAATTAACATCTAACTCATTATAATCAGCCAATGTAATATGGGGTTCTACTCCAGCTAGTTGGTTTGTTCCGATTATATTCGTTAATTCACTTTGCAATTCTCTAATTTTATAAGTAAACACTCTATCAAATGTAGCAATAATAGCGTACACGCTTCCTCACCCCTTCGTTACACAAAGCTCTTCCCATTCTTCACGAATCATTCCCATTCGAATAGAATCATAGTATGTTCCGTTATAATATCGACAATTTCGCATTCTACCTTCTAATCGCATTCCTATTTTTTCCGCTACTTTCATCATTCGTTCATTTCCAGACCAAGTTGTGAGCCCTACTCTACCAATCTCCATATTTTCAAATAGTAAATCTCTATATAGTGTTAATGCTTCTGTACCGTAGCCACCATTCCAGTATGCTGGGTCATAAATAACGATTCCCATCTCTAACCAACGCGTCGGTTTATGTTCCCAATAAAAACCTACTGTCCCAATGATTTGACCGTCATTTTCGACAACTAAATTCGATAGCGGTTCTTCTTTTAAACGTTTTTGTGAATTTTCTTTATATGGCGTGTATTCTTGCATTGAAATTGGAAAGTATGGTGCATCCCATTTCTTCCATTCTGGGTTTTCTTCTTTATATACAATACTCCATAATGTTTTTATATCTGATTCTTCTATTGTACGAATCGTAACTTTTTTCCCCTTTAATATAACGTTTTGCATAATTTCCTCCTACATCTCTCTTTATTTCATATATAATTATAATGTTTTTTCTGAAAAATCAAAAACAAACCTCTACTCTATATTATATAATTTTGTTATAAGATACGAATTATTTATGTAAGTTCGCTAATTTTTTCGAGTTTAATTTAGAAACGGAACTTCGGAAAAATTTAGATGAAGTACGAACTCGTAACATAGTTAATAAAAAATAGGAGGCTATATCCCTCCTATTTTAGCTAAATATTTTATTTCCCTTCTTTTCTATCTCAAGAAGAATCCCTTTCTCTATCCAGCCTTCTACACCATCTTTTTTTATTAAATCATATCCCATGCAGCTACCATCAATTAAAGAAACTGTATCCCCTTTTCTAATATTGATTTGCGCGCAAGAAATATCCGTTTTCACTGTATACTCACCTGATTCAAGTTGCTTTATATACTCGCTTTTCACATAAAGTAGTTCATTTGTTCCTATTTGTTTACATATAGTAAAATCTTTCATTCTCTCCACAGGCTCTATGTAATAATGCGGATATGTAACCCCGCCCTGCATTACTGAATTCGCATTAAAATCAGCCAATACTGCATACGCTGGAAAATAGTCTACATGTGTATAAGAAAACGTATCACCTGTAGGTGTCCTCTGAATGATAAATGCGTTTAATTGACCTGCTTCTTTAATCGCATTACCACCATCAATCGCGATAATTTTTTTATTCTTATCGATAACCGGATTATTAGACGGCGCCTTCTCGGAATAGTTCACAACAGGCCAATGTCCAACAATTACGTACTTATCCGCTCTGTGTGACCTATTAAAAAACTCTGGCATTGCTATCGCATTTTTCCTGTCTGTTTGTTTCCAATCCTCTCTATCTTCAAGCCCTGCATGTACAAAGATATAATCCTCTGTTTCAATAACAGTTGGCAATTCTGTTAGCCACATTATTTCTTTAGAAAAATGGCTCATCAATATGTTTTTCACTTCACAAATGTCACTTTCTTCATTAATGGTAACGTTCAATTGCCCTAGCCATTCATTAAAAATTGTATTTTTTCGCGTACATAAATAATTTATTAGCGCAGGATTTTCATTTACAAGTGCTTCAACTACAACTTCACAATTCCCTTCAACTACATAAACATTTGGCTTGCTAACTACTAGATCCATCACATAGTTTACGACGCCAATGCTATCGTTCCCCTTCTCACAAAGGTCGCCATTTATAATTAAATAATCATCATCTTTAAAATTAACTTTATGTAATAATTCCTTTAAAAGATTTAATTCGCCATGAATATCAGATATTACGATAACTCTTACACCTTTTGGGATTAATAGTTTCTGAATTTTTTCCAAGTATAAACTCCCCTAACCTTCTTTAAATTCAATTTTATCGTCTCAATTATAAAGAAACTATTCGACAAAATAAGCAATTACCCCTCTTCATCTTATACTTCTAAATAAAAGTAGGTTCTATATGTTATCTCACATAGAACCTACTTAGTATTATAACTCTTTATAAAAAGAATAGCTTACCTTATCATAGCCTTCTCTTTCATAAAAACGATGGGCATCAACTCTTGGAAACGCTGATGTAAGAACGATAGAACTGCACCCTTTTTCTTCCCCCCATCTTTCTACATATGACAGCAGAACCTTACCATATCCTTTTGATCTGTGAGCTTTCGCAGTTACAAGATCATATACGAAAACATGTTTCTCATTATAGAAATTCGTACAAATCGCTACACCTGCAAGACAAACAACTTCATCATCTTCATTCTGTAACGAGAGTAGTTTATAATTTTCGTCTTTCATTTTTTGAAATAAAGAACTTGCTTCTTCTCTTGAAAGTTTCGTTCGTAATTGCTGTAATACGGGGAATACATCATGTAAATCAGCTTCTGTTACTACTTCTCTAATATTCATTATGATTCTCTCCTTACTATTTATAAAATTTTCTAAATGTTATATCATTATTATAAAAAGTAACTGCCCCTAACTTAAGTGACAGTTCGATTATTTTTTATATGGCCAGTTTTTAAAGGAGAATTCATAAAATGGATCTTACTATCCCATTGCAATTAGAAAGTAAAACACCAATTTACTTACAAATTTACGAATATATGAAACGAGAAATCTCTCAGGGATTACTACCTGCCGGTACACGCCTTCCTTCTCACAGAAATTTAGCGGTACAACTTAATATTAGCCGTATTACTGTTGAGTCTGCTTATCAACAATTACTAGCTGAAGGTTATGTAGAAAGTAAACCGAAACGTGGGATTTTTGTTGCAGAAGTTGATATTGATGTCATTCAAAATAAACAACAAGTTATGTCAAACAGCGCTAACAATATAAAAAAAGAACAATATGACTATGATTGTAGCCAAGGGCTGATTGATCAAAAAGCTTTTCCAATTACAAACTGGAAAAGAGCATTACAAGAAACTTTATTCCAGTATGAAAATGAATTATTTGCTAAAGAAGATCCTCAAGGTGAGTTCGTTCTACGAGAGCATATTTCAAAATATTTATATCATGCCCGCGGGGTACATTCTTCACCTGATCAAATTATTATCGGAGCCGGTACGCAGCCTCTTCTTTGGCTACTACTTCAACTGCTTGGTTCAAAAAAAGAATACGGAATCGAAAATCCTGGATTTCACCGTATAACTGCTATGATTCAAAGTTCTGGCCTTCCTGTTTACCCTATTTCATTAGATGATAAAGGGATTCGTATTTCAGCTTTACGTGAATCACGTTCCAATGTAGCATACGTCACTCCATCACACCAATTTCCTCTTGGAATGATTATGCCATTATCTAGAAGGCTCGAATTATTAAGATGGGCCAATGATTGCGGAGGATATATTATTGAAGATGATTACGACGGGGAATTTCGTTATGTAGGAAAACCTATCCCCTCTTTACAGGGACTAGATTCAAATGAACGCGTTATTTATATGGGAACTTTCTCGAAATCCTTTTTACCTTCTTTGCGAATGGGGTATATCGTTTTACCACCTCATCTATTAAAAATCTATAAAGAACTTGAAGGTAAATTTAAACAAACTGTTTCCACAATACAGCAACTCGCTTTTGCAACCTTTATTCACAATGGTGATTGGGAGCGTCATTTAAACCGTAGTCGTACGTTATATAAAAGAAAGCATACATTACTAGTTAAATCTATCAAAAATGAAATGGAATCTCGTGTTCAAATACTCGGCGAACAATCAGGACTTCATATCGTACTTCACGTTCATAATGGGATGAACGAACAAGAACTTATTCATGCCGCTGCGAAACAACGCATTAAGTTGTACCCTCTCTCAACATACGATTCTGTTCATAATTTAAGCGAGGCGTCGTATGTATTACTCGGTTTCGGCAGTATTCCAGAAGATTGTATCGAAACTGTTGTCAAATTACTGAAAAGAGTCTGGTTCCCTAACTAAAAATAACTCCACGCAAGTTATACTTACGTGGAGTTATTTTCATTCACTATTTTTCTGATACTTGCCCTGATCTCGCTGTCCTTCCTGGACGCTTTACACCAGTTGTTTCTGTTGAATAAGAAGCTTCAATTATAGCACTTGGATCTACAGAGAGAACGAGATCTTTCATTTTCGGATAAATGAAACGGTTTGTAATACAATAAATAATTCTCTGGTGCTCTCCTAAAAAACCACCTTCTCCATGTAGATACGTAACAGACAGTTGTAATTCTTTCATAAGCAGTTCGCCAATTTCTTTATTTTTATTCGAAATAATCATGACGCTCTTTCCTTGATTAATACCGTCTAATATGAAATCAATTATCTTCGTAACAATATAGAAAATTGCTAATGAGAACATCGCTTGCTCAATTGAAAATAAAATAGCAACAAATACAAAGATAACTGCATTTACAGCAAGTAAAAATGTACTAATTGGTACTTTAAAATGCTTGTTCATCCAAACAGCTAACATTTCTGATCCATCAATTGCTCCGCCCATTTTTACAACGATTCCAACACCAACACCAAATAGTACTCCTCCATAAAGTACAATTAATAATTCTGAAGTCGTAATAGCTGGAAATGGCTTTAAATAGATCAATCCAAGTGTTGTAACAACATTTGCATAGGATGTACGGATAAAAAACTTCTTTCCCATTACTTTTGCAGTAAATAGTAAAATAGGAATATTAAGTCCTAAAAAAACTCCGTAAAGCGGTAATCCTGCAACTTTATTTGCCATAATAGCAATCGCAGTTACTCCACCATCTACTAATCCATTAGGGGCTAAAATAAGTTCCAGTGAACCAGCTACAATAATAGATCCAATTTATATACACAAAAGTTTCACCATTACAGTGGTTTTTATGTAATTTATTTAAAGGCTAATACAAGAAACACACTTACAGATTAAAAGTAGTAAGTGTGTTTTTAACATCTACTTAAGCTTTGAAAACGGCTTCATTTTTAATTTAAATATTTCCTCAACCGCTCTTTGATACCCACCACCATTTCGAAGCGACTTTCCAACCGTACGACTATTTTCCTTAAACGTCACATCACACATTACTTTCTTTACAGTTTCACGTAACAATTCAGAAGTTAATTCGTTACGATTAAGTCTTATGCCTGCCCCTACTTCATTTAATCGTTTCGCAACTAATGGCTGATCTCCTGTTACCGGAATTACAACTAACGGAACACCGTAATATAACGCTTCACTCGAACTATTCATACCTCCATGTGTCACGAATACATCAGTATGTTGTAAAACTTCTAATTGTGGCACATAATTATACAACTTAAAGTTATTCGGAATGTTTTCAAATTGATTTATATTTATCTTTTTACCAACGACTAATACGACCGTCGCATCTACATCTTTAAATGCTTCAAAACATTTTTCATACAGGGCAGGTTGTTCATTAAAAACTGTTCCCATAGAAATGAAAATCACTTTTTCATCTTTTAAATCTTCAATAGGAAAACTGCCCACTTCTTTTCGAGTAGCAATTGATGGACCAACAAATTTATACGATTCATCAAATACATCCGAATGTGGCTGATATTCTTTGGAAGTGTATACAATCGTAATATCGCCAGGATGATTCATAATATCATACAGACTATTACATTTCATTCCATACTGCTCTTTCCATTTTTCCATTCCCACTACACAAGATTGGTATAGTGGATCAGTTTCATCTATTTGTCTCGATTCTTGCTCATCATTAAAAGTAATGTACTGATTAAAAGCAAAAGTCGTACAAGAAGAAACGCTTGGTAATTGTGAGATATTCGCTATAATACGTCCTACTGGAAAATGATTATCATATATTAAATAATCGTACTTTTCTTCTTTTGTTTCTTCTACAATTTGAGTAACAATACGTTCTGATGCTTTTATCATATGAGATAACATCGTTAAAGGACTACCACCTTCATTTACTCGTTCCATAATATTAATTTGAGAGAGAAAATTTTCAAATGCCCGAAATTCAGCACCTGTTGCTTCAACCTTTTTTCTGTAATCTTCAATACAATATGACACAACTGTTTCCCCGCGCCGAATTAGCTCACTAACAACTGCTAGCGTCGGATTAATATGGCCTTCTCCAGGAAAATTTATTACGAGTACGTTCGCCATAACATTCTCTCCTTTCCATCTAACAAAACTTAATAATTAATCAAGTTAATTAATTTAAATCTATTATAAAGGAATCTATTCTACTTCTTCATATGTTTCTCTTCATTTTATTATTGAGAAATATTTTCTATATCCCGCACTATTACGATTACAAAAGCTTATAAATGAATACTTATTTCCCCTTTTGCTCGCCATATCCTATTAAATACGTACTTTACATTCAAGCATTTTTACACGTTAATCACCCGAATAATTATTTTGATAATTCATACAAAACTAGAAAAATATAATTTCCATTCTAATTTCTCACTATAAATTTATTTATGTTCTGTATTATCCCCTATCATTATCCACGTAGTACATAATCTGTTATATAATTAATTTATAGAATTCACAGAAAAAGGAGGGGTTTTATGCTACAACAACTATTCACTTCTCCAATCCTATCCGCCCAAGCACTACATCCAGGCTATGAAGACCATGCAAGCGACGTGTTTCTCGTAAAAACAGCGGCTGAAGAAGTTATCGTTCGCTCTTCAAAAATGACTGAAGAGCCAAACAATGATTTTTGGTTGGGATGCCAAAACCTATTTGGAATTGATCCAAGAAATGTACATCATTTAGAAACGGTTCACACATTATTGAAAAAGCATACTACCTTACCCATCCCGACTATTTTGCAAAAACATGTTTTAAATGCACGAGAGTATGTTATCGTCGAAAAACTAACCGGAAGTACACTGCAATCATTTATCGGTCAACCTGACTCTATTTTATTCAGCCTTGGAAAAGGACTAGCAGAGATTCATTCATTTAAAGCTAATATCATAGGAAACCCTTCTGGTGCTTTCCAAGTTCCACTAGAAGAATTTAAATCTCACATTTTAAAAGTAAGCAAGAACCTTGTAAATATGTTTTATTCCGATAATATGAGTATACATAACGCATTTCATACTTTTGAGTCACAGCTCTCTTCCTTGCCGTCACCGAAGGAATCTACACTTGTTTTAATTGATATGGATCCTACTCAGTTTTTATCAGATGGAGAATCTATTACTGGTTTAGTAGATACAGAGGCTTATGCAATTGCCCCACGAGAGTTTGATTTTATTGGATTAGAATATGTACTTACTGAAAAAGAAGCACATACCTTTAAAAGAGGCTATGAAACAATTATGCCTATTCCTCATTTAGAACAATGTAGACAACCTTATCGATATTTATTCCGTTTATTATCTGTTCAAGGTAGTGTGGAATTAGAAAAGTGGTTAAGTCACCCATCCTATTTTTAATATATGATTGAGAGGGCCCATGAAATGAAAATTCAAAAAAAGAACTTTTTAGTTGAAAATGAAATACAACAGCTGAAAGATTTAGCTCATATTTGCGGACAACACGATCAAATTGATTACTCGTCAGATTTGCATGTCAACTTTTTAACTGCCCGTAATAAAGAAGTGGTAAATGATTTTCTATTTTATGATGATACTCAATTAATCGGTGCATTAAGTATGTACGACTTTGAGAGACCTACAAAACTGGAGTTAATAGGGTTTGTTCATCCGAACTATAGGAAACAACATATAGGCGCTACTCTTTTACAAACTTCCATTAAAGAAATACAAAAAAGAGAAGCAGATGAAGCACTTCTTATAATTAATGGTGACTCTATTTCAGGGAAATCATTTGCAAAACAAATGAACTTGCCTTATTTATATAGCGAGTACGGTATGGAGTTCGAAACAAACGAAGTACAAAAAACAATGAAAAATAATATTAATCTTACCGTTGCATCTTCTGAATTACTTCCTGATCTTATAGAAACCGCTAGTGAAGCTTTTGGAGATTCGGCAGCAAATACATACACATGGTTACAAAAAATGATGAAGTCACCTTCTCATCAAGTTTACATTGCTCTTATTAATGAAAAAGCAATTGGAACGATTACCGTTACTGAGCAAGAGCAATCTACTACACTATCAGGATTCGCAGTTCATCCTTCTTATCAAGGTAAAGGATATGGTAAAGATATTCTTAGTTATATGGTACATACCCTTATTACAGAAGGAGTTTCAACAATTGAATTAGACGTCGAAACGAAAAATAACAATGCTTTAAAACTATATACACAATGTGGTTTTGAAATTATGACAAAGTACGATTATTATGGATTGTTGGAATAGGAGTGATTTTTCTATCGAGGAAGCATGTTATTTTAGAGACGAAATTATTACCTCTTTAAAATCTGTAGGATGTAACAATATACAACTACACGGTATAAATAGAACATTTTTCATTTGTCAAAAATAAAAAAACTGAATCATATCGATTCAGTTTTTTCTTATTTTTTTCTTAATATATTTACAACCGCAGTCGTTTCATCATTTTCTTTATAAACACGTGGAATTCTTCTGTCTAACATACATGTAACTTCATAGTTAATTGTACCTAACATATCAGCTATTTCTTCTACTGCAATCTCTTCTTCACCTTGTTTGCCGTAGAATACAACTTCGTCTCCTACTTGTACTGGCATTGCATTTGTAACATCTAGCATAAGCTGATCCATACAAACACGACCAATAACAGGTACTCTAACTCCATTAATTAAGGCCTGCCCTTTATTAGATAACTGCCGATTATAACCATCAGCATAACCAATTGGTACAGTTGCAATCCATTCTTCACCCGTTGTTACATACGTATTTCCATAGCTAACACCACGATTTTTCTTCACATGTTTAACATGAGCTACTTTTGATTTTAAAGACAACGCTGGCTGTAAGGAAGCAACTGTATGATCCACTTCTCTTGAAGGATACATACCGTAAATTCCAATACCGACACGAACCATATTTTGAAATGTGTTACTAAGTTCCATTGATCCTGCACTGTTTGAACTATGAATATATGGAAAATGAATTCCTAATTCTTCCGCTGTATTTACAGCTTTCTCAAACAAACTTGTTTGCATATTTGTATAAGTTTTATCTATTTCATCAGCGGTAGAGTAATGTGTAAACATCCCTACTACTTCTACATATCGCATACATTTTAACTCTTCAAAAAACGGTTTAACTTCTTCTTCCTGTAGACCAATACGGCTCATTCCTGTATCAATTTTCACATGAATTCGCACTTTCTTTTGAAGATGATTTGCAACTTCATCTATACCATGTAAATCTTCTACTCTATAAACAGTCATCATAACGTCATATTGAATTACATCTTCTACAGCTGCTACTGGTGTATAACCTAAAATTAAAATCGGTACAGTGATTCCAGCTTCTCTTAATTCAATTGCTTCGTCTACAAATGCAACTGCAAGTTGGTTTATTCCTGCTTCAATAGCCGATTTCGCAACTTCAACTGCTCCGTGGCCATATCCATTCGCTTTTACAGCAGCCATCATCGTAATATTTTCATCGTTTACATGTTTTTTAAATTCTTTTACATTATGTTTTACGGCATTTAAGTCAACTTCAACAATTGTATCTCTTCCATATTTCAAACTCATTGGTCTAACTCCTAACTCAATAATTGCATTCCATTCTATTTCACGTTTCATATGACCTTTTACAATATAATACTTTTCATTATGCTAGTCAAACTACTAGAATTTTCAGAATTTTTAGTATGATATAATACCCTTAAGAAATTATTATATACGGAGATGAGGAGAATTACAATGTTTGTTCAATCTGCATTGCATCAACTACAAGTTGCTGTTGATACTTCTATTCAAATGCTTAACCAATATAATGAAGATGATTTAAAAATACAACCAATTCACTCGAAGCGATCAGTATTTGAAATGTGTGCACATCTTTCTCTTATTTGCCCTGCTGATTTTCTCATATTAAATGGTACTACGGAAAAAGAGTTACAAACCTTTTATATAGAGCATACACCTGAAACAATTACTCAAATGCAACAAACGATGATACAAGGGTACGATTTACTTTCTAAAACTTTTTTATCCTATTCCAATGAAGAATTAGCGGAAATTATGACTGCCTATTGGGGTGTTTCTTACTCTCGATTTGAATGGTTGCTTGAAATTATTGCCCACGTCTATCATCATCGTGGGCAAATTCATACTTTATTATGTGAGCACGTTAAAGATCCTAACATACCTTTATTTCAATAAAGGTATGTTAGACGACATTAAACTTCTCTAAGGCAAATAATATGCCACCTTCACTTGATTTCTTTGTAACGTAATCCGCCTTTTTCTTTAGCTCTTCTTTACCATTCTCCATCGCAATCCCTAATCCTACATACTGCAACATCTCAATATCATTTCCACCGTCGCCAAAAGCAATCGCTTCTGATTTACAAATGTTTAAATGCTCCAATACCTTTTGAATAGCCGTTAATTTTGATACTTTATTATCTTCCAACACATTCATAACGTAACCATGAAAACGTTCAAACGTAAGTGCTGGATATCTTTCAAAGAATTTTTGAGCTTCTGATTCATCAGCATACAGACATACACAATAAACCTCTTCTAACAAGTTTCTGACTTTGTCAGGATACTGCTCTACATTTAACGTTTCGTTTAGTGCTCGTATTACACGTTCATCTTTCGAGGCAACACCATTCATAGCAAATTCTTCTGTAAAATAAGAAACACTGTGACCATGTAATTCAGCGAAATTTGAAATATCATGAACAATTTCACTAGAAAGTACCGATTTATGTATAACTTCTTCATTACACTTTATATGTGCACCATTTGCAGAAATAAACGTATTTATACCCAGCTCTTTAAATTGTGAGCATAAACTATATGGTCTCCCTGTTGTAACAACTACGTGAATTCCTTTATCTATTAACCCTTGTATCGCTTCTTTTGTGCTTTCATGCATACTTCTATCAATCTCGCTTAACAACGTACCGTCCACATCGAAAAATACAACTTTGTACATAGCTACTTACATTCCATCCAAATGATTTGTTTCATTTATAAAATGTACAGTTTTCTGTTTATCTGTAAGTTCAATCAAACTAATTCCTGTATCTCCCATTTTAAAATAATAGTCCATTGAAATTGGCATTTGGAAAAATGCACGTAATATACTATTTATTACACCACCATGTGCAACGATTGCAATCCGGTCATATGTATTCTCTGTCACGATTTTAGAAAAGATTCCTTCGATTCTCATTCGAAATTCAATAAATGATTCCCCGTTTTCAAAACGATCATGAAGATACTTTGGCTCTGGATATTTCTTCGCTTCTTCAAATGATAAGCCTGCTTGTACTCCATTATTAAACTCCATTAATTCCTCTTCTAATTGAATTGGGCAACCAATTGCTTCCGCTAACGTTTCACCAGTTTCGCGAGCACGTTTTAATGTACTTGCCCAAATGAAATCTGGCGGGAAATCCTTTTTCACTTTCTGTACAAGTCTTTGAACTTGTTGTCTCCCCTTTTCTGTTAATTCAAAGTCCGCTCGTCCTTCATGTACATGTAAAATGTCAGCTTCTGATTCTCCGTGTCGTATTAGTAGTATTTGCATGTTTATCCCACTCCTTGTTTAATATTCACAAAATTCTATTATATCATATTTTAGGATTTCAAAAATAAAAAAGGACCGGTTTCCCGTTCCTCACCCATTCACTTTCTCTGCATCATTCCAATAATACTTACTAAACGCTTCCGTTAATACATCAATTGTGTTATATAATTCATCTAACGTATTATCCACACCACCAACTTCAATTAACATCGCATTTTTAGATAAATCTTGGTTATAAACGCCATTTCCATCTTTTTTATACTTCGGAAAAATCCCTCTACTTAATCCGTAATAGTTTTCATCTAAATAACTATTGATTGCTCTTGCAATTTTTTCATTTTCAACACGTCCTTCATTTTCCATCCCAATTATAAAATATAACCTTGCATACGATTTGCCGTTAATTACTTTTGTTGTTACTTTCTTGCGCTGGTCATCACGATGTATATCAATCGGAAACGCAATTTTATTATTTTGTGCTAATGCTTCTTTTACATATCCATGAGATGCTGTATACGACTGATACCATTTCCATTTTTTACTCGCTAATAAATCCCCCATATTCGTTTTATCATGAATTACCGGAATTCCTTGTCCTTCAAGTTGCTCTTTCATACGTTCTCCTAGTAAGGATACATTTACATCTGGACTTGATGGATCGGTAGCCCCTGGTAATAACGGAAAGAAGGATTCCCAGCTATGTGTATGATAAATGTATACTGCGCTTTCTCCTTTTTTCGTTCCGTTCTTTTTCTGGATTGGATTATTCTTTTCCGCTTCTGTAACTTTATCTTTTGCTACTTCTCGCTCTTTCGTTACTTCTTCAATCGGTACACTAGATTCATTTGGGATATTCGTAAAGTTTGTCCCTTCCCCAGCTACGATAATATTCGAGTAATACTTTGACATACCAGGTACTTCTTTCCCGACAAATGTTCTTAAATCTTTTATTTTCAAATCTGTCGCAATAGAGAACATTAAATTCCCAACTGATTCTCGTTTATTTTGCTTAAAATAATCAAATCCATAATAGCGATTCTCACTTTCTATCATTTGAACAAAACCTTGCATAGATACTTTTCCAAACCATTGATTCGCATAATTCGATTTCATTGTATGTAAAAGTGACGTCAAAATCGACGCAATAATAATTACTATTAGTGCATATAAAAAGAGTAACGAAACTAGTTTTTTCCCATGTATATGAGTTGCATACTTTTTCACTGTATCACCTTCTTTATACATGGATATGTACAAGCCTTTCGTAATATACGCACAAAAAAGAGAAATGGCATCCCATTTCTCTTCCTCGCTCGTATAGTTATTTTTCTGTATCTGACGAAGGTAATTTCTTCACTTGTTTCTCTTTAAAAATTTCCCCAATCGCACCAAGAGTACCAAGTGTTTCAATTGCATTAGACGGAATAAAGACTTTATTGGCTGGTCCTTTTGCAACCTCAATCAATGATTCAAATGATTTATAAGCAAGTACGCGCTCATCTAAATCTGCTGCGCGAAGTAATTCAATTCGATTTTGTTCTGCTTTTGCAATTTCCTCAATCGCTCTTGCTTCCCCTTGCGCTTCTAATTCTTTCGCTTCTCGTATACCTTCAGCCTCGCGGATACGGGCTTCTTTATCCCCTTCAGCCATTAAAATTTTACTTTGTTTTTCTCCTTCAGCACGAAGGACTTTGTCTTGTTTTGCTGCTTCAGCTTCTAAAATGATCGCACGTTTATTACGTTCTGCTTTCATTTGTTTTTCCATTGATACTTGCACATCTTTTGGTGGGTTAATATCGACTATTTCGACACGCTCAATACGAACGCCCCATTTTTCTGTCGCTTCATCAAGTGCTAAACGAATTTCTGTTGAAATTTTTTCACGGCCTGATAATGTTTCATCAAGCTCCATTTTACCAATAATTTGACGCATTGTTGCAGATGTAATATTACGAACACCATATTCATAGTTTGAAATACCATATGTCGCAAGCTCTGGTTCAACAATTTGATAGAAAATAATTGTATCAATTTCTACTTGTACATTATCTTTCGTAATTACCTTTTGTGGTGGTACATTCGTTTGTTGAATACGTAAATCATGATATACACGAACACGATCTACAATTGGGATTAAAATATTTAATCCTGGGTGCATAATCCGTTGAAATTTACCAAACCTTTCAACAACCCCAACTTTTTGCTGAGAAATAATTTTAATCGTCAATGCAATAAATACAACGACAATCAATGCGAAAATAATCGTTAACGTTAATGCTACTACCATATTTATTCACTCTCCTTTTTCACTTGTAAAATAGTACTATGCCTCTTTATAACAACGACTTTTTCTCCAGCATCAATAGGAGTATCCGAAATAGCTGTCCAAGTATCTCCATCCACTTTCACAATACCGTTCACTTCGATTGTAATCGTTTGCATAACAATTCCCTTTTTACCAACAAGTTTATCTACTGTATCAGTAAAACCTTTTGCTTCTCGAAAGTTTTTTGAAATTCTTTTCGTAAAGAAAGTCAATGTTAAACTTACAATCGCCCCAACAACAACTTGTAAGAATAGTGCATCAGGAGCAAACAAAGCAATAAGACCTCCGACAACAGCTCCAATTCCAAGCCAAAGCATGTAAAAAGTAATCGACAACATTTCTGCAATAAATAAAATACCCGCTATTATAAACCAAATCACCCATCCAGCCATATGCAACCCTCACTTTCTTTCTCATTTTCTATATGTATATGAAGAAAAGAATGGTTTATCCGCCCTTTCTCATAGAAGGGCGTTTGCTACAAGCTATTATATATATTCGCTGTTACAACAAGCATTAATAAAATACTATATCAATATATTCTTCATTATACATGAAAATCCCTTTCAAAAAATGACAAAAAATTTAATTCTTTCAAAAATATATTTTTCAGATTATAATTATTCTAACTAAAAAACCATTATTTTTTTGGAAGGTGGTATTCTTATTGCCGAAACGCTCACTAGCTTTCTATTTAGGCTCCAAAATGTGTATTATCCTTGCTGACATTGTATACATAATGATTATTACAACTCACATCTATATCACAACTAAATCAGCTACAATTACTGCTCTTTTTCCATTATTACAAGTAATCACAAATCTTATCGCGAACACATCTGCACCACTTATAATGAATCGTTTTCCATCTTATGCATTGCTATATACTCTGCAATGGATTAAAACAGCTCTTTTAATATTGTTAATGCTATTATTTCCTATTCTATCAACAAACATTTCTGCTCTTTTAACTTTTGTTATTTTCATTTCATTATGTAGTGGCTGGAGTGCGCCTTTACTATACGCCGTTATCCCGCGCTTAACACCACAAGAAAAATTAGTAAAAGTAAATAGTGTCTTTTCCTTTTCAACACAAATTATACAAGCCGCTGCTTACTCATTTACAAGTATAATTGTTCTTCTCATTGGCGTTACTTCGACACTCATGATTAATAATCTATTAATGATTTTCGGATGTATTATATTACACCTTTCATTACAATCTATACAAGCTGAACGAGTAGCAGAACCCACTTCTTCGAAAACTACTGCTTTATTAGAGGGATGGAAACTGTTATTTCAACACCCGTCTCTACGCACCGTTACACTTATGGACTTAATTGAAACTTTCGCAGGAACGATATGGATCGGTGCTATTACGATGGCATATGTAACTACTGCTTTACATAAAGGCGAAGAATGGTGGGGATATATTAATACAAGTTATTATGTCGGAACATTAATTGGCGGAATATTGGCATGGAGAATGAGTACATATATTCAAAATAATTTAATACGCTCTATGGCGATAGGATCTCTTATGTTTAGCATTCTTACATTTTTATATGGTATGACGAGTAGCGGGTTAATTGCACTATTCCTATGTGTTCTAATGGGTCCATGTTATCAAATTAGAGATATTTCTCAAACGACGGTTTTACAATCCAGCGTCGCGCCTTCTTTATTATCCAAGATGTATACAGCTCATGGTACGCTTCTCTCGACAGCTTCTGGTCTTTCTATGCTTAGCGTTGGAATTATTACAGATACGTTCGGTGTTCGTACTATTTATATCATTGCTTCTTTTCTTATTTTATGTTCTGCTTGTTTATCTTTTAGCTTATTAAAGTATCAGCAAAAACAAAAGAAGGATATTTCCGTTTAACTTAATAGATGGGTATTCCCAAAGTAGAACTTCCAACTACATAGCACCATAGTAAATGAAATTATATGAACGATTTTTAAAATATATCTATCACAACTTACAATATATCAACGATTCGACAAATAACATCGTTTTTTTAACAAAAATTCACAACAATATTAGCTATTAAAAAGAGAAGGCTGTCTCTAAAAATCCATTTCGAGCAGCCTTCTCTTTTTTCCATTTATGATAAATTTGGAACCTTTCTATGCTTTGTCGCTTGTTCAAAAGCATATGCTAGTTTAATTAATGTCCCTTCACTAAAAGCAGTACTGGCAAGTGTAATACCAAAAGGCCTCCCGTTTTTCATATATCCTGCTGGTATTGCTATAGATGGATAACCTGCTTTTGCACATATAGTGGATCCTATATAGGATGGGAACAGAATCGCATCAAGTTTATATTTTTCCAAAGCAAAATCAATACCTTGTCCCTGAGAAAAATATATATCTTCTAATCTTGCGTTTAAATATTCAGGATTTCTTAACGTGTTAGGAAAATCTGTTCTTCTCTCTAACTTAGTTTGTCCATATTTCAAAGCTCTTTCTGCTATATTTTCATTAAACTCTATTAATTCCAACATAGAATGTACTGGAGTGGTAGAAGGTAATTTAGAAAGATAGTTATCTAAGCTATGCTTCAGTTCATAAAGCGGAACTCCCCAGCTCCATTCTCTATGAAAAGATGGAATATCAATATCTTCTACTATTGTCGCTCCCTTACTACGTAAAACTTGAATCGTTTCCTTAAACAATTTTTCATCGTATTCTCCAGATTCATAATATTCTTCTGGTGCATTGCTAAATAAACCAATCTTCGCTCCATTCAAGCCATTAACATCGAGATATTTTGTATAATTCGGCTCTGCCATACCTTCACTTTTATGAGTAGCTACATCTTTCTCATCTACCCCAGTTAAACTCCCTAGCAAAATAGCAGCATCTGTTACAGTTCTAGCAAATGGTCCGGCTGTATCTTGCGAATATGTGAACGGAATAATTCCTCTACGGCTAATTAAACCAACAGTCGGTTTAATACCTACAACAGAGCTTTGAACAGCTGGGCTTAAAATAGAAGCATCTGTTTCTGTACCCACGGATAATACTGTAAAGTTAGCAGCAACTGCAACGGCAGACCCTGTACTTGAGCCACCAACGAACATATCATCCTTGCCCGTTCCATATGGATTAATTGTTTGACCGCCCCTAGCGCTATATCCAGCCCACATTTCAAAAGACATTCCGTTTGCCAACTCTGTCATATTTGCTTTCCCTATTATAATTGCACCTGCTTCACGCAGTTTTGTAACGAGAAATGCATCTTCACTACTTATATTTTGTTCTAGGGCAATTGTCCCTGCACTTGTATGCATAGAATCATTCGTTTCAATATTGTCCTTCAGCAAAACTGGTATACCATGTAATGGACCTCTCACACCTTTTGTCTTTCTTTCATGATCTAACGCTTCTGCAATAAAGATAGCATCTGGATTTATTTCTAAAATAGAATTGATTTTCGGACCATCTTGGTCATACTTTGCGATCCTATAAAGATAATACATGACTAATTCTTTCGACGTTAATTTTCCTTCTTCCATTGCAGTTTGTATATCATGAATTGTTAATTCTTTTTGCAATAATGTATTGAACTGAATTTCCATTTTCATTCTCCTTTTATAAGCCCTTTTATATATGACGTATATCTATTACTTTTTCATTTTCTCCGCTCCTCGCATAAACAACTACAATCCCTTTAAAAGACTTCAACTTACCAGTTTAAAAACCTTTAATTTCCAGAGAAATAAAAAGAGTCTGAAACGAATTCAATATCGCCTCAGACTCTTTTTATTATTTTACATATACCTCTTCTAACAAATGTAAAAACTCGCCTTGTTTACCCGCTAATTCAGGACATTTGTTAATATCAATCCACTCATAACAAAATACTAAACCTTTGTCTTCCTCACCGGCACTTACTATATGTTCCCACGTATCTTTCACATCTGTTAATAATGAAATGTGGAAAAAATGACGTTTTTGATATTCCTTTTTTTCTTTCATATAAATAATGTAATCAGAAAGGAAGCGTTCGATACAAAAATGGCGTAGTCCTGACTCTTCTTGTACTTCGCGTAAAATTGCTGCCTCTAACGTTTCCCCTTCATATACTGTCCCACCTGGCACTTGGATACCAGCCTCTCGTATATCACGATGTTTAAAAACGAGTAGTTGCATAACCCCTTCTTTTTCTCTCGTAATATATGCATGTACCTTTTTCTTATATAACATCGTCATCTTAGCCCTCTCCCCTCAATTCATTACTGCGTTACTTCTTCAAGCGTCAGTTGGTTTTCATATAAATATGTAGCTTGCGGATTCCCAACATACCGTACATGCCACGGTTCATAACGATAGCCGGTAATCCCTTCTTTCTCTTTCGTATATCGAATAACAAAACCAAACTTATGGGCATTTTCAGAAAGCCACTTTCCTTCTTTCGTCTCCCCAAAAACAGTTTCCAACTGAAATTTAGCAGATTGAGATGTAATATCCATAGCTAGTCCTGTTTGATGTTCACTCGTACCAGGGACTGCACTAGACATCGCTGTCTTTGCTTCTCCATCTTGTTTTTTATACATTGTATTTAATGCTTTTTGTCGATCAAAAGATCTAAATCCAGAGACTGCAAAAAGGAAAATCCGCTCATTATCGGCTTGCTGAATCATTTCCTCAAGTGCCACCGCTGCCTCTTTCCTCATCTTTTTCTTCTCCTGATCACCTTCACTAGAATAACGTACTTTCGGAACAACTAAATCTGGCGGTCTATACCCATCTGGTAAACGCCTATTTTTATTCACGAGTACAAGCATCGAATTTGGATTACTAATGACTGCGATATCCCCATCCATATTAGCAATCGTTTCTTTAGCTTTCGGAAATATATTGTTTACATTTACTTCCCGCGCCTCTTGCTCCTTGTACATCTTATAATTTATTCCTGCTACTCCAATGATCAGTATCATTGCTACGGTACCAAGTAGTGCCCATCTTTTTTTCATATAACGACCTCTTATTTTAATAATTTGGCCATTTCATACTCATCGATACCTTTTCCATCGATGATAAGAGCAGATTTTTTGACACCTTCTTGTGCAAATCCAATTTTGCTATATAGTGCCTGAGCTCTTGTATTGTGGGCCATTACCGTTAATTCTAAACGCCATACATCATGTAATCTTGCCCACTTCTCTACTTCTTTAAACAAACTCGTTCCAATACCTCGGCCACTATACTCTTGCAAAATACCAATTACAATGCCTGCCACATGTCTCTTTCTTTGAATATTATTTCCATTAACTAAAATAAACCCTACTATTCTCTCTTCTTCAACTGCTACAAATATTGTCGCATATTCATTTTCTATAAAACGATGGACCATCTTTTCTTGTTGCTCTACTGTAGTTTTTCTTTCTCCTGGTTCGTATAACATAAATTTCGTTTCTTCGTCTAATTGCTTACTTAATTGTAAAAATAGTGCTGCATCTTCTGCTCTAATCTCCCGAATCACCTTGATCACCCTATCCATTTTGTTAGTTAAAAATTTTCCTTGTAAAAAGATTTTCTCCACTATTCCGAAAATTCCTTTTTAAATTCCTTACTATAAATAGACAAATTTCGATATTGCTATAATGATAGGAAATTATGTCTATACTGTGACATGTCTTATTGACCATAACTTATGCTCAAAAAAAATAAACATAAGCTTCTCACTTACGTTTATCCATTCACTTTTTCAGCTTGCCAAAAATATTCTCCAAATGCTTTAGCAAGAGCATCAATTGATCGATTCAATTCTTCATCTGTATTATCTACGCCACCAACTTCAATTAAAATCGCCTGTCCTGATAAGTCTTGATTATAAACACCATTCCCTGTTTGGAAGCCTTTTTGAATAACACCTCGGCTTACTCCCGGATATTTTTTACTAATTGTCTCATGTAAAGCCGTTGCTAATTGTAAGTTTTTTTCATAGTTTTTGTTACCTTTCCCAATTACAAAAGCAAGCTTCGCATATGATTTATCCCCAATTGTCTTTGTCGTGACGTTTTTGCGCGCACTATCACGGTGCAAATCAAAAAAGTATTGGAGTTCTTTATTTCCAGTCATCGCTTCTTGTACAATTTCTCGGGACATTTTATAAGAACTATTACTGTTTAATCCTTTACTTATTAACTTTTGGCCGACATCAGTCTTATCGTTAGTAGCACCTATACCTTCACTTTCCAGTTGTTCCCGAAAACGATCTCCAGCTATTGAAATATTCGTTACAGAACTCGTTGCTTTATTCGGATCTGGGTCATTCGTTAAGTTCAGTAATGGCAAATAAGATTCCCAGCTATGTGTATGATAAATAAATGCAACTTGTCTTTTTCCCGTCGTTTGAGCTGGCTGTTTCTTCTCTTTATTCGGATCAGACTTAGGAACTTGTCCAGTTTCTCCAGTCCGTTCCTTCACTACTTCTTCAAGAGGAACGCTCGACTCTATCGGTAAATTGGAGTAATTTGTCCCTTCACCTGCTATAACGATTTCTGTATCATATTTCCCAAATCCCGGAAGTTCTTTCCCGACAAAACTACGTACATCATCAAAACGAATATTCGTAGCCATCGAAAAAAGGAATGAAGAAATAGAAAAGTCTTGATTCAAATTCCGGTACTCCTGTGTAAAATAATGATTCTCTTTCCCAATAACGTACATGTAACCATTCATTGATAACTCATTTAACCAATTATATAAATACGTTGACTTCGTCTCTTTCATAGAAGTAACCATCATACTAATAAGAAAAAAAGTCGCCAATACCGTAGTAATAACAAATAAAATTAACTTGCGTACACTTGTTAATTTCACATAAAAAAAGCCTCGATTCATACTATCACCCTCTCTATTTCAAGTTATGTACAAGCTCTAGAGAATAGACCGCTTAAATTTCGGCTATATTGTTAATGAGGTGAAATGAATTGAAGCTACTAATAGGAGCATTACCAATCGCTCTATCAATTACTTTTTATTTACTTGGTTTACATCCTAAAATTCGTATTGTGCTACATATTTTCGCATACTTAGCACTATATGTACTCGGGACAATTATTTCTATGAATATATATGATGTTTTAATACAAAATTTAGTTTTCATGACAAGCATTCATGGAATTTTACTAAATCCACTTTTTCTACTTGCAGGAGCATATATAGGTATATACACTTTGTACTTAATTTTGTCTCACATTATTATGAAACTAATGAATATAAAAAATGGAGCGTAACGAAATGCAGCCACCATTCATTTGTCATAAATGTAAAAAAAGAATAGCGAGAAAGAAAGATCTTATTACCTCTACATGGCATTTTCGCTTTTATTTATTTCACAACACTTGTTTCAAAAATCAGCAATTATTTGTCTCACGTTTTATTCCTATAAATACACTTTTTGGTTTTCTTCTTAATATATACGGGCTTATTGCTGGTAGCATTCTAATGTTCACGGAGCCATCTATCGTTTGGCTTATTTTTTTGCTTCCTATTTTATATCGTTTTTTTTCCTATTATTACGTTGAACGTTTTTTCTCTAAATAACTAGTAGACTGCCCTCTAGGAATGCTTAAACACTCCCATTCATTTTCTTTTAACATTTTACCAATGTAGATAATTTGACCAATATGTAAAGCATAATGAGAAATTTGCCTTTCGATCGCTTGCATTACAGTGTGTGCTTCTCCGCGAATGTATACTGTCTTCAATAGGTGTTCTGGCGTTATAGTATTCATCGTTTTAAAAACATGTTCCCACCCTTCTTGCCACGCAGCGAGAGCTTCTTGTTTTGAATTGTAGCCGCCTTCAAATTCACCATCTCGATTACGATCTGTTTTTTCACCATCGGACGTTAAAAAATCCGTCCATCTTGAACGCATATTACCATGCAAATGCTTAATAATAATCGCAATACTATTTGTCTCCTCATGAGAAGACCACATTATCTGTTCATAAGATAATTGAGAAAGTACTCGTTCTCCCTGGTTTTGTGTTGTTTTGAAATTCGAAATTGCACATTGTAAATATTCTCGTCCGATATCCAAATTAACACCTACCTTCACACTAACTAATTTTCGTTCCATTCGGTAGATCCATATTAGGCTGAAGTAAAACAACATCGTCAGCTTCAGGAACTCCGCCAAGCACAAGTACTTCCGATTTAAATCCTGCCACACGCTTTGGTGGGAAATTCACAATAGCAACGACTTGTTGACCGATTAAATCTTCTGGATTGTATCTTTTCGTAATTTGAGCACTTGATTGCTTAACCCCTAACTCTCCAAAATCAATCTCTAACTTAATTGCAGGAATCCTTGCTTCTTTAAATTCCTCCGCCTTTCTTACTGTCCCAATACGCAAATCCAAAGTTAAAAAATCTTCAAAACTAGCCATTTTATCAATCCTCCCAATTATTACTTAGACAAAACATAAAAATCCCCTTTAAAAAAAGAAAGGCGCCTAGGCACCTTTCTTTTGTAACTCACTTGATTCATTTGATTTATAGAAGAAGAAACCGAGAACCCCGCCAACACATGCTGGGATTAACCATCCTATTCCTTCTTTATATAATGGTAACATTTGTAGTACATTTGAAATTGCGTCAATTTTTATGTTCGCACTTTCTAAGCCATTAAATAAACTAATTGACAATGCACCTAATATTGCACCAATATAAATTGTATTACGCTTTCCAATCCATTTATGGAAATATGAAAGTACGATTAATACAATTGCAACTGGATAAATGATCATTAACACTGGTAAAGTTACTGCGATTAATTGTGTCAATCCTAAGTTAGATACAATTAAACTAAATACACATACTATTGTTACAATCGTTTTATGTGAAAATTTCGGGAATAAGTTTGTAAAGAAGCCAGCACAGGCAGATGCTAATCCAACCGAAGTCGTTAAACAAGCAAGTGTAATAACAAGCCCTAATAAAATTTTCCCACTCGTTCCATACAACTCATTTACAACATTCGTTAATATAAGACCACCGTTCTCTGAAACACCAAGTGATGTACTTGTTGAACCTAGATAAGCAAGTGATAAATATATTAACGTTAAACCTATTACAGCAATTACTCCTGATACGACTGTTATTTTTGCGATTTGTCCGCTCTCTTTTATTCCTTTTGAGCGAATAACTTGTACAACAACAATTCCAAACACAAGAGCACTAATTGCATCCATCGTTAAATACCCTTGAATAAACCCACCAAAGAAAGCATTTTCTTTATAAGCAGCGAGTGGTGCAGCCGGTGTTCCAATCGGATCAATAATTGCCTTTCCGACAATAACAGCAACTATTAATACTAACAACGGTGTAAGGAACTTTCCAAACCAATCAACTAATTTAGATGGATTTAATGATAAATACCACGTTACTCCGAAGAAAACTATAGTGTAAAGGAACAGCATGTACCATTCTGAAACCATTGCTTCTGATAAAAACGGCTTCATTCCCATTTCAAACGAAACAGCTCCAGTACGCGGGATCGCAAAGAATGGTCCAATTGCTAAATAACTAACTAGTGGAAAAATAAACGCAAATATAGGGTGAACTCTAGAAGATAGCGCTTTCAAGTCCCCCTCTACAAACGCGACAGCTGTGACAGCTAATAGGGGTAATCCGACTCCCGTTACTAGGAATCCAATTGTAGCAATCCAAACATTTTCTCCTGCTTGTTGACCTAAAACTGGTGGAAAAATTAAATTTCCTGCTCCTAAAAATAATGCAAATAACATTAAACCGATTGCTAACGTATCACCTGGCCTTAATCGTCCCTTCATTTCTTTCATTTGCATAGCACTTTTTCATTGTTTTTCTCTATTCTCACAATATGCTATGCATCCTCCTCTCTGTTCATAATCATAAAATATGCCCCTTACAAAGCAATGTCTTTCTCCATAATTTCTCCATTCCCCTTTTAATTACTCCAAATAATAAATTTGATTTTTTTGAATATTTAAGTTATTAGAGTGTTATAACGTGGAGTTTAGTTGTCAGACCTCTTTGTTTTTATCACACATATAGTAACATATTTGGTTGAAAAATAAAAACATATTTTTAAATAGAATTTTTTGAAAATCAAAATTATCCACACATACCTCCTTTATTTATTCTATTACACAAATTTTTTTAGAAATTTAAGATTTTTACATTTTATTATATTTGAATATTTTTATACGAAAGAAAATGAAAGCCATCAAAAAATAAGATGGCTTTTACTTGTTACTCTATCGTTTCAACTTCACGTGGATTATTCATCTCTTCAACATACACAACTCTAAATCCATGATCTTCTAAATCCTTTAGCAATGTTTCTAATTCACTATCTTCAAACTCTTCTCCCAATGTAAACATTATTCTACGTACTAATAAAGCATCATTATCAAAAGTCATTAAGCTTTGAATACCAGTGTATTTCTTTAGCACTGTCGATAATTTTTGAATGGCCCCATTATAATCTTGTGTTCCAATCATGACAGAATATTTACTAGAATGGACTCCCCATGCATCTTCTAATAGTTCAAAAACTTTTTTATGAGTTAAAATACCAAGGAAGACCCCTTCTTCATCAACTACTGATAAATACGGTAGTTTTTTAATTGTAAAAAATACTTTAAAGAAGGAAGAGTCTTCTCTCACGTACCCATTCTTATCGTTCAATAATTGTAATACATTATCTTCAAGTGAACCTTTATATTCTAAAATATCTACTTTGTATACATTCCCTAAAAACTTCTCTTTTTTTTCATCTAAAACTGGTACACAACGATACCCCGTCTTATTTAAATGCTCCAGCGTTTCCCCTACCGTAATTGAACTTGAGCAAAACAAAACTTCCCTCTTTGGCACATAATTCCCTTTAATCCTCATAAAAAAAGCCTCCTTATGCTAAAATACTTTCTGTGCCATAACTATATTATATTTTCAGAAAAAAATAAATATATTATTTTATTTTTCTGAAAATTATTCTTTTTTCCGTCATAATTTATTCATTAATCATACACTTGTACTCTCTTCAGCATCAAAAATCCCTTCTGAATTCTGGATCACTTTAATGCATCATTGTACGGACCTAATTGCTTTTTAGAAAAATAATGATTTGTCTCCTTACTTTTCATTAACATATTTCCTTTTATAATTAAAAAATAGGTAGCTACTAGAAAATAGATCAGCCCTAATATCCAATCCAAATTTGTAGCTAGATTGTGTAAAAGAACATATCTCATATATGCATAACCAATCGGAACATGTAGTAATACAACCGCACCTAATCCCGGATTGTATATTGTTTTAGCTTTTATATTCGCAAAAATACCATGCCATATGAATTGAAAAAATCCCATTAAAATAGGTGCCATCCCAAGCCATATTATATTTTGAAAGAAAACCGGAAGTAAATAAAAAACATATGCAATCAAAATATTTATTACCATAGCAGATTGCGTATTTAATGGATAGCGATCTGGTATATCACTTTTAAATATAACTACATTAAACAGACCAGCGAAATAACCTGGCCAACGATACTCTTCAAATTGATGCACTAAAATGGCCACAAAACTTAACGCTAACAGTACTTTCATTTCACTTATTTCTCCCAAATTCGCGACTAAACAAACAACGACAACAATAGCCACAACTAACCCTACATCACACCAATGCTTTCTAATAAAACTAATCATCTCTATCACCCACTATCTCAATTTTTATAAAAATAGCGTTCAAATAGGAAATCAATCTGTTTTTCTACAGGCAGTACTCTTATATCTGCCCCTGATTCAAGAATTGGCATCATTAATGCTGGAAGAAAAATAGATCCAAATATTTGCACTGTCATCATCATTAAAATTTCCTGATCCGTTTCATTTGTTATTTCACTCAAAATATTCTTCACTTTACTAAAACCTAGCCTCTTCAAAAAATCTCCATATTCGTATTGAGATGTAAATACCGTAGTTCCCATTGCAATAATCTTCCTAACTAACTCAGGATATTGCCGAATTACTAGTACATAATCAAATAAAAATATTTTTAATCTTTCTTTCGCTGGCACTGTAATATCATCTAAAATAGAAAAAGTGCCTTGAAAGCTAATTAATAAGACTTTAATCGTCTCACTAATCAACTTTTCTTTTGAACCAAAATGGTAATTTACAAGCGCAATATTTACATCTGACAATGCCGCAATTTTCCTTATCGTTATACTTTCGAAACCTTCGTTTTTAATTAACTCCAATGTTGTATTTAAAATCTTTTCTTTCGTTGATATGTTTTCATTTCCCCTCAACTTATCTCCCCCTCTAGAATTTATTAGTTAAACAATGATTTAAACACTGTTTAACTTTATGGTATCACCTTCCAATTTTAAAAATCAATTTAATTCTTTCGACTTTTCCCTACATTTTTTATCATTCATTCCATACAAAAAGCGTAAAAATGCTAAAATGTTCATGCTTTTTGTATTAGTGCTGTTATACACCTTCTTCTGCTTTATATCTCACACATATAATAAATTTCTAAAAATAATTTAAAACTATCCATATACCAATACGTAAAGAAAAATATGTTGTAACTTCATCCGAAAAAAGCTAAAATAAGAATAAGAATTTTCTGAATATTCAAAGAGCAGGTGATTGAATGTCCTTATTGCGCTCACATATATGTAAATTTATAGCCGGTGTTTTGATTATTTTTGTCATAAGTCCTCTTCCAGCATTATTCATTACACATAATTATTCCTACTCAACTGGATTTGTAAGCATTTTCCATAATCTAATGCAGTCTTCTTCCATTTCAATTCCAACAATTGATTGGATGCATGAACCTATCCTTTTCTCAGCAAATCAGCTTATACATACACAAAATATAATACATACCTCTAACCATTCGTCACCACTGTTCCCCTACATATGGGAAATATATTTTTTATCGATCGTTCGTTTCACATTCACTCTTGTAATCGGTTTCTTTATAAGTCTAGGAATTGGCCATCTATTTTTAAAAGCACCAAACTCATTAAAAAAGTGTAGTTCTTTATTTCGCTGGATACCGTATTCTTTTGGCACTGTGATATTACAATGTTTAGTCCTATTATCACTTCTCTACATCGCGAAATTCATAAAGTTTCCTTTCTTCTCCTCTTTTATCATCGTATGTAGCACTTCTATGATAATCGTTATGCAAGCAATTAAAAAATGGCTACCGTTCTTAAATACTACTAATGAATACGAAATAAAAAATTCATCTTTCCTTGTTGATACGTTATTTATTGCGCTTACTTCCAATCATAAATCTATTTTGAGTTCCATTATTCTTTCATTCGTTTTTATGGAATGTATTTTTCATACAAATGGACTATTACAATTTATCGTCCAATTTGGCAAAAATGCACCTATAGTTGTCACAATTGGTTTATTACTACTTTATATTCCATATAGCATCTTATCGTTTCTCCAAGCTTTATGGACAACAAACTACCCTAAACAGAACACGTATACTTTAACTAGAAGTATTTCGAAACCATAACATAGAATAACCGTCTATTTAAATTAAAAGTAGACGGTTATTCCTATTATATAGAGGACAAAATAACAGCAAATTAAAAAACTACTATAGAAACCTACCAATATTTGCCCATTTTCTTTGACTAATCTTTTCATTTGGATTTATTATAAAAGTATAACATAATTGCAGGAGGTGACATCTTTATTCCAAATTAGGAGTAAAGAACACACTTGGACATATTAAATATTTTTCTCATCTTTATACTTATCCTTATTTCTGGTTTTTTCGTTGCTTCAGAATTCGCTGTCGTAAAAGTACGAAAAAGTCGAATTGACCAGCTTGCAAATGAAGGTAATAAGCAAGCATTGGCTGCAAGAAGCGTTTTATCTAACTTAGACGTTTATTTATCCGCTTGTCAGCTTGGCATTACTATCACCTCTTTAGGACTTGGTTGGCTTGGTGAACCAACTGTGGAACATTTACTGCGACCATTATTTGAAAAAATCAATATTACTGGAACAATGGCTAACACGTTATCCTTTATTATTGCTTTTAGTGTGATTACTTTTTTCCATGTTGTATTAGGCGAGTTAGTTCCTAAGTCTTTCGCAATCCAAAAAGCAGAGGTAATCACATTAAAATTTGCAAAACCACTTATTTTATTTGATAAAATTATGTATCCGTTCATTTGGCTTCTCAATAGTGCAGCTATATTTTTTACAAAATCACTCGGTTTAGAGCCTGCGAAAGAAAATGAGCTTGCTCATTCTGAAGAAGAATTACGACTCATTTTAGGTGAAAGTTATAAAAGCGGTGAAATCAATCAAACCGAGTATAAATATGTTAATAATATTTTTGAATTTGATGATCGAGTTGCGAAAGAAATCATGGTTCCTCGTACCGAGATGATTTGCTTATCTACTGAAAATACGTTAGAAGAAAATATGGATATCGTCGCAACTGAAAAGTATACACGCTATCCTATTATTGAAAAAGATAAAGACGACATAATTGGGATGATAAATACGAAAGAAATATTTCACGATCAAACAAAAGGAAATTATAAACCACTTGAATCGTACATACACCCAGTTTTAACTGTATTTGAAACAGTTCCCATTCGTAAAACGTTAATACACCTCCAAAAGAACCGCGTACAAATGGCGATTGTTATGGATGAATACGGTGGAACTGCTGGCCTTTTAACGATGGAGGATATTCTTGAAGAAATTATCGGAGAAATTCAAGATGAATTTGACGCAGACGAATCACCGATGATTGAAAAGCGTACTCCTAAGCTTACTGTTTTAGATGGGAAAGTACTCATTTCTGAAGTAAATGATATGTTTGGCCTACATATCGATGAAAGTGATTTAGATACAATTGGTGGTTGGCTTCTCTCTCAAGCAATCGATTTAAATATTGAGGCTGGCTATTCGGTTGAATATGCTGGTTTTCAATTCAAAGCATTAGAACTTGATGGGCATCAGATTAAAAAAATTGCTGTACATAAATTAGATACTACAAAGGAGTTATAAAGTGACTGTTTTACTAACAATTTGTATCATTGCTTGTTTCATTGTTTCATTTCTTGCCTTTATATACCCCATTATTCCTGGCATCCTTGCCGTATGGGCTGGCTATTTCATTTATCATTTTGGAATAAATGGCGGAGAGTTGACGACATCTTTTTGGATTTTTCAAGTCATTTTTACACTCTTCATTTTCGTTGCTGACTTTATTGCAAATGGATACTTCCTAAAAAAATACGGAAGTACAAAATCGGGCGAACGTGTTGGTATGGTTTCTATCATTGTCGGATCGTTCTTCTTCCCGCCATTTGGTCTTATTATCATACCGTTCTTATCTGTATTTATTACGGAACTAATGCATAAAAAGGCGCCAAAAGACGCCCTTTTAGTCGGAATTGCAACTGTAGTCGGTTTTTTAAGTAGTACAGTAGCCAAAGCCATTCTCCAAATCATTATGATTATCATCTTTGTATGCTATATCATTTTTTAGCCATCCCTATTTTGGGATGGTTTTTTAATATGAAATACCTGCTCGGCTTTTCTCGTATAAGCTTTTATTACGTAAACTCCATGTAAAATGAGCTGTATCACCAACTGTGATTTTCGATCCATCTGTTGGCAACATATCTTTTTCAGTTCGATATACACCTGTTACATCACCATCTATTAAATGCGTCGGACAAACAACAGTCCAACATAGTTTACTATTATTCAGCGCTTCATAAGCAGCTAAGTGATCTTCCGCAGCTGTTGTCATTTTTCTTTTCGATTCTTTTGATTGGAAACGATATATACTTGGGTTTATTCGCGCTTGTAAAATACCAGCCGTTCCTATTGTAACAATTTTCTTTATGCCCTCTTCTTCCATTTGTTTTATAATAATCGGTACACTCTTCTCTAACGTCCCATTTCGATCAGTTCCAAGAGCACTAATTACAATATCACATCCTTTAATCGCTTCCTTTATATCGTCTCCGTTTAATACATTTCCCTTAATAACATGCAACCTTTCATGCTCTGTTTCTACTCTACTCAAATCACGAACTAATACCGTTACTTCATATGAATCTTGTAGTGCCAATTTCATAATGTGTGATCCTACTCTACCTGTCGCTCCTAATATACATACTTTCATATACTATCCCCTCTTCAGTTCTTTCTCTCTATTTTTCCGTAAAACATACAAATATACAACAAAAAAGCTTCCTCGTATATGTGAGGAAGCTCTATTATCCATTTATCCCGCATTAACGGGCAGTAAATTCGGCGAATGCGAGGAAGTTACTGCCCGTAAATGCCCGATTGGTGAGGGCTAATAATCAGTGGGGATGGACAAAACCCCCACTGATTAAAGTTTCACTTTATTTCTTTTCTTTCGAATCAGAAGACTTGTCTGTTCCGCTTGTTTCTTTATCTTTCTTTTCATTTTGCTTTGTTGTTGTGTCATCCTCTTTCTTTTTATCCTCATCTTTACTACAACCTACCATTAATAAAGAACTTGCAAGTGCCATAGCAGTTAATGACTTAACCCATTTGTTCATTTGCGTTTCCTCCCTTTGATAGAATATGTACAATCCCATATTACTCTTTATTTTTAAAGGAAAGATTTAAAAATAGTAAAGATACAGTAAACTATTGTAAATTTTCAGATAACATAACCGATCTTTAATCCCCCCTCTAATTAGACATAAAAAAACTAAGGCGCCTTTCATTCCACCTTAGCTTTTCACGCGAATTTTTCATTTTCATATACATGTTTAATCTTATATTCCTTCTTCACAACATATTGCCAAACATTATATGCGTAACGATTCATTTTCACAAAACAATTTTCCAGAAAAGAACGAAACTCCGGGTTCGCAACTTCTACTGCCACTTGAGCAAACTTTAATGCTAATCGTTTCAGATGTGTAATATAACAAATTGCAATCCCCATATCCCCTGTATATTCATTATCTGTTTCCCTATCCATTTCTGTAAATTCCGGCCACATTTGTTTACAAGTTATATGCTGTATATTTTCTCCTTCTTGAAAATTCACTTGTTCATTATATGCTTGTAACATATACGGCAAATGATGCTGTAAAATATCCTTTAATTCTTCATCTCGAACCTTGCCCGTGTACTCTCCAACTTTATATATAAGTGTGTAACTATATGTCATCAATTCTTTCATACAATCCATTAAAGCTCCTCCCTTCCTATTTTTCATCTATATACTATAAATATGATGCGATAACATTTGATATTCTTGCTAGAAACCAATCCCAGCTACTAATTTTCTCAAAATCTTCTTCAGAAAATCGTTTTGATTTATGAAAGTCTCCTTTTAATCGACTCCATACGTCAGCAACGACTTTCTTGTCATATATGAAACAGTTAGATTCGTTATTTAAGTAAAAACTTCTATTATCAAAATTTGCTGTACCGATATCAACGATTTCCTCATCGATGATTGTTACTTTCCCATGAAAAAATCCATTTCGATATTGATAAATCTCCGCTCCAGCATCTAACATGTCTTTCAAATAAGGGTAGGCAGCTTGTTTTAACAATACGGCATCACTTTTAAATGGAACGAGAATTTTCACACGGACACCACGATTTAATGCATCTTTCAGTCCTTTTACCATCTCTTTACTCGGTACAAAATATGGTGTAGCGATAATTAAGGAATGTTTTGCCTTCTTTAAAAGCGCTCCATACTCCTGCCATAAACCTTTCCCATTCGAAAATACATATTGATATTTTACATTTCCTTGTACAGGTAACTCTTGACGTATAGGGACCTTTTCTCCCGTATCTTCCTGCCAATCTTCCGCAAATTTCCGTTCCATATCAGTAGCTCCATTCCCTTCGATGCGTACATGATAATCACGCCACGGACCAAATTTAGGATCCTGCCCAAGATATTCCTTTCCGATATTGAAGCCACCAATGTACGAAACTTTCCCATCTATAGTAACAATGCGTCTATGATTACGTTGATGCAAAGAATAAAATAAGTTTTTTAATTTAAGTTTTTTACTAAATGTAAACTTCACGCCTTTTTCTTTTAATTGATTGATTATCTTTTTCTTAAGCTTATATCCGCCAATGCGGTCTACTGACAATTTCACATCTACTCCGCTAGATGCTTTTTTCTCTAATAATTGTAAGAATTCTTTGCTTACCTCATCTTTACCTACAATATAAAAATGAATATACACATTCTTTTCTGCACGATTTATATTCTCAAATAAACTTCTATATAACTCGTCACCGTTCGTATATAATTGAAAATCCCCTGACCGAATTTTTTCTAATTCATATCCACTAGCCATTTTCTTCCCCATTTCCACATCAACGTTCATCCATATGAATACACCTATAAAACAAATTATTACAATTAAAAAGTGTTTCATGGATACGTTCCTTTCTCTAACTACTGTTATTCCTATATCTTTCCTTTTTTTAAACATTATCATACAAAAAATATGTCATTGCATGATATACGTCCATATCAAACAAGAGCTCATCTGCATATTGTATGTTGTATCTTAAAATAAAAGGAGGAAATAACAATGGGCTTCGCACATGGTAATGGATTTGCGCTACTAGTCGTATTATTTATCCTCTTAATTATCGTCGGTGCTGCTTGCTTCTGCTAAGCAGTTATTGTAATACGATATGGGGATGAAAAAACTATAAAAGCGGACACCTATTTTTAGGTGTCCGCTTTTCATTTCATAAAATCCCCTAGCCCATTACAAAAATAGTACCACTAGGAAAGTATTTTACATCAAAAAGTTAGCAGTGTAGCTACCTTCTTACTCTCCGCCTTACGAATATGACGCTGTTCTGCACGTAACACAGCAATTCGATGCAATTCTTTCTCCTCTTCTGTCTCAGGGATAACACGCGGTACAGGAACTGGATTATTCTCCTTACTAAGCGCAACAAAAGTAACGAATGAAGTTGCTGCTACACGTTTTTCACCTGAAATTAAATCTTCTGCTACTACTTTCACAAATATCTCCATAGAAGTTCTTCCCGTCCAAATTACGAAAGATTCATAACTAACACAATCTGAAGAACGTACTGGGTATAAGAAATCTACCCAATCCATAGACGCTGTGACACATTCCATTCTCGAGTGTCTCGTTGCTGAAATTGAAGCAACCATATCCATCTCCGCCAATATCTTTCCACCAAATAGCGTGTTATGATCATTTAAATCCGTTGGAAATACTCGACTCGTTTTAAAAACTCTTGATTCATTAGCTGTTTTACCCTTTACTTCAGTCATTGTTATCACCCCTTTAATTATATATCCCTAATATCCAAACATTTACTACATCTCATGAACTACACGTTTAATATTAACAATTTTTAGAACTTTTAGTCCACAAAAAAGAACCGATTTTATCAATCGGCTCCTCTAAATACATATTGTTCTTTCGGCTGTTCAACTTTATTCCATTTCGTTACTTCTAAAACAGGAATATTCGCATGAAACGGCTGATAAAATTCAGTTGAAATTTCTCCTTCTACTTGAATCCAATCATCGTTTTTCCACTCTACACCTTCTGGTTTTTTTACTAACATACCATATACACCAGAATCCGCTACGCAATGTATAATACCGAAACGGAATAAGAAATATTGTTCTTTCTTAGAAGAGTCATCGCGGAAAACAAAGCCTTTAAATGATAAAGTTTTACCAGTAAATTCACCAGGATAATTGTAAATTGTCTCCATACCCTTTAGGAAATCTTCATCTTTTAATGCAATATTGTCTTTCGTAACAAACTCTTTCTTCCCTTTTTCCATTACACCACGATATCCTTCTTTTCCGTAATAAATACTCGTATCTGGTCTTAAGAATTGTCTCGTCATAAATGGATCTTTACTTTCCGCTTGTGCAACAGGAAAATGGAATCCCTTCGCTTTAACAATGTCCGAATCTAATGTTGCAATTGGGAAAAATAATCCTGAAATAATTGGGAAACAGAACAATGTGTACGAAAATGCTTTTTTCCACCATGTATTTTCATCTTTTGAATGATCATGCCCACAATGGCTGTGATCACAACTACAATCTTGTTTCTCTTTTTCCTTTTGATGCTCTTTCTGGAAAACGATAATAATTTGTATAATCGTTAAGAAACCTAAAATAATAGCTGCAGTTTTTGATAAATAGGCGTACTTCATATTTATATACTTCGTAATGTTACCGGAAATATGAAGCTGTCCAATTAAAATTGTGAAACCTAGTAATATATATGCTCGAAACATAACCTACCACCCCATCGCATAAATGAGTAGTGAGCTTGCATAAACAACAAGTGTAACTGTAACCGTCACAACAATTACAAATTTTGTTTTAAATGTCGCAAGCATCATAAACATATTTTTAATATCCACCATCGGTCCATATACGAGGAACGCGACAAGTGACGCTGTTGAAAATGTACTTTGGAACGAAGAAGCAATAAATGCATCCGCCTCTGAACAAAGTGATAAAATGAAAGCAAGTCCCATCATAACAGCTGATGAAGAAAACGGACCTTGTCCAATTGCAAGCAATGTTGAAGTTTGTACAAATACTTGAACCGCAGCTGCAATTAACGCACCTAGCACTAAATATTTTCCCATTGAGAAGAATTCCTCAACAGCATGTGTACATACATCCCACATTTTTTTACGTAACGGACGCTTATGATTCACTTCTGGGAAGTGATCATCTCTTAATTGATGTTCTTTAAACATAAATGATAATATAATTCCAACGATAATTGCTACGATAATCGCTACAATAGAACGATACCATACCATGTGCATACTACTTCCAAAAGCAACATATGTTGCAAATAATACAACGGGATTAATAATCGGTCCAGTTAACATAAATGCAATTCCTGCATAGGGTGGAACCCCTTTTCCGATTAATCGTCTTACAATCGGAACAATTCCACATTCACATCCAGGAAACATCATACCTAAAAAAGTAGCTAATAAAACGGACAGAAATCGGTTTTTAGGCATCCATTTTGCCACCATATCTTCTGTCACAAACATTTGAATGAATCCTGAAATAAATACACCAATTAGCACAAAAGGAAGTGCTTCGATTAATATTGAGATAAAGATTGTATTCATTTGCAGGAATGCTTTCGGTAATTCAAACAATTCCATGATGTATTTCCTCCAACTTTTCATTAACAATATGTAATTTTAACCCCATTTCATTATTTGAACAAGGGTTATACGGAATTCATAACCTTCATACACATTACATTTCACAAGTTATATTCTGTTCCAAAATTGAGATTTCATAGCAAAAAAAGCTGCTCTAGCGCAGTTTGACAACTATGCTAGAGCAGCTTTCTTATCATTAAAAGTAACGTTTCTTCCAAAAAACAAATGCTAAAGTGAAAGATAATGTTACACATATTATAAGTACAATTACAAAACCATATGCTTCCCCTTCAAATGGAACCTTTACATTCATTCCAAAGAAACTAGAAACCATCGTTGGTAATGATAAAATGATTGTAATAGAAGTCAACAGTTTCATAACACTATTTAAATTGTTAGAAATAACCGAACTGAATGTATTCATCATTCCACTTAAGATGTGACTATATATTTCCGCCATTTCAATAGCCTGCTTATTTTCAATTAATACATCTTCTAGTAAATCTTGATCGTCTTCATACATTTTCAAAAATGTACTGTTTCGCATTAATTTTTGAATTACAATTTTATTTGCCTTTAATGATGTTGTAAAATAAACTAAACTTTTTTCAAGGCCGAGCAATGTGAAAATTTCTTTATTTTTCATCGACTTATTTAATTGGTGCTCTAAATCGATTGTTTTTCGATTTATTTGCTTTAAGTATCTTAAATAATAAGTAGAAATTGTATATAAGAGCTGCAGTGCAAAGCGTGTTTTTTTAAACGTATAAAATTCTTTAATACGTTGATTAATAAAACGTTCAAAAATTGGATTCTCTTCTAAGCAAATTGTAACGAAACAATCTGGCATTACAATCATACCTATTGGAATCGTGTCATAAATTGAATTCCCCTCTTCATCATGCCTAACTGTCGGAATATCGACGATGATTAAGGTATTATTGTCTTCCTTTTCAATACGAGAGCGTTCTTCATCATCCAAAGGGTCTTTAATGAAATCTAAGTCTACATTTAAAGTTTGTACTAAATACTGAATTTCCTCTTCAGTTGGATGAAGTACATTAATCCAGCAACCCTTTTGCATTTCCTCAATCTCTTGTAGTTTTCCGTTTCGGTCTGTTAAATACATATTTAACATACTATCACCCCGATTCTTTTTACATGTGGGAATCTACCTCACTTAAACAACAGTTTTTGAACCGCTATTTTCAGCATATGAAACATACGTTTAAATTTCAATAGAAAAATTATTTTGAAAACGCTTTTACGTGAAAAATATTATAAACGTAGAAAAAGACAGAGGATTCTCTGCCTTAAAAGCTTATGTTGCTTTTATAACATATTTAGAGAGCATCCACAAGTTAAAACCAACTGAAATCGTATAACCAGCGTAAGTTGAAATGATAAAACTTACATAATCGAAATACGGAAGCAATACAATATTTAATATTATCTTTACAATAATTCCGATTACTAAACCTAATACTGTTTTCTGTTGTTGATTGATTCCTTGCAGCATGGCGGCCGTTACAGTAAAGAGAGAAAATAGTATACACGCAGGAGCATAATATTGTAGAATAACACTTCCTATCTCCGGATCATTCCCAGTACTAAACAAAAGCGTATATATTGGTTTTGCTAACACCATCATTCCAATCGCCGCTGGTACCGTAATCCCTACTACTAATATATTCGTCTTTGTAAAATGTTTATATAGTAACTTCGTATTCCCTGCTGTATAAGCTTTCGTCATCTCTGGAACGAGGGACATACTAAAAGCAGTCGCAACTGAAACGGGGATAAGTACAACCATTTGAACAAGGCCAATTATCGCATTGATTTTTTCCGCTTCTCCTTGCATATATCCAATTTGTATAAGTAGTTTATTAATTGTAAATGTATCAATAGTCTGATACAAAGGAATTGCTAAACCAACCACGACGAAAGGAATAGAATATGTAAAGAGCTCCTTATACAACGAGAAGAAAGATTTCGTCGTTTGCGGTATACTTGCCATCTCTTTTTTCTTTAAATGCCTTCTCCTTCTTACATAATACGCAGTTAAAACAGTTAATCCACCTATCGCTCCCATGAAAGCACCAAACGTTGAAATACCAACTGCTAGCGAAACAGACGCTTTTAAAACATATAATACGACAAAACTTCCTATCAATATGGTTAAGACCCGAAAGAATTGCTCTACAACTACACTTAATGCAGAAGGGCCCATCGACTGAAACCCTTGAAAGAAGCCTCTTAATAAACTCATTACTGGTACAAGTATTAACGCAAAACTTACAATTTGAATGTTAGTAGCGACTGCAGTTACACTATTCCCCGTTTGATCACTTCCATCAACTACAAGTTCAGCTAAATGCGGGGCTAATACATATAGTGTGAAACACGATACAACTCCCATTATTAACATAAAAACGATACCACTCTTTAGTACTCTTTTAACTGTATGATAATCATTTAGTTGATCATATTTTGATACCATCTTTGAAACAGCGAGCGGTAACCCCATCGTCGCTATACTCAGCATGATTGTATAAGGACGATATGCATATGTGTATAGAACGTACCCGCTCGTACCAACCATTGCTGTAAATGGTATAATATATATAAACCCTAACATTTTAGATATCATCGTTGCCATCGTTAAAAATATCGTTCCACGTATAAACGGTGACCCTTTCATTACATTCCTCCGCTACGCTTTATTATTACACATTATGGACAACTCCTTTTGTTTAGAACCGAAACAAATAAAAAAGCCAATGAATCATCATTGACTTTAACGTGTTGTTTTTTTCTTTTTCAAATACTTTAAACCGAAGTATAGTGCAATAAAGAGCACAGCTCCTATAATTATGTAATGTGTGTAATCAGATGCATACTCTTTAATATGACGCCAATTTCCACCAAGTTTTTCACCTAAGTATATAAATAGAATTGACCATGGAATGATCGCTACAACCGTATAAAGTGTAAATAGTTTTAATGGCATCTTAGCTAGTCCTGCTGGAATAGAAATAGCATGACGTACTACTGGGATAAAGCGTGCAGAAAATATTACGCCTGCTCCGTAACGCTTAAACCAACCTTCCGCTATGTCTAAATGGTGTTTATTAATAAGTAGATATTTCCCATATTTCTCTACAACTGGACGCCCTCCGTAGTATCCAAGCCAGTATAAAAAGATTTGCGCTAAAGTACCACCAATAGTTCCGGCGATAACTGCACCCACAAAACTAATTTTACCATCCGCCACTAAAAAGCCAGCATACGAAAGTACAATTTCACTTGGGATTACTTCAATCATTAAAGCAAGAGCTACTCCAAAGTACCCTAAGCTTGCAAAGAATTGCAATAACTGATCTATTATATTCGCTAACATATTCTTTTCTATCTCCTTTTTTCTTCACATACCCCCCATTATCACATAAAGATTGCCATCTGCCAATATAATCATGTGAATCTCTTCGCCTAACTCATAGACTTTAAAGAAGACTACACTATACTCTTTTTTGTTACAAGAATATGTACAGCCCTTCATCAATATACCCTAAAAAGATACTTGATTAATTTAATTAATCAAGTATCTTTTCCTTATTTCGATCCTTCATAAACGCAAACATTTCTTTAATCTGCCATTCTGTATTTCTAGCGATTGATAAATCAGGTATTTCATTTTCACTAAAAAAATCTATATCTTCTGTTTCAATGCTTAGTTTCTTTTCTCCACCAACAATCTCACAACCTATAAAAACCTTATATATATGGGTTGCTGATGGAGATGGTTGATGTTTTTCTTTATCGAATATTGCTAGTAGCCTAAAATGATCTACTTTATAACCTGTCTCTTCTGATACTTCTTTTGCCGCAACTTCTGTTGGCGTATAACCAATATCGGCCCATCCACCTGGCAATGCCCATTTCCCATCACTTTTTTCTTTTACAAATAATAATTTTTCATTTTGACAAACAACTGCTCGTATATCAACTTTTGGTGTTTGATAGCCTGTCTCACTTGCAAATAATTTCTCTACTACTTCCCAATCTGTTTTTGTGTAATGTGACATCATCGAAATCGAAATGTCTCGTAATTGTTGGAAACGTTCTATATCATACGCATCCTTAGAATACGTTAAACCCGCTTGGGCTATAGATTGTATTTGTTTTACCCAATCAATCCATTTAATCGTCATCTCTACACAACCCCATTCTCTATCAAATACATACTATTTCACTTTTTTCGTACATCTTTATTATACAAAAAAAGAGATTGATAATGTTCCAATCTCTTTCAAAATTAATCCAATTCATGTAAGTGGTCTTGTATATACTTTCTTCTTTTATTTATATATTCATAGATCATATCAGCCTCTTGATCAAATGTTTCTAATTTTTCTTTCATATATGGATCTTGTAGTAAATACGGACGAATCGATTCACATATTCCTTCTACTTTCGGCCTCATAAATGAAACTGTAAATTGTTCTTCTAATATTTCTTCTAAAATACTTCGATATTGCTTTCTAAATACAGGTATATCTAACAGCCTTGCACTTAACGTGTTATACCCTTGAATGCGAATATATTCATGATTAAGCGGTCTCCCTTGTACATCTCGCCCCCAAGTCGCATCATAATCCCACGGTATAACTTCAAATAAATTTGTTTCATCGTTATGATATAGTGCATAGTTATGAACGAAACCATCAAAGTTTTGCGTAAAAATAACTCCAGCTAACCATCGTAAATATTTATCTACATTTAGAAACTTCCCAATTTCTTTTTCATAATCTTCCCTCGACAAAGTATTTGCTTGAAATACGAATTCACTTAGTTGCTCTTCACTATTTTTATTCGAACATTTAAATTCATACCCTGCAAAAAGCTCAGTTTTAACATCTTTATCTCTCTCACTCATTAAAGAAAAATTCGCGTCGTCATCTATCGCATAATAAATAGAACCACTCGGCAATCCTCTACTTTTTAAAAAGTTTTCATCAACTGATTCTAACTGTAAATATACCCCTTGTATTTGACCATTTATTTTTATAAATACGTGCTGTGACTTCGGTGAAAGTACCCCAATATCATTAAAAAAGTCTAGTGATAATTTGTTACGAATAAGAGATGGATCCATAAATTCAGAGTTTAAATGAAACTCCTTTACCCCTTGAAATTTTTTTGGCTTATAAAACTTAACATGATAAGACTTTTTCTCAAACTCACGAATATGAGCGCCTCGATAAACGATATCAATATCATACTTCTTTTTTCCATATGTTAACTTTGCTGGCACTGGACTATCTGACCAAATATCTTTTTTCAATTCCACTAAGTACATTGGATGAATAAAAAAATCATATGAAGGTAGCATATTTTCCCATCCCTTCTCAGTTCTCTTCATTCAATGTATGCACCACGCCTTGTCCATACATCCGCTATCATCCATTTATATAAAAATACACTCTTGTCCTGTTCAGAAAGAAACCGTATCTCATATCATGTTAAGGAAAAAGAATACCTTTTCAATTTAATACTCGATAAGGAGGATTTCTATGAAACGTGATATTAGAAAAGCTGTTGAAGAAATCAAAAGTGCTGGGATGGAGGATTTCTTACACCAAGATCCAAGTGCTTTTGAGTGCGATGATGATAAATTCTCTCATCATAAATGTACAACAGGGTTTAAATGTACAACAGGGCGTAAATGTACAACAGGGCGTAAATGTCCAAGAACAAGATGTACTCGCGTGAAACATTGTACTTTCGTTACAAAATGTACTCATGTTAAAAAATGGACATTTGTTACGAAATGTACTCGTGTGCGCGTTCAAAAATGGACGTTCGTTACGAAAGTGACGCGTAGAAAAGAATGCGTTTTAGTTACAAAACGTACTCGCAGAAAACATTGTACTTTCGTTACAAAGTGCATACGCTTTGAAAAGAAATTTTTCTGGACAAAACGAAGTTTCTGTAAAAAATGCGAATTCTTCCCTCACGGACACGGTCGCTCTTGCGATGATTCATGTGATCATGGTAAGGACTGTCACGATGACGGGCATAAATGGAATGATTGCAGCGGTGGACATAAGTTCCCATGTTGCAAAAATAAGAAATTCGACCACTTCTGGTATAAAAAACGTAATTGTTAGTTTTTATGCCTACAAAAAAAGGCCGTTTTGCGGCCTTTTTTACGTTTATTGAAAATGACTTATATCTGCAAATTGTTTTACTTTTCCATTACCTTCTTCAAATTCTATTACGCTAAGACTAGCGCTATGCATAAATGGATCATCCCACACATTTTCTATTTCACTACCCGCGAAATGCCCAACAAGTAATTTTGCCGCTGCCGCATGGGAAACAATTAGTATATTTTCGCCTTTATGCTTTTCTAAAAGAAGCTGCATCCCCTCAATTACTCTTTTATGAACGGCCTCAAAATTTTCTCCTGATGTTGACTGAAAAAGATGTGGCTCATACCAAAACAATTGTATTTCTTCTGGGTATTGCCTTTCTATCTCATCGATTGTTTGTCCTTCCCATATACCCATGTTAATTTCATAAAAATGCTCATCCGCTATTATCGGTATATCACGTTCGCCCTTTATTAACTTTGCAGTATGAAGTGTTCTTTCACTCGGACTACTATAGATCGCATGGATAGCTAAATCTTTCATTCGGTCACCTAATTGTTTCGCTTGTAACATACCATTTTCAGTTAAAGCTGAATTTTTCCGTCCTTGCATTCGCTTCGCTACATTCCATTCTGTTTCACCGTGCCTTGTTACATATACAGTTGTTTTCATTTCTCATTCCCCCTTATCAATTTGGTCGTAATTCCCATGGTTCTATTTGCCCCACAATCCATTCATTGCAATTACTTTCAATCCCATTAATTACTCCATCTGATATTTCTTGATGAGTAAGCCATCTTCCGTATGTATCTTCTAAAATAAAACCTAATATAATTCTATGATACCGACAAAGCGTACCACCTATTTTCTCTGCAGTCATACGCGATGCTTTACTGCCTAAAATATGAAATAAACTGTATGTTTCAGACGAAAATTCTATCTCCTTACAAATGAGTGATAACGCATACTTTGCACTTGAATGTATCCATGCGACAACTAATGTTATGGGACCATTTCTCTCAATTGTACCTTTAATAGCTATCTTTACATCGTCATTATTATGATAATCTAACGGAAGGCATGTGATATTTTCTGGTGCAGAACTTGCTCCCTTCACATTTTCTAATTTCACTTCATCTCGTCCAATAATAGAAACATGGAATCCTTGCTTACAAAGCCACATAGAAACTTGCTTTAACATCCCTGTTCCCCCGATTACAAGTGCATGCAAATACTCTTCCTCCCTAGTAAAATGTCATATGTGGTTTTTCTTCCCTATAATAATTTAGACGGTCTTGTAGTGTCCCTGAATGAAACTCGAACTTGTGACCGTCAGGATCAACAAAATATATAGACTCACAATCTCTCACATTACGTTCTCTTCCTAGTAAAATATGAACATTATTTTCTTCTAACCGATGTAACAGGCGTTCAAAATCTTTTTGTTCAACAGAAAATGCGAGGTGCGTATAAGATTGATGAATCTCCTTTCTGGGAATATGTGCCTCTTCGTTCAGTGCTATCCATACTCCACATATATTGAAATATGCAAGTTTTCTCCCTTTAACTAATAGTTCTCCTTCTAGCACTCTTTCATAAAACATAATAGCGTTTTCTAAATTTGATACTGAAAAACAAAGATGATTGATTCCTTTCAACACTCCATGTTCCTCCCTAAACAAATAAAAGATGAGCGAAAATTCACTCATCTTTTATTATACTATTTCTTTGTAATATATGCCCATTTATAACTAAAGTCGCCACCGAACGTATGGTTAGCAATACCATTTACATACGTCTTCTCTAAGTAAGCTGTACTTTGTTGGTACGTAGGAGAGATTGCAGCATCTTGACCAATTAAGATTTTTTCAGCTTCTGCAAGTGCTTTCCAGCGTGCTGCGTCATCTTTTAGTAGTTCTCCTTTTGATTTTGCTACTAAATCATCGTACTTCGGATTTGAATAATCCATTTCATTAAATGAGCTTCCAGTAACGAACATATCAATATATGTCATTGGGTCTGGATAATCTGGACTCCATGCAGATAATGAGAATTCATATTCAAATTTCTTTTCTAAATCTAACTTCTGCTTATATGGTTGTTGCTTCAAATTCACTTTAATACCAGGTAAGTTTTTCTCTAATTCTTCTTTAATAAAGTCGCCCACTTTTTTACGACTACCGTTATCATCATTTAGTAATTCTACTGTAATTGTATCTTGACCAAGTTCTTTCTTCGCTTCTTCCCACAGTTTTTTTGCTTTCGCAGCATTATCTTTACTGTCACGGAAATTTTTATTTACAGTACGGAAGTCTTTTCCATCTGGTCCTGTCGTAAACTTTTCAGGTACTAAGAAATACGCTGGCAATGATCCATCATTCAAAATTACATCCGCAATTCCTTTTTTATCGTACGCTAAATCAATCGCCTCACGAACCTTTTGATTTTTAAACGTTGCATTTTTTTGATTAAAACGTAGGAAATACATACGTGGGTCTAGCTTCGTTTTAAATTCATCTGGTTTATTCTTTTTATATTTGTCTACAAACTCAGAACTTAAAATGACACGGTCTGCTTGATCACTATCATATAAATTTACCCCAGTACTTGTCTCTTTTACTATACCCACATTAATTTCTTGTAATTTTACAGCATCTTTATCCCAATAATTTTGGTTTTTCTTTAACTGGTAACTTTGTTCATGTTTCCATTCACTCATTGTAAATGGTCCATTGTACAATAATTTATCTGCTTCTAATCCGTATTTATCCCCTTGTCCTTTTACATACTTTTCATTTAATGGGAAGAATGTAGGGAACGAAGTAAGCTCAAGGAAATAAGGTGCTGGTTGCTCTAATTCTACTACCAACGTTTTATCATCCTTCGCTTTAACACCTAATTGATCCGACGGTACTTCTCCTTTATTTACTTTCTGTGCATTTTTCACATCAAATAAAATAAATGCATATTCTGCTGCTATTGCTTTATCTAATGTACGTTGCCATGCATATACAAAATCTTGTGCTCGAACTGGATCACCATTTGACCATTTTGCATCACGTAATTCAAATGTATATGTCTTTTTATCTTCACTAATCTTCACGTCTTTGGCCATACCTGGAGTTGGTTTATTATCTTTATCTAGACGATATAATCCTTCCATTGCATTTACAAATACACGGAAAGATACAGAATCTGTTGATTTAGATGTATCCATTGAAGGAATTTCAGCTGTTTCTAGCAAATTTAAAACTTGTTTATCTGCCATTCCCTTACTTGATTCTTTCTTCGTTGTCGAAGCCTTCTCCCCATTCCCACATCCCGCAACCAGTACACTAGTCGATAACGCAAGTGCAGCAATTGTTGTTGCCTTTCTCTTCATTCTTCCTTCCCCCAATCTATATGTATAAGTTAAAACTTGTATAATATATTTTATTATACAAAAGATTCTGATTATTTTAAATATTTATTTTTATAAAAAGAAAAAAAGCGGTCAGAAATTGCTTTCCCTCCGCTTTGTTGAATAGCATTTACTTGTAAGCCATCCTCTATATCAAATGGATTTTGAACTTTAAATATTTCCTCCATTATCTTCAAAAACTCTTCTTCATTTTTAGATTCACCATTAATCGTAAGGGAGTATGGCTCAATTTCACTCAATTTATAATCAACAATAAATTGAATTGTAACTTTTTGTCTTGGCATCCCTGGGCTGTATCCTTGAAATTCTACTAATTCCATACCTTCCGAACCACGATAATATATCCACCCTGAATTTTGAAAATAGCTTTCAAACGATTCACCAATCGAAAAGAAAGGATATTCATAAAGCGAACTTGTGCGTACTTTTTGTATAATATCTCGATCAGTCGGAAAAAAGAAATGACTGAAAAAAATACTAGCAACTGCTAAAATAGTAACGATTGTTGCTCCCATTTTACTCGTTCCACCACTATCACGGATCAGATAATTTTCAACCGATTCATCTTTAATTCCCCGTGCTTTTATTCGATATATACGCCTTTCTGCAAATTGATAATATAATCCATTTGCAAAAATCCCCATCCCAAATAGAATGAAAATGAGTAATAAAAACGTAAGAGGCACCATATTAATGATTGGCAACGCTACGTTGAACCCCATATAATAAGAAAATGCATCACATGCTACTAATAACAGTATAAATAAAGCAGCAGGTAAATAATACTTACGATATCCAAGCCAACCTACATTGAAAATAGCAGCCAAACCATTCCAGCTCCACCTAGCAATTCGCTTATTCTCAAGCTCCCATTTTCTTTTGTAATATGGATATTGTCTCCCTACATATACTTCTAATTCTTTGTCTATTAGCGAGCTTTCTTCACCTTGTTTATTATGCAAGTTCCGTTGACAATTTGCACAATTCAACTGATCATTAATACAAGGTCGCCCACAATTTATACATTTCAAAACAATCCCTCTTTCCATCCATACTTCATTTTAATATGCCTTCATGCTTCAATAACCACTCTTTCCTCCATAAACCACCTGCATACCCAACAAGTTTTCCACTCTTTCCTATTACACGATGACATGGAACGATAATTGAAATTGGATTCCGGCTATTTGCCCCTCCTATCGCTCGTACAGCTTTCGTATTCCCAACCTTATCTGCAATATCTAAATATGAAGCACTTACGCCATATGGTACGGTGTAAAGTGCTTCCCATACATTCTTTTGGAATGGTGTTCCTTCAGCAGACAATGGAACTGTAAACTCTTTTCTTTTTCCTTCAAAGTATTCATCTAATTCATTTATACATTGTTCAACAAGTTCATTTTTATGTTCTTCTTTTCTTTCTTCAACAAATATAACAGACGTAATCCCTTTCGTATTCGCTGTAATTTCCAGCAAACCTAATTCACTTTCATAATAAGCCTGATACATATGTCATCCTCCAATTCAATTCATATTAGCCATTGTAACACGAATAGACAAAATTTTTCGTATAAGCGTTTTATTAGAGAAACAAAAAAGAGAATGATACAATGTAAGAAAATTCAATTAAGGAGGCTATTTGATGAATCCCCAACTTTTTTCACCCTATACAATTAAGGACGTTACACTAAAAAACCGTATCGTTATGTCGCCTATGTGCATGTATTCATCAGAGAATGAGGATGGCCAAGTAACTAATTTTCATCTCGTCCACTATGGAACCAGGGCTGCCGGTCAAGTAGGTTTAGTTATGATTGAAGCAACAGCTGTATTACCTGAAGGACGAATTTCTAACAAAGACTTAGGCATTTGGGATGATAGCCTAATTGAAGGCTTACATAAAACGACAACTTTTATACATGATAACGGTGCAAAAGCTGCCATTCAACTCGCACATGCCGGAAGAAAGGCTGAATTAGAAACGGATGCTTTCGCTCCTTCAGCAATTCCGTTTAACGATAGAATGAAAATACCAGTAGAAATGAGTAAACAGCAAATTAAAGAAACTGTTTTGGCTTTTCAAAGAGCTGCTTTACGCTCTAAAGAAGCTGGCTTTGACGTTATTGAATTACACGGTGCCCACGGTTATCTTATTAATGAATTTCTTTCTCCACTTTCCAATAAGCGAACTGATGAATACGGGGGCTCACCTGAAAATCGCTATCGCTTCTTACGTGAAATCACTGATGCAGTAAATGAAGTTTGGACTGGGCCGTTGTTTGTTCGTATTTCTGCTAATGATTATCATCATGAAGGTTTAACTGTTCATGATTATGTTCAGTATACAAAATGGATGCAAGAGCAAAGCGTAGATTTAATTGACTGTAGTTCTGGTGCAGTTGTTCCAGCACATATTGATGTTTATCCTGGTTACCAAGTACAATATGCTAAACATATTAAGGAGCATGTTAACATTGCAACTGGTGCGGTAGGATTAATTACAACAGGATCACAAGCAGAGCAAATTTTAAAAACTAACGAGGCAGATTTAATTTTTATCGGACGTGAGTTACTTCGCAATCCATACTTCCCAAGAATAGCCGCCAATGAACTCGGCTTTGAATTACAAGAACCATATCAGTACCGACGAGCACCCGGAAAAATTAAAACTAATAAATAAAACCGAGAAGTGAGTCTTCTCGGTTTTATTTATTCTATCGTTGTAATTTCATTTGAATTATAAATATGGATACCCGATTCTTCACGCAGCGCTGTTATATACATTCCTTTCGCCACATCTTTGGCTGAAATTGGTTTGTACTTTTTAAAAGCCCCTTTAAATATAAACGGAAGAATACGAGATAATTTCTCAGCCATTCTTTCCCCAAAACGATATTCTTGTCGATTTCCTACTAATAATGACGGCCTGAAAATGTGTATGCCACCAATAACTAGCTTTTTCAGCTCCTCTTCCATTTTCCCCTTCACTTGCGAGTAAAAGAAGAATGATTTAGGATTTGCTCCCATTGATGAAATAACAAGAAAATTTTGCACGCCTTGTTTTTCAGCTAAGCAGGCAGCTCGCAATGTATATTCATAATCTACTTTTTTAAAATTCACCTTCGACTTCGCTTTTTTTATCGTTGTTCCTAAACAACTAAAAACATCATCTACTGCAAAAAATTCTTTATATTCCTCTAATACTGAAAAATCCACCTGTTTCTGCTGCAATTTCTCATGCTGTAATTGTAATGGTTCTCTTACAAAAATAGTAACCGAATCGTAGTAATCTGAGTCAAGTAATAGTCGCGTTATTTCTTGTCCAACTAGCCCACTTGCGCCAAGTACTAACGCTGTTCGTTCATTCATATATATACCTCTTTATTTACTTTTCTCTCCTTTTGCTGAAAGTCGCTAATAGGAGTTTCCGTTTTATCATTTTATCATAATTAAAGTACTATGCGTAAGCATAGTGCTTTAATTACTCTTTTTTCTTTTCTTTTTCTTCAACTGGCAATTTCGTAATTGTTGTAGCATCCCCTAAATTACTTATTAGTCTTCTTAAAAAAATTAAAACAAAAGATAACGGCAAAACAACCGCAAGTATTAAAAAGATAGCCTCCATAATGTAACCCAAGCGCTCATCCCCTTTTTTCTGCTCCCTCCCAATATATGAAAGTAACATTGTCACATATGCACCAATCACAAAAATTAATACCTTTCTTTTTGACAGATTTATAACAAAATCAAATCGTAATGATTATTATTTATTGCAACTTTCATAAAGATGTATTATACTAGGTTCGCGAGCTAAAACGTAATTATTCCGTTTTGTATTAAAATGATATTTTTCTTCTATAATTGGGGGAAGATATATCCGTAAAAAAAGAAAAGAGGAGAACTTCATGCCTAAAAGATTGACTATATTTTCATTCTTACTTATTTTCACTTTAATTTTTACTGGCTGCTCAAATAAAAAAGAAGATACTGCCAAGAAAGATGGAAAACTAACTGTTTATACAACCATTTTCCCACTTGCTGATTTCGCAAAAAAAATCGGTGGTGATTATGTAAATGTAGAAGCAATTTACCCACCTGGTGCGGATTCTCATACATTTGAACCGAGTCAAAAACAGACTGTACAAATCGCAAAAGCCGATTTATTCGTTTATAACGGTGCAGAATTAGAACCATTTGCCGAAAAAATGGAAAAATCCTTAAAAAAAGAAAACGTAAAAGTTGTAAATGCATCTAAAGATATCGAACTTCGTGCTTCATCTGAAGAAGAGCAGCACGATCATGGAGACGGTCATAAAGAAGATGAACATCATCACGATAAAGACCCACACGTTTGGATAGATCCTACTCTTGCGATGAAACAAGCAGAAAAAATTAAAAATGCACTTGTAGAATTACAGCCTGAACATAAAAAAGAATTCGAAAAAAACTTCGCAGCACTTCAAACAAAATTTACTGATTTAGATGATCAATTTAAAGCAGTTGTTGCAAATGCAAAAACGAAAGAAATATTAGTTTCACATGCAGCTTATGGCTACTGGGAACAACGATACGGTTTAAAACAAATCCCAATCGCTGGAATTTCAGCATCTGATGAACCATCTCAAAAACAGCTTGCTGACATTACAAAAACAGTAAAAGAACACGGTTTAAAATATATTTTATTTGAGACATTCTCTACTCCAAAAGTAGCATCAGTTATTCAAAAAGAAACAGGTACAAAAATTTTACGCTTAAATCACCTTGCTACTATTTCTGAGGATGATGCTAAGAACAATAAAGATTACTTTACTTTAATGGAAGAAAACGTGAATACATTGAAAGAAGCTACTAACTAATCAACTTTTTATCCCGTATTAACGGGCAGTAAACGCCCGATTGGTGCGTGTTGATAATGAGTGGGGGATGCCCCCCCACTCATTAAAGTTTCACTTTATAAGAAGCTGAATATGCCATTCAGCTTCTTTTTTGTTTGTTCTCACTTGACTTGGCCGAAATAACAAGTAAAATTATCCATATTAGCTTTTAAGCTATAATAATTTAGAAGGTGAGTTGGAACTATGAATCTTCACATTTGTGAAGTAACAGCAAATAATTGGCGTTCAGTAGCTGCTTTAAACGTAACAAAAGAACAGCAGCAATTTATTGAAAGCAATGCGTTTTCTTTAGCTGAATCATTATATGAAGAAAACGGAACGTCAGTAGGCTTATATGACAAAGAAACACTCGTTGGATACGCAATGTACGGTTGGCATTCCAAAAAGCATGAAAGCGTATGGTTAGATCGTTTTATGATTGATCAGCATTTTCAAGGAAAAGGATATGCAAAACGTTTCCTTCGTTTACTAATCCAATATTTACAACAAAAATTTGAATGTAAAATAATTTATTTAAGTTTACATCCAGACAACAAACTCGCAATGGGACTATATGAATCATTTGGCTTCCGTTTAAACGGAGACATTGATGACGAGGGTCCAGTTGTAGGTGTTGTAATGGAATTACTAATAGATGAAAATACAAGCCTGTGAAAACAGGCTTTTTATTATTTATTTATTAATGTCACATTTTCTATATTTAATTTCTTCTCCCTATGTGCTTCGCTTTTGCAATCTAGTATTATCTCCGTAAAATGCTCATCCGATTGAATTAGATAAATCATTTGATTGTTTAAACGTATTACTATTTCTTCTTCTTCATTTGTAACATCTGAAAATAGACAACTAATAATGTCTCTATCTTCATTTGTTATTTCTCCATATAATTTCACCGTATTTATTCCTGTAATTCCCTGCTCCAAACTATTTGGATACATATATTTCTCCATATATTCTCTGCTCTTTTGATCGTCCATTTGTTGTAGAAAAAATTGAAACGGCATCCCCTTCATCGGCTGTATGTATGCATTTTTCCACGGCATAGTTTTCTTAAATAAATTAAAAAACCACTTGTATTGTAATGGTTCTGGTTTTGTAATTTCAATTCCACCTTCTATCATTTTCCCATACACTTTATCTATATTTTCAACATCAATTGCCAGTCCGATGAGTCCCCTATGGCCATCACAATATTTCTGAACCCACTCTTGTACCCAACCACCCCCATCTTTTGTTTTTACTCTTACTAATTCTAAATATTCTTTTCCAATCCATATGTTAGATACTTTAAACCCTTTCGTTCCCTTTCCCCATTTCGGAACATATGGAAGCCCGATAGAATGTACATTTTTAATCGTTTCCTTATTTTCTTGTATTTCTTTATTTACATTTATAACAAGATGATCGATTTTCATATTCTTCCCACCACATTTTTAGTTTTTTAATAGTTTCTCTAACCTATGAATAAATCGAAGTTGCATCTCACATTGTTCATACATATTTTCGAAAATTAGTTTCACATACGCTGGCGCGTTATCTTTTAGTCTTTCTCCTTCCCTCATCTCTTCATAAGTAGATCGTATTTCACTTTTCTGCTCTTCTAAAGCTTCTAAAATTTCCTCTCTCATACTCTCTTCTTCTGACAGAAATGTTAACGCTGTATATAGATGTTTCGGAAACATAACTGAAGTTTTTTGAAACGACTCCTTTAATAACCTTTTAAATTCTTGACTTCCCTTTTCTGTAATACAATATATCGTTTTCGACCGTTTTCCGGTCATTTCAATTGCTTTAACTTGAATGAAATTTTCATTTTCCATTTTTTTTAATGCGTGATAAATAGAAGCTGGGAAAACTTCCGCCCATTTATTACTTTGCACCATATTTAGCGCCTGTTGTATTTCATAACCAGATAGCGACTCCCTTTTAGTAAGCAATCCAAGAATCATTAAACGCACCTTTTCTCCCCCTACCCATAACAAAATACTAAACGTTTAGTATTTTCAGATTATCTTAATACAAATTCCAATTTTAGTAAACAAAAAAAGCCTGCAATATACGCAGACTTATTTCACACACTCTTGGAAATGTTCTTGGAACCATTCTTTATTAATATCTTTTCCGATGAACACTACTTCACTTACTCGCTCTTCGCCCTCTTGCCACTCTCTATCGTACGAAGCAGCAAACAATGTATGTACACCTTGGAAAACAATTCTTTTATCTACTCCGTCAATAGATAATATCCCTTTGTAACGATATAAATACTCCCCTAGCTCTTGCACGACAGCTGACATCCACTCATTCAGTTTTTGTAAATCTAACGAACGCTCTTCACGTAGTACAAACGATTTTACACCTTCTAAATGGTTATGTTCTTTATGAGGGTAAATTTGTAACGTATCTTTCGTTTTAAACGTTTGAATTTGTAGTAGCGATGGTATATCTACCTCACAGTTAGTCGTCTCGATTAATTTTGCAGTTGGATTAATTCCTTGCAGTTCATGCACGAGACTTTCTTTCTCATTTTCTTCAATTAAATCTAATTTATTAACTAACACAACATCAGCAAAGGCAATTTGTTCTTTTGCTTCTAGTCCCTTTTCAAAATGTTTATGTATATGATAGCTATCTACAACTGTTACAACACCGTTAATTTGGTATGCAGATTGAATAACTGGATCTAAAAAGAAAGTTTGAATAATCGGACCTGGATTTGCAAGACCTGTTGTTTCAATTACTAATCCATCAAATTCCATTTCCCCTTCTGCTTTCACATCCAGTAATTGTTTTAAAGCAACAAGTAAATCTTCACGCACAGTACAGCATAAACAGCCATTTGTCATTTCCATAATTTCTTCTTCAACATTCATAATCAATTGATTATCGATACCAATTTGTCCTATTTCATTTACAATCACCGCTAATTTCTTACCGTGATTTTCTGATAAAATACGATTTAATAATGTTGTTTTCCCTGATCCAAGAAAACCCGTTAATATTGTTACTGGAATCATTTCGTACCTCTCCTTATAGCTAAATGTTTCTATATTATAGCATATAGAAAAAATCGTTTTTGTAGCAAAACATATTTATTGTATGTACGACCCTGTAACTATATAATAATATGTAGCAAGAAAGCCTTTTCAAAATATTATCATTCATCAAGGAGGTACTTAAAATGGAACGAGTTCAAATGGCCGAAACACTGGAATTTTCTCGTATTATTCAAGGATTTTGGCGTTTAGCAGAATGGAATATGACGAAACAAGAATTACTTTCTTTTATTGAATCTTGTATGGATATGGGGATAACTACTTTCGATCACGCTGATATTTATGGTGGATATAAGTGTGAAGAATTGTTTGGAGAAGCACTACAACTCAAGCCTTCCTTACGCGAAAACATGCAAATTGTCACAAAATGTGGAATCGCTCCCCCATCACCGAAATTTCCAGAGCGATATGTTGCTCACTACAATACGAGTGCTGAACATATCATAAAGAGCGCGGAGGATTCATTACAAAACTTACATACAGATTATATTGATGTATTACTCATCCATCGTCCTGATCCATTTATGGATCCAAACGAAGTGGCAGAAGCTTTTTCACGCTTAAAGCACGAAGGAAAAGTACGTCACTTCGGTGTATCTAACTTTTTACCTTCACAATTTAATATGTTAAGTTCATATTTAGATTTCCCGCTCATTACAAATCAAATCGAAGTATCTGCGATGCAGCTTGAGCACTTTGAAAAAGGTACGATTGATTTATGCCAAGAAAAACGAATCAACCCAATGATTTGGTCACCTCTTGCTGGTGGTGAAATCTTTACCGGTCAAACTGAACGTGCTGTACGTGTACGTGAAACACTGCAAAAAGTTGCTACTGAGCTAGGTGTTGATAGCATCGATACTGTTATGTATGCATGGTTACTTGCTCATCCAGCTAAAATGATGCCAATCGTTGGCTCAGGTAAATTAGATCGTGTAAAAACGGCCGCTCTTGCTACAAAAGTTAACTTAGATCGTCAACAATGGTTTACAATTTTTGAAAGCTCTAATGGACATCCTGTACCATAATATAAAGAAGAAGAGCTGTTTCTTTACAGCTCTTCTTTTTCATATGTATTTCTCGTCATTGCAAATACACACATATCCCTTAATCCATTTCCATCTACCGCAACACTCGCACTTTCTAAAATCCCCTCTAATTTAAAACCTAATTTCTCAGGTATCGCTCTACTCTTCTTATTTAGAGAATCACAACGAATTTCTACGCGGTTTGCTTTCAGTTCAGAAAAAGCATAATCCGTTATACCTTTCGCAGCCTCTACCATATAGCCTTTTCCACTAAATCTCGAATCAATCCAATACCCGATTTCAAATTGAGGTATATCCCAATTAATACGATGTAATCCGCTAGAAGCAATAAATTCACCTGTCTCTTTCGAGAATACTAGCAACCTCAAATCTTCTCTTTGTAAAAATTGAATATGCGATTTTCTTATACTCTCTTCTATTTCTTCCTCTGTTTGCTCTTTTTGTGCAAAAACCATCCAAGGGTTTAATTCTTGTATTGAAGCTTGAATTGCGTCATATACAACTTTACCATCGCCTGGTTTCGGCATTCGAATAAAAAGCCTGTCAGTATAAAATTCAGAAGAAAAATCGAATAATAACGGATTCACTGTAAACACTCCCTATAATTCTTTTATATATAATAATATCCATCTCAAGTTATACGGTAAAGAAATTTCTGAATTTTAAACATTTTATTCATTTACTTCTATCGCTACACGAACTCCAGACTCAATCGCACCTTGAATCCATCCGTGATATAACGTTGTATGATCTCCAGCAAAGAATATTTTCCCCTCTGGCTTTACAATCACTGGTTGTAGCTCAGATTCTTGACCAGCTTGAAAAAGGGCAAATCCTCCAAGCGCATATGGATCCAATGTCCAACTTTTTGATATTCCAGACATGAATTCATCATATACTTGACCACCTAATATCGTTGCTAAGTTGTGCAATGTGTAATAAATACGATCACCCTTTGATAACCCATCCCATAACAACGCATCATAAGACCATGTATAGCTTCCTAACATCATAGCAGGTCCTTTCTCTCCAATTCCATGGCTTGGATAATAGGCGTAACGAATTGGCAAATCTGTTATAATTCTGCCACCTAATTGCCCTTGTTCTTCCCAAAATCGACTTTTAAATTGAATGCCTATTTTCGTCGCAGGCATATAATGCAATTCACGAATTGCTTTCCACTTTTCATGAGATATAGAATCAAATGGATCTACTTCCACAAAACGCATTGTCGAAAACGGAATTGTAACAATAACTAAATCCCCTGTAATACTACTATATTCAAAAGTTTCCTCATTTCGATAGAAAGCCGTCACACCGTTATCGTGTTGATGTAGCTTCATTAATTTTTGATTATAAATAATATTTTCTTCTAATTGCGGTAAAAAAGACTTTGGTAATCTATCGTTTCCACCTATTATTTCACAAAATCCGCTCTCCTCTTGCATAATGTATAAAAAACGTAACGTCTCAACGAATGACCTTTCTAAAAAACCTTCTAAATCTAACAGAACACCAATCATCTCAATCGTTACTGGCGAAAAATACGTATTATATTGATAAGGATGATACTTTAAAAATTGCCCTGTAGAATATTTCCCAAAATCCTTTACTACAATATCCCAATTTTTTTCTGGATTTCTTTTAATAAAATTTATAATTGGCTGTACCGCTAATAATAATAGGTCCTCCGACGTTTTCCCCTCTTCGTTCATTTCCACCGGATACTTTAAAATACTTGGGTCCTTTTCATATTGTTTCAACGTTGTTTTCCGACCATTTACGTATATAATATCAGTCTCATTCCTATTAATAAAAGGGCTCACCTGTAGCCCATACTTTCTTATATATGCCATCGTTAATTTGTGCGAATACGGAATTCTCATCGCTCCAACATCTAAATATAATCCGGTATCTTCCATCCTAACTGTCTCTATGCGGCCACCTACACGGTTGTTCGCTTCAAAAATCTTCACTTCATGCCCTGCTGCTTTTAATAAAGATGCCGAAACTAATCCAGCCATGCCTGCCCCTACTACAATAATTTGTTTCGGACGTGTCGTCTTCTTTAATCCATTATTTATAACTTTTAACGTTTCATCTACCTCAGTGTTATACATTATATCTTTCTGCACAATTCCACCCCTTACTTCATAAAATGGACATTAGTGGTTTAGTGCATTTTATTCATGAATCCCCTTAAACATAACACCATAGCAATTTGAAGATTCACTAAAAATACATATGGTGTAGCTCTCCCTCTTCTACATGCTTCATACAATAAATATATATATAGTAGAGAAAGGAAGGATACACATGAAACGTACTTACGACTATCATGCTACAAAAAAACATTTAGAATTAAAGAAAGAACAGCTTTGTAAAAAACTTACTAGCGTTAAACTAACTGAGGAAGAACGCAAGCAAATATATCTAGAAATTGATAACTACGAATATATTTTAAACTTAGTCGAAATGAATCATTATGAACGAGGGTTTTCTCGTTAAAAGCGGATATAAAATTATCCGCTTTTTTGTGTGAGCATTTCATTACGCATTTTTCATAAGTAAATATATAATAGGATGTACATTAAGATTGAGAGGTATATTCTATGATCAAATTAAGTGTATTAGACCAATCACCTATTTCAGATGGTAGCACAGCAGCCCAAGCTATTTCACATACAGTTACGCTTGCACAAGAAGTTGAAAAACTCGGATTCACACGTTTTTGGGTATCCGAGCACCATAATTCAGTTAGCTTAGCTGGTTCAAGTCCAGAAATACTCATTTCACATATTGCCGCGAAAACTGATCGTATTAGAGTTGGTTCTGGTGGTGTTATGCTGCCACATTATAGCCCATATAAAGTTGCCGAGAATTTCCGCGTTTTAGAAGCACTTTATCCAAACCGCATCGACCTTGGTGTCGGGAGAGCACCTGGTGGTATGCCGATAGCAACTCGCGCACTTCAAGAAGGTAAAATGGGCTCACTTGATCAATATCCAGAACAAATTGCAAATGTTGCTATGTACTTACATGATCAAGTACCAGAAAACCATCATTATGCAAACTTAAAGGCTACTCCAGTTATCACAACATCTCCTGAAATGTGGATGCTCGGTTCTAGCGGAGAAAGTGCAATGATTGCCGCAAAGCAAGGCGCTTCTTTTGCATTTGCACAATTCATTAACGGATACGGTGGCCCTGAAGTAATGAGGGCTTATCAAGAACAATTCCAACCTTCCTATTTAGGTGATAAACCAAAATCAATCGTATCTATTTTTGTTATTTGCGGAGAAACAAACGAAGAAGCAGAGAAGATAGCATCAAGCCTTGATTTATCGATTTTACTATTAGAACAAGGAAAACGGACTACTGGTACTCCTTCTATCGAAACTGCTCAAAATTATTCGTATAGTGCTTATGATCTATTCCGCATAAAAGAAAATCGTCAACGTATGATCGTCGGTGATCCGTCTTCTGTGAAAGAAAAAATATTAAACTTAAGCAAAGCGTATAATACTGACGAATTTATGATTGTCACGATTACTCATCAATTTGAAGATAAATTAAACTCTTATCGCCTATTGGCAGACGCTTTTAATTTATAATAACGAAAGGGAGATGCATCACATATGATGCATCTCCCTTTCTTACTACCAATCAATTGTTTTTGCTTCCTATATATTCAATAGCTTCTTTTAATAACTCATCAAAATTATGAGGATAATCATGATTTAAGTTAGGCACAACTTTATACTTATGTTCTATATTTTTATCCTTTAATAACTTTACAAATTGCTGTGTACATTCGAAACAATCTTCATCTTGATCCCCACATATTATATATCCTTTTATGCTTTTATCATGTAATATTCCAATCATTTCTTCCCATTCTTCCATTTCCGGGAGCCACGGTGCCACAAAAATAAAACCGTTCACTTCTATTTCACCTTGTAACATGGAATGTAACGCTACTCTTGCCCCAGCAGAAAAGCCACCAATAATAATATTTCCAAATGTTTTATTTACTTTAATCTTATTGTAATGTTCTTTTAACTCTTCTCTTCCTCTTTCGATACTATCCCAAACATATCCATCTGAAAATTGAATTTGGGAAGATTGAGGCAATGCCAGCATAAAACCTTGTTCCATTACAGAGTTCCAATATGGTTCTATTATTTGTATATTTTCTTGATCCCCATGCAGTGTTATTAGTAGATTTTCATTTTGTTTGCTGTATGTATATTTCACGTCTGCTTGTTCCGTTTTCTTTGCTAACTCTTCTCTTTCTTTACATAATTGAACCATTCTATGAAACTCTTCAAATTTATGTAGTGGTTTTAAATCATCATCGGAAATTAAATACTCACTTCCGTACCAGAATCCATTTTCTATAATTGCTTTCTTCATTAAATGCAACGCTTCTTCTTCAAGTCCTGCTGCACTTGCTAATGCATATTTAAAATTATATATTTGTGCTTCATTACCCATTACATCTTTAGCGTTATTCGTTATATAAGAATACGCTTCAAAACTTCCTTTATTTGCATAACAATGTAACGTTTCATTTAATAACTTAATATAAGTCATACTATTTTTCATATAGAAATTCCCCCGTAACCTTTTATAATAATTGCTTCTCCAATCTTCCTATCATTCTAGGGTCACGGTATACGTAGTTAAATTCTACAATTCAACTTAACAATACCTGATCCTCAGAATGATATTTAATAATTAATGTATGTATACGCATAATACACCACTCCTTCCTATCCACTAATTGTAGTATAAAGTTAAACAGACTGAAAAATCAGTATTTTAATAAAAAAAAAGACAACAATAATATTATTGTTGTTCTCATAACATCTGCCCACTATTCTTTTTTTTCTTATCTGGTTTACTTGAAACTAAATAATGCTTTTCTGAAATATATAAGTTTCTTTTTAATATACGATTTAAATATGGTCCTAGCTTCACTCCGCATATGAGGCGATCTTCGCTATCTTCAACAATTGGGAACATTTCTTTTTCTGTTACATATTGATCTACGGCCTTTTGTACGATATCAATTTCTTTAACTAGGTTTAAATTTTCTTCTGTATGTTCAAATACCTCAAGCGTTTCCTTCGTTATCAGAAAAAAATTTGTTGGAAATGCAGGTAAATATGGCTTTAACAAATCATAATTTACTGTGTAATCATCATTTACTAAGACTGTATAAACGATATTAGCATTCGTTTCTAGAAACTTAGCCATCGCTTGCTCTAATTCATCTTTCGTAATTTCTCTATCTTCTTTTCCAGTTCTGAAAAAGCGAAACATCGTATCGCCTCCTTTTTACTATATTATAGCATAAAAGAAAACTGAAAAATCACAAAAAACTCTATTGAAAGAATTTTTCGATAGAGTTTTTTAAAAAATCAATTTATGTTTATTTTAAGAATGCACTTAACATCCATACATGTTGTTCTAATGTCGTATGAATTGCTAATAGCATATCAGCTGACGTTTCATCACCAGCTTCATCAGCTACTTCCATACCTTCTTTTAATTCTTGAATAAGTGCAGAAAAATCGTTTACTAAAGTTTGTACCATTTCTTCTGCAGACTCTTTGCTTGTCCCTTCGATTACAGTTGAAGTTGCTAAATACTCTTTCATTGTCGCTAACGGTTTTCCTTCTAACGCTAAAATACGCTCTGCTAACTCATCAATGTACGTTCCTGCTTCATTATAAAACTCTTCAAATTTCTCATGTAATGTAAAGAAGTGTGGTCCTGTCACATACCAATGATAATTATGCAGTTTCACATATAATACATTCCAGTTTGCTACCTGCTTGTTTAATACTTCAACAACATTTGTTTTCGTACTCATACAATCCACTCCTCTTATCATTTTATAATTATTATCTTTTAATAACTTAATTACATTTTACCATACATTTCCTACTCTTCCGAATGAACAGCTTATATGTAACAAAGTTTTAACAACCTTAATATTTCCCTAATATCATATAATTCATGTATTCTTTCAACTACTTCACATGTCTAATTGTCCAAGCTCACACATATGCATAATAGTAAGTCAAGCTCATCATAGAAGAAAGAGGGATAACATGGACAATCAACAATGGCAAGTAGCAAAGAAAGTCGCTGCTACTTATATCGGAACGGTCGTTGGAGCTGGATTTGCTACTGGGCGAGAAATTGTTGAATTTTTTACAGTTAACGGATTGTACGGGACCATTGGCATATGTATAAGTGGATTTTTTTTTATTTGGCTCGGTACAAAGATGATGTTACTTTCATCACAAATCGGGGCATTTTCAGCGCAAGAATTTAACAAATATTTATTTGGGGATGTATTTGGAAATGTCGTAAATACTTTATTATTACTCGTATTATTTGGCGTAACTAGCGTTATGTTATCAGGAGCCGGTGCAGTATTTGAAGAGCAACTCCGCCTCCCGAGACAACTTGGTATTTTCATCACGGTCATCGCCTGTCTCATTATTGGGAGCCGGGGATTACAAGGTGTTTTTGAAGTAAATACGCTTGTCGTACCTATTATGATGATCTTTATTATCGGACTCGCTATTACAACCTTTTTCCATAGTACAACACCTATTAGTAATACTATTCCTGCAGAGAGCTGGAATATGAAGTGGATTACTAGCCCTATTACATATGTCGCTTTAAATCTTTCGCTCGCCCAAAGCGTTCTCGTCCCGTTAGCCAGTGAAGTAAAAGATCGAAAAGCCATTTTGTGGGGTGGAATTTTAGGTGGTGCAGGACTTTCTTTAATTTTATTATGCAGCCATTTAGCTATCTTATCAGTCGACCAATTTTATCAATACAATATCCCAATGGCTGAAGTCATAAGAAGATTTAATGCAACTTTTCACTTTTTCTTTGTTCTTATTATTTTCGGTGAAGTGTTCACAACTTTAGTTGGTAATGTGTTCGGAATGACAAAACAAATGCAATCCATTACCGGATGGAAAAGTAATAACATTATTTACTTCATATTACTAATTAGTTATTGCTTTAGTTTCATCGGATATAGTGAATTACTTCATATTCTATACCCTATTATCGGTTGGGTGAGCATCATTTTACTACCGATTATTGCCTTTAAACAACTTCAAAAAACATGAAAAAACATCCGTGTATACGGATGTTTTTTCATGTTCATTCACAGTCTTCACATACTTCCCAGTACGGCCCCATTTCTACTGCAAGGTATGGCTTTAATTGCAAACGAATCATTCGACTTGGCATGCGTTCTAATACGAATTGAATGCCTTCTTCCTCTTCATCTAACTCAACTTTTGAAATAGCAATTCTTTGCATAGTAGTAATGGGGCTTCCATCTTTATATAAAGTGATTTTCACCTCATCATACTCATTAAAATACAATTCAACATTCATTTGCTTTTTTAACATTTCATCAACAATTTCATATTTATCATTTTGTTCCTGGATTATATATTTCCAGCCGCCTCTATCCAATTCTATCGGAGCAGCTTGGAATAATGTCATCAAATCCTCGTATAGCATAAGATAACCCCTCTCTTACTAAAAAACGATGAGTATTTTATATACCCTTTATCTCTATCACTATCCATGTTTATTGTACCATATATCACGAATCCTACCGCATTGATTTGCTTTATAAACGCATACAAAACCTATAGTATTTTCAGTTCACTCTCTATTCACTAGTATGTTCCCTTACTGATAACTTATCACTTTCCTTATTTCCTACACACTACTTACAACTCTTAAAAAAAACAACAAAAAAGAAGAGTAATTTATATCACTCTCCTCATAAGATTTTCCCTGTAGCTGCTAATGCTAATACTAGAATTAAACTTGCAAATAATAATGATACAATTAAACTAAAAATCGGTAATATTTTCTTTTCATTCTTCTTAGATAATAACCTTAAACAAAGAATGATATTTAATGGGACAAATATCAAATAAAGATATTTAACGACTTGTAATGAACTATTTGAAAGTGTTTTAAATACAAACACTTCAATTAAAAAAACAACAAAGAATAAAATACTTAACCAAAACGAGACATAGCTAAGCCAAGAATGTCTTTTCGTTCCCCAATACACTCCCATACCGATCTCCTTTAAACGTAGTCTATATTAGATTAATTATACATCAGCTTTACAAATCCCTCTATTTTTCGACAAACATTACATACATTGAACCTCTAATCCGTTTATCAGCTAAAAGACTGTCTTAAAATAGCACTAATGCTATTTTAAGACAGCCTCTCCTTTTTATACTTTAAATCTTTCAATTAACCCTTGCAATTCTTCAGCCATTTGAGATAATGTACCAGCTGCAGAACCAATTTCCTCCATGGAAGCTAGCTGTTCCTCAGCTGATGCTGCAACACTTTGTGTGCTCGTCGCATTATTTTGTGCCGTCATAGCAATTTGACCAACCGAAATAGATACTTCATTTGCACCTTTTGACATTCCATTAGCTGTTTCAACCATCGTTTTAATTTGATCAACAATTTCATTTGTAGATTGTAAAATCTCAGCAAAATTTTGTTTCGTTTCATTTGCGATAACAAGTCCAGATTGAACTTCTTCATTTACATTATTCATAGATTTTACTGTCTTACTCATATCATCTTGTATTTCAGAAATTAATTTACTAATTTCACTCGATGATACGCTAGATTGTTCTGCTAATTTTCGTACTTCATCAGCAACAATTGCAAAGCCTCTTCCATGCTCACCAGCTCTTGCAGCCTCAATTGCTGCATTTAATGCTAGCAGGTTTGTCTGATCTGCAATATTTTGAATTACTTCTAAAATATCACCAATTTGCTTTGATTTGTTATTTAATAACTGAATAACTGCATCTGATTGCGAAACAGATGCCGCAATAGACTGCATTTGATTTACTGTTTTTCCTACTAGTTTTCCGCCATCTTCCGCTTTTTCACGTGTATGAGCAGAAGCAGAATTAATAGAGGATGAACTATTTGCTACGTGCTGAATCCCTTCTGTTACATCAAACAGTAACATGGCACCATTTTCAACACTTGATGTTTGCGTCGTTGCCCCGCCCGATATTTCATCCATTGCCATTGTAATTTGTTCAGTCGCTTCACTCGCTTGTCTTACACTCGCAGTTAGCTCTTCTGATGCCGCTGCAACATGCCCGGCCGAATCATTAATTCTTCCAATTAACGTTCGTAGTGAATCTGTCATCTCATTAAAACCTTTTGCAAGTTGACCAATTTCATCGTTTGAATGAATTTCAATTGTTTGCGTTAAATCTCCTTCACTTATTTTTTTAGAAGTGGCAACTAATCTCTTTAAAGGTTTTGTAATAGAAAGCGTTACGAGATAAATAAGTGCTCCTCCTATAACTAGTGAAATAAGCATAACAATTAACATATTATAAAATACAGGCTGAGCAGCTTCAATTACTTCATTTGAGTACATCGTTCCACCGATTTTCCATCCTGTTTTTAAGTTTGTAGCAAATACCATTTTCTTTTCACTACCGTCATACGTGTATGAAAAAGTGCCCTGATTATCTTCGTAAATTTTCTTTGCCCAAGAATCAGCTGCTTTATCTCCTGGTTTTTCTTGAGGATGCGCAATTATTTTTTGTTTTCCATCTAAAATGAATGTATATCCTTTTTTACCAATATTGATTAGCTTTGTTGTTTTCAATAAATTCTCTAAACTTAAATCTACCGCAACAACGCCATTTTTATCTTCTGTTTGTTTCGCAATCGTTACGACAATATGTCCATTTCCTTTCGCCTTATACGGTTCAGTGACCACGATTCCACCTTGTTTACTCACTGCATCTTTATACCAAGAGCGGGTTGTTGGATCATAATCTGCTGCCATTTGTATATTTGGTTCTTGCACAAACTTCTTATCATTGCCGGCAACATATACTTGTTCAATATCTTTATTTAAATTAATATATTGAGATAACACCTTTCTTAATTCATCTTGATTATCTCCTTGATACATATCACTATGAATCACTCGTGCAAAGTTATTTACTTCGTTAAATTTCGCCTCAATCATTTGATTGATTAAATTATCTAATATTTTTATATTATCGTGAGCACTACTCGTAATTTGTGATTCAAAATTCTTTTTAGCCGTTTGATAAGACATGCCTCCAATAATAGAGACAGCTGCAATTAAAATTACCAAAAATGAAATTAATAGCTTTTTTGCTACTTTTATATCTCGAAACCACCTTAACAGTTTACTCATTATAAACCTCCTACATTTAAATATTAAGTTTTAAAGATAAATAACCAATTATGAATATATCCCATTCCCTATCCTCTATTTTTACAATTCGTTTTTAATAAACACCTTGTAAAGTTTAAACAAATATTTCCCCTTTGTCTATATATATGAATAATATTATTATAAAATTTACAAATACAAAAAACCAAAGGAATAGTCCTTTGGTTTTTTACATCTTTTTATCTTGCTTAGAAATCTTCTTCCACTTATCACGCTCAGCTCTTGCCAGAATAGCATCTTGTTTTCTCATAAAATACGCCAATTCTCTTTGCAATTTTTTATAGCTTTGCAAACGATTTATCGTCGTTAGCCCGTTATCAATTGCTTTATGCACTGCGCATCCTGGTTCATTCTCATGTTTACAATCTCGGAAGCGGCATGTTTTTGCAAGTTCTTCAATATCAGAAAATGTTGTTTGAATTGCATTGCTTCCTTCCCAAATCTGCAACTCCCTCATGCCAGGAGTATCAATGACTAAGCCCCCACTCGGTAGTTGGAACAGCTCACGATGAGTTGTCGTATGCCGCCCTTTACTATCTTCCTCACGTATATCTCCCGTTTTCGCTATCTCAATTCCTACGAGTGCATTTAACAAAGTAGATTTTCCAACCCCCGATGAGCCGACTAAAGCAATTGTTTTTCCTGAAGCAACAAATTGTTGTAACGAGTCAATACCTGTATGCTCTAAACTATCGACGACGAAGATCGGAACACCAATTGCAACAGCTTCCGTTTCTACGATTTTTTGTTCCACATCTTCACATAAACTACTTTTTGTTAAAACAATAACAGGCATTGCACCACTTTCATACGCTAATAGTAAATAACGCTCCAGCCTTCTTACGTTAAAATCATGGTTAAGTGCATTCACTAAAAATAAATAATCTACATTTGCTGCAATAATTTGTTCTTCAGTTCTATTACCAGCTTCTTGTCTTGAAAAAGAACTTCTTCTCGAAAAAATACGATGAATGATTGCCTTTTGCTCATTTTCTATTTTCTTTATATACACCCAATCACCAACCGCTGGATAATCTCCTCTCGTTACCGCTTCATGCCGAAACTTCCCAGACAGTTCTGCCATATATTCACCGTCATTACAAATAATCCGATATATATGCTTATGTTCAAGTAAAATACGTCCTACTTCATAGTTCTCAACAGCTTGTTCTTCAAAAAAAGAATCCCAGCCGAACGATTCTAAAATATTTTGATTCAAATTGATATCCTCCCTAGTTTATAATCTAAGTGGAAGGATAGTGCGCTCACTTATATAGTATCGCCCTTTCCATCCACCTTTGTATTTGGTTTATTATTCATATAAGTTAATTTCGCCATAATACATCACCCCGTTCTAATTTTAATTACTCTCATTATATGGAATATCCCGTTAAAAAGCTACTTTATTTAACGTAATTTTCAAATAACTTATTTTTCAGCATTTTAATTTGTCCGCGATGACTAATTTCATCTTCTAGCACGTGAAACCAAAGGTAGTGCTGATTATATGCTACACCATTAGGCCACTTTCTTTCTGACATTAGCCATTCATCATCCCGTTGTCTCAAATACTCTAATGTTTCTTCTCTAACTTTCTGTAAAAGTTGTACATAATACTGTATTTCATAACCACGGATAGATCTCCCCGCTTCCCCTAAATACAGTGCATCTTCCCATACTTCTAATTCTTCTTTTGTAAAATCACGATTTTGAAAAGAAATAAGCTGATGGACTTTTTCTATAGCCGCTATATGCTTTAGTAAAGCACCAATTGAATTCTCACCACTCGGCATTATTAAATCCAATTGCTCCACTGCTAAATCCTCTATTTCCTTTAATGTTACTGCCCGCGTATGCTCCATCATACTTACAAGTTCCCCTATATTTTTTGTATAACCATCTACACTTCTTATTCGATAATCTATATACATTTCACGCACCCCTTTCTGAATTCATATTAATGAAAAAAGGCTTCATATAATAGACTGAAATATATCAGATTTTTCTGTTATAATTAAACTGAACAAGCAAATAGCCAGAACAAACTTTCTCAATATGCTTATATAAAATTAAAAAAGGAATATATATTTAGTAAACGAATCTTATTCACTAAAAGGAGTGGATTCGATGGAATTGTATCAATGGCTAACTGCTGTTCTAGTTGGTGGCGTTACTGGATTCGTTTCCCATCTGATCAATAACCAAGGTAAGTTATTGCTTCCACGCCGTTTAAAAACGTTTTTCCACTTTGGGTTTTTAACCGATATATTTACCGGTAGCCTAGCTGCACTTCTTGGACTTGTTTTATTCGATGTCACCTTAATTAAAGAAATTATAAAAGTATCTATTGTAACCGCTATTTCAGGCCAAACATTTTTACTTCATCAAGCTCTAGGTGGTGAACAGGCTAAAAATTCACAAATTGGGAAAGCTGATGAAAAAATTCAAGAACTTGACAAATTATTACGACGTTAATCTATACTTTCTTTAAAAATTATTGTTATAATGAAAAATAAATATTTTCTATTGCGTCGTTTGTCAGAAGAAAGGGTGTTTCGTATGACAAAAAAGAAAATAGAAGATTTCTTAACAAACTCCGAAAAAGAGGAACTGCTAGAAAACTATAAATGTTTACGAGAAGCCCGCACAAAAAGCGAAGCTAACTATTTTGGTGAGGCAGTAGACCATCTATTAAATAAAGTAAAAAAACGAGTTATTGAAGAAGCTGGAATACATGATGAAAACGCAGCAACTGTTCAATCAAAAAGAAAAGCACTGTTTTAGTAAATTAGCTAAAACAGTGCTTGTAAATTAGCTAAAACAGTGCTTTTTATTACGGTATTTTTCACATTACTTTCACATCTACTTCACAAATATAAGTAGTCCTATATGTTAAACTAAGTATATCCTTTTCCAAGGAACTATATGCCGATATATAAATCCCTATCTCTTTAGGGATTTTTTATTTTTTGGATTTCCCCGATTTATTTTTAAAGGCTTTATGATGCAATTCCTGTTTCACTATCTTCATTAAGCTTTTCACTTTTTCTAAACAAAAATAAAGCTCCTATATATAGTAACGCAGTAAAACTACCTACAAGTATAAATTTATGAGATGCTGCAAATAACATTCCTGCTATTGCCGCTCCAATCATTTGGCCAATATACATAGAAGCATTAGCAAGAGCGGCTCCTGTTCCTCTTGCTATACTAGACATATTTTGTAAGCGCCCCATCATCAATACAAACAAAATTCCTGTCACAAAAAATAAAACAAAGAAAAATAACTCTACAAATATAATGTTCTTTAAATGAGGAAGTATGACATATAGCACTGCTGTAAATACAATTCCACCATAGAAAGAAAGGTTATAACCAATTTTATTTACGATTCTCGGCCCAAAAATGTTACCGGTTAAATTTCCTAATCCTAATACGAGCATAGCTGTACCTACTTCATGAACTTGTAAGCCAAATTGACTGGAAAGCCACACACCAAAGAATGAAAATGCTGCAAAATTACCAGTTTGAAAAACAAAATATGCAAAATAAGAAAGTGAAACCTTTGAATCTCTAAGTAATTGCTTATAGCGCTTTAATATATTTTTTTCATTTCCACCTATTTGAACTGGTTGTATTTCTGGTAATGTAACATAAATAAGAACGACAAGTAGTGCTGATAATATACCAATGACGAAGAATGGTGTTGTATAATGTATCGTTGCTAAATATGCTCCAATTGGCAGTCCTAAAATTTGGGAGATTGATAACCCTGCTGTTGCAATTCCAATTGCTTTTACAATTTGCTTCTTCTCTATAAGGAGCGGAATAGATGCCCATACTTGTGGAGATACAAAAGCTGCACTTACACCTGCTAAAAATCTAAATGTTAGCATCCATAAAAAACTCGGTGCCATTCCACACAAAAATGTACTTAATGCAAAAAAACTCATTCCTAATACCATCACTTTTTTTCTGTTTAAGCCATCTGATATAGGACCAGCGATAAGCGCAAATCCAGCGTATCCTAAAGCATATGAACTCACCATCCATCCTGATAATTCAGTTGATACATGATACACCTGTTGTAATGTTGGCAAAAGTGGTGAAATTAAGAAAGTATCTGTACCAATCATAAACATTATCGTAAAGAATACAGCTAGCACTCTTTTCATTTAAACCTTCTCCTTTTATATAAAAAGAGGGCACTGTCCCTCTTTTCAACTAATCTTCTAATATAGATCCAATCTCTTTCATAACCTTTTCATTCAATGAAACATCCACTGCTCTTACACTTTCTCTTATTTGCTCCGCTCGCTTCCCGCCAGGAATAACAGTATCAATTCCTTTTTTGTTTAATAACCACGCTAAAGCTAAATTCGATACTTCGAGATTCTTTTCTTTAGCTAAGCCTTTTAACTTCTCAACTTTCTTAAAGTTACTCTTATATGTATTTTCTTCAAATAGATTTACACTTTGACGCCAATCCCCTTCACTCAATTTGAAATCTTCTGTATATTTTCCGCCTAGTATCCCAAAAGCAAGAGGCCCGTACGGAATAAATGAAATACCTGATTCTATACAATATGGCAAAAGTTCTTCCCCAGCAGCACGATCCAATATATTATACGGTGATTGTACAACATCTATATGTCCGTGCTGATTCGCTTCTTTTAATTGCTTTACATTAACGTTAGATATTCCAATTGAACGAATTTTCCCTTCTTCTTTTAGGCGAGTAAGCTCTCCAATTGAATCTATGTAACTTGTTTCAGAATTTGTAAAATGTAAATAATATAAATCAATATAATCAGTTTGTAATCTTCTTAAGCTATTTTCCACAGCATTTCTTAAATAGCTTGGTTCATTATTAATATAAACCTCTCCATTTAATAACGGCTGTATTCCACCTTTTGTAGCAAGTACAACTTCGTGGCGTTTTCCTTTCAATACTTCCCCTACCAATTCCTCTGATCTACCGAAACCGTATGAATCTGCTGTATCAAAAAATGTAATCCCTTGCTGGATCGCTTCTTCTATTAATCGTTTTCCTTCTTCCTCATTCACATCAGCATATAAATTATGTCCCCCTACAGCGTTTGTCCCTAACCCTAACTTTGAAATATTTAGTCCTGCCTTTTGCAATTTTGTATACTTCATTTTTTCTCCCCCTATATTTCCATTGTTCGAATATAGTCGAACAATAGAAATATAGCACTTTATATGCTATAGTGCAACTAGAACAACTTATACAAGTAGGTGAAATAATGCGAACACTATACCATCCGAACCGAGAAGAAATTCAATTCTCTTCAGTCTTATATGCACTTAGCGATCAAATTCGTTTACAAATTGTAAATATGTTACTTGAGAAAAATGAACAATCTTGTGGCGCGTTAAACATCCCTATCGCGAAATCAACTTTATCTCATCATTTCAAGGTTTTACGTGAATCAGGTGTTATGTATACACGCCTTGAAGGAACACAACGTTTCATTTCAATTCGTGAAGAAGATTTAAATACTAGATTCCCTGGTTTATTAGATGTTGTAATACATGCGACAGAACCATACTAAAAAACATCTCATATAAATATGAGATGTTTTTTAGTCAGAGTGTTGGGAAACCCTTTAGGGTTCCCAACACTCTGAAATCTTTTTGATTTTAGCGAATGAAAACAACATAAAATAATAGAATTTAGAAAAATAGCCCTCCACCAGACCCTTTTTGGTCAGATGGAGGGCTATTTTTTTCATATTTTGACAAGCTGCGGTGAGATAAGCCTGCATTTGGACAGACTTCAGCCCCCGAAACCGAGCATATCGATAGCCATGTAGTTCTTTGGCGTCCGCAAAGCTTCGCTCTATAGTTGAACAGCGTACTTTATACAACTTTTTCCCTGTAGCTGTTAGCTTGTTTTTTCTAGCGATATCTTTATATTTCTCCCATATATGATGAGTGATAACTTTTTGTTTTTGTTTCTTTGAAAAGCACACCTCACGTAGCGGACAAACAGCGCAGTCTTCTGGATTCGATTTATATTGACGATATCCTTCGCGATCCGTTGTCGCATACTCTAAAATACATCCCATCGGACAAGCAAATGCATTCATTTCTTCTACATATTTAAATTGGCTTTTCGGTACTTCTTTATTTCGCTTTCCAAATCGGCGATACCCCATCACCATAAATATATTTCTTTCTGATAATTTCTTACAGATATAACCTGTAAAATAGCCTGCATCAAGAGCTACAGCTTCCACTTTAAATCCGAATTTATCAATTTGAGCTTGTAGACGTGCTAAATACGGCTCGGAATCTACCATATTTCCAGCCGTTACATAAGTATCTGTAATAATATTGTACTTCGCATCAGTCGTACGATGGTCTAAGAAATGAAAACCGTTCGGTTTTCCCTCTCTCATTAAAAATCCACTATCTGGATCCGTAGTACTTATACGAGTTTTTTTAGTAGGGGTATCACTTTCCTTTCTGGGTTTTAATTCTTTTTTCCGTGTACCTCACGATCTTCGATTACCGCAGCTTCTAGTTCATCTATATAAAACTTTGCCTTTTCTTTTTTATATTTATGTACAAATTTATTTTTATTAGCATTGGCCTTAATATGTGTAGAATCTGTCATCAGCGCACGTCCTCCCACCATCCGGTGCTCTGTCGCTTGCCTCACAATCTCATCAAAAATTTCTTCGAAAATATTTGTATGAATAAAACGGGTACGACGATTCCAACTGATTGTAGAATGATCTGGAATAGTATCTGATAGAGAAAACCCTAAAAACCAACGGTAGGCGATATTCGTTTTAATCTCCTTTTCCAATTGACGCTCAGAACGAATACCATAAAAATATCCAATAAACATCATTTTAAATAAAACGATAGGATGGATTGACGGACGTCCATTGTTTTCACAGTAATAAGGGCGTAACTTCTCCTCAATAAAATCAAAACTAATTGTCGCTTCAATTGCACGAAGGAAATGATCTTGTGGAACTAACTCTTCTACAGAAACAGATACACGTTCATCACGATGATTTTTTAAAGCACCCATCATAAGAAATCTCTCCTTTTCCTCTTTTTTATCAGTGTTGACACATAAAAGAGGTTCAGACACAAAAACAGGCTGTGGAGAAGACTTTCTCCACAGCCTGACTAAAAAACATCTCATATAAATATGAGATGTTTTTTAGTAATTACTATTCTTTTAATAAATCTATTAATCCATTTCCTTCAGATGTACGTTCATACCCTAAAGGTACAGTCTTTTTTATAAGTTGTGCGTATATTTCCGGCTCTGATAATTTTCTACCGTACTCTCTCTCGCACTGCTTTATGAGAAGTGCTAACGCCCCAGCAACATGCGGCGTCGCCATTGAAGTACCACTTAATACTGCATATTTCCCCTCTGGATACGTAGACAGTATTTCATCACCCGGCGCTACTAAATCAATTTCTTGATTTGAATTACTAAAGCATGAAATTTTCCGCTCTAAATTAACAGCACCTACTTCGATTACTTCAGAATAAGCACCTGGAAAATCTAATTCTTCCGTATCATCGTTACAATCCCCATCATTTCCAGCAGCGCATACGACAAGTACGTCTTGTTTTACCGCATTTTGAATAGCTTCATGTAATCCTGGTACATCTTGCGGACCACCAAGTGACATTGAAATAATTCTCACTTTCTCTTTATTCGGTCCTCTCCAATTTACAGCATAATGAATGGCCTCAATAATTTGCTCATAGCTTCCAGAACCGTCTCCAGCTAATACTTTTAAAACTAACATTTTAGCAAGTGGCGCTACACCTAAAACACCGACACCATTTTCAGTCGCTGCGATTGTCCCCGCTACATGAGTACCATGCCCATTATTATCAAGATAAATTTTCGGATCACCTTCATAATCTTTTGTAAAATTTCTCCCACCAATAATACGATCTTTTAAATCTACATGATTTATATCACAACCTGTATCTAAAACGGCAACGACAATGTCTTTCCCTTTCGCACTCTTTTCCCATACTTGCGGAGCATGAATCAGCTGTACACCTGGTGGAATTTCATTTACTTGTTCAACCACTTTATTTACAGTAAACGGAATTAATTTAATGCCTTTTTGTTTATTCGCTGTACTACTATTCATCGTAATCCCTCCTGAAAATATATTATTTTCATTTCAGACCACTATTGAATGCGTTTATATTTAACTTTCGTTTTATTCGTTCTATTTTCCTTCCTCTCAAATATTTCTCAATAAACAAAAGAAAAGGACCCATTAATGATATTATCCCCTTTAAGTAGACAGTGTAAAAAGACCATGTACATACATGGATGTTACACTATTACTTGGAGGGGATTTTTCATGACTAAAAAAGGTTCAACATTTATTACATATTCAGAAGAATTAAAGTTAGCGGCTGTTCAAAGTTATTTAAACGGAGAAGGAAGTTACAATATGATAAAGGAAAAATATCAGATTAGAAGCTCTACACAACTAAAAAATTGGGTGAAAAAATATAAAGAATTTGGTGAAATTACAGATACTCGTGGAAAAAATGGTGGAATGAAAGGTATATCAAATCCTCTAAAAGGCAAACGCGTTCATTTTAAGACGATTGAAGAGGAACGTGACTACTATAAGGCACAGGTTGAATATTTAAAAAAGCAGTATCCGAATCTGTAAATGGAGGTGCACTAAAATATACGGTGAGATATCATATCATTGAATCATTAAAGGGGAAATATCCGGTTATATGGCTTACGAAATATGCGGGTGTACATCGTTCAAGTTACTATAAGTGGATTCATACAAAAAGTATGAAAAACATACGACTAGAATCCGAGAAACGATTAAAAAAAGTAATACAATCTATTCACGTAAGGCACAAGGAATATGGTTATCCACGTATGAAAATCGCTTTACAGGAAGAGGGATATTTTATAAATCACAAAAAAGTATATCGCTTAATGAGCGAGCTCAACATTCAATCTATTATTCGAAAGAAGCGTCGCTTCTTTAAAGGGAACTACTCCAATGTTTTTCCGAATGTTTTAAACCGTGAATTCAAAGATCGCCAACAAAATGAAGCGCTTGTTACAGATATTACTTACCTACGATTCCAAGAGGGATTTCGGTATCTTTCTGTTGTACAAGATATTTATAATAACGAAGTTGTTTCTTGGAAAATATCCAAGCGCAACGATAATGAACTTGTATTAGATACAATTGAAATGTTGGCACAAAAAAGAGATGTGCGTGGAACCATTCTCCATTCAGATCAGGGATTCCAGTACACATCTCACGCCTACAACAAACGACTTTTAGGTTTAGGTATCATTGGCAGCCACTCTCGCAAAGGAAACTGCCATGATAATGCCTGTATTGAGTCATTTTTCTCCCATTTTAAATCGGAAATGTTGTATTTGAATCATTTTAAAACAGAAGCAGATTTAATACAAGCAATTGAAGAGTATATTTATTTTTATAACTATAAACGGTTCCAAAAACGACTCAACCACCGAGCTCCGATAGAATATCGAATCTCGATGGCTGCTTAGTCTTTTTAATATTGTCTACTTGACAGGGATAAGACCATTAAATGGTCCTTTTCTTTTTCAGTTTTTCAATAGAATAATATAAATTAAGACTAAATCTCACTCTTTTTCAAAAACTGCTCAATTTCTTTTATTACATGTTTTGCGCCTTCTATACTAACAGTAATGTTTCCATTTGCTAATGAAATATTTTGGTCTGAAACATCACCTGTTATTTGACAAGCATTGTAAGGTTGATATTTTTGTAAAATGACTTTGTCTTCTTCTACAAAAATTTCAAGTGGTGATTTGATTTGTATTCCTAATACATCTCGTAATTCTTTAGGAATAACTATCCGTCCCAATTCATCTACTTTTCGAATAATTCCTGTTGCTTTCATGTTACTCCCCCCTTACTCTCTATTATTTTTTTCACCTCGCTATTTTCATTTTATCACTATATATTTGGTAATGCCTTACTCTTTTTAGAAAATATAGTACAAAAGTTAAAAAAACACATTTAACGAATATTCAATCTTTCTTTCAATTGTTTTAAATAACGAGCTCGTATAATGACGAAATACAAAACTTGAATACTTACAAAAATACTTAATACAATCGTATTCTCTTTAAACAGTGAGTACTCAAACATTTGTCCTAACGCAGTTAATGCTACTGCCCCATGTAATGTTGCAACTCCAACTGGAACGAAGAATAAAAGCGCTAAGCGGATTGTGACTACTTTCGATAATTCCCCTCTCGTCAATCCAACTTTTCGAATCATTTCAAATAAACGAGTATCGTCCTCCAAATCTGAAAATAAACGGAAGTAAAGGAAGCTTCCTGCACAAACGAAAAATACAATACCAATAAAGAAACCTACAAATAAAATGGGTCCTGCGATTTGTAAACTTTGATTTTGATCGTACTCTTCTGCACTAAACGTTGCATGTTCTTGATAAGGCTTAATCTGATTCGTAAGCTCTTTACCAACCTCAATTTCATCTTTTGTTCCTTGTGTTTTATACATATAATCTTTTTCTTCTTTAAATCCATCTTGTAATGAATCATATTGATTTTTAGAGATTACATAAACATTACCTCTTAGTATTTTACTTAATGAAGAAGTATTAACTTTTTTCACATTTAAAGGTTCATTCACATTTGGTAAAGTAATTTCTTTCCTTTCTTTCATGGGTGGTCCTGGTATTTCGACTGACAAAAATAAAGCCTCTTTATTTGATACAGTATTAAATGGTTCTCCTGTTAACTTTGCATATTCCTTATAATCTGATTCTTTTATAAAACTGGCGCTTCTTAACGACTGCTCCTCCGTTGTCTTCGATGAAATATTTATTTTTGAAGCTGCTATATTATGTTTCTTTAATCCTTCGTCAATAATTTTCAGATGCTGTGACTCATTGCTATTACCTTGCTTAGAATGATAGTGAAACGCAATTGGTCTGTCCATAATTTCTTTCGTCATCGAAGCAAAACCAACCAATGTACCTATTGCTGAAAATGCTACAGTTGAAATAATCGTTACAATAAAGAACATTCTCGCGTTATCTCTCATACGGTATGCTAAATCTGACAAAGTAATAATATTTGTCTGTGTCCAATAGAAACGTTTACTTTTTTTACATAGTCGAATAATAAAGACGCTCAACTGCTTGTACAGCAAATACGTACCGATAGTGACTACCGTTGTAACAGGAATCATCATAATAAATACCATTGCACCATGTGACATAAGAGCGCCTACATACCCAACACTAAGCAATACTACTGCTAATATAGAAGAAATTATAGATGCCTTCGGTTCTGGTTTCGCCTCTGCTGATCCTCTAAACAATTTCATAATTTTATTTTTACGAACCATTCCTGCACTGAACAATGAAATAATCATAAATAATACGAAAAACATAATACTCGTTACAACAATCGCTTTCATCGGTATGTAATAGGATAAAGAAATATCTAATTTTAAAATCATCGGGGCTACAAAAATTAATATCCCTGAAAATAACATACCTGAAAGAATCCCAAAAATAATTGCCCCTATTCCAATCATGATATTTTCAAAGAAGATAAGACGCTTTAATTGATATTTCGTCATACCTAGCATCATTAAAATTCCTAGTTCACGCTTTCTCGTTTTCAAAAACATTCCCATTGAATATAAAATAAAGAAGAATGTAAATAAGTAAATAATAGACTGTGCAAAAGACATACTTATAAATACGTACTTCCCTAATTCTCCCGCACTTAATGCCGGATGGAACGCAAAAAATGAATATACAAAAAAGGCCATAATGGCAAATGCACTACTCAAAAAATAAGCTGAGTATGTTCGTCTATTTCGCGTTACATTTCGAAATGCGAGTTCTCTAATGTTCATACTACTTCTCCGCCCTTCTACTAACTATGTTCTTATATTAGTAAAGTACGGAAATACCTTCCATCGATTCAAATGACAAAAACCTTACATTATTGAAAGGTTTAAAAAATTACTTACACGAAGCAGTTTCATTATAATGACTACATTCATATTCATACACACATCCTATTGTATATTCGTTAGTTTTGCGAAATAATAAAGGATAGAAGTATGTACCAATATACATATAAACTTATTTATCGCTTTAATATGAATAGGAGGAAAACATAATGACATTACAAGAACAGATTATGAAAGCATTACATGTTCAGCCTGTAATTGATCCGAAAGAAGAAATTCGTAAACGAGTTGATTTCTTAAAAGATTATGTAAAAAAAACGGGTGCGAAAGGATTTGTACTTGGAATTAGTGGCGGACAAGATTCTACATTAGCTGGACGTTTAGCTCAGCTTGCAGTTGAAGAAATTCGTAATGAAGGTGGTAACGCAACGTTTATCGCCGTACGTCTTCCGTACAAAGTACAAAAGGATGAAGATGATGCACAATTAGCATTACAATTTATTCAAGCTGATCAATCTACTGCATTTGATATCGCTTCAACAGTTGATACTTTCTCAAATCAATACGAAAACTTATTAGGTGAATCATTAACAGATTTCAATAAAGGTAACGTTAAAGCGCGTATCCGTATGGTTACACAATATGCAATCGGCGGACAACAAGGATTACTTGTTATCGGAACTGATCACGCGGCTGAAGCTGTAACAGGTTTCTTCACAAAATTTGGAGATGGCGGTGCAGATTTATTACCATTAACAGGTTTAACGAAGCGCCAAGGACGTGCTTTATTACAAGAGTTAGGTGCAGACGAGCGACTTTACTTAAAAATGCCAACAGCTGATTTATTAGATAAAAAGCCAGGTCAAGCTGATGAAACAGAATTAGGCATTACTTACGATCAATTAGATGATTATTTAGAAGGTAAATCAGTTCCAGCTGACGTTGCAGAAAAAATCGAAAAGCGTTACACAGTGAGTGAACATAAACGACAAGTACCAGCGTCAATGTTTGATGATTGGTGGAAATAGAACATAAAAAAAGAAGCTAATCTTTTAGCTTCTTTTTTATATGTTAGCGATATACCCCTACTCTTTTCTCCAATAAATCTTGCAAGCAATCTTCATGTTGTTTACAAAATAACGGTGGCATTTTATCTAACGGGAAAAACTTCAAATCCAACGTTTCATCACCGTCTACTTTTTTGTTCCCTCCAACGATTGAAAACTTAAAGAATATTACAATTGCCTGTGCCTGATCTCCATTCGGATATGTTTGAAAATATTTCGTATACACGCCAATGAGCTCATCAATTTCTACATCATATCCTGTTTCTTCTTTAACTTCTCGAATGGCAGTTTCTGCAGCCGACTCTCCTATTTCCATTGCACCGCCCGGAAAGCCCCAAGCGTTAAAGTCTCCCCTTTTTTGCAGTAATACTTCTCCCTCTTTATTAAATACACAACCACCCGCAAAGTTTAAGAAAATATAATCATGTCCTACTTTTTCACGTAATTCCTTTATATAATTCGCCATTTACTTCTCCTTTTTATACATCTTCCATCATTCTTTTTTTATCTTTTTCAAGCAATTCAATAATCCGATCTAGCTTCTGATTCATATTAATCACATGTTATTTTACAATAAGCTTTTAATGAACAGAGTAAATGATAGAAACAACAAAACGATAAGTCCGATTACTAGACAAGAATATATCAATGTAAATATATTACTTTCGAACAAGTTCATTCAACTATCGCATCCTCTTCCCTTTATTCTATCACACGATTCTAAATAGTCACTAATATTATAACCAAACGCAAAAAGAGCACCTTTTAAAGATGCTCTTTTTCATTAATACGTAAATGTAATTGTCGCTAATGAATAACCTGCCATTGCACTATATGGCGCAACTTGATAAGATACACGCTTTGCACCTTTTGGCCAAGTTACTTCATTTAATACTGTCTTTATATCTTGCATCGTTCCATCCATAGACTGCTTATATCGTACTTCTACTTTTTCTGGTTTAGATGCAAATTGTTGCTGTAACTTTTGCTTAAATTCATTATAATTTTCCGCTCCATATTGTGCAGACAAGTATTTTAAATTTGTTTCTTTTAACATTTTCTCATATACAATCGTTTTTGAGCTACCAGCTTTTATTTTGTTTGTTAATTCACCAAAGTAACTTGTAGTTGCCGCTGGATATTTACTACGATCCCATTCGTGGTCTTTGCTTAACTGCTCGTCAGACATATTAAAATAGGAATATGTTACACGCCCAGCTTTATCTGGTACTGGATCATCGAATGTAGTATCTAGGTGGTACCACTTGTTATCAATGTTCACTAAATTCCATGCGTGAGCTTGTCCATTCCCTGTACCTGTTACAATATGATTTTGAATACCTGCTTCTTGCAATAATTGATATGTTAATAATGTATATCCTTGGCAAACTGCAGAACGATTCGCTAACGCTTCATACGCTGTATACGCTTGATAAGACGTATCATAAGATACATGTTTTACAACGTAATCATGAATAGCTTTTACTTTCTCATGCTCATCCATGCCTTGTTTAATTATAGAATTTACAATTGCTTTCGCCTGAGACTTTACATACTGTGTTTGCTCTTTTGATTCACGATACTCCACTTGTAATGTAAACGTATAATTCCCTGGCATACCTTTTATAGAATACTTAGTAGATGCTACATTATATTTTACATACTCATCAGCATCTACGATTTTATTAAACTCGCCGTACAATTGGTCCATAATCTTTCTAGCATCTCTATCTTTTGTTTTATATGCGATTGTAATATTTTCTTCACGATTATCAATCTGTTTTTTTAATTCTTTTCTGAAATCATTTAACAACTTTGCATCTGATTGTGTTGTCACTGTAGTCGGATTCGTAGCCGCATAAGATACAGATGACGCTTGTAAGCCTCCCATTACTATAGTTGAACAAAGTGCGGCAGCTGTCACATACTTACTTGTCTTTCCCATCTTGTCACTCCTTACATTCTATAACTATACGAAAAAGTATCGTATAGTTTCAGAGTATACAATACTTTTCAAAATAGGTCATATGAGATTATGCATATTTAACATTGTAAAAAGGTTGTTCTTTTTACAAGAACAACCTTCTTCATTAACAAGTTTGTAACACACAACATGTATTTTCAAAACGTCGATTTTTCAAATCTTCATTACTAATACAGAAATATAGCATTCCTAATTCTCCCCAAACCATATTACAATTTTTATGATCTGAATCAATTTGGAATAAAAGCGTCATTTGCTGTGGCTCTATCCCCATATATTCTCCTGTCTCATATAATACTTCCTCTTGTACAGAGAATGGTTCTCCAAACATTTGATGATTATCATAGTTGTCTGGGATTAGCTCTTCAAGTAATTGCAAGAAACGATCTGAATCTGCCTCATCTTCAATGAAAAGCTCCGGTAATTTATACGTCAGTTCAAAAGTAATTGCACACTGGTTATATTTCGCTTGTATTTCATCTGCTCTACGTAATTGCTCTACAGGGATATCATAATAAAGTACACGTCCAGCTTCGTTTGGATTTACATCTTCTTCAAAGTAATTTTCAATATTAAAGAAATATAACATCCCTGTCTTAGGAAGATTGTGATCCATACCAACGTTTTGTAGATCACTTAAATTAAACTGTGCAATAAAACGTAACGGATTCTCTTTGTATGTTGGATATTCAAATGAATCCGGTAAATCAGGAACTCCCCCCATTTTCGAACTACCTATCGCAACCGTTTCTTGCTGCTCGGGCACAACTTTTACACAAGGAAATATAGTATTAATAAGTTCCTCTTTTAAATGTGTCAGTCCATATTTATCAATTAACACTTCAATTTGCTGTCTCATAAATTCTCCTTACATTTACATACTTATTTGTATCATAGCACAAAGATTATACTCCATTCATTGTAAAATCAACAAGCCTTCCAAAAAAACGGGCTTATCCCTCGTACGCGAACAAGTTTAAAAAAGCATAGTATACATTGTTCCTACAAACACGATAGTTCTTTATTTCTTCCAGTATATTTTCCCCTCGTTCATTTTTATTTTTAATTTAAGGAGGAATTCCACATGGGTTACGGATATAGTTGCGGCGGTTACGGCGGTGGTTACGGTTACGGCGGTAGTTGTGGTGGATGTGGTTATGGAGGTTTCGCTTTATTAATCGTTTTATTTATCCTTCTAATCATCATTGGAGCTAGCTGTTGGGGCGGCGGATTCGGCTGCTAGTAAACTTAAAAACTATTGTAAAAAAGCGCGTACAATACGTGCTTTTTTGCCATTTTCAAATTTTCCATCTGAAAGGAAGTATGTTTAATGAAGATTGATGGTGTTTTCGAGGGAGGCGGTGTACGCGGAATTGCTCATGTAGGGGCAATTTGCGCGTTAGCCGAAAAAGGTTATGAATGGGAACGTTTAGCTGGAACATCAGCCGGTGCTATTATTGCAGCGCTTCTAGCAGCAGGATATTCTTGTTCCGAATTAAAAACTATTGTAACAGACATTGATTATGAAAAATTCACTAAAAAAACTTTTCTTGATAGAATCCCCTTTATTGGTAAAGGATTAAGCGCTTGGTCTACTCTAGGCATTTATTCAAATGTATTTCTCGAAGAATGGCTAGAAGACCTGCTTAGAAAAAAAGGAATTCATTTGTTTACAGACTTACCAGATTTGAATAAACTCAAAATTATCGCTTCAGATATAAGCAATGGTAAAATGGTTATTTTTCCCGATGACTTGCCAAACTACGGATTTTTAAATTATCGCTTCCCTATCGCTAAAGCAGTAAGAATGAGTGGAACCATTCCTTTCTTCTTCGAACCAGTGAAATGGAGAACACCAAAATGGAAACAACCTTGTTATATGGTTGATGGCGGTATCTTAAGTAATTATCCAATTTGGATTTTCGATTCACCGACTTCTCCTCGCTGGCCTACCTTTGGATTTCATTTTGTAAAAGATGAGATTCAAGCTGATCCCGCCCACTATGAAGAACCTATTTCCATGTTCAAAGGACTATTTAAAACAATGATGCAAGCTCATGATTTACGTCATTTAGATAAAGAATCAAAGGCTAGAACTATTACAATTCCAACAGGAACCATTACAAGTACTAATTTTCAATTAACTAAAAAAGAGAAAGAATGGCTCTATAAATCTGGTTATAATGCCGCTAATAAGTTTTTGCAATCTTGGAACTTCAGGCAATATGTTGATGAATATAGAGACGGAAATCAGGATCGAAAAACAAATCGGTATTTCCGTCAACTTGACTCATAATTATATTATTTTCCCTGTCACACTTTAATAGTAAATAAGCCTAATAATATAGTACATTATTAGGCTTATTTACTTCTTATGTACTCCCCTATTGTTTAAGGATAAGTTAACCCCTCTGCTTCTTCTGCAGTAATTACTATGTAACGATTTCCAGTTCTTAACCCTAATAATTCTGCTTTTTCAATTGCATCCTGTTTTGTTTCCGCATAAGCAGCTAAATATTTATCTCCATCAATCATTTGGCAAATCACATATTGCTTCATGGTTTTCTCCTTTTACCCTTTAATTAATTGCGCGATCTTTTTTATTCCAGCTTCAATTTCTTCTACAGTTGCATAGGAATAAGAAAGACGTAAAAATTGGTTAGCACTTCTATCATACAAAGTGCCTGGGTTTAATAACACCTTTTCTTGCAAAGCTTTGTCAAATAAACTACGATTCGAAATTGGTAGATTTATATGTAGCCAAATGTAAAAGCTTCCTACTGGCTCATGCCAAGTTGCAATGCCACTACAATACTTTTCTAACATACTTATCATAAAATCTCTACGTTTTTTCAATTCACTTCTTACAAACTGTAAATGTTCATCATACAATCCATTTTCAAACCACTCCGCTGCAATCTGCTGGGATATAGAACTTGAACCATAATCAGTTTGCATTTTTATATCTGCTAATCTTTGAATAACGGATTCTGATCCAACAACCCATCCAATTCTTAAACCAGGACTAATGACTTTGGACATACTTCCAATATGTAGCACGATACCATTTTTATCATATGCCTTTAAAGGCTTTGAAACTGGTGCATCGAACCATAAATCTTGATATACCGCGTCCTCAATAATAGGCAATCCAATTTCATTACATATCTCCATCACTTCTTCCCTCTTCTTACCGTTCATACTAAAATTGGTCGGATTATGAAAAGATGGGATTGTATATAAAATAGATGCGTTAAATTGTTTCTTATATTTTGTAATATATGAAGTATTTATACCATTCTCATTCATTGGTATTCCAATCAAGCGCATTCCTGCTGATTGAAATACATTAAGCGAATATAAATATGATGGTTTTTCTAATAAAATTGACGCTCCTTTCGGAAGAAGACCCATAGAAATAAGTTGCAATGCTTGAATTGCCCCCGAAACAATTAAAATAGAGTCAGGAGATACATATACCCCATGCCCTTTTAAATATTCCGCAATTTTTTTTCTTAAATGGAGATTTCCTTTCGGTTCCTCATACCCAAGTGTAACATTTGATTGTAAAATTTTACCAATAATACCCTTCATCTTTTTCTCAGGCAAGAGACTCGGTGAAAGTTCACCTGTTCCTAATCGAATTACATTGGGAGTAAATTCAGCTTGATTAATCTCTTGTACAGCAGGAAGATTCGGATAATGAAGTCCTGTTTCTACATAAGACTGCCAGTTTGGAGGCGGGGCATATGTAGAAGTACTCTCACTATTATTTATAACAATTGTTCCCTTCCGGCCATTCCCCTCAATGTACCCTTTTGCTACTAATTCATCGAAAGCCATTACAATTGTACTTCGATTCACTTCAAACGTATGCGCCAAATCTCTTTGTGAAGGTAATTTAGTTCCAACTGTCCATTCCCCATTAACAATTCTTTCTTTTATATAAGATTCTATTTGTTTATATAAAGGAATAGACGAAAACATATTAGGTTTCCAAACGAGCCTTTCCACTATATCACCTCACATACTTTATGGTTGGTAACCTATCCAACCATATGGATGGATACAAATTTTCATTTCTTCTATACAATATACACTATCATAACTAATCACATTAAGTAGGAGGTAATATGATGAGTGAAGCAATTATTCACGGTATCATCCTTGCATTTGGTCTTATCATTCCATTAGGTGTCCAAAATGTTTTCGTCTTTAATCAAGGCGCGAGTCAACCAAATATTTGGCGAGCTGCTCCTGTAGTCTTGACTGCATCTATATGTGATACATTATTAATATTAATTGCTGTACAAGGTGTATCCCTTGTACTCCTTACTTTTTCTTGGTTAACAACCACTCTGTATATGATTGGATTTTTCTTTCTTATGTATATGGGCTGGGTTATTTGGAGAAGCGATCCTTCAAATGATGTAAAGCAAGAAAAAAGCATGCCTTTAAAAAATCAAATTATTTTCACCGCATCGGTTTCATTACTAAATCCACACGCAATTTTAGATACAATTGGTGTAATCGGAACAAACTCTATACAGTACATAGGAAGTGAGAAATGGGCTTTCACTTTTGCAACAATTATAGTTTCTTGGATTTGGTTTATTAGTTTAGCTTTTGCTGGAAAATTTCTAAAAGGATTAGACTCGACAGGAAAAACGATTACAGTATTAAATAAATTTTCAGGGCTAATCATATGGGGAGTCGCACTTTATATGTTAAAACAAGTTATTTTTCCTAACTAATTAAAGAGAATTGCATGTTGTGTAATTAACATGCAATTCTCTTTCGGATTATGACGTTGGTTCCGGCTTCTGTTTTACCATCATTGTATCTTTTGCTGGTTTAATCCAAATAATTGCTATGACCGCACCAATAGCAGCGAAGATGCTCGTTAAATAAAATACTTCATGGTCCGCCCCTTTCATAAAAAAAGAATACAGGGGTGGTCCAGCTGCTACACCGATAAATCGCATTGAACTATAAAATGACGTAACTGTCCCCCTCTGCTCTTTTTCAATCCCTTGTGTAATAAGAGCATCTAGACACGGTAACGCCATACCAATTCCTCCCCCCATAATAACGAGACAAAGAAGTAGCAAATAAATTCCTTTTAGAAATAAAGGTAAGAAGACAGATGCAGCAGCCAGTAAAAATCCAATATAAATACACTTTTTCATAATATCTTGTTTATCTCCAATTTTTTTACCAGCCATATATGAGCTAAGTGATAGTACAAGTAAAGGAATAGCGAGTACACACCCTTTCCATATACCATGAATGTCGTACTTCGACTCCAGTATAGTTGACAGATAAAAAAGTATTCCGAATAAAATAAGCATAATAATTGCACCTAGTATAAAAATGGCAATTAACCATCTTCCCTTTTCTCGAAACGTAGAGATAATAGATTGAATAAATTCTTTAAGTGGTGGGACTTCTTCTTCTTGTTTCTTCGCCTTTACTAGTACCAGTAGTAAAACAATCGATATTAAACATAAAACTGGAATCGCCCAAAATGGTAAGAACCATACAATAGCTGCAAGAGCTGATCCTAATATGGGACTCAATACTTTTCCAAATGTATTTGACGTCTCAATGATTCCTAAACCTGCACTAACCTGTTTTTCATCTTTGTATAAATCACCTACACATGGTATGACAACTGGCATAGCACCAGCAGCACCTATCCCTTGAATTGCTCTTCCGATAAGAATCCAAACGTAAGGGTTATCAACTTTCCATGATACCCAGCCCGTTATCGCTCCTCCAATAGCTGCAATTAATAAACTTGGAACCATTACCATCTTTCGTCCCCATCTATCTGATAAATAGCCAGCAATCGGTATAAGTATAATTGCAATGATAGAATAAATTGTAATAATCATGGATACTTGGAAAGATGAAATATGTAATTTCTTTTCAATGGTTGGCAGGATTGGAATAAGCATTGAATTACCTAACGTCATAACAAGTGGAACTGATGCAAGTGCAATTAAACAACAGTTTTCTTTTTTTAACATGTTGATTTCGGAACCTTTCATCATATATTTCTTACCATATAATAGCCCTGCTGGAACTTAATTTTGCATTCCACCAGGGCTATTTCATCTTTACTACTTTCCATTTACAACAAAAGAAATTGGGTAAAATATAGCATTACTCCTATTCTTTGAATCCTGTTCACAATATATCCATACCAATTAATTGAAAATAAAAAAGAAAGGAAGAATCCTTCCTTTCTCCTATAACCTTCTACATTTAGCGAGTATATCCGCCACCAAGCTGTTGTTCTGCCATCGCTACAAGGCGTTTTGTAATTTCACCGCCTACAGAACCGTTTGCACGTGAAGAAGTATCAGCTCCAAGCTGTACACCAAACTCTTGTGCAATTTCATATTTCATTTGATCTAGAGCTGCTTGTGCTCCATGTGATGCTAATTGATTAGCGTTACGATTTCTAGCCATTACCGATCACCTCCTTATATATATTAAATTGTATCAAATCCGAAATTAAATACATGGTAATTTTTGGTTATTTATTCCGTAAAAAAAGAGTCTCTTAAACGAGACCCTTACATCATTCCATCTTATGAGGTTACTACTTCTAATTTTCTATTTGTTAATGCTCTCATTTCTTCTTTTAATATATCTTTCGCATTATGTCCAAACCATTCAAGTGAAGCAAACTGTTCAGTATCGCTCACTTCCTGGATGATTTCATCATAATTTACTATACCTTCAAATAATGGGACCATTCCTATACGACTTCCAGCAGCAGCATATACATTATTTGGTTCAAACACGTGTAAATACTCCGCTGATGATATATTCTTAAAATGGTAATGTTGTATCCACGGCTTTAGTCGCTGGAAACTATCTACCGGGTCTGCACCAGACTCCCAAATATGAAGAAAATCTAGGTTTATTTTTAAATATGGATGATTTACTTCTTCTAACAATTTCAAAGTAGACGGTAAAGTATCCGTTAACGTATTTGGATGTGTTTCTAATAGTATATACATATTGTGCTGAGCAAATAGATCACAAATCATGCGAATTCGCTTCACATACTCTTTTCTCTCTTGTTCCGAGAAATCCTCACTACCTTTTTGCCCAGCAAACGTACGAATTTTATTTGTATTAAACCAATTAGCTAGTGTTACCAGTTGTTCACATTTTTCCAGCGTTTTTTGAAAATCTGCTAATAATGATATATCTAAATAATCACTTATCATCGTAACTTCTAAATTTTTATCCTTTAAAAAATCCAGCTCTCTCTCTGTCGTTTCACGCTCTTGCATATATAAATTTTGTGCATGAGTCCCCCATAATTCAATCCCTTCAAAACCGTTTTCGTATGCAAATTGAACAATATCAGTAAATGAAATTAGTTGATGGCGAAATGAAATTGTACATAGTGAATATTTCATAGGTTTGAACTCCCTTATCTTAAATTCAGTTAGATTGCTTTAAAAAGTTAAGACAGACTGATTTGTTTTCATATCTTTCCATGACAGAAACTGTCTCTCTAATTCATCCTTAATTTGCAGTTCAATTGTATTCATTTCATCAAGCTTCTCAACAAATGTTATTAACATATCTTTATTTTTTGTCATTGCCATTTTGATTGCGCGGTACTGTACATTTGTAAATCCTTGTACAATGTCTTCCACTCGATCACACCAATAATCAAATTCTTGTTCCGAATATTGTAACGTTTCACGGAAGTATGCAAGGGCATGTTCATAGCTATATTTCCGTATTGCCAATACGGGTATTTGCTTTACTGCCATTACGAGCCTGGAAAGTGAATACCCATCCTCTTCATTTACCATTTTTATTATTAATTTTTTTAATTCCATAGTTAGTTTGTTATCATTCTTTTTGAATGTTTCCATGAAATAACTTTCTACCATCTCTTGTGTTGGCTCCTGAATTCCTTCTATATCAATGAAATAGCCTCCACCAAATGGGTTGTCTTTAACAGAATGGAGCACTTTTTCTCTTTCCATATTCCCTTCCCAGCGAAAATCAGGATCAAGCATGAACCATTCATCTTCTTTCTCTGTCTTCGATATCATTAAGTAATGCGGAAACGGTTTTTGATGAAACTTATTTTCTCTCTCAGGCAATAAAGACATATCAACCATTACAATTACGTGACGATTTTCCGGCTTATTTTCTACTAATTCTAAAAATTTTTCTACATTGCTATTTTTATCTTTTGAATGATCGTACCATTCGTTCACTTTAATACCATACAATTTTTCATACCAGAGTAAGTAGTTATCATGGTTAATGTTTTCGGAATGATAAGAAATAATCCCGCCTTCTGTTATATCAAAATCTCCATCCCATAATCCGAAATAAAATGGCCGGAAATCTATATCGCTACGCCTTTTTATAATTTCACAAAAACAACTCACTAAACAGTGAACTTTAATTGAAGTCATATTCTCATCCACTTTCCTAAAAGGTTAGTTATTCACATTTACTTCGTGTAACGGTTGCAACTCTTCCATAAAGTCAAGCAAAGATCCTACAGTAAGAAACGCCTTTGGGTCTATCTCATCCTCTGGAACGCATAGTTTTAAATCTATTTCTATGTATACTATAAGCTGTAACATCATTACCGAATCTATATATAAATCTTGATTTAAACGCATCGTTTCTTCTAAATACGTTACATTTTTCAGTTCCATTTTTTCTATCATAATGCTTAATACAGCATCCTTTAACGTTTCACGACTCATGTTGTAACCTCTCCCATCTCTAGTAACTTTCTACTTACTTTTCCGGTTTTATTTTTCGGAATTTCAGTTACACTTTCAATTTCATGCGGAACTTTATAAGACGGTAAGTGCTGAATACACCATTCTCTTATTTTCACCGGGGCAATACGAGAGATCACTTTCGCTTTTACGATTTCACCCATTACAGGATGCTTCCCTCGGTATACAATTGCTTCTTGAATACCTTCTAACCGAAGCATCGTTTCTTCCACCTCTATAGGGAAAACTTTTAATCCTGAAACATTGATTACATCATCCATACGCCCCATAAAATGAAGGCCACGCTCAGATTCATACCCTAAATCTTTCGTATAAATTTCCTTTTCAGCAATTTTCGCTACGATTTCTTCAGGCTCGTTTTCATCTGATCCTATGTTTATACTTAAATGAGGCAGTGGCTTTCCTAAATCCAAATGGGTTTCCATATCATGACATATACTAATGCATCCTGCTTCAGAACAACCATATTGTTGCATCATGTATTTTGTCATTCCTTTCAGTTTATAAAATAACGTTTCTGGCAAAGGTGAGCCTGACGTCATAATTTTATGAAACTGAAACGTACCTTGTGGAAAACTACCCATAATATGTAGCATAAGTGGTACTGCATATATAATATGTTTTTCTGTATTTCGAACTATATTTAATGCGAATTTAGGATTTTTATTCGTAATGATTATAGGCTTGCTACCCCTCATAATTGCAGATAACGTACCACAAATTAATCCATACGAATGTGAAACAGGAGCCATAACAATTGGTACTTCATCTTCATCACATTTTAAAGCTGCATTATAAGCAGTAATTTCTGTTTCAACTTCCGTCCATGCTCTACGAATCAGTTTCGGTTCTCCTGTTGTTCCAGAACTATATTGCAATAAAGACGGTTCTTCTTGTAATAGATTTATAACTTCTAACTTTATAAATTCGTTACTTTCCCCATATAAGAGCCCCGCACAATTTGCACGCCTTGCCATCTCAATAGCTGTATCCATCGGTGTCTCTTCATGAATAAGTAATACAGATGTTTTTTTTTCTTTTAAGAAAAACACAAGCGTAATAATATCAAATGGATCTTTCAGACAAAGTGCAAATCTATTTCCTTTTGCTTCTTGAAATTGTTCCATTTCCTCGTAAACTTGTAATCTCGATTCAAAATCATTTTTGCTAAATTCTTGTTTATTAACGATTAGCATGATTTCCCCCTGTAACAACTGATTTTTGTATTGTAAGTTGCCTTGCTCTATACAATGGATTTGGAACTTCATGAACAAGCGATTCCACATCCATATATAAACGTCGCTTCGTTAATTGCTCTGCATGAAATGTAGGTGCATATAATTGTAATGCTTCAAAACGTTCTTTCAAATGCGAAAATTTTTCAAAATGATTTTCTATTTCTTCAACAAGAATGAGCCAAAATTGTTCCTCTTCCAACTGATACTCATCTGCCAGCACGAAAGCCAGTTCACCTAGATTGAATAGGAACAACGCATCTAAAACCATTTCTTGCAAACATTCAATACGGTCCATTTCAAAGAAATCATTCATTTGACCATTCGCATATGTTTTATGCATTTTAGTAAAGTCCGGACATTTTCCGAGTTCTTTCAAAAATGGACGATAAAACTCCAGTCCTTCATGAAAATCTTTTAGTGCAATACGGACTGGTATTCCTTCTTCATGAACTAAAATCATGTTTTGTCCATGTGATTCTAATGCGACTCCATGCTCTACAACGAAGTGTACAACTGGGACAATTGCTTTTTGAATAAGCAGTTGTAACCAGCTTTCTACTCCATATCTCTTTAACCACAAATCAATAATTGGTGTCCCATCTTTTCCCTTGGCATATAAACCGTTAAATGGGATTGCCTCTTCTTTCTTATCTAAATATTTGTGAACGCTTTCGCGCCAAATACATCCTAATGAGCCATATGTAGCTTTTTTATTCGCATCGTACGTAACACTCGAAAATTCATTTAACAAAATTAAACGCGATTCATCCCTTAAATAAGGATCATGATCTACTATATCTTTTAACCAATTCGATATAGCAGGTGCACTCACAACCGAATGTGGTTTTAATGTACGGATAGTTGAAGTATTGAGTAAATTCATTGGTAACTTTACATATGGTTTCGCTCGGTTCGTAACATTTCTTAATGTCCGCATCGACTGCTGCGCGCAATAATCATCTTCTGATTTCCCTAAATAAATAATATATTTATCCTGTATATGGTCAGTATAATTCGGAATAATAAAGTTCTCCCACTGCCAAGGATGAACAGGTATAAACATATACTTCTTCGAATCACAGTCCATTTTTCGAATACGATCCATATACTCTTCGATTTTCTTTTCACCAATTTCTTCTTTAAAGGTACAGTTATAGCTCTCTTCACTTTCATATCCTACAGTCGTATATTTCTCATGAACTGCAATCCATATAATTTTCATTGGTTGCATAAATTCAAATCCATATTGAAAATTGTCACGATATTGAAATCCAATGCGTGCTTTATAGCTAGGATGATATGGATGTCCATCTATCAAATGACTTTCAAGCTCATCATAAGATTTCGCAAGATAGTCTTCTTCACTACTTCTCTCATATTGTGCAATCGTATCTTTAAAGATTGTTTGTTCTAATTCTTGAATAAAAGAATCCAATTTCGTTCGATCCACTTGAACAATTCGAAAAATCTCCTGTAAAAATTGTGAAACTGATTGTATTTCTTCTTCCTCATCTTGAACTCTCATTATTAATGAGTCATGCAAACAAATACGCCCAAATGTCATACGTTCTTGTCCATAGCATTGGTACATTACATTTTGATTCTTTTCATCAAGACCTTGTATAATAAAAAGGATTTGCTCTCCCTTTTGTATACGAATCGGCGTAATGATTTCTTCATAAATTAACGATTCTACTAATTGCCGGAATACTCTTCTTCTTACTGAAATGTACTCTTTTGATTGGAGTGCCTTCAATATTTTTATGTGATAAACTTCTTCTTTCATAAATCCCTCCGCTATAATACGGAATATCGAATTCCATTATTTGTATTACGTGAAATTTTAGCACTACTTATGAACGAACAGCCACTTCTCTAACGAGTGGATTATCTACCTGTACATAAATTGCTTGCTCTAAAGGATTTGTCAGTTCATCAACATCGAAAAATCTCGTTAGCAAGTTTGCTTTGCATGCCAACTTATCCTCTTCCAACAATTCTCTTAAAAATGTAGAAGGTTCACGGTTATATGGAAGGAATGATTCAAGTACAGACCTTAATTCAGAGAGAAGAATTTCCTCCTTAATTAATCCTGCTGTACCAAAACCGTTAATAAGTCCAAACATATGATTAAAAATTAAATAGTAACGAAACCTTTCATCTACAATATAATCGTCATATAAATTTCCAGTACGTTCTCCAATACCAGATAACTCATTATTAAGCTTCTCTTTCATTGAATTACAGAAATAAAACCCTTGATTATCACGGAAATAATATTTTACTGGATAACCATCCTTTAGCTGAACAACACTATTTTGCTGATGAGCTTCTAATGCAACTCCATACTGTAAATACATCCATACCATCGGCTTTAAAGAAATATTTACATACCGTCTAAACCACTCTAAACTTACTTCTTCACAGCTTCTATTTTCTAAATCTGCTAAGTGATGAATAATATTCGATAAACGAGTATGTTCTCCCGGTATAGCATCTTGAACTAGTCCAGCAATTAAAGTAACGTCATTTGCATGTTCACTATAAAAAGGATTCTCTCGAATAATCACTTCAAATCCAGACTCTTTTGCTCCATAATTTAAGGTAATAAAGGCTGGATCACAAATAAAATCAAAACCTGGATACTTTTCTAGTACTTCACCAATTGACGTATTTAACATTTCCTTCCCTTCAAGGCCACTCTCAAGTTCCTTCAACTTATTAACGCGCATTGAATTTGTTACTTTCACCGGAAATGAAAACTTAAGCATATATTTCGAATGAGGATGATATAGCGTCCTAAGTGATGATGTTGCCATATAATACTTACCTACGGGACCCATATACTCAAGTACTCCTTGATTTATCCACTCTTGTACATAAGGTTGATGTAATAACCATTCTGCCTGAAGCGGATGAATTGGAATTAATGAATATTCATCTTCCTTACAGTATTTCACTATAAATTCCTTACTTACCATCTCATCTTTACTTAATTCTTCTTTTATAATCGTTGTTGTAGAATCTAATAATAATGATTTTTCATTTACTATACTTTTATGTGCTCGAAAATAATGAAGCTGGCATTCTCCTTTTAATTCTGGAGAATACATTGCACTTTTCCAATCCAATATACCTTGTCTACTCTTTGGGGTAGGATGAGTTAAATGCCCAAATAATAAAGATTGCTCCGCCTCAATAAAAGTTGTATGGAAACCATATAATGCAGATGTATCTTCTGCTCTCTTTTTTGTAAATTCCTCAATATTTTGACAACTACGAATAACTCGAAGCATAAGTTCAGCAGGGTTAGTTCCTTCTCCATAGTTGATAGACATCTCTTTTATTAAAAATGTAATAACTGTAACGTAATCTGCTTTTATAACAGTTTTAGTTTCTCCGATTTGATAATAAAACTGTTCTCCAAACAAATGGCGATCTGTTGATGATTTATATATAACTTCTCCATACAAAGTAACATTCTGTGCCGATAGCCGACAACATAAATATGTGGGGACTATATTTCTATTCAACGTATTACTGAAGATACTTTCTATTCTTTCATCCTCTGTAATCCATTCTCCACTCCCTGTTTCTCTTAAATAACAGTTTAAAAAGCTTTGTATTGTTGCATGTTCTGCGATTTGTTTCGCATGCTGCATACTGGTCCTCCTCTTTTAGACGAACACTATTAAAATTTCCATAAAACTATCGATAATTGAATTTCATTATCAATCACAATTTTAATTGATAATGATAATCATTTCAATATATATTTCAGAATTTTTTTATCTGACTAAACCTTTTGTCTTTTCCACAACATTAAATCCGTATGTAAAAAAACATCAATATAATTATTGATGTTTTTTAATATCCGTAAGTTTAATTTACATAATATAATTATTCATACCTAAATTAATAATGTTTTGTATAAACAATCCATATTTCGCCACACATATGCTATTTCTTCTATATGTAGTCTTTCTAAAAATTTTGTATCAATTTTTTCAGGATTATATTTTTCATAAAATTTTTTAGAAGGATTATTAGAGACAACCCAAACTAAAAGAGATTGCATATTATTTTTTTTACAATCTGATAGTAAAGCTTGAAATAAACGTTGTCCTATCTTCATTCCTTGATACTCTTGTAAAATGTATATTGCATATAATTCCCCATCACAATTATATGCCCCCGTTCTTTCAGCTCCACCATCGATAAATCCGATAATTTCCCCATTTAACGTCTCTGCTACAAACCTATATTCGTTCTTATCATCTTTTTGGAAGATGCTTTTCCACAGGTTTTCTCGTTGTTCATACGTTATATTGTCTAAAACCCCGTTAGAAAATATCCCTTTATACGTTGTTTTCCAGCTTTCTACATGCACTTTTACTATACTTGCAATATCATTTTTCGTTGCCCTTCGAACATGTATCTCCATCACTTATATCCCCCTTTGTAATTAATTATAGCAAAATGTTTTTTTCATTAAAAAAAGAGTGAATTTTCATCACCCTTTTCAATCTTTTTTATCTACTTTCAACTTCAACAGATACGACATGATCGATTTCTTTTAGAGAACTATATAACTCAGTTGTATATAAATCTTCTGGAGCTAAAATTACCATTTCTAATTGCTGAGATGCTCCATTATCAATATCTTTAATTTTCACTCGCTTCACTTGCATATTTAAATTTTTAATTTGCTTAAAAATCCCATCTAACTCTCGATGCTCATTTACAGTAATTTTGATAGACAAGTCCTTTTGTCTCAATGAATATGGGCCTGCAATTTTCACAAGGTGAGGAAGTACATTGATTGCTAATATAATTAAAACCATAGCAACCGTCGCTTGTATATAAAATCCTGCTCCAATCGCAATACCTAAAGCTGAAGCAGCCCATACCATTGAAGCTGTCGTTAATCCAGAAATAACGTCATTACTTCTTCGTAAAATTACCCCCGCTCCAAGAAAACCAATACCACTAACAATTTGGGCAGCTAATCGCATTGGATCCATATTCGTATGACCCGGTACAGAATATACATTTACAGATTCAATTGAAACCATTGTAATTAAACAACTTGCTACAGAAATAACCATACTTGTTTTCACACCAAGCGGTTTATTCTTTAGCTGCCTATCTATCCCGATGAATAATCCTAAAAAGAGTGCTAAACCTAATTTGAATAAAAATTCATATGACATATTTCATTCTCCTTACTTTACAATGTTTTCCTTCGAATAATACACTATAACTCTTTTATGATATCAATTCCAGTCTTTTCTATTCATTTAACGACAAAAGCCGAAAAAACACTTTTTGCAATGTTTCTCCGGCTTTTTCTATAGCTTTTTTATTAGGATTAAGATCATTATTTATTTTTGTTCTTTAGTCTTAATCTGTGCATCTTTGTAAAATGCTAATTTACTGTCATTATACTCTTTTGTGTGTTTATTAAATTGTTCTTTCGCCTTTTGAGCTTCCACATTTAACTCATTAACAGTTTTAACTTTTTCACCAATTTCTTTTAACTTCGTTTCTTTTACTTTTAATTTTTCATACAGCTCTTTTTCATTCGCTAACGCCTTCGTGTAATCTTCATTCATTTTTTGGAATGCAGCATAACGGTTTTTATACGACTCTTCTACTGCTTTAGCTTGTTTTTGTAATTTCTTATCTTCAAGCTTCTCTATATTGCTTTGAACTGATTTCGTCTCCTTCTGAGCTTTCTCTAACAGTTCTTTCTCGTTTTTCAATACTTTCTCACGCTCATTTACATTTGCAGTAGCTTCCTCTATCTTCTTCGTGACTGCTTCATTATGTTCTTTACCTTCTTGTAAAATTTGAGAATATAGTTCTTGCCCTTGCTTTTCTAATTGCTCTAACTTTTTCGTATCATCAGCTAACGATTTTTCTTGTGTCGCTGCTGTTTCAAAAGCCGTATATAAATTTTCTTCTGGTTTTTCACCGAAACAACCTGATAATAATCCTACTGATAATGCTCCAACTACTGCTACTTTTCCATACTTCAACTTCAATTCCTCCAATTACATACGATTATCGTGCCAGAAATTCACTGGGAAGTGATTCTCTTCATGGTATGCCTCAAATTCATAACCTTTTTCTTTTAGACCCTTTAAAATTGCTGGCACAGCAGCAACTGATTGCGGGTGAATGTCATGCATTAAAATGACTTCTTGCGGTTTTGTTGCACCAGCTAGTACATTTTGAGCGATTTGCGCTGCCGCTGCATCAACTGGTACTTTATTGTATTTCCAGTCTAAAGAGTCAATTGTCCAGTCCCACACTTTTAAACCATCCTCAACTACTTTATTTCGGAGACCTTCATTTAAACCAGGCATCGATCCGTATGGAGGACGTGTTAATTTAGGGGCTTTCCCAATAATATTTGCGATTAAGCCTTGATCTTCTTTCATTTCATTAACATACTCGCCATTTTTATATAACTTCGCAAAATTGTGTGTCATACTATGCATTCCAACATAATGTCCTTCTGCATTTTCGCGTTTTACTAAATCAGGAAACTGTTTCACATTCGCACCAATTAAAAAGAATGTCGCCTTCGCATCATGCTGTTTTAACATATTCAATAATTCAGCCGTATATTTTCCTGGCCCATCATCAAATGTAAGGTAAGCAACTTTTCTTTCCTGTCCATTAAAACGACTTGGTGCCGTTTTATTCATTTCAACTTTCGGTTGTTCACTTGCAAGCTGTATTACATTTTCTTGTTTCGCAACAGCTTTTGCTGGTGAAGTAATAGATTGAAACATGAAATACCCAATAGCTATTATTGCAATCGCTATTAAAACAACTACAACTCGTTTAATTTTAAAAGCCTTTTCCATTCTATCGAATTCCTCTCCCTATTAATCTTATATATAAATCACCCAATATAATTATACATCTATTTATTTTATTACACTATATAAACAAACAATATATGAATTATAGTGGGAGCTTTATCAAAATTGTTGTTCCTGCCTCAACAAACTCTTTATTCTTTTCATACCAATTCTTGATTGCACTATGTACAACTTTCAAGAAGATTTGTTTTAACCTGTTTGATCTTCCATCAATTCAATTCGCTTTCAATTTGCAATGAGATAAATCTATTTTCTCTACTTTGGGAGTTAATTACCAATTATTCTCCTCTAGTATATCGTACAATTACACCTTTTGTTTATATAAATTTAAATGATTTGAATGTAGACTTGAAACACCTAGTAGCTTTTCTACTAAAAAAACAAATAAAGCAATCCATTTCCATAAAAAAAGATTGGCTGAGGCCAACCTTTTTTTATACTTATTCATTTCGAGTTGGTTTTGGTGTAACACCTAAATGCTCATTTAACTTATTCGAAATATCTTTCACATTTTTTTCGTTTGGAATGTAATAATAAATACCACCAATACGTTTATCCGTTCCTTCTATTTGCATCTTTTCCATTTGCAGATCCGATCCTGCCATATTTTTCGTAATAGCAAGCATATCATCAAATGTTAAATTTGTTTTCATATTTTTATCAACTGCATCAAGTAAAGAGCCCATTTTACTAATTGATTGAACAGACATAGCTTTTTTCGCAATTGCTTCAATTACAAGTTGTTGTCTTTGACCGCGCATTGTATCACTGTCAATTTTACGCGTTCTCGCAAGTGCAAGTGCTTGCTCTCCATTTAAATGTTGGAAACCTTTTTCTAAATGAATCATACCTGCTTGGTCTTTACTATCTTGTTCTGTGAAAGTAACCGGTACATCAATATCAATACCACCAATTGAATCTACAATTTGTACAAATGACTCAAAGTTAAACTTCACATAATAATCAACTGGAACATTTAAAAATCGTTCCACTGTATCTCGTGTACTTTCAACACCACCAAATACGTGTGCGTGTGTAATTTTATCTAATTTCTTTCTAGATGGAATATAAACGCGTGAATCACGCGGAATACTTACTAATTTAACGGATTTATCATCTTTATTAATTGTCGCTAATAAAAGTGCATCTGTCCGAACTGCTTCGCCATATTGGCTTTTTCTCATTTCACTTCCGTCTACACCCATGATTAAAATTGAGATATTATCCTTTAAAGGTTCAACTTCTTTATCACGTTTTGATGACTTATCAATTTTTGCATATGCATCACTTACAACAGCTTTTGCTTTGTTATATATAAACGATCCATATCCTACTCCTCCAAAAATAAGTAGGAAAAATGGAATTAAAATGAACCATTTTATTGACTTTCGTTTAGAACGTTTTTTATTGCTTCTCGTGTTTTGTTCTAATTCAGAGCTCATGTTCATTCTCCTCTCTTTCTCTTTTCCTAGTATAATATATGTCTAGTAATCTTCATATTGAATTTCCTTTCAATCACCTTACATTTTTGTAAGGTTACATCATGAAGCCAATATGTATTCCATTTCACATTATACTCTCGTGCTTATTTTTGGCAAGTCACTGTTTATCAACTTCAAAAATTTAACACTTCAAAACATTCAAATTCACAGATTTATCATTCTGTTATTTGCAGGTAGTAAGAATAAAGAGTCAAATTTTTGCCGTAAAAGCTCGATTGAAGGCTAATAATCAGTGGGAGATGAACACCCCCACTGATTAAAGTTTCACCTTATTATTTCTCATTTGGTGTGTATATCATTTGCTTCCCATTATTATTAATTAAAGCTGATTTTGCTTTTATTTTCATTTTTTCTATTTCTACATCTTCATTTGAGAAATTCACAATAATTTTAATATCTTTTCCATATGAAGCAGATTGTACTAGCTTATCTTCTGACAGATATGCAAAGTTCGTCATTTCTTCTTTTACTGCTTTTTCATGAACTTCATTCCAAACTTTCAGATGCTGTGTAATTTCTTTTTTATGCTTATTCCACTCTACTTCATCTAAATGGTACAACGGAGGAACATTATACAATAACTCATATAACATACGATTTCCAACTTCATCTTTCACCTTCAAACTTCCCCATTCCCAATGGTGCGTTGTAATAACGGAATCGTTGTATACTAATTTATATAATGGTACCGAATATACTGGATTTAAATATACTTGTTTATATTCTTCTTTCAACGGTACTTGTTTTGCATATTTTTCGGGAACATTTTGATTTGGTGACCAATATCCACCTACATAATACGGGCTTGTTTTGTTTTTTCTCATATCTTCATCGTCCCATTTAATAACTGGCGTTTCAATTCCATGAGCAAATGCAATCGTACTACTCGCAAAATCATTTCCACCCTCAGATCCAACTACCATCCCTTTTTCTTGTGCAATATAATCCATTCGTTTTAATCTGGCTTGTAAATCTTGTTCTTGTGTCGTTATATGTTTTTCTGAATAGTCATCATAAATTTCACCTGTCGCATCACAATCAATAAACCATGAATTATATTTAGGACCATTTTGTAATATATCGTTCATTCGTTCTTTTACACTAGGAAGTGATAATGTTGGATTTAGTTTTCGCCCTCTACCTAAAAACCCTTGTACCTTTTCACCGTTTTTCTTCGTTACAGTACCCTCTTCATATAACGATGGATCAGTAAAGGAAGCTGTGTTCCAATTTTTATCCCCTTTTTCGTGAATAGAATGATAAGAATCATACGGACCAACTAAATATCCCATTTCCTTCGCTTCTGTAACGAAATTAGGCTGCATAAACCCTTGTTCCCAGTTCGGTAAACCAATCCACGCCTTTTCTATCCCGGCCTCTTTCATTTCCTTTAGTATATCCGTCCCATCTGCTTTACCCCATTTACTTACTTCTTCAACTGCATCACCGAGTACTGACTTTAATAAATGTTTATTTAAGCTATACAGCTCTGTCTTCGATAAGTGATCTACACCTTTCTTTAATAACACACTAGCTTCCTGATCAACTTTCGGGAAAATATCCTCTTTATACAATTCCTTCATAGATAATACTTCGTTTGTATAGCGTAAAATAACATTTTTTTGGTACTTATCGATAAAGTCTTGTTTACTCACTTGCTCAAATACATTCAATTCCCCAGGCTCTGAACTATTCTTTTGAATAAGCTCTTTTATATGGCTAAACACTGGGCTATTTATTTGCTCTCTTAACTTCGGCCAATTTACGTTACTTTCTGATAAACCATTTTGATTCCAAAAGTAAAAATGAGCCGCTCCGTAAAGTTTTTCAATTTCTTTATTTTTTCTTGCCTTTTCTTGTAATGTTTTAAATTCACCTTTTTCGACAATATTATCCTTGTACAGTTTAGCAATACTTACTGCATCATTATTTGTCACATATAATTGAAAGCCATATGTTTTATTTTTATTTATACTCGGGAATTCATGTGTAAAATCAAACCCTATTTTCGGATCTGAATGAAATTTCAATTCATTATTAAACATATTGTTCGCAATATATACAATCGAATATTTAGAACCATTTAATGCAAAAAACTTCATAGAAAATGATTCAGCAAATGAATATGCATCATCCTTTAAAAAATTCTTCCAATTCTCATCATTACTTGGAATTTGCTTACCTTCCCATAACGGAAGTGTATAATTTTCAGCTTGCACTTTTGGCCATGTAAAACTTTCTGCACCAGTCGATTCCACTTCAATATTCAAGTGATCTTTTTTCTTTTCTAAATTTACTTTTATTTTTTGATCCGGATATTCCCATGATGTATGATCCTTGTCTTTTTTCAAATTCGATACCTTCATTTTCGGTAACGGTTGTGATGCCTGTTCTTTTACACCATCATGTTCTACAGTTAACGTAAAAGTCTCAGGATTTACATCGTAAGTAAAATCTTTATACGTCGCTTTCTTTATTTTAGACCCTTGTACCGCATTACTACCTTTTACATCACACCCGACTAAAGTCGAAAATGACATAGTAGTAAGAAGACATATTGCTATCATTTTTTTCATCTTCTGCACCTCCACCACTAAATATACAGGTGCTTTGTTACAGGAATGTGGCAAAAAATAATAGAGCTAGCATAACGCTAGCTCTATTTGGAGTATTAAAAATAAATTTATATGAACAACTATAACCTGCTTAGAAGATATGTAATACAATAACTGTGTTTTTTCTTTCTCACTAATTATGAAACCAAATAAATCAAAGTTTTAACAAGCCTTCCTTAACTGAAAAAGTAAGTGTATATAATATATCCTAAAACTAGCACTAAAATTAATATCCCTGTACCTTTCCAATTCATGCCCCCTGTCATATCAACAGGGCTACCTGATTCCGCTCTATTGAGCCCATCATTCAAAGAACCGGTAGGGTTATTTTTCAACTCACTTTGTCTTATGTGTTCTCTTTTTTCTTCTGGTGACTCTTTTGAACTCATATAATCACCTCCAAAATCGCTCTTTACTCAAATATACAAAATTAATATTCATTTTAATATTCTCTTTTTAAAACATTATTTCTCCCGAAAAATCCCTGTTAAAAATAGATTATCTATAACTTAAAGAAAGCTAGCGATGCTAGCTTTCTTTATAATCCAATATGTTCTTCCTTATTTACAGTAATCCCTTTATGATCAATTTCAAGCTCACATACTTTCATAGCTGCAAATACTCTCGCTAATTGGTCAGCAATTTCTTGACGCTTCTCATACGGAGTTAGAATAAAAATGGATGGTCCCGCACCACTAAGTGCTGTGCCATATGCTCCGAATTCTTTTGCACATTTACGAATTGATGGTAATAACGGTACAAGTTCTAAACGATATGGCTCGTGGAAATGATCTCTTTCCATCATTTCACCTACAACTTCCCACTTCTTTTGGCATAACGCAGCTACTAATACGTTACTTATCGCACTAGCCTTAACCGCTTCATGAAACGGAAACATCACTGGTAATACAGATCGACTTTCATCCGTATTTAGCTCTTCATTCGGAATAAGAGAAATTACGCCTAATTCCTTACTTTCAATTCTTACGACCGAAACATTCTTTCCATCAAGTGCTCCGATTACAGTCCCACCTAGAATAGAAGCAGCAACATTATCTGGGTGTCCTTCAAAATTTGTAGCAATTTGGACTTTTTGATCAGTTGTTAAATGTAAATTTCCAAGTTGATTCGCAAGCTCTATTCCTGCTACAATCGCTGATGCGCTACTTCCTAGCCCTCTTGTCAGTGGAATATTACTAGTAACTTCTATTATATGGGGTGATAAAGAAGGACATACTTTACATGCCGTGCTAACAATTAAATTTTTATCATCTTTTGGAATTGAATCGTCAAAGGAATGTATAACTTGCCACTTATCAGCTTCTCCCTTTACACTCACTTCTAAATATAATGACAAAGCTATTCCAACAGAATCAAATCCTGGTCCAACATTTGCTGTACTAGCAGGAACACGAACGCTTAATGGTATCACGACATAATCACCCCTTTTATATGATCTTTAATTTGTTCTATATTATTTGAAACACTTGCAATGTCTAATTTATTAGAAGAAATAGCAATATCAGGATCTTTCAAACCGTTTCCAGTTAATACTGCAACAACTGTTTCTCCCTTTTTGATTTTTCCAGATTGAACATGTTTAATTACCCCCGCTAATGAAGCATTTGATCCTGGCTCAGCGAAAACCCCTTCCGTTTTTGCTAATAATCTATACGCATGTAATATTTCCTCATCTGACACCATATCTATTTCACCATTAGACTGTTCGGCTGCCTCTACTGCATACGACCAACTTGCTGGATTACCGATGCGAATCGCTGTTGCAATTGTTTCAGGTTCTTCAATTACATGTCCTTTTACAATTGCCGCCGCTCCTTCCGCTTCAAAGCCGTGAATTCTTGGTTTCTTATAACCTTTTTCTTTCTCGTATTCACAGAAGCCCTTCCAATATGCTGTAATATTCCCTGCATTCCCAACAGGGATAGCTAGAACATCTGGTGCACTTTGCAACTGGTCACAAATTTCAAATGCTGCTGTTTTTTGCCCTTCAATTCGGTACGGATTCACTGAGTTTACTAATGTAATCGGCTCTTCTGCAGCAATATTTCTTACAGCTTTAAGTGCATCATCAAAATTCCCTTCTATTGAAATGATTTCAGCTCCATAGGCGACCGCTTGCGCTAATTTCCCATGCGCAATCTTTCCTTCTGGGATTACGATAATACATTTCATTCCGAGGCGTGCCGCATATGCGGCAGCTGATGCTGATGTATTACCTGTTGATGCACAAATGATTGCCTCCGCCCCTTCTTCTTTCGCCTTTGCAACTGCCATTACCATGCCACGGTCTTTAAAAGAACCTGTCGGATTCGCTCCTTCATATTTACCGTATAACTGAATCCCTAATTGTTTTGATATATTTAATAATGGAATAAGAGGTGTGTTCCCTTCCATTAAGCTAACATCAGGTGTGTTTTCATTCACTGGTAAATAAGAAGCATACTGGTTTAATAATCCTTTATACATATTGTTTTTCCTCCTCAATAATGTAGTAGCTGTTTATTTCACTTGCGACAGCTTCTATCGCTCCTAAAACTCGTTCGAATTGATATTTTGAAGTGTGATGTGTCACAACAACGACTTCTGCAAGTTCACGATTCAAAGGTAATTGGATAACCTCTTTTAAACTTACAGAATAACTAACGAAACATTCTGTTATTTTCTGCAACATCCCAGGCTCATCTCGTAATGAAATACGTAAGAAATATTTCGAAACTACTTCTTCATCTCCTTGTAATTCGTACGGCTCTGGTTCTTTTAACACACTTTTATTTTTCGGAACTTGATTCATATTTTTAACGATTGAAATAATATCACTTACTACAGCAGAACCAGTCGGCAACTTCCCAGCTCCAGGTCCGTAAAACATCACTTCTCCTACTGCTTGACCGTGAACATACACCGCATTAAATTCATTATTAACATTTGATAACGGATGATGGTTTGGTAATAAAGTCGGTTCTACACTTAAGTGAATGGATGATCCTTGTTTCTCTGCTTTACCAATTAACTTCATAGTAAATCCTAACTTTTCAGCCATTTGTAAATCTTCTTTTTCGACCTTTCGAATCCCTCTTACTTGCACATCATCTAATGCAACATTCATCGAAAATCCTAAATTTGCAAGAATTGCTACCTTTCTCGCCGCATCTAGCCCATCTACATCTGCTGTTGGATCTGATTCTGCGAAACCCAATTTTTGTGCCTCCTGTAAAGCCTCTTCATACGACCATCCATTTTGACTCATCTTTGTTAACATATAATTTGTTGTTCCATTTACGATTCCCATTATTTTTTCAATTTGATCTGACGCTAGCCCGTCTGATAATCCTCGTAATATCGGAATCCCACCAGCTACACTCGCTTCGTAACATAAGTCACATTCATTTTTATTTGCTAATTGCAAAAGCTCCGCACCGTATACGGCCATTAAATCTTTATTTGCTGTTACGACATGTTTCTTACTTTGTAAAGCCTTCACAATATGTTCTTTCGCTTCTTCAATTCCGCCCATTACCTCTACTACAATATCAATATTTGAATCATTTAGAACTTCATCAACATTACTTGTTACTACGATTCCATCAATGCAAACATCACGTTCTTTTTCCAAATCACGTACAACGACTGTCTTTACCTTTACTTCACATCCTGTATCAAGAGTAATTTTTTGATAATGTTCTTTCAAAATATGGACAACACCACTTCCGACAGTACCTAATCCTAATAGCCCAACATTAATAACATTATTCATCTTCTAATCTCCTCCTAAATAGTTTAATTGTTACACCTATGAATCACCTTACTCTGCTTTTTAATCATGCAGGTGGTGGTTATTTCCGTACGTACTAATCGTTTCATGTTACCGCACCTCCTTTCAAAGTAATAAAAAAACACACTCATCCCTAGGAAAGGGACGAATGTGTTTTCGTGGTTCCACCCTTGTTTCAACCTGGAATTATTTTCTTCTAGATTGCTCAAGTTCAGATAACGGCTGATACCGTCAATAATTACTAGATTGCTCGTTCACTATTGAAGTTCAAAGGTGGTAAGATCATTTCTCGTGTTAGGAAGCTCACAGCCTTGGCTTCCCTCTCTGTAAACCGTAAAAATGATTTCATGTCCTTATCGTTACTTTTTCGTTCATATATATTTGCTAACTCATTATACTCGCATAAAAAACAAAATCAATATATTTTTTAATTATTTTAAATTTTCAATCTCTAAAGTTATAAAAAAACACACTCATCCCTAGGAAAGGGACGAATGTGTTTTCGTGGTTCCACCCTTGCTCCAACCTAGACTTATTTCCTTCTAGATTGCTCAAGTTCAGATAACGGCTGATACCGTCAATAATTACTAGATTACTCGTTCACTATTGAAGTTCAAAGGTGGTAAAATCATTTTTCGTGTTAGGAAGCTCACACCCTTGACTTCCCTCTCTGTAAACCGTAAAAATGATTTCATGTCCTTGTCATTACTTTTTCGTTCATGTCTATTTGTTAACTTATTATAGTTATGAAAATTTTAAAAAGCAAGCCTATTTTCACTCACTATTTTAAAGATACTTTTTTATTATATTTCACAATAACATTTTATAAAGACTTCTCTTATTACCTATATTTTAAATTTCTAACTTGTAAATCAGCAGTTCATATATAAATAATTCATTCTAAAACGAGAAGCCTCCCACTTCCTAAAACTATATTTATAAAATATTTTTAATACAATCTTTTCGTATAACTTTCTTCTAAAGAACGCGCAACATCCTCTTCTGAAGCATTCACTTTCGCATGCTCTAATAACATCTTCGCTGCTGAAGGTAGCTCTTTTTTATTTAACCACGATTCTGGATCCCACATTTTTGAACGTATAAAAGCTTTTGCACAATGGATATAGCACTCCTCTATCTCAACAACAATTCCAAGTAACGGATTACGTCCATTCGCCTGCATTTCTTTCAAAATTTCTTCATCGTTTGTAATATATGCTGTACCGTTTATTCGGAGTGTTTCCCCAAGACCAGGAATAAAAAAGATTAACCCTACATTTGGATTTGAAATAATATTTAAAATTGAATCTATACGACGATTGCCCGGCCTTTCTGGAATGATAATTTTATTATTATTTAATACATATACAAATCCAGGTGCGTCTCCTCTCGGCGAAGCATCACACTCTCCTAATTTATTTGCAGTAGATAATACTAGAAAAGGAGATTTAGACAGAAAATCTACGCAATGGTGATCTAGTGATGAAATAACTTTTTTCAAAGCTCGCTCACTTGGTTGCCCTAATATTTGTCGTAATTCTTCCTCAGTTGAAATTATTGATTTTATTTTCTTACTCTCTATCTTCACTAATAATCACTCCTTTTTCTTTTTTTTTCCAAAATTCAATACAAATATTGTATAATAAAATTTGCAGAAAGGGGAATTTAAATGACAGAGTGGTTAACAATATTTGATCCTGAAAGAAATACACTTGGAAAGAAATTACGTGATGACGTGCATCGTGACGGTGATTGGCACGAAACATTTCATTGCTGGTTTGTAGAAAAAGATGCTGAGGATATGTTCTTATATTTCCAATTACGCTCTAAAAATAAAAAAGAAGCTCCAGGTATATGGGATATTACATCCGCCGGACATATTATGCATGATGAAGATGTACAAATTGGCGGTCTACGTGAAATTGAGGAAGAATTGGGTCTTTCCTTCCAAACGGCTGATTTAACATACAAAGGAATCTATAAAATAGATTATGAAATTTCAAACCTTACTGATCGTGAGTTTTGTCATATGTATTTTCACAATGTAATAAAGCCACTTCCATTTGCACCAGGTGAAGAAGTAGACGATGTGATGAAAGTACATGCAACTTCTTTTCTACAACTATTAAAAAGGGATATTTCATCTATAACGACTATTTCTGCTCTAAACAGTAAACCGATAACAATAACATTTGAAGATATTTATCCGTATGATCTTGAATACTATGAATTTGTTGTAGAACAAGGCAAAGAATTGCTAAAAAATAATAGTTTGTAAATAAAATATGACTCCCAGCTAATAATACTCGGGAGTCATATTTTTTCCATTATTTCTCAAGTTTCTTTAACCTTTTCTCTACTCGTATGATTAAACGTATAATTAACAATAGCATGACAGCCATAATCACTGCTGTTGTATGGGGATATCTAAACAATATACTAATAACACTTCCAATTAACATCATAATAAATCCATTTTGATTCATCACTTCTGCACTATACTTGTTACCCGCATCCCATAATTCCTTATTTTTCATTGATCGTTTCGTACGGTAACCGTATGCTGCGTTAATATCCGTTGGTGGATTTTTTTGAAGAATAAGTGCGGCAAGTATAAATATAATACCAATCAATATGCTTATTCCTATGTTTACTAGTGCATACATCAATCATATCCACCTCCTAACTTACACTTTCATTATACTATACAACTTTACATGTTCCAATTATTAACATTTTCACTTTCTCTCTTTAGATGTCTGGAACATACTTGGAAGTGTTACAAAACGCGCTCCTTTCGTTTTTAACTGTGGAATGATTTTGTCTAGCGCCTCTACTGATCCTTGTAAATGTCCACCTGGAGTTGAATGTTGAAGTATAACACTACCTGGAAATGAATTCCCTAACACATTATTTGTAATTGTATCAGCACTTACACCTTTCCAATCAACCGTATCAACACTCCACTGTACAATCATAAAATTTTGTTCTGTCGCCCACTTCAATTGATTTTCAAGTATTTCACCGTACGGCGGGCGTATAAACTTCGGTGCATAACCAGCTAAACGATTTAATATTTCTTCCGTTTTTATAATTTGATTATGGTACTCAGCCTCATTTACTTTCGCTAAATTCGGATGACTATACGTATGATTACCAATTACATGCCCTTCATTAGCGATACGCTTTACTACATTTGGATACCTTTCTGCATTTTCACCAAGCAGGAAAAAAGTAGCTTTTACATTATGTTGTTTTAACTTATCTAAAATTTTTGGCGTAAATACTAAATCTGGTCCATCATCAAATGTAAGAGCCACTTCTGCTTTATTGTATGGTCCTGAAAATGCATACGCATATTTTTCGGCCCACGAAAATGGTGTCCATGACCCTCGATCCTCTTCTTTCATTTCGGCTTCATAATTTTGAGGAACATGTAATGCGTATGGCATCGCATTTACATAGTCTCCATAATAAAATGAATGATATGGCATATAAGCATACGAAATATTGCGTTCTAGCCCCAAAGGAAATGGAACGAACATTTCTGGTGAATAAAAATAATACATGATAAAAACCTCCCTAAAATTTCATATGTGATTCAGCTGCACTTTGTTAGAGAAATTCTTATTCATGAACAAAAATAAGACTGTCCGTAATTAGGACAGTCTTACTGATTTATATACTTAATAAATTACTTTACTATCTTTCGGTAATTTTCTTACATGCTTTAAATAACTCGACACTTTGTCATCGGCATCTTGCGGATATTGATATTCATAAGTGTTAGCAATTTCGTTCGCAACTTTCCTAAATAAATCACCCATTACGAAAAATGAATCCCAAATGTTTTCATATTCTGCATTTGAAAATGTCCTTTTAAACTGCTCCCAGACATCTTTTTCAACATATTGTTCGAAATGCTTTCCAAACTTCCCAGCATTAACTGTAAACTCTGTTTTCATACCGATATGCCACTCTAGCATTACAACCAACATATCTCGTACAGGGCCTTCAAGCATCCCTTTCGCATAAGAAAGTTCCTCGCGCCACAATCCTTTTCCTACATTTGTACTGCACCACCAAAATTCATTACAGCAATCCAAAAACTCTTTTTCTGTAGGCTTTTTTATCATGTAATCATTATCGTTTGCTGGTGCAAACTCGCCAATACAATTATCTTTATCAAGTAGCAATTTACTTAAACTATCCTGTCCAATAAATTTATTTATTAAATCCACTGGAACTAGCATTAAATCAATCCGGTTTCCATCCATAAACTGCATTAAATACGGAAATTTCCCGTCTTCATCCGCTGGAACTAACGACATTTCTTCCGGCATTTGCACAATCATTATTTCTCCAAATCTATTAATCCAACTATGATTACACGTAAAAGATTGTATATCTTTTACAACATAAATAATATCATAGTCTTGAAAACAGTCTTTTTTCACATTTGGATTTACACGTGATCCATTCATGATGACTGCTCGAATTCTTTCATCCTCTTTTGCTGTATTTATAATTAAGTCTAGCATTTCTTTTTCAGTTCTCATCTATTCCTAACCTCCAATTTTTTATATAAACTTATATTGTTATGTATGTTGGAGGTCCACGAGCTAACTGCGTTGCACACAATACATGTTATAATTTTTGAAACTTCTTTTTCATCCCTTTTACCTCCTTACATCACTCTTTTACGACTGCCATTACAAATCCATCATACCCTTTACTTCCGACAGTTTGAAGCGCTGTAGCACTTACACGAGGCTCCGCAGCTATTAGCTCATAAAAACGGCGTATCCCTTGTACACGAGGGTCGTTACTAGTATTGTCAATAACTTCTCCTTCACGTACTACGTTATCCCCAATAATTACAGTACCAGGGCGTGATAGTTTCAGTGCCCATTCAAAATAAGCAGGGTTATTTTGTTTATCAGCATCTATGAAAATAAAATCAAATGGTTCATACTTCTCATTTTCTATTTGTTTTAAAGAATCTAACGCTAATCCTACTCGTATTTCAATTCTATCATTCAAATTGGCACGCTCAATATTGCTACGTGCAATTTCAGCATGCTTTTCACTTGCTTCTAATGTAACAATTCGTCCTCCAGATGGCAATGCTCTTGCAAGCCATATAGTACTATATCCGCCTAGAGTGCCAATTTCTAAAATGTTACGAGCTGCTACTAAAAATATAGACAAATATATATTCTTAGAGTATTCCTGCTTCTATGTATCCTGTTTCGCTAATTACTTGCTACTACAGTTTGATTTAACACTCCACAGGCGTAAATTCCGATGTAGCCCACCGTACATATATACAGTCTATTTACGTTAGTACTGTATATTCTTTTGCTTGTAACAGGTTGATTGACGCGTTCAAATCTCTATCCATTACATTTCCACAGTCACATTCATATACTCGGTCGGATAGCTTTAAGTCTACTTTCTTTTGACCGCAACATGAGCACAACTTTGACGATGGATAAAACCGGTCTACTTGACGTAATTCAATTCCATATTCCTCACATTTAGTCAAAAGCCACGTTTTAAAAGCATAAAAAGACTGCTTGGCAATTGTTTTAGATAGATGTTTATTCTTCAGCATACCTTTCACATTCAAATCTTCCACTGTAATAAACATTGGCTTGGTTTTCACCACATTTGTTACAATAGACTTTACATACTCTAGTCGAATATTCGCTAATCGAGCGTGCAACTTTTGTACCCTAAGAATATTTTTATCTATATTCGCTCTTTTATTAGTAACTGATTGTTCACCTCTCTTTTTTATATTGTTAAATTTACGTGATAAAGAACGTTGCTCACGTCTTAACCGTTTTTCTATCTTTTTTACTTTCCCTGTTTTATTTATATTTTTGTGAGTTTTTCCATCGCTACGTACAGCGAAATCTTTCACCCCTAAATCAATCCCTAAACCTGTTGAATTAAGTGTTGACTTCGCTTTTGTTTCTTCCAATTCGCAAAGCACAGATACAAAGTATCTTCCTGCTCTTTTAGATATCGTTCCGCTTTTTACAACCGCATCTTTCGGGATATATCCATGCTCTTTTAATCTCATCCATCCAATCGTAGGGATTTTTACTCTATGTCTTTCCACTGTCCAATCTGTTTTATTGTTCTTAGGGAAATAACATTTTACATCTTCATTTTTCTTTTTCTTGTAGCGTGGAAACTTAGATAAACCCTTAAAAAATCGCTTAAAAGCTTTATCACCGTTCATAATCGCTTGTTTTACGGCTTTACTTGATACTTCTTTTATCCACTGGTCGCACTCTTTCGTATGAATGTTGTTTAGCCATTTAGAAAAGTCATAGCCACTAAGAAATTTCCCCTCGGATTCATATATCTCTTTGTTTTTAGATAGGTATAGATTGTAAACATACCTGCACACTCCAATCGTTTGATTAATCTTGGTTATTTGTTCATTTGTCGGCTTAATCTCTATTAGATAGGCTTTTTTCATAGCTCTTCATCCTCCGACATTTTCTCAATCTATAGCATGAATGATAGATATAAAATACTGAGCAAGTTCTTCTTGTAGGGACAACTTTTCATTAGTAACAATGATAACTTCGATTCCCATCTTATGAAGGAATCTCCCAAACCAGTCGTAACCAAAACGAACAAACCTATCTTTGTGTGCGATGATGATGGTTGAAACATTTCTCTCCATGCAGTCATCAAGCAATTTATTCCTCTTGTTTCTTTTGTAGTTTAATCCACTAACACTATCTCTGATAACTTCATCTACTATCATCCCTCATGCATTTGCGAATGCTTTCAAACACTCAATCTGATTCTCTAATTTATCTTTTTGTCCTTGGTTTGATACTCTTGTGTAAATAACTGTTTTACCTACTTTATTTTCCATATATTTTCTATACAGTCCTTCTGTATAGTATCTTCTTCTCTTTGGGTTTCGGTAAGCAATTAAAGCACCTTGATTATCCCATCTGTTTAATGTCTTAACAGACACATTAATCATCTCTGAAAACTCTTTCGATACATATCATTTAATGTTTATATTTTAATATATATATATATTTGTCTGTGTTTTCACTTACTGTTGTTTCCTTCTTGAATTTGTACTAATAGTTGTAAAAACTTCCCTTGAGTCGGCGATACATCATGTGCTGGCAAATTAGCTACAGCGTTTGCTTGAAGAACTTCTTCTAATATAGAATCTTTCGGTATTAATACATCACTCATATATTGATCAACAGCCGTCCATTTCTCAATCGTACTCATGAAAATACCATCCCCTTCAATTTTTTAATACTTTTCTACCATTCACATTTGATTATACCGAAAATTCAGTTTCAAATACAAAAAATAAAGAAGGGACACCCACTCCATTACAGAATAGATATCCCTCTTTTTTATAAATTTATCCCTTACGGATTAGTAGACCAAAGTCCAGCAGATTTAATAAATGTACGTTTATTTAACTTCAGCTGCGCTACGATAAACTCTGCAATATCTTCTGCTTGCATAACTTTATCCGGATTTCCATCAGTTAATCCTAAATCTACAGCCATATCAGTTGCTACTGTACTTGGAGTTAAAGCCGTTACACGAATGTTATGTTTACGAACTTCCATTGCTAACGATTCTGTTAAACCAAGAACACCAAATTTAGAAGCACTATATGCACTTGTTACAGGTGCACCTTTTTGTCCTGCTGTAGATGAAATATTAATGATATCACCAGATTGTTGTTCAATCATGCTTGGTAAAGCGGCACGAGTTGCATAGTATACACCCATTAAGTTTACTTGAATGATTTTTTCCCAATCAGCAACGTCTAATTCTAAAAACTTACCGAACTTAGAAATACCAGCGTTATTAATTAAAATATCGATAGATCCTAAACCAGTTTTTAACGTTTCAATTGCAGTAGTTACCTCTTCATACGAAGATACATCAGCAGTCGCAATAACAGCTTTTACGCCTTCTGCTTCCACTTCTTTCGCTACAGCTTTTAAGTTTTCTTCTGAACGAGCTAAAAGACCTACATTTACGCCTTCTTTCGCTAATGCGATCGCTACAGCACGACCAATACCTTTACCTGCTCCTGTAATTAAAGCATTTTTACCTTGTAATAATTCTGCCAAGTATAACACTCCTTAATCTTCTCAGTTGTTTATTATATTAAAAGTGTATCTATGTTTATGTAAAAAGGCAATGATGCACTTTCATGTGCGTAGGTTACTTGTAGGTAACTATAGTAATGGTAAATGCATATTTAAAGAAAAACTAAAGTAATAAATCAATAACTAATCTTCTCTTCATAAAAAACAATAAGATAATTATGAATACCTCTCCTTTCAACATAAAAAAGTCCTCTCTAAGTCTCATTCTTTTCTCCACATTACCAGAAGTTTTTGAATTACTACTTAAAGGGGATAGTCTCAAACAACGTTGTTTTATAAACTACAAAATATTATAGGATTTAATCAACTTTTTTAAATTCTTTAGATTCACTTTTGGAATTTCCGGTAAACCGCGAAATAATATAAACAAATGGGGGATATTCAACACCGCTAAATTTTGAGGGAGTAAGTATACTGCCTAGCTAGGATTCGGTAACAATATAAATTATGTAGATAAATGATTTTCTACTAAATTTATTCACTACATTATAGTTGGTTTCGAGTTTCTCTTGAATTACTTTTGCCACCTTCACAGCATATTCTTCAAGTACATTCTTATCATGAGCATATGAAGATGCCGCACAAGCTCATAGTGCTGTTCCTATTCTTCGTCACTAAATTCAAAGCTCTTCTCGAATGGAAGTGAACTGTTACCATCAACAGAATCTATTTCCCTAATTTCACCAAACTGTAATTCTTTTTACCTTTACGAATAATGATAAACCTTCCATCGAATGAGTTTCCAACTGTAACATCTGTATTTACATCCGTTACCTTTTCACCATTCATAGAAATAGCTCCATTATTAATGTCTTCCCTTGCTTGACGTCTAGAAGGTTCAATCCCTAGGTCAACTAACCACTCAACAATATTTTTTGTTTCGTTTGAAGCGTGGAAAGTTGGCATATCTTTAAATCCTTGTTCAATTTCATCTGCAGTTAATGATTGAATATCCCCACTAAATAACGCTTCTGTAATTTTTAATGCTTGCGAAAGCGCATGCTCACCATGAACAAATTTCGTCATTTCTTCTGCTAATACTTTTTGTGCTTCACGTTTATGAGGTTCTGTTTGAACCTTGACCGCTAATTCATCAATTCTATCTTTCGTTAAGAAAGTGAAGAATTTTAAATATTTAATTACATCGCGATCATCTGTATTCACCCAGAACTGATAGAATTCAAATGGTGTTGTTTTTTCTGAATCTAACCAAATCGCCCCACCTGCTGTTTTACCAAACTTTGTGCCGTCTGCTTTTAGCATTAAGGGGATTGTTAATCCAAATGCTTTTACCTCTCCCCCTTCTAATTTACGTATTAAATCTAACCCACTTGTTATATTGCCCCATTGGTCACTACCACCAATTTGTAGTTGTACTCCTTCGTATTTGTATAAATGATGGAAGTCCATAGCTTGTAGAATTTGATATGAAAATTCTGTAAAAGAAATCCCGCTCCCTAATCGACTTGCTACAATGTCTTTTGCTAACATCGTATTCACACTAAAATTCTTACCGTAATCACGTAAAAATTCAATAATATTTACCTGATGTGTCCAGTCATAGTTATTTACCATCTTCACTTTACTATTACCACCAAAATCAAATAGCTTTTTCATTTGTGTCGTCAATGCCTCAACATTATGCTGTACTTGTTCTAACGTCTGTAATTGACGTTCTGTTTGACGTCCACTTGGATCACCAATTGTCCCAGTAGCTCCTCCAATTAAAATTACTGGATGATGCCCTTCTAATTGGAAACGTTTCATCATCATAAATGGGATTAAATGTCCAATATGCATACTATCGCCCGTTGGATCTACCCCACAGTACAGGGAAATTTTTTTCTCTTCTACTAACTCACGTAACCCTTCTGCATCTGTTTGTTGATTGATAGCATTACGCCATTCTAATTCGTCAATGATGTTCATGCTTTTCTAACCCCTTTCATTTTTAAGAATTCGCTTTTTAGTGTGTCTGAAAACAAAGGTCCCTATGTCTAAAAAATACATAAGGACCATTCTTAATCGTATTGCCGCCCAGATTGTACCATTAATATTACTCTCAGCAACTGTATCTATAACTACTGCGCTGCACTTCTTCAACGTTTATCGTATACTACACCTTAAACAGATTCATCATTATTTTTATTTTTCACATTGTAAATTATTTCAAGTTTTTCTCGAATTGCGCTTTCAATCTTATTAGCGTATTCATCGAATACATCTTTATCATGAGCGTACGGAGATAATGCACAAGCTCGTAGTACTGTTACTTTTCTTTCCTTATCCCATTCTTCTTTACTAAATCCAAGACTTTTCACAAATGGAAGTGGGCTATTTCCATAATCAGGGATAGCAAAGTCTGTATGAGAAGTAAGAAATTCATTGTAGTATATATTTCCTTTTACATAAGAAGATTGACCAAAAAAATCATGATTTAATTTGTTCATTTTTGCTAAACTTGTGTTTCCTTCTTCATTAAATACATAGTCAACCATATTAAAATCAGGCTTTGTTAATGGATAAACATGAATAGTTTTATCTCCAACTTTAAATTGTTTATCCTGTAAAAAATGATAAAAATGGTAAGCTCCTTCAATACTTGCACCTAGTAATTTACCATAACCAGTCACGTTTAATGGTAATACTTTATGGGCTGTCCAAACTGAGGCTGCAGTTGCCCCTGCTTTAGAACCTTCAAGCATATATGCACCAAGTAATGCAGGAATATCAGCTCCCTTTTCAAACACATATGTTGCGAAGTAAGAAATTACATCACGCATTCTAATATCTTTTACAACAATCCCACCCGCAGAGTATGGTATATACCCCATTTTATGCGGATCAATTGTAACGGTTTCAGCCTGGTCTATTGCCTTGAAAGAATTGTAAATATCTTCTGTCAACCATTCATTTTCCGAATTGAAAATACCATATTTTACATATGTTTCATCGATTTTGTTATAGTCAATAAATTCATTGTTTTCATCTAAGAAAATCGCTCGAGCATACCCACCATAAGCAGCATCTATATGAATGTAAAAATAAATACCCTCTTGCGCTAATTTTTCACGCAACGCAACAATCTTATCAATACGATCTACTTGTCCTTCTTCCGTTGTACCAATAACAGCTACCACACCAAGAATAGGTATTTTTTCTGCAGCTAATTCTCGGATTTTTTCTTCAAGTTTATCAATGTCCATGCGATAGTTATGATCAACATCAATTGTTTCCACATTATCAAGGCCTATACCAATAATATCCGCTGATTTTAGCCAAGAATAGTGTTTAGTTTGTGGAATCAACCATTTGCCCAGCTCTTGTAGATGTTGACCATTACGCGCAGAATGTGCTTTAATTTCATCAATTTTTCCAGGTATTCTTTCTAAAAGATCTAAAATTTCTTCTGTAGACATATTTAATAATTCCCATTCTGATTTATCTTCTACAAATTGAGGAGCTACTTCTTTAATAGCTAAAGGAAGGGATTTCATGTTTCTTGCATACCAAAGGCCTTCTAGATTAGCAATAGAACCATCCGCACAAATATGCCCCCAACTCTCACCTTTTTTATAACTCATAAGAGCAGCAAATTCATGCCCTACTTCTTCTTCCATTTGAGAAGTGCCTGGAGAAGATTCATATGCCACGTTATTCCCATTCCATAACATTGCAGCTGTATATGCAATAATAGCCGGCATTAATGTTTCTGAATTCATATGTCCCCAAAACCGCCCTGCCGAATGCCATGGTAATGAATTGGTACGAAGTTTTGAAGATAACACATCCATTACACTGCGGATATGGTCAGCAGTTTCTACGAATTTTTTCGAGCTTTTATCTTGCGGAGTAATAATTGGTAGGTCTTGTGGTTGGTAATTTTGACGCCAACCTACATGTTCATCTACCATTTTAATTAACAGCTCTTTAAATAAATCGGCATTTTCACCTTTATCACCTAAGAATAATGCTTTTAAATTAATATCCGGTATTTTATAGTTCATTTTTCATTTCCTCCAAATTATCACAAATATTCCCTAAGTAACCTCGATACAAAATACGTTATTATTTTTTGGTTTTTTCTGCACAAAAAATTCACACATAAATTAATATCTGCCCTCAAAAACGGGATATAAAACACTGTTAATCAAATAAGCCAACTCATTTGATAACAAAACTTAAGGAATACGTACCAAATATTTATTTGTTCTTTAGCTTGATTTCCTTATATCCTCAGGTGAGCTATTATCTTTCTTCCACTCTGGTTTTTTAAATTTGTTGATGATAAGTGCTATACCAATCATTGCTAATGTAACGACCACTTGATAAATAACATATCCAGTATATTGACTTGGCTTTAAAATAGATGGCGGAATAATACTTACAATAATCGTAAAAACAATACTTATCATTGAAAGAATAGAGACCGTCCATATTAATCCATTCCCTTTACTCCCTAATCTGAATGGTCTATTAACGTCTGGCATCTTATAACGCAAGCGAACAGCTGAAATAGCAATTAAAGAGTACACAATACAATACAAAATTGTTGTTGTAATTGTTATTATTAAGAATGCACTGTTTACATCTGGAACTACTATATATAAGATAGATACTAATGAAATTACAATTGCTTGAATCATCACAAAAGTGATTGGAATATCTTTCTCTGTTCTCTTTTGAAAAAACTTCGGCAAATTCCCTTCATCTGCCACTTTAATCATAGATTTACTTGGTCCAAGTACCCATGCACTTAGCTGAACTAAAACCCCAATTAAAATCATTAAAGAAATAATGTTAACAAAGATAGATGGAATCCCTAGATTTTTAGTGAAAATCATATATGGCTGTGTTATATTCGCAAGCTCCAATTTACCTTTTGGTACCGCATTTGAAACAGTTAACCCAGCAATGATATTAAAAATTGCTAATAAAATTACTGAAGTGATAACAGCAATTGGATAGTTACGTTTTGGATTATCAATATTATTTGCATGTACAGACGAAATTTCTACTCCTGCAAAAATAAAGATAATTCCTGATAAATAAGTTAAACTTCCTAAGTCCTTAAAATTAGGAATAAGATCCCTTGGCTTAAATCCGCCTAAATAACTATTCGATTGAATCCCGTTTTTTATCATATAAATGACACCTAGAACAACAAGAATGACAAACGGAATGTACACACCAATAACAGCACCCCAGTTACCCGCAACTTTTACCATATCAAACTTAAGGTTTAATAAAGTCACACTCCAGTATGAAATTAAAATTATGGCAAAAATAAAATAGTTGTTTGAAGATAGTTCTGGCTTATTAATAACGTAACCCGATAGAATACCAACAGTTGACGCAACCATTACCATCCCAAAAAACATTTGAACCCATAATAACCATGAGGTGACAAATCCCCATTTCTCACCTAATGCATTTTCCACCCAAACTTGAGGTCCACCTTCTTCAGGGAAAGCCGTAGAAAGCTCAGCTGACATTAACGCGATAGGTAGAGCAAATGCAAACGCAGCTATCAACATATAGAAGATTTGGGTCCAACCAGTAATTGAAAGAGTCGGCACACTTCGTACCGTTCCAAAAAAGGCCATTGTAATACCAATTAACCCAAAAAGTGTCAATTTTTTCATATTGGACATAAAAAATCCCTTTCTTCTCCATATTTAAACTAATTCATAAAAAATATTAGATGTACCCTTTTTAAAATAGGCATATCAATTAATACTTATGTAAGAAAAGGATTTGGCAAATTTTAATAACTAGGTAAATTTCTTTAATAGGTGTCTTTTCATAAAGGCATATACAGCCTGATAATCTCGTTTTTACGAAGTTGAATATCCAATGTGTACCCTTCTTTGTTCCTCCACCATATTTCAAATGCGCCAATTACTCCTCATCAAGAAAAAACGAGAATTAAGCGAATAGAAATAACTTAGCAACCCACATTAGCAACAAAACATCAAGAAAAGGCATTCCAAATATGGAACGCCTTCTTTTATTTTATAAAATCATCAACTTAAACCTATTTTTCAAATGTACTCTTTAACAATCTGAAATATTCTAATTAACATAACCCATTAGTAGTCAGTAGTCAGTAGTCAGTAGTCAGTAGTCAGTAGTCAATAATGAATAAAAATTTAGTTATGGGAGGATTTTGATTCTTTAGGTTGATGGGCATGCGGAAACTTCCCTAACACTGTTTTTCTTTATAATAAGGAATACGTACAATAAATTCCGCACCATTTCCTTCCGTGCTCTTAACTTTAATTTCCCCTTGATGAAGATCTACTACTTTTTTTACAATCGCCAATCCCAATCCGCTACCTCCATGAGCGCGATTCCGTGAAGAATCTGCTTTGTAAAAACGTTCAAAAACATGCTGCTTCTGTTCCTCTGATATACCAATTCCATTATCATGAATACGTACTTCCACTAATTCCTCATGTTCTTTTAACTGAATTGTAATCGTACCACTACTCGGAGTAAATTTAATACTATTATGAATTAAATTAATCCACACTTGACTCATACTTTCTTGGTCAGCAGTAATATGCACTTTTTCTAAATCAAGATCTAACTCAATTTCTTTTTCAGCCCAGAGTGGTTCACTATTTAACACAATTTGCTTTAACTGTTGATCTAATCGATAAGTAACTCTTTCTGGTACATACTCTTCCGATTCCAAAAGGGTTAGCTTCAATAAATTTTGGCTTAATTTAGATAATCTCGTTGATTCGGTTTCAATAATGGTAAGGTAGTGCTTTCTTTTTTCGTCTGAAAGATTATCCTCTTGTAGCGCTCTAGCAAAACCTTTTATAGAAGTTAAAGGTGACTGTATTTCATGAGAAACATTCGATACAAATTCTTGCCTCATTTTCTCCATTGCATTAAGCTCTTCTGTCATATCATTTATACTTTTTACGAGTACACCAATTTCTCCATCATACTTTTCTTCATTTCGTATTTTTACGGAGAAGTCTCCTTTTGCAATTTTTTGTATCGGTTCAATAATAGTCCAAATCATCGCCTCTCGTTTTGGTCTCATTAATATTCCGATCAATGTCCAAATAAGAACAATAAATACAAAGCCGACCATGTCACTAATTAGAAAAGTAACAAAAGGCGATACGTTTATTTCAAGAGCTTTCAATACACTAGATGATACAAAAAATGCGATAGACCAGATTATAGTGAGAAAAGAAAAGAGTGCTATTACCGCTCCAATTACTTTCAACATCTTCAACTTACTCATTCGTTCTCTTCTTCTCATTTACTTACCTCTAAGCGATACCCTAAGCCCCTTATCGTCTTTATACTAAACTTTGATCGCTCTTCTTGAAACTTTTCACGTAACCGATTTATATGAACGTCTAATGTACGTTCATTCCCTTCAAAATCATATCCCCATACGTCTTCAATTAATTGCTCTCTTGAACACGTTCTTCCAGCTTTAGACCCTAATGTAAAGAGCAACTCGAATTCTTTTAACGGCAACGTGACCGCTTGTTCTCCGGCGTTAACTTCAAATGTTTTACGATTTAACAGTACATTCCCAACTTGAATAGATTGCGATACTGTAATTTGGTAACGTTTCAATAATGCCTTCACTCTCACAACTAATTCTAAAGGATCAAATGGTTTCACAAGATAATCATCTGTTCCGAGGTGAAACCCTTTTATCTTTTGAGATGTTTCTCCTTTAGCAGTTAGCATCAAAATCGGAATATCATAGTATTTTTTTAATTCAAAGCACAAATCAAACCCATCCATATTTGGCATCATAATATCAAGAATCGCCATATCGACTTTCACTTCTTCTATTTTTCGAAGAGCATCTAATCCATCAACGGCCTCATATGTTTGAAAACCTTCTCGTTCCAAAAATACAGAAACAAGTTCTCTAATATGCGGATCATCATCTACAATTAAAATTTGGGGTATCAAGGAATCATATCCTTTCTGCTTAACATACTTTTTAGCACTCTAAAATCAACAATCAGTGAAGTTTCCTCTCACTGATTGTTTTCATTCTATAAGGCACCTTCTTTAATTTTCAACTGCTGCATTGCAAATTCACGGTACATGTCATGTGTCCGTAACAACTCATCATGCGAGCCACTTCCTGTAAGATTCCCTTTTTCAATAAAGATAATTTTATCTGCATCGACAACAGTAGAAAGTCTATGCGCAATAACTAAAGTTGTTCTACCTTTCATTAAGTTATTTAACGCCTTCTGAACAACCGATTCCGATTTACTATCAAGACTTGAAGTCGCTTCATCTAACATCAGGATTTGCGGATTTCGTAGTAACGCTCGAGCAATCGCAATTCTTTGTCTTTGCCCTCCAGAAAGCTTCACACCACGCTCTCCAACTTCTGTTGCGTATCCACTTGGTAAATCATGAATAAACGCATCAACATACGCCATTGCTGCTACTTTTTCAATCTCTTCGTCAGTCACTTCGCCCTCAACACCATAGCAAATATTATCACGGATCGTTCCATCAATTAACGGACTATCTTGTGAAACGTAACCAATTTGACGTCGCCATGACTGTAATGAATAGGCTGTAATTGGTTCTTTCCCTAATTTTATGAAACCACTAGTCGGCTCATAAAAACGTTCTAACAGCGAGAATAAAGTTGTTTTCCCGCTACCACTTGGTCCTACAATCGCTGTTACTTTTCCAGATTCAATCGTGAAGTCGATATTTTTCAATATTTTCTCTTCTTCGTTATACTCAAAATGTACATTTTCAATAACGATCGGCTGCTTCGCATTTGTAACATTCATACCTGTTTCATGATCTTCTACCTCATATTCTAAAATCGTATTAATTCTTTCGGTTGCACCAATTGCTTTTTGGAACTGAGTAAAGAACATAGATAACTGACTCATCGGCATAATAATTTGAACTAAATACAAAATAAATGCTACAAGTTCACCTGTTGTTAATGCACCACTCGAAACTCGCATCCCGCCATACCCTACGATAATAACAAGTAATGCCATTAAAACAAACGACATAACTGGTGAAATTAATGCTTGTACTTTTCCTTCTTTCAAACCAAATTGCAATAATTTTTGGATACCTGTATTCCCTGTTTCATATTCTCTTTTTTCCGTATTTGAAGATTTCACTAAACGAATTTCTGATAACACTTGTGTTAACACACTTGTAAACGAAGCTGTTTCATCTTGAAGCGCTTTTGAAATCTTATACATTTTCCGTCCCAGTGGAACTAAAATTAGTACCGATAACGGAATAACCGTTAAAAGTAAAATTGTCATTTTCCAGTCTAAAACAAATAATACAATTAATGACCCAATAATTGAGATACCGCCTGTTAATAAGTTTGACAAATGCTCAGAAATTAATGTTTTAACAACACCTGTATCATTTGTCATACGACTAATTGTATCTCCCGTTCTATTTTGATCATAATAAGACACTGGTAAAATAAGTACCTTTTTCCATAATCGTTCCCTAAGTCCAGCCACAATTTTTTGTCCAATATAATTCAGTAAATAAATAGACAACCCTGCAGCAATTGTTTGAATAATAAAGAATGCAATTAATCCAATAATTTGTCCCGTACTAATTGAGGAAAGTGAAAAATTATCAACTAAGCCTTTTGTCAGCATTGGAATAAACAAACCCGCTCCAGTAGAAAGTAAGCTCATTAGTAATGCAAAAATAAGAATGCCTTTCGGTGGATTTGTATCTTGAATAAGACGTAAAAACTGCCTCCAATTCCCTTTTTTCTTTTCTGTCTTCCTAACTTCCATTGTCGTCCATCTCCTCGTTATAAACAAAACTATTATCTCTAAAACTAGAATACGCTATAAATGTAAACTGAATGTAAACACACTTTTTCTATTTTTACAAAATATACATATAAACTCATCTTTACAACAAGTGTAAACATCTGATATTATTACCTGGTACTTATTATTATTCTATGTGAATTATAGATAACTAATTTAAAATACTATATAAATCTCCAGTTATTGAAAGGAGTATCCTTTTTGCAAACAAATACACATTCCGAAAAGGAAACAATCATTTTTATTCATGGATTAGTTGGAAATCGCCGCGCCTTCAAAAAAGAGCATAAACGATTTTCTGCATCCTACAACATTATAACTTATGATTTATTAGGTCACGGCGACGATAAAGGAGAAGCTATCGACTTTTCAATACAGCGCCTCGTAGATCAATTATTGAACTTGTATGAAAAAGAGGGAATTAAAAAGGCTCATATTTGTGCTCTAAGCTATGGCTGTTATATCTCTACGACATTTGCACAAATGCATCCAGAAAAAGTATTGAGCATTTGTCATATTGGTGGACATTATAATAACCCTTCCCGTTTATATAATGTTTTTCAGAATTTTTGGGAAAAACGTGGTGATGAATATTCATCTTGGCTTTCTCAGTATGCTAGTACTATTTTTCCAAGTGGAATACTAAGGGCAAATCCGTTCGCTGTTATTTCACGAAATATCTATTACCGTTTCGGATTACAATTACACTCGTCCATTATTGCTGAGTCATTACGACACCGCTTAGAATTCGACTTGAAATCTAAATTAAAAGCACTTCATCACCCTATATTATGGGTGATGGGAGAACATGATCATCTCTATAAATCGTGTCTCTTTGATTTGAAGTCCATTCTTCCGAACGTTTTATATAAAGAAATTCCATTAGCAGGTCATGCAGCAAACTTATTCCGTCCAAACTATTTTCATGATTTATATGCTAAATTTTTACATGGGAAATTAAAATAAATGCTTCTATATTTGTAATCTATCCAAATATGAAAAAGGCTTCCCAAGTTTCCCTGGAAAGCCTTTTCTCTATACGAAAAGTATAAAAAATACTTTTTCTTAGTATGCTTTTGTGTAACCTGTTAGGTGTTTAGCCCAGTAAGAGTTATTAATTGAACTAATTCTTACACCAACACTTTCATTTTCTGCACTAATGAACTGACCGTTTCCTAAGTAAACACCCATGTGAGAAAGACCTGGTTTATAAGTGTCAGAGAAGTATACTAAATCACCTGGTTGTGGATTGCTAGTTTTTGTTTTAGAGCTCCAGTATCCAGCAACTGTTTGACGAGCGCCTGAATGACCAGTTTGATTTAATACGTAGTGAATGAATCCACTGCAGTCGAAACCAGCAGTAGTTTGACCACCAAATACATATTTTGAACCATTTAAAGATCTAGCGAATCCAGCGATTGAAGATGTATCTCCACCTGTTGGCGCTGTTGGTTTTTGTACTTGGTTAGTACCTTGGTTACCACCAGTAACTACATTGTTCACTCCGCCTTTTACAAACTTAACAAAGTCTGCACTTACGTAGCCTGTACGGCCGTTATGGTTAATTTTGTACCAACCGTTTTCAGCGCCAGTAACGTTTAATACTGTACCGTTCGTTACCCCACCAATTACAGCGTTATATGTAGCTGGGCCTGTACGTACTTTTAAAGCACCCGTGTTAACAACATATGAACCACCAGTTTGAACTGTAGTAGTATTGTTGTTGTTTGTAGTTGGTTGCTGTGTTTCGTTAGATACAGCTGAACCACCTTTTGTTACGAAGTCTTTACTTACGTATCCAGTTCCACCATTGAAGTTAATTTTAAACCAATCTTGAACTTCACCTACAACTTGAACTGTTTTCCCTTTATTTACAGAACCTAAAACAGTATGAGATGCACTTGGGCCTGTACGTACGTTTAGTGAAGAAACGTTTACTGTGTAAGTACCTGTTCCTTGTTGAACAGTAGTTCCTTTATTGCCACCAGTTGTTACGAAGTCCCCACTTACATAACCTGTTTGACCATTTACACTAACTTTGAACCAACCGTTTTCTTGTCCAATTACTTGAAGTACTTGACCTGCTTTTACTTTAGAAATAACGTTATGTCCTGTACCAGCACCTGAACGTACATTTAATACATCAGCTGTTACCGTGTATTTTAATTCAGAAGTTGTTTCTACCTTTTTTGTTTCAGTTACAGTCGTTTGAGTTTGAGTTTGTCCATTAATTTCTTTTAGCGCATCATTTGAAACTTGTGCATGAGCAGAATCCATTCCTGGAACTGCTACGCCTACTACAGATGCTGCTGCTAAACCTGCGATTACTTTTTTCATAAGTTGTCTTTACTTCCTTTCCCTACTATCCTCTTGAGAAAACTATAAACTTAGTACTTTACAATATTATCAAAGCAAAATATTCATCCAGTTCCATTTTTTAGCAAGAGTTTTATTTTTCACACATCGTTTATTTTAAACGATTGAAGTGAATTTAGTGTGAACTTCATGTGAACTTTATCATTAAACAGTGTGTTTTTGCAACGATTTTTTCAAATTCCTTATGTATTACATCAAAACTTAAAATTTCATACGTTATTTCAATATAGATTTTACACTTTCTATCTAATATGAAAATTCCATTAATCTAATACATAAACACAATATATTTTTCTAGAAAGTTCTTTTTCATGAGGCACACTCTTATCATGACAAAAAACACTTTATTAATCAATAGTATAATATTTTAAGAAAATGAATTCTCTATACTATGTATGATTTTAAACAACGTGATGATTTGTAAGATTTCACGCCCCCCTCGAGAGCACTCCCATCCCAAAAACACAATTGACTATTTTGTTTCCCTACTAAATATGGAATTGTTAGGGTTTTATTGACAGAATATGTATAATCACATAAAAAGAGGAGTTGCATTTGTGGAAAAAATAATAGACGATCACATAAATAATAATATCGAACTTTACTCTGCTCTTACTCACTTATTATCGTTTACAACATTTAAACAGGTAACAATCATTGAAACAAAGAAAAACGAACTAAAAGAGCAAATGAAAACAATTCAGCATAAAAACTCATACCATGTATAAAAAGGTGAACAGATTATATCTCTGTTCACCTTTTATTTTTTATTTTATTTGAAAATTTTCACACGATTTTCTAATGGCTGATATTCTTTATCTCCTGCAGAAACTACCGGTTTACCAAATGGCATTTGCGCAGTTAACTTCCAGTTTCCAGGTACATCCCATTCTTTCCTTACTTCTTCATCAATCAACGGATTATAATGCTGCAATGTAGCACCAAAACCTTCAATCTCTAATGCTGTCCAAATCGCAAATTGCAACATTCCAGAAGATTGCTGAGACCATGTAGGAAAATTATCTTTGTATAGTGCAAAGTTCTCTTGCAAACTTTCTACTACTTTACTATCTTCGAAATATAAAACTGTTCCATAGCCATTTTTAAATGCATTCATTTTCTCTTCAGTAGGTGCAAAATTATTTTCAGGTACAATTTTTCGTAACGTTTCTTTCGTAACGTCCCATAATTTGTCGTGTTGTTCACCTAGTAATACAACAACTCTTGCACTTTGAGAATTAAAAGCCGAAGGTGTATGTTTCACAGCATGATAAATCACTTCTTGAATTCTTTCATCAGAAACTACTTGCTCTTTACTAATCGCGTAAATAGATCTTCTGTCTTCAATTGCTGAGTAAAAATCTTTTGCCATTACAATTCCCTCCAATTTTTCATTTGAGGCAGTATCATATGTACGAAGCATATAATACCCCTTGAACTTATTATTAATAAGTTCTTAACTTAATAATATCAACAAACAAAAACAAACTCAAATGATATCACTTGAGTTTTCCCCCTCATACTCCCAAAATTTAAAAAACAGCTTATTATCACCAAAATCAAGGTTCAAATAAACTGTCTGTCTTTTTTTATAGCAATTAACTTACTTCTTCACCTAATTAACCAATTGAAAAGCATAGGACATCAGCTTCTGTGTTTCTGTAAAACGTTTTGTTTTACTTTTTGTCCCCATAACAACTGTAATAATGCGATTATCGCCTTGTTTTGCAGTACCTGTAAAACAATACCCTGCGCTATCTGTAAATCCTGTTTTTAATCCGTCTATTCCTTCTATATATAAAGCTTTATTATTTTTTTTTAACATCTCATTTGTGCTTGTAACATTAACATTATTAAATGCTAACTGACTTTGACTTAAGTGAGTCACTTCTAATATCTCTGGGTAGTCTTTTATAAGATGATACGCTAATTTTGCTACGTCAGCTGCTGTCATTTTTGTTTCACTTCCGTCGGGCTCCTGTAATCCGGAAGCATTCGCGAATTTAGCTTTATCTGACATTTCTAACCGCTGGGCTTTTTCATTCATAAGTTGAACAAAGTTTTTTTCCGTCTTAGCTATATATTCTGCTAAAGCGACAGCCGAATTATTAGCCGATTCAATCATTAACGCTTGATATAAGTCCTTAACAGTTAATGTATCATTTACTTGCATTGGGATTTTTGCACCCTCTGTTTGTGCCGATTTCGCACTTATTTTCACTGGATCTTCCCAGCGGACTTTCCCATTATGTATACTCTCTAAAACGAGATATGCTGTCATCATTTTTGACATACTAGCAGGGGCAACAGCTTCATTTTCATTATTTTGATAAATAACTTCTCCATTACTCGCATCGATAATAATAGCTGCTTTTGCATCAATTTCTGGTGGTATATATTTTGGTGGAACTACTTTTTCAGATAGCCCTGTTTTAGGTAGCTCTGCCACTTGTAAAGGCTGAGTATCTACATTTGTTTCACTCTTTTGAACTCCTTGGAAAAAGAACCAACATATACCTAGAATTACTACTAATAGGATTGTTAATCTTCCCCATTTTAACCGCTTCATTCTAAAACTCCTTTAGCAAACCTTTTATACACTCATGTTTAACCATAACAACAATTACTTTATATCGTCAAGGTAAAAAGTATATTTATTCATCTACAGCAATTATAATTTCAACCTCTTTCTCTTTTTCATATGTGTTACACTAAAAATAACGAAATATAAGAATATTCAATAACATCTAAGTGAAAAAACACTATATAGTAGAAAGGATTTATATAAATGATACTTCCAAAAGCATTAAAATATGGCGATACAATTGGCATCTACTCTCCTTCTTCACCAGTAACCAATACTTCTCCAAAGCGATTTGAGCGAGCAAAATTATACTTACAAAAGAAAGGATTTCATATATTAGAAGGTTCACTAACAGGTCAATATGATTATTATCGTTCAGGGAGCATTAAAGATCGCGCTGAGGAACTAAATGAATTGATTAGAAACCCTAACGTTTCTTGTATCATGTCGACAATTGGGGGAATGAATTCAAATTCATTATTACCTTATATTGATTATGCTTCTTTTCAAAAAAACTCTAAAATAATGATTGGCTATTCAGACGCAACAGCGTTATTACTAGGAATTTATGCAAAAACAGGAATCCCTACATTTTATGGTCCAGCACTCGTTCCCTCTTTTGGTGAATTTGAGCCTTTCGTAGATTGCACGTACAAATATTTTGCGGATACTTTATTAACTGATCAACACCTTCCTTACAACATAAACCAGCCGTTATTTTGGTCAGATGAATTTATTAATTGGGAAGAAAAAACGAAAGAAAAAGATCTTCGACCGAACAATTGGATTTCAGTAATTGGTGGGAAAGCTACTGGACGTATTATTGGTGGGAATTTAAATACTATACAAGGTATTTGGGGTAGCCCCTATATGCCGCATATTCAAGAAGGTGACATTCTCTTTATTGAAGATAGCTCAAAAGATGCATCTACTATCGAAAGAAGTTTTTCATCACTTAAAATTAACGGCGTTTTTGATAAAGTTTCAGGTATCATCCTTGGAAAACATGAGCAGTTCGATGATTGTGGTACAAATCGAAAACCTTACGAAATATTATTAGAAGTATTACAAAATCAAAAACTTCCTTTTCTAGCCGATTTTGATTGTTGTCATACGCATCCAATGATTACTTTGCCAATAGGTATTCAAGTAGAGATGGATGCAACAAATAAAACGATACAAATTATAGAGCGATGGAAAATCTAACTCTACTACCTCTATTTCAACTCTATAGCTACGTAGGACCTTCTATTGTTTTACATTAGAAGACATGATACTATATATTTTGGAATGTGAAGGAATAAACAAAAATCATTTCAATATGCCTTTTATATATAATAAGAAGCTATTGATTATATACATCGAGTTTACATACATGTATATAAATGTAAAAGAGAGTGAATATATGAAACCAACTATTAAAAACTATGTATTTTTACATGTGGCCTTCTTGATATATTCTATCATTATGGTTTACATGAAATGGGCATCTCAATTCCCTATTGCATCAATTTCATTTTTTATTGCTTACTTCGGACTTGTTGTACTTTTATTCGGATATGCAATTCTATGGCAACAAGTCATTAAGAATTTTGAAATTTCTAGAGCATATTCACACCGTGGGATAATAATACTATGGTCAATGCTTTGGTCAGTATTCCTATTTGGAGATACGATACAGTGGAATCACATACTTGGCGCAGCTATTATTATCGTCGGAATTGTGGTGGTGACAAAAGATGAATAGTTATATGTTATTATTGATATTTGGGATAATTTTAGCCAATTACTCACAAATATTATTAAAAAAGGCTACTTTACAACAATACGATTCTAGAATAAAAGAATATGTGAATCCTTATGTTATCATCGGCTACTTTTTATTTGTAATTAATGCCGGATTAAATGTGATTGCCTTAAAAGGCTTGGCATTAAAGCAAGCATCTGCATTAGAATCATTAAGTTATATTATTATATTAATTTTCAGTTGGTACTTCCTAGGTGAAAAAATAACGAAACGGAAAATCATTGGCAACATTATTATTGTCATTGGTGTGATCGTCTATTGTATACAATAATAAAAAGATCCGTTTATGAAAAACGGATCTTTTTATTATTGCCCTAAATTTTGAACCTTCTCTTTCAAATCACGAACTTGTTCTATCGTCTGCATAAGCTCAGAGTTTTTAAACTGCTCTACATTCATTTTTCCTTCCTCTATCTTTTGCATAGATGTATCAATTAATGTATTTAACTTTTCATTATATCCGACGATTTGCTGGTGAAGATCCTTCGCTACATCCGGTGGTGTTAATTCATTAAAAGCTGGTATATCTTGTTTAATTTCAGTAAGTTTCGTTTCTAGTTCTTTTCGAGCTTCTCCATCATTAACAGCTTTTTCAGCTAATGCTGGCGCTTCATTTGCAAATGCACTTATTTTATTCACATAGTCTGTCGCTTTTTGAGCATAATCTAGGGAGTTTTTCCCTTCCTCCACTATCGAGCATCCCATCAAACCAATTGAAACTACAATTGAAAATAACATTATTTTTATAAACTTCATTTTTACCTCCTAAATAATTGTCATACTTTTATTCATTTATAAACACTTTGTTTTCTTCTTATACACCTTATCACATCATATCTTACTTTTTAATCTTCCTCTTATACATTCTAGAGAAATCATTATTATCCTGTTCAACATGTACCTCGAACAATTTATCATATACTTTTTCATTTCCACCTCAAAACTATCTTCATGTAAATATAAAAACAGACATACTTATTTTAAGTACGTCTGTTTTCAAGGTCAGTATGATTCCCACTAATTAAAGTTTCTCTTTATCCTCTCACATGCCCTATTACCGTTACAATATCTATGTCTATATGTACACTAATAATATCTTCTATAATGTCCGTATATCCTTGGCCTAAAGGTGTTCCGTAATGTAGTAAAATCTCTTTTTTTTCATAAACTGACTTCGGTACTGTAAAAATAAATTTCCTCATATTCCGTTCATCAGCAGGCTCCAGAATTAAAACAATGCCATCCTCTTCAAACATATAATCACGCCTTCCAACAATCCATTCACTATGGCTCAGTATTGCCTTGAAAGGATAGGTTTTAAACACCCTTTCTAACAAATATATACCATTTCATGCTCAACTAGCTTATACGGTCTATATGATTTCACCACAAATACAAAAACACAAACCTTGAACTATCAATAATTTGTGTTTTTTTGCATTTCATTCTTATATACCTTTATCAAGCTCGTATAATCTACGATATTTCTCATTTTCTTTCAGTAGCTGTTCGTGACTACCTTGCATAGCGATTTGGCCACTATCAAGGAAAATCACTTCATCTACATGTTCAATTCCTACAAGATGATGTGTAATCCAAATAACAGTCTTTTCTTCTGTTGCAGAAAACATTGTTTCTATTAAGGCTAATTCCGTTTTAGGGTCTAAACCGATAGTCGGTTCATCAAGTACAATGACCGGCGCTTCTTGCATAAGAGTTCTTGCAAATGCTACCCTTTGCCTTTCTCCGCCAGAAAACCTCTTTCCCATTTCATGCATTTTTGTTTGTAATCCATCAGGAAGAGAAGCAATGTGCGGCGCTAGCTGTGCTTTCTCTAAAGCCTTCCATATCTCTTCATCATTAGCCTCTGGTTTACCAATCCGCACATTATTTCCAATTGTCGTATCGAATAAATGTGGTTTTTGGTTTAATACAGAAATATATTTTGACAAAAAATCCGTATGAGCTTGTTCACCATTCAATATAACTTGGCCATTCACCGGACGTAGTGCCCCAGTTAACAATTTTAATAAAGTAGATTTCCCTGTTCCACTTCTACCTAAAATAGCAATTTTCTTTCCTGCCTTTATTTGCAATGATACGTCTTTTAATACGGATTCATTACTATTCGGGTAATTATACGACACATTACTCAGTTCAATATCTACATGTTTTGGTACAACGTATTCTTTATTTCCAGGTAACTCCTTTCCATCATCTAAAGAGCTATCACTTTCTACGCCATTAAGCCGATGAACAGATTCTATATAAGATGGAATTCGATCAATAGCATCTGATACAGGAATAAGCACATTCGTCACAGATAATGTCATTAATACGAATGCTGCGATAACTGTAGGTGCAATTTGTTCACTTGCCGCTTGATTGCCAGTCCACAAAATCATCGAAATAACTACAATACCTACTATTAAATGAATGATACTATCCCGAATATGGTACCAGCGTTTCACTCCCTTTTCTGTCTTTAACAGCTGGATATTTTGCTCTACATACGCATTAATAAATTCATCTTTTCTACCACTCGCCTGCCAATCAGATAACCCAAATACAGCATCTGTCAATTGTTGATACAAACGATTTCTTCCTCGCTTCAAAGCAACATGATGTCGTTTCATCAAAAGTAGTGATACGAATGGAAGAAGAAAAACAATAACAGCTAACATACAAGCTGCGATAAGTGCAAATACTAAGTCAAATGCACCGATAACAAGTACGAAAATGCTATATACAACTAACGCTAATATACTAGGGAATATTGTACGTAAATATAGATTCTGTAAATGTTCTATATCATCAGACAATACACCTAGTACATCACCAGTTTGAAATCTTGAGCGCAAAAATAACGCCTGTGGTTCTACAATTCTATATAGTTTTGTCCTCATTTTTTCTAAAATTCGTAGAACGACGTCATGCCCTACTAAACGCTCTAAATAATGAAAGACAGCTTGCCCTATACTAAACGCACGCGTTGCAACTATAGGAACATATACAACCATTACATTTTCTGGTCTGAGAGCAGATTTAGAAATTAAATAACCTGAAATGAAAAGTAACATCGCACCTGAACTAACTCCAAGAAGCCCGAGGAAAATAGTCAACGTCATTCTACCTTTATTTTGCTGTATATGAGGTTTAATCCAGTTACTCATCGCTCTCCCCTCTCTTCCCTATGAAAATGTAATGTCTCATTCTTTAAAAGCTCTTCATATGTTCCACTTTCTTTAATTTCCCCTTTATTTAAAATAAGAATATGATCCATTTTCTTCATCCAATGGAGACGATGCGTTGCAAGAAATACTAGCTTACCTTCAAACAGACGTAACATCGATTGCTTTATTTCAAATTCAGTTTCAATATCAAGATGTGCTGTAGGTTCATCTAATAAAATGATTGGCTTTTTACTTAAAAGTGCACGTGCCATAGCGACACGTTGTTCTTGTCCACCACTAAGCATACGTCCACCTTCTCCAATTCTTTCGTACATCCCATGTGGTAATGATGCAACGAGCGAACGAAGACCAACTTCATTAATAACTCTCTCGACTTCTTCATCAGCTGTATTCGTTTCATAGAAACAAATATTATCTTTTAATGAAAGCGGAAAAATATACGGTTGCTGCGGAATATAAGCAATATTTTTTTGCCAATCTTCTCGAGTAGATTCACCAATTTCCACACCATTTACTAGCATCTTCCCACCCGAAGGAGGTAGAAATCCTGCTAACACATCGATTAACGTTGATTTCCCTGCCCCACTTTCACCAATAATACCTATAGCACCGTTACCTTGCCAAGTAAAATCAATTCCCTCTAATATAGCCTTTTCAGATTCATCATTATTTACTTTTACATCTTGTAATTTCAAGCTACTAGAAGAATTCCATACTATATCTACATTTGAATCTTTCTTTTCTATTTCTTTTTGTTTCTGTAAAATTTCTTCTATTTGCTCCATTGCAAGTTGTCCATCTAATGTAGCATGATAATTCGCTCCAACTTGTTTTATCGGCAGAAAATATTCCGGCGCTAAAATTAAAATCGTAAGGGCTGGTAATAGTATTATCGTTCCATCTATTAACCGTATCCCTAATCCGACTGCTACAAATGCAATTGATAAACTCGTAAAGAAATCTAATGCAAAAGAAGAAAGAAAAGCAACTCGCAAAGTACGCATCGTTGCTTTTCTATATCGTTTACTTACTTTTTCAATCTTTCCTTCGTGCTGTTTACTTTTCCCTAAATACTTTAATGTTTCTAATCCTTTTAACGTATCTACAAAATGATTAGAAAGTACACGATATGTCTCATATTGGCTATCCGCCATTTTCTGCGCTGCTAATCCTAGAAGGATCATAAATATAATCACGATTGGAATCGTTACAACTAAAATGATTCCAGACTCAATGTCCAGTGTAAAAACATATAGAACGATTATTACTGGTACGATACTACTTCTAATCATTTTAGGAATTGTCAATTCAATATATGTTTTAAATTTCTCAATACCTTCTATCGATAAAGTAACCAGATGACCAGTCCCATTCGTTTGGACAAATCTCGGTCCTAACGTAAAATATGCTTCTATTAACTGTTTACGTAATGCAAATCCTGTTTTTTCAGCGAAACGCTCAACCAATATTTGCGATGTTCGCACCAACATTTGGCGTGCTGCAAACGTGATCCCAAAATAAACAGTTTCATTTAGCACAGCTTGCACTGTTTCTCCATGAAATAAAAATGTGATCGCTCGTGCTAAAAACACTGTCTGTGCAATAATACTACACGCCTCTAAAATGCTAATAAGACTTAAAGTCACATATAAAGCTCGGCTACCAGGATACGACGGAAGTCCTCTTTTTCTTTTCATTAGTACTCCAAATCTTTGTCTGACTTAACAGGTTGTCTAAATACATAGAAACTCCATATTTGACTACCGATAACAAATGGTAAAATAGCAAGAGAAAAATAGCTCATCAGTTTTAATGCATAAGGTCCTGATGCCGCATTATAAATTGTCAAATCATTTACCGCTCCTAATGAGCTAATCATGACACGCGGGAACATACCGATGAACACACTTGCACTGAGCAAAATGATTGTTAAGCTCGTCATAAAGAAGGCCCAACCATCTCTTCTTCTTTTATTTAATAAAGTAGAAACAAATAGTGCTACAAAAGCTCCAATCGGAACCATTAGCCACTCTGAACCATGTGCAGTGAAAATATCTGTTTTCCATAACCCTACAGCTGCAAAAACAAGAAGTGTTATTAATGCAAAAGGTGCAATCTTTGCTGCGGCAATACGTGCGCGTTCTCGTAATTTTCCTGTTGTACGTATAGTAAGAAATTGCAAACCATGAACAATACATAGAAGAAGAAACATAACTCCTCCAAGTAATGCAAATGGGTGAAGTAATTTCATGAATCCGCCTACCATATTTTTACTTTCATCAATTGGTACACCTGTCATAAAGTTTGCAATTGCAACTCCCCAAAGTATAGGAGGTAGCATGCTTCCAATAAACATGCCCCAATCCCAGAAACTTTTCCACTTATGGTTTTCTATTTTCGCACGGAATTTAAAGGAAACACCTCTTATAATTAATGCAAGAAGCATAAACACAAACGGAATATAGAACCCACTAAATAAAGTTGCATACCAATGCGGAAATGCCGCAAACATAGCGCCACCAGCACAAACAAGCCATACTTCATTAGCGTGCCAAAACGGTCCAATTGTATTTAAATATATACGCTTTTCCAAATCATTCTTTCCTAAAAACCTTGAAACGATTCCTACACCAAAATCGAAACCTTCAAGTACAAAGAAGCCAACGAATAAGGTTGAGATAATTAGAAACCACAACTCATTAAGAGATAACATACTCTTCCTCCTTATCAAATGGATCATGGCTCTGATAATCCTTTTTCGTTTTCTTATTCGCATGTCCTTTAATGATACGAACGAATAAGTAAACAGTAATGCCTCCAATAATTACATATAGTGATGTGAATGAAACAAGAGAGAATAATACTTCTCCAAATGAAACATTTGGAGATACTGCATCTTCTGTTTTCATAACACCGAAGACAACCCAAGGCTGACGTCCCATTTCAGTCATAATCCAACCTACTGTATTTCCGATAAACGGTAGTGCAATTGCATATACCATTAATTTTAAATACCAAGTTTTTTCAGCTAAACGATCTTTTCTTGATAAGAACCAGCCGTACACTCCTAGAAGAAGCATGAGTGTTCCACTCATTACCATCGCTCTAAAACTCCAGAACATAGTATGTACTGGCGGAATATAATCTCCAGGTCCATATTTTTCTTCATATTGTTTTTGAATTTGATTCATCCCTTCTACTTGACCGCTAAATTTATCGTATGACAATAGACTTAGCATATAAGGGATTTGAATTTCAAACGAATTTTCTTTCTTCTCTGTATCAATTTTTGCAAATACTGTAAATGGCGCTGGATCCTCACTCGTATTCCATAATGCTTCAGCTGCTGCCATTTTCATCGGATGTGTCTTAATTAAATTTTGCGCTTGTGCATGACCGAAAAATAATACCAATGCTGTTGAAATTGTTCCAACAACGATAGAAACTCGGAAAGACTTCTTAAACACCTCAGTCTCTTGTTGTTTTGCGATTTTCCATGCACTAACACCAGCAATAAAGAATGCGCCTGTTGCAAGTGCAGCTGTAATTGTATGCGGGAATTGCACCCATAGTTGTGGATTTTGAATAATCGCCAAGAAATCATTCATCTGCGCACGTCCATCTGCAGCCATTTCATATCCTACTGGGGACTGCATAAATGCACTTGCAGTTAAAATCCAAAATGCTGATAACATTGTTCCTATTGAGAGGAGCCAAATACATAAAAGGTGAACTCGCTTCGGAAGTTTATCCTCACCGAATACCCATAAACCTAGGAATGTAGACTCAATGAAAAATGCTAATAAACCTTCAATCGCCAGTGACGGTCCGAAAACATCACCAACAAAACGTGAATATGTTGACCAGTTCATACCAAACTGAAATTCTTGTAAAATACCTGTTACAACACCTACTGCAAAGTTAACAAGGAATATTTGTGTCCAAAACTTTGTCATTTTCTTATAAACTTCTTGTCCCTTTACCACATACAACGTTTGCATTAACGCAATGATAAAAGCTAAACCAATAGATAGCGGAACGAAAAAGTAATGAAAAATCGTTGTAGATGCAAATTGTATTCGTGCCAATTCGAGCGTTTCCATGCTAAAGTCACTTCCTTTATAATTTTTTATATCGTAATATCGATTGAATTGTATGAATTCACTTCATAACGAACAATTCAATCATTTGGAAATACAAAAAGATAAATTCGTTTATGTACTTTCTGAAAATATAGATTGTCAGTTTTTTAGATAATTACAAAAGAACTTTCTTCATACGATTTACCTTTTCACTATTTCAGTAGTGTTTTATTCGTTAATCGAATTGTATAATATACTTACATAATAAATTCAGGTGATTTTTGACGTATTATTGACAGGATTTTGTCTGAAATATGTCTTTTGTAATTTTTTTGAATTTGATTTCTTACATTTGAAAAACGTATTTTTCAAACATATAACATACTCTTATATCAATTATTATTACGTTTTCCTCTTCATACGCTTGACTTTCCTCTTAAAAAATGTCCTCGAATCAAATCCGAAAATACGCTATATTTTTGTCAAGTGAAAAATGTATTTCCAAAATTCAAATCAACAATATTGTTATTCACAAATAGAAAAATCCTTTCCTTTTTTTAGACTAAAAATTCATTTTTTCGTCATTTTTCCAAACTGACTAAATAAAAAAGTACCGAGAATAGATTATATCCCCGGTACTTTTATCATTATTTCGTTGTATATTTTCTAACAGCCGGCATAATTTCAGTAGCAATTAATTCAATGTTTTTCTCAATCTTATCAAATGGTACACCGCCAAAATCAATTTGTGCCATAAAACGTTGCTGTCCAAATAATTCATATTGGTAAAGCATTTTTTCAATAATTTGTTGTGGGCTACCAATCATTAACGCATCACGATGATCTACTGCATTAGTAAATTGTTGTTTTGGATACCCACCACCGCGTAGTGCAAGCATACCAGCATTAATATGAGGATAATATTCACTCAGTGCATCTTGTGAATTTTCTGCTGTATAAAATAAACTTGTTGTCGCAATTGGTAATGTCGCTGGATCAAAACCACTTTGCTCAGCAGCTTCACGATATGCATCAACCGAAACTTTAAAATTAATAGCTGGGCCACCAAGTGTCGTAAGCATCATTGGTACACCTGCGCGTCCTGCCTTAATTGCACTAGCAGGTGGCCCTCCGACAGCACGCCAAATTGGCATATTGTTATTTTTAGCTCTTGGTATAATTGCCGAATGTTCAAGTGGTGTTCTAAACTGCCCTTTCCATGTTACACTTTCTTCTTTATTTATTTTTAATAAAAGATCCAGCTTCTCTTCAAATAGTTCTTCATAATAATTTACATCGTAACCAAGTAAACTATATCCTCCAATACGAGATCCACGACCAGCAACGATTTCAGCACGACCATTAGAAATTAAATCGATTGTGGCAAAGTCCTCATATACACGAACCGGATCTGACGTACTTAATACTGTTGCAGAACTCGCGATTTTAATATTTTTCGTAGCTTGTGCAATAGCTCCTAAAATAACTGTATGAGCTTGCGTCGTAAAATGCGCTTGATGACTTTCACCGACAGCAAACACATCAATTCCAGCTTCATCTGCTAACTTGGCTGTTTCAATTAGTTCATGAATTCTTTTTTCTGCACTTATTTTCGAACCATTATGTGGATTTAAAATATGATCTCCAATTGAATATAATCCAAATTCAATTCCTTTACTTGTATCAATACGGTATTTTTCCATATTTGCTCTCTCCCTTTTAATCAAGTGGTATTAATTTCTCTTCAATCTCTTTTCTTCTCTCTTCTAAAAATGGTGGTAAATCCAGCTCTTTTCCTAATTCTTCAACTGCTGAATCTACTGTAAATCCTGGTCCATCCGTCGCAATCTCAAATAAAATGCCATTTGACTCACGGAAATATAAACTTTTAAAATAAAAGCGATCGATAATCCCTGTTGATTGGAACCCTTTATCTTTCACCGCTTCATTCCAATAACTCAGTTCTTCATCATTTTTTACACGAATAGCTAAATGATGAATACTTCCTTTTCCAGGTCTTTCACTCTCTCCCTCTTGCTGTTTCACCAAAATTTCTCCAAATGATTGACCAGTAATAGATTGATAAATCCCCTCATCGTCTGAACGAGATACTTCTTTATAACTAAACAAGCCTGTTAATGTTTTTGATAATTTATTTAAACTGCGCACTGTCATTTCAACTGTTCCCATACCTAAAATACGATGATTCTGCTCTACAGAAGATTCATCCCATGCAGTCCAATATTCAGGCACCTCTTCACCGTTATTATTTAACAGCACTAACCGTAGGCCATCTGGATCTTCAAAGTGCAGTGCGTCTCTTCCGGCGTAAGTTGTAATTTCCCCATGAGCCACCTGGAGCGACTCAAAACGTCTCTTCCAAAATGTAAGACTTTCTATTGAAGGTACGAGCAAGCCTATTTGTGTTATTGCATTTGTACCACGGATTGTTCTTCCTACATTCGGCATTTCAAAAAATGATAATTCAGTTCCAGCACTCCCTGTTAAATCGCCATAAAACAAATGATACATAAATGGATTATCTTGATTGACTGTCTTTTTCACTCGGCGTAATCCTAATACTTTTTGATAAAAATCATTATTTGTTTTCGCATTTTTCGTCACCATAGAAATGTGGTGATGTCCTGGAATTGTATACATAATATTTCCCCCTCTAACTATCACTTGATTAGTCAATTGATTGTGTAAAAAAAATTACTCATGTGGTAATTCTTTTTTTTCACTATGCTTATGAACTTTTGTCATTAACGCGTATAGTATTTTCTGTTCTTCCTCATCTAATACATCATCAAAAAAGGATGATTGGAATGCAAGTTGCTCTGGTAATGCTCTTTCTAACACTGCTTCACCCTTTTCAGTAAGGCTAATCATTTTCGTTTTCCAATCTTGTTTACGTACTATATACTCTTCTTTTTCAAGGCGTGTTAACATTCTAGAAATACCACCCTGCGTCACAGTAACTTTTTCTGCTAACTCCATTTGTGTAAGTGGCTGATAAATCCGTATTTGCATAAGTACATCAAATTGAGCTGTCGTCAAATCAAAACGTTTCAAAAACTCATTTGACATCTGATTACTTTGGTTTGTAAACCGTATTAAACGTAACCAGATTAACGATCCTATCGTATTTTCACGCATATATTGTCACTTCCTATCGTGAATCTTACTATCACTTTACCACTCAAGTGATAAAAAAGCAAGTATAAAGATTTAAATATCACAACAGTATATATTTCAAATAATCATAAGAAAGAATTCATCTAAAAATGAATTCTTTCTTATGATTATTCTTAACCTTTAATTTCATTCATTGCTATATTTAAAGCTGCTACAGCTTTTGGCCAACCAACATAAAAAGCCATATGTGTTATTAATGCAATCATTTCATTTTCCGCAATCCCATGTTGTTTAGCTAGCCGCAAATGAAATGGTAATTGTTCTGTATTACCAAGACTGATTAGTACCGACACTGTACATAAACTTCTTTCTCTTAATGTTAAATTGGCATCCCGCCACACTTCCTCAAACAATATCTCTTCACTATAATGAGCAAATGCAGGTGCCATTTCTCTCATTTTCTTTTGAATATAAAATTCAATTGGTTCATTCATCATTTTCCTCCCTCTTTATTTTCACCAGTTGTGCCACCCCTTGACCAAATGACCAGTTTTCAGCAGCTGTCTCATGTAGTGTAATAAAAATGTCAGCACTCTTAATATTTGAATGTTCCGAAATTCTAAAGGATATCGATTGATACAACTCCTTTTTTTGCTTTATCGTTCTTCCTGGTCCACATGTAATAGAAATATGCATTATGTTCTCTGTTCTCTTTTCTTCTTGTTCTAACAAATAATATGGATTATAAAAAAATTCGTTTAGTCGATAAGGTAAAAACATTTGAAAATAATCATTTTCAGGGATTTTAAAATGATCAATTAATGAATGATGGATACATTCACTTATCTTTTTCAGCTCTTCTTTATTTAATATATTCTCTGGATAATACACGTTCACAAAAGGCATACATTTCATTCCTTTTTCTTATTTTAGCATTCAACAAGATTTTATTATGAAATGTGTAAAACCTCATATATTGTAACATCCTTCATCGCTTCAACTTCAGGCTTCTCTTCATAAAAGCTGAATTGACTATAACCCCATTTATCTGGATTATAAACTACTACATTCCCTACACATTTTTCTGTATTTTGTACCTTTTGGTTCATTGTATTTAACTGAGTCCCAACTAATGATTTACTTTGAGAAATACTTCCTGCACATTCAACAACATATATACTTTTCTTAAAATCATCACTTAGATTGACAACTAAAGGAACGCCTATATTTATTTGTTGCCATCCAAACGATTGTAAAATATTATCGTAATAGCCTTCAAAGATAAATTTGTTCATACCTTCATGCTCATTCCAAATATATAAAGGTGCATAACAATTATAAAAATTTCCATTCTTACCAGCCTCAGCAATTAAATAGGCCTTAAATTTCAATTCTTGAAAACCATCTGTTTTATACCCATTCTTTTTTACCCTTTTTTTAATAATTTCCATATCATAATCTTTTGGCAAACTGACCTTATATTGCATCCCAATCATATTTATCACTCGCTTTCGATATTATATACATAATGATAAATCAATGTTTAATCCGTGTAAAATAGGTATAAATTATGCTTGATATCATTTATAATGATACCCAGTAAGGGGTTGAAATGGATGGAAATAAATGATCTTATTATATTTAAAACCGTAGCAAATGAAGGCTCTATAAGTAAAGCTGCTAAAGAGTTAGGTTATGTTCAACCAAATGTAACTGAGCGAATCAAAAAATTAGAACAAGAATTAGAAACACCTTTGCTACATAGAGATAACAAAGGTGTCTCCCTGTTACCTTCTGGTGACATTTTATTAGACTACACGAATAAAATATTAGCTCTTTTAGAAGAAGCCAAAGATGAAATTAAAACAAGTGCTTCTTCTTATGTAATAGCGACGTCACAATCTATTTTGACTAATTATTTAAGTATGCGTATTAAAGAAAATTTCAGGAATTATCAAATATATATAGAAAGTAGTAGCCATTTACAAAAACTACTACAGCAACAAAAAGTTGATATGGTCATAACTTATGAGGATTATCCCGACGCAGCGTTTAAAAAAGTATTCACCACTTCAATTTCTGTAGGCTTATTAAAAGCGAAAGAACAGTGTAACATTGACTTTTCGAAAGAACTTTTCTTTGTTAGTAACGATAAAAAGTGCCCTTTTAGAAATATGACAATACAATTTCTAAAAGAAAACAATCTATCCCAGCATCAACTTCAACAGTTAGATTCTTATTCGCTTATTGAAGAGTTTATTGTTGAGGGAAATGGGATAGCTTTTTTACCGATTAGAAATGATAAATTAGTTCCAATTGAAGATGTTCCAATAGAGAAATTAGCTGTTCATTTTTTTACAAATCGAGAGTTCGATAAAAAGATTCCAATTGAACTATTCAACTAGAACAATGTTTTTTTACAAAATAACAATTTCACGAATTATATATGTTATAACTTTTCTAGAAAATAAAAATCCCTCCTTTTACTTAAAGGAGGGATTTTTATTTTCTTACTCCACTTACATTCTCTTCTATCGATTTTTCACACGTTTTGCTCCACTCCTGCACTCTTCTCCTTCTTACCCCTTTTAAAATTTTTCAACTTCTTAATCGTTCCAACTAATCCTTTCGGAAAAACTAGTAGAACGATAATATATAATAACCCTAGAATAATCGTCCATCTTTCAAAAATCGGATATTCCGTTGCCAGTTCTGATAAATAGTATTTCAGTGATTCAATAATCCCAGCTCCAGCAATTGCTCCGATTAACGTTCCTACTCCCCCGATCATTGTCATCAATAATGCGTTTAGCGTCATTTCAATTGAAAATACCGTCGTATTTACAAAACGCAATGTGATAACGAATAAACCACCGCTAATTGCCGCTACTACCCCTGCCACTACACTTGCGATAATTTTATAATGAAGAACTTTATATCCAAGTGCTTCAACACGTTGTTCATTTTGTGAAATGGCCTTTAATACTTTTCCAATTGAAGACTTTGTGAAAAGACGTAACAAGATGAAAATGACGATTAGACATATAAATGTTATATAATAAAATGTAAAACGATCACGGAATATATCTGGTACACGAAATGTAAATCCATCTCCTCCGTGTGTCAGCGAACGCCATTTTTCAGCAAGTACAAAAAACAGCTGAGAAATAGCGAGCGTTAACATTGCATAAAAATGACTTTTCAAGCGTAATGAAAGCATACCGATTATATAACTAACGATGGCTGATACAATAATTGCGGCTACTATTCCTATGAAAAAGTTCATTATGGATACTCCTTGCCGATCAAACAAGAGTGCCACCCCATACGCCCCTATACCAAAGAACATACAATGACCGAATGAAACAATACCTGTATATCCAAGGAGAACATCAAAACTCATAGCGAAAATAGCAAAGATGAAGATTTGAGTAAACAAAATTAACAAGCTCCGTGAATCATTTACGAATGGAAATACACTTAAACAAATGAGCATAAATACTCCGAAGTATACTTTAATTCGACCCGATATGCTGTTCACCATGTCACCCCTTTTCACCAACGAGTCCCGTTGGCTTCACTATTAAGAAAAATAGTAACATTAACATATTGATTGCAAGAGATAAATCTGGCACATAATACGCTGTAAAAGCACCGGCTAATCCGACGATTAAAGAAGCGAGCGCTGAACCTTGTACGCTACCTAATCCTCCAATGATAACTACTATAAAGGCTAAAATTGCATACTGCATACCCATCTCAGCGAAAATAACTCCTGAATATGGTGCTAGTAGAAAACCACCTAACGCCGCCATCCCTGCTCCTAATAAAAAAACAAACGAGAATATCGCTTTTACGTTAATTCCGAGAGCTTGAACCATCTCTTTATCCATTACACCAGCGCGAATCATAAGTCCTATCTTTGTTTTTTTCAGCAGCAATAGTAAAGCGATGTAAATTAGTATCCCAACTAAAATAACGAATAGGCGATATTTTATTAAGATAACTCCTCCAAATGTAAAACTTCCTTGAAGCCATAACGGTAATTTTGCAGCAATTGGATTAGGGCCCCAAAATATTTTGATGCACTCGCTAAGAACGAGCATTCCTCCGAGTGTAACGAGAAGCTGCCGAACATGGTTTCCATACACTGGTCTAATAAGAAATCTTTCTAAAATGAAACCAAGAAACATACCCATAGCGACTGCGCCAATTAGCGCTAATAAATAACTATCTGTCATATTAAATAACCAAACGCCTGTAAATGCTCCCCATGCAAATAAACCGCCATGCGCAAAATTTAGTACGCTCATTAAACCGAAAATAAGCGATAGACCAGACGCTAATAAAAAAATAAGCATCCCTGTCGAAACGCCGTTTACAAATAAGTTAATTAGCACATCCACGTTCTATCCCCCCGTATCAATGTTAAGAAATACCTAAATATTTATGACATGTTTCCTTATCCTCTCGCAGTTCCTCCATGAAACCGTTATGCACAATACGCCCATTATCCATAATGTAAAAATAATCACCGATTTGACTAGCCATCATAAAATTTTGTTCAACAAGTAAAACAGTCGTTTTTTCCTTCATTTTCAAAATAGCTACCATTAATTTTTCTATCATAATTGGAGATAGCCCTTTACTCGGCTCGTCAATAAGCAATAGTCCATCACTATTAATAAATGCTCTTGAAATTGCCAGCATTTGTTTTTGTCCCCCACTTAATAGCCCACTTTTTTTATACCAAAATTGCTTTAAATCTGGAAATAGTTCGAGCATCCATTCTATCTTCTCTTCAGCTTCTTCCCCATTTTTCCCCCTAGCAAGTGCGAATGTCTCTTCTACTGTTAAATCATGAAAAATACCTTGATTTTCTGGTACATAACCTATACCTTTTCTGGAAATTAAATGTGTAGATAATCCATTTACTTTTGTGTTATCATAATAAACTTCTCCATTTGCTATCCGGTGAAACCCCATAACTGAGCGCAATGTTGTTGTTTTTCCAGCTCCATTTCTTCCAAACAATACTGTAATCGTTCCCTTCTCAACCGAAAGGGACACTCCTTGTAAAATATGAAACTGATCTAAATACGTCTCTATATTATTCACTTGTAGTAGTGCCACTATATAATCCCCCTAAATAAGCACTTTGTACTCGCTCGTCTTTCATCATTTCTTCCGGCAATCCTTCAGCCAATAACTCGCCATGAAATAAAACGATAAGATGATCTGACAAATCTAGCACCATATCCATTTTGTGTTCGATAAGTACGATTGTGCTCTCTGGATTCTTTTTAATATTTTCGATTACTTGTAATATAGCCGGAACTTCCTCAACTGAAATACCTGCCGTCGGCTCATCTAGTAGTAATACATCTGTCTTTAATGCTAACAACATAGCAAGCTCTAACTTTCTTTTTTCTCCGTGAGCTAAGTCTTTAGCTAATACGTCCCCTTTCTCGTGAAGGAGTACTGTCTTCAAAAGACGTCTCGCTTCTCCAGTTTGCTGCTTTAACTTGGCTGCATTCGGAAAGAAACTGTAATAATCCTGAACAAACGATTGCACACTTAGACGCACATTTTCAAGTACTGTTAGCTCTGGAAAAATATTTGTCAACTGAAAAGAGCGACCAATCCCCAAGCGCGTTCGATCTGAAATTGATAATTTTGTAATATCCTGCCCTTTAAAATAAACTTCACCTTTCGTCGGAGAAATTTGCCCACTTAGTAAATTGAATAGTGTTGTCTTTCCAGCACCATTCGGTCCAATAATTGAAATGAGCTTTCCTTTTTGTACCGTTAAATTAACATCCTTAATAACATGATGATCCCCAAAAGATACACAAAGATTTTTCGTCTCTAACAAATGTGTCATGAAATCCCTCCCACTGAAAGCCATGTTTATGAAAGAAATAAGTATAAAGAGGGTGTCCCCTCTTTATATGAAAAAACAACAGAAAATTCAGTCTATTTACTCTGAATTGACGGTTCTGTCTCCTTCATCGTTAATTCTCTCTCTAACACCGGTACTGGATAATCAACACCATCTTGCTTTTTCAGCGTTATAGAATATAGAGTTTGTAATGCTTGATGATCCTTCTCTCTAAATTTCATCTTTCCTTTCGGTGTCTCAAATTCCATCCCTTCCATTTTCTTAATAAGTGTATCTACATCTGTATCGCCCTTCGTTTTCTTTACAGCTTCGACGATAGAAATTGCCGCTGACATTCCTCCTGCTGTAAACAGATCTGGAACAGCACCATTAAAACGTTTTTTATGTTCTTCTACTAGCCAATCGTTCACCTTATTCTTTGGAAGTGAGTGATAATAAACGGAAAACCCTTGCATCCCTATTAGCGCATCCATCGTTTTTAATGCTGGTATATCAGGTGCACCAGTAGAAATTTTAATACCTTGTGCTTCCACATTCATATCTTTCAACTGTTTCCACGGTGAATTCGCACCTGCCCAAACGATAAATAAATAATCCGGTTTTGAGCTAATAATATTTTGAATATTTGCAGTGAAATCAGTTGAATTTGTATCTGCGTATTGCTCGTTTACAATATTCGCCCCTAATTTCTTCGCTCCCGCTTTAAATGCTGCAATTCCTTCACGACCGAAAGCATTATCTGGAGCAAACGTCGCAATCTTTACATCTTTTTTAGCAATTGAGGCAGCCCCAGCAATCGCATCTTGCGAAGAGTTTCTTCCTGTTCTAAAAATATATTTATTCCAGTTCTTCCCGGTAATACTATCAGCAACTGCCGGTTCTACAACCATAATCTTTTTATACTCTTCAGCTAGTGGTAAAACTGCTAATGTATCACTTGAACTAGATGATCCGACTAAAAAGTCAACTTTCTCTTCTTCTAATAATTTCGTAGCCTTCTTAACCGCTACATCTGCTTTCGTTTCCGTATCTTCTACAACAAACTTAATCTTCTTTCCTTCTACTTTTCCTGTTCCACCAGTTGCATAGTCTAACCCTAATTCAAATCCATTTACCGTTTGTTTTCCATACGATTCTAGTGGACCTGTTAACGAAGCAAGAACCCCTACCTTAATCGTTTTTTCATCTTCTGTACTTGTCTTCTTTCCTGAACAAGCTGCTGTTACTAATAACGACCCTAAAACACAACCAGTAACCACCGTTCTTTGCCATTTACGTTTTTTCATCGACATTGTGATCCTCCCCATACTTTACTTTCTGATAGAATCAAACACGACAAATTCCCTTGTCTGTAATCATGTCTTTAAAATTGGTAATGGAAAACTCTTGTAGTAACCTCTACATTCGGCACAAATCTATAATCACCTTCCTATTAAATGGAAACGGACATACAATCAATATATATTCCGTTGTTCAAATGAAATTACTGTTTCATTACAGTAATCATCACGCAAAAAGCTGCAAATAATTAACTTAATTCATTAAGTCAATTATTTGCAGCTTACCTAAAAAAATGATTAATTTTTTTCGACTTTCTCTAACCCCTCAACCAATTGCTTCTTATCTAACCCTTCCCCTATTACTACCAAGTTTGTCGGGTAACCGAAGTCTTGTTCCAATAAAGTCGGTACCCCAAATGAATATTGGAATAGGTGAGGGTATTTATCTCCATGGAATTTCACAAAACCTTTCACACGATAAATACTATCTGGTAAATTCGAAAGCCATTCATATAATTTGTCTTGATCAATCGATTTCGTAAATTGATACGTCATTGTTTGTATATGTAAATGCTGTTTAACATGAAGTGTCTCATGTTCTCCACCACTCGCAAATTCAGCTTCTTCTATATCATTTAAAGATATATTACAATACTTTGTTTCAAACAATTTCGCATGATTATTTATTGCTTTTACATCTTCAAATACTTTTCTCTTATCTTCATCTGTTAATAAATCTGATTTGTTAATAAGAATATGACTTCCATATTTCATTTGCTCATGTAATAGCTGTTGTACATTTGCACTTAATATACTTCGGTTTAACCATCTTACTGCATCTAATACGACTACTATGGATTTCACTTCAAGGAAAGGAGCTAAAATTGGTGATACACATGCATCTAACACTTCAATTGGATGTGCGACACCTGTTGTTTCTATATAAATTACATCTGGTCTTTCTTGTTGATATAAAGAATGTAATTGTATTTCAAGCTCTTCTTTCAACGTACAACAAATACATCCTTTCAGAAGTTCCCTTAACACATTCTCTTTTCCAATAATATCTGTATCTACCGAGTATTCACCGATTTCATTCATTAACACGGCAACTTTTCGATTTTTCTTCTTTTCTGCTAATAATAAATTTTGCAGCAATGTTGATTTTCCACTACCTAAAAAACCACCTAATATATGAATTTCTACTTTACTCATTCGACCGACCATCCATTTCTCTACTTCAAATTTCTTCAAAGCGTAATTATTACGATTTATACTTATCATTTTATTAAAAGAATACCTATTTGTAAACAAAACTGCTAGATTATCGTTTCATTTTCATTCACTTCATGAGCAACTCTAATTCCAGACTCAATCGCTCCTTGCATCCATCCATGTGTTAACGTCGTATGTTCTCCTGCAAAGTGCACCCTGCCAGCTGGCGGCGTAATATATGGAAATAATTCAAGCTCTTGCCCTGGTTCAAAAGCTGTAAATGCTCCGCAAGAATACGGATTCTTACTCCAGCTAAAAGATTCCCCTGTAATAAACTCACTATAGACCACATTCCCATAAATTTGCGCTAAATTTTTCAATGCATAACGAATACGATCTCTATACGTGAGACTATCCCACGTTAACGCTTCATCTGCCCACGTATAGCTTGCTATAACGATAGCTGCCCCTGGTGACTGAATGCCATAGCTCGGATAATATGTAAAACGTATCGGTAAATCCGTAATAGATTTCCCACCACACTGCCCCACTCTTTCCCAAAATCTACTTTTGAACTCTATCGCAATTTTAGTCGCTGCAATATAATTTAATTCACGAATCGCCCGCCTTTTATAATAAGAGAATAAATGATATGGCTGGACTTCTACAAATCGCAAAGCTGAAAATGGAATTGTGACAATAGCGATGTCACCAGTTACTATAAATGAATTTAACGTTTGTTCATGTGTTACTTGCATCATTACTTTATTATCTTCTTGTATTATTTTTTCTACTTTATAGGACATAAAAATATTATCCTTTAGCTGCGGCAAAAATGAATTTGGTAATGCATCCATCCCGCCCGTTATCTCGTAATATTTCGCCGTTGAAGTAAAAAAAATCATTTCTCGTAATACTTCAATTAAAGACATTCCCATATATGCTTCCATATCAAGAAGTACTCCGATCATATCTATTGCTCCATCTGAATAATACTCGGTTAAAAATGCACCGAGCGAATACGTTTTATACTTTTTTTCAACGATAAGCCAGTTTTTATTAGGGTCCTTCTTAATATAATTTAGTATTGGTTCTAATACCTCAAGCATTAGCTCTTCTGCCGTTTTTCCTCTTTCTTTATCCAAAAGCGGATATTCAAGTACACTTGGATCATTTTCAAACACATTCAATCTCGTTTTAATGTTATTCGTATAAATTATATCTGAAGAAGTTTTATTAATAAAAAGATTTAACGGTAGTTTAAATTTACGAATATAGGCTAAAGTTAAATCATGAGTATCCGGAATACGCATAGGACCTGCGTTAAAATATAATCCTGCGCTAAATGGTTCACGAATCGTATACACCCTGCCACCTATTCTGTTATTTGCTTCTATAATCGTTACCTCGTGCCCAGCCTCTTTTAATAAAGATGCTGCAACTAATCCAGATATCCCTGCACCGGCAACTGTAATTTGTTTGGGGTTATTCGTTTTGGCAAGCCCTTCATGAATAATTTGAAGCATTTTTTCCATCGATAATGGATTCCCCATGCCAATTCCCCTTTTACGAAGGATTTTACTGAATTATATTCGTTTAGCAGAATTCCTATGTTTCATTCAAGTAATTGAGTGGATACATTTTCAATCACTTGAATATCTTTTATAAAATGTAATAAAATAGATATGAAACTATAGAAGTAAGACGTATTATCTTACATAATAAAATTTATGAAATAGCGAGGAATTTTGAAATGAAAAAAGGTATTAACCGTGTTGTATTAGTAGGAACAGGAGCAGTTGGATGTAGTTATGCTTACTGTATGATTAACCAAGCTGTAGCTGAAGAATTTGTTTTAGTTGATGTAAATGAAGCAAAAGCTGAAGGAGAAGCAATGGACTTAAGCCATGCCGTTCCTTTCGCACCTGCTCCAACAAAGGTTTGGAAAGGTAGTTATGAAGATTGTAAAGACGCAGATCTTGTTGTAATTACAGCTGGATTACCACAAAAGCCAGGTGAAACACGCTTAGATTTAGTTGAGAAAAACGCTAAAATTTTCAAGCAAATTGTTCGGAGCATTATGGATAGCGGCTTTGACGGTATCTTCTTAATTGCAACAAACCCTGTAGATATTTTAACTTACGTAACTTGGAAAGAATCTGGATTACCGAAAGAACGCGTAATCGGTTCTGGTACAACTCTTGATTCTGCTCGTTTCCGCTATATGTTAGGTGAGTACTTCGATATTGGACCTCATAACATTCACGCTTATATTATCGGAGAGCACGGTGATACAGAACTTCCGGTGTGGAGTCACGTATCAATTGGTATTCAAAAACTACAAACGCTTCTTGAAAAAGACAACACATATAACCAAAAAGATTTAGATGATATTTTCGTAAACGTTCGTGATGCAGCTTATCACATTATTGAACGAAAAGGTGCTACATACTACGGCATCGGCATGTCACTTTTACGTGTTACGAAAGCAATCTTAAGCAATGAAAACAGCGTATTAACTGTATCAGCATATCTTGAAGGTCAATACGGCCAACAAGATGTTTATATCGGCGTACCTGCTGTTTTAAACCGCGGCGGTGTTCGTGAAATTTTAGAAGTTGAACTAAGTGAAGAGGAAGAATTAAAATTCGATCACTCTGTTCAAGTATTGAAAGAAACAATGGCCCCTGTTCTTTAATCATATTTTTCAATCAAAAAAGCAATCCGATTTATATTGGATTGCTTTTTTATATTTTTATAGTTCCCCCTCAATTTAAACGGTAATATTATCTATAAAAAGGAGTGATTTCATGAATGGTTCTTGGACAATTGCAATCCTCTTGCTAGCTGTAGCATCCTTAATACTTTTCCTCTTCTTAATCATCAGAACGCTATTTCCAACTAAAAAATATGATAAGAATCTCGGATTGATTCTAATTATTTTAAGCTTGTTAGCAATACCGATAAGTATCTTCCTTATAGGCGGATGGGCAGGTATGGGAGTTGGCGTAATTGCATTGTTTATTTTTGCTGCTGTTATTATAGCTTTAATTGCAAATACCTTCATTAAGCTACCTCCGCCAAAGAAAAAATAATAAATGACCGATGTTTTCATCAAGAGAAAACATCGGTCATTTTCTATCATTTATTGTCTTTAATCGGTTCATCATTATTTACATCAAGTACATCTAATAAAAAGATAAAGATTGGTATTCCGATAATAAGCCCCCATATTCCGAGGAAATGCTCTGAAAAGATAAGAATCATAAATGTATAAAATACTGGCAAATTCGTTTTTGCAGACATAAATTTTGGATTTAAAAAATAACTTTCAAGAGCGTGAATCACTGTAATGAACACTAGTATGTATACAACATACATAACCCCGCCGACGTTATAGGCAATTATACAAAGTGGAAACAAGGAAATAATAACACCAGCAACTGGAATCAAACCGAGTAGAAAGACCATGACAGCCAATACAAGAAGCTGTGGAAATCCTAAAATGACAAGTGCAATTACAGTGAGCACACAATTTACAACCGCAATTAAAAACTGTGCTTCAATCACTTTTCCGAACGATCTTGCAAACCTTTCACCGAAATATGCAATCTCCTCATAAAAAATTTTCAGCTTACTATCTTTAATTTTCGAAGTAAATGCTATAATGCGTTCTTTTTCTAATAAGAAAAATAAGCTTAAAATAAGAGAAAGTAGTATTTGTAAACTAACTTTTCCTATGTTTGCTATCGATTGATAAATGACATCTACACCTTGTTCGATGTATTTCGATACTTCCATACCATTAATTATTGAAAGTGCATATTTAATTATCTCGTTATCAGGTGGGTTTTGAAAAAACAATTTAAATTGATAAATTAATTGTGAAATTTGTATCGTTAGTACAGGTAAATATTTATATAGTGTAGTTACAATAAACGTCACTAACACAATATATAAACCAGCAATAACCACTTTCCTATTTACTTTCAATTTTTTTGAGATAAACTTTTGAAATCGATCCATCAAAAACGTGAGAATAAACGTAATTAATATTAAATTAATCATACTTTTTAATCCATACAATACAAGCACTAATATTATTAAAACGAGAAACCGTTGAAACCCTCTACTTCGAAAGAAATTTTTCACTTCATTCATTAAAAATTAACCTCCCCCTTCAATGGATGGAAATTGGATATATTACATTTTATGAACTTCTATAGACAATCTTTCTTACTAATTAGGAAGAATCCTTTTTTTCTTTTTTTATGTCTGATTTTTCATCTAATACTTTTCTAAAAACTATTTTTCCACTCTATATTTTAGGAGAACGTCTATTTTTAAACTGTTGCTCCTTAGTAGATTTTTCATATTGAAAAAAGAGAGTTATCTATTACTTAACTCTCTCTAGAAAAATGCTAAATGAAAGCTTAATTATTTCAATCTAATCATTTCTTTTTTGCAATTGCTTCGCTAACAATTCCTTCACTTGGTTATACGTTAACCCTGAATTTCTGTTTAAACGTTTTACTTCCTCGACATCAGTACCTACCACTGTATATTTTTTCGCATCACTCATATTTCCACTCCCTTTTTCACCAGATCATTTCTTATATTTCTTCCCTAAACTCTTATAAATTAACACAAATAAGCTGTACTAAATTAAATAGACTAAACAGAGGGTATTATGTTCAATAGATAAAGGGAGTTTAGTTGCATAAGAGGAATAGATAAAAAAATGTCGAATTTATTTATTTGTTGAAATTGAGAACTTGGAGGATACATTTTGAAGAAATATGAGTTTAAAAATAACATTCCAACATTGGAAGAGTACAAGTATTTGTGCAAGTCTGTTGGATGGACTAATTTTATGAATTTTGAAGTGGTGGAAACATCACTGAAGAATTCTATCCATTGCATCACAGTCAAGGATAATGAACAAATTGTGGGTATGGGGAGAATTGTTGGTGATGGGGCTATCTATTTCTATATTCAAGATATAGTGGTCCATCCAGATTATCAGAAAAATGGTATTGGGAAAGAAATAATGCATATTTTGGTTGAATACTTAAATCAGAATGCCCCTGATAAGGCGTTTGTCGGTTTGTTTGCATCACAAGGTAAAGAATCGTTCTATGAAAAATATGATTTTAAAGATTACTCACCAAACATGACTGGGATGTTTACTGTCATTTCAAAATAATACAGTGAAACTTTGATCAGTGGGACTGCATTCAAATAGTGGGATAAACACAATAGATTTTTTATTTTAAGTCATCAATCCATATTTAAAAATTTGTTCCTATAACAACTTTTTCATTATTATGCTAAAGGACAGCCCATATTATAATATGGGCTGTCCTTTAAATTGGATAAGTATGTAACAAATCCCTTCTTGTTACATATTGAATTTCTTAATAAAATTTCACTACATCTTCAGTAGGTAAGAATGTTCTTTCCCCTGGTTGTTCATTTGGCTCACCAAATGGCATTTGTCCTACTAAGCTCCACTCTGCTGGTATGTTCCAAGTTGCTTTCACTTCAGCATCTACGATTGGATTGTAATGTTGTAATGACGCTCCAATTCCTTCAGCAGATAATAGCATCCATACAGTATGTTGTAACATTGCATTTCCTTGATGAGACCAGAATGGGAACTGATCTTTATATAATGGTGCATTTTCTTGCATTTTTTCTACTGTTGCTTGATCTTCAAAGAATAGTACTGTTCCTACACCTGCATGGAAGCCTTTTAGTCTTTCTACAGTCGCTTCAAAGTTTTCTGCTGGTACGCGTGATCTAAGCGTTTCTTTTACGATATCCCAAAATTTTTCATGCTCTCCATCCATTAATACGACCATACGGCCACTTTGCATATTGAAAGATGTTGGTGCATGTAAAGCTGTTTTTAAAACTTCTTCAATTCTTTCTTTCGTAATTGCATCGCTTTTTGTTACTTTACGAATTGAACGACGGTTCACGATTGCTTCTTTTAAGTTTGTTGTAGTTGCTGACATTTTAATTCCTCCAAATATATGTTTTATTATTTTTATTTAAACAAATCAACTTGATTCTTTCATGCAAAACGAATTAGCAATATCCATCCGTATTACATTGCATACCTTCAAATGAATTTGTTTTATCCTTTTCGATTTCTTTATCAATTACTCTTTGTAACGTTTCTTTACTAGCAAGCCCTTGAATGACTTCATCACCAATCATGACAGTTGGTACCGCCATAATATTCGCTTCATCATATGCATGCTGAATTGCTTCTTGATGTTTTTCTTTATATTTTCGAGTTACTAAAGCATCTTTAAATTCAGCTTCAGGAAGCCCTACTTCTACCGCTAGTTTTGTTAACACATCAATATCTTCAATGTTTTGTTCTTCTTGGAAAAATGCGGTGAATACGCGGTGATGATACTCATTTCCTAGTCCACGTTCTTTCGCAAATTCACATCCTTCAAAAGCTAAATGTGTATATGGATGCGGTGAAACACGTGGCAGACGCATTTCAACCCCTAATTTTTTTGCAGTAGGAAGAATGAAAGAATCCCATGAACCCAACTTATCTGGCTCGTTCCAAGGATCTATTTTAGAATATGGACTTGGACGCAATTCAAATGGCATCCATTCGATTTCCACATCTTTCTCTTTCGCTACTTCATCTAATGGACCTTTTGCTAAAAAGCAAAACGGACATATAAAATCTGAGTATACTTTCATTTTCACAGCCATATTATTTGCACCTTACCTTCTTTTTATTTTCAGATGTAACCATAACAGTTACAATTTTAAGAAAAAAATATGCATTCTCTTTTAGAGACTTGCGATTATCATATTATGCATTCATTTTTTGTTGTAAAGATTCAAATAACTGCCCCATCGTAATATTTCTCAAAACTTCTTCCATCGCGGATTGTGCTTGAATTAAAATAACTTCTAACACCGCTTGAATATTCGCTCCAATTGGGCAATCTGGATTCGGTTGCTCGTGAAAATGAAATAGTTTGTCTTCTTCTACTACATTCACTGCATGGTACACATCTAACAATGTGATTTCATGTAAATCCTTTAATAATCCCGCGCCACCTGGTCCGCGATTTACGTAAACAAATCCAGATTGTTTCAAGTAAGACATTATTTTACGAATGACTACCGGATTTGTATTTACACTTTCGGCCATATAGTCCGAAGTGCAAACTGAAGATGGATTGTTTTTTAAAATAGATAAAATATGAACAGCTATAGAAAAGCGGCTACTAATTTTCATCGTAATCACCACCCGATGTAATCATTATAGTTACAACCGAAAAATAAGTCAATCCTTTTTATAGATTTTTTATAAGCAAATTAAAAAAGTGTCCCATTATGATATATGAGACACCTCTTTTTATTCTGCAAATAACTCTTGGAATTCTTCAATAAATAGCTGTACAGCGAGTGAAGAATCCTTTAATGAAGGAACAGCTAAAGCAATTTCTCTCCATACTTGTGGTTCCAATTCTCTCGTTTGTATATTCTTTGGTAAACTCGTTAAAGATAACTCAGCCAAAATTGCGATTCCCAATCCTTCTTGAATCATATTTAAAGCTGTTGTAACTGTCGAAATTACATATTCAGCCCGAAGTGGTACGTTCGCTTGTTTAAACATATCAATAATGGGAGGTTCATATCCACCCTTACATAATATGATTGGTTCATTCTCTAAATCACTTATTGTAATAGATTTCTTCTTACACAAAGGATGATCCTCTCTTAAGACAACAACCATTTTCCCCTTCGTTAAGGGCACGATCTCCATATCTTTATTAGGCAAAATAACAATTCCGATATCAATTACTCGTGATAATAGCCAATCTTCTACTTCTTTAAGTGTACCTTCGCAAAGAACTAATTCTAAATTCGGATACTTTTCACGAAAGATATTAATCATTTTAGGTAAGAAATATGCTGAAGCACTCGGAAAACTCCCGATTCGAATCGTTCCAACTTCATGCCCCTTCTCCATCGCAACTTCTTGCTCAATCTTCTCCACACCGTTCAAAATTTCTCTAATATGTACAAGAATTCGGTTTCCCACCTCTGTAACGATTAGCCCTTTTCGTTTATCACGTATAAGAATGGTAACCCCTAATTCTGACTCAATGCTTGAAATTGCATGACTTACAGCTGGTTGCGTCATATTCAACATCCCAGCAGCCTTCGTAAAACTTCCTAATTCAACCGTTTTAATTAAAACTTGAAGTTGTGTAATGGTCATAACTAATTACTTATACTCCCCATAAAAAAGATTCATTTTATTTATTACACTCGATATCATATCATAGGGAAATGAATTACAACAAGGAGGTCTTACAGTGACACAGCTTTCTCGAACTAAAGCGACAATAATCCTTACATTTCTCGTTATTATGTGGGGAATTAATTGGCCGTTATCTAAATTCGCTCTGCATTACACACCACCCGTACTCTTTGCAGGGATTAGAACTTTAATAGGAGGATTTATCTTACTTATTTTCGCATTACCGAAATACAAACAATTAAATTTAAAGGAAACTTGGCATTTATACTTTATTTCATCTTTACTCAATATTATTTTGTTTTACGGACTACAAACTGTCGGACTTCAATACATGCCCGCCGGACTCTTCTCCGCAATCGTATTTCTCCAACCTGTCTTACTCGGCATTTTCTCATGGATTTGGCTTGAAGAGGCAATGTATGGCTTGAAAATTTTCGGACTTATTCTTGGATTTATTGGTGTTGGGGTTATTAGCTCTAGTAGTTTAACTGGACATATTTCTATTATCGGTGTACTACTTGCTTTAGGATGCGCTATCGGCTGGGCACTCGGCACAGTATTTATTAAGAAAACCGGACACCGCGTTAATGCCATTTGGATGGTAACACTTCAGCTTATTATTGGCGGATTTTGCTTAATCGGATTTGGTTCAGAATTTGAGAGCTGGTCTAACATCGCTTGGAGTATACCATTTGTAAGTGTACTACTCTTTATTTCATTCTTCGTTATTGCAATGGGGTGGCTTGCTTACTTCACACTTGTAGGAGCTGGTGAGGCAAGTAAAGTTGGGGCTTACACATTCCTTATCCCTCTTATCGCTATTATTGTAAGTTCAATTTTCTTACATGAGGCCATTACAATTAGCTTATTCATCGGACTATTATTTATTGTGGTGAGTATTTGTTTTGTGAATATAAAGCCGAAAACACTTGCTGTAAGGCAGCAAGTTAAAGTGAAATAAATAAACGTGAAAAAGAGCCTACTATTTGTAGGCTCTTTTTTATCATTTCATGAGTACAGTCACTTAGAGTTTTAACAAAAGGAAATTTTTTCTTTTTTGTTGTATGATGATAATTAAGTAGTAAAAATATTATCTCTAGTGCACATGGATGGACTTACAATTCCAATTATAAGGGGGAGTTATATGGTTTTACATTATAGAGAATTTGGAGATACAAGCTCTCCACTTATAGTTTTTATTCATGGAGGCGGAGTCAGTGGATGGATGTGGGACAAACAAATTAAACATTTTACTAACTTTCACTGCCTTGTTCCTGATTTACCTGAGCAAGGGAAAAACAGCAATAAAGATCATTTCTCAATAAATTTTAGTGCTAAAAAAATCATTGAACTAATTGAAGAAAAAGGACAAGGTAAAACTGTTATAGTAATTGGATTTTCATTAGGTGCTCAAGTGTTAATTGCCATGCTTAGCATGAAACCTGACTTAATCCAATATGCCATGATAAATAGTGCCTTAGTCAAACCCATTCCTTTTGCTAAAACATTAATAAGCTCCCTTGGCTTAACCTACTCCCTTATAAAAAGTAAGACATTTTCCAAAATACAAGCAAAATCAATGTACATAGATGAAAAATACTTTGACAACTATTATCATGACAGTTGTCAAATAAGTAAAAATACATTTATGAGGATATTAGAAGAAAATATGTCGTTTACAATACCACAAGGTTTTGAAAATGCTAATAGCAACATATTAGTAACGGTTGGAGAAAAAGAAAAAAATATCATGAAAAAATCGGTGACTGAAATTCTTAAAAACAACCCTAATTGCACAGGTATTATTATTTCTAAAATCGGTCATGGAATTCCTTTAGCGAACCCCAAGTTATTTAATACTTTAATTGAAAGATGGCTTGAACATGATTTCCTGCCAGAAGAAGTAATGACCATCATTTGATTTCCATGCATCAATAAATTTTGTTATATAGTGACTACAACAATGTCGCTATCCTCATTTTCGCTATTCCCTAAAACTAATAAAAAAGGTCTCATTATTTTCTATGAGACCTTTCAATGTGACTTATCTTTTACGACGTACTACAAAAACAAACGTACCCACCGAAGATACAATCGCTAAAACTGATAACACAATTGCTATTGTTGATATATTACTTGTACCTTCATTTTTTCCCACACTAGATACTTCTCCATGTTCTCCAGTTAAGGACGTACCTTTTGTAATTGTAGTAACTGAATGCGGTTTTTCAGCTTTCTCATCGCCTGTCCATTCAACAATTTCTCCGTCTTTATATTGTTGATATGCATCCCAAGCTATTTTTTGTTCTTTATCTGGGTTTTTAGCAACGAAAGTAAATCGTTGGAACTGACCAGATAAAATCCCTTCCCCTGTCGCTTCCCATACTACAGTTTTAACTTTTCCAGCTCCATCTTTTTGCTCTTCCACTTTCCATCCTGACACTGGTTCATACTGTTGAAACTCAACGCCGGACGGTATTTTTAGTGTGACTTTTGTTGTTGCCACATTTTTTTCAACTGGTACCTTTATTGTGTAGGTTTCCCATGAGTTAGCATCCGAAGTTGCTGGTTGCACAGTTACGTGAGCACTAACAGGTAACGAAAAAATCCCCATTGCAATTATTGTCGCTATCATTGTTGTTCCTAATTTTTTTATACGTCTCATTTTCTTTTACTCCTTTTCATACATAACTTCTGTTTATCCCGCTATTTGTGGGCAGTAAGACTCCCACCTCAAAATTCGGCTGGAGCAAAAAAGTTAGGTGGGAGTCGGGCTGCCCGTAAAAGCCCGATTGGTGAAGGCTAATAATCAGTGGTGGATGGACAAACCCCCCACTGATTAAAGTTTCACTTTATCTGCCGCCTACAATAAATTTAAAATCTGTATCGAAACTATCAAGAGATTTTGTTAATCCATGAACATGTATATTCCAGTTTCCTGTCATGTTAATATACATCCCTTCCGTTTCATATTCTCCCGGTGTAACTACCGAAACTTTAAATGAACCTTTGCCCATATTCATATCTAACGATTGAGTCGTCAATACAATTTGTTCCATATCAGTAACAGGCTGTCCGTTCTCATCCTTTAAAGTAATATGGAATGTATTTTGTCCTACCTTATTAGGACTTACATTTAGAGTAAGTTCATAGCCATTATCTAATTGCTTACTCTCTGTATATGGTCCAGTAGGGGGCATCGGCGGGGTTTGTACATTTGTCATAAAGGCTACGATTACGAAAACGATCATTCCGACAATAAACTCTACTTTCAGCGTAGCTCCTAGTTTTTTCTGAGCTCCCATTCTCCCTTTCACATAATGAAAAATCCCTAATATCCCCATGCAAACGAATAAAAGTATCTTTGTTAATAAAGCTAACCCATACTTCGTATCAAATAGGGAATGGATTGCAGGAATGAAAAATGTGCTATTAAAAAGGCCCGTTATTAATAGCACAATAACAGCACCTGTTGCCCATGGTGAAAAACGCTTAATCGCATCCCAATACTTAGTCCACTTATCATCTTCTTTACGTAAAAGAAGAATAATCGATGATAGACCACCAATCCATAATGACGCTGCGAATAAATGTAGAAAATCCATAACGACAGCAACATCTTTAAACTTTGAACCATATGCATGACTATTAAAGGCTTTCATAACGAGTAACCCAATAAACAATACAATTGGAAGGCTCCATACTTTAAACGACGAAAGCTTCTCACGCTTCACCGCAAAATATGTAACAATCATAAGCATACTAATAAGAACCATTTGAGTTTTCCATACATAACCAAAAACAGAAAGCTGTAATGTTTCTTTTAATAATAAAGGGTCGAATGCTTCTAACCATGAAACATCAGCATTTATTTTCGCTTGCAATGGTAGATTGAATAGTAAACTAATGAATATACCAAATAATGATATCCAAATTATCTTTTTACTTCTCGATCGGACTTCTATTGCATTCTCTTTATACATAATAAGATTAAAGAATAGAACTCCTAAAAATAGTGCGAAGCTTGTATATAGAATCCCACGTCCCATAATCATATCGACCTGCGGGATATACCCCATCTCTTCTACTTGTACATCTTCTGCTCCCGATTCGGCTAATCCAACCTGGAACGGAATAACCCCTTGAATTGGATGTCCGTCAGCTGAAATAACTTTCCACTGAATAGAGTAGAGACCATTTTGGAGATTCTCTTTTAACCCAGCTTCTAATAATTTTTTATTTCTTTTATCAATATGAGCATCTTTTAAATCTACTCTTTTACCTGAGGTATCTCTTACGTACAATGTATTAAAATGTGAAACTTGAATATCCTCATCGAATTCAATTTTCACAACAGATGGTGCTTTCTTCAACTTTTCATTTTCCGTAGGATTTGATTTCACAACATACGCATGAGCAGATGCGCTTTTTGGTATCAATATGATAAACACGCACGCGATTAGCAACCATGCCCCTAACCTTTGCATTACTTTCACACTTATTTCACTTCTTTCTTCGTCATTGCTACACTTTCATTACTTTTACTTCTCAAGTTTGAATCCCGGGCAAAATATTAACTTGATTAAGTATAAATTTCTATACAGTTCGACTCTTACGTTACCCCTCACCTCTGAACTTCTAATATAATAGTAACTACTTTCATATATATAACTTATATTTTTAAAGCTGATTGTTATTATAACATAAAATATATTTATGTTAGCTCCCGCATAAGAAAAGTTATCGTGAATCATTTGTGAAGAAAATGTGAAATACATAAAGTGAAACTTTACTCAGTGGGACTTTTACTGGTATTCGATCTCCCACCTAACTCCCTCGCATTCTCCGACTTTTGAATTGGGAATCTTATTGCCAACAAATAGCGGGTTAAATAAAAAAGGTATTACGTTATTACGCAACACCCTTTCTCCATAATACACTTCCTTTACTTCTCTTCCGGATAATCACAATAATTAATGATCGTGCCCTCTGTATCCGCTAGGTTTAGATAAATTAATCTTCTACCATGCTTATTCATTCGAAGTGTATGCTCTTCCATTCAAATACCTTGTTCTTTAAATATGTTGTGTTTCAACACATTCTTTCCTTATTTTTAAATTTCATTTTCTTTTTTAGGGTTCATTTCAATTATTTTTAACAGCTGTTGTACCCTTTTATCATATGTATGTTCGATTAGCGTTCTCTTCAGCCCTTCCATCGCAATTTTCTTTCTTTGTGCCGGGTTCGATAAATATCTTTCAGCTTTCTCTATAAAATCAACCGCTGAGGTAAATGTCTCAATTTGTACCCCTGGAATATAACACTTTTCTAAATCTGAACGAATATCCGTCATTTGAAAAGAACCTGTACTAGCTATTTCGAATGTACGATTATTAATAGAACAAGCATTTACTTTTACTCTATTTCTATTAAATGTTAAATCCTCTATGGAGCGATGTATATTCATGTTGATTTTACTTTTTTTGTAATATCCTATACTGTTTTCGTAAACCAAAAATGGTAAAAGTAAAATTTTATCTTTCAATAACTCATAACTTTTTAGTCTATCCCAATTACAACCTATAATTAGAGTGTTTTTAGTCACTAAGTACTCTGCAATTGAATCAATAAGTGCGAGCCGATTATCAAAAGCAGTCCCTATGAAACTAATATCAAATATGTATTCCTCTTCCCTAAGTATCGGCGTATATGCAGGAGGTTCTGCTGCTAAAGGCAAATAATATACATTATCACAACCTAAATCTTTATAAAAATCAATACATCCTGTATCTTGCGTAAACACATAATCATAATCAAGCACTAAGTTTTTCGTCACATCTGTAAAGTAAGGGTCATCTGTAAGCCAGAGTGCAGTTTTAAAGTTATATTGTTTTAAATCTTGAATTCCCTTAATTATCCCCTCTTCAAAACCATGAAATACAATAATGAGTGCCGGTTTTATCTTTAAAGCCGTTTTCACCAAGTTTTCGTATGTTACCATCGTTACATTACGAATTGCCTTTTTCAAACTATTATATATAGATTCCTCTAGCACCGGAAAATAGACAGGAACACTAGATGTAACAAATAATACGTTAAAATTTTCAGTACTATTTGAAATCTCCACAGATAACCACTCTCCAATACATGAAATTCACAATTTATATTATATGTATTACATAAAATATATAGTTGGTTATAAAGCACTCTTTTTCTTTCATATATTACTGTGCAAAATGAGGATTTCTTACCCTATAGTCGGCTCCATTTGCTCGCAAATACTAAAAAAATCATGCCCACTCCTACAGGATAGTGGATAGCTTCTCATAATATATATTCAACATTCCGAAATACTTTCGTCGAAATATTGAAAAGTATACAAATAAAAAGGCGTTACATTAGTACGTAACACCTTTCACAAAAATATACTTCCTTTATTTCACTTCCGGATAATCACAATATTCAATAATTGTCCCTTCCGTATCCGCTGGGTTAAGATAAATTAACCTTCTACCATGTTTATTCATTCGAAGCGTATGTTCTAACGTTCGAATACCTTGTTCCTTTAATTCTTCTAAAGCTACATCTAAATCATCTACACGATACGCAACGTGATGGACACCTTTCCCTTTTTGCTTTATAAATCGTGCTATTGGCGAAGTTGTATTATTCGTTGGCGCAAGTAATTCGATTCTATCACCATCAACTTCAAGAATAGCTACTTCGCTTTCCACACCTGGTGCTTCACTTACGTATCGATCTATTAAAGTTCCTGATAAAACCTTTTCATAAAAATGTATCGTACTATCTATATCTCGAACTGCAATGCCGATATGATCAATTGTTTTTTTCATTTTATTTCCCCTACTACTTTATTTTTTCTCATTATTAATAGTAACAAAAAAAGTTATAGAATCAAATTCTATAACTTTTTAAATTCAACCTATTTTCTTATTTGCTCTAGCTGCTGGTTGAACTTGATTTTTCATTTTTAAAACGCTAATGCCATATCCGATAAATCCACCGATAATCGCTGGGAAGATCCAGCCTAATCCTACTTCCTGCATCGGAAGGAATTTAGTGAACACTTGGCTTACCACTTCAATGTTAACTCCAGCTGCACTTAATCCATCAAATAAGCTGATGATAAATGTTACGATTAAGCTCACTTGATAAACTTCAGCTCTACCTTTGAATAACGAGTGGAAGAATGTTAAGAAAATCAGCACGATTGCTAGCGGATAAATTGCTGTTAATACTGGAACAGAAACTGCGATTAATTGTGTTAATCCTACGTTTGCAACAATTGCACTAAATACACATAGCGTGATTGCAATTGCTTTGTAAGGAATATTTGGGAATAACTTATGGAAGAATGAAGAACATGCTGATACAAGTCCCACACTAGTTGTTAAACAAGCAACTGTAATCATTAACCCTAATAATACTCCGCCATATGATCCGAAATAGTAGTTAGAAACTTTCGCTAATACTTCTCCGCCGTTCTCTAAATGTCCAAGCTTCGCAACACTTGAAGCTCCCATATAAGAAAGAGCTGTATAGATAATTGCTAAAATAGATGCTGCAATGATTGTCGCTTTTGCACAAACGACCATAATTTGTGTTTTCGTTTTCGCACCTTTTTCTTTAATTGCATTAATGATGATGATTCCGAATACGAATGATGCGAGCGTATCCATTGTTAAGTATCCTTCTTGGAATCCTTTGAAAAATGCATGTGATGTATATCCTTCAACTGGTGCTTGCATTTCTCCAATCGGATTAATAAAAGCAACGACTACTAAAATACCGATGAATGTCAATTTAATTGGCGTTAATATTTTCCCAACAATATCGACAATTTTCGCAGGATTTAGCGAAAAAAAACAAGTGATGCTAAAGAATATAATTGTAAAAAGAATTAAAGGTGTAGAACCTAACCCCTCTGGCATGAACGGCTTAAGACCAATTTCATAAGAAACATTACCCGTTCTTGGTATTGCAAATAACGGACCGATCGCTAAGTATAAAACTGTTGTAAACACAATCCCGAATACTGGGTGAGCACGACCTGCCAATGACTGTAAATCGTCTTTACCTGAAATCCCAAATGCTAATACACCAAGTAGTGGCAACCCCACTCCTGTTACTAAAAATCCAGCGTTAGCAATCCAAACATTTTCGCCTGCCGATTGACCAAGCATCGCTGGGAATATTAAATTCCCTGCTCCAAAAAATAGTGCAAACAACATTAATCCAATAACTACTATGAACGAAAACGGTACTTTATTCGCCATAATATAACCCCCATTCAAATTTCCTTATCTCATTTTCCAATTTTAACTAATTGAATTTTCTGAATATTTAATTTAAGTATTAACTATTCTTGAACTCATTATAGTTTGATATATAATATTTTGCAATACTATTTTCAAACTTTTCTTTTACTTTATAAATATACATTTTTTAACATAGAATATAGACTAAAAAACCAACATGGTCATCCATGTTGGTTTTTCCATTTACTATCATTAATTAAAATTTCGCAGCTACTTTTTTAACGTTTTCTAAACCTTCTTCAACAATTTGTTGTGAGCGATCTGGATATTGATTGTGTCCTTCAATTACAACTGTCTCTGGATTTGTAATTCCCCAGAATCCAAGTACAGTTGTTACATAATTAACTGCCATTTCCATAGGAGCCATTTGCTCTGAAGAGTAATCTGAACCACGAGCACCTAGTACAACTACTTTCTTATCACCAGCTAAACCTTCTGGACCATTCGCTGTATATTTAAACGTTTTTCCGGCTTGAGAAAGGTATGAAATATATGTGATTAATGGTGCGGGTACTGTGAAGTTCCATAATGGGAACGCAAATACAACTTTATCAGCTTCTAAAAACTGATTTAAATATTGATCTACTGTAGCAACGGCCTTCTCTTCTTCAGCTGTTAACTCCATTCCTTGACTACGTTTATATCCACCTGAAATTGCGATATTTCCGTAATAAGGAAGATCTAATGCAAATAAATCTAACTCTGTAATTTCTGTATTTGGGTTCGCTTCTTTATAAGTACTTACAAATGTTTCATACATTTTTGAACTAATTGCTTGCTCCGCTGGACGATCGTTTGCTCTTACAAATAATACTTTTGACATTGTTTTATTCTCCTCTACTTTCGTAATTTCTTCTTTTTTACCAAATAATGAGCTAAATAATCCCATTTCCTTCACCTAATCTTTCTTTTCATATTCATTATTCATCATCATAAAAATTCTTATTCTAAGAAAAAGTTCCAATAGATACCTTCATTTAAGGAACCTAAAACTTTTTATTATTTAATTACCTTATGTAAGTGATTGTAATATAGCAACTTACTTTAGTCAAGCAACTTTTAATTAAATATAACATCTCGGATTAAAAACAATAACTAAAATACAATTAAACAGCCAATACAACTTTATTACTTGTATAATAAACTTAGAGAGGGAAATTTATATTTAGAAAGGATTTATTCATGAGCACTATAGAAAAGATTCAAACTTTTATTATTCTTTTTGCTGTTACATGCGGCATTGTACTCGGACAATTTAATATCATACATATGTATTCAGACAAATTTATTGTCCCCTTCTTATTTTTCATGCTATATGGATTATTCCTAAGCATCCCATTGAAAGAAATTAAAAACGGATTTCGCAATTTAAAATTCGCCGGAACAAGCCTAGGTATTAACTTTATATGGACACCTTTTCTCGCTTGGGGATTAGGCGCGTTATTTCTTTCAGATCACCCAGCACTTTGGGTTGGCTTTATTATGTTAATGGTTACTCCATGTACAGATTGGTACTTAATATTTACTGAAATAGCGAAAGGAAACGCAGCACTTTCCACAGCAATTTTGCCTGTAAATTTAATTTTACAAGTATTATTGCTACCCGTATATTTATTTTTATTTGCCGGTGTAATGAAGACTGTAGCGTTTTCTGTTTTAGTAGAAAGTATCGTTATCGTAATTGTCTTACCATTTTTACTTGCACATGCTACAAAATTCATTATGAATAAAATGAAAAAAGCTGAAACACTCGAGAATAAAATTATTCCGTTTTTCAGCTCTGCTCAAATTGTATTTTTAAGTTTGGCAATTGTAGCGATGTTTGCATCACAAGGTAAATATTTACTCCAAAATATGAATGTTGTTTTATTATTACTCATTCCTGTTCTATTGTTCTTCATCATTAATTTTTTACTAGGACAATTTATCGGGCGCATCCTGCATTTATCTTATAAAGATACAGTAAGTTTAAGCTTAACAACATTAGCAAGAAACTCGCCTGTTGCGCTCGCTATTGCTGTGACTGCTTTTCCAGACGAGCCTCTTATCGCACTTGCACTCGTTATCGGACCGTTGATTGAGTTGCCAGTACTTGCTTGTGTTTCACAAGTGTTGTTGCTTATTAAGAAAAAGCAGCAATACGCATAATAAAAAAACGTCCCACTTTGGGACATTTTTTTATTGTCGAGAAATTCTATAAATGCAAAATTGAATTATCGGCTCTAAAGATTTTATACGTTATAGAAGATTGACTTTTCGTTATATTAACAGATCCTTTCTAATTAAAAATTATAGGAAAAGTAAATATAACGAACGCTGCCCAAAGTCCGTAGATTGGCAAATACTTCGTAACAGCATCTTGGATAGCTGAAGGTCCGGATTTGTTTTGTAGAAAACGCATATAGGAGAGCATAATCCAAATTAGATTTGCCCAAATAAGTATGTTTACTCCTAAAACAGCAAGTCTATTAGGCGTAATCCCATAAGAAGAAAGTCTGAACACGATGGCTGACAAAGCCACACTGTCAACGATAAGCGCAAGAACAATTAAGGCAAAATTTATATAATCTGAAATGTTCTTTTTCTCGTCTGAGTCGCTCTCGATAATGGAAAATATGGTAACGGCCAATACACCAAGGAGTATTCCGTTGAAGACTATCAGGAAATTGCGGTCCAAGAATGGATTTTTTCCGACCCATATAACCGTTATTAGATAGAGCAACAATGTGATCAGGACAAGAGGACTAAAAATTTTAGCTATATATGGTGTAATATTCTTAGCAAGTTTCAGATTCATTGATACCAGGTATGCAGCCACAATAGCAAGAGCGGCAGCACCAAATAAAACAACATTACTAAAATAGAAGTCTTCTATATTCAAGTCAACAAACCTAAATAACTGCATGGTTAATACTGCTAGTATCATTCCGCTAACTGCCATGCTGGCGTAGAGAATACAATATTCCAAATTAAATTTAATATAAGCTAATCTTGTACTGCCTTTTGAATATTCATTTCCTGTAAACGCAAGCCCTACCACTACCCATAAGAATATAGGAAGGTGGAAATAAGCAAGGATAATACTGTCTTTATAATTTAATGGCAGCATATTAAGATAAAGCCCAGAAATTAGGAACAACGCTGCAAGGGAATAAATAACACTTTTTTTCGGAGTATTATTGTAAACAAAATAGGCAGCAATAAAGGGAATTATACCAAAAGCCAGGTTAATCGGAGCAATTGCTTCCTGTTCGACAAAGTGGAAAATGATTCTGGTGCTTAACCCGGCTAGAATAGCTAGAATGCCCATAAATAAGAAACCTTTTTGAAACAAAGATTTTTTTTCTGCATTTGCCATCTCCTTAAAATGCAACCTTTCATACCAAGCACCTAGAACCTGAGAATCCGGGTTTTGGTCCCATGCTTGTGAGAATGACTTTTTAAAGGCTTTCGGGTCTTTTCTATACATTCTCTCCAACTCATGAGGGTTATCAATATTTTCAACAATCAAATTGTTAATGTCCATAGTTATACCTCCTCTAATTTTAAAAACAACGTTGTTACCTTTTCCATAAAAAGCACCTCTCTTATTTATTATGATTTTAATATAAAATTTATTGTTTTACAATAAATTTTTATTATTTTAGATAATATTTTTGTTGTATATTTTTGTTCCAAGCAAAAACAAAAAGCATTCCTCATTCAAAGAAATGCTCTATAACTTTTTATAACCATCTGTGTAAGCTACTTTCAGTTGTTCTCTTCATTGCTTGTTTCCATTTTCTAATTTCTTATTTTTCCTTTATATAAAAGAAATGATCAAAATGATATAAACGTCCAATTTAATAGCATCCTTTCAAACAATTATTTCAAATAAATTTTAGTGCCAGTATACAAAACTCTGTAATTATAAAATAAAAAAGCATGACTTAAAATTGTCATGCTTTTTTCTATCTATATTTTCAAACCTAATACAGAACATTTCACTCGGGAAAGAGCTTTTTTATATGTTGAAACCACTTATGTCCTTGTATAAAAAGTTCTTTACTAATAAGTAGTATAATTACTGCGTTTTTCAAATTAGTAAAGAACTTTTTTATCTTTTATTTATATAGCTACAGTCAGTTTTGAAACTTCCTCAAGTAAAGAACTTTTTTATCCCGGCTCAATTTTTCGTAAGATGTCTATATTACTTGATTGAAGGCTATTTTTGCTTTGTTCATATCTCCTAATCAACCATTTCCCAAAATTGAGATGCTACTTTGGAAATTCTTTGGTCTTTTAATTTTACTATTACAGGCTCTAAATGAAAATCAAATTGTTTCAATTCAAAAAGCGTTGTATGTTCTAAAAATGATGATGTGTAATCCATTCTTGGAATAACGGATAATCCTAGTCCTCTACTAACAAGTGCTACAACCATCCTTATATCTTTACACTCGATAATGATATTTGGCTTGACTTGATGTTCATCAAACACTTTGAAAAGGTCTTCATTGAAGGAGAGTCCTTCCATTGCTCCTAGCATAATGAATGGGAACTGGGCAATCTGTTCAATCGTCACATGCTGTGATGAAAACGATGTTGCCCAACTTGATGGAATAATCACAGCGGTTGGTTGTTTTTTTAATATTTTCATCTCATATTGTTCACTATTGCCCAATCGTAAAAGTAAGGCAACATCAATTTCTCTTTGTTCTAGTCTTTTTAATAATTCTTCTGAATTTCCAGTTACTATATTTATTTTAACATTAGGGTATTGTGTTCTAAACGTACTAACATAGTCAATGAGCATATTCGAACATGCAGATGATACACCGATACTTACTGTTCCTCCTATACCTTGTTCAATTTCTTGAATTTGCTGCTTTACATCTTGAATTTGTATTAACATTTGATTGGCATATTGGTATAGTATTTCACCTGTTGCTGTAAGCTCCCATTTTTGACGATATCGATGAATTAAAGTTGTGCCAAGATCAGTTTCAAGCTTTTTTAATAATTGGCTAAGTGGGGGCTGCGCGATATGGAGCACTTCTGCTGCTTTAGAAATGCTTCCTTGTTTCACAATTTCTTTAAAGTAATATAATTGCCTGAAATCCATTGTATCTCTCCGTCATATGTTTTTTGATATGATTAGTTTATCATATATATATTTTTCATATGTCGAATTTGGCGTTATATTTAATTCTATAGCTATAGTCTTTATATTGATAATATTAACTAGAAAGTGAGAGATACTATGAATCATTGGAACAGAACCTTGAAGCGCATCATCTTATACGTGCTCGGGTTATTTTTTATGTCGATTGGCATTAGCATGTCGATTCAAGCAGGATTTGGTGTATCGCCTGTGTCATCATTAGCATATGCAAGTACGCTAACGATTGGTTTATCGGTTGGTGTGACAATGGCCCTTGCAAATGTTTTATACATTATTATTCAAGTGATATTAAGTAAACGAATGGAGTTAAATGAATTTGTGAGTCAATTCATTATTTCGTTTTTATTTGGGTTTTTCATGGATGCAACACTCTTCCTTGTACAACTTTTCCCTGCACCTGAAACTCTCCTTGCTCGAAGTGTATATTTGATTGTTAGTTTATTTGTTATAGCGGTCGGTTTAATGGGCTATACAACAGCGAAACTGCCATTAATGCCGTATGATGCGTTAACTTATGCAATTAGTGAAAAATTCAATTTGAAATTCGGTAAAGCAAAAATTTTGAGCGATTTAATAAACATTTGTGTGGCTGGTGCAATCTGTATAGTTTTCATTCAATCATTAGGCTCAATCGGAATCGGCACACTAATTGCCGCCTATTTTATCGGCAAAATTTTAGGGTGGATGATACCGTATTATCAACCAACTCTCCAACAATGGGTATTTAAAACAGAGAAGGCTGCCTAAGGAATCATAATAAAGTACAGGAAAAATAGATGAATCAAATTCCTCAGCCGAAATCAAATAATGAATTTTGCATCTTACCAGGTGCCAGTCCACATTAGGAATGGCATTTCTTTATTACTGCCTTTTCTTTGACCTTCTATCACTTTGGTTAAATGATAAAACAAACATTGTATTAAAACTAACCTGCCGTTTAGTTAAAGAAGGATCTTTAAACAACTTTTTTATATTTTAAAAGACTTTATTGTAAATTAAATAACTTTATTGCTACTTAACCCTATTTCATACCATTTTTTCAAACAATTATTTTAAATAATTGTTAATATTAGTACACAAAATTCTGTAATTACAAAATAAAAAAGCATGACATAAAATTGTCATGCTTTTTTATTTCTATAAATAATTTTTTCAAACCTAACCTGGCAGAACCTTTTACTCAGGAAAGAACTTTTTTATTTAGTAAATGACTTTTTTATTCATTGACACACTTAATTCTCAAACACAAAATTAATCTTATTATCTTTCCACTCTAACTTCGCATCAAATGTTTTCTCACCTTTTTTAAAGCCTTTTATTAAATCGGTCTTCTCACCTTTTAATAGCTTTGTCATGTTTTTTTGCGAAATTGATTTACTTAATATCTTCTTCGAAATGGTAAAGTCACACTGTGTTGTGTTGTAGTTGGAACACCCATAAAATGTGGACTTATCAATAACATCGCCATCGCATTTTTTACAGTTCCCGACCTTTTTACCTGTTGTAAATTTCGATCCTTTTCGTTCAATCGATTCAACATGTAATCCAGTGAAATCCCATTTCTCCGACATTTCTACCGCGTCTTCAATAATTTTAGCTGATAGCTTCTTCGTTTGTTCCATAAAAGTAGCTGGTGAAGCTGTGCCTTCTCCAATTTCCGCAAGGCGTTGCTCCCATTTTGCAGTCATTTCTGGTGAAGCCAGTATTTTATCACCGATTGCTGTAATTAATACTTTACCTTTATCGGTTGCATACACTTGGTTTTTCTGCACATCTATATATTTACGATCTTTCAGCATTGTAATAATACCTGCACGAGTTGCCTCAGTACCTAAACCTTCTGTTTTCTTTAATACTTTCTCAAGCTCTTCATTCTCTAAATACTTACCGGCTGTTTTCATTAACGTAATAAGTTGTCCTTCTGTATAACGCTTCGGTGGCTGTGTTTTTCCTTCTTTCACTTTCACCTTTACAACTTTTCCTTGTTCACCTTCAGCTACAATCGGAAGAATCGTTTCGTCATCTTTATCGTCTTGGAAAATAACTTTACGCCAACCTTCTTGTATTTGCTGTTTTCCTTTCGAAATGAACGCAGCACGTTCGTCTACAAGAGTTGTAATTGTTGTATAGTCAAAGATTGCTACTTCATAATGCGCCGCAATCAGCCTTCTTACGATCATATCGTAAATTTTCTTTTCATCACCTGATAGTTTGCTTGGATTTGTAACTTGCTCTGTCGGTATAATTGCGTAGTGATCTGTAACTTTCTTTTCATTCACATAACGCTTATTGTTCATAATCGATTCAATTGGTGCTGGCAATAAACCTTTATATTCATCAAACTGACTTAACTTCTGTAAAATATCAGGGAATGTCGCTGCTTCTCCTTGTGTAACATAGTTAGAATCCGAACGAGGATAAGAGACTATCCCTTTTTGATATAGTGCTTGTGTTATATCAAGCGTCTTTTTCGGTGAAAATTTAAAGGCTTTATTCGCTGTCGCTTGCAGTGCTGATAAATTAAATAAAAACGGCGGCTGAAACTCTTTACGCTCCGTTTTCATTTCTTTTACTACAGCCGGTTTATTTTGACAAAACGCTGCAATTTTATTTGCCAAATCAGGATCATTTAAGCGGGACTCATTATCTTTCTCCCATTTCCCCTCATACTTCTTTCCTTCTATATTAAAGGTTGCGAATACTTCCCAAAACGGCTCTGACTTAAAGTTCTCTATTTCTTTTTCACGCTTTACAATGAGTGCTAATGTTGGTGTTTGTACACGACCAGCGGAAAATACATCGTTCATTCCTTTTTTCTTTAGCAAAATACTAAAGACACGCGATGCATTCATACCAACGACCCAGTCAGCGCAAGATCTTGTATATGCTTCGTAATACGTATTAATCGTATCTGCTTCATCTAGTAAGTTTTTAAATCCTTGATAAATAGCTTGTTTCGTTAAAGATGAAATCCAAAGACGCTTCATTGGCTTTTGCACGTTGCAAAGATTAATAATGTTTCGTACGATCAATTCCCCTTCACGACCAGCATCGCCCGCGTGAATAATTTCTGTTACCTGAGGATTATGTAACAGCTGTTTCACAACGTTAAATTGCTTATATTTTGACTTTGTTACTTCAAATTGAAAACGTTCTGGAATCATTGGTAACGTATTAAGTGACCATTTTTTCCACTCTGCATGATAATGTTCTGGATTACATAACTGCGTCAAATGACCAATTGCCCATGTACAGTACGCTCCATTTGGAAATAACTCATTTGCTTCTACTTCTAAATACCCATCTTTCCGGCGATATTTAAACTGTGAAACAAGAGCCAAACCTTGATCTGGTTTCTCGGCGATAATTAATTTCATTTTATAACTCCCTATCTGTATTCCAGTGTTACTTTCATTGTCTATATGTTTAGAAGCGATGATAAAACAACAATCTTATTTATCATTCACGGTTTGCCTCACAAATGTGAGACCTATAATATTATACGCTTATTCTTAAGAGCTTCACAATAGAAACTCATTATATAACAACCTCTTTCGCATACTCACAAACAAAAAAGACGTCCAAAAATCGAGCGTCCTTTCCATTCACTACTATTTGCTTTCATATATTCTATAAAATTTTAAATATAACAATTCGTTATGAAGTATCGTCTGCAAAGATAACCATCATTATTTGAAAATTATATTGAACTTACCTTTTTTAAATTGTGCAGATAATTTGCAGATATAAATAAGCATAAGTATTCTCCATTTGAACATATGATGAAATGAACGATAGGACAGGGAGGTATCATGATGCTTGCTTATACGTTAACTACCTTAACACTTTGTTGTATCTCGATTATTATTACATCATATATTTCTAAACGTAAGGGTACCCTAATGGAGTATATGGTATTTATTATGTCTTTTAGTATGAGTATCGGTTTAAGCATTGGTTTTTATTTAGGTATTCTATTTAAAGGAGAATTACTATATTCTACTTTGCTTGCTATTTTGATTAGTGGTTTTATTGGTTTTTTAGTCGGTCTACGTTTTCACCTGTATACTGCCTTAGAAGGAATGTTCTCTGGATTAATGGCAAGTATGATGGGAGCTATGATTACAGAAATGTTAAACGCTCAACAAGCTCATAGTATACTGTTCATTAGCCTCTTACTTACTATAACGATAACTATGTCATGTATGATTCAGCTTTTATCTGAAACCTTCTCTACTTATATCCATCGTGGGTTTCTATTATTGCTCTCAATTGGCGTAGTAATCATTGTTTCTGTATTTATAACATTCCCAGATTATGCTCCTCCACCTTCATCCGGACACAATCAACATATGCATTAACACTTGCAAACAAAATTAATAAAGCAGACGCTTTACAAGAGGCGAATATTTTAGGTATGCAAGATGCTTTCCTTGTAACGACTGTATTAGCAATTCTCGTATTTATTATGACGTTGTTTCTTAAGAAAAAATAACACTGTGACTTCTAAATAAGAAAAAATTAGCTGCAATGCTCTTCACAAAAAAAGGTAGGTTTGTGTATAATAAGAACTAATGTTCTTTCTAGAAAGACACTAAACCTGAATTACACTCATATATCAAAAAGAAGAGGATTGATATACTATGAAAATTGATAGACCAAAAATTTCACCAGAGTTATCTTCACGGAATTTTCAAGATGTTTTTTATGAAGAAGATCCAACATTAGAAATGTGTGAAATTATAGACTCCACTTTCGAAAATGAATCTGTAGATAAAGTGCGCTTATATAATGCAGTGATAAAGAATTGTAAGTTCACTAATACAGACTTTAGCAATATTGATATCACAGATGTTTGTTTTGAAAACTGCGATTTATCAAATGTTAATTTAAGCAATTCTTCTGTTCACAGAGTTGAATTTAAAAATAGTAAATTAATTGGAGTTAACTTTACAGAATCTAGCTTAGGAAATGTTAAATTTGAGAATTCAATTTTGAATTTAGCGGCATTTGGAAATTCTAAACTAGAAAAAATTATATTTAATGAAACTTCATTAAATAATGCAGATTTCTTTGACTGTAAACTAAAAAAAGTTGAATTCCAATTATGTAGCCTTGACGAAGCTAATTTTGATCAAACATCACTGAAGGGGATAGATATTAGTTCTTCTAATTTTGATACACTTACAGTTTCAGTGAACGATTTAAGAGGATGTAAAGTATCAACATATCAAGCTGTTCAGTTCGCAACTCTATTAGGATTAATAATTAAAGATTAGTATTTCGGAGGTAGCACAGAACTCTATCCCGAATCATGGACTTTTTTAAGTGTCCACGATTCGAGGTGAAGTTCAAATACATTAGTGGTTACCTTTTTCTTATTATTTAACTACGGCCTGATTTCCCTTTATATGTTCATTATTTTCGCTCATAAACTCTTCGATTTCTTCAACTGATCTAATAATATCTTTTGACAAGTTTTCATACCCGTCTTTCGTTACAAGAATATCATCTTCAATACGAATACCAATTGATTCTTCCTCAATGTAAAGGCCAGGCTCTATCGTAATGACCATACCTGCTTCTAATACTCTATCTTTATACGTTCCTACATCATGCGTATCTAAACCTAGGAAGTGACTTACTCCATGATAATAGTATTTAGATAATTCCTCGTCTTCTTGAATTAAACCAATTGCTTTACACTCTTCTGCTAATACTTTTTTTGTATGCTCATTTAATGCAGCAAACTTTAATCCTGGCTTAATAAGTTCAGTTGTTTCTTTCAATGCTTTTAACACGATATTATATATTTGTTTTTGGCGACTCGAAAACGTTCCGCTAGCTGGGAATGTGTAACTAATATCAGCATTGTAATAGTCTTTTTGAGCACCTAAATCAAGCAGTACTAAATCGCCACTTTGAATTTGTGCATCATTGTCTTCATAATGCAGTACAGTCGCATTTTTACCACTCGCCAAAATTGTATCGAATGCATGATATTTAATACCTGATGATTTTAATGTGAAGTCAAAATGGGCTTCTAATTCATATTCCATTATGCCTGCTTTCGCTTGTTTCAGCACATTATAAATACCCTCTTGAGTAACCACTATTGCTTCTTTAATTTTTTCAATTTCTTCCTCTGTTTTAAACACTCGTAATTCACAAATGTCCGGGTATACATTACCGATTGTAATGTGTGGATATTGTTCTCTTACATGTTTAGCAAACGCTAACGGTTTCGTCTCAGTACCCTTCCACTCACGACGCTCTAAATCTAAATACACATGTTTCACATTTTCTGCGAAAAGTGTATTTGTCATTGTCTTTTCAAAGCTTTCTATATATACAACTTTTTTTATACCTGAAATTTGTTCTGCCTCTTCTTTAGAAACTGTTTTTCCAACCCACTTTTCAAGTACTGGATCTGATTTTTCAATGAAAAGAGTTTCTTCCACACTATTCCCAAACTTCTTCAACACGAAAATAATATTCGGCTCATCGATTCCCGTTAAATAGTAAAAATTGCGATTCGGCACAAATTTATAATGTGCATCAGCTGACATATGAGGTGACTGTCCAGCAAATAAGATAGTAATCGATTCATCTGGTAATGTGTTTACTAATCGTTCTCTATTTTGAGCAAAAAATGTTGACTTCATAATAATCCCCCTTGCGTTCTATGTATGTTTTTCAAACTAATTATCCAATACAATTCATTCTATTATTGTTATAATTTTTCGTCAATTAATAGTGTTCATTTTGAAAATAAAACTTTCATTAATGAGTTTCTTACCGCACATATATGCGGGATAAAATCTTCATTACTATTCCACTTGAGATTATGCATACCACTCCACAATTTCTTGACATTTATTCCATATACTTAAAATCTCATACATATAGGAAAGGAGCCTACAAACGTGAAACATTACGTAGGACTAGCCATTACTTCATTATTTATAATTACAGGATGCTCTAATAATGTAGAAACACAACAAGTAAAAAAAGAAACGGTTCAGTCTCAGCCAAAAAATAAAGAAAAAGCAAATACGATTCCGCAAAACTTCTATAAAGAAATTACATCCGGAAAAATCGCGCACATTCATGGAATTGGCTATGCAGGAAATATGCCAGGGATTTCTATCGCAACTCATAGTGGTATAAAAGTTTATCAAAATGGCAAATGGTTTGAAACCGCTACACAGCTACACGATTATATGGGCTTTCAAGCAACGAAAAATGGATTTTTTGCTAGTGGGCATCCGGAACTAGGTGCAAATTTAAAAAACCCTTTAGGATTAATGAAAAGTTCTGATGGCGGCAATAACCTTGAAAAGCTAGCATTCTATGGAAAATCTGATTTTCATAACCTTGCTGTCGGATATAATACGGAAGCGATTTATTTATACAACGAACGTCCTAATTCTAAATTACAACAAGGTTTTTATGTCAGCACAAACAGTGGACAAGAATGGAAAAATAGTAAGTTAAAGGGCCTTTCGAGTACTATCCACTCCTTTTCAGTGCATCCGGATCAATCTAGTGTTGTAGCAGTAAGTGCTAAAGACGGCGTTTATTTATCTACAGATTACGGGAATACTTTTAAATTATTCTCTAAATCTCTTGAATCGACCGCAGTTACATTTAGCGATGAAGATGTCATTTATGCCTCTATTAATAAGGAAAACAAACAAATGATAACGAAGCAATCTATCGCTACAAATGAAGAGACAAACATACAAGTTCCATCTTTAGATCCTAAAGATACAATTATATATATTTCACAAAACCCTCAAAATTCAGCTGAAATGGTATTTGCTACAATGAAAGCAAATGTATTCCTCTCCACAGATGACGGTAAAACGTGGAAACAGATTACTAAAAATGGCACATTACAATTTAATTAGAAAGGTGAATATAACGTGTTTTCAACAATTAGCGAGTGGAGTTATCAACTCATGTCTCCTTTAATGGATGTCGCGAATGCTACGAAATCAACTCCTCTTTTATTTGCGTTTTTATTAGGCATAGTAGGTACCCTTGCTCCTTGCCAATTAACAGGAAACATTAGCGCTATTACACTTTATCCCGCATTAACGGGCAGTAAAACCCCCACTGATTAAAGTTTCACTTTATGGAAATCAATCTTTACAAAAGGGGCATGCCTGGAAACATATACTGTTATTCATTTTAGGAAAAGGAATTCAGCAAACATTAACTTTGTATTTCCCATGGTTACGCAAACTAATCGGACCTTTATTAATTTTAATGGGGCTAATATTATCAGGCATGATAATAGGAAGAAATTTCTTCTCTACCATCTTCCCTATCACATTTATACGAAAACAAAATGAAGTCAGCTCATTTTTGCTTGGGTTCTTCTTTTCGTTAGCTTTCTGCCCTACTATGTTTGTGCTATTTTTCGGAACATTAATACCACTCTCTTTAACATCTAATTACAGGGATTTTTATCCTACCTTTTTCTCTATAGGAACTGGTCTACCTATCATTGTATTAATGTCCATCATCTCCTACCTAGGCTTAAATGGGACACTACTTAAAAAGAGCCGAAAAATAGGAAAAAATATTCAGCGTATAGCTGGTGTACTTCTCATTTTAATCGGACTTTATGATACCGCTCTATATTGGTAATACATACAAAAGGTAAGCTTCAGTGAAATGAGCTTACCTTTTGTATCATTTTATTCATTTTTCTTTTGTTGTAATTGCGCTAACAAATTCGTAACAAATGCGAGAAACAATGGATCTTTCTCTTTTTTAGGCGACCACTGCATAATGAGTTGTCGCGAGATTTTAATTTCTATCGGTTGCACGATAAAGTCATGAATGATTTGTTTATGAAGTCCTGATAACGGAACGATTGTTATACCGTTAACTTGTAAAGTAAGTGCTAATGCCGAGCTAATTGACTCTGACTCCATCACTTTATTAACTGTTATTTCATTTTTCATCAAATATGGTTCAAGTACTTCTTTACAACCAGAAAGTGGCATAATAAAAGGATAATTTTTCAACTCTTTACTAGTAAGGTTAGGTGGAATAGTCTTTGAAGAAACTATAACATAAGGATCTTCACCAATAACTTCATAGTGAAATCCTGGTATTAGATTTTCTTTTATAGAAATAGAAAAATCAGCACTTCCAGCAGACAGCCAATCTAAAACTTCTTGATAGCTTCCCTCTCTAACTGCAAGCACATACTGACTTTGATCAATATTACCTAATTGGATACACTCCGCCAAACAATATACAGTAACGGAAGGATACGTAGCTAATACAATCTTATACGAACTTTTATTTTTCAATTGTAAAGCTGTTTCTTCAAGATTTTCATACTCCATTAGAAGTCGATCTACACAAACTAAAAATTCTTTTCCATTTTCAGTTAACATCGTTCCTTGCCTAGAGCGATCAAATAAAGTTAAAGCATATCGTTTCTCTAGTTTGTTTATAATATGGGTTATTGCTGGTTGCGTCATATGTAATTCCTTAGCTGCTAAACTAATGCTGTTCAACCGAGCCACATTTTTAAAAACTTTAAAATCAAAAACGTTCATTCTGTTCTCCTTATATAAAAGATATTTATATCATCTATAAATAACCTTCATTATATTTATCAAACCACTTCCTATACACTAAGTATACATCATCAATTTTACAAAAAATAAAGCATATAAACATTAGAGGAGTGTTGATTAAATGAGTACTTACGTTTTAGTGCATGGAGCATGGCAAGGTGAATGGGCATGGAAATTAGTGAAACCTCAATTAGAAGCTTTAGGTCACACAGTTGTTGCACTAGATTTACCTGGAAGCGGAAAAGATATGACTCCCTCCCAAAATGTAACGTTAGATTCCTATGTTGATGCAGTAACAGATGCTATAAAGCAACAAAATGAAAAGGTTATTCTTGTTGGACATAGTATGGGTGGAATCGTTATTACCCAAACCGCTGAATATATACCGAATAAAATCGATAAATTAGTATACCTTTGTGCATTCTTACCGCAAAATGGAGAAAGCCTTGGTAGTAAACTAGCCGGAGAGGCTGGCCCACAATTCTCTGTAAATGAGAATGACATGACTGCAAAACTTATACCTAATCTGATTGAACAAACATTTTTAAATGCTACAGAAGACGAAGCGATTAAAGAAGCTTCTTTCAAACAAATGCGTCCTCAACCGTTAGGACCATTCCAGCAAGAGCTAAAAATTTCTGAAGAAAGCTTCGGAACTATAGATCGCATTTATATTGAAACAACTCTAGATAGAGCGATTCCGATTGATTTTCAGCGCCGAATGAATACAGAAACTCCTTGCACGAAAATAATTACTTTGGAAGCTGATCATTCACCATTCTTTTCTAAAACAACAGAACTTGTTAATTACTTAAATGAATTAAGCTAAATTTCATTTAATGAAAATAGACACCCGCGGGTGTCTATTTTTCATGCTAACTAAGGATTGTATTTTCTTCTCTACATTTGCATTCCCTTTTGCTTCATCTCCCACTTTTTATACAGTAATACTGCCCCAAATAAGAATACCCCTGCAATGAATGAACTTACTGGTAACATTTTTATCATTTCATCAGGAAATACGAGTGGAAGTAAGGGAAATGCATACGCTGCTGGAATACGTACTCCAACGATTTTCAACAAAATAAACATCAATATCATATTTAATAAAGTAACTACAATCCATGAATCGATTGCAAAGTACAATAAAGTTCCAACAGTCGCCGATATAGTTAATACTACTATTTGTTTAAATGCCATTTTTTCATTGTACATTGGTTTTTGAAGCGATTCATATACAACAACTAATATTGGCGGAATAACCGCTAATTGTTCATAACCAGTGATCCAACATATACTTATCCATACAAAATTTAGTATTAAAAATACAAACATATATTTATATTGTATTTTCACTTTTCTCTCAATACCATTATTCAGTTTAAATATAAGAACACCTAGCATCAATATAAATGTCAAAATGCAGACAGAAATAACAAATGACCATTCAGTCGCATTTGTTACTAATGGTAATAAACCAGTTGCAATAGACGGTGCTAAATTTGATTGTATAACACGTAAAAACAGCATCATGAATATAAGTGTTAAGCTAACTTTTCCTATATACGCTATATCCATTTGATTCACTGCAAAACCAATAACAGCTGTTATTGACGGCGCAATAAAGATTTTTTCTGGTTGTCTTAGCCATCCCGGCTCACGATATGCCCATAAAGCTATTGCCATCGCAGCTATTTCCGGCAAAATTACTTCTGGATTATCTAATAGTACACCAGCTGCGACCATTGCTAAAATAAATAGAATTGCAATGCTATATGAAATAATTGTCTCTTTCCTTGAAATTACTGAATCCATTATTACATACTCCTTTTTATTATCTCTTTTCATTATGCTTGTATAAATGCGGTCAATACAAAGAATCTTTGTATACCCTACTTAGGTATTGTATACAAATAATTTTCATATTTCAAGTATTACTTATCTACTTAGTTTCTCCATACTATTTTATATACAGTATAAAGAGTTGATTTTTTACAGGCATTGACACCTTATAAAAGATAGGTTACAATAACTATAAATTAGTAAGTTACTAATTTAAAATAAAAATCTTAGAGGTGAAAGAAATGAAAAACATTTTATTCCGTATTAATGAATTAGCAAAAAAAGAAAAAACTTTAGGATTAAATAGTGCAGAAAAACAAGAGCAACAAATGCTAAGAAAAAGCTATACGAAAGAATTCCGCGGAAGTTTAGATTCCATTTTACTAAATACAACAATTGTAGATTCTAGCGGAGAAAATATTACTCCACTTGCTTTACAGCATGCCCAAGACCGTTTGAAATTTAGCGAATGAGCTCCGTGCTAAAGAATACATTCAATAAAACATAAAAAGAGCTGAAATTCCTATATAGAAATTCCAGCTCTTTTTATTGTCTTTTCTAATTTAGTATACGAGCGATACATAGCAATTCTCCACGATACGATCATCGCAAAGGCAAGTAAGAAAAACATCCCGCTTAATTGTGCTAAATCAATCGATTGACTTAAATATGATTTAAGTCCTACTCGTACAGCTAATAATCCAACTAAAATAAATATGAACGCTTTTGACGGTTTCATATATATGTCTTCACCTTTTATTTCGAACTTAGATGTTTTAATAAGAAATATAGAGAAAATAAGTCCTATACTAATTGCCTCTACTATTTCTAACGATGTTAACCGAAACTCTGGTAAGAAGTACATCGATGCGCCAGTACTCATAAAGATTGGCGGTAATATAATTTTCTTTTTCGTTACCGGTTTTTTCGCTGACTTAACTCGAAGAAACATTACACCAACAGCCATACAAACTGCTACGATACTTGATAAAAGTGCTAAACTCATACTCTCCACCCCTATCTATTTAAAAGACTTTTTGAGCAAAATCATAAACCAAACAAGCCCGACACTTATAATGACATGAGCTAATCCAGCCATATGGCTTAAACCGTTAAAGTCTGTTCCGTTTACTTGTAAAATACCTCTAAATACCATTGTAGCGATTGTAAAAATTAATCCTATGTTATACACAACAAACCATACACGAAAACTTTTTGTTTCACGGACATTAAATACTTTAAATAGAGCCAAAGCGACCAAAAAGAATACGAAGCCGAGCACTAATACGTGTGTATGCACTAATTGCAACATAGTGGATCCTTTAATTCCTTGCGCTTTTGTATACTCTCTAGCAAATACACCTGATAATAAACCAATAATTAAGTAAATGAATGCTGCATTATATAATTTCTTCATTATATTCCTCCTGCTGTAGAACGACAATTAATATCGGCACTTTCCATATTCACTGCAATCATTTTACGCAAAGTTTATGAACGGAATATGAACAGAGTATTACATTGTTATTTTGGTTTTTTATTTCTTGAAAATAAAAAGGCCATTCCACAACTATTAATTGTGGAATGGCCTTCTAACTTATTTTAAATCTTCAATTGAGAAAGCACCCGGCAACAATTGTTCAACCGTCACTTCTTTTTCATCGCCTTTTACATTCGTTAGTAAAACAAGCATTTTCGGATCACAGAATTCAGCAATAACTTGTCTACAAGCACCACATGGTGAAATCGGTCCGTCCGTTTCGCCTGTAATGACTAAATAACTAAAGTCGCGCTCACCTTCTGATACTGCTTTAAAGATCGCCGTTCTTTCGGCACAGTTACATAAGCCGTAAGAAGCATTTTCTATATTACAACCCGTATAGATTTTACCTTCTTTCGTAACTAACGCTGCGCCAACAGGAAATTTTGAATACGGAATATATGCTTTTGATAACATCTTATTTGCTTCTTCAATATATTTTTTCTTATCCATATTATTTCCTCCTCAAAGTAAATGTAATTATGATTAATCAGTAATAACTGTATGAACTAATTTAGGAGCCACTGCTGTTTCAGAGATAGAAATGTTTTCATAAATTTTTGCTTTTACATCTTCTACATTTTCACGATTTGCATAAATCGTTACGAACGGCTCGCCTTCTTTTACTGCATCGCCAACCTTTTTACGTAACATTAAACCTACAGCTAAATCAATTTCATCTTCCTTCGTAGCACGACCTGCACCTAGTAGCATGGCAGCGATACCAATTTCATCCGCAACAATGTTAGAAATAACACCTGAAGTTTTAGCTGGTACATCAATTACATACTTCGCTTGTGGCATTTTTTCTGGATTGTCTACAATCGAGCTGTCTCCGCCTTGATTGCTTAAGAACTCTTTAAATTTCTCAGTTGCTTTTCCGTTTTTCATAACTTCAATTAACATTTCACGAGCTTCTTCTAATGTATTAGCTTTTTTCGCAAGTACAACCATTTGGCTACCTAATACAAGTACTAATTCTGTTAAATCTTCTGGACCTTCGCCTTTTAAAGTATCAATTGCTTCCTTCACTTCTAGAGCGTTACCAATTGCAAAACCAAGAGGTTGTGACATATCTGAAATTACTGCCATCGTTTGACGTCCAACATTATTTCCGATACGTACCATTGCATGAGCTAATTCTTTTGCATCTTCTTCTGTTTTCATAAATGCACCAGCACCTGTTTTTACATCAAGTACGATCGCATCAGCACCAGCTGCAATTTTTTTACTCATAATTGAACTTGCGATTAGAGGAATCGAGTTTACTGTTCCTGTTACATCACGAAGTGCATAGATTTTTTTATCAGCAGGTGTTAAGTTTCCTGTTTGTCCGATAACAGCCACTTTATCACGGTTTACAATATCAATGAATTGCTCTTTCGTAATCTCAACGTGGAACCCTTCCACTGCTTCTAATTTGTCAATTGTTCCGCCCGTATGTCCTAAACCACGACCAGACATTTTTGCTACTGGTACATCTAAAGCAGCAACTAATGGTCCTAATACTAATGTTGTTGTATCACCAACACCGCCAGTTGAATGCTTATCTACTTTAATGCCTTCAATTGCTGATAAGTCGATTGTTTCTCCAGACTCAACCATTGCCATTGTTAAATCTGCACGTTCACGATCCGTCATATCTCGGAAGAAGATTGCCATTGCAAGTGCACTCGCTTGATAATCAGGAATACTTCCATCTGTATATCCATTAATAAAGAATTTGATTTCTTCAGTCGTTAATTCTTTTCCATCACGTTTTTTCGCAATAATATCTACCATTCTCATTACAATCACCATTCCTTTTCATATTATATGAATCTTTTAAAATAATAAGCCAACGATTGTTGCTGATAAGAAACTTACTAACGTTGCACCGAAAAGTAATTTCAAGCCGAATCTTGCGACTACATTTCCTTGTTTTTCATTTAAGCTTTTCACCGCTCCTGCAATAATTCCAATTGAAGAGAAGTTTGCAAATGATACTAAGAATACAGATATAATCGCTGTCGTTCTATCTGAGAAATTAAAGTTTCCTTGCGCTAAATCTGTCATCGCTACAAATTCATTTGATACAAGTTTTGTCGCCATAATATTACCGGCATTAACTGCTTCATGCCAAGGAACACCCATGATAAATGCAAATGGTGCAAATACATAGCCAAGAATTTCTTGGAATGAGATACCAATTACACCTTTAAATACTGCATTAATAAAAGCGATAAGGGCAACGAAACCGATTAACATAGCTGCTACTGTAATTGCAACTTTAAATCCATCTATAATATATTCCCCTAATACTTCAAAAAAGGTCTTTTTCTCTTCTTCTTGTACTTCTAACATATCTTCTTCTTCAGTAACCTCATACGGATTAATAATAGAAGCGATAATAAAACCACCAAATAAGTTAAGTACTAAAGCGGTTACAACATATTGTGGTTTTAATAACACCATGTACGATCCAACGATAGACATAGAAACGGTAGACATTGCAGATGCACATAATGTATACATTCTCTTTTCTGGCAATAATCCTAGTTGTTTCTTAACTGAAATAAACACCTCAGATTGCCCTAAAATCGCAGAAGCAACAGCGTTATATGATTCTAATTTCCCCATTCCATTTACTTTACTTAATACTAGACCGATAGATTTCACAATAATAGGTAATACTTTAATGTGTTGCAAAATACCTATTAAAGCTGATATAAATACGATTGGCATCAATACACTTAAAAAGAACGAAAACTCTTTTTGATTTACTAATCCACCAAATACGAAATTCACACCATCAGCGGCATATTTTAATAATTCTCCAAAACCATCTGCTATTCCGCTAATTAATATATTCCCTACGCTTGTATTTAATAATAAAAACCCCAAAATGAATTGTAATATAACCATCGTTATGATTGGGCGATATTTGACTTTCTTTCTATCATTACTAGCAAGCCAAGCGATACCTAAAATCAATACGAGGCCTAAAACACCGATTAAGTATTTCATAAGCCGTCTCCTCCCATTCGTATCCGCTTACATTCTTTTCAATTGTTAAAGCAATAGATACACTTTACTTTAAACGTGTATCTATTGCTCTTCACTCTTTATTGATTAGTAGTTATCTGTAGCACCTTTTGCATCATTTAATACGATTGCAACACTAGCACTTGCTCCAACGCGAGAAGCTCCAGCCTCTACCATTTTGTCTGCATCTTCACGTGTACGAACGCCGCCAGATGCTTTCACGCCAACGTTTGGTCCAACTGTTTTACGCATTAATGCGATATCTTCTGCAGTTGCTCCGCCAGTTGAGAATCCAGTTGAAGTTTTTACGAAATCAGCGCCAGCTTTTACTGATAATTCACAAGCACGAACTTTTTCTTCGTCTGTTAGAAGGCAAGTTTCAATGATTACTTTTACAAGAGCTTTTCCTTTTGCTGCTTGTACTACTTCATAAATATCTTTTTCAACGAACTCATTGTCGCCATCTTTTAAAGCACCTACGTTGATTACCATATCAACTTCAGTTGCACCTTTTGCGATAGCATCTTTTGTTTCGAATGCTTTTGTTTCAGTAGTGCTTGCTCCTAATGGGAAACCGATTACAGTACAAACGTCTACATCATGTCCAGCTAATTCTTCAGCAGCTAGCTTTACCCATGTAGGATTAATACAAACTGAAGCAAATTTGTATTGCTTTGCCTCTTCGATTACTTTCATAACATCTTCTTTAGTAGAATTTGGTTTTAAAATTGTATGGTCAATTAACTTTGCAATATTCATTATCATCACTCCTCATATCTTTTAACAACTTCATTCTAACTCTTAGTTGAACAAATGTAAATACACTTTTGAAATTTTGTTCATTCTTTTTTAGAAGGGCATTTCTTGTAATACATTGAAAGTAGTATAAGCTTGTAAATAAAGGATGTGAACCACTTGTTTAAGTCAAAATTCTTTATATTCACATTGCTAGTATGCACCTCACTATCCATATTTATTTTTTATAAAAGGGATGTTATTTTCCAAGAAGGAAACCCCATTCCATTTGCTTTAGCTATGTCTAAGATGGTTATTCAAAATAAAGAAATGGCGGAAGTAGAACCGATAGATAATCAATACCCCTACTTAGTAAAGCGCGGAAAAATGGAACCTTTTATCAATATGCTGGAGCAAGATGGATGGACTTTTGTGGATAGAGATATTATGGCTAACTCATTAATTTTTGAAAAAGGAGATCAATCAAAGAGCGTTCCTTACAAATACTTTACAAGGTACTACACATTGATTTATTCATACTAAAAATAAAAGGCTTTCTCAAAATTAATATTTTGAGAAAGCCTTTTATTTCTAACCTTTTTGATAATGTAACAATTCTTTTGCTGTATGCTGATCGATAATTAATACATTTGCATACCCACCACGTAACGCACCATCAATTGCTTTTATTTTTCTATTACCACCTGCAACTAAAATAGAGCGTTTCTTTAATTTAAGTTCCTCTAACTCAATTCCAATTGTACGCTTATTAATTTCTTCGCTACTAATATTTCCGTCTCCATCAAAGAAACGTGAACAAATGTCACCGACAGCTTGTTTTTTCAGGATGTTCGTTTCATCCTTATCTAAATATCCTAATCGGAATAATAACGCTTCATCACGCACTGTACCAACAGTGAAAATTGCAATATTTGCTTGTTTCCCCATTTCAATAATGTGATGAATATGTCGATCCTGCTCTACTAACTCTTTTGTCACCGCATTATCAAATATAACTGGAAGGGGTAGATTTCTTGGCGTCGTTTGAAAAGCATCTGCAAATAAAGCAATCGTCTCATTCGCATATGTATTTACACTGGAGTGACTAATGCCACCTTTTAATTGGACAACCTCTACGCCTTTTACATGTTGTGGCACGATTTTTCTAGCGATTTCATACATCGTCATTCCCCAGCTTACACCAACGATATCACCAGTTTTCACTGTCTTTTCCATATACTCAGCAGCATATTTACTAATATACTCCGTAATCGTTGCATATTCTGGTACTGGAGAAAATACGACATGTGCTTCTAACAGGTTGTACTTTTCTTTAAGTAAATTCCCAACGTTATCTAAGTCAGCAAATGGATCAGCTATACTAATTTGAACAAATCCTTTTTCTTTCGCGTATTTTAATAATCTAGAGATCGTCGGTCTTGAAATATTTAATTTGTTAGCAATTTCTTGCTGACTATAATCTGATTGATAATATAATCTTGCAACTTCAACGCTTAATTGTTGTTTATCTTTTTCCATAGTAACTCATTACAAATCCTTTCCTGTATTTCCCTTTCGTTACAAGCATTATACAGCTTTATGCAAGAAATTTCGACTCCCTTATTTATCAGCCTAAACTTCTACTCCACTTAGTATTTACAATGAAACTTTATTGTGTAGCTTACTTTTTACACCTTTATAGGAGTTGGACGCTTGTTTATAAGCGCCACTCCCCTTCTTTGATACATTTCCATTTGCTAGATTAATAAGCATTTCAAATGCCATAACACGATTTCCTAGTCCTATTGTTATTCCTCACTTTCCACTTGTAATTTTCTATTTCAATTGAATATGCAATATTTCTTATTTTGTTATTGTAATATTTATTTATTAACTATCGTTTACTAGCGCATCATTAATATCCATTGATAAATCAGCATTTGTAATTTAATTCCTTATACTAAGCTCTGATAAAATACTTTTAAACACTTTATTTAAATAATTATATTGTAATATTTTGTTCTACACATCTTTACGTGTTTTATGTATTATATAGCAGAAGAGTAAGATAAGAGTTACTCTTTGCCATTTTAGGAGAGGTTCTGTTGGAGACAACAGGACCTTTTTTCGTAAAGAGATGGTTTTGTTTAATTTTTCACCACTAACCACAAAAAAATATCTTATAATCGTTATATAATAAATCAAAGGATTAGGAGTAGATCAAATGCCAGTTACACTAGAACTTATTCTTTTCATTCTTATAGCAATTAGTGCTGTTGGCTATTTAATAAAAGAATTTCAAAAAACTAGGAAAAGAACACTTGGAATTTCAATAGAATTTTTGGTTCTTTTCTGGTCAATATGGAGAATATCGACTATCATAATCTAATTTGTAAAATATAATCCCCCTTGAATGAAACTCAATATTCCGTCAATACTGTTAATAGGCTGTATGCCAAATCTCATTTAAAGTAGTTTTCTCTGTATCTCCTTGTAGGGTGCAGTTAGCTTTTGCTAGCTGCTCTTTGTTTATAATAATGCACACAATCACCTGGACTAGATATAATATTTTGTGTTCCTTTCTTTATAAAATAAAGTAGTCTTTACAAAATAGATCTCGTCACGAGAGCACTTAATAAAGTGCTCTTTTTTAGGTTTTAAACTAATACAAAATGAAATTTTTGTTATAAATAATGAACTTTCAAAGCTACTGAATTGTAAATATAAATACACTACTACATATCTATAAAGGGGCGTGTTTATATGAATCTATATCAAAGAATATCTTTAATGATTATTATTTTAGTCCCCCTATTTTTCTTAACTGTCACTCTTGTAACTGCTCGATGGGATTTCTTTTTTTGGAGCCTACCGCCTAGTTTCATAAGTGGGATAACAGCTTTCATCGCTTTTCAAAAATCACAAAAGTAGAAAAAACACTTTGTAAAGAGTGCCTTTGCAAGGCGCTCTTTTTTAACATGTACTTACCAAATAGCGGTTTTATTAAAAAGCTTCTCACATATAAATTGGACAAGCATATGCTATTGTATGGGCCCCACTCATAGAAAACTATCTTTCTATTCTAAGAGCACGCATATATGCGTGCTCTTAGATTGTTTACAATGAAATATAGAGTTTATTAATTTTCTCAATTCACTAATGGAAAAGCATCAATAAAAATATCTGTATATTTATCGAATATAGTTTTGAATTCTTATAAAACTATATAATTTTGGAGTTGGTTAATACGTTACAAAAAACTGACCGTATTATCATTATGGTCCCTCCACTTTCACAAGTGTTTGTTACATTTTTCTCATCATCAGGAGAACCTATTTCATCACAAGTTTTGTCTAATACATCTCCATACCCTGTATCAATGATTGCACTTAGTGAACTTGAAAGTAAATTATTTGAAGTCGAGTTAACATCAATACTACTTCATTTAAACTCGGAGGGAGGCACCTTAAGGTGTCTTTTTTTTATAAAAATTAGAAGCTTGGAAAAGGATATGTAATATTGCATATTAAATCGATTAGATATTATGATATACTCTCAAGGTGTGATACATAATTTCTTTAGATTGGAAAACTAAACCTTATCTACCCAATTGTGGGGGACGCCTTATGGCGTCTTTTTTTTTAGGACCTGCTCAATTAATGAGTAAAAACATAAAGTAAAGCGAATCCATTAAAATACATGAGTGACCTTAATTTTCCCCTCCTACTCAAAGGAGAGATTAAAATGGGCTTTGGTGGTAGTTGTAGTAGTTGTGGCGGCGGCTTTGCTTTATTAGTTGTATTATTTATTTTATTAATCATAGTTGGAGCTAGCTGCTTCTGCTAAAAAACTATTGGAAAAGACACTCTTATAGGGGCATAGCCATCAACTTTAAAAAAGTGTCTCCGATGCCAAAGGCATCGGAGACACTTTTTTACAATCTTTGAGTAAAATCCTGTATTTTGGGCATACTCAAATAGAACTTCCCTTGGTTCATATTTTATGAAGCCACTGGAAGTTGCTCCGTTAATACCTCTATTAAGCCTAGGATTTCAAACGGCGTTGTTTTTCGGTACCGCCGCGCTTTTTTCCCATTCTTACTAATATCTTGAAAGAGCCTGCTAAGCACTGAACCAGGATGTTGGAAAGTACAAAAAAGTGTGGTGTGTATTTTTTTTAGATAGATTTGTACCGTATAAGTGCATTTCAGCTCACTCATTTCTTTTCTATGTTTCTCCCATATAAGTGACATTGAAACCGTTCTAGTTTCATCCGTTTGTTTACATGAATGCTAAATATAGATTTCCATGTTTTGAATACAATTTCTACTTGCCATCGTAAGGAATAAAAAGCGTAAACCTCTGTAGCTGGCAATATTTCTGAAGGAGTGTTGGTAACTAATAAGTTTACGCGGCTTGCTTTTAAATATCGTTCTCCATTTGAAGCTGCTTATTTTCTTTTCTTAATTTGATTAGCTCTTGTTCTTCTGGAGATAAGTTATCTTTTTCCTTGAACGAACCGGAGGTTTGACTTTGACTCACCCACTTATCCAATGATGAGGGTGTTAGATCGTATTCCCTTATAATATCTTTTCTTGGTTTCCCATTCAGATAAAGCTGCACGATCTGTTGTTTGAATTCCGTGGTAAATGTTCGACGTTCTTTTTTAGCCATAGTAGATTCTCCTCAAATGTGTTTTCTGTAGTCTACTTGACCTTAAAATTTCTGTCCAACTAAGTGTAGCCTATCCAACCTTGCTAATCTCTTAGAATCAGATTTTGCTAATTCTGCTATCCTTACTAGTTTTGTCTCCATTTATTATTCCTACCTCTGTGTGTAGTAAATGTGTCCCTAGCAAGGGTGATAACTGGTAGCTAGCCTTTCCTCCATCGGCATTACCCAACTTCATTGGTACTACGCTGCTATCCGACTCCCTACACCGGCATTTGGTTTCCTTACTTTTTATCGCTTGTACACCATACTCTCCTAACAAGAAAAGACCGATAGGGTCTCCCGAGTTGCCGTATCATATCAATGTGTAACGTGCCAAGGTCTCTGACTCCAGAGAGGTTTTATCCATCTTTCCTTAAACGAAGGATAAAATGTAGCTTTCTGCTGCAGGTAAAGCATCAGCCCTCTCGATTTACTAACATTATGGAGCTCAATCCCTTCAACCATTTGGCTTTCGGCCCGCCACCTAACTGTCTACGCTTAAAGACTAAAGTTACCTTTAGCCCTCCAAGACTCGCTACGAGCGAATGGCTAGTTCTTACTCGACGGGAATCCCACCCGTTATATGATACGACCTAGGCTCGGCCGCACACCTGCCTCGTTAGTTAATATGAAAATGAAACCCAATGTCTTTCAGGCGAAAGTATAATCTTGGTTTGGAAATATACAACTGTTTGGACATAAAAAAGACCATCGAAACGATGGTCTTGCAGACTGTAGACAAATCCATAAAATAACGGATGAACCTTTCTCTGAACACTTACTTTACTTCTTTCATAAATAGTCTAACGTTTTCAGCGATTTCTTTGAATTTGGTATGGTGTAAATAATGTGATCCATCCATGGTTACTACTTTTCCATGTACCGAGTCTTTGATCTGCCCTTCATGCAGAGGTATCCATCCTGCTACACCTTCATTATTCGCTTGTACAAAGAGAAGAAGTGGAAGATATTTAGGGAAGGTTAAACCTTGAGCACCTTTAAAATTAGACGAAATATGGTCCATCTCATTCAAGGTTGTGTCATTATACATGTTTTTATTCGAAATCATTTTCATTTGCTCTACGGTTTTTTCATCAAATGCCAGTCCAGCATAGGGGTCAGCACTGATTTTCATAGCCAATCTTAAGAGACCTGATTTTTTGAGATATGCAAACGTTTTTAATGGGAAATTGATATCCATACCCGGTTGTGTTGCAACACTGCTATCGATTCCGACAAATGCAGTCACCTCGTTTGGATATTTGTTCACATAATCAATTCCATAAATGCCTGTAATGGAGTGGCCCATGAGCATGTATCTGTTAATATTAAGCTGCTGTAGAGCTTCATGAACTTCACTTACCATATTCTCCGTGGTTCGCTCTTTTACAGTTTCATCACTTAATCCATAACCGAAAGGCTCTACCGCAACAACTTTGTAAAATGGAGATAATTCATCGATAAGAAGCTTAAAATCAAGCCCTGGAGTAGCTGTTCCATAACCAGGCAGGAGCACGATTGTTTCATCGCCCTCGCCTTGAATTAACACATTCATATTTTTCCCGTCTACAGATACGTGCTGCCCGTAGGGCACTATTCGTTTTTTCTCCGAATGACTACTCATCACATTTGCGATATAAACAATACCTAAAAAAAGTACAATGGCTAGAACGATTGCTCCTATGATTTTAAGTAAGATGTTTCGCACTTTCTTTATTTTCATTCCACTCAGCGTTTTCTTTTCCTCTTGTTGTGTCACTGTCATCTTCTCCTGTCCTAATCTGTTTGTTTGCCTTCCTTCATGTGCCTGTAATGAAACCTTAACCAATGAAGATGTACTCCCCATGACGACAATATGAACTGAATATGAACGGTCAAAAAAAATACTACGGCTCTATATGCAAGTAAGCTTGCATATGAGTCGTAGCATAGAGAATGAATCTAACTAATCTGTTGGTGTAGTGATTGGCAAGGTGACAATGAAGGTCGTTCCTTGACCAGGTTCACTTTTCACTCGGATGTCACCTTGATGAAGCGACACGATCTGTTTAACGATAGCGAGTCCCATACCACTTCCGTCATACTTACGACTGTGGGAACGATCGGCCTTAAAAAAACGCTCGAATATACGCTTCTGGTCGTCAAGGTGAATACCAATACCAGTGTCGGATATTAGGATTGTCACGTTTTTGATATCTTGTTTGATGCTTACGTTAATCACGCCGGCATCCTCGGAAAATTTGATACTATTTCTGAGGATATTCGTCCATACCTGATTTAACAGGTCATGATCAGCAGTTACTTTAACTGTCTGTAAATCAAGCTCGAAATGTATATCGCGAGCAGACCATTGTGGCTGGAGCGTCACGATTATCCGTCGGATTTGTTCATCGAGGCTGAGCGTGACGAGCCGCAGTTGCTTTGACTGCGATTCAAGCAAACTCAGCTTTAGCAGGCTATCGCTCATTTTGGACATCCTATTCGCTTCAGCGATGATAATATCAAGATAACGGCTTCGTTCGTATTCTGAAAGGTCAACTTGCTTAAGCACTAGAGCATAACCGGATATCGAAGTGAGCGGAGACTGAACCTCGTGCGACACGTTCGTTACGAATTCCCTGCGCATCTGCTCAAGTTGCTGTAGATCGTGCATCATTTCTTCGAAGCTGCGAGCCAAAGTACCCAGCTCACTCGTTTGCTTAATATTCAACTTGACGTTGAAATCTCCAGATGCTATCCGCTTGGTCGCTTTTGTCAGCTTTTTTATCGGTCTTACCAGGAATACAGAGGCAACTAGAATCAATAAGCTTCCTGCAATCAACGAACATGTTGCAAAGACCAATGCCCACTTTGTGACAAAAGAGGCTGAAGGAGGGGCGAGCGATTCCAAAAATATCGCTTTCGTTCCCATTTCCGTTTTCAACGGCAACCCTAAGAGGACCGTGGCAATACCATTAGGAGTGTCCTGAACAACACCTCCATCTAATACTTTCTTTAGTTGCTCCATCGTCACAGGCGCAGGTTTGTGTCCGTGAAGTTTACCGTAAGACTTGAACTGACCCGTTGCTTCGTAAATTCGAATATAATAAGAATCGAGCTGCTTCATTTCACTTACGAACAAGTCCGCTTCACGTAACGGAAGGGTCTTGTAAATCCGGACGATGTCTTGGCCAAAGTTACGTAAGTTGATTTGAGCATTTTCGTTCAATTTATCTTCGAATATCCAAGTTGACACAAAAAAAGAAATGATCGTGCCCCCGATGATGGAGACTAAAAATGTCAGGACAACACGTATATATAAGGATCTGATCATTCATAAACCTCAAGCCGATACCCAAGCCCGCGCACCGTTTCGATCCGAAAATCGGGTGTTGTCGCGAACCGTTCACGCAGCCGTTTAATATGTACGTCTACCGTTCGATCATCTCCGGCGTAATCGATACCCCAAATCTGATCGATCAACTGCACGCGCGTATAGACTTGTCCGGGTGTTCCAGCGAGCTTATACAGCAATTCGAACTCCTTTAGCGGCAACGTAAGCGACTCCGTCCCTTTCATCACCTTATAGGTCTGTCGATCAAGGATGACGTTCCCTAAATGGATCGTCTGCGTGGAGCCAATCTTGTATCGTTTGAGGAGTGCCCTAACACGAACCGTCAACTCTAACGGATCGAATGGTTTGGTTAAATAATCGTCCGTCCCAAGTTCGAAACCTTTCACTTTCTCCCATGTTTCTCCTCTCGCAGTCAGCATAAGTAAAGGTAGATCAGGATTGGCTCTTCGGAGCTCCTTGCTTAACGTCCAACCATCCATAATCGGCATCATAATGTCAAGTACGACAAGATCGACATTCGTTGAGATGTAGACGGCCAGTGCTTCCTTGCCGTCCGCTGCTTCAGCTGTTGCGAATCCGTCGTTGCGTAGAAATAAACAGACGAGTTCGCGAATGTTCGCATCGTCGTCAGCAACTAGTATAGTAGGCATCGGTTCCCTCTTTTCCCTGTTTTCCACCGCATTATTTCAAGTAATCATTATACTATAAATTAACACGTATGTTGATTAACCAAAGTAATACAGTTTCTTGATTTATCGACCTGTAGAATTCAAGTATTTCTTTTAAACTAATTTGCCACTCAATTGACAAGGCTTCACAAAGAAACAGGCGTGTGAAACCTGCAAATGACAAGCACTCCCCAAACTACTCCAGTAATTACACCATCTGAAATAACACGTCCCATACCCACTAATTATTTTTCATCAAATGCGTAAATGGCGTATCAACTTTGATTGCACATTCGTTCCAAATCATTACTTGTTAATTTAAGTGAATTCCATCATAAAGATTCATATAGGTTTAGTAATTAGTCAAAGTTATTAGGGTGTTCTGTCTTATAATTTATATATTACCATATAATTACTTCCTGATTTTTGTATATTATAGTTCTACATCGACACATGATATATAACTTTTTCTCATTGCTTATTGAACTAATCTGCTCCGTTCAAGAAGAACCACATCAGTTTAAATAACTCAGATTTTGGAAAAATTAAATTGATTCAAATGATACCCACCTTTTAGTAATCTCAGAAAATTTCTTAGTCGCGAGTGAGGTTGGTTTTCTTATAGCTAATCCAATAGTTCGATAGCTATCACTTTCAAGTGGAATGGCTGCAAAAGAAATTTTTGATGTCGGTATAATCATTTCTGGCAATATACTAATTCCTAGATTATTCTCCACCATGGAGATCACTGAGTATTCATTCATATTTTCGAATCGAATATTGGGGCTAACTTTATTCTCCCTAAATATTTTTTGAATATCATCATAACACTGATATGTTGGCATAATAAAAGGTACATTTTCTATTTGTTGCATTGATACTTGGTTTTCCTTACATAATGGGGATTGGTTAGATACAACACATAAAAGTCGATCCCTCTTCAATTGTACGATTTCAAAGGATTTTTCAAATGATTCAAAGTAAGTATCATTATTAATAAATCCACAATCTAATCTCCCGTTTTGTAACCAATTCTCAACCTCAGCATAGTTTCCTTCCAGTAATTCGATTTCAATATTTGGAAATTTCTCCTCCATTTTTTTAAGAATACCAGGAATCCAGTTTTTAGAAATACTCGAAAAAACCCCCACTCTTACTGTTCCTTTTTGGAGCCCATTGATAGCGGATACTTCCTGCTTCAGCATGTTGTTATAGTATAAAATTTTCCGAACGGTAATTAAAAGCTCCTCTGCATTTTTGGTCAATGTTAAAGTAGAGTGATTACGAATAAATAAAGGAAAGGAAAACTCTTTTTCCAAACTGCTAATTGCATGACTTACAGCAGATTGGGTGAAACCTAACACTTCTGCAGCTTTTGTAAAACTATTGAGTTCTGCCACTTTGTTAAATATTTCATATTTTGTTAAAGTCACTATGGTCCTCCTCATGAATTTTATTCATGTTTCCATTATATTTCTTCGTTTTATTTAATGCCATTACCAATATACAATAAGTGCATGCTCTATTATATGACCCTTGACAAGGGATGTATTTTTTATGGAAGGATGAAGTGAAATGCAAAAAATTTTAGTTACAGGTGCTGCAGGTAAGATTGGCCAAGATGTTACAAGGTTCCTAGATAAGCAAGGGAATTACCAGTTACGGCTAGCAGATATTAACTTATCTGCTTTAGAAACTTTTAAAGATACAAATCATGAAATCATATATTTAGATGTTTCTGATTTAGCTGCTTGTCAAGAATTTACGAAAGGTATAGATATAGTTATACACTTGGCAGGTAATCCTTCGCCAAATGCTGATTTTTATGGCTCCTTATTAGAAAATCATATAAAGGGAACCTATAATATTTTTAGAGCTGCTAGTGATAATAATGTATCCAAAGTGATAGTTGCTTCCAGTGCTCAAACAATTGAAGGCTATCCTTTGGATTATCAACCACATGCTTATTCACCCACGAGACCCAAAAATATGTACGGGGTAAGTAAGTGTTTTGCAGAGGCTGTTGCTTCTTATTTTGCTTATGAAGAAGGGTTACAAAGCCTTGCTATTCGTATAGGTGCATATGATGATTATAATCCATATGGTAAACCACTAACAGCTAGAGATATGAGTGCATACTTAAGCCCAGAAGATTTTATGGACCTTCTCTTAAAGTCGATGACGGCAAAGAACTTACCTCCATTTTCAATTTTACATGGTGTATCTAACAACAGGTTTAAACGAATTGATATTGAAGGAACAAGAAAGTTAGTTGGTTATAACCCAAGTTCTGATGCTTTTGTACTAAGTGGTATTAAGTTCTTTGATTCTTGATAAAGGCATATCTAGAAAAGAGATTATATTATTGTTATTTAGCTTAAGTACATTTCTTCACAATCTCTTCTCTATTACAAAAAAGTCCCACAAACGAACGTTTTATTTAGATTCAAGAAATTTGAATCAATCTTCGTTTTAACAAGTATAGACATATAATGTTACACATTATATAAGAGAGGATAGTGACAGGCAGAATAATTCTGTATGTTCTATCCTTTTTTTGTACTATAAATGACCTCATTTACCACAACATTTGTATTGGTTATGTTAAGTGACAATAAAGTTGTTTAAAACATAATGGGGTACCGCCACATGGCGATCCCACTATATGTTAGATATGTATATAAAATTAGTATGAAGGTGTGAAATCAATTGTAAAATGGTAGTTTTAGAATAAGTAAATAAGAGAAATAACCACCATTGATTATTTCTCTTTTCATATACATATTTATTTTTGGAAAAATAGCCTAACTCCAAATGCTAATAATACTGTGCCAGTAATACCCTCTATTGTACGGTTCACTTTTTCTTTTCTTAAAAAAGTTCTTAATTGACGTATTAGTGAGATATAAAGCAAATACCATATTGCTGTCAAAGTCGTAAATGTAAGTCCTAACAAAAGAAATTGGAAAAGATGACTTTGATTGTTCACAATAAATTGGGGTAGAAAACTTAGGAAAAATACAGCCGTTTTTGGATTTAAGATTGCCGTGGTAAATCCTTGTCTAAAACTTTTAATCGTACCAATATCCTTAGAGTTCATTTCCACTGAACCTGGCATATCTTCTTTTTTAGAAAAGGCACTTTTAATTGACTTTACAGCTAAGTAAATTAAATAAAAAGCCCCAGCATATTTTATTAATGTAAATGGCATAGCAAATTTCATTAGGATAGCAGAGAGTCCTAGTGTAGCCATTATTGTATGAATCATCATTCCAGATACCGTTCCTAAGACGGTCTTTATCCCACCATTTCTACCATGCGAGATAGTGTTTTTTGTAACTAAGGCAAAACCGGGACCAGGCATTATTATAATTAGGATTGCAGTAAGGATAAATAATAAATAATTTTCCATGTTCTAGTATTTCCTTTCCAATTCTTAATTTTTCTTACAGTATAGCTTTTTTCCTTAAAACAATAAATATAAAAGGCTTGATCAGAAGTTTATCAAGGTTATTAGTATCAATTTGACCAAACATTACCCCAAGGCTACATTGATAAAACACATGGCAAGCTTATAGGTAAAATTACAAACCCGGTTCTCACAAAAAACGGGATAAAAAAATAAACAGTAGAACTAGTCCACTGTTTATTTCGCCACGCCTTCATGTAATTTTTCTGTATAATCTTTTACATCTTTCCAGCTATCTTTCGCTGTATTTAAATCTTCTTTTATAAAGGTAAATTCTTCAGGACTGATCCCTTTTACGTTTTGTAGTAAATTATTATATTTTGCACCTACCGTATACCATTGATTTGATATATTTTGCAGTGCTGTAATTGCTGCGTCAATTGTTTCTGTCATATTTGTTGTTTTATTTTTCACATCTGTCAAAATTGCGACTTCCGCTTGCGCTCCAGAAATTCTATCTTTTAAATTGGCTATTTCTCTTTCTGCATTTGCGATATCTTTTTTCGCAATCGCAATCATCGGTCCGCCAGCAAGACATGTTATTAATGCTACGCAAAGTACACCACCAGCGATAACCATATCATTACTCTTTTTAATCGAATCGTTATATGTATTTATTTGTTGCTCTAATGCTGGAATACCAGCATTCGTACTCGCCAAAATCGAGGTTAATTGATTTGTGTCTTCTTTAAAACTGTTTGTATCTTTCGCCATTCTATCGCGAAATGCTTTTAAATTCCCTAATAAAATATCTACTTCATTTTGATTCTTTAAAATGTCCGCATACAACTTTTCTAAATCCGCTTGTAACTTCACGCTATCTTTTTGATCAATCGCTGCTAATAAACGATTATAGTATATCTGAAACGTATTATTAAAATCAATAATATTTTGATCCGTTTTCATAATTTGAGGCTTCATATTATTTAGCCAATATGCCGCGTTAATTTTTGCATCTCTTTGATGCTGAATCATATTCCCTTTAAACTCACTATTAATTGAACTTATTTTACTCAAATCAGTTTCTTGTTGATTTTGAATTAATTTTGCATATGAATCCATTGCGAATATACTTGATGTCGTTTGCGCCATTACATCTTGGAAGCCTGCTGGACCGAGAGAATAATTTTTCGCATTTTCTTGTAGTATCTTTATGTTTTGTTCTGCTGCAAGAGGATGTAAAGGAAACGCATTACTCGTTGCGACTCCAGCAATCATTATCGTTAAAAGACATTTTTTATAGAAATTATTACGCATACTTATCACCTATTCTTTTTATGAGGATATGAAACGTTAGAGGTAAAAAAAAGCTCCTGCTCACTACTGAACAGGAGCTCACTATTTTATAAAAACCATCAATCTAGACGTAATGCTGTAACAGTTTAGTTACTATTATGCTTTTTTCGTATCCACTACTTTAATATCCTCAGCATAAATCTTTTCTGCATAGTCTTTAATATTTTTCCAGCTGTCTTTCGCAATATTTAAATCTTCTTTAATGAAAACAAGGTCGTTTGGACTAATTGAATCTACATTTTGAAGTAAAGAATTGTATTTCGATCCCATTGTATACCATTGATTTGAAATGTTTTGCAACGCTGTAATTGCAGTGTCAATTGTATTTGTTAAATACTCAGTTTGCGTTTTAATGTTAGTTAGTCCCGCCACTTCTAATTGGGCAGTTGTAACTTGTCCAGTTATTTTTTGAATTTCAGCTTGTGCATTATCAAGCTCTTTCTTCGCTAATACGATTCCAGCTGTTCCACCACCTACAGCTGCTGTACCACCTGCAATTAGTGCGATTCCTAGCGGCGTTCCTGCTCCCGTAGCAATAACAACTGCACCACCTATAATTGCAATTGGTCCTAAAGCTGTCGCAACAGATGAGCCGATAATAATTGCATTATATTTACTAATTGCTTCATTATACGTTGTAATTTGATTTTGCAGAAGCGGAATTCCAGCATCTTGACTAGCTAAGATAGATGTAATTTGATTTGCATCTCCCTTGAAATTTTGAGTATCTGTAGTCATTTTATTTCGGAATTTCTTCAAGTCTTCTACTAACTTATCTACTTGCGCTTTATTTTCATTAATACTACTTGATAATCTAGTTAGACCTTTCGTAAGAGTTTCTTTATCCTTTGTATCTACCGCAGCAACTAAAGTATCATAATAGTTTTGGAACTTCGTATTGTAGTTAATGATATTTTGATTCGTTGAAATAAGCTGTGGCTTCATTACATCTAACCATTGTTTCGCATTTCCTCTAGCTGTATCTTGATGCTGAATCACTTTTCCTTTTAAAGCTGCATCAACTGACGATACATTACCAAAGTTAACATTACCTTGTTTAATAATTGTTAAAGCGTACAGATCCATTACTAAAGCGTTTGAACCTGTTCTTTCCATTGCATCTTTCAGGCCTTCTGGTCCTAATGAGTATTCTTCATAGTCATTATAAGCTTTTGCTACAGCATGAACTGGCGCTTGTTTCACTGTACTTTCAGCTGCATAAGTATGGGCCGGCATAATATTCCCTGCTGCAAATACTGCCATAAGTGCTGATAGAGCCATTACTTTATAAGGTTTTTTTGTCATTTTTCTTCTCTCCCTATATCATGAGTTATTAATGATTTTCTTTTTAATGTACTTCAACGTTTGTAACGTAATCTTCAAATTGATTCGTTTGCTTATTCATTTCATCACTTATTTTTTTGAGCTGATTGAAATGTTTTTGAAGTAAACTACTGTCTGTATACGTGCCAGATTCAATATTTGTTTGAATTTGGATCATATTATTATTTAAAACTTTCCAATCCGTTAATAACGTTTCTAAAGTTGTAATTTGGCGGTCAATTAGTTCTGTAAAACTACTTACTTGATCTTCAACGAATGTGATTTGAGTCGCCTCTGATTCAGTTTGTGATAACTTTTGAATAAGTGGTAGTAGCTCTTTTTGCTTTTGCTGAATACGAAGGGCTGCTTCCCTCGTTTGACTATCTGCAGCATTTACAATTTCATTGCTTAAAGTACCGATAGAAACAAAATCAATTGTTTTCGTTTGTGCAGTTTGATTTGTGATTGTAAATACTTGTTTACCGATATTAATAGAACCTTTAATAATTTCTTGTGGTCTATTCAAAATATTAGTTAGTTCAGCTTGAATTTCCCCTTGAATTCTTTTTATATCTTCTCTTAATTTCACAATATCTCCACTTGATCCTTGCATTGTTTTTATTGCTTCATCAGCTTTAATAGATAAATTGTTACTATCTTTATCTAATACCGTTTTAAATCGATTTAGTTCTAACAAATCTTGCTCCATACTCTCTTGGATGCCTTGTACTTGCACTTGCAATTTTCCATATGCGCTTGTGAAATCTGCTTTTGCTTGTTCATCTTCATTTACTTTTCCTGCTAGTTCATATAGCTTACTATAATAGCTATTAAATCTAGTGCTATATCTCATCATCTCTTGATTTAGGTCGATTAACTTCGGATTATATTCATCAATCCACTCTCGTACATTCGCCTTTGCAAACTTTTGATGATTCGTCAAACTACTCATAGCGTTTACCTTAATGTCTGGTTGTTGCAAAATAACTAATCCGTATGCTTGTATAAGTGGTGACTGTGACCCTAACATTCTAATTGAATTTGATAATGTATTTGGAGCAATTACATTTTGCACGTTTAATACTTTCACTTCTGATTGCCCCTCTTTTGCGTAAGCGCTTACAGGAATGAAGCAACTCGTAGATACTGCTGTAACCAATAACCCTGTAATTAAAGTCTTTTTCACTTTAACTCCTCCTATGTATTAGCAACTATTACTATCGCATTTTATTATTCTATTTTCTTGCAATTGATTTGAGATGGTTAAAATAGAGAACGTTCTCACCGTGATTCATGTACGAACCATCTCTCCTAACTTTTTTCTACAGTACTTACTTATTGTTATAAAACATTCCATAACTTTTCATATGTGCTTAGTATGAATACAGTTGTATGAATTTTCTATTCCATTGCTATTTCCACATTCATACAGTGAATATATTACATAAAAATATTATTCACTTTAAACTAATTCACGTATAAAAGTATGAAATTTCGTGTTGTTTTCAAGTAAGTTTTGTACTGTAAGGTCATTTAAACACAGCTATTTATATAACGTAAAGAAGTATTTTCATTCCCTTTATTTTCAAGCTCTCATGTCCTTATCCCAAAATAAAATTCGTTTCACTTCCCCGATTAAAATATCCATATATCACAACAGAAAACGCTACTTACTCACAACGGATAAAATTATATCGATATAATTTTTAGTTAAATATGCAATAATGCATAGCGTATACACAAAAAGGATAACTTCACTTTTGTGAAGTTATCCTTAAAAAATTTCCTTACTTTTTCAAATGATATGGTACTGTCGTAATAACAACATTTCTTTTATAGAGTAAATACGCACGAATGAGTAAACTAGACTGATTATGAAGAATGTTATGCCAGCCTTTTTTCGGAATAAACTGTGGTATAACGACCGTAACTCGGTAATTTGATTCACTCGCTTTATATTGCACTGTATCAATAAACTTTGTTAGCGGCTGAATAATACTTCTATAATGAGAATGTAATGTAACAAGCCTTACTTCAGGTTGCCACTTCTCCCATTTCTCTTCAAATTTCTTTTCCTCTTCTCTGTCAAAAGCAACATATACAGCGATAACTTGATCTGCAGAAAGAGCTTTAGCATAGTTCAATGAATTTTCTACTACATGAGTCATACCAGCTACAGGAACGACAATTACATTCCCCTCTATCGGAACAATCCGTTCACAAGTTTTTAAACTTAATTGATCGCTCACTGCATCATAATGTTTCTTAATTCGATGGAACAAGAAGATAATAGCAGGTAAGAAAATAAGGATCGACCAAACTTGTGCAAATTTAGTTAAAAAGAACATGCTCATTACGATAAAACTAATGACTGCACCAATTAAATTAACCGTTAATCTCAAAGCCCATCCTTCAGGTTTTTCACGAAGCCATTTTAATACCATTCCAGTTTGAGAAAGTGTAAACGGAATAAATACCCCTACCGCATATAGCGGAATTAAATGTTCTGTTCGCCCTTGGAAAGCTACAATTAAAATAATTGAAGAAATTCCAAGTATAATAATACCGTTTGAATAACCTAGACGGTCTCCTCTAATCGTAAACATTCTTGGTATGAATTTATCTTTCGCAAGGTTAACCGCTAATAATGGAAATGCAGAATAACCAGTGTTAGCAGCAAGAATTAATATTAAAGCTGTTGTACCTTGTATGAAATAGTACATGAAATTACGTCCAAATGTTTGTTCAGCAATTTGTGAAACAACTGTTACTTCTTTACTTGGAGTAATTCCGTAATAATAAGCTAAAAAGACAATTCCTGAAAATAAAACTGCAAGTAATGCACCCATTGCAAGCAATGTTTTTGCTGCATTATTAGGTGCAGGATCCTTAAAGTTTGGAATTGCATTAGAGATCGCTTCAACACCTGTTAAAGCAGAGCTTCCTGAAGCAAATGCTCTTAACAGTAAAAACAAACTAATCCCCGCAACTGGTGTTCCAATTGGCGCATGTAAAGTAGGTGAAACGTGCCCAGTTAAAATATTATATATTCCTACACCAATTAATATAAATAATGCAAAAACGAATAAATAAACCGGATATGCTAAAACGGAAGCTGATTCCGTTACGCCCCTTAAATTTAAGATGGTAATCAATATGACAAATACAATCGCAATGATTACATTATGTGCATGTAAGCTAGGAAAAGCAGATGTGAGCGCATCTGTACCCGCAGATACACTTACTGCAACGGTTAAAATATAATCTACTAATAAAGATCCTCCTGCTATTAAGCCTGGATTCATCCCTAAGTTTTCTTTTGATACAACATATGCGCCCCCACCATGAGGGTAAGCAAAAATAATTTGACGATAAGATAAAATAAGAGCTGTCAATAATACTAGTACCCCAACAGCTATCGGAATGGAATACCAATAAGCTATTGCTCCAAGTCCTGCTAAAGCAATTAATATTTGTTCTGGACCATATGCAACCGATGACAATGCGTCAGAAGACAAAATTGCTAGCGCCTTCGTTTTATTGAGCTTTTGCTCTCCTAACTCAGTTGATTTTAACGGCCTTCCAATTAAAAACCTTTTGATAGATGAAACCAACGCTGTCCACTCTCCAATAATTTTACACGAATTTTCCTGCTAATTACAGCGGATAAACTATTTCTTCAGAAAACAAAAAATGCCTATAAGCCATAACGAAATAGACTTGTAGACATTATTTTTTTTGTCGCACAAGCTCCACCTTCCTTCTCAATATAACGCTTACGAGGTTAGCTGTCGGATTCGGGCCTTTGAGTAGCCCTACCTTTTTCAAGGATTCACCCCATTGAATTATGCACTAATTCATTAAACGGGTCCCCCGCACCATGCGGTTTAAGCGATTTAGAAAATTGAAACTGTGGATTATAATACTCCTTTATTTTCAAAATGTAAACAAAAATTTTTAAAAATAAAAAATTTAAAATGATTGCGCATAATCCGCCGATAAATATACATAATGAATACTAAAAAACCCTTAAAGGAGACCCGTATGTCTAAAAAGAAGAAACCGCTTTTTTCTGACTCATATTTAGATGCAGTAGCAAATGAAATTAATCAGTTATATGGTAAACGTGAACAGGAAATAAATTTGACAGAAAGAATTAAAAGAAACAAATAATTTGTCATACTCAAATAAAAAAGATAGCAATACACTTATATATTGCTATCTTTTTTATTATTTCATACATCTAATTCTATTACGGATTTGTTAAATGTCATTTCTTCATACACCTTCAAATTTTGATATACCGCTCCTAGTAATGGTGCTTCTAAAGAAAATTGCTCTGCTAAATTCAGTAAGTATCCTTGTAAGTGCTTCCCTTCAATAAACGAACCTTTTTCCATATCACGCTGCATCGATGACTTCATGTCATACGAAATTTTATCAATCGTTTTCATATGTTCCTCGATAATATTATCCTTAACTGGAGCCTCCATGGCTTTCATGATTTGCACAGATTCTGCAAATAAATTCTGAATAAATTCTCGTCCTCCATCACTTTCACGAATCGGTCCTATCGGTGCACGCATTAATGTTGTCACACCTGACATTACAGTAATAAATAAATATTTATGCCACATATCTTGCGTAATATTTTCACTTAAAACAAAACTAGCTTTCGTACCTATAAATGCTTTAGTAATACGCTTTATTCTCTCTAAATCTTGAGGCTTAATTTCTCCAAATACAAGTCTGTTTGCAGCACTAGTTTGAACAATTTCTCCTTGATCATTTAACGTCGTCTCAATAAAGCATAAACCGCCCATTACTTTTTCCCCGCCGAATTCCTTTTGTAATAGTGATAAATGAGCGATACCATTTAACAGCGGGATTATTACAGTATTTTCTCCTACGAAAGGCTTCAAATCTATGATCGCCTCATTTAAATGATACGCCTTTGTTGAAAATAAAATCACATCAAATGGAGAAGTTCTATCTTCTTTCGTTATCAATTTCGGTTGAAATGAAAAATCTCCATTAACACTACGAATAACAAGTCCTTTTTCCTCTAATTGCTGTTTTCTTTTGCTGCGAACGAGAAATGTAACATCTTCTCCCTTTTCTACTAATCGGCCACCAAAAAATCCACCGACACCACCAGCTCCTAATACTAAAATGCGCATACAACATCCCCCTTTTCATAAAACAATCACACTAGTTTTAGTATACATAATATTATACATGTCTCCTATTAAATAAGCTGAATTTTCATTCTCAATCTAGTGAAAACGAGAGGTTATTTTCAAGGGAAATTGGGCATGTTGTTTCTATAGCTTATATGGAAAGGAAACAATGTAAATGGAGGCAATACAAACAATCGAAGAAAAAGATGTAACAACAGCTATATTTCAATTTATATTCCCGTTTTCGTTTAAAACTGGATATGAACAAAATATGTTCCCTTTCTTACAAAAAAATAATTTCCGTCCTTTTCGACTCGATCATCTTGCAAATGAAAATACATATTACGGGAAGTTTCAAGTTTCACATCGAAATATGGAAGCATATTATCTTTCATTTACAAATAAAATTCTCTTTCCTCATTCAGAACATCAAAAAGGATTACAGCGCTATTCTAAAGACCTTAATTTAAATGGACATTTAACAACAAATCTTATTTCCGTTCCATTCAAGATACATTCTATTGATGTAACACTTTGTCCTTTTGAGCTTGGCTTCTTAACAATTCGAACAGAAGTCAAAACCGCTCCAAACATGACATTATCAGAAGCAATCGAATTCGCTTCTCGATTCCGTGTACTTGAAACTAGAAATGATACAACTGAGACTATTTGTATTGAATGTGATGGAAAAAAATATTCACAAGTAGAAAAACTTATATTCGGCGATTTATTTCATGGCTTAACAGACTTCTTTGAGAAAAAGAGATTGCGGAGTTCTTACTTTCAAACATTTCCATTCTTTGAAGATCAACGAATGTATGTACAAACTTTATTATCCATAAACAAAGAGTCAGACCTTCATGTAGTTGATGTATATCGAGCTTCCAGTCTTTCCGGATTAACAGACGATGGTAAGCCGTATATTAGCGCAAATAATGTTCCTTATATTCACGATTATTTAACAAAACATTCTTATCAAAGGTGGGCTCCTAATCGTTATTTCATAATGGAAGAGCATATTTTCACGTGTATCACAAACGAAGGTGACGATAAAATAGCTAAACTTGCTAGTCAAATGTATGGGGAGTTTTATTACGCTTTATTATTAAACCTATTTCATAAAATTGTTTTATTAAAAATGGCAAACGCTTATGCTGAACTAAATATTGAACAAGATACAAATGAGATAGAGAAGTTAATTTACTCTATCAATTCGTTTACAGCTAATTATTTTTCTTTAGAATTAGTATCTCAATCACAAAGTGAAGATATTTTCTTCCGCTTAAGAAAACTTTTTAACATTGAAATACTATATACGAATGCCAAGCAAAATCTTGATAGTTTGTTTAAATATCAAGAAAATGTTGCTTCTAAAAAAGATAGCCTTTTATTATTAATTTTAACGCTCTACTCTGTAATGGGCCAAATGTTAGGGTTTACTATGATTGACCTTTTAAGAAATACCGATGCAACTCATATATCTTCACCCCTTGAATATTTTGCTCTTTTAATTGCAGTTAGTGGCATAGTCATTTCACTTATTTTAGGTGTGCAAGGTTTATACCAATGGGCTATACAACATAAAAATCGAAAAGCATGGGTAAAACAAACTGTTTTGTCTGCTGTGAAAGAGAAGGATGGTACAACGTAAATAAAAAACAGATGGCAGCACGATGCTACCATCTGTTTTCTATTATGTTTACTTTCCTGCTTCGATTTTTTCTAATGCAGCAGCTACTTGCTCTTCTGTTAATTCGTGTTGCACTATATAACGATTACGTGGGTGTACACGACATTCATGAGAACATGCACGTAAATGTTTTGCTTCACTTTCTTCAGAACATAGAATCTTCTTGTTACATTCTGGATTTGCACAGTTTACATAGCGCTCACAAGGTTCGCCTGTAAAATGATCTTTACCAACGATAACATGTTCTTTTTGGTTTACTGGTACAGCGATACGCTCATCAAATACGTAACATTGACCATCCCAAAGTTCACCCTGTACCTCTGGGTCTTTTCCGTACGTTACAATTCCGCCGTGAAGCTGACTTACATCTTCATGGCCTTCTCGAACTAACCAACCAGAGAATTTTTCACAGCGAATTCCGCCTGTACAGTACGTTAAAATCTTTTTACCTTCAAGTGTTTCTTTGTTTTCTCTAATCCAATCTGGTAATTCACGGAATGATTCAATATCTGGTTTGATCGCACCTTTAAAGTGTCCTAAATCAAACTCATAATCATTTCGTGCATCAATGATAACTGTATTTTCTTGTTTCATTGCCTCATAGAATTCTGTTGGTTCTAAATATTTCCCAGTCATTTCTTTTGGGTTAATGTCGTCTTCCAAGCGAAGTGTAACTAACTCTGGACGAGGGCGTACGTGCATTTTCTTAAATGCATGTTCATCTGCCTCATCAATTTTAAAAACGATTCCAGCAAAACGTGGGTCATTGTTCATCGCTTCCACGTATTTTTCTGTTTGCTCAACAGTTCCAGAACAAGTTCCATTAATTCCTTCTGTCGCTACAAGAATTCTTCCTTTTAACTCAAGTGATTTACAAAATTCTAAATGCTGTTCAGCAAATTCTTCTGGATTTTCAATTGTTGTGTACATGTAATACAGTAATACTCTATATGGTTTTGTAGTTGCCAATGTATTTCTACCACCTATCTAAATTTTAACATCCTGTATAAGTTAACGTTCATATCAAAACATATATAATAAGAAAATACATACTAAATTGTACTTAGCCTATTTTCTTCTATTTACAATTTTTTCTATAAGTTAACAAAAATAAAAACAAGATTACATCACAAAACACTATGGTTATGTTGTAATCCCAATATATTATATATCATACAATTTCATTTCCATCAATTAATATGCTGTAATATAGGCTCTATGTTCACATAAATTTCAAAAACAACCCTATAATTTATTATCTTCTCCCTTATTCAGCATCCATAAACTCCCAAAATATTTTTCACATCGTCACACCATTCTTTGCACGAAGTCATATAATTTGCATTAAGGAAACTTTTGTGTTCAAATGAAATTGCCACATAATATATTTAAATGTATTGAAATAATGAATAAGAGCAAATACAATAATTTCATCAAGTTAACATTTCAAAGGGGAACACTACTATGAATAAAGATATATCAAAAGATGAACAAGTCCGTTCTCAAAGTACAACTGTTCAATCCGCACATTTAGCATTAAGCGGACAAACGAAAGGCTTAAAGAGACTATTACCATTCTTAGGACCTGCTTTTATCGCATCAGTTGCTTATATTGATCCTGGGAATTTCGCAACGAATATTGCTGCTGGATCCCAATATGGGTATTTATTACTTTGGGTAATACTCGCTTCTAATTTAATGGCTGTATTAATCCAAACTTTATCAGCTAAATTAGGAATCGCTACTGGAAGAAACCTTCCTGAAGTAGCTCGCGAAAACTTCCCCAAACCAGTTTCCATCGGTTTATGGATACAAGGGGAACTCGTTATTATGGCTACAGATTTAGCTGAATTTATCGGGGCAGCACTCGGCTTATACTTACTATTTGGAATTCCGATGTTACCAGCTGCTTTAATTACAGCGGTTGGATCATTTATTATTCTTGAATTTCAACGCAGAGGCTTTCGTCCATTAGAAGCTATTATTACAGGGATGATTTTTATCGTTGTTATCGCTTTTGGTATCCAAGTCTTTTACGCAAAACCGGAATTAAGCCCTCTTCTTTCAGGACTATTTACTCCAAAATTCCAAGGTGTGGATAGCATCTTATTAGCAGCTGGAATTTTAGGCGCGACAGTAATGCCGCACGCAATTTATTTACATTCAGCCTTAACGCAGCGCCGCGTAGTCGGAACAAATGATGAACAAAAGAAAAAGATTTTCCGCTTCGAATTCATTGACATTATTATTGCGATGGTTATCGCTGGAGCTATTAACGCAAGTATGCTAATTGTTGCTGCTGCACTATTCTTTAAAAATGGTCTACATGTTGAAGATCTTGATGTTGCTTTCAATCAATTTAGTAATTTAGTCGGTCCTGTATCCGCTGCTTTATTTGGAATTGGACTCTTATCAGCCGGATTATCTAGCTCTTCTGTCGGTACAATGTCCGGTGATATTATTATGCAAGGATTCATTCGAATGCATATTCCGTTATATTTACGCCGATTTATAACGATGATTCCGCCTCTCGTTATTATCGCTTTAGGCGTAAACCCAACTTACGCTCTTGTAATGAGCCAAGTTGTATTATCATTCGGTATTGCGTTTGCATTAGTACCACTTATTATGTTTACAAGTAATAAAAAGATTATGGGCGCACTCGTTAACCACCGTATAACAACATTCATCGCATGGTTAATCGCTGCACTCGTTATCGTTTTAAATATTTTCTTACTGTATCAAACATTTGTTGGTTAATGAAAAAGGGTATTCCAATTTTAATTTGGAATACCCTTTTTCAGCGAAATAAATTTCTTCTAATTACCACTTATGTATGTACCTCTTTCCGGCATCATCACATCTTCTTCCGTTCGAAAGTAAAGTGGCAATCCTTCCGTAAGAAACATACTCGTATTGGATGGATCCTGTCTCTGATGATGGATGTGTAAATGTGGTTCACTGGAACTTCCTGAGTTGCCGACTTGAGCAAGAACGTCTCCTTCATTTACGTGTTGTCCTTCTTTAACTTTAATTGACCCTTTCTTTAAGTGAGCGAGACTCAAAAATGTCCCTGTTTCATCTAACCTTAAATAAATATGATTCCCCGCCATTGACTGAAAATCATCTGCTCCCGGAACTAAATCTTTTTCATCATTATTAACTGATACAACTGTTCCAGAAGCTGGTGCCATTACTTTCGCTCCATATATTCCATAATCCTCTAACCTACTACTTCTCACTTCCGCAGGCGGAATGAGAATATCATATGCCCATCTTTCATTTGGTTTTATAATGTGATAGTTCGTTTCTAATCGATTACCACCCCATCCTATTAGAGCTCGTTCATTCAAAGGAAAACGAACGACTATTTTAGGGCTCATGGACTGTACATTTGCTGGGTATGCAATTCTACCTATGTTAGCGTACCATCCTAAGGGCCAAGCTCCAATTATAGAGAAAAGAACTATGAAAAGTAGCGTTCTATCTATTCGCTTTCTAAAAATACCTTTCCAAACAAACATTACTGCTGAGCCTATCAAAACAAAAATCGAAACTACGCTAAATGCTTGTATACTCCACCAAACAACGACTGATATAGTACCATTAGCCAAATAAACTACACTCCAACTTATAATTAAAAAAGAAACTATAATTGCTAACAAACTTTTCTTCCACATACTGTATCCCTACTCTCATATCTTTGTTTCTCATGATACGAAGTAAAAATTACGACATATGAAAGAAATACTTACGACTTTCTTACTTTTTTATACTGCGGTAAATTTACAGTAAAAACTGTTTCTTTATCGTTACTACATACAGTTATATCTCCTTTATGGAGCTGAGCTATACTTCTCGAAATTGCAAGTCCCATTCCTTTCCCACCCGTATGAGAACTACGTGATTTTTCACCACGATAAAACTTCTCAAAAACATAAGGAAGGTTCTCTTTCGGAATGCATTGTCCAAAATTTTTAATTTCTACTTCAACATTCCTTTCTCTTTTGGAAATTCGAATTGAAATTTCTTTTCCATCTTTCCCGTACATAATGCTATTACTAATTACATTTTCAAATAGTCTCACTATAAGTGCTACATCAACTTTTACATGTAGCTCCTCATCACTTTTAATATAAAATTTCATATTGGCATTATCTAGTTGTGGTACAAAATCAATCATGATTTGTTCAATTAATGCTTTTATATTTACTACATTTTTATGTAATTCGATCTCTCTATAATTTATTTGACAGTATTCTAATAAATCATCTACTTGATCTTTTAATTCATAACTTTTTCGCTTTAATATGCTTACATATTGTTCACATTCTTCTCCATGTGAATGAAGCTTATTTCCTAGTAGGTCTGCATAACCGATTAGAGATGTTACAGGCGTTCGTAAGTCATGTGAAATATTACTAATCATTTCATTTTTCATTTCCTGTGATTTTTTTTCATTTTCAATAGACTCTTTTAAACTTTTGGCCATTCTATTGACATTCGTCGCTAACTCACCAATCTCATCGCTTTTCGAAATAGGTATATGTATTTCCAAATTACCATTGCTTATTTCCTTCACGTTCTTATTGATCTCATTCAATCTTTTTATAGTTGTCTTTGTCAGTAATGCAAAATATATAGTGGTTAACAGCAGAAAAAACATAAAATAAAAAAATGAATATCTTTCCTCTAGCTCGACAACATCACTATATATACTTCCAAATAAAAGTTGAACTAATATGATACTTACCGTAGCTAACAAAATACTACATATAAATGCGAAAAAGAATTTAGCTCTAATTCCTTGTAATAATTTAATCTCCAATTTTATACCCGACTCCCCAAACATTTTGTATAAACTTCGGCTCTTTTGGATTATCCTCAATTTTATTTCTTAACCTAGCAATATGAACCATTACCGTATTATTACTTTCATAAGCCCTTTCATTCCAAACACTTTCATATATTTCTTCAATAGTGAACACACGGTTCTTTGTAGCTGCCATTAAGTGCAAAATATCATATTCAGTTTTTGTAAGATTAATTGTTTGTCCATATATCTTTACTACTCTAGAAATTTCATCTATTTCTAAACCTTTAATGTTTATTTTCTTTTCCATTACTTGGACAGCATTTTGATTAAAATATGTATACCTTCTTAATTGAGCTTTCACTCTTGCTATAAATTCAATTGTACTAAACGGCTTCACAATATAATCATCTGCTCCAGTACTCAATCCAATTACCTTATCTACATCTGATGATTTCGCGCTTAAAAACATAATTGGTAAACTATGTTTCTCTCTAATTCTTCTACACAATTCTATACCATCCATTTGTGGCATCATAATATCCAAAATAGCAAGTTGAATACTGTTATTATTTATTATTTATTATTTCTAAAGCCTCTTCTCCGTTATCAGCACTAAAAACAATAAAACCTTCTTGTATTAAATTCATGTTAATAAATTGAATAATATCTTGATCATCGTCTACGATTAAAATTGAGTTTTTCTCCATTTCTAAACCTCTTTTTTGAAATATATTCCACATTCAATTTTAACATAAATCAAACTTACCCTTATTACCCCTTGAATAATCTTTATTTTCAGATTAAATTATATAATAACAAATACATTCTAGTTTCATATGAACAGGAGTGAAGGCATGTTTCCTATATTAAAAACTGAGCGACTTATTTTACGAGAACTTACTGAAGAAGATGAACCGGGTATATTACATTGCTTTTCGAATACCGATGTCCTGCGCCATTATGGCCAAAAGCCATTACAAAATTTGGATCAAGTAAAACAAATCATTAATAATTTTAAGTTGAGTTACAACGCAAGAAGCGGTATTAAATGGGGCATCGAATTAAAAGACAAGAAAGGGCTCATTGGAACAATTGGTTTTCACGATTGGTCTTCTGAGCATAAACGAGCAAATATAAGTTATGCCTTTCTCCCTGAACACTGGGGAAATGGATATGCCACTGAAGCGGTTTCTGAAGTTATATCATATGGTTTCCACACGCTACATTTAAAACGAATCGGTGCAATTGTCTTCCTTGAAAACGAAGCGTCAAATAAAGTGCTTTTAAAATTAGGATTTGAAAAAGAAGGTGTTCTGAAAAATTATATGTATCAAGATGATATTCCATATGATACGAATTTTTATTCTTTATTAAAATCGGTTTAATAGAAATTATATAAAAAAAGAAACCTCACTCTTAAAAGTAAGGTTTCTTTTTTTATATAAATAATTTTACTTATTATCAATATAAGCATTCTTATAAGTATAAACGCCACCAAATTGATGCTTTTCAATTCCTTTTACATAATCCTTTTGTACATAAGCTGAACCAATATGGTAAAGCGGTGCTACCGCAGCGTCCTCTAATAGAATACGCTCAGCCTCTTGCAGAGTTTCCCACCTTTTCTTTTGATCTAGTACTAGGTCACTTTTAGCTTTTTTTATTAGTTCATCGTAGTGAAGGTTAGAATAATTCATTTTATTATTCGGATTACCCGTCGTAAATAACTCTAAATAACTAATTGGGTCTTTATAGTCAGGTCCCCAATTTGCCATAGATATATCGTAATCACCTGTTTGTTCTAATTGTAATTTTTGCTTAAATGGCTGTTGTTTAATTTGTATCGTTAATCCTTGCAAATGCTTTTCTAAATCACCTTTTATATATTCCGCCATAAGTTTTGCGTTATCTTGCTCAAACGTTAAAAACTCGAGTTTTACTTGTTCTACTCCAAGTTCTTTTTTCGCTTCTTCCCAAACCTTTTTCGCATTTTGTAAATCATATGGAGAAAGATCTCCGTTTTCTTTTCTAAAATCTTTGCCAGTCTCTTCAGTTATATGACCAGCTGGTACAAGTCCACTTGCAGGTTTTGCCCCGTTATTTATAAAGTGAGCGACGAAATCATCTTTATTTAATGCCAACGAGATAGATTGACGTACTTTCTTATTTGCTAACGCGTTATTTTTCTCATTAAAACGTAGCATAGCGATCCCAGGATCACTTGACATATGTAATTCCTTATTCCCTTTATACTTGTCTACAACTTGAGAATTAATAGGTACTCGATCCAAATCGCCAGCCTCATATAAATTTACAGCCGTCATTGTATCCTTTACGATATGAAAGTTTATTTCGTCTAATTTCACTTTCTTTTGATTCCAATATGTAGCATTCTTCTTTAATTGAAATTCTTGTTCATGCTTCCATTTTTCTAATACAAATGGGCCGTTATATATGAGATTACTAGGTTCCAATCCGTATTTATTTCCTTGTTCTTTCAAAAATGATTCATGCTGTGGTAAGTATATAGGTAACGCTAACAACTGTAAAAAATAGGGGATTGGCTGTTCTAGTTCAACTTCTAACTTATAATCATTTATAACTTTAACCCCAAGTTCATCAAGTGACATTGTTCCCTTATTTATTTCTTTCGCATTTTTCACATGAAAGAGCATGTATGCATATTGAGATGCCGTTTGCGGGTTAACTGCACGTTTCCATGCATACATAAAGTCATTTGCTGTTACATTGTCTCCATTTGACCATTTTGCATCTTTACGCAAATCAAATGTATATTTTTTACCATCTTCACTTCTTGTAAATGATTTTGCTACTGCCGGAATAGGATCATCCTGATCATTTAGCACATACAACCCTTCAAATATGTTTTGCATAACATGAGCTGACGTACCATCCATCGTTTTCGCAGTATCAAGAGAAGGAATTTCTTCTGATACTGTTACATTTAACACTTGTTTTTGAGCCTCTGTATCACTTTTATTCGCTTTATTATTACAAGCTGTTAAAAATAAAGATGTAACAAGTGCCATTACCATTAAATGGCTCTTTTTTCGTTTCATGAATTGTTCTCCTTAAAAATAAAATATTATAAACGTTATATATTATAACAGAAATATGAATAGAAAGATGCGACATTATATTGAATATTTATTCGTTCAAGAAAAAAGCTGTCCTTTTAAAAAAAGGACAGCTTTTTCAGCCAACATGTAAATACCTAACCTATCTTTGTAAACCTCGTTTATAACGACTCGCTTCAAATATAATACGCTCTTCATCTAATGTTTTACATTCACCATTCCAAACAACACGTTTACCGTTAATAATTACATCACTTATATCTTTTCCACTAGCTGCATATACAAGATGCGATAACACTTCATCTGCTGGTTGTAAATGCGGCTTATTAGATGGATCAATCGTAATAAAATCAGCACACTTTCCAACCTCAAGTGATCCCGTTTGTTTCATCCCAATTACTTCTGCAGCTCCTTTTGTCGCTAGAGATAGAGCCGTTTCAACTGGTAATGCTGTTGCATCTTGATGAATACCTTTTTGTAATAAAGTCGCAATACGCATTTCTTCAAACATATCTAAATTATTGTTAGACGCAACACTATCTGTAGCAATCCCTACTTTAACCCCTGCTTCTAGCATCGCTTTTACATTCGCTATACCCGAACCTAATTTTAAATTACTATTCGGATTATGAGCTACTCGAACATCATGTTCTGCTAAAAATGCACGCTCATTTTCATTTAATACTACTCCATGCGCAATAACTGTTGGACGTTTAAACAATCCGCAACTTGCCGCATATTCTACTGGACGTTTTCCGTACTGTGCTTCAATATCACGTACTTCACGATCTGTTTCAGAAAGATGAATATGAACCATAGTTTGATTTTCTACTGCAATACGTGCACACTCTTCTAACAGTTCTGTGGAACATGTATATGGACTATGCGGTGCAACCATCGTAGTTAACATACCACTTTCCTTATAATATCGCTTTACATATTTCTCCGCTTCTTCAATTGCTTTCTTTTCATCTTCTTTCGTTCCGAAGCTAAATAAAGTTCTTGAAACAGCAGCTCGCATCCCGCTTTTTGACACCGTTTCCATAATTGCATCTTGATCTACTCCAATTGGATTAAACATATCAGAGAATGATGTTGTACCACTTTTCACCATTTCAAGTAATCCTAATTCCGTACTAGCAACCGCAAGCTCTGGAGTAAACTGACTTTCAAGTGGCCAAATTCTCGTCTCAAGCCATGGCTGTAATAACATATCATCGCCAATACCTCTCAAAAGACTCATAACAACATGTGTATGTGTATTTACAAGCCCTGGTAAAACCCACTTTCCTTTCATGTCAATTACTTCATCTACTTCAAAATCGTTAGCGAATTCTCCGCTATTTACATCTATAATTTGATCATTTTCTACAATGATATATCCATTTTCTATCACTTCATTTTTTTCATTCATCGTTGCAATTGTAGCGTTTACATAAGTTGTTTTCAAAAGTATTTCCCCTTTCAACTCTATGAAGTTCCCTTTAATAAGTTACCACCATTATAGTAACTTATTAAAGATTAAGAGTCAAAAGATAATTTTAATTCTTTCGTTATCTTTTCCTTCAAAATGCCATATTGCTTTTCATCTGTATCTACAAATGCTTCTTCCCGATTTGATTCCACGCCCATATAATTCAATTTTTCATTAAATTGCGTCTCTGTAAAATCAACCCTCTGCCCGTCTATAAAGTTATAAAAATGCCACACCTCTCCTACTTTTGTCTTTTTAATTTTTCCTCCGTATATTTCTTGAACGACTAGAGCTGTTACACCACATTGTCCCTTTGCCGGATTTCCACTCGTCCACTTTGAACTTGTTTCAATCGACCACGATTTTATTAACATGTCATATATTTGTTTTTTCTTCACATTATCCACTCTCATCTTCCCCTGACATTAATAGTTTTACACATCATATTGCAAAAGAGGTAAAAGTCGATTCTTAAATACCGTTGATGGTGTCTCTCCGATTAGCTTTGCTCCCATTTTCAAGTAATAGCCTTTTGCATTCGGATCACTATCAATCGTAAAACTTTTTATTCCTAATTCATTTGCTTGCTCTATTACAAACTCCCAAAGTATTTTCCCGTAGCCTTTCCCTTTAAAACAAGGATGAATGTATAGGAAATCGAGAGCATTTTCATTGCGTAAAAACAAGAAAAATCCAATCTTCATATTATTATTTTCTAAAACATATACAAAATTATTTTTTATGTACTCTTCTGTAATTGTTAACTCTTCCTTACAAGAAAGTATGAATTCTTCACTATAATCCCAAGATGCTTTTGAAAATAATGCAAGTTCACTTAGTTCACCAGCTTCAATTACTTTCATAATTGTTTCTCTCCACTTTCAATATATAAACTACTAAAACATTTCGAAAAGCAACTCCAAGAACCTTTATTTTCATAGAATTTAAATCAACTTGCCTATTTTATAACTTGCATTATAAAATAGAAAAGCATTCAAAAAACATTTCATTTAGGGGGAATTGCCTATGCCGTTGGATTACATTTCAGGTAACTAATATTCCAAAATTTGAAGGAGTGCCTGAAATTTGCTAAACTCACATATCAATTCATTCTTATATAAAAATACTGAAAAATTCAATGGTACAATTTTAGTAGCCCATAAAGAACAAACTCTTTATAAACAGTCATTTGGAAAAGCTAATTACGATTGGGACATACCTAATACAGCTACAACGAAGTTTCGTATCGGATCAATAACTAAAATCTTCACTGCAGTTGCTATTTTAATGCTTGTGGAAGAGAAAAAATTACAGCTCCATGATACATTGGATCAATTCATTCCAACTTTCCCAAAAGGAAATCAAATTATGATTGAGCATCTATTAAGTCATACTGCTGGTGTTGGGAATATTACTGCTCAACATGACTTTTTATTTCAGTCTTATCAACCTCGAACACCGGATGATTTAATACAATGGATTATTTCGTGTCCCTTTGAATCTAGCCCTGGTGAAAAATTCAATTATTCGAATTCAGGTTATATTATATTAGGAAAAATTATTGAAGTTATAAGTGGGATTTCTTATGAGGAATTTCTTAAAAAGAAGATTTTCTACCCAATCTCTATAATAAACACAGGTGTTGATTTGAATCACACCATTCAAAAACATAAAGCAACTGGGTATGAGTTACATCCAAACCATGATCTACAGAATGCATCATTTATTCATATGTCTAATTCATATTCAGCTGGCGGATTATTTTCTACAGCCGAAGATTTATATAGATTTGATCAAGCGATAAAAGAAAATCGTTTATTATCAAGTGAAATGACGTCTCGCATGTTTACTGCAAGATTATATGGATATGGTTATGGTTGGAACATTGCTATGACAGAAAAAAATAATAAACTCGTATTCCATCACGGCGGAATTAACGGTTTTACATCCTCTTATTTACGGTTAATTGACAAAGAGGCTACACTCATTATTTTAAGTAATGTATCTACACTATTAACATCGACTCTTGCTAATGAAATAGCTTCTTATATAGAAAATAATTTTTAAAACTATTATGATTTGTAAAACCGTTCAGCAATTTGAACGGTTTTACAAACAATTCAGTTCACCTTAGCTCCATAACATCTTGCTACTGCAACCGCCTGCGCTATATCCAATTTCACATTTTTCAAATCAAAACTTTTAAAGTCGATTCTATCAACTACAGCTCCTTTTAAATCTGCACCGCTAAGTTTTGCCTTACCTAATTGTGCACCTGTTAGATCCGCTTCACGTAAATCTGCTTTTTCTAAATTACATTCATATAAGTCAGCTTCAATTAAACGAATCCCCTTTAACATTTGTTTACTTAAATTCGCAAACCTTAGATTCGTATATGACCAATCGCCGGAAATAATTGTTATTCCGTCTAAATTCGCCTCTTCAAAATCAGAACCAGTCATTTTACATTCTTCAAATTTGGATACAAATAAATTCGCACCAAAAAACTTACAATTAGCAAATGTAGTTCCTTGATGGATAGAAGCATTAAAAAGAGCACCAGTAAAATCACATTCTATGAAATTACAGTTTTTAGTAAAAACTTCTGATGCATCTATCCCTCTAAAACGGCATTTTATGAAGGTACAATTTTTCAATTCCTCTTCTTTAATCAAATCATATTTAAAATCTATTTCTATATATTCTTTATTTACAAATCCACTCATAACCATTCCTCCATTTCCTCAAAGAAACCTCACTTCAGAAAAAGTGAGGTTTCTTCTCATACAATATGTCCATCTAACCAAGAAATCAAATCTTTAAACACTTCATCTCTATTCACTTCATGGAACATTTCATGTCTACCATTTTCATATAAACGAAGTGTTACATCTTTCACACCACATTTTTTATAATTTTCGTATACTTCTTTTACACCTTTCCCCATATCCCCAACAGGATCACGATTTCCAGAGAATATATGTATAGGAAGACTTTTTGGCGTTTTCTTGTATTCTTCTAATTTATTTACTTCTAATACACCATGAAATAATTCTCGATAAAAACTTGTTGTGCATATAAAGCCACATAACGGGTCTTTAATATATTTATCTACTTGGCTGTTATCTGAAGATAACCAATCAAATTTTGTACGATTCGGCTTAAACTTTGAGTTAAAATTACCAAAAGATAAAAAGTTTAACATCGGACTTTTCGTTTTCGCTCCGCGTAGTTTCATTTCGATTGTTGCTACTTTATGGCCAATGCTGCCTAAAACCCCTGGATTTCCCCCAGTTCCTGAAATAAGAAATCCATCATATAATTCACCTCGAAGTTGCACAGCTCGTCTTGATAAAAAAGAGCCCATACTATGTCCAAGTAAAAACAATGGACATGTTTGTTCTTTCCTTATCGTTTCTGATACAAAAATAACATCAGACACAACCTGATTCCACCCTACATTTGGTTCAAAATGACCATAGTCTTCTTCTCTTTTCACTGTTTTCCCATGCCCTTTATGATCATGCGCATAAACACCATACCCTACCGCTAATAAAGCATCTACAAATTCTGTATACACCCCTGCATGTTCTGTCATACCATGTGCAATTTGGACAATCCCCCGCGGATTGCCTTCTGGTAACCATTTACGCAAATAAATTTCCGATTCATCCAATGCCGTAACGAAACTTTCCTGTACGTTCATTTCGTCAGCCCCCAAATCTATTATGTATCTATTTTAAAAATGAATATACATTCATTATTCTTATTACATATTATATGTAATTGCTTTCATTATAACAAATAATCTATTTTTCAGACTCGCTTTAAAAATACTTTCTTGACGAACTAAAATAAAAATTATATAGTTACTTACATAAAGTAATCAATATATTTTTAGGAGGTTTTCAATATGATGCCATCACTATTTTTAGCACACGGTTCACCAATGCTCGCTATCCAAGATACAGATTATACAAGTTTTTTAAAAACACTCGGAGAAACATATAAACCGAAAGCAATTGTTATTTTTACCGCTCACTGGGAAAGTGAACTATTAACAATCTCCTCATCAGATGATGAATATGAAACAATTTATGATTTCGGTGGATTTCCTCCTGAGTTATATGAAATTAAATATCGAGCTAAAGGTTCTTCTAGCATTGCATCTATGCTAGAAACAAAACTTAAAAATAAAGGCATTCCCGTCCATCATAATATGACGAGAGGTTTAGATCATGGCTCTTGGACTCTCCTGCATCGCATGTATCCAGAAGCAAATATTCCTGTCGTACAAATATCAGTAAATCCTTTCCTTCCTGCAAAAGAGCAATATGAAATTGGAGAAGCACTACAAGGACTTGGACAAGAAGATATTTTAGTAATCGGTAGCGGGGTTACCGTTCATAATTTACGAGCTTTAAAATGGAATCAAACTACACCTGAAAGATGGGCTATTGAATTTGACGATTGGATTATAAATCATATGCAGACTAATGATAAAGATGCATTGTTTAATTGGGAAAAGAATGCTCCTCATGCACAATTAGCAGTACCACGAGCAGAGCATTTTGTTCCTTTATTTATCGCAATGGGTAGTGGTGAACAGACAGGGAAAGTCATTCACCGTAGCTACGAACTTGGTACATTAAGTTATCTTTGCTTTCAGTTTTAATGAAAAAGGATGAAGCAAATATTGCTTCATCCTTTTTACTGTTCATTCACCTAATTAACTAACTTCCAAATGTTGTTTTTCTGATACCTCTGCATTCTTACTATGAAAATAAACCCAAATACATGCAATAAATAATAATGATGATGTAGATAAGAAAACATATTGGAATCCCGCATGAGCTGCAATTTGTCCACCAAGTACTGGCCCAATCATATTTCCTAAAAACTGAAACGATTGATTATATCCAAATATTCGTCCCGTTACATGGGTTGGCGTATGTTGTTTTAGTAGAGTTTGTACGGAAGGTAATAGTCCTGCTTGTGCAATACCTAATAAAAAGCGAAGAATTAATAGTTGCCAAGCTGAGGTTACAAATGCTTGCGGAATAAAAATAATTCCTGCAGCAAACAACGCTACAACTAACGTTTTTTGAGGTCCAATACGATCTGATAATCTTCCTAGCTTAGGGGCTGCTAAAATAACTGCTAATCCTGTCGCAGACATAACGGCGCCTGCAATCATTTCAATATGATCTGTTCCTGGTCCTGCCAAATGCTTTACGTACAACGTAATAATAGGTTGAATTGACATATTTGCAAGCTGAATAATAAACGTTGCTACAAATAAACTTATTATTAAATGTTTTGCCGGGACCATCGTCCATACTTTTTTCGGCTGTGCCTTTCTTGCTTTAGCAGAATGATTCTCCTCATGTAAGAAGAAAAAGACGATAAGAAAGGAAAGGAATAAGAAAGCTCCTGTAACTAGAAAAACATGGCGCATTCCGATTAACTCTGACAAATAACCTCCGAGTATCGGCCCAAGTAATGAACCGCTCACGCCTCCAGTTGAGATTGTAGAAATTGCCCAACCTGAATGTTCTTGCGGAGTTTCTGCAGCAATAAATGTCATCGCTGTAGAAAGGAAACCAGATACCGCTCCCATTAAAAACCGAAGTGCGACTAGTTGATACACGTCCGTCACAAACCCCATAAGCGTCATAATTACCGCCATACCAAGGCTAGCACGTATAAGCATCAATTTCCGTCCATGTATATCACCAAGCTTGCCCCATATTGGTGATACGATCGCACCCATTAAAAATGTTACACCAAATGCAAGTCCCGACCACTGTGCAATACTAGAAGTGCCGGTCACTCCTAATTCCTCAATATAAAAAGATAAAAAAGGAATTACTAAACTCATACCGGCTGCAGTGGTAAAACAACCTAGCCAACAAATCATTAAATTTCGTTTCCAGCTGGCCATTTTCACACCTTCTTTCATTCGATACCCATTCTACACCGTTTTCTAGAAAAAGTTTAGTAATTTGCTTTACATGTAAGATTTACTATAAAACCCGCTATTTTCTAGTAAGAATCACTACATTCCTACAACGTTTTCATAATAAAACCAACTCCCCTATATGAAGTTGGTTAATTATTCTCTATCTGTATTAAACTCGCATTACAACTTCTCTCGTAAAACTCAATCGGACCTGCTTGTCCAATAATTGCATATTCATATCTATCTTGCTTCATACTATATAAACAATGATGTAACAATTCCTTCCCAACACCGTTCACACGATTATGTTTCGCTGTACCCATCGGGCCAAACAACCCTTTTTTTCCTCTCACAACATCGTAACAAGCGAAACCAATAATTTCTCCTCCTTCCTCAGCAATAAAAATAGGTAACTCTTCTTTATATGTCCGAAATCCATAATCTAAAGATTTTAACCAACGCTCACCAAATTCATCCTTAACAAAATGTGCTAACTTTTCAAAATCAGAAAAAATCGCTCTTCTAATATTACAGCTTAAATTATTATAAATAGGATTAAATCTTTTTAAAGCAACGGTTAAGTCTCTTGGCTCAGATGTAATTTGCAATACATCTTTTTGCACATTTTTACTTAAAGCCTTTTCAATAACTGTATCCCCTTGAAAAATCGCATATAAAACATGTCCTTCATTTATTAATACTTGCTGAAAACGTTCCATCCGTTTTTTCGCTACTTTTAAAACTTCTATCGTCTTATTTGAAACTTTAAACTCCCCAACATTTATGTATTCTATTTCATTTGCATAATATTGTTGGAGTAACGATATTTTTTCTAAAAAATCCATACCCACCGTGTGAAATAAATACATATGTAACTCCGCGCAAACTCCAGTACCTTCCTTACAAGCTCCTATAAATAGATGACCTGGATGAATAATTCCTTTATTACACTCAGCCTCTCCTGCTGCAATCTCCAATATTTTATATGCACGTTTTGTAAATTGAAACTCCTCCATCTATATCCCTTCCCCCTAAAAACTAAATATCAAACCGTAACCATATATAATTGAAACAATTATTCCAACCACCAATATACCTGGAAGTAAATTCGCCACTTTAATTTTAATAAATCCAAGTAAGTTTAATCCAATGGCGAATATCATAATACCGCCCGTAGCTGTCATTTCCACTATAAATTGATTCATTAATTCTTTTGGTACAAAACTATTAATTTGTGTTGCAAAAATTGCAATGGCACCTTCATATAAAATAACGGGAATTGCTGAAAATACCACTCCAATTCCAAGAGTTGTCGTCAATATAATCGAAATGAATCCATCAATAATCGCTTTTGTGAATAAAACATCGTGATTCCCTCTAATACCACTGTCTAATGCACCAAGTATCCCCATTGCTCCAATTGCAAAAATAAGAGTAGCTGTTACAAAACCTTCTGATATACTCCCTTTACCTTTCGATCCAACTTTACTTTCTAGCCAATCTCCTAAATGTGTTAACCTTTCTTCTAATTGTAGCCATTCCCCAATTACCGCACCAATAACTAAACTTAAAATCACAACGAGAAAATTTTCACTCTTCAATGCCATTTGAAGCCCAAGTGCAGCAACCGTTAAGCCAATTGCATGCATAATCGTCCCTTTCATACTTTCTGGAATATTACTAAATAATTTACCAAGTAGAGTACCAACTATAATACAAACCCCATTTACAACTGCTCCTAATATAACCATTTTCATTCTCCACCCTCTGAATTCTTTATTACTACATTCTGGATTACACATTGATTTAAAGGTTATCTATATGTTAACTTAATATTATGAATATTAACAAATGATTTTCACTATTAATACTCGCTTTTTTTGCATCAATGAATCTAGCTATAACTTATTTTTACTACATTCATTGTTAGCACCATTGTGGAAGTTCACAATTACGTTATAAAGTGAAACTTTAGTCCGGAGGCGTTTTTTACCTCCCACTAATCACCAGTTGAATAAAGCGGGATAAAACCAAAAGGGACGGTAGCTATGAAAACTTTATTAAAACGACTTATTTTAATAGCCTTTTTCATTACACCAATTGTTTTATTAATCAATTACACTTACATTTCAAAAGCAAAAGATAAACCAGATACACAAAACACATCAAGTAAAGCAAATTCAACGACCGAAAAGAATACCGAAGACCCTGAAATTACACTCACCTTCTCTGGTGATACGATGTTCGATTGGCAATTACGTCCCGTAATTGAAAAAAATGGGGCTGATTATCCGTTTCAACATGTAAAAGAGGAAATAACGAAAGCTGATATTTCCTTTATTAATTTAGAGTCTGCATTTACAACAAAAGAAAAAAGAGTGCCTGGGCAACAATTTTGGATTAAAAGCGATCCATCTACACTACAAGCAATAAAAAATACTGGATACGATATTGTCAATATTGGCAATAACCATACGCTTGATTATGGACAAGATGGACTACTAGACACCATTTCTCACGTCGAAAAATTAAAACTCCCTTACACTGGCGCCGGAAAAAATGCTGAAGATGCTTATACTGCTCGTGAACTAACTGTAAAAGGAAAAAAGTTTAAATTTCTTTCCTTTGTACGCTTTATGCCTAACTTTAATTGGGTAGCTGGTGACAATAAACCTGGCGTTGCAAACGGATATGATCTAGATCTTGTAACAAAAACGATTCAAGAGCAAAAGAAAGATGCTGATTATGTAATCGTCTATATGCATTGGGGCGTCGAAAAATCTAATCGCCCAATAGAATACCAGAAACAATATGTTCCGAAAATGGTAGAGGCGGGTGCTGATGCAATCGTTGGAAGTCACCCGCATTGGTTACAAGGATTTGAGTATTACAATAAAGTTCCTATCGCATACTCGTTAGGAAACTTTTTATTCCCGAGCTACGTAAACGGAAAGAGTGCCGAAACAGGCGTTTTGACCTTAACATTTAAAGGGGAAGATGTTCAAATGTCGTTCAATCCCTACATAATACGAAACAATCAAATTTCTCCTGTAAATGAAGAAGAAAAGAAAAAAGCACTACAATATTTACAAACCGTTTCAACTGATGTAGAAATTAATGCTACTGGGAAAATAATTAACAAACGCAACTAAACAGCGTGAGATTCATTTCTCTGTAACATACATTACGGAATAGGTAATGAATATGCTAAAAAACTTATTAGAAAATATAAGTCTGTTAGAAAACGTGTATGAAATATCTATAGCGATCCTGCTTTTATGTTCCGTTTTTTCTGTTAGACTTCTAAGAAAAATAAAGCGAGAGAGAAAACTTTCTCCCTTTGAATTTACAATGTACATAATCATTCGTATTGCAATACTTTTTTGGTTAACTAGCTTTATCCTTCTTGAATATGGAGCGTATTTCGTTTAACTTTCAAAGAATAAAAAAGATAGAACAAGCAGGATTTCTCTCCGCTTGTATCTATCTTTTTTATTTCAAGTAGAATTGTATGTTAACTCTTTTCTTTTATTAAATAAGTAAATCAAACAGCACAGGATTTTTATTAAGCTCCACAAATTGAATGTTATTTTCTTGAAAGCGAGTAATTAAAGCTTCATAGTCTTCCCTATGTTTTAATTCTACCCCCACTAAAGCTGGACCATTTTCTTTATTATGTTTCTTAATATACTCAAAGCGAGTAATATCATCTTCTGGTCCTAATCCTTTATCCAGAAACTCTCGTAGTGCTCCTGAACGTTGAGGAAATTCAATGATGAAATAGTGCTTTAATCCCTCATAAATAAGAGATCGTTCTTTCATTTCTTGCATTCTATCAATATCATTATTCCCACCACTCAACGTACATACAACTGTTTTTCCCTTTATTTCATCTCTGTATAGATCAAGTGCCGCAATAGAAAGCGCACCAGCTGGCTCTGCTACAATCGCATTTTTCTTATACAGTTCTAAAATCGTCGTACAAACCTTTCCCTCTGGTACTAAAACTATGTCATCAATTACATCTTTACAAGTTTCAAAAGTTAACTTTCCTACCTTCTTAACAGCTGCTCCATCAACAAAACTATCAATCTTATCTAATGCAACATTTTCATTTTGAAGAAAAGCTTCTTTCATAGATGCAGCTCCCATCGGTTCTACACCTATTACCTTTGTAGTAGGACTAACCCCCTTTACATATGTACCAATACCAGATGCTAATCCACCACCGCCAATTGCTGTAAATATATAATCAACTGGTTTCTCCATATCATGCATAATTTCAACAGCGACTGTTCCTTGACCAGCAACGACATACGGATCATCAAACGGATGTACAAATGTCATCCTATTTTCCACACAATAGCGCTGCGCCTCTTGGAAAGAACTATCAAATGTATCACCGACTAATACAATTTCTGCGAAATCACCACCAAAAAATTCAACTTGTGATACTTTTTGCTTAGGTGTCGTTGTGGGCATGAAAATTATTGACGGAATCTTCAATAAATTACACGTATAAGCAACTCCTTGTGCATGATTACCAGCACTCGCACAAACAACACCATTTTGTAACTTTTCTTTCGGTAAACTTTGAATTAAATTATACGCACCACGAATTTTGAAAGAACGAATAACTTGTAAATCTTCTCGCTTAACATATACGTCACATTCATATTTCTCAGATAAAACTGAATCTCGTTGTAACGGTGTTTTAATAACGATATCTTTCATGCAATTATGAGCCATTAAGATATCTTCAATTTTCACTCTCTCCTTTACCTTTTGCACCATTCCATATCATCCTTATCTCTTTTAAATTGGCTCAATCAAAATTCGGGATTTTTAGAACTGCACCTGTATTCGCCGATGTTACCATCTGCGCATAACGTCCAAGCCAGCCAGTTTTCACTTTTGGTTCCGGTCGTTTCCATTCTTTTTTACGCTTATCTAATTCTTCATCACTAACTCTTACTTCTAACAAGCGTTCCTCAACATCAATACATACAATATCTCCTTGTTCAAGCAGTGCAATCGTTCCGCCAGCAGCTGCTTCTGGTGAAACGTGCCCTACTGAAATACCACGTGAAGCACCAGAGAAGCGACCATCAGTTAAAAGTGCAACATCAGCTCCTAATCCCATACCAGCAATTGCTGAAGTTGGTGCTAACATTTCCGGCATACCAGGTCCGCCTCTTGGTCCTTCGTAACGAATAACAACTACATCCCCTTTCTTAACTTTCCCAAGCATAATGCCGGCAAGCGCCTCATCTTGTGAATTAAAAATAACGCAAGGTCCTTCAAATCGTTTTACTTCTGTTGCTCCGCTTTTAATAACCGCTCCGTCTTTCGCAAGGTTTCCTTTTAATATACGTAATCCCCCTTCTTCACTATGAGGATTTTCGAGAGAATGAATCACTTCCTTATCTTGAATCTCTGCATGAGCGATATTTTCTCGTAACGTTTGCCCAGTAGCGGTTATTCGATCAAGGTGAAGTACCCCTTCTTTTCGGCTCATCTCTTTCAAAATTGCACTAATCCCGCCTGCTCGATCAATATCTTCCATATGCCAATTAGAAGCTGGACTTACTTTACATAAATGCGGTACACGCCTTGAAACTGCATCAATGCGGTTCATATCGTAATCTAACCCCGCCTCTTGTGCGAGTGCTAACGTGTGTAATACTGTATTCGTTGATCCACCCATCGCCATATCAAGTGCAAACGCATCATCAATTGCTTCTTCTGTTACAATGTCGCGTGGTTTAATATCTCTTTCAATTAAAATTTTTAATTTTTCTGCTGCTTGTTTAATTAACTCCTCACGTCTTGGATCAATCGCTAAAATACTCCCGTTACCAGGAAGAGCTAAGCCTAACACTTCACATAAACAGTTCATAGAGTTCGCTGTAAACATACCGGAACAAGAGCCACAAGATGGACAGCCATGATCTTCAATATCCTTTAATTCTTCTTCTGTAATTTTCCCAGATTGATAGGCTCCTACCCCTTCAAAAACAGAACTCAAATCGACAACTTCCCCTTTAGATGTTTTCCCCGCTGCCATCGGTCCACCTGAAACAAAAACAGTTGGAATGTTTACACGAAGTGCAGCCATCATCATACCTGGCGTAATTTTGTCGCAGTTTGGAATACAAATCATTCCATCAAACCAATGTGCATTTACAACTGTTTCTACTGAATCCGCAATAATTTCACGACTCGGAAGCGAATAACGCATACCGATATGGCCCATCGCAATTCCATCATCTACTCCGATTGTATTAAATTCAAATGGAACCATGCCTGCTGCACGTACTGCTTCTTTTACGAGTTTTCCAAACTCATTTAAATGCTTATGACCTGGAATAATTTCAATAAAAGAATTACAAATTGCTACGAATGGTTTATCAAAATCTTCATCTTTTAAACCAGTTGCTTTTAATAAACTACGATGCGGAGCTTTATCAAAACCTTTTTTAATCATGTCACTTCTCATCTTGTCAAATCCCTTCTTACACATTTTTTCTCTTACTTAATCTATTTGTTAAAATAAAAACTCTCACCTCAGCAATCAACTACTACTTAATAGTAGCTTTGATTGCTGAGGCGAGAGTTTCGCGTTACCACTCAGCTTCCTTACACTTCTCACGAAATATAAGCTCTGTAGGTCCAATCAGACCCCCGTCCTTTTACCGGAGACGATGCCGCCGCCCTCTACTCAGTTTCCCTTTCGCAAGCGATGCTCCGAGGTGATATTCAATGATTCGATTGTTACTACCCTCACAGCCTTGGAGTAGCTCTCTGAAACGATCATAATCATCTACTTTCCTCTTCTTTGCATATACAAAATATTAATTCAGAAAATTCTCAATTAACTTTTATTTGTTAAACGTATTATAGGACTTTGTCCTTTTCATTGTCAATATATTTTTCATTTTTTTAAAAAGTTCAATTCATTCACTAGAAGGATATTTATTTTTCTCAAAACAAAATCGGAATGACCTCCTTACATGTACTCATATATTGCTTAAGTATGTTTGCTTTTCTACATAAAGAAAAACAACTTAAAAACATATAAAAAATTTATGAGGAGATGAGAGAACTATGTTAAAAGGTAAAATAGCATTAGTTACTGGAGCAAGCCGAGGAATTGGACGTGCTATCGCAAAGCGTTTAGCAAACGACGGTGCATTAGTTGCTGTTCATTATGGTAACCGAAAAGAAGATGCTGAAGAAACTGCTCATGAAATTCAATCAAATGGCGGATCAGCTTTTTCTATCGGTGCAAATCTTGAATCTTTACACGGTGTAGAAAATCTATATAACTCTTTAGATACTGAATTGCAAAAGCGAACTGGTGGAACGGAATTTGATATTTTAATAAACAACGCTGGAATTGGACCTGGTGCTTTTATTGAAGAAACGACTGAACAATTTTTTGATAGAATCATTTCAGTAAATGCAAAAGCACCATTCTTCATCATCCAACAAGCTCTACCGCGTTTACGTGACAATAGCCGGATTGTTAATATCTCATCAGCCGCAACTCGCATTTCTTTACCTGATTTCGTTGCATATAGTATGACGAAAGGTGCAATTAACACAATGACTTTCACGCTTGCAAAGCAGCTTGGAGCAAGAGGAATAACGGTGAATGCAATACTTCCAGGCTTTATCAAAACAGATATGAACGCGGAACTCTTGAGCGATCCAATGATGAAACGATATGCTACTAACATTTCAGCTTTCAATCGATTAGGTGAAGTAGAAGACATTGCCGATACCGCTGCATTTCTCGCTTCCCCTGATAGTCGTTGGGTTACTGGCCAATTGATTGATGTGAGCGGAGGATCTTGTTTATAAAAAACATATATTTTCAAATCTTTTTTATTGCGCAACAAAACAAATTGTATAATACTATATAAAACATATAAATTTAGGAGGATTACAGCAATGTCCGAAAAAACATACGAACTCGCAACCTTCGCAGGTGGTTGTTTTTGGTGCATGGTAAAGCCGTTTGATGAACTTCCTGGTATTCATAAAGTGCTTTCCGGCTATGCAGGCGGTCATGTAGAAAACCCAACATATGAACAAGTAAAGGCTGGAACATCTGGACATTTAGAAGTCGTTCAAATTACATTCGATCCTTCTATTTTCCCGTATCAAAAATTATTAGATTTATATTGGCCACAAATCGATCCGACTGATGATGATGGACAATTTTTCGATCGTGGCCCCTCTTACCGCACCGCTATTTTCTATCATAATGAAGCGCAAAAAGAGCTTGCAGAAAAATCGAAGCAAACTCTTGCAGAAAGCGGTATGTTTAAAGATCCAATCGTGACTGAAATTCGTCCGACTGCACCTTTTTATGAGGCTGAAGAATACCATCAACACTTTTATAAAAAGAACCCAGAGAAATATGCTACTGAGCAAAAGGAATCTGGTCGTGAAGATTTTATTAAAGAAAATTGGCAAAAAAAATAATAAAAACGCATCGTGCTTTCTTTTCAAAGTGCGATGCGTTTTTATCTTTGAAAAAAGTACCATACAATAAAAAAACAATTGCTGTTAAAACTAATTACTAGGCAGTCGAATGCTGCGCCAACTGCCTACATCACATTGGCCATATTCGTTATCACCCACCGCTACCACCGTGCCGTCTGATTTAAGACCGACTGTATGGGCACAACCCACCGCTATCGCTACAATATCGCGCCAATCACTTACATCACATTGACCATGTTTATTATTACCCACAGCCGTCACTATGCCGTCAGATGTAAGACCAATTGTATGATTACTCCCTGCCGCTATCGCCACAATATCCCTCCAGCCACTGACATCACATTGACCATGTTTATTATTACCCACAGCCGTCACCATACCGTCTGATTTAAGACCAACTGTATGAAGATAGCCTGCCGCTATCGCCACAATATCCCTCCAGCCACTGACATTACATTGGTCATACCGATTATTACCTACAGCCGTCACCGTACCGTCCAATTTAAGGCCGATAGTATGCCAGTCGCCTGCTGCGACCGCCACAATATCACACCAGCCCCTTACATTGCATTCACCTTCTTTATTTCGTCCCACTGCTACCACCGTACCATCCGATTTAAGACCAATAGTACGACGCCACCCCGCCGCTATCGCTACAATATCGCGCCAATCGTTTACATCGCATTGGTCATGCTTATTCCAGCCCACAGCTGTCACCGTACTGTCTGATTTAAGACCGATTGTATGAGCATTACCCGTGTTCGTCGCCATATGAACATTACCCGCCGTGACCGCTTCAATATCACGCCAGCCGCTTACATTGCATTCACCTTCTTTATTTCGCCCCACTGCTACCGCCGTGCCATCCGATTTAAGACCAACGGTATGACCACGACCGGCCGCTATCGTATCTTTAGGCCACCGTTTCACCTTTAACACCTCATCTTTCGGTGAAATGTAATCCATGTTTTACCTCCTTCAAAATAAGCAACTGTATCGAAATAGATATTTTTATCAAACTTTATTTTTAATCTACATCTACAAAGGAAATCTATTACTACTTCTTCAAAAAATAAAAACCTCCAGTTTAAGTACTAGAGGTCTTCTATTTATTTCTTCAATCTCTCAATAAAATCCTGTAATTTATCAAGCGATTTCATGTTATGGTTACAAGCAACACCATCTTTGCAAATATAATTCCCCTTTTTAACAAACGTTCCTGGGATCTTTCCTTTTATTTCAACTAAAAACATCCCTACTTCTTCATGCCCATGACATAATGAACAAATACTTTTTTTATTTATGCTTTGGAACGTTCCTTGTAGACCAACGAACCTATTATTGTTTTTTGCAATTATAAATTTCCTGCTCGTTCCTTTATCAATCCAGCTTAAATAAGACGTTTCTTTCATATTAATCTCTTCCATATCAGGAAGTTTTAATTTTTTCGCCTTAGGAAATAATTTTTTTAACGTTTGTGCTGTAACTTCCTGAAACGGTATTACATACGGATTTATTTTCAGTAAAAACGATTCTGCATCTTCTCTATTTTCAACTGTTATTACCATATCAATTAGTTCTTTTTGTTCAGTTGTTAAATTCCCAAAAACATGTAGTACTTTCTCAATAGCAAGAGATTTTAGTGCAGCAATAACACCTCTATCATTCGCTGTCGCGTGTCCATTTGCTAAAATATAAGCTTGTGACTTTATAAAATTATATTGATCACTTCTAATAAAAGCTTCCATCGTTATCACTCCATACAAATTGTTGATCTAGTTTTATTGTACACAATAATTATCTTTTACGGTATGTAAAAGACGATTTACAAAAGAACTTTACATAACAAAACCGCCTCTAAGTTTCCAATTAGAGGCGGCTTCCTTATTTAGAATACACGATTTTCTTAATTGTTTCTCCAGACAGAAAATATTCTTCTGCTAATTGATGAATTGCAATTCCACTTTTAAAAGCGTCTTTAATTGCTTTATTTCTTTCATCCAGTTGTTTTCTTCCGCCAGATCGTGTACCCCATTTATAATGTTTTGTTTCTTGTTTTGGAATGTAAATTGTTTCACCTTGTATATACTTTTGAATTTCAGCAATTAAACTTTCCGGTAAAACAGTCGCAGCTTTTACGTATTTCATTTCTGCTCGCCCCTTATTTTTTATGGTTCATTTCAATAAGGTGCAAAGCCAAATATAAAAAATGATACGAGCTCATTTTGGCGATTGATTGTATATTACTTGTCTACCTCACGCAAAGTATCGCCATTTCCATACTTGGCTTTGCATGAGACGCTGCAGTGTCTGGCAATTGAATTGTAATCGCCATCTAAACACCTCCTAATATACCTTTTACATTTTATTATATGCTAATTTTTCTCGCCTTGCATCTTCATAATCTTTTAAAGAAAAAGCGCTAGTCTTTTCGTTAAAACGATAGACTAGCGCTTTAGACTAAATGATTCCTAATACATTTAGGAATACGATAATAATCGCAATTGGTGCAATATAGCGAAGTAAGAATAACCATAATACGAATAGTTTGTATCCTTTATTTTTACTTACACCAAGCTCTTTCATTAATACATCTTTCTTCATTTTCAACGGAACAAAGATGGAAACTAATAAAACACCAAGTGGCATTAGTATGTTACTAACCGCATAATCTGCTAAATCAAAAATTGTTTTTCCAAATGGTTTCACATCGCTTAACAAACCGAATGATAATGCTGATGGTACCCCAACAACGAAGATTAATAATCCTACGATTAAGGCCATTTTTTCACGTTTTCCTTTACTTTTACCTTTAGTTGTTAAAGATGCAACGCTAATTTCTAACATCGAAATTGCTGATGTAATAGTAGCAAAGAAAAATAGTAATAAGAACACGATGAAGAATAATTTTCCGAACGCCATTTTACTGAAAATAGCTGGCAATACGATAAATAATAGTCCTGGTCCTTGAGATGGTTCCATTCCAAATGCGAACACAACTGGGAAAATTGCAAGTCCTGCAAGTAATGTAATAACAAGTGTTAAAGCTACGATAGAAAATGCTGAACGCGGTAAACTTTCTTCTTTCGGTAAGTATGAACTATACGTTACCATAACGGCTACACCGACAGATAGCGAGAAGAACGATTGCCCCATTGCATATAAAATGATTTCTGATGTTACATTTGAGAAATCAGGTTGTAAGAAGAAACGAACTCCTTCTCCAGCACCGTCTAACGTAAGTGCACGAACAATTAATACAAAGAATAAAACGAATAGTGCTGGCATGAAATATTTATTTACTTTTTCAACACCATTTTGCACGCCTTTACTTACGATAAAAATAGTAATAAGGATGAATAATAGCTGTGATCCTACTGCTAAATACGGATTGGAAATGATTTCACCAAACGTAGCTTCGTATGCACCATTTCCTTCCCATAGTCTACCTGTAATTGCATTCCATAAGTATAATAAAATCCACCCTCCTACAACACTGTAGAAAGAAAGTAGTATGAAACATGTTACAATCCCTAATTTACCTAACCACGGCCATAGCGTTTTAGGAGCAATCTCTCTATACGCATCAACAGCCTCTTTTTGTGTACTTCTTCCAATAACGAATTCAGCTAATAATAGCGGTAAACCAATTAATAATGTGAAACCGATGAAAATAAGGAAGAACGCCCCGCCTCCTCCAATACCGGCCATATATGGGAATTTCCAAATCGCCCCAAGACCAATTGCTGAACCTGCTGCAGCTAATACGAAACCTAATTTCGATGTCCATTGCTGTGAATTCATCTTTTTATCTCCTCTCTTTTTCTATTTCTTTTCATTATAATTCGCTCTATGTTCATATTGTTCTATTACTAGCCCGTTCTAATCCAACCACTTCCTCTCAAATAAAAAACGCCCCTACGCAAATACGTAGGGACGACAAAAAATATCGCGGTACCACCCTAGTTATGAAGATACAACAAAAGTAAGACCTAAATAAAAAACGCCCCTACGTAAATACGTAGGGACGATAAAATATCGCGGTACCACCCTAGTTATGAAGCCACAACAAAGTTAGGACCTAAATAAAAAACGTCCCTACGTAAAATACGTAGGGACGATATATATCGCGGTACCACCCTAGTTGTGAAAAAATCTTCACCACTTTATTTGATAACGGTATGAACTACCGTCTTTCATTTCCTCACAATGTGAAATTTATGAAAGATGCTCCAGGACGAACTTCATGAATAATCTATATACTGATTCACACCAACCATCAGCTCTCTGAAATAGGGAGATTTTCACTACTATACCCTTTCATTGCCCAAATATTATTTTCCGAATTGATTACTATCATTTTTATCATACATTAAAAATAGTGTCAACTTATATTTTGAATTTTTATGTATTACATTCTATTTAAAAATTCAAAATATGACTTTTAAATGAATAGTATTAGAACATTTATGGTTTATACTGTATTAACTTCTCTAACAGGTTTATAGTAGTATACGATAAATGCAAGGCAGCACGAGTAGGAGGAAAGAATTTTGTCTACTGCAAAAGTTTTAAAAGGTACTGCTTTATTAAGCGGTGCAACAATGATTTCACGAATTTTAGGTTTTATATACTTTTTCCCCTTTCAATTATTAGTTGGAACGCAAGGGGTCGCTTTATATGGATATGCATACTCTTGGTACGGTATTTTATTAAGCTTTTCAACAGCTGGTATTCCTATTGCCGTCTCCAAATTTGTTGCAAAACATAATGCACTTGGTGATTATAGTACAAGTAAAAAATTATACAACTCTAGCGTAAAATTGATGTTGTTTATGGGCTTTTTAGGATTTTTAATTTTATTTATTGGAGCACCGTACATATCACAATTTATTATTCGCTCGAAAACGCCAGATCCACAATTTATCGCCGACGTAACACTTACGATGCGAGCATTAAGTTTCGCGCTTATTATCGTACCAGCTATGAGTGTTACACGTGGTTATTTCCAAGGTTTTCAACATATGAAACCAAGTGCTGTTTCTCAAGTTGTAGAACAAATCGCACGCGTTGTTTTCATTTTAGTTGGTAGTTTTATCGTCTCAAAACTATTAGGAGGTTCAGTAGCTTCTTCTGTTGCAGTTGCTACGTTTGGTGCTGTTATCGGGGCACTTGCAAGCGTCTCTATTTTAATGATGTACTGGAAAAAATATAATGGATTAAAACCTCCTGAAGGTGAGCTAAAAACAAGATCATCAAACATTCCGTTAAGAAGTATTTATATGGAATTACTGCGTTATGCAATTCCAATTGTATTTGTAGGCATTGCAATCCCTCTCTATACGTTAGTAGATCAATATACCGTTGCTGATGTCCTTAGAGCAATGGGTGAGCCTTTAGAAACCGCTAATGCAGTTTTCGCTTATATAACGAACTATGCCCAAAAGTTAATTATGATCCCAGCTTCACTTGCAACCGGATTCTCATTAACGATAATTCCAGCTATTACGAAATCATTTACAAGCGGGAAGCTAGATGAATTACAAGGACAAATTTCAAAGATATTTCAAGTATTGTTATTCTTCACTATCCCAGCCGCATTCGGTCTAGCTAGTATCGCTTACGATGCATTCCGCATGGTTTATGTAAATCCTGAAATTGCACTTGATGGATCACAATATTTAATTTCATTTGCACCGTCTGCTATATTAAGTGCGATTTTCACCGTTTCAGCAGCTATATTACAAGGAATTGATTATCAAAGAAAAACAATGATTGCATTCTCAGTCGGTATTCTCGTTAAAATTCTGTTGAACACACCACTTTTACACTTATTCGGTGGACATGGCGCTGTGCTTGGAACAATTCTTGGATACCTCGTTTCAAATATTATTATGTTGTACTGCATCGTTAAATTTGCGAAATTTAACATTGGCGAAACAGCAAAAACAGTATTTCTTATTACGGTTTACTCCGCGGCAATGTCTGCTGTTGTAATCGCATTAAGAGCATTTATAAGCTGGATTATTCCTGGTCAATCTTATGTAGAATCACTGATTATTGTGTTTATATGCGCCTCAGCAGGAGGATTTGTTTATCTTTTATTCGTATTAACAAGTGGACTTGCTTCACATATTCTCGGTGATCGTATTCAACGTTTACCTGTACTAGGGAAATTAGTTAAATAAAAAAGAAGAGATGTAACTTGTTGTTACATCTCTTCTTTTTACTTCGCATATTGAATATGCTTTTGTTGTTCAACAATATTTAATTTTGGAGCATATTGTTCTACTAAATGTAATACCTCTTCGATTAACACTTCTAACTCCTGTACACTATACTCCGGTTCCCCTATCAGCGTATTTGCCAGACGCTCATATAGATTTTCAGGTTTAATACTCATTCGTTCCACATTATCTGGCATCCATTTAAATGCAGGATGATGCACGTACATTCGGTTCATTCCAAACAAGACCCCAAATATATTTCTTTGTACTTCACAAATAACATCATAAAGCATAAGCCAATCTTTTCGTTTCAAAAGAGCCTCTCGATTATGCCAACGATTGCTTAACCAAAGGTTTTCTGAAATCATCCTTTTCGCCAGTTCTTCTGGATATGCTTCAACTCTATCTTTTAGAGCATGTACTTTCACTTCTCCATACAAACTCACACCATCATGAACCGATGATACAATACATTGTTTCTCATAATTTATATCATGCTGCTCTATAACTTCTGAAATAACCTTTTCTACTGTCACTGTTAAAAAATTACTAATCTCTAGTTTAATTCCTTCTTTCGTCAAATATGTTTCCGACCATTCTTCTTCCTCGTAAGGATGATATGACAAAATCGTTCCACCAATATTGTTAATAGGTCCTTGACGATCCTCATCCTCTGGCGGTGCTGACCATAAAATATGTAATTCAATATCTGAATGTTCATCTTCTAACTTTCTAGCTACAGATCCTGCTAAAATAATAGCTTCGACTTTCGGGTTTTGCCTATAAATCTCCGACATTTTTATCGCTTTCTCTTTTAATCCCATTTCATTTCCCCCTAAAACTGCAGTACTCCCCTTACTTTTCATTTATCTATTTCAATATTCCGCATTACATTACCTTTTCAAATTCCTACTAAATTATATTTCTACCCAATAACGCTGAACAATTTCGCCAGTATGAGTAGAAACTACTTCATTTTCTAACACACCGCCAACCTTTTGAATCGTTTTAGCAGAACCAATATTTTCTTTGTCACAAGTTATTAACACTTTCTTCAATCCTAATTTTTGCGCTTCAGCCAATGAAAGTTGAAGTTGTTTAGTAGCATATCCTTGGCGACGTTTATTAGGATGCACACTATAACCGATATGACTGCTTTCCAGCAATAATTCTGGATTTAATCGATGTCTAATATTCACAAAACCTATAAGTTCTCCTTTTTCAAAACTTAAAAATTGACTAGATGGTACTCGATTAGATGGTAAGTTTTCTCCTACTTCTTGTATACTCACTTTTTCAAACCATTCATCAAGAGAATCAAAATTTTGTAAAGAACTACTACCGTGTGGTTGTTCTCCTGAATTTAAAAACGCCTGCCTATACTCCATAATTTGTTCGCGATATTCGTATGTCAGTTTCAATAGTTTCATTGTCATTCTCCCCACTCATCCATTCTCTATTTTTCTAAAAGAAACACCTTAATAGAGGATTTCCATCCTTACTATTAAGGTGTTTTCATCACTTTTATTCAAATAGCCCCATACTTAAATAACGTTCACCGGTATCAGGCGCAATACATAAAACTTTTTTACCAACACCTAGGCGCTTCGCTATCATAATCGCTGCGTACACAGAAGCCCCTGAAGACGGCCCTACTAATAAACCTTCTTGTCTTGCTAAGTTCCTCATTGTAGTTAATGCCTCTTCATCTGCAATTTGCATAATTTCGTTATACACTTCTGTATTTAAGTTTTTGGGAATAAACCCTGGGCTTGTTCCGACTAGTTTATGAGGGCCTGGAACACCACCAGATAACACTGGTGATCCTTTCGGTTCTACTACTGCAATATATAAGTTTGGTAGTTTCTCTTTTAATGTTTCACCGGTCCCTGTAATTGTTCCACCTGTTCCTGCGGTTGCTACAAATGCATCAAGCTCTCCATCCATTTGTTCATAAATTTCAAGTGCAGTCGTATAACGATGAACATCCGGATTTGCTGGGTTTTCAAATTGCTGCGGAATAAAACTATTTGGAATTTCTTTTTGTAACTCTATCGCCTTTGCAATTGCTCCTGGCATTCTTTGTTCTGCCGGTGTTAAAACTACCTCTGCTCCGTATGCCTTCAATAAATTAATACGCTCTTTGGACATATTATCTGGCATAATTAAAATAGCTTTATACCCTTTAGCAGCCGCATTCATCGCTAAGCCAATTCCTGTATTTCCGCTCGTCGGTTCAATAATTGTATCCCCCGGCTTAATGAGACCGTGTTCCTCAGCAATATGAATTAAATTATAAGCAGCACGATCTTTCACACTGCGTGACGGATTAAACATTTCCAATTTTACATACACATCCGCTGCGTCTTCTGGAATAAATTTAGATAATCGAACGACAGGTGTATCTCCTATTAATTCTGTAACGTTTTCACATACTTTCATAGTGCATCTCCTATTCTATCGTTTTCTTATCATTTGGCAGTAACCATGAAGTTAGTCCAATTAATGGTAAACAACTACATAATAGCATAATAAACTGAAGACTATACATATCAGCTAATTTCCCAAGAACTACAGCACCTAATGCTCCAAGGCCAAACGCAAGACCAACAATTAATCCCGATACCATTCCAACTTTACCTGGAACAAGCTCTTGTGCATATACAACGATTACACTAAAACTACTTGAACTAATAAAACCGATACATAAAAATAACGGTACTACCCATACGAGCGAAACGTGAGGTAGTAAAAGCGCAAGCGGCGCTGAACCGAGCATCGAAAAGACAATGATCTTTTTCTTACCGAATCGATCCGCTAGCGGACCACCAAAGAAAGTACCTAATACACCAGCAATCATAAAAGCAAAGACGAAATACTGTGCATTTTTTATCGATAAACCGTAATGCTCAATTAAATAAAATTGATAGAAATTCCCGATACCAGCACCGTACCAAGAACGTACGAATGTTAGAAAAACAAGAAGTATAATAACAAATTTAATGTGCGTACTTACAATCGCATTTTCAGCCTCAAGTGCAGCCCTCTTTTTCCTTCTTACAGCACCAGTCGCTAATTCATCTTTATACCATTTTGAAACAAAAAGTAACAATACAATCCCTACCGCTGCGAAAGCAGTAAAACCTAGAGAACCAATTTGACCTAGTGGAACGAAAATGAGCGCTGTAAAAATAGGGGCTAGCGAATTCCCTGTATTCCCCCCCACTTGATAAATCGCTTGTGCTAAACCACGTTTGGCACCTGCTGCCATATAAGCAACTCGGGCACCTTCTGGATGAAAGACTGCCGAACCTAATCCAATAAATAAAACAGAAATAATAACAATAATAAAATTCGGGGCAAACGCGAGCCCAATCATCCCAAGCATGCTCGAAAACATACCGAGTGGTAATAAAAATGGTGACGGCTTCTTATCTGAATACATACCAAAAACCGGCTGCATAATCGATGACGTCATATTTAGCGCGAACGCTATCCAACCTACTTGCATGTAGGATAAATTCATCGTTTTTTCCAAAATAGGAAACAACGCTGGCACAACTGCTTGCATCGAATCATTTAAAAAATGCCCGAAACTAATCGCAAATAATATTCGATATATTGTCGGTGTTTCTACTGTATTTTTTTGTGAAACTGCCTGCATATACGAACCTCTCCTTCCTGTACAAAATATATATTTATTACAGTTAGTGTAATAAATTAAGACTTTAATTAGAATAAATTCTGAGTTTTGAAACATTTCTATTCTATACTGGTTTCATTTCTTTTTCCAGAAATATCACTTCTAAAATAATATATTTTTTCTATCTGTTTTATCAGATTTATTTTTATGAACTCTTTGTATTTTCTTTTATACTGGGACAGACGAAAGGAATGCATGCAACTATGAAGAAAAAGACGATCCTAAAACATATTAGGATCGCCTTTTCTATTAAATAGCAAAACGCTTATACTTCTCGTAATCACTCGTCTTACATTCTAGTGCCATTTTCGTACCTTCGTTTTCATAACTCGTAGATAAAACGTGTGCATGATTGTTGAAATACGAAACTACTTGCCCTTGATCATATGGAATTAACATTTCACACTTCGTATACTCTTTATAAATGTGTGAGCGAACCATTTCTACAAGTTCTTCAATTCCAACATGTTTCTTCGCAGATAGATAAACGCGATCTTCTTGTACTTTTGGAATTTCAACATCTATCAAATCTGATTTGTTATATGCATAAATCGTCGGGATATTTTTCACGCCAATTTTCTTTAACGTTTCATTTGTAATATCAATTAATTGCTCATAATTGGGATTTGAGTAATCTACGACGTGAATGAGTAAATCTGCTTCCGCCACTTCCTCTAGCGTTGAACGGAATGCTTTCACAAGATGATGCGGTAATTTACTTACAAATCCAACTGTATCCGTTAATAAAAATGATTTATTATCTGGCAAATCAATATTTCGTACAGATGTTTCTAACGTCGCAAATAACATATCTTTTTCAAATACTTGTTTCTCTACAGTACCATTAAAAATTTCAAGCATCGTATTCATTATCGTTGATTTACCTGCATTCGTATATCCTACTAATGACACAACTGGAATTTCATTTTTCTTACGTTGTTTACGCTGCGTTTGGCGCTGCGCAACAAGTGCTTCTAATTCTTTATTTAGAGCTGCAATTTGTTCTTCAATTTTACGACGATCTAATTCCAACTTTTTCTCACCGACACCTTTATTTTTCGTGCCAACTCCCCCGCTTTGTCTTCCTAAAGATTCACGAAGACCGATTAAACGAGGCATCATGTACTGAAGATGGGCCACCTCTACTTGCAACTGTGCTTCTTTCGTTTTCGCACGTTGCGCAAAGATATCTAAAATTAAAATGGTACGATCAATTACTTTACAATCTAAATCTTCTTCTAAATTCCGAATTTGTGAAGGAGATAATTCATCATTAAAGATGACCATATTTGCATCTGCTTCTTTCACATACGCTGCTACTTCTTCAATCTTCCCTTTTCCAATATAATGCGACGGATTTACTCGTTGTAAATTTTGTGTCACTTGACCGATTACTTCCACATCACAAGCTTCCGTAAGATTTGCTAACTCTTCCATCGAATATGCAAAATCAGCTTCCTTACCTAAATTTACTCCAACTAATATTGCTCTTTGTAATAATTCTTCCATATATTTATTCCTCCATTTCGATTACGCAAAATAAAAAACACAGGTCACTGCCTGTGTTTTCGTAAACGGATAAGGGTTCACCAAAGAAATAGAAGAAAGCAGTGCTTTCGTCCTATACATGGTCAAAAAGTCCCAAGATGGTATACGTATCCAACAAGTGTTCACCTATACTATCCCATTCTATTTATAAAGGCAAAACAAAAAGAGGGCGTATTCGTCCCTCCCTCTTTTTCACATATAAGCTTAATAAAGGGTTCCTTTAAAATAGGCAGACCAATCCCGTTCACTCTGTACACAGACAGAGCCTTTGAGCGCTATTCAATTATCGGCACAAAGTATTGAGACGTAATCTGATTAAGATCAAAGGAAGCCCCTCCGTTCATTTTAAGTTACATAAAGTGTAGCATAAGTAATTCGCTTTCACAAGATTAAACCACCTATAGAAACAGAAAGAAAATCTTTGTATTTTTACTTTAATCGTCATTTTTTGCGAATTCTTCTCACAATAAAAATAACAACAGCAATTATCAATAACAGACCTATAGAAATGATAACAAGCTGTCCCCATCTAAAACCGTTAACCATACCCCCTTTTAAATCCACTTTCTTCGTCGGAACAGACTCTTTTGCAATATGACTTAAAGCCGTTTTTTCTATCTCTGCCTCATCTAATTTCTTCGTTCCACTGCAGATAGATGTCTCTAACTTTTCTTCTCCTCTGTAAGAAGAAAAGACTAGGTACTCTCCTCCCTTTGCAAAAGGAAATGCACAGCTACTAACACTTGTATATATAATAATTTGCGAAGAACTTGTCCCTTTCCAAATGTTCTTCACTTCAAATAATACTTCAGTTCCAACTCCCTCTTTCCTTCCAATTTCAATTACTTTCCCCTCAAACACCACATCATTTTTTTGAAATGCATCCTCTGGAGATTTTTTAATACAGTCACAAGCATAAGATTTATCTGAAAAAACAATAAGAATAAAGCTACAAATAATGACAACAGGCAACATGTGCAAAATTCTTTTCAAGGAGCCCCACTCCCTTCATTATCAATTTCAAAAGCTTCTCGTATATTATTTTTACGCTACTCGCCAAATTCCTCCAGAGTAAATTAAACATTATCGTTCCCATAGAATAAAAGTATTTATTGACATTTTTATAACCTGATATTAGTATCAGGTTATAAAAATAAAAATCAGGAGATGTCCCTATGAATTCTAAATCTCGTATTACCGCAATTGGTACTTATGTTCCAGATCAAGTATTGTCTAATAACGATTTAGAAAAGATGGTCCATACGAATGATGAATGGATTGTACAAAGAACAGGCATGAAAGAAAGAAGAATTGCTAACGAAGACGAATACTCCTCACACTTAGCCATTAAAGCCATCGAAAATTTATGTACAACATATAAGAAAAACTTAGAAGATATTGACTGTATCATCGTCGCTACAACTACTGCTGATTATGTTTTTCCTAGTGTTGCTTGCCAAATACAACAATACTTCAACATACCTCATACACTAGCTTTTGATTTAAATGCAACTTGCGCTGGTTTCACATACGGACTGCATGTCGGTAATAGCTTAATCACTTCTGGATCACATCAAAAAGTACTCGTCATAGCGACAGAGACATTATCTAAAGTTACTGATTACACCGATAGAACGACCTGTATTTTGTTCGGTGATGGCGCTGGAGCTATTTTATTAGAAAGAGATGAAATCAAACCAAGCTTTATCGCTACTCACATGGGAACAAATGGGGAAGGCGGCATTCATCTATACAGAACAAACTTATCTACTACTATGAATGACACACCACTGCAAACAAATGAAAAAATCGTTCAAAACGGAAGAGAAGTATATAAATGGGCAACACGCACAGTACCAGCAGGTATAAAAGAACTATTACATACCACAAATATGCAAATAGATGATATAGACTGGTTCGTACCACACAGTGTTAACTTACGAATGATTGAATCTATTTGCGAGAAAACCGAAATTCCAATTCAAAAAACTTTAACCAGTGTAAAATACATGGGGAATACATCTTCAGCTTCCATTCCACTCGCTTTAGATTTAGCTAGAAAAGAAGGAAAATTAAATAATGGAGATACACTTTTACTGTACGGGTTTGGCGGTGGACTTACGCATTTAGGACTTATTGTGGAGTGGGATTTGAATTAAATGTATGAAAAAAGGTTCTAGAAATAACTAGAACCTCTTTTTAATTTCATGAAATTTATTTACCTTTCCGAGACCATATCACAACAGGAATAAGTAATAAGGCTACAGCGCCTCCCGCTAATGATAATGCCGCATAACTGGAATTAGCTACTACCATTCCTGACATCGCTCCACCTGAAGCTCCGGCTAACGCAATAAAAACATCTATTTTCCCTTGTGTTTTAGCACGTGTAGAAGGAGTTGTGGAATCAACAATTTGTGCTGTACCACTAATCAATCCGAGATTCCATCCTAATCCAAGTAAAGAAAGAGCAACAATTAATAATATTAAAGAATCACTCGGTGCTATCGCAGCTATGACACCCGCTGCAAGTAAAATCACCCCACCAGCTATACTCATCTTAGTACGGCCAATTTTATCAATTAACATTCCTGTAACAAGTGATGGAAGGTACATTGCACCTACATGAAAACCAATCACGAGACCTACTGCACTTAATCCATGACCATGGTGTCCCATATGTACTGGAGTCATAGTCATAATCGCAACCATCACTATTTGAGTAAGTATCATTACGATTGCTCCAACAGTAACACCACGTTTATTTTCTATCATTTCTTCTGTTACTGGTTGCCCTTTATATGTATGTTCTTGTTTATATGTTTCTATTATGTTAGCAATAATTAATGGATCTGGACGAAGCATAACAAAAAGGACAAGGCCCGCAAGTATAAATGCCGCTGCCGATAATATGAACGGACCAGCTAGTTCAGGAATTCCAATTGAATGGGCAAAATCACCCATTACGCCTACTAAATTCGGACCAGCTACCGCACCAAAAGTCGTCATGACCATTGTAATACTAACAGCAGTTGCTCGCTGCTTCTTATCTGCTAAATCAGTACCAGCATAACGAGCTTGTAGATTCGTCGCTGTACCCGCACCATATATGAGTAAAGAGACTAGTAATAGAATAATACTATTTGTTAACGCAGCCAATACAACTCCAATAGCTCCTAGTCCCCCTACTATAAACCCTGTTGCAAGTCCTATTCGGCGACCATATTTTTGCGATAACTTCCCAACAAAGAAAGCCGCTACCGCAGATCCCAATGTAAACATAGCGGCCGGTAATCCTGCATATGCATCTGTTCCAAGCATTTGCTGTGCAAGAAGTGCACCTACTGTAATTCCAGCAGCTAATCCCGCTCCGCCAAACATTTGTGAAATACTTACGATTATTAACGTTCGTTTATATAATTTTTGTTGCTCTTCTTCTGTGTACATATGATTACTTATTGAAGCATCTGCTGTATCTATCATTTTCTCACCCTCTCTATAAAACTAATATCTCTTGTTAATGTACTATAGAACAACAAAATCCCCAAATTTAAAATGCTACAATTTTTTTATCCATGTAAAGAACCCCACGGTTTATGTTTCGCCCATTACCGAGGAGTTCCCAAAATAACTATACTAATTTTTTGACAGCCAACGTTCCATCACTAGAGCACAATTCCTCTACTACTCTTTTCCCCTCTTCTCTTACTTAAAGCTTTCCCTTCCCAAAAGAACAAACTTATTAAAGCACAAATTAAAATAACTGGAACACTTGCTTTATATAAATCTGTAAAACTCATAGCCATCTTATTTTGGGCATACTGACTTACATCATTTGAAAATGCTAGTACTTCTTTCTTTATACTTTCCTCCTCCTTTTCAACTTCTTTTGTTACTTGAATTATTACTTCTTCTCTTTTCATATCCCGATATTCTACTGGAATCCCGCTTAATATTTCATCCGTCTTTTTATGAATCAATTCTTCCTTTTTCTCTTTACTTAATCCCATCGTAATTGCATTTTGTTTCTTATTTATACTCGACTCTAAACTTTGATTCTCTATTTTCTCTTTAGTCATTTGTAATATCTCATCTTGCTGAGCACTATCCACATGAATATTACGCACTTTTTCTTCTGCATAACGATATACATTCTCTTTATTTACAGATAAGTTGTGTGTTAAATTAGATACAAATATCGCTACTGCTAATACAATACCTACTTGACGTAACATCGATACGACAGTTTGAGAAGCAGTTAATAATTCCCCTTCAAACGAAGATGCACTTAAAACTGTAATTGGCCCCACTACTAAACCATATCCAACACCTAATATCATACATGGAATAATAATTTCTATATTTGTTGAGTTAACGTCAATCATTTGCAACCAATAGTAGGATAGGCCCATAACAAGAAACCCTGACAAAATAATAGTTACTTTTCCAAGTTTTTTAATTAAAGTTGCTGCAACAGGTGAGATAAAAAATATCATAGCTGAAATAGGTGTCACTAAAAAAGCAGCTTCAATTTCCGTTCGGTATTGTATTTTTGTCAAGAATGTTGGAAGCAACACAGTTACTCCGATTAAAAATAAATTACTTAATACAACAACGATAGACGCTCCTACAAACATTCGATCTTTAAATAATTTTAAATTCACCATCGGATTATGAATCTTTCGTTCCACTAAAACAAATAGAATAAGAGAAATAGTGCTAATGGCATAACAAGACCAAGCGATATTACTTTGCCATCCCCACGTATTGCCTTTCACTAATACGAGAGTAAAAGAAAAAATCGCTAAACTACTTAATATAAGTCCAATCCAATCAATTTTTGAAATAATACGTTCTTCATTTTTTACTTGTAACATAATACAGCATAAAATGATTCCCAGAATACAAATCGGAACATTGACGAAGAACACCCATCTCCATCCTACATTTTGCGTAATAATTCCGCCTATTACCGGACCAAGTGCAGCTGACAATCCTTGCGTTACTCCTAAAATAGCAAGTGCAACATGCCTCTTTGCTAACGGCATAGCTGATACACCAATTACCATACTTGTCGGAAATAAAATTGCTGCTCCAACACTTTGTATAAAACGAGAAAAAATGAGGAAGTCACCTGTATTAGCAAAAGCACAAAGTACTGACCCACCACCGAAAATCACCAAACCAAGAATATACATCTTTGCTTTTCCAAAAATATCAGCTATCCGTCCTAGCGGAATTGCGAGTACCGCAATAGTCATTGTATATACATTTAATACCCATGACATCTTTTCTAATGAAGTATTCACACTTGTTTGTATAGCTGGTAAAGCTATATTCATAATCGTTGTATCAATCATACAAAGAAAAATACCTAAGCACATTAAAAAGACAATTTTCAGTCCCTTTGATTGCTCCATGTTCATCTACCCCTTTATTTATTGTGAACGTGTTTTTCATTCTTCTGTTTTATTATTTTCTTTCGCTTCTAACTGCTCTAACTTCCTCTTCAACGTCTCTACTTGTGCACTATATGATGCAATACCTACATCGAGCGAAATTTCTTCAACGAAAGTAATACCTTCTCTCCATTGTTCATATTTCAAACGAAGATCTGCAATGTACGCTTCTTTCCTTTCAATTTCGTCTTCAATCCATTTTTTTATCGCCTTATCATCACTATAATTGCCAAAATACATCCTCATTAAAAAATCTGAACGTAAAACGTCTTTCTCTACATCCGTTTGCATGTATTGATAAAACTCTTCACGCCCTTCATCTGTAATAAAGTACATTTTCTTATTCGGTTTCCCTTCTTGCATAACAACCTCTTTTTTTATTTTCCCCTCTTTTTCTAATTGTCTTAAAGTTGGGTAAATCATTCCAAAGCTTCCATCAAAAAAATGAGTAAATACATCTTCAAACACAATTTTAATATCATAACCAGACAATTCTTTTTCCATTAATAAACCTAAAACAACATCTCTTCCCTTCAAAATAAGACCCCCACATAGTATATAATCAATAATCATATTAACATTGTTAATATGATTATTGATTATATACTTTATTCTGTAAATTGTAAAATGTTTCTAACTAAAAAAGCTGTCCTGTAATTTGGTTTTGCCAAATTACAGGACAGCTTCTCTTCATATTTCCTATACAAACCTTTTTACTATTTAACCCCTACATCTTGCATAGATTTAATTTCCTTTTTCTTACCTTCTTTTATTTCATAATAATACGAAGGTAATTCCATATTATGTTCTAAGAAATAATCCTCAATTAACGAAATAATTACTTTCAATGTTTTCAAACGAGCGTATAATTTATCATTGCTCGCAATAATATTCCATTTAGCATTCGGCTTATCTGTTTCTTCAAACATATCTTCCATTGCTTCTACATACTCATCCCATTTTTCACGATTTCGCCAGTCTTCATCTGTAATTTTCCATTTTTTAAGAGGGTTGTTCTCTCTTTCTTTAAATCGCTTTAACTGTTCGTCTTTACTAATGTGATAGAAAAACTTTCCTATTATGTAATGATCATCTGTTAATAGTTTCTCAAAATCATTGATTTCATCATATGCTCTCGTCCACTCATCCTTTGTGGCGAATCCTTCAACACGCTCAACTAATACACGCCCATACCATGAACGATCAAATATAGTAATTTGCCCATATTGAGGAATTTTCCGCCAAAAACGTTGCAAATAATGATACCGTTTTTCATGGGGAGCAGGCGCTCCGATTGGATTTACTTGGAATCCGCGTGGATCAAGATGTTCAGTCACTCGCTTAATCGCTCCGCCTTTACCTGCCGCATCCCAACCTTCCATAACGAGCATAACGGCTATTTTCTCTTCTTTTAAAATTTGCTGTAGTGCTAATAAACGCATTTGATATTTTTCGAGTTTCTTATTGTACTTAGATTTCGAATCAATTCTTTTCGTTAAATCTACTTTAGCAAGATGCTCTTTTTCCATCAAACAAATCCCCCTTGTTATATGACAATGTTATTTTAACATATTCATTGGTAATTTTTTCATATTAATATTCTTTTGATTCATACGTAAGACTCTACATCTTTAGTTTAATAAATTGATACAAAGGCGCGATATACGTACCAACAAACATATGTAATTGAACGCTAGACATAAAAAATGCTGTGTAGAAAAATCTCTAAACAGCTTCCTTATCTAATTCCCCTTAATATACTACTTATCCTCACTTTAATAGCATTTATCCTTTGACACATCCACTTATACTACAAACTAATTACCGGCGGAATACCAGCTATTAAGCAGACGTGCCAAGTATAACCGTAGCGAATACTATAATGATTCCTAAGCCGAGACTCATCCCCCTACCCCTTTACATTATATGGTATATTTTCTCAAACAGAGCGAATAATAACAAATAACTTTGTTAAAGAATGGGAGTTTTTCAAAATGAAACGAAAAATAATATCTCTTTTTTCCCTTATCTGCTTAGCACTACCAATACAAGCTAATGCATACACATTTCAATCACTACCAATTGCGTCAAAGTCTAAACAGTGGTATATCGAAATTGACAAATCTCATAACTCAAACAAGCAAGCGGTGCAGCCAAAACAAGGTGTATATGATACGTATAGTTTACTCTTAAAAAATATTGGTAATGATGTAGCAAATGTATCCGTGGAAATACTTGATAATAACCCTACATCTAAAGCTACCTTTAATCCTACTACATCAAATAACAACGTTTCAAAAAGTCATACAAGCTTTGACTACATGGTATTCCCATTAGACTTTAATAGCCATAATTTTAAAGTCGTCATTACTTGGGAAGAAAAGAATTTCTCTTACAACGGCCATCCAGTAAATGAGGGTAAAAAAATGAAGCAAACATTTGTGTTTAATGAAGAGTAAGTCCTAATTTGTTTAGGGCTTACTCTTTATTTACAAAACCCGATTGAATTGCTTCTGTCACTTCTTTTGCAATATCTATTTTTGTATCGTCTACACAAATTTTTTTGTCCCAAACATGTACGGAAGGCACTTCATTAGACAAATGCTTAATTAAGATGAATCGATTATATGTCATTTTATTTTCTATAGAAGTCGCAATATACACAGTAAAATTCCTTGCTTTAAATACCTTTTCTCCCAAAACGTATTTACATCCCAACTTATCTACTACTAATCCATTTAAGCTTTCTATAGTCATATACCATATCCCCCTTTTAGCCTACATAATCAATCGAACCGCCGAATACTCGGTACAGACAATGCTATTCCAATTGTTATGATTACTAAAATAGCTAGCATTATAATTGTTATCTTTCCACCTATTACAGTAGCTAACCAGCCTACAACCACATATCCTAATGGTAATAAAGCAAATGAACCTAACATATCAAGGCTTGCCACTCTTCCAAATGCTTCTTCTGGTACAAGCTCTTGTAAACTCGTTTCCCAAATGAGCCCAAATATCATTATACCGAATCCTTCAATTGCCATTAATCCAATTAAAGCAGGTGCCCAAGAAACGAAAGGCATAATTAATAGTGCCATTCCACTTATTAACACACCGCCATATGCAAGTAATCCTCTCTTATGCCACTGCTGCCTCCCACCAAAAATTAGCGCTGCAATTACAGCTCCAGCACCAGAAGCAGACATACCCAATCCATATACGTAAGCTTCAAAATGATGATGAACATTAAACAACCATGGAATTAATACAACGATAATGCCTGCATAACAAATATTAACGAAAGAAAAGACTAGAATAGTAATCCACAACCACGGATGGCCTTTTAGAACAAGAATCCCTTCCATAAAATCTTGTTTGTAATTGACTTTATTTCTTTCAAATTTCTGTACTTTATTAAACTTTATTTCTTTTAAAAATAATAAACATACAAATGATAGCAAGTACGTTACTGCATCCAATCCAAACCCAATTCCGGCGGATGTAACTGAAACGATTAATCCTCCAAGAGCCGGTCCAATTAATCGTATACCCTGATTACTCATTTGCGTTAATGCGTTAGCTGCATTTCGAATTTCCGGTACAAATACTTTCGCTCTTACAGCTGAATATGCCGGCTGAAATATACCTTCCATAAGTCCATATAATGCAACAAGTACATATAAAAGTGGAATCGTTAAAACGTCCATAAATATAAGTGTTGCAAGTAATAGCATTAATATGCAGCGGATTATATCTGTAAATAACATCAATTTCACCCGGTTAATTCGATCCACGACCAATCCAGCAAACGGTAACGCAAGAATATTAGGAAGCATGTACATTGCCATAGTCATTCCCATTACAACTGTTGAACCAGTCAATGAATACACAACGACTGGGAGAATGACCATCGTGATCGAACTACCTAAAGTTGAAAGTAGTTGCCCAATCCATAAAAACTTAAAGTGTGGTGACACTTTAACTGGCAATAACAATTTACCGACATAGCCTAAATTTTTCTCTGTTGGTATTTCTCCTCGCATATCTCTCTCCTCTTTTCAAATGACCTTAATCTCTGAATTTAAATACAGAAAATTCATTCTTCGTTACTTTTAATTATATATGAAACTATTAAATTCTTGGTAAAAATATCAATTAGTAATAGTCAATTGTATTTTGTATAATTTTGTATTATTATTGTATTTTTTAGAACTAATAACTATAGTTAAACTATAAGAGACTCATTTTATAAGAGGAGAGATTCGTATGAGTACGAATTGGAAAAGTATCGAACACCGCATTTATACAATGTGTATGATTCAGCGGAATAACCAAGTATTGCTAATACAGCGCCCCGATCATCTAGGATTCCCTGGTTACATCGCTCCTGGCGGTAAAGTAGATTTTCCAGAAAGTATCGTTCAAGCTGCTAAACGAGAAGTAAAAGAAGAAACTGGATTACTTGTTTCAAATTTAACTTTTAAGGGATTAGATGAATACGTAAATCCGAAAGAAAATGTTCGATATATGGTATTTAACTATTGGACAGATTCATTTGAAGGTGAACTCCTTTTGAATCCTCCTGAAGGCGAATTATTATGGGTGCCAATTGATACAGCACTCAATCTTCCTATGCAAGATTGGTTTAAAGAGAGATTCCCATTATTTTTTGAAAAAGGTACGTTTGAAATTCAACGTGTTTGGGACCGAGACTTGGATAAACAAGTTGCTATGACAATTACCCATACGTAAAAAAGCTTGGAATCTCTCCAAGCTCTTCTTACTTTCCCTCTATTTTCTTAATCTCATAATCAATTTCTAAAAACTTAACTCCGAATATCCACATTCTATGGTTAGCTTCTAATATTTGATCCTTGCTCTCTTTAATAATAAAAGTCTCTGCTAATGGTAAACGTATTGTAAAGAAACGAGTATGTAAATAAATCCCCTCATCTCCCTTACCATTTCTTCTCAGCTTACTAGTAATGATTAAATCATTACTCTTATTACATAATTTCAAAACTCCCGTCATATTCGAATATGGTAAAGATAATCCGATATTCATATATGTCTCATTCTTATGTGTATGTTTTGAGTAAAGAGCTACAAAAATAGATTCTCCTGCTTCATTTTTTCTTAGCCAAGCCCTTACATTCTCTCTTCCATCCTTCTCATCTATTATCCCAATGATAGAGCCATGCATCGTTTCCCACTTGCCGCCCATTCCTAAATGTATTTGTCCTACACGCTTACTCATTTTCTCATAACAAAATGCAACCGGGCGGAACCAACGAGTCCATTTAATATGCGATTGTAACTGATACTCTTTTGTATTTTCATAAAAACGAATAATACTTAAAGGAATCTTCGCCATGTCAAATTCCTCACTATGAAAATCATTCATTTTATCAACTAAACCTTTGTATTCCTTGCTATCTATTAAATTTCTGTTATGTAAAAATGCTTCACCAACTGTCGCATTTCCTCTTAACCTGCTCATTGGTTTCCCGTAATATTTATAATTCGGAGTACTCTTTTCAATCATCCAGCCAACAAATGCTGGTAACGCTACTCCAATTCCATTGACAACACCGTGGATCCAAACCATTTGTGCAATTGTAATCGTCATTACTTGTTTGAAATTTCCGTATGAATATATGAGTGAAAACATTATTGTTACCATAAGTGTGCTAGAAGAAAGAACTAAAAGTACCTTCGCACTTATAGTATTGAATTTCGTTCTCCACACGTAAACTCCATATCCATAAATGGCAAATAAATATATGAACACTGCAAAGAATTCAAACACCCTCGAATACGTAATTCCTATTGCAACTGTCATTGGAGAAATGACGATGATAAACATAATAGTGTCATATAACTTACTTCCCCGTTCTTTTTTTCTTCCAAGTAAACCCGCTGATAGCGGCAATAGAAATGCCGAGTAATGAAAGTGTGCAGCTGTGAGTAAAACAATGTCAGAACTAAAGTGCATAATTGAAAGTTTTGCTACAGAAGCAAAGAACCAAAAACCACCTAGAAACAAATAAATAAACGCACTATCTATAGCTGTTTCTTCTAGAGGCTTCCATCCTCTTTCTAGCAATCTACTTACACCAAATAATGCAAGAACCCCTGTATACATAAACCAAAGAAGAGCAAAAACGAAATGATTTGTTACGAAAGCTAGCATCGCACTAACTGCTGCTATTGGATATAAAAATGATACAAATTTATAAAATAATAAATACGATCCATTCCGCGTTTTTTTGTCAATAATACAAAATGACATCGGTATAAATAACAAAATAGATAACAAAATAATTGCTTCAACAGGATTTATATTAGACCACTCGTATATTAGAAATACAATATAACAAGCAAGCCCAAATAGTATATTTTTCATATCGTTTATTCCCTTTCCACAAATGTTCCCTTATATGAAAATAGTGAACCAATTAACGGATTCCGTACTTGTACATGAATTCGAAAACATTGCCGTGCATCATCATAACTTTCAACAATTTTTGCCTCTCCATATAAAAATTTTGGTAACGGTATTTTTCTTCCAAACATAAAAAACCATTGTTTCTTTGAAGAAATATGCATCCCGCCTTTTTCATCAATATAAAAATTCAATGTAGAAACGAGCATATGCGGTTCGCCAAAATAATCTACAATTTCATTATTCTCTTCATCCAACTGCATAACAGCGTTAAAATACCTTTTCTTATTATGAAAATAAAAAGTACGATTCCATCTTACAAATTCTTTCCCATATGCATCTCGCTCAGCGGTATTATGTATCACAAACGGAACTTTTTTCCCTCGCTCAGAGAAAAATATGCGGAACTTCGATGCAATTTTCAAAATCAATTTAACGAAAAAAGAGCCACCGTAAATTTCATCCATTTCCCCTTCCCCAATAAAGCTATTTTCCTTTGTTATCGCATATCGTTCCTGCAATTTTGGATGAAGCCTTTTATAAGAATCCCCTAATAATCTTTCATAAATATTAACCATATACTTATCCCTTTCTCGTCCTCTTACAATTTTTTGCGCTCGGCAAATTAGTGCTATTCATATAACCGACAATTGATAACCCTATTAGAAGAAAATTTAATGTAATTGGATTAAACGGCTCTGTAAAGCTTTCGATATTCGTAAATCCTGCCGCTATTGTTAGGGCTATTAACATAAAAATATGTAATATAAATAATTTTCGTTTTGGACGCGGCAATAGCCATATGACACCAAAAATAATTTCTAACCACCCAATTATTTTAAGAATCAAAACACTGTTTTCAGTTGAACCAATAATCACAGAAAGCATCTTCATCTCTTCTGGATGAGTGAAAATTATTTTTGGAAAGATTCCTTGATATATCCATACAAAAGCAACTAAAAAACAAACGAGCCAATATGTCATCGTTCTTCTAATTAACAAGCGAGGATGAAACCCTTTTTCCAACCATAATTTAAGGGCATCAAAACTCCATGCTGTCGCCCAACCTAATAAAGGGCGAAAAACATATGAATCTATCACATTCCCTATATGACCAAACCTTGTATCATAATCATATTGCGTTTCAAAATGAATATGTTCTCCATTCGGTGTATACTTCCAATAACCTCGTCCTATTTGTATAAGTGATAGCTTATTGTCTGTCCAAAATTTCAAAGACGAAATGCGTTCCCCAGTGTCTTTTCTTATTTCACCAATCGATTCCCCTTCTCCGGCTATTTCAAGTCCAAATCCGATCTTTGTTTTATATAAAAACTTCTGTGGTTCTCCTTCTCTTTTCTCCAAATACGAGATTTCCGTAAAACGGGCATCCCACTCTGTATGTATATCAGGCTCTTGTGTATATGCCCATAGTTTCTCCATTGTTGTGTTCATTTTTGTTGCTACATAAATAGGCTGTATCTTCCCCATCCTTCCACCTCCTATACTCTATATTTTTAATGTACATGCAATGAATTGATTTTGCTACATTTTTCACAAACTAATCTGAATAAAAGATAGAATTTTAAAAATATATATAAAACACTTGATTCCCTGAAAAATTTAAATTATTATAAAACAAATGTTACCAACAACTTCATAAATCAAACACTCTCGCCTAAAACGTGAGATAGAGGTTGCAACGCTTATAAGTATTCTAAAGGAGACACAGAGATGTCTATGAATTTAGAGGAAAGGAAGTGTTGCCGAAATTGATAAATTTCTCTGCATTTATCAATTGGGGCTGTTTTCGAATAGAAACAGAACTGTCATATGTACAGACGTGTACGTATGAAGAGCTATCTACAAAAAAGAGATATCATTTTTTATGATATTCCTTTTTTGGCGGTTTTTTTATTAGCTCCGTTTTCTGTTTCCCTTTTCCTGTAACAGCACCATCCTCACTTATTTGAGATGGTGTTTTTTGTTTTTCTCTCTGGTAACTACAGGAATATTGGGATTTGTATATGTCCTAACCTATTCTTAAAAATGGACGAAAGAAGGAATTCGTAATGGAAACGATTGTACAAAAATTTGGCGGTACTTCTGTCGGAAGCGTCGAACGCATTCAACATGTAGCAAATTTAATTATTGAAGAATATGAACGAGGACATAGTATTGTCTCTGTCGTTTCAGCAATGGGAAAAAGTACGGATAAACTTGTAGTACTTGCTAACGCTATTGCGGAAAATCCAAGTAAACGTGAAATGGATATGCTCCTATCTACAGGAGAACAAGTAACCATTTCATTATTAACAATGGCACTACAAACAAAAGGTTATAACGCAATTTCATTAACAGGATGGCAAGCTGGTATTACGACAGAATCTGTACATAGTAGTGCACGGATTACTGACATTAATACTGGTCGTATTCAGTCTCACCTTACTGAAGGCACGATTGTTATAGTAGCTGGTTTCCAAGGAGTAAGTGAAGAAAATGAAATTACAACACTTGGCCGCGGTGGCTCCGATACGACTGCTGTCGCATTAGCTGCGGCACTAAAAGCAAAAAAATGTGATATTTATACGGATGTGTCAGGCGTATATACGACTGATCCACGAGTTGTAAAAACTGCTTATAAATTAGATGAAATTTCTTATGACGAAATGTTAGAGCTTGCAAATCTCGGTGCTGGCGTATTACACCCACGTGCTGTTGAATTTGCTAAAAATCATAATGTCGTTTTAGAAGTACGATCAAGCATGGAACAAGAAAACGGAACAATTGTAAGGGGAGAATGTAACATGGAACAACAATCAATCGTTAAAGGTATCGCATTTGAGGATAATATTACACGCGTCACAATTAAAGGATTAGAACAAGGTGCACTTTCAACAGTTTTCTCTACATTAGCAGCGGCACATATTAATGTAGATATTATTATTCAAAGTATTACAAATGAAGGAACTGTTCACCTCTCCTTCTCGATTCATTCTAATGATTTAAGAGAAACATTAGAAGTGTTAGAACAAAATCAAGAGGCACTTCACTATGAATCTGTAGAACATGAAAATCATTTAGCGAAAGTATCAATTGTAGGATCTGGTATGGTATCTAACCCAGGAGTTGCTGCGAATATGTTCACTACTTTAAAAGAAGGCGGTATTCATATTAAAATGGTAAGTACATCTGAAATTAAAGTATCAGTTGTCATTGACCGTATTCACTTAGTAGATGGCGTTGAAGCACTCCATCAATCATTTATGGCGAAAATTGAGCCTTTAGTGCAAATGATTTAATTTCCGCCAGTAAAACTTACAACAAATTATATTAATCTATTTCCTTCCTATATAAATAGAAAGCTGTCCACATAGAATTTTAAAAATCTATGCAGACAGCTTTTTATCTTGTTATCGATATCCGAAGATCATTATAAAACAATTAGATTATTCTTTATACCCTTTCCTAGGAAATATAAATGACTCTTCTTATTTCTTATCACATATACCCTTTCGCTCTTTCCCTTGAAAAAACGATCTATATTCATTCAAAATAACTCTCTTCACACCAGAGTAAAAAACCATCATGAATAGTGCAATTCCTAATAAAATCTCTTGAATTCCTTCATAATCAATAAAAGCGCTAATAATTAATAAACCGAAACCAATATAAAAACCAAACTCATTCTCTTTCTCAAACTCTTCATCTTCTTCATCAATATGTACTTTCTCTTTAAAGTTTTGATTCCCTTTTATTAACTCATCAAGCGTAACATTGTGCATTTCGCTAAGTAAAATTAAATTATCAATATCAGGACAGCTTTTATCGTTTTCCCACTTATACACCGCTTGCCTCGTTACCTCAATCTTTTTAGCAACATCCTCTTGTGAAAACCCTTTTGATTCTCGTAATTTTTTTAATTGTTCTCCTAAGCCCATAACGTCCCCTCCTTTAACAAATTATTACATAAAAGGATATAAAAAGAAAGAAACCATTAGTAAAGCTCACTGTAAACCACTCGTTTAAACAATAAAAAAGGGAGGATAGCTCTATTCCTGAGCTACTCTCCCTCTTACTTATATTAAAACAAATGAATGTTTTCTTTCTTGCAAGCTTCACGTAAATCGTCAGGCCATACAGAAGATTGAACTTCACCGATATGCGCTTTACGTAAGAAGTACATGCACATTCTTGATTGTCCAATACCACCACCAATTGTTAATGGTAGTACGTCTTCTAAAATACCTTTATGGAAATCATACTCACGTTTGAAGTCTTCACCAGTTCTCGTTAATTGCTCATCAAGTGCTTTACTATCAACACGAATTCCCATTGATGATAATTCGAATGAAGCTTGTAGTACTGGGTGCCAGAATAAAATGTCACCGTTTAATTTCCAATCATCATAATCGGATGCGCGTCCATCGTGCTTTTCACCTGAACGGAGTGCATCACCAATTCCAATAATAAAGACTGCACCGTGTTCTTTCGCAATTGCATGTTCACGATCTTTCGGTGTTAATTCTGGATATTTATCTTCCAGTTCTTGAGAAGTAATGAAAACAATTTCTTCTGGTAAATACTTTCCAAGGAACGGATACTTTTCAAATAAGTGATCTTCTAATTCTTTGAATATTCCATAAATTGTTTGTACTGTTTTTTGTAAGTAATCGACAGTACGCCATTCTTTTTGAACGATTTTTTCCCAATCCCATTGGTCAACATAAATGGAATGTGTTGCATCAAGTTCTTCATCACGACGAATCGCGTTCATGTTTGTATATAAACCTTCACCAGCTTCATATCCGTATTCATGTAATGCGAATCTTTTCCACTTCGCTAGTGAATGCACAATTTCTAATTCTTCTCCTGAATGTAACATATCAAACTCAATTGGACGTTCTACACCGTTTAAGTGATCGTTTAATCCTGATTTCTTCGTTACGAATAATGGTGCAGATACACGGAATAGTTCAAGGCGTTTTGCTAATTGATCCTCGAAAAATGTTTTAACTTCCTTAATTGCGATTTGAGTCTCTCTTACTGTCATTAATGATTGATACATGCTTGTTTCCTCCTAAAATGTTTGGATGTTGTGGAAAAAAGCCAACAAAAAAAGCCCTTCTTTCCCAAAAAACTGGGACGAAAGACTTTGGTTCCGCGGTACCACCCAAATTAGCAACAGAGGTTGCTCACTTATACAGTACGGAGATTAAAAAATCTCGATACTGTTCTTCTTGTAACGGCGAAGTTCCCGGCTAAGTCTACTTTCCTATATAGGATTTCGGTTAGCGACTCCAGGAGGTTCTTCATAATAGGCTTCGTATCAGGCTCACACCGCCCCTGACTCGCTTAAACTACATCCTACTACTACTCGTCCTTTCATAGTCGTTTTATTGTCACATCTCTGAAACATTTTATTAATGATTATTCTATACAAAAAATAGATAAAGTCAACAAAAAGTTTTAAAATATTTTTCAATTCTTTATTTTATGTCTTTACCGACTGTTCTTAATATAACATTTTTATTTCCTTTGTCTCTTCAATACAAAAAACATTTCACTAACTGAAACTAACATATATACAACCAGTAATGTGATCGTTCGAAAAATAGAATCCGCAGTATTTCTTATTATTTTCATTTTATTTGTAATTCCTTTCAGTTTATTTGCAATTTCATGATATACTATAGCATTCAAGCAGTTTGTTTTTACTTAAAGCAAACATAGTCATTTATCGATAGTATTTTTCTAAAACATTGGCTATTATCAAATCAGATTTTTTATATAACGGAGTGATCATATGAGTAAAACGAAAGCAAAACCGAAAAAAGGTGTAGGACAAGGTACAGGAAGTAAAGGATGGAACCGTTGGCAATCAAGTGCGAAAAAGAAAGCTGCAAAACCATACAAAAGTAAAGGTACAAAGAAATAAAATAAATAGTGGGAGATGAACAACTCCCACTGATTAAAGTTTCACTTTATCTCTTTACTTTGTACAAAACAAAATATAATTATTACAACAAAAAAGCTATGCTTTCATCTCTGTGAAAGCATAGCTTTTTCCATACTAAATCATAAGAATATCACGGATTTCTTCCTCCGTAATAGAAGATAACTTCTCTTCTCCTGGCTCGATAATTTCAGCGATTAAATTTTTCTTACTCTCTTGTAACTCGTGCATTTTTTCTTCAATTGTTCCATGTGCTACTAACTTAATCACTTGCACTGTATTTTTTTGTCCCATTCGATACGCTCTATCCGCTGCTTGTTGTTCAACAGCTGGATTCCACCACAAGTCGTACAATATAACTGTATCTGCACCTGTTAAATTTAGTCCTGTGCCACCAGCTTTTAACGAAATAAGAAATAGATCCCCTTCTCCTTCGTTAAACCGATTACATAGCTCTACACGTTCTTGCGCTGGTGTACTCCCGTCTAAATAAAAGTATGAAACTGCTTGACGATTTAATTCACGTCCGATTATTGAAAGCATCTTCGTAAATTGAGAAAATATAAGAATTCTCTTCCCTGTACTTCTGCATTCCTCTAAAATTTCTAACAACTGCTCAAATTTAGCTGAACCTCCTTTGTAATCATCAACAAATAAAGCAGGATGACAACAAATTTGCCGAAGCCTCGTTAAACCAGCTAAAACCCGAATTTTATTTTTACGTAACGTATCTTTATCCAGATGTTTTAACGTTTCTTCTCTTAACTTTGCTAAATAAGCGGCATAGAGCCTTTTTTGGTCCGGTAATAGTTCTGATGATTGTAAGTGCTCTATTTTTTCTGGGAGTTCGTGTAATACATCTCCCTTTAACCTTCTTAACACGAAAGGCTTTATGCGCTTCGCAATATCTTCACGTCTTAAATCACTGAACTCTTTTCTTCCCGGTAATAATTCTGGGAAGACAACGTGGAAGATAGACCATAGCTCTTCTAATGAATTCTCTACAGGTGTTCCCGTTAATCCAAAACGGTACTCTGCTTGAATCGTTTTTACTGCCTTCGCAGTTTGCGTCGTATGATTTTTAAACGCCTGTGCTTCATCAAGAAATAACGTATGAAACGGTCTTGCATATAATCTTATATCTCTTCTAAGTAAAGGATATGACGTAATCACTACATCAAATTTCGTTACATCTTTTAAAAGTTTTCGGCGCTCTACTTGGTTTCCATCGGCAATAACTGCTCTAATATGCGGAGCGAATTTTTTCAACTCGCTAAGCCAGTTGTAGACAAGGGAAGACGGAGAAACAACTAATATAGGCAGTTTCTTCTCTCGAATCTCCGGCAAAACAGAGTCTATAAAAGCAATACTTTGCAACGTTTTCCCTAGTCCCATATCATCAGCTAAAATGCCGCCAAAACGATAATAGGCAAGTGTTTTCATCCACTGGAATCCGTATGTTTGATACTCTCTCATTATCGCATCTAAGCCACTTGGCACCGCAAACTTCAGCTTTTTAGGGTTTTGAATGTTCTCTACCAATTCTTGAACAGACTCATCTAAACTTAATACGTTTCCTTCTTGCAATGAATTCATCCATTTCACACTACGAATAAGAGGGGCATCTATTTCTTCGCCCTTTAAAAATTCTTTTCGAATACTAGATTCTTTTATAAACTGATTAATATCATTAAACTCTTTACTCTCAAGTGATAGTAGAGCACCACTTGCTAAACGATAATATTTTCGTTTCTCCTCAAGAGCGACTAATACCCCTTTGATTTCTGCCTCCGGAATACCCTTTATATCAAAGCGAAATGATAACCAATCAATTCTCTCTTTCCTTCTAACTCTTATAAGAGGAGCTGTATCTCCTTTATGAATTCGTAATTTGATTGCTGTCGTCGCATAAATATCAACTAAACCTTTTAACGTTGGAACAGCGTGATATAAAAAGTTATACTCAGCTTCTTCATTATGCATAAAATAACCGCCTTCTGTCTTTGCAAAGGCACTTTCACTCATAATGTCTAAAATCTCTTTTTCCTTTTTCTCATCACGATTAAAAACAGATGGCTGCCCATCCTCTTCTAACGGATTAATCACGACGTTTCCATAATGAAATTCGAGACCTGCTAACAAGCGATTTTTCACTCGATCTAAATATAATTTTGCTTTTAGCGAAGGCGTTTCAACACGATTTGATATTACTTCATCAATTCGCACAGTACCAAGCTTCATTAATCCTGGTACAACTTTTGCTACAAAGTGTTCCATCTTATCTGCTGGAATATACAATTGGTTACTACTAGAACGATTCATCATTTTTTGTAATTCGATAAGCCGCTTACAATCCTCAGCATTCAACTGATACAGTTTCCCTCCAAATAGAGCATAACTATACGTATCCATTACTTCTACTTGTTGTAAGCCGTCAATATAAAGTGTAAACCCACCGTTACTCCCTTTATTAAACTCAAAATGTAAAGGCAGTAGTCCTTTTGAAATTTGTAAACCGTGAAAAGATTGTCCATCTTGATTAAGTCTCACACACACAGTTTTAGAAAGTAAAGAAAGCATATCCATCCACGAAGCTGGCGGTATTAAAATCATGCTATCATCTTGTTTTGCGTGTACTTCTAGTGTATCTTCATACATTTTTTCATTATGATACATTTTAATAAGTTGCTGAATAATCGCATCCGTTTCTTGCTTGAAGCTATGTACATCTGGTGTGTATGTAAATTCATTAGAACAATTAAAAGCCTCTCTTTTCTCCACTTTAGAAAGAAATTCTCTAATATGATTTACGAAATACGTTTTGGCGATCTTCAACTGAACCCCAAGAAGTGCCCCACCATTTTTCGTAACTACTGGTGTACAATTAAACTCAATATCAAGTATTTCACGTGTATCAAAACGGTGTTGTTTACTTTTTGGCCTCAGTGGTTGTTCTGCAAACAACTGAAACATCCCGCTTGTTAATTGTTCATTTTTGCTCATGTTTCCGCTACTAATAGGCAACATTCCACCGGTTTGCTGATTATAATTTATTTGTATCAATACTGCCGCAACATGTTGACAGTACGTTTGAAAAGACGCTAATGAAGGACAACTACATTTCGCAACAACATCACCTTTTTTAGCTTTTTCTACTGTAACATGAAAATCTTCGTTCCCTTTTACCGTCGCCTCGCAAATTTCTTTATTTTCATCATAATGATTTATTATTACTTTATTTGATTTATAATAAGCTTCGCCTCTTTTATATGAGGTCTCTCCGCATACTTCTTTAATAATCGATTTATTTAATGTAAAACCCATTGTTTTGACACTTCCTTAATTTAAAACCAGTTTCTCTTAACTAACATTTTACATGCTCTACGAGAAAATATAAAATGTAGATTTAATAAAAAAAGATGCTCATTTATAAGCACCTTTTTTCACTCTATCTCCATCAACCGTTTCGCCTCAAAATACAACACTTGAATAAACTTTTTCGTATTAATTCGCGTATGTCCAGAAGTTGCTACTTCTTCCTTTGTCATTTCTGTCATTCGTTTTCTAACTACAGTGAAATCAAAAAATTTCGGAGCATAGCTTTCAAATTTCGGATTTGAAAAGTCTGTTAATCCAAGGGAAGCTAAGTGATTTAACGATTGATAAATCGCTCTACGTACCCTTTGTTCAGATGCTTTTCTCTCCTTATCTATATGTGTATCTGAAGCTATACTCTCTAATTTCCTTATAGTTATATGGTGAAAGATATCTTTTAAAGCAGGAAATCCAAATTCAAATGTTTGTGCTTTTTCTTGTCCATATAAATATTCCAGCATACTAAGTAAATCTTTACTCCCATTCTCTCCCGCTATACCAAGTTCTGATAATAAATAGCGCCCTGAATCTGCTATTCTTTTTCCTTCTTGCATTGGCTCATTTCGAACTTGCGGCTGTTCCCACTTGAAAACGTTATTCAATGATTTTTGAATATCATGTATAGAGCGCTCTAAACGAATACGTTCCATTACTTTACGTACAACAGATATAACCTCAATTTTATTCAATGGTTTTGTAATATAATATTCAACACCAAGTGTATACGCCTCACCAATAAGCTGTTTCGATTCAACTTGAGAGATCATAATGATTTTCCCTGAAAAAGAGGATGCAATATGGCGAACTGTTTCAATCCCATCTCGCATGGGCATTAATAAATCAATAAATAAAATATCTACTTTTTTAAAATTTAGTTGATCTGCTTCAATAAAAGCTCCGTCTTCCGATTCTCCAATTACTTCCCCAAGATCGCCATCTTCAATAATTTGTGAAAGCATGGATCGGAAAACTTCATCATCATCTACGATATAATAAAACACCTTTATTCCCCTTCCTGCTTTAAACTGCACTCCGGTAAACAAACTACAAACTTACACCCTCTGCCAGTTTCCAGGTCTTCCAATCTTACTTCTCCTCCGAGCTCTGTTACCATTTCGTTTATGTAAGAAAGTCCAATTCCTGTTGATGGTGTTCCCGTTTGATCATACTTCGAAGTAAATCCAGGTTTAAATACTAATTTCTTATATTTTTGTACAATACCAGGCCCATCGTCAATTACTTCAAAAAATATACGTTTATCAAGTTTATATAACTTAATAATGATAGCACCACTACCCTCAATTGCTTCAACCGCATTTGCAACTAAATTATTAAAAATTGATAAGACCGTATACACATGATATTCTGCATGCTCACCTTCAATATGTTTAGAAAAACGTATTTCTTTTTCCAACATTTCAGCGTACTTCTCATTTATTCTCACAATCATTTCCGCAAGCTCATGTCCTTCTACATACTCAGCTACATTTTTATCTAATAACAGTTTAGATAATCCCGCAAAAATCCTTTGATTATCCTTTTTTATTTCGTGCACTTCTCCCGCTATTTTCAATGCTGTTTTACTACTTGAATCATCGTTCGCTTGTAAATTCCGATATAATTGATACGCTTCTTGTGTAATTAACTCCGCATTTTGTAACGTTTTTTTCAAATGAACAGATTCCACATATAAGTTAGAAAGATGCATCAACATATTTTCATTTTCTTTTCGAACTTGTGATTCTTTTAATTTCGTTTCATATAAATTCATCATATTTAAAAAACCAAGCGCAAAGAAACTACGGAAAATAGCAATAATGATTAGCTTATTCACTTCAGAAATTGTTATCGTGGTACCAAGTACTACCATATGATAAATTGCAAGTTCTGACATACTTGCAATAATTTCAATTGTAATCCCAAGGTAGCCAATTATAATTGGCTTCTGATGGAACTTATTCACCCTACAAAGCGAAAAAAGACTTCCATAAATAAAATAATAAAAGAACACAGGATAGCGCAAATAAAATGATTCTGTCATATAAAAAGACCCTTGCAACACCCAGTCAAGACATACACGGAATAAGACTACAGATATTCCGGCCAGAATACCTGCAACCGCCGCTGGTATTCTTCTTAAAAATAGTAATAAAAAGAAGAAAAGCGGTGTCCCAAAGCTAACGCGAAACGTATCGTTGAAAGGATGAAAATTTAGCTCTCCAGCAATTGGGACAACAATCATTAAAATAATTAAAAGAGATATATCTTTCTTCCATAATTGATTCCAATTCAAAGATGCCACTTCCTATGTATTTTTTCAAGAATGTAAACGGAAAGCCCGCTTATTATAATAAACGGGCTTTTTTTCTATATTCTAACCTTTTCTACCGCTTTTATTTGACGATACTCAGGCTTCCATATTGATTCTTTCACTGCAATTTTGATATCGTTATCACTTAAGTTCTCTCTAGCAACACCTTCTGCAACTGCAACTTTCGCTACTTCAATTGCAACCATTTCAGAGATATTACGTAACTCTTCCACTTCTGGTAAGATCGGTGCACCTGGCTGACTTGTATCTACCATACTTGCAACCGCTTCTGCTGCCGCCGCAAACATACCGTCTGTCATTACGCTTGCACGCACAACAATTGTACCAAGACCAAGCCCTGGGAAAATAAGTGCGTTATTTGATTGCCCTATAACATACGTTACACCATTGTATGTAACTGGATCAAACGGACTTCCTGTTGCAACTAACGCTCTTCCTTCTGTCCACTCGATTAAATCTACTGGTTTCGCTTCAGCAAGTGGCGTTGGATTCGACATTGGTAAAATAATTGGTCTTTCTACATGAGAAGCCATTTCTTTAATAATCTCTTCTTTGAATGCACCAGCAACAGTTGATGTACCGATTAAAATTGTCGGTTTTACATGTTTCACAACTTCAGCAAGTCCGATAGCATCACTTTGTTTCCAATCCTTCACTTCAGCTTCTTTTCTTGCATATGGAACTTGGAAATCAAGAAGATCTTCCATATTATCTGTAATTAACCCGTTACGGTCAATACACCAGAAACGCTCATGTGCTTCTTGCTCTGATAATCCTACGCGAACCAGCGCATCTCTCACTTGATCTGCGATACCGATTCCAGCTGTACCCGCACCAAACACAACTACTCGGTGTTCATTTAAAGGTACACCAGAAGCTTTCACTGCCGATAATACTGCAGCAAGTGAAACTGCACCTGTACCTTGAATGTCATCATTAAACGTACATACGTCATGACGATATTTATCTAAAATTTTTCGTGCATTACGAGAACTGAAGTCCTCCCAATGTAAAAGTGCTTTCGGGAACTTATTGCCTACAGCTTGTACAAATGTATCAATAAATTCATCGTAATCTTCACCAGTTACACGTGGATGGCGATTTCCAATATAAAACGGATTGTTTAATAGATCCTCACGGTTTGTACCTACATCTAAAATTACAGGTAACACGCGACTAGGATCGATTCCAACTGCGGCCGTATAAACAGCTAACTTTCCAATCGCAATGTTAATACCACCAACACCCCAGTCACCAATTCCTAATATGCCTTCTCCATCTGTTACAACGACTAAGTCAATATTTTCAGCTGTTGCACCGATATTTGAGAACGCTTCTTCAATACCTGAAGGATCGTTAACTGATAAATAAACACCGCGTGGTTTACGATATTCATGGCTATATCTTTGAATTGCTACACCAACAGTAGGTGTATATACGATTGGTAACATTTCACGTAAATGCTCTGTTAAAATACGATAAAATAATACTTCATTTCGATCATGTAACGCTGTTAAGTATACATTCTTTAATAAATCATCCGGCTGAGAACAAAATTGCTCATACGCTCTACGCGCTTGTTCATCTAGCGTTAAAACTGCTGGCGGTAATAACCCTTTTAAACCTAATTCTTCTCTTTCTTCTTGCGTGAAAGCTACCCCTTTATTTAAAAGTGGTGTTGATAATACTTCTGCTCCTCTTAATGTCGTTTCTAACGAACCATTAGAATCCACTGTAAACTTACTCATAACATCCCTACCTCTATTCATATATAACATTTCTATATTGTAAACAAAAAAGAGGGGATTGTCCCCCTCTTCTTTTAATTTTTCTTTAAAAGAGTTGCTCCTGCAATCCCTGGGTGTGTCATTTCGAATGGATCTAGAATTAACTCTAATTCTGCTTGTGACAATACACCATTTTTCACACATAGTTCTCGAACTGATTGCCCTGTCGCAATTGCTTCTTTCGCAACGCGAGCCGCTGCTTCATAGCCGATATGAGGGTTCACGGCTGTAATAATTCCTACACTCTTCTCAACGTACTCTTTTAAGCGATCTTCATTCGCTTCAATTCCTTTTAAGCAATTATCTGTAAAGGCACGGAAACCGTTATTCATAATGCTAATAGATTGAAGTAAGTTGAAAACAAGTACTGGTTCCATAACATTTAATTCTAATTGTCCTGCTTCTGAAGCAAGGCAAATTGTATGGTCGTTACCAATTACTTGGAACGCAATTTGATTAATTACTTCTGGCATAACAGGGTTTACTTTCCCTGGCATAATAGATGAACCTGGTTGACGAGCTGGTAACATAATTTCTGCTAATCCAACGCGTGGACCTGATGCCATTAGACGAAGATCGTTCGCAATTTTAGACATATTCATCATACATACTTTAAGTGCTGCAGATACTTCAGTGTACGCATCCGTATTTTGGGTTGCATCTACTAAATCTTCTGCACCAACAAGTGGTAGTTCACTAATTGTAGCTAAATGTTTTACAACTGCTTCAATATATTCTGGATCTGCATTTAAGCCTGTACCAACTGCAGTTGCTCCCATATTCACTTCATATAAATGTTGACGTGATTGCTTGATACGTTTCATGTCACGTTCAAGTACGCGGGAATATGCTTTAAATTCTTGTCCAAGACGAATTGGCACAGCATCTTGTAAATGTGTACGACCCATTTTAATAACATGATCGAACTGTTCTGCTTTTAATTCAAATACATCATGCATATAACCCATTGTTTGTAATAAGCCTTCTAATGCATTTAATGTTGCAATATGAATCGCTGTTGGGAATGCATCGTTTGTTGATTGTGCCATATTTACATGACTGTTTGGACTAATATAATCATAGTCTCCCTTTTCCATTCCTAATAATTCAAGGGCACGATTGGCAATGACTTCATTTGCGTTCATATTCATTGAAGTTCCTGCACCACCTTGAATTGGATCAACGATGAAATGATCATGCCATTTCCCCTCAAGGATTTCTTGTGATGCTTCTGCGATAGCACCACCCTTTTTCAATTCCAATCTTCCTACATCTGCATTAGCAAGTGCTGCCGCCTTTTTTACAATTGCTAACGCTTTAATTAAACCTTCATGGACTTTGTATCCTGTAATTGGGAAATTCTCTACTGCACGCATTGTTTGTACACCGTAGTACGCATAATTTGGCACTTCTTTTTCACCTAAAAAATCTTTTTCAATTCGTACTCCATTTTTAGCTTCAGTTAATGTTGCCATGATTCTTCACTCCTTAACGATTTCTTATGCTGCTTTTGTTTGTTTGACTGTTTCTACATATTGTTTTGCTTTCTCATCATCGAATTCGCCTTCCCACTTCGACATAACAATGGCAGCTAATGCATTTCCTAATACATTGACAGCTGAGCGAATCATATCTAAAATACGGTCAATTCCCGCAATTAATGCGATGCCTTCTAGCGGTAATCCCATTGATCCTAACGTTGCTAATACAACAACGAATGATGCCCCTGGAACTCCTGCCATACCTTTGGATGTTAACATGAGAACGAATAATAACGTTATTTGCTCTGTCAGTGACATGTGTATACCGTACATTTGTGCAACAAACAATGCCGCTAACGCTTGATAAATAGCTGACCCAGTCAAGTTAAATGTATAACCTGTCGGAATTACGAAAGAGGCAACTGCCTTTGGACAACCGAACTCTTCCATCTTTCTCATTATATTAGGTAAAACAGCTTCTGAACTTGCTGTCGTAAATGAAAGAATAAGTTCTTCTTTTAAAATTTTCATTAATGTAAAAATGTTTACTCCTACCATTCGTGCATTAATACCTAATACAATCACAACGAATAGTATAACAGTTACGTATACAGCTAGCACTAGTTTTCCTAAAGGAAGTAGTGTGGACACACCAAATTTTGCAACCGTAACAGCAATTAATGCGAATACACCAAATGGTGCAAATTTCATAACTTGATTTGTAACCCAAAACATCGCTTCGAGTACACCTTCAAAAAAGTTAAAAACAGGCTTTCCTTTTTCTCCAATTGCCGCAACTCCTAAACCGAATAGTACTGAGAAGAATATAATCGGTAATAAGTCACCTTGTGTAATAGACTCAAATATATTTTTCGGTACAATATGAACAATCGTTTCAGCAAAACCTTTCTTCTCTGTAGCATCTGCTGTTTGTTTATAAGAAGAAATATCACTTTGCTGTAAATTATCCATATCAACGCCAGTACCTGGTTGGAATATATTCGCTGCGAGTAATCCCATTAAAATAGCAATCGTCGTAATGATCTCGAAATAAAGAATTGTCTTACCGCCCAGTTTCCCAAGCTTTTTCATATCTCCTACACCAGCTACCGCAACAATTAATGCTGAAATAACAATCGGTACTACAATCATTTTAATTAAGTGAATAAATATATCCCCAATTGGTGTGATATAAGAAATCGCCGTTTTATTGCCATAAAAGATTGCCCCTACTACAATCCCTAAAACAAGTGCGACAAAAATTTGTGTTGCCAATCCGAATTTTTTCATTTATGTTCATCCCCTTCATGCGAACGCTTTCATTTCGTATTTATAAAAGCTTACTGACACATCATATAGGCGAACCTACAAAATCATACAAAAACCTACAAGTTTGTCACAAAAAATTCGAATTTTTTTCTTATAATATTCATTGACACTTTTTATAAAAAAGAAATAAAATAACCTTGATAAAACATCAGATTATTTCGTATAATCTAAAAGATATACGTATTCAAAATAAATGGAGATGAAAAGGAGTGGATGTTATGAAAAATCACGTGAAGAAGTTCATCATATCTATTTCTTTTCTATTTCATTTTCTTAAAAAGGAACAAAGGCATTCGCCTTTGTTCCTTTTTTATTGCAATCTATATAGGGGGAATTGTTATGAAGCCATATAAACGTGTCTTAATTAAATTAAGCGGCGGAGCACTTGCCGATCAATCGGGAAATAGCTTTAACTCCAAACGATTAGAACATATTGCAAATGAAATTTTATCGATTGTTGATTTAGGTATCGAGGTCTCCATCGTCATTGGCGGCGGTAACATTTTTAGAGGGCATCTAGCTGAGGAATGGGGAATTGACCGTGTAGAAGCTGATAATATTGGTACTTTAGGTACAATTATTAATAGTTTAATGCTTCGCGGCGTTCTAACTAGCAAAACTGATAAAGAAGTACGCGTTATGACTTCCATCCCTTTTAATGCAGTAGCTGAGCCTTATATTCGCCTACGCGCAGTCCACCATTTAGATAACGGTTATATCATCATTTTTGGAGGCGGTAACGGGCAGCCATTCGTTACGACAGATTACCCAAGTGTACAAAGAGCCATTGAGATGAATAGTGACGCCATTTTAGTAGCAAAACAAGGAGTAGACGGTGTCTTTACAAGTGATCCAAAACATAATAAATCAGCGAAAATGTATAGAAAACTGAACTATAACGATGTTGTTAGGCAGAACATACAAGTAATGGACCAGGCGGCTTTATTACTTGCTCGGGACTACAATTTGCCGGCACATGTATTTAACTTTGATGAGCCTGGAGTGATGAAGAAAATATGTTTAGGAGAACATGTAGGGACATTGATTAATGATGATGCTTCGATGCTTGTGCATGAATAATAATTTTTCCTATCAACAGAAGGGTGTCTTTTGTAGACACCCTTTCCTCATTAATCATCATAAATAAAAATCCACCAATCCCGCCACTTTCTCCTTACACCGCTCCCAAAAAGATAAGTTATCAAAAAACGTTTTTGTCATCTTTTTCGAATCATGAAAGTCTTGCGTTAGCGCTTCGTTAACTTGTGCTACAATTTGTCCACCATGAATATATAAATTCATCTCATCATTTATATAGAAACTACGTGCAGTAATGTTTGTTGTACCGATAACAGTTAATTCATTATCAATTAGCATTAACTTTCCGTGAAACATCCCTTTTTTATAACCGTATACCGTAATCCCATTATTAACAGCTTGACGTATGTATGGATATGCCGCCTCTTTAATGAGAGGAATATCTGGTTTATATGACCAAAGGATTTTTACTGTAACACCACGTTTTTGTGCTCCAATTAGAGCATTCATTAATTCTTTATTTCTCGCTATAAAATAAGGTGTTGTAATGACAATCGAATGCTTCGCTTGTTTTATTAACTCTACATATTTTTCAGCAACATGATGCCCATTGTAACTGGCCATAGTATGTAATGTATTCCCTTTACTAGGCTTATTTGTACTTCTCTTTATATCTTCTTTCGCATCTCGTTTCCAATCTAAAGCGAACTGTTCTTCTAAATCTTTTGCTCCTTCTCCTCTTATCCGCACATGATAGTCACGCCAATATCCAAATCGTTTATCTTTCCCTAAATATTCATCTCCCATATTAAATCCACCCGTATAACCAATTTCCCCATCAATCGTTGTAATACGGCGATGATTCCGATGATGAAGAGAATAAAATCCGAATGGTAATTCAGGTTTTCTACTATATGTAAAATGTACACCACTTTCCCGCAATTCGTTTTTCATCTTTCTTTCAAAAGATAAATCATTAATTAAATCCACCGATAAGTATACGTTTACTCCTTCTTTCGCTTTTTCTTTTAATAAGTTTAAAAATGTATGACTACTTTTGTCATCAGAGAGAATATAAAAGTAAGTATAAATAGATTGTTTTGCTTCCTTTACGTCCGTAAACAACTGTTTATAAAACGACTTTCCTTCTACATATAATTGAAAGTCACTATAATGAGGTGCATACTCTGTCGGCATATTTTTCCCAACTTCCATTTTCCTGCCGAGGATAACATCGATATGCATCCAAATTAAAATAAAAACGAAAATAGCAATAATAATAGAAGTAACTCGCAATATTTTTTTAATCATTTTAATTTCCTTCCGCTCAATTTACGTTCTACTCCGTAGTGTTTCATTTAAATATGTTTTCATACGAAATGTAGTTCTTAATTTTTATCGATGTTAAACAGGTAAAGGAGAGAAGAGTATGAGAAAAGGAAAAATCCCTATTGTTTTTATCCCAGGACTTTTCGGTTCAATGAGTAATATTATTATTCCTGGTACCGGTAATTGGAACTTTGGGCTTTCTTCGTTTATTTATGAACCATTCATTATGATGTTAGAAAGTATCGGCTATGAACGAAATAAAAACTTGTTTATCTGTTTTTATGACTGGCGTCAGCGTATTGCTTTTTCCACTCAAAAATATTTATTAAAAACAATTGCCTATGTTAAAAAATTTACAGGGTGCGACAAACTAAATTTAGTTTGTCATAGTATGGGTGGACTTCTTGCACGTTCTTACGTTCAAAGTGAAGAATATGAAAATGATGTGGAGCAACTTATTATACTCTGTACACCAAACGCTGGATCTCCCCCCAATTATAGTTATTGGACTGGAGGTGCTCTCCCAGTACATACATCTTCTAAAATAAATATCGTTCATTTTTATATGGAACAATACATTCACTACGTAAGCACCTTACACAAAATGAATAGAGTTGAAGCGATACACCGTTACTTTCCAGGATTACAAGATGTTATTCCTTGTAAAGATTACGGAAATTATTTATTTATAAGATCCGGCTCTTCTATTACATTTCTTCCTTATAACAAGATGAAAACGAAAAATCCATTCCTCGATACATTAAATGCAAATAGATTTATTATAGAGAAAAGAAATATTGAAACTACACTCATTGCAGGAGATGGAGTAGAAACGATTCAATATTTACAAGTCGTCCCTTCACATTCAAAACTGGAATGGACAGACGGAAAAGTCGTCGGTGATGTACTTACAAAACATGGTGATGGTAACGCTGTTCTACATAGCGTTTTTCTTCTAGAGGGAAATAGATATGTTGTGCATGCTTCACATAACGAAGTGCTCTACAAAAGCATTCCTATATTACAAAAGATACTTTAAATTACGAATACAAAAAAGGTGTGGCATTGCGCCACACCTTTTCATTAAATGAAGTTCCTTGCATCATTATTTCTTCCAAACTTATAAATCGCAATTAAGAAGAATGCTATCGCAAAGGCGAATAAGATTAAAATATTTAAATACAAATCTGAAAACGGAATTCCTTGCTGTAATTTCGTAATCGTGTCCATTAGCCAGCGTTGCGGTAAAAAATTAGCTATTTTTTGTACCGTTTTCGGCATGATATCATATGGGAAATAGCATCCCGCTAATAAACATGTCGGTACAATGACGACATTTTGCATCGCATTTGAAGCAGTTGAATTTTTCGCAAAAGACACAATTACTAAAGATAAACCAATTGCGATTAAAGCAAATATCATGAGTACACCAATCATCACTGTGAAAGGCATATTTATATTTGTATGAAAAACATACTTCATAAATAATACGGCAATTACAATTTGCACTGTTAGTATAATCATATTCACCGCGACATTAGATAATATAAATTTCTTTCCATCTATCGGTGTCGATAATAATCTAAAATACGTTCTGTTCTCTTTTTCTTTTAAAATAATTCCAGATAAATTCGCTGCCGAAAATAGCATAAACATGATAAGATAACCAATCGTTTGATTTGTCATATCCTTATTTTTCGAAGTATCTTCAAGTGTCTCTGCTTTTACTTTAAATGAACCTTTTTGATAACCAGCGTACATACTATCAAACGTACTTTGATCCGCCCCTGCCACTTTACTAATCGCAGTGATATTATCAACATAGTTATATAAATATGATTTTATAAATACTGTTACTTGATCACCTTTAATCGATGAAACTTCAATATGACTCGGTTTCCCTGCTCGAACACTTTCGGAAAAACCAGACTGTAATGTAACAACACCATCAAGTTTTTTTGAAGTGAGTTTATCTTCCACTTCAGATTCCTTAATTTTACTAATATTTACATGATTGAGTCCTTCTAAAAATTTCACTGTATCATTTGCGATAGGCTGATTTTCTTTATTTATAACCCCAATATTTAACGTTCCTTGCCCTACATTCCCATATATTGAAAAAGAAATGAGTGTTCCTATTATCGGCAAACTTACAATAAGCAATAATCCTTTTTTATTTTTTAAAAGCGCAGCTAATGTTTTTCGTATGAGCCATAAAATATCTTTCATATTACAGCCCCTCCCGTCTACGTAATGCGATAATCGCAATTAATAAAAAGATTGCTGAAATTCCAAGATTTAAAGAAATAACCGGCAGTGCTGCTCCTATGTCATTTGCATAAATAATTTTCATAATGGCTGTGTTGGCCCACGTTAATGGCGATAAATTCGTAACGACATTTTCTTCCACTACGAAATAAGCACCACCAAAAATAGAAGCTAATTGCACAACAACCATAATAATTGCTCTAGATGCCTCACCTGTTTTTGTAATATATCCGATCCCTAAACCGAAGCTAATTGCTAGAAAGACTTCTGTTAGTAAAATAATAAATATAATTCCAAGATGGTCGCCCCAATTCGCTTGAAAAACAAATTTACTAAATATAACGACGAGTAATAGACAAAGTGCATTTGCTACAAGACTACCGAGCACTTTCCCAATGAAAATTTCAGCCTTACTTATAGGTGCTGCAATTAAACGATCTCCTGTTTTACGTACTCGTTCTCCTCGAATTAAAAAACTCGCCCCCATTGCAGCATACAGTGCTATCATCGTCGTCATTACAACCGCATAGTAATCCATAGAACCTGGTTTTTTAGCAGCTTGTAAAGATGTTTCTTTAATATAATCATTATGATTTCCATTTGAAATAACTGTGCTAACCTTACTTGGATCTACTTTTGCAACTTCTGCCGCTACATTGTACTTATCAACAAATGTCGTAAGCATTCCTTCAACAATACTTCCTTCAATACTACTTCTGTCGCTTCCGTAAAATGTCGCACCATCTTTATTCAATTCTACATATGCAGCATATTTATTTTGCTTCACTTCTTCTTTCCCATCTATACCTTCGGAAGCTTTTTTAAAATGGATACCCGATTTATCGACCTCTTTCGTAAATGCTTCAAATGATTGAGAAAACGTGCTTCCCGCTTTATCTTTATAAAGCACTTGTATATCTTTAATCGAATGACTATCGCTATTAAATGCGTTACTTAACGCTGTTCCTAATACAAGCATAAGCACAATCGGAAATGCTAACATAAAAACTAAAGTTCTTACGTCCCTGAAATCTCTTTTAATGTGCATAACTGCAATATTGAAGATGTTCAATCGATGAACCTCCCTTTTCCTATTCTTACAATCACTTTATTTATCTCGTAAGTTTCTTCCGGTCAATGTAAGGAATACTGTTTCTAAATTCGGAGCCTGCTCTTCTAATGAACGAATTTCAATATCATGATTAATAAAGTGTTGAATAATTTTATTTAAATTATTTAATCCTGCATCAGAATTTACTTTAATTACGTTCTCTTCAATTTGAACAGCTTTCACACCGTTTATCTCTTTTAATTTTTCAACGTCTAGATTTTCTACTGACTTCACTTCAATCCAAATGTCTTTCGTATCGGTAATAATCGCTTTTAACTGTTCTTTCGTTCCTTCTGCAATCACTTTACCGTGATCAACAATTGCAATTTTCGTACAAATTTCTTCTACCTCTTCCATGTAGTGACTCGTATAAATAATTGTACTTCCCATTTCATTTAGTTTTCGGACAGACTGAAGAATATAGTTTCTTGACTGCGGATCGATTCCAACTGTCGGCTCATCCATAATAATTAACTTCGGTCTATGAGCGATTGCACAAGCGATATTCAGCCTTCTTTTCATCCCGCCAGAAAAGTTTTTCGGGTAACTTTTATGTTTATCACTAAGCCCCACAAATTGAAGTGCTTCCTCTACTCTCGCTTTTAGTTCAGCACCTCTCAATCCGTACAATCCGGCAAAGAATTTCACATTTTCATAGGCAGTTAGCTCTTCGTATATTGCTATATCTTGCGGAACAATACCGATGTTCATTTTCGCAAATCGATTATGTTTCTTTATATTTTTTCCTAGTATGCTAATTTCACCTTCATTACTTCTTAACAAGCCAGCAATCATATTAATTGTTGTACTCTTACCAGCACCATTCGACCCTAAAAATCCAAATATTTCTCCTTCTTTAATAGATAAAGACATATTATCTACCGCGATGAAATCACCAAATTTTTTCGTTAAATTTTTAATTTCCAATGTGTTCATCATTTCACCCCTATTTCGGTTTCTCTACTGTTATTATAAACAAAAAGAATGAACCTGCTCAGTGCAGAAGTTCATTCTTTTCACATGAGATTATTCACTTTTTTCATATGAGATGATTCATCCTCGCCCCATTCCCTTATATCGGCAACAACATTGTTACTGAAAAACCACTTGTCCCATCTACAATAATTTTACCGTTTACAGACGCTGTTCGCTCCTCCATCCCCATAATACCAAGGCCTTTTTTAATAAGAGCTGCCCCCTTACCATTATCCTTCACTTGTACTTTAACCACCTTGTTAAGTACATGAATATCTATTGAGATGACTGTCGCGTCAGCATATTTCATCGTATTTGTTAACGCCTCCGTAACATTTTCACCGATAATCTTCCACTGAATTGGAGAAATCATATCTAAGTTTCCTTTATATACGAAAGGAATGTTCACATCATGCTTACCGGCAAATTCCTCTATGAACAATTTCATACGATGAATGCCAATTTGCTCTGTTGGTGGCTTCATATTTTTTAATGTAATCCGAATGCTTTCAATCCCATCTTTCGAAATATGAATTGCATTTTGTAATAACTCAGCAGATTTCACTTTATCTATTTCCATTAATCTCTTTGCTGCTTCCATTTGAATAAGTGCACCCGTCATCGAGTGACCAATTTTATCATGAATTTCTTGAGATAATCGATTTCTCTCCTCTAACTTAAATGTGTATTCTGATTGCCTTATGTAATCTTTATTTTCATTTAAACTTTTCGTAAGTCTTTGTATGTCTTTTCTCATTTTATCATTTTGCATTTCGAGTTTTAATAATCGCGCTATATAGCAGTGGGCTATCGTTAAGGAAAAAAAACAAAATACACTAATAAGTCCATACGTCATTTGAATACCTTCACCTATAAAAATAATAGGAAGGACCATAATGAAAAAGATTAACCATTTCTTTTCTATATAATAATTTGCAATTTCATATAAGTTCAAAGGTAAAAACAAAATAAAAAACGGATGAACCCTCCACGTAAATAACATAACTACGCCAACTGATACGCAGATTAAAATCTTATTGTACGTATCTTTTTTCAATATAGAAATCATCACATTTATAGAAAGGTATATAAGTAAAGTAAGTATAATCCATGGTAAGTTCGTAACATTTAAATGAATGTAGCTGAACACTATATATAAAAAGACAATTAATTTACTTACAGTTAACCAAAATTCCATAACATTAATCTACTTTCCCTGTTAAGTAATAAATCGCAATTTGCGTGCGATGTTCTAGTCCAGTTTTCCCCAAAACTGATGTAATATAATTTGCGATTGTTCCTTCAGATATGAAAAGTTGCTTCGAAATTTCTTTATTTGAGAAACCTTTCGCAATTAGTGCGATAATACTAAGCTCTCTTTCTGTAAAAAGACTCTTATCAATTTTAGATTCTTCCTCTTTACTTTCCATTAAATTAGACTTAATTTTATCAAGCACTACATCTTGCATAACAGTTTGGCCGTTATATACACCTTTTATTGCATCACGAATACGCTCTGGATCATTATTTTTTAATAAATAACCTTTCGCTCCGTTTTTTACTGCGTCCAAAATATATTCATCATCATCAAATGTCGTTAAAATGAGAGGCTTCGTTTTTGTCTCTTCACAAATTAACTTCGTCGCCGCTACCCCGTTCATGTTTGGCATACGAACATCTAAAAGAGCAATATCAACTTCATGCTTTTTACAATACGCTACAGCCTCTTTTCCATCATTTACAGTATCTAACACTTCGAACTCTTCGTATGTATTTAAAATAATTTTCATGCCTTCTCTAATAAAAGAATTATCATCGGCTATTAATATTTTAATTTTCATGTTTGTTAGTATGGCCTTTCCCCTACTAACATTCACATCCTTTCTCTGTGTAACATTTCCTTCTTGCTCATTATATACTTCTCTTTACCATTTTTTCACACCTTTTTCATATAGCCCTCCTGCTAAAAATATATTATTCTTTTTTTATAACATGTGTAGGGTGACTTATCGTTTCTTACGTCTATATAATAGAATGCGTCAAAAAGGAGGGAGAAAGCGATTGAGGAAAAACAATTAATTGAAAAAGCACAGCAAGGAAGTGAGCATGCTTTTCGCATCCTTGTACAAACGTATCGTCATTATATTTTCCAAGTTATATTTTCTATTTTAAGACATGAAGAAGATGCTAAAGATGTGACACAAGAAGTATTCGTAAAAATTCACGCCTCTCTCCCTAATTATCAATTTCGCGGATTAAAAACGTGGATGGCACGTATTGCTACCAATCACGCTATTGATTATAAGAGGAAGAACGCTAGAGAAAACGACGAACTCTCCTTATGTAAAGAAACTGAAGAAAATATAAAGTCTTCTCATAATATCGAAGCTTTATTATTGACGAAAGAGCAAAGACTATTGATTGCTCAAAAACTAAGAGAACTTCCTGAGAATTACCGTGACGTCGTTCTCGCACATTACTTAGAGGAAAAAAGCTATCAAGAAATTGCATTGCAAGAAAACATCGAAGTGAAAACAGTCGAAATGAAACTGTATAGGGCAAGAAAATGGATTAAAAAACATTGGAAGGAGGAAGAGTTTCTATGATGCATTATTCAAAAGAAGATTGGCGCAATTATACATTAGATTTTATATCAAACAATAAACGTGAATCTATGGAAGAACATCTCTATGAATGTGATCATTGTTTAGCAATTTATATGGAAAGTATTGATGAACAAAATGAAAACCTTCCAATGATAAATGATGATTCATTTGCAAACGAAGTTATGGCACAAATTAATTTTGAAACGCTACAATCTAATGAAACTATGAAATCGAACCAGCTAAAGCGCACAATCATTCATTACATCATTGCGACTGCGGCTACAATTATTTTTATGGTAAGTGGTTTATTTCATTATATTTTCACAGCGACATCTAATTTCGAAAAATCTTCGAGACATAATGAGACTTCCATCTCACAACAAATTGTAAACAAAACAGTGCACACATCAAAAAAGGACGGAGGTTTAAAGCATGAATAAAAACCCTTTTTTAGCGCTTGTGTTAGGGCTAATTCCTGGGCTTGGACATCTATATTTAAAGAAGATTGGACGTTTCATTCTATATAGCGGAGGATCTTTATTTCTATTTATCTTTGCAGCATTTTGTACAATAGCATTAGGAGAGCGTAATATTGCTTTTCTTTCTTTATTTTTACTAGCAATGTTATGGGTAATCAACTTAATGGATTTAATTTTCACTATTATAAATCAATCGAAAAAACAAGCAGCCGGACAATTTACAGAGTCCTCTAAAGAGAGCGAACGATTTTATATCATTCTCTTATCCGTCATCCCTGGACTTGGACATTTCCAATTAGGGCTTATGCAACGAGGTCTTACATTTTTAGTCGCTTGCGCAGGCTTAGGCAGCATGATTATATTTGTTACATTATTAACATCTCAAGGAAGTTTCCTTATCTTCCTTATTACGTTACCTGTTTTATGGATTTATAACTTCTTCGACGTTGTTCAACAACTTCAGAAAAAAGAACGTGGCGAGCAATTAGTTGATCGTACTATTTTTGAAGACTTTGAAGAGCATCGAGAACAAGGAAAGAAAAGTAAAACATTCGCTTCTATTTTAGCGATGTTTCCTGGAGCAGGACATATGTATTTAGGCTTACAACGTCGTGGCCTTCAGCTTATGGCAGCCTTTTTACTATCTATTTATTTACTCGATTTATTACGACTCTCTGCGTTTTTATTTTTAGTACCAATCATTTGGTTTTATAGCTTTTTTGATGCTTTACAGCAAACAGCAAAATACGGAAAAGAACGAGTTCATGACGAACCAATTATCGATTATTTTATAAATCATCAAAGATGGATCGGCATTGGGTTAATTACACTCGGTGGTTATTATTTATTAGATCAAACAGTCCTTCCTATTTTGAATGATTATTTTGTAACTATATTTAATATTCATCTTAGCGAAATATATTATCGCTATTTCCAAACCTCTATCGTTGCTCTCCTTTTAATTGGTGGCGGCTTTAAATTATTACTTGGAAATAAAGAAAACAAAGGTGGTACAAAAGAATGAGAACATGGCGCGTTGGAACATTCTCAATGGGGCTTTCCATTATTACATTAGGTTGTTTCTTACTATTTTCAGTCATTAAGGGCACTCAAGTATTGGATACATTAACAGCATGGTGGCCTGTTTTACTTATCATACTTGGCGCTGAAATTTTACTATACCTTCTATTTGCTAAGAAGGAACATTCATTTATTAAATATGATATTTTTAGTATTTTCTTTATCGGAGTTTTAGGAAGTGTTGGAATTGCTTTTTACTGTTTATTATCAACTGGATTACTAGAAGAAGTTCGTCATTCTATTAACACAACTAGGCAAACGAGTAATATTCCAGACGGACAACTTGATATACCTGAATCTATCAAAAAAATCGTAGTGGATGCGGGGCATCACCCTCTAACAATAGAGGGAAATGATACAAATCAAATTCATCTTCTTGGAACATATGAAATGACGACGAAAGCAAATGAAAAAATCAATTTAAAACAAGAGGATTTCCTTTCAATTCAAACAGCTGGAGAAACGATGTATGTAACTTTAAAATCATTACCAGTTCAGCATACGTTATTTAACTCAGCACCACAGGTGAAACAAACACTCGTTCTTCCGCAAAATAAAAATGTAGAGATTCGAGCTTCAAATAACGAGCTATCTCTTTATCCAGGTCAATTACAAAATAATTGGTTTGTACAAGAAAGTTCAAATGTATCTGTTCATTTAGTAAAAGAAAGTGATGTATCTTTAATCGCCATAACAAACAAAAAAGAAGCTCACGGGAACACACCTTGGGAACAAGTAGAAGATTTAACGAAAAAAGAAAATAATTCTTCAGAAGAAAATCCAGAATTAAACGGGCAAGAGCATTGGTATAAAAACTCGATAAAAACAGGAAATGGGACGTACAAATTAAATATTGAGAAAGCTTACAATATAAATATGAGTGTTATCGAAAAATAAGAAACCTTCCACAATTGTGGAAGGTTTTTCTCATATAATCGCTTTAATTCCTTCTAAAATTAACCCAATCATAAATCCGCACACAGCCCCGTTCACTCGGATCCACTGCAAATCTTTACCGACGTTATTTTCAATCATTTCAATTAATGTTTTATCGTCTAGTTTATCAAGGTTTTCTTGCACAAGTTTTCCGATTTTCGAATGATTCTTTTCAACAAGTGTGACAACTTGCTTTTGTAACCAATCTTCTATTTTTTGAACCGTCACTTCGTCTTCTTTTATTTTATTCATTTGTGTTTTTAAAAATGGAATAACATATTTATCAGCAAATTCTTCATTGTTTACAAAGGTAACTGCTCTTTGTTGTACTTGCTCCAGCATCTCTTTTATTTTGTCAGTAGCATCCCAATTTGCAATCCACTTTTCTTTCCAATTTTCTAATTCCTGTAGTAAAGCTTCATTTTCTTTCACATTTATAATTTCTTGACGAATCTTCGCTAATATAAGTTGTCTTGTGCTATTATCAGCATCTTGTAAGCTGTTAATATTGCTAATAATAAATTTCTGCAAAATGCCTCCAATTTTATCTTCATCTACAATATTCATAAATGATTTCAAAGTAAACTGCAAGAATCCATCTACTTTTATATTTTCCATCGCCTTCATTCCTAAGCTTCCGAGCTGATAACGAGCTTCATCTTGCGCTGTCCAATCTTTCACCTTTACTAGTATGTAATCAAGTGTCTTTTCATCATATTCTTGCACAACTAATTGATCAACAAGCACTTGTAAAATGTTACTTGTGTTAATTGTATGCAAATACGTTTTTAATTCTTTTTCAATAATAACAGCTAATTTTTCTGTATCTATTTGAAGAATCGCTTTCTCCGCAATTGTTACAATTCCTTTTTTCACAGCATCTGATTGTAACTCTTTCTCAGCAATTTGCAGCACCATTTGTGCTAACTGCATTTCTTTCACTTTACTTGTAATACTTTCCTTCGTCAGCCATTCATTTTCTAACGTAGAAACGAGCCCCTTTGTTACCCGCTTCCGATTTTTAGGTAATAAAGCTGTATGCGGAATTGGGATTCCCAACGGATGACGGAATAAAGCTGTAACCGCAAACCAATCCGCAAGTCCACCAACTAACCCAGCTTCAAATCCCCCTTGAATAATCTCCCCAGCTACCGTTCCTTGAAAAGGGATCGAAGCCGCAAAACCTACGCCCATAACCCCAAGCGAAATACCCGCTATATATTTAGTCTGCAATGACATCGTATACACATCCTCTTATTATGTAAAATAAAGCTTTTTGTTATATTTATTTGATATTAGTTATCCTTTATATATACTATAAAGAACTATTGTGAAAATAACAAAGAATTTATAATACTTCAAGCCTACCTTTCACATACCTTAAAATCATTCAGGTTAAATTTTTACATTTTTTTCAAAATCATAACACCCTCTGCATAATTCTATACGTTAAACTATCTATATAATCCCATAATAGATAGGAACGATTGAAGATGTTTTCCAACAAATTATCTATTCTCAAAAAAAGTATATTCCAAGGTGAAACATTTCAGTTTTCAAACAAAAAAGATGGTTTAATTGCTATTTTCTTTATCGCTATTTATTTGGCATACTTTTATTTTCTAATGAACTTTTGGCATTCTCCATCAATGAAACATTCACACTTTTCGATCTCACACCCGTGTCTCTATGCGATTTTAGGAATTACTTTACATCAAATACCTATCGTAATCTTATTACTCTTCATCTTGAAAAAATCGAAACAAACGTTATCAAGTATTGGTTTTAGAAAAAAGGGATTGAAATCTTCCCTCTTAATTGGTGTATTTCTTTTATTTATATACGTATATAAATAAAAGAAAATGGATTTCAATTAGAAATGTTCTATTACCTCTATTACTATTTAATTAATATTGGTTTCGAAGAGGAAATTATATTTAGAGGCTACCTTTGGCCAATTTTTCGGGATTGCTCATTCATTTATCCCTATAATTTTAGGAGACACTCCTTAAGGAATAGGTGACTGGGTAAACTCTGGTCTTGTTGGACATTTGCTATCCGCTTTTATTTACACTCGGAATAATAATTTACTCCTCCCTATTTTCATCCATGACTTTTTAGATATACCATATAAATAAAAAATGAGGCTACAACTAGCCTCATTTTTCTTATATTGTTAATTCAAAACCTTTCTTATAATACCCATTCATCACGTCTTCCGGAACCATACTCCCACCAGTTCCCCACACAATATGAGTACCTTTCTTCACCTTCTCTGTTAACTGTTGTTTTTGTAAATACTCATTTTCAGCTTTACATACATTCAACGGTCCTATCATACCCGCTAACGCCGAAGGCTCTAAATAAATATTTTCAGTATCAGCCAGTTCTTTTAATAATCTATACAACTCTTCATCACTTACTGTGTAATTTCCACTCAAAAATGGTTCCATCGTTTTACCGACAAATCCAGACGGTCTTCCTACTGCAAGCCCATCCGCATCCGTTACATTATCAATACCGATATCTTGAACGGCAATTTTATCGTGAAGCCCTGTCATTAAACCGAGTAACATACACGGGGAATGTGTCGGTTCAGCAAAGAAACAATGCACATTGTCTTTGTACAATAACTTTAAGCCGAATGCTACTCCGCCAGGCCCACCACCTACCCCGCACGGGAGATAAACGAATAAAGGGTGTTCTTCATCTACTACAATCTCTAACTCTTCTAATTGTTTTTGTAAACGAGACGCTGCTACTGCATATCCTAAAAATAAATCATGTGAATTTTCATCATCTACAAAATAACAGCTAGGATCAGCTTCTGCTTGCAGTCTTCCTTCCTCTACTGCTTTACTATAATCAGCTTCATATTCAATAACATTTACATTTTTACTTCTTAATAAATCTTTTTTCCATTCTTTGGCGTCTGCTGACATATGAACCGTCACATTGAAACCTAATTTCGCACTCATAATACCGATGCTAAGCCCTAAATTTCCAGTAGAACCTACTGCAATTGAATACTTCGCAAAAAAACCTCTAAATCTATCACTATCTAAAATTGAATAATCATCTTTCTCTGTTAACATTCCATGCTGAAGTGCCAATTGCTCAGCATGTTTCAACACTTCATAAATGCCGCCCCTAGCTTTAATTGATCCTGATATCGGAAGTTGACTATCACACTTTAATAATAATTCCCCTAATATAGGTTGCCCGTATTTCTTCTCTAAAGACTGCTTCATAGCAGGTATTTTCACTAAAGGTGATTCTATAATGCCGCTCGTCTCTTTCGTCTCAGGAAAAACTTTTGCAATATATGATGCAAAGCGCTTTAACCTCTCTTCCGCATCTTTTACATTTTCTTCATTTAGTGGTGAACCCTTTATCGCTGTTTCATAATTTTCTATATTCGGGTTTACCCAAAATACTTCTTCTGTTGCAATAAGCTTGTTAACTAATGGGTACTCTGCTTTTAATGCCCCTATTTCCTTCATTCTGTTTCCTCCTCATATCCTTGTAGCTCGTCATACAATAAATTATAATTAATTTTAATATAGTTTAACATAAAATGTAGTTTTAGTTAATTTTAATTTAATTTATTTAAATTTAATTTAATAATCATTAAGGAGAATCTTCTATGGAAAATATAGATATTGGCAAAAAAATTGAAAAGCAAAGAAAAGCAAAAGGTTTAACTAGTAAAGAACTAGCAAATATGGCTGAAATCACACCATCTATGTTAAGTCAAATTGAACGTGGTTCTGCTAACCCTTCTATTCAAACATTAAAGGTACTCGCAAAAGCACTTGATGTTCCAACGTTTAGCTTTTTACTTGAAGAAACAAATACAGATGATTTAATCGTACGCTCTCATAAACGTAAGAAAATGATTATCGATAATTTATCATATGAAATGCTATCACCTGATTTCACAGGAAATTTAGCAACAGTAATTATGACTGTTCCTCCAAATACTGCTTCATCAGAAAATGTTCTAGAACATAAAGGAGAAGAGCTAGCATTTGTATTAGACGGGAAAATCACATTGCACTTAAATGAAGAAGAGTACACATTAGAAACTGGTGATAGCGTAAAAATACCAGCTTATTTAAAACATAAATGGGTAAATCAATTCGAGAAAAATGCGATTGTTTTATTTTCTGTTACTCCGCCGATTTTTTAATTCATATGATGATAAAAAAATAGCCATGCATGGAGGATGCTCTCCGTACATGGCTATTTTTATTTTTTTGGTACTAACAAAATCCCTAAACTAATAACACAAAAACTGAGTATTTGCTGTATTGAAAGACCAAATAGAACTGAATTTTGTTCATTAATAAGTGAAATAATGATATGAGCAATTCCCTCGGAAATTAAAAAGAAGCTTATATTCTTTCCATTTCCTAATCTTTCATTTTTAATCCATAACGAACCAATTATACCCAGTGCGAGTATAATCTCATACATGAAAATAGGATGATACAAAAATTTTGATTCATATATTTTCATCCCCCATGGCAGTGTCGTTTGTATACCTACTTCTTGATGGAATAGAAAATAAAAGATAATACACACACACAATCCAAAGGGTAATGTATCAAGTAAAATTCGAAGAGAAAATTGCTCTTTTTTACTTTTCCAAACAATGTATATACTAGCCATAATAAAACCTACTATAATATGTTGAATACTTCCTACAGCTAATAAAGCTTGCATTGGCGCCCCAATGGCCCATACTGGATTTAAAATTGCCGGTGCGAATTTCCATATGAATACAATGATGAGAAGACCATTCGTTACTGCATCCATCATTTTTTCATATTGAATATTTTGCTTTTTCATCCTTAGTTTCATCAGAGTAAATCCAAATAGACTTCCTATTATAATAGAAACTGGTTGTAACCTCACCATCCACTCCATCACTATGAAATCCCCTCTTAATTCTCAATTATTTTCTTAAACTTCTCTTCTAATTGATCTGGAGGTAATACACCTCGTGCATGATCTACAATAATTCCATCTTTATTAACAAAAAATGTCGTTGGTAAAGAGAATACTTTATAATCTAATCCAGCTACTCCGTCCATATCTAATAGAACAGGAAATTTAAATCCGTGACGATCTGCGAATGCGCTCGCTTCTTGTACTGGATCACCGATTGTTGCATTTACCGCAAAGATTTCAACATCCTCCTTATATTTATCATACAAACGAACTAGGTCAGGAGCCTCCATTTCACATGGGCCACACCACGATGCCCAAAAATTAATAACATATGGTTTTCCCTTTGCATCATTTAACGAATACAGCTTCCCGTCCAATCCTTTTAATGTTATGTTTGGTGCTTTAAATCCCACTTGTGGTAATACTTCTTTCTCTTTTAGCTCCGCTTGTTTCGCTTTTCTTTCTTTTTCTTCTTTCTTTGTATTATAAAAATTAACCCCTGCCCAAATTAGTGCCCCGGTCAGTATAATAGCAATTAGTTTCTTCACTTTTCTTCCTCCTCATTTCTAAAATCCCGTAAATCCGCCGAATAGACGAATAAAGAACGCTGTAATTTTCGTCATTTGATTCGTATATAATAAAACCCCTGTTAAAATCATCATTCCACCGCCGATTTTCATCATGACATTGGCATAAGTAACAATCCATTTTACCTTTCCAATAAAAAATGCCATCACGAAAAACGGAACTGCAAAGCCAAGAGTATATGCCGTAATATAAAGAAGCGCACTTTCAGGATTGGTCGCCCCGAGCATAAGCACTGCAGAAAATATCGGACCAACACACGGTGTCCATCCTGCTGCATATGTCATGCCGACCAAAACTGAGCGAATATATCCTGTCGATTTACTTCTATACTGCACTTTTTTCTCTGCCATAAGCCACTTAGGCTGAAACAATCCGGTCATAAATAACCCCATCAAAACAATAAAAATCCCACCAATTTGCTGAATCAATCTTTGATTAGATGAAAAAGTAATCCCAATCCAACTCACCGATAAACCTAACGCATAAAATATAACCGAGAAACCGATCATAAAAAATACTGTATGTATAATCGCTGACTTTTGCATAATTCCACGATTTTCTTTTAAATCTTGAATGGAAACACCTGTAATATATGATAAATAAGATGGATATAGCGGTAAAGAACATGGTGATATAAATGACAGTACCCCCGCCCCTACTACAAGCCAAATTGTTAAATCGGCTGCATTCATTTTATTCCTCCTAACCACACTACAAATCGTAGTGTTAACTATTAAAAAAAGAGGCTATATGCACTCTCCAACAATAAGTACAATCGACATACAAAATAGCCCTAACGTTACATATACTGAATTCGTATGTAATGGTATATTCAGCTTAATAACTTTCTCATTCAACACTTGCTCAATCCGTAAATTAATTGCAGTTTTCGCAAACGAAGCTGTAATACATTGATTTTCCATCGTCTTTATTTTAATTAATTTTAATAATGCACTACCTAGCTCAAATGAAGATTTCATTTTTTGCATCGCATATTTATCTGCTGCTAACTCTTGATACGTATGATATCGTTGTAGCAACCCTTTTAATATCGGAATATACATCATTCCCTCTGCTAACAACGTAAAACAAAATAATTTTAGCGGATCCAGATTGTTTTGATGATATTCTTCATGGAATACAATCGCATCAATTTCTTCCTCTGAAAACGTCTGAAGTATTCCTTCTGACATAACAACTTTCGGACGAAATAATCCAATTGTAAATGCTGCAACTTCCATAGTCGGCAGTATATATATTTGTTTTCCTTTTCTAATGAAAGGGAAAATTACTTTTTGCAATTTTTTACTATAGAAAAATTGCCGCCAAAGTCTTTTGCACACTATCAATACAGTAAGTAATAATAATCCAGCTATTATAATACGAATCAGCGATAGTTCTTTCATATGTTTTTCTAATTCAAACAAGCAAAGTTTTGAAAGAAAGAACGCCTTATTTTGAAAAAGAAATGGATATGAAACGTAATACACTAACATGCTGAAAAAGAGAGTACTTACAATTACTGCTAACAATACGATTTTACGCATTTGCCATTTCATTTTATCGATCCTCTTTTTTTAATTGACTCAATTTGTCTTCTAATTTTTTTATTAAAGTCGGATCAGCCTGCTCTAACTCATCTAGCATATGATTTACAACTAAATCTCCAAACTCCCCCATTAATTCCTGTGTCATTTTCTTCGTTTGATTGGATAAGAATTCTTCTTTTGTTTGTACAGCACGATATATGCCACTTCTTTTCACAGTCTGTTTTTCTAAGTGTAATTTCTCTACTAACCTGTTCATAACTGTCATAACAGTATTAAAATTCACAGGCGATTCTTCACTTAATTTCTGCTGCACTTCTTTAATCGCAATACCCTCAGTAGACCAAACAATCTCCATAATTTTCGCTTCAAGCGGTCCAAAGAAGTGATTTAACCCTTGCTCATTTAACTTATAGTTTTGAGTAAACATAGTACGGCTCCTTCCACACTACAGATTGTAGTATGAATTAAATGAAAGGTCAAACTCGAATAATATAAACTAATATCCACTAATTATAAATCTGTACTCCGTTCCATTCATTGTAAACCTAACTTCTCTCCAAATGTAGCGAAGAGGTAATACTCTAATATTTGCACACTAAACTTCTCATTACGCCCGAGTGCAAATAATTCCCGATCTTTAGCTACGATAGTATCTAATGGAATCAACACATTATCCACTATTTTTGTAATTTCAATTATATTACTTTCTACGTTTACTTCTGTTTTAAATTCAATATTTTCTAATACTATATGTGAACGTCTTCCTGATGCAAAAAAAGTAAAGTTAGGATTTTTAAAAATTCCAATTTCACTCTCTAACGGATATAAATATTTATAAATTATCTCTCTGTGCCCATCTTTTATTATTTTTTCATCTTTTTCATCATCTAAATATTCTTTTACCTTCGCTGCGAACTCAAATCGAAAATCCACTCTTTCACGCTCCCTCTTTTCAGTTTACGCTAATAAATATATTAATATAATTTTACCATATTATAAAATAACTTCCTATAAAAAGTAAAAACCACTTTTGTAAAACCTCTGGTATTCCCCGCACTTTTTAAATATAAACACTCTTTCAATATTAATTAGTACGCCGTTATATTCATTTAAACATATTGTTTCCATACTTTAAAACAATATTATCCAGTATTATATATCAATACAGTGAAACTTTAATCAGTGGGGTTTTGTTCATCCCCTACTGATTATTAGTTGAACCAATCGGGCGTTTACGGGAAGTCCGACTCCCACCTAACCGCTTTGCTCCAGTCGAATTTTGAGGTGGGAGTCTTACTGCCCGTTAATGCGGGATAAACTGCTTCTAATTCCTTTCTATCCACAGCTATCGACTCCTTATGCTATTCCAATATATTGTTCACTTTATTTCCCCTTATTCATTAAATCACAGAAGGAATGTAACTCCCCGCTATCGAATTTTTACATAACAAATATTATTAGGTGGTGCTTTACTATGAAATTAGCTGTCATTGGTGGCGGTGATTTACAAGATCCAAATCACTTGCATATTAATGAACGACTTATAGAATTAACAAATAAACAATACCCAAAAGTATTATTCATTCCAACAGCTAGTCGTGATGATGAAGGATATATAAAGTTATTTTTAGAAACGTTTGAAAAGCAATTACATTGTGAGGTTCAAATTTTACGCATTATAACCGAAACACCTACTAAATATGAAATAGATGAGATGATTCATTCTGCCGATTTAATTTATCTTGGCGGTGGAAATTACGTTCACATGCTTGAACAATGGAAAGAACATAAACTAGATGAAAAGTTACTATTTGCTTTAAAACGTGGAACACTTATTGCAGGATATAGTGCCGGCGCTATGTGCTGGTTCACATCTAGCCTACGTTCAGATTATGAAGGTTCTGGTTATATAGAAAGTAGTGGCTGGAGTATTGTTAACAAAAGATTTTGCCCTCATTACAATCAATTAAATAGAATGAATGCTTTCCATACGTTTTTACAAACTCACCAAGGTAATATAGAAGGCATTGCATTAGAAGATAATTGCGCTTTATATATTACAGAAGGTTCATTTGAAATTATCGGTGAGCCAGATACAGCTTGGGAGTTTTATATAAATAATGGAAAACTCATTAGACAACATTTTGACATAACTTTAAAAAGTTATTTATAAGCATTCATTAACGAAAAATGTCCCTAAGTATAATGACTTAGGGACATTTTCATCTTTTAACTCACTAATCGTGTAATTCGTTTCTTCTGCCATGAAAGCTTATAATATGCATACTGTAATATTAAGCTGACGATGAATGCAGCTGGATACCCAATCCATATCCCTTCTATTCCAAGGCTCGTATGGTAAGAAAGATAATACGCCACAGGTACTTCAACAAGCCAAATTGATACAACACTGATTACAGTTGGCCATAGTACTGTACCACTTGCTCGCATTGTCGCACTAATAATTTGTGCATGACCGAAAATTAAGTAGCTCCATAATGTAATCATGATTAGACTATGAGCAATGTCAATTGTATTTTGACTTGTTAAAAATAGTGCTAAAATATCTCTTGAGAACAAGTAAATAAGAGATATTAATACACCACCAATAATATAATTCATGATGATTCCGGCCTTAACAACTTTCTGCAATCGATCAAATTGGTTCGCACCAATTGATTGCGCCGCAAAAATTGATACGGTAATGCCGAGACTAACTGCCGGCATTTGTACATAACTTGCAACTTGGTTCACAACACCATACGCCGCTGTTGCATCTGATCCATAGCGATTCACAAATGCAATTACCGCAATTTCTGATAATGAAACTAATATCATATTAATACTCGCTGGAATACCAAGTCGTAACAATAACTTTAATAACTCCCAGTCCATACGAAGATATTTTCTTACTGTAGCGTCTAATTGCAGTGGATGATTTTTCTTCTTTAAATACACTAGCATGACAATAAACGTAATAACTGTGGATATAACAGAAGCATACGCTGCTCCATAAACATCTAATTTCGGAGCTCCTAACCAGCCAAAAATAAGAATTGGTAATAAGATCATATTTAGCGCTGTACTTACGATTAAAAAGTAAAATGGCGTTTTAGAATCTCCTGTACCTCTCATAAATGTTGTGTATGCAAAATATAAAAATAATACTGGCATAGATATAAATAAAATTCTTGCGTAATGCACACTTATTTCAATAATATTTTCGGGTGTTCCCATAAGGCGCATAATATCCATCGCAAAAATACTGCCTATTATCGCCAACACGACTCCGATAATAAAAGTAAACGTAAGCGTCGTACCAACGATAGCTTTTAAGCGCTCTTCATTTTTAGCACCAAATGCCTGACCAATTAAAATTGAACTACCAGAACCAATTCCAATTACAAATGAAACGAGCAGGAAAAATAACGGGAAGAATGCCGATATAGCTGCTAGATCATTTACGCCAAGCCATCTTCCTACTACTACCATTCCAAATAACTGTCCAACTGACTGTAATACATTACTTAAAAGTAACGGTACTAAAAACATGGACATCGATTTCCATATCGGCTTATGTTCCGTTTCTGACTGCTGTGACTCTACACCTTCTTTATTGTTATCTGTAGGTGGTTTCAAATTTCATTTCCCCTTTTATTAATTTCTGCACGGTTATATCCGTGCGCTCCGTACTGTTCCAACTTTTCCAATTCTACTTTCGATATTGAAATGCCCAGTCCCTTTCTTTTTGAGACCTCTGATGCTTCAAGTTCATCATACATTTTTTTGTATTTATAATGCGCTACATATTTCAATCCATATCTCTTTGTATAGTTGTTTTTATTCTGTGCTTCTATTCATTTTCTTTGCTTCACACTTATAACTTCACCCAATATTGGCTTCCATCAGCTGTTCTATCTAAAAAACCATACTCGATTAAATATCTTCTTAAAGTTACAAAATCCGGATATACATTTTCTAAAACTGTATTTACTTCTTTTTCCGTATACTTTTCATTGCTATCAAATTTCTTCACTAAATGACGCAATATAATTAATTTACGCTTTTGCTTTTTCGGAAATTTAGAAAGCGGTCCATCCAAACCTTCTGTAAAATGCGCTGTTAAAACTTCAGCATTTTCTTCCTCTGTAATATTGTATCGATCATCCACCATCGTAGCTGTTCTATGAATCGGTACAAATTTAGTTTGAACTTTTGATTTTTCTTCTGACAATTCCATTAACGCTAAAAATACTTTCGCTTGCTTCATTTTCTCTCGTAATGTAAATCGATGATTGCGAATCGTCGACGTACTCCCGCCATCCATTTCTTTTACAATCTCTTTATCGTTAAGTCCCATATGGAAAAACTGAACCATTTTCTTTTGCAAATCAGTTAAACCTGTAAACTTCTTATCAAGATTTAATAAATAATCAAACATAGACGTGTGCTCATTTTGAATATGCAACTGTACAAACTTCTCTGCTTCATACAAAACTTGATTTTCTTGATAAATAACCCCTTTAATAAACGTTTCTCCACAAGCTAAACAAATATACTCCTCTGCTGCCTCGTCAAATACATACCCTTTCTTTAATTCCTCTACCGACGCATCCCAAAACTTCTCTGAAATATCACTCATACTAAACACTCCTTTAAAAGGTTTACTTAAAAACAAACAAATTACAATAACGTTTATTATCACTACATCATCTTAACATATAAAAAGTAAACATTTCAATGTTTCGTTTACCTATTTTATAAACTTTAATTAAAACATCTATTAACAAATCTTAAAAAGGACTTAAAACAACGAAAAGCGAATGTGTTTATATAAATTAATTACTATAGGATGTGAAATAGAGCATGATTATTCTTCAAGACCCTTGGTTTACGGTTCACATCATACACTTGGTCTTTCTCCTACTATATTGAAAGAAGTAAAATACGCTATTCAATATTTAAGTGATAACAACCTCGTTCAACATGGAACCGGCACTCACTCATTCCAAAACTTCAGCATTCAATTTTAACTACAAAAAAGGTGTTTCCACATATAGAAACACCTTTTTACCTTTTATATATTTTATAAACAACTTTCACTAAAACTTTACTCGCTTGTACAAGTACATGTTTTCGCTTTCCATCCTCAACGAATCTATTTGAGCAGCCACTCATAATCATCATACAACTAATTATGACTAGCACTACACTTCTATTCTTGTTAGTCACTTTATGCCACTCCACTACTAAAAACTTCATTTAAATTTATCCTATCAAAAAATTTTACACGAATAATAAACCGAAAAAATATGCAATTCTGCATATTCCTACGTTTTATTACGATGTTATGATTTAATTTAGTTAATGAACACGTATAACGAGGTGACTAACTTGAAGTTTAAAGCGAAAAAAAATCCATTTCATGTCATTTTCATTACATTATTTATAATTATTTTTTTCATTTCGCTATTCTTCCAAAATGAAAATTCTATTTTTTTCACTCTTATGATGCTGTTAAATATCGTAAATCTTTCTTCATTCTATTTCTCTCACTACAACATAGCGGAATCTTCTCTCATAATAAAAAACGGTTTCATACTACGTACTGAAATTCCATTTGAAGATATTCGTCACATTAAATACTCTGGCAAAACACTCCGTTCAGAAAAATGGACTAGGCAGCAATTAGAAATTGATTATAATTTATTTGACTCAGTGACAACTTTCGTACCACAAGAAGAAGAAAAATTCATTTTACTCTTAAAAGAGAACTGTCCGAATATGAAAGTAATGAATCGAACACCCCACTAATTCATACCAATAGTGGAGTAAAGTTATATTAAAAGTTCGTTAATAAATTTACGAGTTATTTTTTTATCCTAATGTCCATACTCCTACAATTAAATTACATATATTGTTAATAATGATGAAAGGAGGAACAACAATGGAGAATACAAATAGCAAACTATTTGTCAACACTGAGCAAGGTGTATTTACCTCTCAAAAACTTCAAGTAGCTATGGATCAAGCTTTTCGAGTTCCTGTATTTTTAAGTACTGTAAATACACTTAATCAACTACAACAGCAATTTTTAGACAGGCTCATTTTTGAACTGGAGCAAGCTCTTCTTTTTCCTCGCACAATTCCACGAAACGATCAATATCCTGAATCACCTTTAACAAGCATAAGAAGAATGATTTTATCAAGTTATGGCCTCGTGGCTGTAGATTTTCAGCGTTTTTTTGTACAAGGCGTGAAAACAAATGTAGGTCCATTTTTACCAGACACACCATTTTGGGAAGGGACTCCTTTTTCTCAAATCGAGCCAGCTATGGGGTCCAATACGGACTTCCCCTCCTATTAATTCGTGAAACGGGAACCGATGTAAATAGAGGGATTTGGCAAATAGGAAATGCACCATTCTTAATTTTAGACTGGAATTCCGACACACAATCTATAGATTCATTTTTTAGTAGTGTTTCATGGAGACAATTTTTTGCGAATTGGACTGGTCATGTAAGAAATGGATATTATCTACAAACAGAACCTGCGTTTAAATATTAATTGCTTACTCTGGCTAACTCAATTCTAAGTTAGCCTATTTTCATGACATAAAGCTCCCCCTATATTCCTATAACAAACAATATGAACATACAAAGGCGAACTGTTACTCTAAAATAATGAACAGTGCTTCGTATGTATAAGCTAAGTCATGGAGAATTAACAGTTAAATTATTACAAAATATGCATAACCCTTTAAGTATATTTACTTTCCCACAAGGCATTATAAATGAATATCAAAAAAAGCCAAGATTCTAAATTAAGAACCTTGGCCTCTTCTATTATTCTTTCGGAGCAATCATTTTTTTCGGATCTACAATTTCATCAAATTGCTCTTCTGTTAGTAATCCTGATTGCAGTGCTGCTTCTTTTAAAGTTAATCCATCCTTATGAGCATGCTTCGCAATTTTCGCTGCATTTTCATATCCGATATGCGGATTTAGCGCTGTTACAAGCATTAATGAACGATTCACATTCTCATTAATTACTTCTTCATCCGCTTCGATACCAACTGCACATTTATCATTGAATGAAACAGTTGCATCAGCTAATAAGTGAGCAGATTGCAGGAAGTTGTAAGCAATAACTGGTTTGAATACGTTTAGCTCAAAATTACCTTGGCTCGCAGCAAATCCGATTGTTGTGTCATTCCCCATAACTTGTGCTACAACCATTGTTAATGCTTCACTTTGCGTTGGATTCACTTTACCTGGCATAATAGAGCTTCCTGGTTCATTTGCAGGAATAATAATTTCCCCAAGACCACTACGCGGACCACTTGCAAGCCAGCGCACATCGTTAGCAATCTTCATTAAATCAGCAGCTAATGCTTTTAATGCTCCGTGTGCAAATACAACTTCATCATGACTCGTTAACGCATGGAATTTATTTGGTGCAGAAACAAATTGTTTACCTGTAAACAGACTAATTTCTTCTGCTACCATCTCGCCAAATTTAGGGTGCGCATTAATTCCTGTTCCAACCGCTGTACCACCAATTGCTAATTCTTTCATATATGTATTGCTATCTGCAATCATACGCTCTGTTTTTTCAAGCATACGGTGCCAACCGCTAATTTCTTGCCCTAACGTTAAAGGTGTTGCATCTTGTAAATGCGTACGACCGATTTTAATAATATGTTCAAATGCAGTTATTTTTTCTGCTAAGGTTTCTTTTAATTTCGTAATAGCCGGTAATACATGATTTTCTACCGCGATTACACACGCTACATGAAGCGCTGTTGGGAATGTATCGTTTGAACTTTGAGACATGTTCACATCATCATTCGGATGAATATGTACGTCAGATCCCTTTTCTTTCAAAATTTGATTACCGCGGTTTGCAATTACTTCATTTACATTCATATTCGATTGTGTACCACTACCCGTTTGCCATACGACAAGTGGAAAATGTTCATTCCATTTCCCTGCAATAACTTCATCAGCAGCTTCCACAATTGCTTGCGTCTTCTCTTCTGATAGCTTTCCTAATTTTTGATTGCTAATCGCTGCACTCTTCTTTAAAATCGCAAATGCTTTTACAATTTCAAGTGGCATATGCTCTGTTCCAATTGGAAAGTTTTCCTTACTGCGCTGCGTTTGTGCTGCCCATAATTTATCAGCTGGAACTTTCATTTCTCCTAATGTATCTCTTTCAATTCTGTACTCCATTTTTTCATCCCCTTGAAAATAAAATACCTACATTTCTCATTTTAACAGACTTTCACCCAAATGATAAGAATTCTCACTCTTGTGTATAAAAAAAATTACCTTCCGCCACCGCAGAAGGTAATTTTTTATGATGCTTGCTTTCCTTTATCCGCATCATCTACATACCAAATGAACTTGCCTGTATATCCATAAATAACTGCTAAAATGAGTGATACGAAGCTTAGCCACATAAATGGCACGTATGATAACGTTGATACACCTAAAATACCAGCCATAAAAATACCATTATCAGACCACGGAACCATACCAGAAGTTAACGTTCCACCTACTTCTGAGTTACGTGCTAATACGCGGCGGTCTATTTTTAATTTATCATAGCTATCTTCCATAATTTTTGGTGTTAAAATAAGTGATACGTACATCGCACAACCAAATATATTTGCTAAAAACGCAACAATTAATGTAGACAATGTTACATTACCTGCAGAATTTAATTTCTTCTCAAATTTTGATACGATTACTTTAAGAACACCTAACTTTTCAAGTAGTCCACCAAAACCTAAGCCGAAAATAATAACGGCTACTGAACCGAGCATACCGTTAATTCCACCACGGTTTAATAACTTATCGACAAACTCAACACCAGATTGAATTGAGAATCCGTTATATGCTGTTCCAATCGCCTCTCCAAAGTTCATTCCTTGGAAAAGAGCTGCCCAAATTGCACCAATTAAAGCTCCCATAGCAATTGTTGGCATAGACGGTTTCTTCATCGCCAATAGCACAATAACAATGACCGCTGGAACAAGCATCCATATTTTAATATCAAAGTGCTTTAATAAAGATTCTTTTAAAAACTCTACTCTATTTAAATCTACATTATCCCCGCCATACATCCATCCAGCAACAGTAAACATAATGCTAGTGATAATATAAGCTGGAACGTCTAATACGAGCATAGCTCGAACGTGAGCAATAACATCTACTTTCGCCATAGAAGCTGCAAGAACTGTGCTATCAGAAAGTGGTGATAATTTGTCTCCGAAATAAGCTCCTGAAAGGACTGCACCCGCAACAAGCGGAAGTGGTAATCCAAGCCCTTCACCTATCGCCATCATAGCAATACCTGCAGTTCCAACTGTTCCCCATGATGTTCCTGTCGCGATAGAAGTGATTGAACAAATAATTAAAGTTGCCAACAAGAATATGCTAGGGTGAATGAATTCTAATCCATAATAAATTAATGTAGGTACAACCCCACCAGCAATCCACGTTCCAATTAAAGCCCCAACTGCAACTAAAATAAGAATTGCTTCTAATCCATTAGAAATCCCTTTCGTAATTGCATCTTGCAATTCTTGATAACGAAATCCTAATCTTAATCCAAGCGCAATAACTAAAAACCATGAAATAAATAGCGCTAATTGAATTGGGAGATCAAAAATCGTTTGGAAGGAAAAAACGACAGCAAGAAATAGGCATAAAAGAATAATAATTTCTAGCATCGATGGTAATCTTACACTTTTCATTTTTTTCTCTCCTTACAAGTCGATAACATGATGTATGTAGTCTTACGTGTATGTAGTATACAATTAGCGAAGACAAAACAAAATTTTCATATTATTTCGATTTATTTTTCCAGTATAATATATTCACAACCCTTTCTATTGTAAAAGTAGATGACTCTTTTCGCAATGAAAAATATAAAAAATATTGTATTTTTATTTATTTAGATAAAAACACCTAATGAAATAAAACTTTAATCAATGAGGGTTTTATCCATCCCCCACTAATTATTAACCCATAATAACCTTTTTAATATTTGCCTCAACAAAACTTTTCACTACCGCTTTCACCTCATATGTAATAATATATTTCCACATAAAAAAAGAGCACACATCATTTAATCGATGCATGCCCCTCTTTTATTTATACATATTTTGTATCTCTTCTTTATTTTTAAGTATTTCCGAAAATTTATCGCTACAACCTTTCGGAAATAAAACTCCGAGTCCATATGAATGCCCAAACTGAAAATGAGGGTGTTTCACCTTGACCTCATCCCAAAACTTATACACACCGAAATCACCGTTTTTAACTTCGATATCATGAAATAATACAATACCGTTTTTCGCAACTTTAGGTAACCATGTTTTATAATCATGAGAAACAGCTTCATACGTATGATAGCCATCAATATGCAAAAGATTTATCGTTTCATCTTGAAACTGATCCAGAGCCCCATCAAAAGTAGATCGAATTAGATTTCCTATATTAGGGTAACTAATATTCACAACTTTTTCTACTATATGAAAAATCCCTTCTCCATATGGACCTGTATGCTCATCTCCAGCCCAAGTATCTACAGCAAAACACTTAGTTGACAACCCTCCGTCTTTTACCCCCTGGCAAAAACTAAAAAAGGAAGCACCTAAATGTGTGCCTAGCTCAACTAAAGTTCCTGGCTTTTCAAATCGTACTAAATCATATGCGAAATCCAAATGCCCACTCCAAGCAGATTGCGATCGAATAATATGGCTAAAATTATCAAATTCAAACGATGGTTTATGAGTAACCCAGTTCATCTCATATCTCCTTATACACATATTTTTAACAAACCAAATTACTCTTATTTTTATTTTTTGGGCGTCGCGATTATGATTATATTTCATAAAAATATGCAGAATTTATTCTTTTGAAATTCAATTAAAGATCAATTTTCTCTCCTTCACTATATTTATATTTAACTGGATGATTGTCCAAATGATTCCTACTACAACACAAATTTATTTAGTTATGAAGAAACTGGGATGAACGATATGGAGATCAAATAACTGAGCTCGTATTTATTGGCATTAACAGAAAAAGAAATGAAACAAGATTGGAATATCTTTGTTGATCCTATTCCAGCTTTTACTTATACTTCATAACAAAGTGAAAAAAGGCTTCCGTAGAATGAAGCCTTTTTTCATTTTGTAGTACTCTTATTTAACAGATTTGCTTTAATAAGAAACATAATTGTACCTAAAACAACTAATATAGCATATACGATACCAACTACATCACCTATTTTTTCTAAGCCAAACGGTAATATTATAGTAACAACTCCGACTATATAGGAAAATACTCCTGAAAGCTTCGCTAATTTATTTTTATCTCCAACAAACGTTTCTTCTTGATATCCTGCCAACAAAAACAATCTCTTTTTCACATGCATTTGATACCCTAAAAAAATGATTTCTATGAAAGAATAATAAAGCTGGTTACACAAAAGTGTAACCAGCTCCTTCTTTAATAATCTATATGCTATGCCTAAATATTTACGTAATCTTCAATATCTTCGTACTCTTTTTCCAATTCCTCTAAAGACAGCTCGTATAATTGTCGGTCGCGAATCTTAAACACCCCTGCTCCAATTAACTCATCAATTAAATGCCTCTTACGATTTTCAACAGCAAAACGGAGTTGACTACTCATCTTTTAAAAAACTCCTTTCTACGATCATTGAAAATGATAATCTTTATCAATTACCACTTTTGATTATAAAAGATGATTCTTAATAAGTAAAGTAATCTTATGAAATATTTACCTTACAAAGTATTTGTGGCCACATTATATATATGTATGCCATGCGAAAAATGTTATGACACTTTTTCTAATCCTTTTTCTTTCATACTTTGCAAGTTGTCTCACTATGATTAAATTCACCTTCAATTTCTACTTGAATGGTGACATGTTCTACATGAAACTCCCTCTTTAATACATCGGTAGCTTCCCTTAATACACTTTGCGTTTCATTCCCTTTAATAATAAGGTGACATGTTAATACTTGAAAATCCGATGTGACAGACCATATGTGCAAATCATGGACTTCTTTTACAATCGTAATATTTAATAATGTGTTTTTTACTTCTTCAACATCTATATGCTGCGGTGCACCTTCCATTAATATATGAACCGTATCACGTGTTACACGCCATCCACTTATAATGACTAAAATAGACACAAGAATACTAGCAATCGCATCTGCAGCAGTCCATCCGAAAAATTTAATAAGTAACGCTGCAATAATCGCTCCGACTGACCCTAATAGATCACCTAGTACGTGTAAGAACGCACTTCTTAAATTCAAATTACCTTTCACATCTCCGCCTCTCATTAATATCCAAGCTGATAAAATATTAATAAGCAGACCAAGTACAGCAATAATGAGCATTCCATTACTAGCAATCTCAACTGGTTCTTGAAAACGACGAATTGCTTCAATAAAAATGTATATAGAAATGACAATAAGTACAACACCGTTACATAATGCCGCTAACATTTCGACTCGCTTATATCCGTATGTTTTCGCGGTTGTTGCTGTTTTCTCTCCAAGCTTGAACGCAAGTAAACTTAAAGCTAAGGATACCGCATCACTTAACATATGTCCTGCGTCAGATAATAGTGCTAAGCTATTTGTTACAAATCCCCCAATAACTTCAGCAATCATAAAGCTTGTTGTTAATAGGAAGGCAAGTAATAACGCCTTTTTATTTTTAGAATGTCCGTGATCATGTGAATGTCCCATACAAATGCTCCTTTAAGTGCAATATCTGTATGTTAGTATGAAACAAACTCCCCACCTTTATCCCGCTTCCTCTGTATACAAACTTCGCTACTTTTCAAACAAGTCCTTTTTCTCAACTAAAAACAAGACTACTTCTTTTTTATTTTCATATTGTTTACTAATGAAAGAATTTTTAAGGAGGTTACTAAAATGAAACGTTTATTTCTCTGTATGGAGCGTGAACTTGTTGTAGTCAAAGAACAATATGGTCACTATGAAACAGCATCTCACTTACAAAATATCCAGCCTACTTGTATTGCTGTTGATCCATTTCAAAAGAATCGTGTATATTGTGGCACATTCGGACGAGGTTTATGGTTAAGCGATGATGGTGGGGATTCATGGAGACCCATTGGGGATTCTTATCGTTACTTTGATTTTCCGAAAGAAGATGGTATTTTACATTCTTCGATCACTTCCATAACGATCAGCTCTAATGAACAAGTTAACGGATATGGCGTCGTTTATGTAGGCACAGAACCTAGTGCTTTATTCCGTTCAGAAAATGGTGGTGAAACGTGGACTGAACTTAAAAATATGAAATCATTATTATCTTCCTATACGTGGGCTTTCCCGCCCAGACCTTTTACTCATCACGTACGCTGGATTACAGTTGATCCAAACAATCCAAATACAATCCACGTTTCCATCGAAGCTGGTGCTGTTATTCAAAGCAACGATAAAGGGCATACATGGATTGATAAAAAATTCGGTGCTCCTATCGATGCTCATCAATTACTCATGCATCCTGACGCACCAAATCGCCTATATGCATCATGCGGTGACGGATTTATGGGCGGCCCTGATCGTGCATATCTTGAAAGTTATAACAGTGGAAACAGCTGGATCTCATGTAGTGAAGGACTTGAACATCATTATTTATACAGCATGGCTATCGATCCAGCTGATTGTAATACGATTCTCGTTTCTGCTGCACCGAGTGCTGATCTCGCTCATCACCGCATTCCTTATGAATCTTATATTTATCGAAAAACGAAAGATACTCCTTTCCAGCAAGTACAGCAAGGACTACCATCAGCAATCGGTACAGTCATTTCGATGTTTGCTACAAATCCAGCCGAACCACATAGGTTTTACACTTTAAATAACAATGGCATCTTTCAATCCACTGATAGCGGTGAAACGTGGGAACAACTAAACATTACATGGAAAGAGGAATATAAAACGCAACATCCGCATGCATTGCTCGTTACTAGTTCTTAACAAAAAGAGCCTGCCTTCATTTAAGGCAGGCTCTCTATTTATTTCTTTAAATCAATCACAATATCATCTAACACAATATCTTTACTCTTCGCTTCTTTTTTCGGCACTTCAATTTTCTTCTCTTTCCCATTCACATACTCCACTCCACCATGATTTTCAGGTGTATGAACTCGCAAGTGCACGTGAGGTGTGACAATAAGCTTTGTAGCATTTTCGTTCAACTTTTGGAAGGTAGCACTCCAACTACTTTTATGCGGTTCTGCTACTTTACTGCTTCCACCATTTCCTTTACCTGCATATTTATTTCCTATATCATCTTTTATTTCTAATTCCACATCAGCGCTATCCCATATACTTCTTAATGCCTTAGATTCTTCTTGATTGTAAAAAACGATAAAGGACATCGGGGTTACTTCCATTTTGTCTATATTTACTTTTATTAATTCATTTTCAGAAACCCCATTAACCTTTGCTTCCTTACTATCCATTGCTTTTAAACTAAGTGCGAAATTCCAGTTCCCCTTTATTACATTACCTTCATAATCCAACTCAATTGCTTCTATATCCCACCAAACATTTGCAACATCAAGCCTTTCATTATCAGTATCACTCATAGTGGTCATACCTACATATTTTCCCTCTCCAACTTTTGTAACTTTCGAACTACCTGCCCCGCCATTAAAGCCCATAACTTGCGGACTTCCAAATAGGAACGGTTTCTCTCCTAAATCTTTTTCACTCTCAATAGAATATGTGATTGTAATTGTTCTCCCATCAAACACAGCATCATTAATTGTAACTTTAACCCCATTACTCTCTCTCGTCATATTCAATTCAGTCGAAAACTCTTTATAATTTTCATATAATCCTGTTCTACCGTTATCTAAAAAGCGGAATATGTCACCTACAATTGGCAATCCCCCAGCATATGTAGGAAATCCGATACCGAGTGTTGCAACTGATAATCCTACTAAAATAGATGCAGCAGCGACACCTTTTTTCCAAGTTTTCATCTTTTTCTTCGTACGTATAGATCGTTTTAAATTACGTTTCACTTTTTCTTTTTCAATTTCAGAAGTCTCAAGTTCTTTTTCATCTATATCAATATCATTTAATAGTTCATAAATGTCTTTCATATTACACTACCTCCAAAACTAATATTCGTAGCATTTTGTTGTAGTTTCTTCTTCCCGCGATACACACGATTATCTATCGCCGCTCGGGTTAATCCTAATTTATCTCCTATTTCCTCTGTCTTCATACCGAGGAGATATTTCATAACGAACACCTTTTGATCTAAAGGTTCCAATTGATTAATAAGCTTCAATAACTCTTCCCTATCTTCCATAAGAATTAATTCGTCTTCTGCCGATTTTTCCGTACTTATATGAAACTCATCTGAAATGATTTCTACTTTTTTAGTCGCTTTCCGGTAATAATCAATTGCCTTAAACTTTGCAATCGCCGCAATCCATTTTTTAAAATCACTCGGCTCTCCATGAAATTTATTTGCGTTATTCCAAATGGAAAGAAATATATCATTTACACATTCCTCTATCAATCCATCATTTTGAACTGGGAGAAGAACTTTGTGCGTTATCCCCTTTATGAGCGGTAAGTATGTATCAACAACAAATTCTAGCGCATCTTCTTTTTGCCGCTGTAATCTTTTTATATAATTTTTCTCATTTGATTTCATGTAGCGATTCCCCTTATTTTTTGGTAAAAGCTTTTACACCCTATATAACGTCCAGAAAAAATTTTTCTCTCATCTTTTTATTATTTTTTGTATGCAATGGAATACTTTTCCTTTCCCATTGTCTCATATAACTTTGAATTTGAAGAAAATTTTCTCAAGTCTACAATTTAATTCATGTAGTACACTATTTATGTAGCCTTTCTTTAACTTAGTGTACATTTTATTTTATTAATCTACTTTTAATTATTTTAAATTAGGAGATGAGATGTGTATGTGTGGAATTACAGGCTGGGTAGATTGGAAAAAGGATCTTTCCAATGAACATGTTATTTTAGAAAAGATGGCAAGTAGTATTCAGCATCGCGGTCCGGATGCTGAAGGATTTTGGTTTTCACCTCACGCGGCTTTTGCACACCGGCGTTTAATTGTTATTGACCCAGAAGGCGGGACACAGCCGAAGACATTCCGTGCTGGTGATTATACGTATGCTCTTACTTATAATGGAGAAATTTATAATTTTCGTGAACTGAGAGAGCAACTTCAAAAATGTGGGCATGCATTTGAAACACACTCAGACACAGAAGTGCTACTACATGCTTATTTAGAATGGAAAGAAGACTGCGTACAACATTTAAACGGAATTTTCGCTTTCGCCTTATGGGATGATCAGAAGCAGCAATTGTTTTTAGCACGCGATCATTTAGGTGTAAAACCACTCTTTTATACAGAAAGAAATGGCAGTATTATTTTCGGTTCTGAAATAAAAGCATTATTAGCTCACCCATCTGTTCCTGCTGAAATTGATACGGACGGAATAAATGAAGTATTTGGATTAGGCTTATTTCGAACTCCAGGATGTGGTGTCTTTAAACATATTCAAGAAGTTCGTGCTGGACATTCTATAACATTCACACGTGATAAAAAAATAGTTAAGAAGTATTGGAATTTAGAAAGTAAGATCCATACCGACTCTATCGAAGACACATCTTCGCATATTTTATCTATTTTACAAGATACAGTAAAAAGACAACTAATTGCCGATGTTCCCCTCGTATGTATGTTATCAGGCGGATTAGATTCTAGTGGTATTACTGCACTGGCGGGTAAAGAATTTAGAGAGGGAAACAAAACACTTCACACATATTCAATCGACTTTTTAAATAGTGCGAAAGATTTCGAACTGACATTTGCTCGAACTGGTCTAGATGCTCCTTGGGTAAAACGTGTTTCTGAGCATGTAGGGACATCGCATCATGACATTGTTGTTAATGCAGAAGAATTAGCAAATCACTTATTCGTTCCCCTTCATGCGAAGGATTTACCTAGTGCAGGCGAAATGGAAACTTCACTATATTTACTATTTTGCGAAATGAAAAAAGATGCAACCGTGGCTTTATCTGGGGAGTCGGCTGATGAAGTATTCGGGGGGTATCCTTGGTTTCACCAAGAAGAACTATTATACGTGGATAAGTTTCCGTGGTTAACAAACTGGAAAAACACATCTTCTCTATTATTAAACGACGTAACAAAGCAATGTAATCCTGAGCATTATATTAATAAACGATTCCATGAGGCTGCTCTTGAAGTACCTACTCTTGAAGGTGAAAGTAAAAAACCCGCGAAACAACGGCAAATGTTTTATTTATTTTTAACACGATTCCTTCCGTTCTTACTCGACCGTAAAGACCGTATGAGTATGGCTGTAGGATTTGAAGTTCGTGTACCGTTTTGCGATTATAGACTAGTTGAATATTTATGGAACGTACCTTTTAACATCAAAAGTATTGATAATATTGAAAAAGGTATTTTGCGTAGAGCACTGAAACCTGCTTTACCTGATGATGTGCGAAATAGAAGAAAAAGCGCTTATCCTACTTCACAAGATCCACACTATTTACAAACAATCCGCAATTTAACACTTGATATGTGCAGCAATAAAAACAATCCTGTTTTCTCACTTATTAACCATTCCATATTACTTGCAATTGCTGATCAAAGTAATACAGAGATTAACAATTTTGAAGCAAGAAGTGCAATGGAGTACATGCTCCAAGTAAATGAATGGTTGAAAACGTACCACATTCATATCGCTTAACAAAAAGGAGTTCAAGGACAAAACCCTTGAACTCCTCTTCATGTATTAATTGGCACATTGTTTATTTTCAGTATCAATGGACCATCCAATAATCGTGGCACAATCTCTACCTTTCCACTGCAGTACATTTGTTAATACAGGCTCAATCTGTAAAGAAGTTCCGTCGTGTAATATTTCTACTAAAGATTGATCATCATCAAACTTTCGTTTATCACATTCTAAAATACCATCTGTTGCCATTACAATGTGATTCTGACCTTTTTCTAATCCCCTTATCCCTGATGTAAAGCAAGGTGTATTCGCTGCAAAAACATTTTTTCTTCCTATATATTCATAGTTTTTACGCTTATTTAGCCTACCTTTTCCGTTTTTCGTTTTCTCTGAATGGAATAAATACGCGAAGCAATCACCAACTGATAGCCAATATAAGAACTCGCCTTTTCTTAAACAAATTAAACATGCAAGTTCCTCATCATCTTGGTCACATTTCTTGATAAATAGCTCATCTGTAAATAACGCTAATAAATACATATGTGTATGATGAAAAGCTAGATGGATTGGATATGAAAATAGCTCTTTTAGTTTTTCTTCTCTTTCTGAAATAGCTTCTATTATATAATGTATATTTTTCGTTTTATGATGTGTATCAAAAATCATAACAAATTCAAATTCTAATTTCGGATCCCACCAAGCTAGTACTGCATCTCCTCTTTCATATGCATCACTCTCTTGATTCCCTCCATATACGCCGACTGAAAGAGGACCACATTTTTCAACATGTATTTGATCTACATACATCTTTTCATGACTAATCCATTTAAATGTATTCACAGCTATCATCCTCTCTCTTGCTAAATGTATACCTTTACACATAGATTACCTTATATTTCAATAAAAATAAACTTTTTCAACATTTATTATGAAAATAACAGGATTTTAATTCTTACAAGACGAATATATCTTATAATACGATATAAAAATTAGGGGGAATTATAATATGAAAGACATTAATCCACATTGGGAGACAATATACTACCACTTACGCTATGAATATGAAGACAATCTTTCTCATCAAGCAATTCGTATTTTACAAATCACTTCTCGGGAAAAAGATATAACAATTGGAAAAATTGCTTCTGAACTTGGTTTATCTCATAACACAGCGTCCGAACATGTAAAACGTCTTATTCAAAAAGGATTTATCATGAAAGAAAGAAATAAACAAGATGAAAGAGTTGTGAACCTTACATTAACGGCAGAAGGAATTGAAGCATTAGAAAAGCATACTTTGCTAGATAAAGAAAAAATACAAATATTAGAATCACAGTTATCAAAAGAAGAGCAACAATTAATAGCAAAAGCCTTTTCGTTATTAGCTAAGGAGGCAAAATATGCATTTCCTCGTTAAGGTCATCGTTTCTGCACTTATTATCGGCGTTATTACTGAAGTCGCTAAACATTATAGTACGATAGGCGGCTTTATTGCTGCCCTTCCTCTTGTGAGTTTACTTAGTTTATTTTGGATTTCTTTCGAAGGTGGGAGTAAACAGGAGTTAAGTCAATTCGCTATGGGCGTATTATATGGATTTCCTGCATCAGCATTACTATTATTTATTGTTTATATCGGTTTAAAGAACTCCTTTTCACTTAATACGTCTGTACTCTTTGGCATATGTGCCTGGTGTATCGTCTTTACTTGCCAAAAATTATTTCAAGCTTAGGGGGAATTACTATTAATAGATCAGTAGAGATATTTGGACAAAATGTAGAAGTATATATGAGAGGTAATAGTAAACAAACTATAGTCATTCAAACAGGAATGGGATGCTCATTTTATGATTGGCTTCCTATTATAGAAAAGCTTTCACAAAACTTTACAGTCATTTCATATCATCGCCCAGGTTACGGAGAAAGTGAGCTAGGAACTAATCCACGTACAACAATACAAGCTGCAAAGGAACTACATATGCTGCTACATGAACTAGATATTTACGAGCCTATCATTTTAATCGATCATTCCTATGGAGGTTTATGCGCACAACATTTTGCGATATTACATGAGGATCAAATTAAAGCACTTATTTTAGTTGATTCTACTTCCATGAACTTACACCGATTAGATGAACTTCATTTACCAGTTTCTGATCAAACTGATTCTGATGATATTTGGCTACAGAAATATCATACTTACCCCAACATGGATGCAGATGCACTTTATACTGAACTAAAACCTATGCTCGTCAATACAACAAAACAGCATATCAAATTTTCTACATCTCCTTCATTATATAAAGCGACAGCTTCTGAACTGTCCGAGTGGAAAAATTGTGCTCGCTCAATAAAAAAACAACATAAAACATTAGAAATGCCATTAATCGTTATCGGTAGAGATTCTCAATATTCTATTGCTCAATTGATTGAGGGCGGTATGCCAAAAGAAGAAGCTACACAACTTGAAGATATGTGGCAAGAACTTATTCGTGAACAATTAAATCTCTCAATAAACAGCCAATACATTTTGGTTGAACATGCTAGTCACGGGATAGCAAACGATCGTCCAGATGCTATCATTGAAGCCATTCACTTATTGTAAATAAAAAAAGGAAGCAACTAAAGCTGCTTCCTTACTTATCTATTCATAGTCTTCTTCGTCATCATCAACTTCTTCATAATACGAACTCCCATTGCTTACATATATAGGACCATTCGCAACATCAATACGTAGTACCCATGCCCATGGCACAGCTAAACGTTTATGTATTGCTCTCCAAAAATTCATTGATTTTCTTTCGTACTCCTGGAACTCCTGAAGTAACTCTTTATAGGAGGAACCGTCTAACTGAATATTTGCTTCTAATAAACGAGAATGGGCATAGTACTGTAACTCTAGTTCAGCAGCAATCTCCATTTCTTCTTCCGTTGCCATACCTATAATTGCTCCATCTGCTGGTGCGATTTCATATACGTTGTGAACTTCAATAAGCCCTTCTTTCTCTTTTTCAAACATGTAAACAGCCTCCTTTAACCAATATTTTTTATGTTACAAAGTCATACTTCTACAATACCTTCTCTCTTTCCTCTTTTTTTGATAAACTTTTACAAAATGTTTATCTGATGACCGGTTTTTTCTATTCTTTCAGCAGAAATGAAATCATTATTATCAAAAATCAATTTATACACATCGGGCATATGAAGTGTTTTCCAAAACTGAAAATCATATTTCGAATCAAAATAATTCATTAGTAATACCATAATATTCCCATGAGTACCTATTACAATATTCTTTCCTTTATATTTTCCCAATATATTTTGCATACATAATACAGCACGTCTTTGTGCTACATCATTTGATTCCCCGCCTTCGTATGCAAAAGTCCAGTCTTCCCACACCTTCTGAATAGCATCATTAAAATCCTGTACTGGTTCTTTACTTAATAACCTTTCCCGTAAATCTTCTTCCAATTGTATTGATAGTTTATTTGCATTCGCAATTCCTTCAACGGTCTGAATCGCTCTTTCGTATGGACTAGAAATAACAACATCAATCTTCTCATCTTTTAACAAGCTTGTTATGTTTTGTACATCTAACCAACCCTTCTCAGATAAGGGACGTTCCCTTTCTTCCTTTGTATATGTAGAGTGAGCGTGGCGAACGAAATATATTGTAGTCATTTATTCAACTTCCTTTCTTAGTTTCAATCAATATTCAATGGAGTACATAGGAAATCCTGTATCGTTAAAAGAAAAGGACGCTTTCTAATAAGTGCCCGTTGTTTACATAATAAAATTATTTCATTATAATTTTATTATGAATTCTTCATCTGTTATAACATCTCGAATGAAGTAATCTATATTATTTCTAAGCTTTTGGTATGTAATTTGATTATCTATATCATCAAACATTATTACAACCTCAACCTTGTTCCCCTTTTTATCCGTAGTATACAAACTTTTTGTCAATACGAATGCGGTAGAACCACCTTTTTGCCCAGCATATTCAAACTTACTATTTTCAACTGTTCCTTTAAAAACATTCTCAATTTCATCTTGCATTAATTTTGGAAAATAATTTCTACTATTTATCTTTTCCATTATACTCATATAATCTTTAGCATTTGCACTCACTAATCGATCTGACCAAATACGTTGAAATTCCATATCTACTTTTAATGGAATTTCACGCTTTTTCCATTCTTCTTCATCTTTCATCCATTCATGAATTTGTAACACATGTTTATTATATTCATCGTTTGACATGTTACGTATCATTTCTAACGATTGATCTTCTGACTCATGAAGCTCTTTTTCTACGTATCCTCTCATATATAGTGAAGCAGTATAAGAAGTGAACTTGTCATGACTAGTAAGCTCTAACTCTTTTATACTTTCATTTACTCTTTCTATGCCAAGCTTCTCTAACAAATATGTTGTATTTGCATTAGAACTATAATGAATCATCCCTTTGGCAACTTCTTCTAAAGTGATTTGTCCATTTTTCACTAACTCTTTAGCTTTGGCATCTTCTAACCAGGCAGGATGCGCTCCACCATCAGTGTTTTTTACGTAATATTTTTCTAATTCATGTAATGAAATTTGTTCATCTCGACTTATCTTTCCTTCTGACACTTGTTTAGCAAATTCAACCGCTATTACGATTTTTGCCATACTCGCTAATGGTAATTTTTTATTTTCATTTATCGATGTTAATACTTCGCCATTTCTTCTAATAAGTAATGAGCATGTTTCATTATTTTTATGTTCTTTTATGTAATTTAAAACATACTTTGGATCTTCTTTTGACAAATAATATTTCATAATTACAAAGAAAGCTACAATGCCTACTATAATAACTCCCACAATAATCCCTATAATCTTTAATATATTCACAATATGCCCCCCCTCTAATAAAGTGAAACTATAATCAGTGGGGGTTTTGTTCATCCCCCACTGATTATTAGTTGAACCAATCGGGCGTTTACGGGCAGTTGATCTCCCACCTAACTTCTTTGCCCCAACCGAATTTTGAGGTGGGAGTTTTACTGCCCGTTAATGCGGGATAAATTCCCTTCTATATAATCGTTACACCGAGTGAAATTACAAAATTTCACAAAATAGAATAACTCTTCCTTACACTTGAAAGAGTTATTCTATATCGTATAGGAAAATTCGTGATTTGCTCATCATTTACATAACAAAAAAACATGCTTTCACTATGAGAGCATGTTTTGTGATTTTTTTCACATTGTTTAGTTAAAAAATAAACCTTTTACTTACCATGATGTAACATTAAATCACTGAGTTCTTCTTCAATGTGATTTAATTTCGCAACGCCTTCTTTCCATTTATGAATATAACGTGAAACCCCAACGAAAAATAAAATAATAATTGTGGAAAGAATAATACCATACACGATAGCTACAGTACTCATAGTTACACTTCCTTGTAATTAGTTATGTTTTTATTATAAACCTTTTTCTTTTAAAATACTTCGATTTCAACTTTTTGTAACAAAATTGATTTTTCTAACAAATAAATAAAAAGACTTTATATTTTTATCCTACCAAATATCACCTTATATTCTTTAAACATCTCCATTTGTTAAAAAACGTTCGAAAAAGGAAAATTTTTCACAAAATATACAAAACTTCACCATATGTACTATTACCATATGGGTTATATTATTTAATAGTGTAAAGGGGATGATACAATATGACGACTTGGTTTATTGTACTGTTAGTTGTATTTGGGGCATTTAAAATTATCGTTTCTAGCCTTCCTAACTCTGTTATTGAATCCATTATTAGCAGGTACGAAACACATCCGCAACTTGATGAAGAGAATGTGACTGTTACAATCAATGGAAATAGCTTAGAAGGTGAAAAGAAATCTCAAATTATTAATGATTTTAATGAAGGTTTATTTTTAGATCGCTATTATGCACCACCACAAAATGAGAGCACTCCATTAATTATTAATGCAATACGTGGCAAAAAAGATTTTACATTTTATATTTATAGTCATGAAGAGCATGTTGATGTTGTAAAACAACATAAAAAGAAAGTAGTTGCTTATAGTTTACGCTCTAAAAACCTACAAAATAGTGATATGTTCGTATCAGCTGATTTAGCTTAATGCTCATATATTAGAAAAAGGAATCCATGGCATATGGATTCCTTCTTTCTTATTTACTGAAAAATCAGCTCTGTCTTCAAACTATCTTTCGATAACAGCCATCCTTTTTTCTCTATACTCGCCATTAATAATTCTCTTTGTTTTGTTGCAATACTTTCCTCATTTGTTTTAAACGACACTTCTATTACGAAATCATCTTCTATTTTCCCGGTATTACTTAATGGCCAAATTTCAATATTCGTTTTTATATTTTCAAATTCACCTGTATACCGTTTCATTAATACAGGACCGTAAATACGGGAACCCCTTAACATCTCTTCTCCCCAATTCGTATACAACCATTTGTTCATTTTCCCTGGTAACTTTTCTATTAACATGTTCTGAGCAGCTTGTTCATTTGGTAAATCAAGTATCCCATATCCTTTAGCACTGTAACTTTTCTTGTTTGAAATACTTAATGTTTTCTTCTCAAATCCCCAATCTATTTCTGCCTCATAACTATCCGTATTACTATCAAATCCATCTTTTTTAGCTACTTCTAGTGCCTCTTGAATTACACCACTTTGAATAGGGTATCTCTTTTTATATGTTAGCTCAAAATCTTTACTAAATTCTTTCTTTCGAATTCTAGCAAACCAACCTTCATTACTTAAATTTTTATTCGCCATATCTAAAAATTGCACTTGTATTCTTTCATAATTTGTACCAGCCTGGAAATGTTCTAGTACCTCTTGCTTCATCTCTTTGTTATAACCTAATACTTGTTCTGGCTTTAATAATAACTTCACTTCAAAACTAGGTTTCATTGGACTAGCAGCAAACCCTTCCTTAACGTTATAAAGGAAACAACAAAAGAAAATGCTTACGAATACAAATACTTTTTTCATATACCTATCCCCTTTACATTTTAAATTACTTCTATACGTTCCATTGCAAGTGAATATATATTTTCATATCCTGCTGTACTTAGCTTTTGTTGTAATCGATCCGTATCCTCTTTAAGAGCGTGCACTAACACCGTATGTTCTGGTAATAATGTATTTAACATTTCCTTAACATCACTTATACTTTGATGAACTTTATACGGAACTCGATTCACCCTACATGTATTCCTTACATGCTCTTTCATAACTTTTTCTGCAAAACTCCCTTTAGCAATATGTCCTGTAAAAATAATGGAATTCCGTTCTTCATGCCGAAGTTGTTCATAGTATAACTGTGCTCTTTTCGTTTGCATATTCGCATCACTCATTACAACTATTCCGTAACTATTTTGCATACTAATGTCATTATCCATAACTATTATGTTTCTTTTCAAACTCTCCATAATCCATTGAAGTCCTTCATTATTTTTTAGCCAATCTTTATATATGAACATCTCTTCAAATCCAGCCAAAATTTCTTTATCTACTATAAGCGGAAATTCTTTATATCGTTCATATAAATACAATACTATATCTTGCGCCCTACCAAGTTGCGGCAGCGGTAGTAATGCTATTCCTTTATTTTGCATAACTCGTTCAATTTCTGTACATAGATCGTCTAATCTTTCATTTTGCGAAACATCATCAGTGTGGTAAGCGGCATCTACAATTGCAATTTTTATATCGCTTCGCAAATTTTCAGGTAAATTAGCTCGTAGTATATTAGATTCTGCTGAATAATCACCAGAATAAAATACGTATGTATTACACATATCCACTAAAAACCAAACAGCTCCTAATACATGCCCACTATACCCCCATTGAAACCGCAACGTCGGTGTAATCTGTATCCATTCATTTGGATTACTAATCTCATCAATACATACATAATTTAAATCTTTAATATTTTGGTCGTTATAAGGTAAATCCCACCCTTTTGAAAGATTGTAGTTTCTCCATTTTTCAAAATAAGCTGGCAGTTGCTCCTTCGTATAACGAGTCGTCCAAATTTTTTTCTTATATCCATACTTCGTCAATAAAGGTAATCCCATCGTATGATCTTCATGAATATGTGATAAAAATACCGCATCCAAAAATGTAACTATTTCTCTTTCTATTTTTGGATAACTCTCCTCATAGGATCGATTAATACCACAATCAAATACTATTCTCATCTCTTTATTTTTTACAAAATAGCAGGAACGACCGTATTCTCCCGCTCCTCCCCATACTTCCATCCTCATCATGCTACCCCTTTTCGTTTTTGCTCCATATGTTGCAGAAGTAATAAGCACATTGTTGTAAGCCCAACAGAAACAACGGCCATCGCCATTCCTATAGATACTTCCCCTTGTTCAAATTGAGCAAAAATAAACGTTGCTGATGTTTCTACTGATGGAGGTAGTACGAGAAGCGATGCTACTAACTCTCTTATCGAAATCGTAAATGTCATCGCCCATCCAGCAAGAATGCCTGGGATAATAAGAGGCAATATTATTTTTCTAAAAATATAAATATAATTTCCAGAAAAAACACTCCCTGCCTGTACAAGAGAATCATCAATTTGTCCGAGCGATGCTTTTACATACTGCACCGTATAAGGTAAAAAAAGAACAACATACGTTACTATAACCATGACAGGCGTATTGTAAATTGATATAGGCATATATGGTGAATTCCAAAATAAAATAAGCCCTACAACCATCACTATTCCTGGTACCATATTCGGTAACATACCACACATATCAAGCCATTTTTCAGAGGACTTTTTCCCCTTCCGAATCATAAGTGCCAAAAAGACCCCAACAATTACAGCAACAATCGCTGTTACGAGTGAAAAAATAAAACTGTTCCATAAAGCTTCTAATCCTGGAGAACCTATTGTAAACAATGCTTCATAATGGCTTGTTGTAAAGTTATTTAAATGTAAGCCACCGCCTCTTAATTTTGACAAAGAAGCAATAAGTATAGAAAAGTATGGGATTCCAATTGCTACTATTAGTAAAGTAATTACATAAACCCATGCTATAAAACGTGTAAATGTAGACAAAGTATACCTTTTAGATTTCACACCTTTTCCACTAACCATTGCATATGAGTACTTTCGATTCAATACATTTTGCATATACCAAATGAGCATACACGCACTAAGTAATAAAGAAGATAATGCTGTTGCACTACTAAAATCAATCGGCCAACTCGAAATAAATTTATGAATCTCAGATGTTAACACATGGAAACCAATTCTACGTCCAAATGTAGCTGGTGTTCCAAATTCTGCAATCGTCTTTACGAAAATAAGTAAAGCACCCATTACATAACTTGATAATAATAACGGTAATATTATCTTTCTTAAACGATAGAAGAATCCACCACCATGAACTGCTGCAGCTTCTTCTTTACTACTCCCAATCTGAAGTAACGTGTTCTTTAACATGAAATAAAGGAATGGGAATAAATGCAGACTCATAATTAGAACCATACCTCCTAAACTAAAAAACGAAGATGAAATCGTCTTTAGCATCGGAAAAAATTGTTCAAAATAGCCGTTAGGTTGCATGAACAAAATCCAGCCCATCGATCCAATATACGGCGGCGTCATAAATGGAATCATAAAAACAATGTCCAATTTACTATGCTTTCCAACATCTGTTTTGCTCATAATGAACGCTAATGGAAATGCTAATATTGTAGCTCCTAGTACAACGAGTACACCTAGCAATATTGAATTCAGAAAAATCCCAGCTAATCCACCACTCTGCATGACTTCAAAAGGCTTTAAAAAATTCCAACTGCTATTTTCATATACACTAGAAAATAAAATGAGAAAAAGCGGAATGACGATTAACATCACCACAAGTAACAATGCTACTGTCATTCCAACTTGTCTTACTGATACGAATCGATTTACCATGTAATCACCATCTTATTGAAATACTTTCTTAAATTGTTTTCCTATTTCATCTTGTTCTTTCTCAACTGTTTTCCAATCAATATTTAATACTGGGATCTCTTCTACATTTGGTCTATTTTCAGCTTTTATATCTTTTCTACCAGGCAATAAATACGCTTTAGAAATTTGTTTTTGCACATCATCTGATAATAAATAATCAATAAACTCTTTTGCACCTTCTACATTTTTACTATCCTTCATAATGCCTGCTGCCCGTGGACTAATGACTGTTCCGCTTTTTGGATATACGATATCAACTGGTTCACCCTTTGCTTTTGCACTGTACGTCATATAATCAACACCAGCAATTACCATATCTTTCGCACCTGTTACAACTGGATCTAACGCTTCTTGGTTTGCCCCTGCTACTGTAACTTCATTTTTCTTAAGCTGTTCAAATAACTTCCATCCATCTTGTCCATTCTTTTTCACGTATCCTGTTACAAAGTCTAAAGCCGAACCTGAAAGCGCTGGATCTGGAAGATTCACTTTCCCTTTCCATTCTCCTTTTGTTATATCGCTCCAGTCTTCAGGCGCTGTCTTCACATTTTTTGTGTTGTACACAATTCCTAATGCTGAAGCACTATATCCAAAATAATGTCCTTTATCATCCGACCATTCAGAACGAAGCTTATCAGCTTGTTTCGCTTCTTTATAAGCTAACGTTTGACCATCTTTCTTTAATCCTTCCATAGCTGGTAAAGAAGCGAGCACGACAACGTCAACGACTGGATTTTTCTTTTCAGCTTCCATTCTCGCTAAAATCTTACCTGTTGTTCCTTGAAACATTTCCACTTTTATACCGGTTTTCTTTTCAAAGTCCTTTTGAATTTTTTCTGCTAATCCTTTTGGTCCTGCACTATATACAACAATTTTCTTTTCATTAGAATTTTTATTTTTTGCATCTACATTACCTGTCTTTGAGCTACAACCTGTTACTACAGCAGAAAATAGTAAAGTACATACAAATAAAGACTTAAGCGAACTGAATTTCTTCATACGATTCTCCCCCTATATGATGAATACATTTTTTTGGTACATATAACGATACCGGTTTACCGATGCTTAGCTTACTATTGTTATAAGCTGTCCATACACCGAGTGTCCCCATATTTACTTTCACTTCATAACGTTCTCCTACATATGTAACGTGCTGAATTTCACCTGTATACATGTCGCACGCGTCATTTTTTGTCCAGCTCACGTGCTCTGGGCGAATCATTTGTTTATTCTCTACAAGCCAATTTGCTTTACCAACAAACTTTGCAACAAATTCATGAGACGGTTTCACATAAATATTTTCTGGCGTTCCTTTTTGTAATACTTCCCCTTGTTTCATTACAATAATTTGGTCTGACATTGACATAGCTTCTGTTTGATCGTGTGTTACATACAATGCCGTTAAACCAATGGAATGAACGATATCCATAAGCTCTAAGCGCATTTCTTCTCGTAAAATTGCATCGAGTGCACTTAACGGTTCATCAAACAAAATAAAATGAGGCTTTGTTACGATTGCTCTAGCAAATGCGACACGTTGCTGCTGTCCGCCAGAAAGTTCGTGTGGATATCTTTTCTCCATACCTTGCAAGCGAACTCGCTTTATCGCATCTTCTACCTTTTCGCGTAAATGATTCGTTTGCTTTGTAGCCCTTAAACCAAATGCAACATTTTCAAAAACAGTCATATGCGGCCATAAAGCAAAATCCTGAAATACCATACCGATATTCCGTTCATGAGGAGATGTTTTTACCTTTTTTGTAGACGAATACATACACTTATCTCCAAAATATATTTCTCCTTTATCCGGTTCTTCAAGTCCTGCAATCATTCTAAGCAAAGTCGTTTTCCCGCATCCCGAAGGTCCTAAAAGTGTGGTAAACTCTCCTTTTTCCATTACAATTTGTAACGGTTTTAACGCCTGCATTTCTCCAAATGTCTTTTCTAATCCATGAATTTTAATATCCATCGTTTCACCTCTCTCCCCTCATTCTTAACCTGCTTTCATTCTATATGGAAGATTTATACTGAATGTTAATGTACTGTAAAGATTAAATTAAAAAACTTCTAATAAACTATTTATTTCTATAGATTTTTTCTATAGTTAAAATAAAAAAGGCGGGTAACTCATAATGAATCTCTTAAAATTAGAAATTGTAGTGCTTATTAAGAAATACAAAAAGCTTACGATTGTTGCAGAAAAACTTGGTGTTAAACAACCTACTATTACATTTCATATAAAAAGCTTAGAAGAGGAACTCGGTGTGTCTTTATTTGAATTACGTTCCGGAAGATATTTCTTAACAGAGGCTGGCGAGGCGTTGCATCATTATGCTTGCAAAATAGATGCACTTATGAAAGAAGCTAGACGGGTGACACAAGAATTTAAAGATTTTAATAAAGGAGCTATAACAATTGGCGCTAGTTATGTACCAGCAACTTACCTTTTACCAGAAGTTGTTCACCAATTTCAGTGCGAATTTCCAAATATAAAAATAACACTCATGGTAAAAACTGCGCCTGAAATTCGGACGATGCTACAAAATCATGAAATTGATCTCGGGGTAATTTCTGCGGCGCCGTTTGATGAACCACTTTTAAAACAAACAAAAATAATACCTGATACACTTGTTCTTGCTTTTTCCAAAGAACATCATTTTTCAAAAAAAGAAAGTGTATCCTTACAAGATATCGAAAAAGAACGTATATTATTGCATCGTAATCCATCTACAACGAGAGATTTACTTACACAATGGATGTTATCACATAACATTACTTTCCAATCTGAAATTGAACTTGATTCATTAGAAACGATGAAACAAATTTTAAAATATGGTAATGGGGTTGCCTTTATTTCTAAACTTGCTATTGAACAAGAAGTAGAGCGAAATGAGCTATGCTGTATACCGATCCCAGGATTTGAATTTCAGCGTAATATTTATACCATTCATCATGAGGACAGGTGGAATTCAAAAATAATTTCTTTTTTACTACAAAGTATCACTTCTTTTGCAGCAAAAAGTTAAAAGGCTGTCGTTATACACGACAGCCTTTTTAACTATATCTCTATTTATTTTTCTTTTCCTCAATTTTCACTTGTGCCTCTTCAGCCTTATCTAATGCTTCTGACACTTTTTTCTCTTTTTCTTTTACTTCATCTATACTATCGACAGCTTTAATTAGTTTATCGATTCCTTCTTCATTTACTTTTTTTCGTTTCGCTACTCTTTCATTTACTTTTTCTTCAACGTCTTTTGCTTTTTGAAGCATATTTTCTGCATTTGATTTCACAGCCTTTTCAAGTGCATCATCTTTTTTCTTTTGCAACACTTCATTCGCATCGTCTTTCGTTTCTAAATACTTACCATCTTTTAATGCTGTTGCACCGTGATCTAGTAACTGAGCGACTTCTTTATACGCCTTCGCTTCATTTCCTGATTTTTCTTTTTCCGCTTTTTCAAACCACATAATTGCATCACTATATTTTTCATTTTTCAATGATTGCATACCTGTTTCAATATACGTGTCATAATTACTACATCCAGTCATTACGACTAACAGAAAAAGCATAACAAAACTTAATTTTTTCATGATGTTTTCTCCTTTTCTTTGCCTGCTCACTTTACTGTAACATACATGAAAAGGAGTTTCAAAAACTAAAATACTAATTTGGTCATTTTTATATTGTTAAAATTTTCTTTTAAGCCGATACATCCACTTGTTTTTTCGCCATATGCTGCTTTACTCCAACTAATACAACTAACAATAATCCTCCACCTAATGTCATCATAACAATGCTAGTTGGCAACATATCTAATAATAATCCATATACAATCATACCGAGCGGCGCGATTGCAGTAGCAATAGTTTCAAGTAGGCCGAATACACGCCCTAAATAGCTTGGATCTGTCGTCTTTTGCATATGTACTTGCATCGGGATATTTACGATCATCATTGACATACCAGTTAACATCATAAAAACCATATAGTAAATAAAACTTGCTACTTTCGGAATGGTAACTAACAACGGGAAGACTGTACATAAACTCAAACCCGCAAATAAAAACAGCCCAATATAAATAGAACGAAACGGATTATTCACTTCTTTACGCACTGATAAAGCAATCGCACCAATTAGCATCCCGACTGCTAGCATTCCCTCTACAGTACCGAGTTGCTTTGAAGATAAATGCAATGTTTGGACGATAATGTATGGAAGTGCAACGGTTAGCCCACACGCAAAAAAGTTTACCCATAGCGCAATTTTCATTAAACCATATATTTCATGCTGTCGTTTTATATATGAAAAACCTTCTTTTATACTCGTCAAGAAATGGTCTTTACTCTCAGCCACTTCTTTTTTATATAAATCAAATACGATAAATAATTGCACAATAACTGCTAAAAAGAATGTAATGCTATTTAACAGAAAGAACGACTTAATTGAAAAGAAACCAAATACAACTCCGCCAATAATCGGCGCTAAAATATTTGATAAAGAAGCTGCCGTCTGGTTCAAAGCACTCGCTTTTTGAATACGCCCTTCATCAACTAAATTAGGAATAGATGAAGTAAACGCAACAGAATAAAAACTTGCGCAAATTGATAATAATGCTGCTGATACATAAATAAAAAGGAGTGATGGTCCAAGCATTATTGTAAGAATAAACATAATAAGCATCGTTAAGCTACTTAATAAATCAGTGCCAATGACAAGCCATTTTCGATTGACGCGGTCAGCTACAGCACCTGCAATCGGTCCACAAATCATTCTTGGTATTGATCCGCAAATAAGCGTAATCGCAAATCCCATTCCTGAGCCCGTTGTCTTTAATACGTATAACCCCATTGCAAACGTATAAATACCCGCCCCTAACAAAGACGTCATCTTTCCAATCATCATTAAAATAATATTTCTCGTTGCAATCTTCATTTTCCAATCATTTTGACCTATACTTACATCTTCCATTATGACACTCTCCCCTTAAAAGTTAAATTGTGTTAAACTTATTATATAATCAACTTTCCAATTTTCACAACAAAAAGTTAAATTATATTTAACTTTTTAATTATAAAGGAGCAATGTTATGGCAACTCTCGGCGAAAAAATTAAGGCGTTACGAAAAGAAAAAAAGCTTACGCAAACCGAGCTAGCAGGTTCGGAACTGACAAAAAGTATGCTTAGTCAAATTGAAAATGGAAAAGCTACACCTTCTATGAAAACATTACAATATATCGCTAATAAACTTGGATGTGAAACGAGTTTTTTACTAGAAGAAGATGATGCAGAAATCGTAGAACTTATTCAAAAAATGGAGCAACTTATAAAAGCTAATAAATGTGATAAGGTGTATGAAACTTTACTTCCTATCGTTCAAAAGGAACTCCCTCTCACTTTAAATACTGCCCGATTATATAAACAATTTATTACTGGAGCAGCTATAATGAAAGATTGCAACATTGAATCTTTCGTTGAAAAAGCAACTTCTATTTTTGAAAAATATACTTTATACAGAGACAGTACTGAAACAAAATTAACATTCTCTTATACGTTATTCTCACGTAAAAAGTATGAGGAATGTTTGCAACTTATTGCTCGTATTCGAGATGATTATGAAGCGAACCATTTAGAAATGGATCTTATTATACATATCAGATTGTGCTTAAAAGAAGCCATTATTTTACTCGCATGTGGCAAATATGAGGAATGTGAAAAAATCATATTAGAAGCATTAGCATTTTCAAAAAAACATCAAGTGTATTATAAAACAGATGAATTTTATCGCATATTATCTTATCAAAAAGTCATGACGGCTGATAAAGAACAGTATTTACATTACATTAAGAAATCTGAGCAATTCGCCATTTTTACTGAAGACACTTTATCCGTTGCGATCGTAGATATATTAAAAGCGTATTACTACAACACGATTACTAAAGAATATACAATTGCATTAGAACATGTAGAACAATTTCGAGAAAAACTAAAAGACGAACCGATTTTCCAAGAGGATGGATTGTATTACCTCGAAACCGGAAAAGCTTTGTACGGATTAAAAAAATACGAGGAAGCTCTGAAAGCTTTTCAACATGCTAAAATACCAGATTATATGATGCATCCACTTGATCAAGCATGGCTTACAACGGCAGGTGCATATCGTGCCCTTTGTTATGTAAAACTTAACGATAAGCAAAGAGCTCTTGAAGAAGCAACAGAAGCAGCTCAAAAGATACAACCTTATCCGGATTCCATCTTTTCTTCTTTTATTAAAGAAACATTACAAATAATACAAAAACTTTAAGAATGTCTCGAAATGGTATATTATTCCTCCTTTTTAGCAAAGATAATAATAATGGGAGGAATATAAATGAATATACAACGCGCAAAAGAGCTTTCAGAGTCATCAGAAGAAGCCAATGTCAGTTTTCAAGGCATGCCTGTTATGATTCAACACGTTGACGAAAACAACGAAACCGCCCGCATATATGAAGTAACAAATCCAAGACGCGAATTAACAGTTCCAGTTAATAGCTTAGAGGAAATATAAGCAACGCCACGTGAACCTCTCCACCTAAATCATAGATTTTGATGGAGCATCCTTCATCATAAATACGGTTAACTCAAGCATTTTCACACCACTAGTGCGACCGCCTGAAGAAAACTAATGAATGTAGATAAGGATTGCTGTGTTCTGGCTAAAACTTGAGGTACTTTTGCCTCGAGTTTCAACTTTTTCTTTTCAGAAAAAGCTTTAAGATGCTCACGTAAGAAATAACGTGCACCTATATTGTAAGCTGCATTTAAATCAGCATGGTAGACCTTGCCATTTTGGAATGTTGCGAGGTCTTTTTTATGATTACGTACAACCTCACCTGAGCCATCATAGGCTAGTTTACTAGTATTTGCAGCATTTACTCGGCGAATACGAATTCCTCGGTAGTGCGCCATTTGTTGTACTTTATTTTGAATGCCATTTTTGCACCAACGATGTAATTTTTGTTTGAGTCGTTTGGCTCCGTAAGTGTTAGGTGGAAATTTCATTTCCCCTAAAAATTCAAATACGATCACATCAGCACGGTGCTGTTCCGCAAAGTTTACGATGCGACGAGCTGTATCTATTACGATGTGCTTTTGTAGACCATTTATCTTTCTCCAAAGGTTAGGAGCGGAAATGTACCCATATTTATTTTGTGCGATTTTTACGTTCTTACTCATTCGATCCATCCGGTCTTTTTCTATTGGCTGGTTAATAAATGTACGTCCAATGACAGTTCCATCTGGACGAATGGCAGAACATACCGCAGAATTGGTCATTCCAAGGTCCACAGAAATAATCGTTTGGTCTTTTATGTTTATTTTATTTAACGGAATTTTCTTCTCATAGGAGATAGCTAGGTAGTATTTCTTCCCACTTTTTATCAGCTTTGGGTTGCATTCTTTCCAACCTGAAACGCCTCTCTTTTCTAAATCCATTGGTTTATATGTAATATCTACCCAAACCCAATCTTTTTTTATAAATAACTTTAATTTCGCCTCATGGTTACTTCTTTTTTTAAACATATTACCGCGGTAGAAAACAGGAAATTCATTGTGTTCAAGTTGAAAAAAAGGTGGCCGTTTTGAAAAACGTTTCCCCTCTTGTTTCGCTTGTTCTTTTTCTTCTATCCAGTTTCGGAGTAAGGAACGATAACTTTTCACTTTTCCGAAGGCGGAAGCAATAGCCGCGCGCCTGAAATAACTAGGGAACTTGTAAAACTGTTGGTTGAACTCTTTATATTTAGGAAGTGGGTTTGTTTTCGTCGTATGCGCAACCTTTCAACGGCCGGTACGATTCCTTTTGTATTCCAATCGTCCAAACTTAAAAATTCTTTATCAATCACATTCATAAAATACGAAAGGGCTTCATTAAAAATTTGAATCGTTAGTTCAAATATGTTTGTTTGATTTGTTATTTTATGTTTTAACGTTTTAGATTTTGTCGCGCACATCCAACAAACCCTCCTTCCTTTTCGTATTTGAGTATGTTAAAAATGTAACCTATATTAATTTAGTTGTAAAATATATGCATCTTGTATTAATGAAAACATAAAAAATAGGCTCGTGGAAATTGCCCACAACCTATTTACAAAGTGGAATTATATAATGATTGAAATGAACGGTGAAGAGGATTACATACATATCTCTTTGATATTCCGCCACAAATTCACTTAGCTACTGTTGTGAATAATTTTAAAACCGTCACTTCCCGCTATATACGAAAAGAGTTCCCAGATGAATTGAAACCTTTTTACTGGAAACCGTATTACTCTTGTTTTATATACATAATTGTTTATACAATTATGTATATAACTAATGCAAGCCCTACGAAGAACAATAATAAACTTATAAATCCTCTTCTCACACACTCAATACATACTATTTTCGTTTTTTCAAATAGATCATTAGAAGAACGATACAAATAATAACAATAAGAAAAACGATCATCCAATCTTCTAAAAAGAAAGGTTTTGTAATCATTTCTTTTTCTTTAGTAATGTCATTTATTTTATTTAGCGAACAGTTGGCTATTTTTCTAAAAATAATGTTGTGTTTGTTCAAGCACCGTAAGTATTTTATTATGTTAATCCCTGAACAATATTTCTTTATGCATCAATTAGAGGAAGAAAAAAAGCCGCATGCTTTTTTTCTTTTTATTACATGCTAAAATACAAACTATGAACTACTATTCAAGGGGGAAATTGTATGGAAAAGAATCCACAAAAAATTAATCCTTATTATGCAGTTATATTCACTTCTAATCTATCGAATGATACAACAAACTATAATGCCGTTGCTGAAAAAATGGAAGACCTTGCGAAACAGCAACCTGGATTTTTAGGTGTCGAAGGTGCACGTGATAATTCGGGACTCGGAATTACAATTTCTTATTGGGAGTCACTTGAAGCAATTGAAAATTGGAAAAGGAACGCCTTACATAAAGAAGCGAAAAAAAGAGGCCGTGAGCAATGGTATGAAAACTTCCACCTGCGCATCTGCCTTGTTGAGAAAGAATATAAGTTTCATAGAGGTACATTGTAACTATGAAGAAAAAATTAGCTCTCGTTTCTGTTCATGAAATATACGGTGTGAACGATCATATGCATCATGTTATAGACCGCTTCACTTCATCTCATATAGATGTATTCTGTCCTAATCTTCTACAATTACAACAGGCATTTCATTATAGTAATGAAGAAAAAGCATATCAACATTTTATGAATCACATTGGATTTGATGATGGAAAAGAGCAAATTGAGGACCTCATTACTACCCTTTCCAATAGTTACACACATATAGGACTTCTCGGTTTTAGCGTTGGGGCAACAATCGCTTGGCTCTGTAGTACCAATTCAAAAATAGATTTTATCATTGGGTGTTACGGTTCTCGTATACGCGACTATGTTCACGTGAAACCTTCGTGTGCTACATTACTTATTTTCCCTGAAAAAGAAACTAATTTTTCAGTATGCTCCTTAATGAAAACATTACAGCAACAAGATAATCCTTTATTAGAAATAAAACAACTACAAGGTGAACATGGATTTTTAAATCCATACACTGAAAAATATAACAAGGAATCTACAAAGCAAGCATACAAAATAATAGATTCGTTTCTTATGAAGACAATCTTATAAAGGAGCTTCATATGTCACTAACATTACTATTACTCATTTTCATAATAATTTCCTTTCTTTCAGCATTAGCTCTCATTTTTATGACGGTTAAAAAAGGAATTTTTCTAAACCGACCATACTTACAATCATTCATCGTATGTGCTCTATTTTTTGCGAATTGGATATTATATTTAACAAATTTTTATTCATTGCTACCTGAGAAGGTTAGTCGATTTATATTTCTACCTATTTGGTTTTTCCTCTGTATTTTAGGATGTATCGTTTTCTGGCGCGAATGGAAGAACAATCGTATTTTTTCCATATCTATCGGTTTCCTTTCTTCTATTAGTTTTCTATTTGGATTATTGTTGTTATTTCTTTCGGGAATGTAAAATAGAAGGAAGAAAAGCCAAACATCAACTTTTCTTCCTTCTATTTTTACCTTTAGATTTCACTGTCACTGATTCACAAGGTGTGTAATAAATTTGAGGTGTCGCCTTATCCACAAACATCATAAACGTAATGAAGCCGATAATAAAGAAAATAAATAACGTTAATAAAATTGCTCCTATCGTTAAAAGTATCATAACACCACCCCTATATATTTCATGTTATTACACCTTTCGCTATTATATGAGCTGAATCCTTTTTAGAAAAATAAACGTAACAAAATAATTACAATGACTCCTGTTAATACTGTTCCTAATAAACTACGAGTATATATTGCAACAAGAAATGTTGGAATTGCTGCGATAAGGTAATCCCACTGCACCGTCTCGTGCATAAATAGTACTTGAGCTAAAAGTGCTGCTAATATCGCAATTGGTATGTAATTTAACCATTTTAAACCCCAGTCTGGAATTTGTAGTTTGCTAAATACGAGTAGAGGTAAAATACGTGGCACGAGTGTGACAGCTCCTGCTGCTAGTAAAAGTAATAATACGTCTAATCTCATTTCCATTTTTCAATCACCACTCCAATCGTCGCAGCTAATAAGGTTGCAATGATAACTGCTATACTATCTGGCATAAATAAGTGTGAAACATATGCAATAATAATAGCTACAATTGCAACAGTAAGATGAATTGCTAGTTTCGGTTTGCTACTTATAAGCTGAAGAACAAATAGTCCGATAAACATTGCTGGTAATGCATAATCCATCCCGTACGTATGTGGATCTGGTATCCATTCACCAAAAAGCCCGCCGATAATCGTAGCGATAATCCAATTTAAATATGCTGTTACATTAAGCCCCATCATCCATTTCTCGCCTAAATAGCCTTTTTGCGCTGCTTGTTGCACTGCAACACCGAAAGTTTCATCTGTAATTTGCGAACCAATTATTAAGTTTTTAAATAGAGGAATCTTTGTGAAGTAAGGTGCGAGTGCCGCACTCATTAATAAGTGGCGTAAATTAACAAAGAACACGGTAAAAATAATTGCGGAAGCAGGAGCACCAGCTGCATACATACCAGCTAATATAAATTGGGCAGAACCTGCATAAATTAAAGTGGACATAAAAGCAATTTCAATGATGGAGAAACCAGCTGTTTTCGCAATTACACCAGCCGCTATACCAATGCTCAAATATCCAAATACAGTTGGTAAACAATCCTTTACACCTTGTTGAAATGTATCCTCGCTCTGCAATGTCATATGTGCCTGAGCTTTATTCACCTTTCTCTCCCTCCATTTCTTCCATACTACGTTTTCCTGTTACGACGTGAACTAAATCTATATTCTCTCGCCATAACGTATCTAACTTATCAGCTCCAAATTCCTTCGTAATCTCTTCCACCATAATGTCATGCCGCACATACTCCGTAGCAACGAGAACTAAAGCTGGATCGTACGTTGTAACCGCCCATGAAGTGCTATCATTTGAGAAGTTGGCAATTAACACTTCTTCCCCATCACGTGCGATAACAGTTAAATGACCACCCATTCTCTTTTCAACAACGTGAGGCGTCATATAATTATGATGAAATGTCGCTCCTATTTTTGTTTCTGGGGCACCAAATAAGATTGAAAATATATGTACTCCTTCCGCTTCCTTTTTATGAATAAGCGGTTCAATCTCATGCACTTGATCTTCCCATACAGAAATCCATAACTCTTCCTTTGCTCTACTAATTATATTGCATATTTCTTTCAAAACACGATCATTTGAGCGAATATGCGAAATTACATCAATTTGTCGCTCCTGCTCTAAACAATTTAATTTTCGGTCTAAAAATTCAAATGATTTTTCAAAGTCTTTTCGCATTCGATCCATTAATTCAGTAGCTGGTACTGGTACATATTTCACTGGTTCAGAAGGAACTAAATGTACTGCACCTTTATCCATCAACTTGCCAAGTACTTCATAAATCATTGAACGGGGTACACCTGTTTGTTTACTAACTTCATAACCTGTTACTGGATAATGTTTTAATAAACCAATATACGCTTTACATTCATATTGAGAAAAACCTAACTTTTGTAATTCTTTTATAATTTCATCCATCGGTAATCCCTCACAATCTAAATAACTCTCATTTCAAAACGATGCATTTTATATTAGTAGTTATTACTATACCTACCAATATAAAAAAGAAGACTTATAAAGTCAATTGATAATTCTGAAATTTTAAAACGAAATAAAAAGCCTTCTTGTGAAAGGCTTTTTGTACATACTATTCCACTTATTTTAACTGCAAAGTATTTGATATGTTCCCCTCCAGATGCTCACGTAAGGTTGAACCTGTATACTCTTCCCTAAACACACCTGCTCTCACGAATAAAGGAATGACTTCACTAAAGAACAAATCCAATGATTTTGGAGGCCCCCCTGGAATTGCAATAAATCCATCTAATGCTCCGGCTTCAAACCTATCCATAATTTGCTTACAAACGTCTTGTGGTGTACCAACCGCTACCCAATGAGCAGAACCAACAACTTCTGGTCGTTCTAGTATTTGCTCAACAGTTGGTTCATTTTTTATGATGAAATTCCGTAATAATTCGGCATGTGTTTTACTACGTACAGTTTGATTTCTACTTGGTAGCATATGTTCAGTAACCTTACTTTCTAATGGAAGCCCTCTAACGTCTAACCCGAGAACCATTTCAAGTAAAGCGTACCTCTTCTCTTTTGTAAGATGTTGATGAGCTTGCCTGTGCATTTCTAGTGCTTCTTCATATGAATCACCAATAAAGAAATATAAACCAGGCAATACACGTATATCCTCTTGCTTTCGGCCATGCTTTTCTGCTCTTCTTCTTAAATCTTGACGAAGTTCAATACCTGACTCTACATCTGGCATCGCGGCGAAAATTGCATCCGCAACAGAAGCAGCGAAATTCCGGCCTGACTCTGAAGCACCCGCTTGAAATAAAGGCATTTCCCCAGAAATATGTTGCGGAACATTAAGTGGACCTTTCACCTCAAAGTGTTCACCACTATGCTCAATTGGCTGTACCATCTCTCTAATTACATCTGCGTTGTCTTCTTTTAAAACTTCAAAAGGATGGCTCCTCCAAAGTTTTCTTACTAACTCTGTACATTCTGCTGCTTTCGCGTATCGTTCCTCAGATGGTGGCATCCCTGCCTCACCAAAGTTTTCAGCACCGTCAATTGATGTGACAATGTTCCATCCTACTCGGCCATTGCTAATCCAATTTAAAGATTGTAGTTGCCTCGCTAGTATGTATGGTGGATAAAATGATGTTGAAGCTGTCGTAACGACTCCAATTTTTTCTGTTGCATAAGCGATAGCAGTAAAAAGTAATGTTGGATCTAAAATTACATTCCCCTTATTACGTGCAATTAAATCTGGATGTGCCACTAAATAATCCGCTTTAAAAACAAAATCTAACTTAGCTTTCTCTGCCAGTTGTGCTAACTCTACTTGTTCATCGATTCCTGAATCAAACTTATTCTCTTGTTCTTTCTTTCTAGAAATCAAACATAACCCAATGCAAAGTTGTTTTTTTGTAGACATATATACACACCTTCCCCTTAGTTTTTAATTCACCTAGTTAAACAAGTGCCGCTAACATAACAGATTCCATTATTTTTAAACTTAATAATGATATTGATAATCATTATCATTTTATGATGTAACTGAAACAAAAGCAAGAACAAAAAAAGACTCCCGCTATCGGGAGTCTTTTATCTCAATATTTCATTTGCTTCTTTTTCATAAATTTTATCAAATGAAGTCATAATACGTTGCGATGCTTGAATCATTTTTTGACTCGACATAAGATCTGCCATCTCTTTCGTCATATCCACATTTGAATTTTCTAGCATATGATTTTTTACTATTCCTGTTCCGTTCGGTAAATCAGCGAGGTTACCTTCTGCTAGTGTAAAACTTTTATTTTCTCGTTGCACAAGGCGAGCATTCGTTTCTGCATCTACTGTTTTCGTTTGCAAGCGGCCAATATTATTTTGTGTTACTTCATCGTATAATGTACCGTCTGCTTGTACAGCTACCTTTGCTCCTTCTGGAATACGAATACGTTCATTATTCTCACCCATTACGAAAGCACCAGATGCTGTTTGTAAATAACGATCACTATTTAATGTAAAACTACCGTCTCTCGTTAAAAATGTTTCATCATTTTTAGATGTAACGAAAAATGATGATGTGCCAGCCGCACCGTCGTCTAAAAAGAAATCTGTAGCACTATTTGTCATTTGTATATTTCCTTGCACTAAGTTCACATGCGTCGCAGCTGGTACTACAGCGTAATCAACCGAACCGATATTTGTCATCGCACCGTCACCGCGGCGATATGTGTCTTGTACATCAAATACTTTAGAAGTCATATTTTCTGCTTTAAATCCTGTCGTTTGGGCATTTGCAACGTTATTCGAATGAACATTAATATGCTGCATGTAATTCATCATACCCATAGAACCTATATAAAGACCGTTCATACTCGTTTGAATAAGGCAAGCGCCTTATTCTTCACCTCTTTTCTTACGATGTTTGTAACATTTGTTTTGCTAAATGTTCAGCTGTAGCGATATGTATATGTTGCTTCACATCTTGTCCGTCTGTCATTAATACAATTGGAGCCGATGAAACTGCTGGAATTTTCAACAATTCACCACTACTCGCTGTTTCATCAAATTTCGTAAACACAATACCATCAATATGAATATCTTTAAAGTTCGTAATGATTTCAATCATGTCTTTACTTTTCATAGAAGCTGATAACGTTAAGCAAATATAATCTGGCTCTACTTGTCCCATCGTCTCAATCATTTCTTCAACTGTTTCTGACGTACGATAATTTTTCCCAGCTGTATCTATTAATATATAATCGACACGTGCTTCTTCTTTAAAATAAGTAAGCGCCCTTGCCATTGCGGCTTCATCTCGCACAGCAATTACTTCTGCTCCAATTGTTTTTACGTAATCTTGCAGTTGCTGTACTGTTCCAATGCGAGAGTGGTCTGTTGTAATAAAACCAACCGTTTTTTTCTTACCGTGAAACTGCCACGCCATTTTCGCAAGTGTCGTCGTTTTTCCAACGCCAGTTGGACCGATTAATGCAATTGTTTGTACCTCTTTTTCAAATACGTTTTCAGTATTGAAATGAGATCTCATATCTTCCAATATGTATCCAATGACTTCTTCTTCTGTAATCATCGTTGCATTCTCAAACTTCACTTTTAATTTTTCAGCATATGCATGAATGAAATATTGTTCTACATCGTTTTGTTCTAGCATCCGAATTACTTTTTGAATAATAAACGGTACAGATTCCTGCTTTTCATTTTTTATAGCTACTTCTTCTTTCTTTACAGGAATAGCTTGTTTCACAGCAGGCTGTTTTTTCGTTACTTTCGTCTCCTCCGTACGTTTCACAACGACGATTCCTTTTTCAAACAGTTGTAATAGTTTCTCTTTTTTTCTTGCCCATTCTTCACTATTTCCTGTTTGCATCGCTGCGTACGACATAGAAGTCGTTACGTTTTCTAAATTGTGCAAGACTGATTGAATTCCATTCACCTTCACGATTTCTTCTGAAGGTTCACCTACAACATCCATTAATTGCTCATGAAATTGAGTTGTTCCTTCGCTATTTTCAGCCTGTTTATCTTCAGGAAAAGCGACTAACATTTCATAATTCTTTTTCCAAAAAAACGGAATGTTTCGTTTTACACTTTCATCGACAACGTAGTAATAATCTGTACCATATTGGTCAAATAACTTTCGATACAATTCATTTTTCGAAGCTGCTTTTATTCGCATTAACGCTTCTTTTTTTTCTGTACTTTCCATTACTTCACCCCCTACTATTCAATATAAGCAATTTGATCTACAACAATTTCTGGTGCTAATTCACTAATACATAATACTTTAGCTTCTATTTGATAACGTTCAAGAAGTCTCACAATCGCAAACCTGAAATCTTTTCTACGCGTTAATAATACTGGCTCTCTTCCCATTAAACGGGCTTGTTTGAAAACGCGCTGTACTTGCTCTACTACTCGCGTTTCTAAATCTAAATCCCAGTTTAATAAATAACCTTGGTATGAATTATTAACAACATCTGCATCTAACTCAAGCGAATCAGCGAAGAGTGCCGCATAAATTTTCCCATCCGGATTTTTCGCACTCTCACAAATAACTTTTGAAATACATTCACGAACAAACGCCGTTACACCATCAACATGGTTTTGATAAATTTCTTTCCCGTCAATAATACCTTCAATAATCGTTGGTAAATCACGGATTGAAATTCCTTCTTTCAGCAGTTGTTTAATAACATTTTGAACAAGTGATAAATCGATTTCTTTCTTTTTAATTTCTTCTAATAAAACGCCATTATCAGTTTCAAGCGAGTGAATCAAGTCTTTCACATGTTGACGCTGAATTAACTCATGAAGGTTACGTCTAACGACAACATCTAAATGCGTAATTAAAATGCTAAGCGGCTCTAACACTTGATAGCCCTTCATTTGTGCATCTTGTACCATATGCTCCAAAATCCAATATCCATCTTCACCAAAAATTGGATCTTTCGCTGGTTCTGCATCTAAATCAGCCATTACGTTCGGTGTTTTCAGTGCTAGTAAATAACCTGATTTTAAAACTCCTTCAGCAGCTTTCGCACCTTTAATACGAATAATGTAACGTCCGCGCGGTCTAAAACTCGTATTATCTTTAAAGTTAATTCCAGGAACGTTAATACCGAGGTCGGTAATAATCGACTTCCTCATAAGAACAACTTTATCACGAGCTGTTTCCCCGTTTATCTTCTGCTTTACAAGTGCCGCTAAATCTAAACCAAGCTCTACAATAATTGGATATTTATCTGTAAAGACTCCGAATGAATCTTCCACTTGTTGCAGTTGCTCTTCATCGCCTTGAATCATTTCTAATTCTTTTTGAAGCTCGTCTTCTTTTTCTTTCTTTATTCGCTTTTTATTACGAACTCCTAAGAAAATAATCGTGCCTCCAACGAGAGCAAATGGTAAAAATGGTAGCGGTGTAAAAACACCCATTGCGATAAATAAACCACCGAGTGCATATACAACAACTTCATGCGCTAATAACTCTTTAAAGATTCCTTCAGTTACTGTATCAGCTGAACCGTCAAATACACGCGTTACGATAATACCTGTTGAAATCGCAAGCATTAACGAACCGATTTGGTTTACAATTCCGTCACCGACAGTTAACTGTGTATAGTGAATAGCCGCATCTGCAAAGCTCATTCCTTGCTGCATCATACCGACAATTAAACCGAAAATAATGTTTACGAATAAAATGACAATCCCGAAAATAACGTCCCCTTTAATGAACTTTCCGGCACCATCCATCGCTCCGTAAAACTCTGTTTCCATATTTAATTTTTTTCGTTTCGTCTGTGCATCTTTTTCTGTAATAAGACGCTGATTCAAGTCAGCATCGATAGACATTTGTTTCCCTGGTAAAGAATCAAGTGTAAAACGAGCTGCTACTTCAGCTGTACGAGACGCACCGTTTGCAACGATAAACTGGAATATGATTAATACTATAAAAATAACGATACCAATTAATAAGTTCCCGCCAATTACGAACTGGCCGAACTCTTCAATAACATGACCCGCATTTCCGTCTGTTAAAATCGCTCGCGTCGTCGAAACGTTAATCGATACACGGAAAATCCCGATTAATAACAACATCGTCGGAAATGACTTTAATTCATCCCACTCGTTAATACTTGTAGCTCGCATATAAATAAGCACTGACATACTTAGTAGAAAAACGATAACGATATCAAGTATAAATGGTGGAAGTGGAATTAAGAGCGCCACAACGAATGACGCTGCTAAAAAGATAGAAAAATAGGTTCTTGCAGAATCCATCTTAAACAAAGAGATCCCCTCCAAACGCGCTATTATACTTCAAGTTCTTTCGTTTGAATTAAATAGCGCATAACTTCAATTACAGCTACATATAAATCTTCTGGAATCGTCTCATCTTCCTCGACTTGATAATATAAAGAACGAGCGAGCGGACGGTTCTCTACCATTGGTATTTCTTGTTCACGGGCAAGCGTTCGTATATATAATGCGAGCTCATCTTCCCCTTTTGCAACGACAATAGGCGCCGCATCAACTTGTTTATTGTAACGAAGCACCACTGAAATATGCGTCGGGTTGTTCACAATAAACGTTGCACCATCCATCTTCTTCGCGATTGTCCCTTGCAAGATGGCATGCATAAAGTTTTTTCGTTTCCCCTTTACTTGTGGGTCCCCTTCATTATCTTTATGCTCCCTTTTCACTTCTTCTTTTTTCATCTTAATATCTTGTTCGTACTCCCATTTTTGATAAATGAAATCAATAATAGAAAGAACGATTAAAATAATTAAAATGGCTAAAAAGATAAATTTAATTTGGCTAATAATTTCAGTAAGTGACGCTGTCCAGTTAAATCCAATCATACTAACAATCTTCTCTAAATTCTTTTTAAAGAGAACGTACGAAACGTAACCGATTAATCCCATATAAAACAGTGATTTCAAAATATCTACTAAACTTTTACGACTAAACAATCTCGTAAAATAGTTTTTCGGATTAATACGTGATGCTTTCGGCTTAAGTACTTTAGAAGAAAATAAGAAACCAACTTGAATCATATAATTGAACAAATGAAAAGCATATACAAGTATTAATATAGGAGCCGATACTTTCAGAAGTAATATGCCCATTAAATAAAAATACTCGGTCGAATCTGTATTTTTTCCAATTTGATCAAACAGTACCGCTACGGAATGTGCGATCTCATAACCGAGCCAATCTCCGAAAAAGTAAACGACAACTGCTAATACAAGAATGGAAAATAAATTATTTAAATCTTTACTCCGGGCGATATTCCCTTCTTCACGCGATTTTTTACGCTTCTGCGGGGTGGCCTTTTCTGTTTTATTATCCTTTGCCATGCGTGTCCCCCTACTTCGTTAAGAAAAAGTTAAATAGTTTCGTATACTCTTCCAGTAATACGTCTGTCATATTTTTAAACACATAACCGAGCATCGGTACACTCATCGCAATAAACAAAATACCACACGTTATTTTAATTACGTACGCATTCATAAAAACGTTTAATTGCGGTGCATTTTTTGCGATTAAAATAAGGACGAAATTAATAATGAATAGACTGCCCATAAGTGGCAAAGCAATTTCAACCGCTGATGTAATTGCAAATAATAACGTTGCAAGTAGACTATCTAAAAAACTAGTCGTCAACAATTTTGAAATCGCCTCTGTATATTGAAACGACTTTAAAATCGTGGCAACGAAATAGTTAATGCCGCCCAGTGAAATAAAAATAATAAGAAAAAATATATCAAAAATTGTTGATAGCAAAGTGGACTGTGACCCTGCATTTACATCAAATAAACTCGCCTGTGATAAACCGATATCAAAGTCTAAAATATGCCCTGCCATTTTCGGAATGTTCCACAGCATCTCTACAATTTTTGAAAGTGATAACCCAATTACAATTTGCGTTCCTGCATAAGCTGCTACATCCCAAACTGTCTTTATGTGAGAGACATCCACTTGATCTGCCACTGTAATCGAAAGAGCGAGTCCAAATGTAACCTTTGCCATCGCCGGAATTGATCGGCCTGAGAAAAACGGTAGAAAATATAAAAATGAAGTAATGCGACAAAACGCAAAAAACGTCGCCGCCCATAATTCCATATTCATTTCAGTTCACCTATCTTAGTACGAACGCAATAGCGATGGGATTTTATCAAATAAATCTAAAATAAGCATCGTTAACTCTTGAAACATCCACGGACCTAAAATGATAATAACGAGCACAATACTCGCCATTTTCGGTAAAAACGTCAGCGTTTGCTCTTGAATTTGCATCATCGCCATAATAACCGCGATAATAATAACGACAATCATACTTACAACGGCAATCGGCATTAAAATCATAACCCCTTTATAAAAAAAGGTTTGGAAAATATCTATAATTGGTGACGTATTCATTTATATGACTCCTATCACATAGCATCAAACGCTTCAGGCGACCGTCTTAAACATAATATCGACGATTTTTGTATATCCACCTAAATATACGAAAACGAGTATTTTAAATGGTAAACTTAAAATCATCGGCGGTACCATCATCATCCCAAGGTACATTAAAAGTGTACTAATAATTAAATCAATAAAGACAAACGCTAAATAAATGAACATCCCTGTAAGTAACCCTTTTTGAATTTGCGTTAACGTAAAGGATGGCACAAGCGTAAACAATGAAAGATCCTTTAAATCTTTCGGCAACTCTTCTCCACGCACTTTCAGCATCATTTTCAAATCATGCTTATACGTATGCTTCGACATATAATCTTTCATAATCGGAGCTGTCGTCTCCGCAGCTTGACTTACTGTTATTTTTTCTTTCGTCATCGGGTCCCACACATCACTCTTTAATTGACCAAGCACTGGCTGCATTGTAAACAGCGATAAAAATAATGCGAGTCCAACAAGCACTTGGTTCGGTGGTAAATTCATAACCCCAAGCCCTTGACGAGTAATCCCAAGAACAATCATAAAATAAGTAAAATGCGTAAATAAAAGAACGATAGAAGAAGATAATGATAGAAGGGTAACGAGTGCGAATAGTTGTACACTTGAATTACTCGTAAACTCTTTTCCATTTTCGAAATTAATAAAACCGTTCGGGGCTGCATACGCTGGATTTACAAAAACAATTGAAAAAATAATAGAAAATACGAAAATAACGGCAAATAACGATAACTGTTTCTTTATTCTCATGATGGATCCTCTACTTTTTTCGTTTCACTCTTCACCGCGTCTTCTAGCGCTTGTTGAAACTGATTTCCTGTTCCTGTTAATTGCACAGATTGTACACCGTTATTACTTATAACAGTAAACACTTGCTTCCCGTCCACTTCAAATAAAAAGGCGCTCGTTTGATGATTTAAATAAACACCGTCTTTCACTTGAATATGGCCGTTTTCACCTTGCTTAAAAAACTGCTGTTTGCGCGTCTTTTTCGTCATATAATATGCACCATAGCCGAGCGCACCAAACAGTAAAACGACTTGAAATAAGGTCGTCATATACGACATATGACTCCTCCTCTACTCTTTATCCTGCATTTGATTTTGCGCCTTCATAAGCGCCGCGTGTTTCTTGTCAGCTTCAATTTCAGAAATAATAATGCCAAACTTCTCGTCCATTACTATTGCCTCACCAATACCGACTTTCATATCACTTAAATATACATCTACTTTATGTCCTAAATTTTTCTCTACTTCAAGAACATCGCCAACTTTTAATTGTTTCACATCGCCAAGCTGAATCGATGACTTCCCAAGCTTTACACCAAGTTCAATCAAAATATCCGAAACGGTATCAATATGCGCTTTACCCGCTTCATTTCGCTTCCCTGCAAATTCTTCTAATCCCATTAATGACACAGGAGATACTTCATGCTTCATATGGATCCTCCTACTCTATAAAACTTTTAAATAGGAGCGCCTTACGCGTTCCATCTTTCCCAATAAAACAATTAAATTTATGTTTCCCATCTACATAACCACGTAGTTGATCTGAAACTTTCGTATGAAGCGGAATAATATCGCCTTCTTCAATTTTCTCAATCTCACCAATCGTCATCTTTTGCTCACCAATCGCAACGTGAACAGGTTTGTACACTTGATTTACTTTCACTTCTACTTCAGACGTATATTTTTTACGCTTATCTGAAGAATGTTCGACAATATTTTCAGACGTTAACTTATCCATAATCTCTTCAACAGATAAGAACGGAATACCAATACGAACCGTCGTATTCCAAAACTCTGTTTTCATATTTACATTCAGTAATGAAATAATATCGCTTGGCGTTGTAATCTTCAGCGCATTCGGATCTGTCTCCGTCGTTACAAACTTCGGTTCAATCGCAACAACGCTTTCAAATGATTGCTCTAAATTTTTACAAAGTAGCAAGAATATATTATCAAGCGTTAAAAACTCAAACGCCGTTAACGGTCTGCGCATCGTAAAGTTACGCTTACTATCTCCGCCAAGCCAGCATTCATGAATATATATAACGAACGCTAAATCAATCTCAATAACAATTTCTCCAAGTTCTGGTAAACCTAGATCTATCACGCAATATAAATAATAATCTTTCGGCATTTTCTCTACATACTCACTCGTAAATGGAACTTGCTCAACCGTTGAAGGCTCGAGTTCAATTGGAATACGCATACGAGCTGACAACGTCTGTGACGTCTGCTTTCCAAATGTAGACGCAATCGCCTGCAAACTACGTAAATGCTCAACACCGAACTTCTCCGGTCTATTAAAATCATACTCTTGAAATTTATCTTGCTTCCCTGCTTCTTGTGCGAAAGCTGGCATTTCCTCGCCTTCATTTACCGCCTTCAGCAGGGCATCAATTTGCTCTTGGCTTAATTTTTCGCCACTCATGATAATCCCCTTCCCTACCTTTTCAATTCAACGATTTCGACATACATTTTCCCATTCTTCGTCAAAATCTTTCCGGTTCCAATCTCTTCATTCTCAAGCATAAGACGCACCGTATTTTTCGTTGAATTTTCAAGACGATACAATGTACCTTTCGTAATATGAAGCAGATCTTCAATTTTCTTTTTCGTATTTCCGATTTCAAAATAAATTGTTAACGGAATATCATCTTGTAATTTCAAATCTAGCCAACTCCCATATCATGTTCACAAAAATTTCATGTTCTCTCTATATATGAAATTTCTTATTTTGAAACGTCGATATTTAATATTTTTTTAATATATCCTTGCGTTTCTTTAAATGGCGGTACGCCTCCGTACTTTCTCACATTACCAGGACCAGCATTATAAGAAGCAAGCGCCAATACGAGATCACCGTTATTTTTCTTTAAATAACCACTTAACTCTTTCACACCGCCCTCAATACTTTCAGCTGGTGAAAATGGATTTTTTATACCCATCTCTTTCACATTCGCTGGCATAAGCTGCATTAACCCCATCGCCCCTGCATGTGACACCGTTTTCGGATTAAAATTAGACTCCACTTCAATCATTTTTTGAATTAACGTTTTCGGAATTCCATATGTATTACTTACACGATCAATAATATCCTCATACTTACCTTCATTGGAAGAACGTATTTTTTGAATATTATACTTCTTCGTTAATTCCCACATATCAGCAGGCTCATTTTTCGTTTCTGGGAAACGTCGTTCAAACTCTTTTTGTGCAACTTGCACTTCATCTACTTGCTTCGTTTCAGCTTTCTCCGTCTCCTCAGGCTTACTCGCTTCCTCTACTTTATTAATAGATTCTTCTGGTTTATTAACAACCGTTTCTATTTTCATAGATTGTACCGGCTGACTCATATCTTCTACTTTTGCCGGCTGCGTAGTAACCTTCGACTCCTTCGCAGGTTCACTCTGCAACTTCTCTTGAAAACGACTACTAACGAATGCTTGTGGACTGCTTAGCTTCTGCTGAATTTGTCCTTTTTTATATGCAAGAACTTCTTTTACTATATTTCCAACTACCATAATATCACCTTTTCAGTAAACAAAGATATTCTATATATTAGAGTTTTTTTTAAAAGTTTGCAATAATCCTTTTGATAATATTGTAATAAAAAAATGAACAAATAGAAAATTATCATTTTTTTATATTCAATAATTACAATTAATCGTTGACACGATATATACCAAGGATTACAATTAATCTCGAAATTGATTTTTTTGCATATTTACGTTTATCAATTAACAGAAAAATCAATATAAAAAAATGGGGGTTCTTATCATGAGAATTAATACAAACATTAACAGCATGCGTACACAAGAGTACATGCGACAAAACCAAGACAAAATGAATACATCTATGAACCGTTTATCTAGCGGTAAATCAATCAACAGTGCAGCTGACGATGCGGCTGGCTTAGCTATCGCTACTCGTATGCGTGCGAAAGAAGGCGGATTAAACGTTGGAGCACGTAACACACAAGACGCTATGTCTGCTTTACGTACTGGTGACGCTGCATTAGGTTCAGTTTCAAATATCTTACTTCGTATGCGTGACCTTGCAACACAAGCATCAAGCGGTACAAACAACGATAAAGATATCGCATCTATGGACAAAGAGTATCAAGCATTAGCACAAGAAATTGATCATATTGCTGACAAAACAAATTTCAATGGTAATGCATTTTTAAATAAAGGTACGAATCCTGATGAGGGTAAAGATATCACGATTCAACTTTCTGATGCTTCAAGTGATACAATGACAATCGCAGCTATCCAAACAAAGTCTATAACAACTGATAAGTTAGCAGCTTCAACTGATGGAACAAAGAAATTAGATGCTACAAATGCAGCAAGTGAAATCACAAAACTTGACGATGCTATTCAAAATATTGCTGACGCTAGAGCAACTTTCGGTTCTCAATTAAACCGTTTAGACCATAACTTAAACAACGTAACGAGCCAAGCTACTAATATGGCAGCTTCTGCTTCTCAAATTGAAGATGCTGATATGGCGAAAGAAATGTCTGAAATGACGAAGTTCAAAATCTTGAACGAAGCTGGTATTAGCATGCTTTCTCAAGCTAACCAAACACCACAAATGGTTTCTAAATTATTACAATAAGCCATTTGAACATATACTCTCTGTAGTATATAAAGAGTTTTCTTTTAAATAATTAAAAATTAATGGGGGTTCTTATCATGAGAATTAATACAAACATTAACAGCATGCGTACACAAGAGTACATGCGACAAAACCAAGACAAAATGAATACATCTATGAACCGTTTATCTAGCGGTAAATCAATCAACAGTGCAGCTGACGATGCGGCTGGCTTAGCTATCGCTACTCGTATGCGTGCGAAAGAAGGCGGATTAAACGTTGGAGCACGTAACACACAAGACGCTATGTCTGCTTTACGTACTGGTGACGCTGCATTAGGTTCAGTTTCAAACATCTTACTTCGTATGCGTGACCTTGCAACACAAGCATCAAGCGGTACAAACAACGATAAAGATATCGCATCTATGGACAAAGAGTATCAAGCATTAGCACAAGAAATTGATCATATTGCTGACAAAACAAATTTCAATGGTAATGCATTTTTAGGTGGTCCTGGTGGGAAAGATATCACGATTCAACTTTCTGATGCTTCAAGTGATACAATGAAAATCACAGCTATCGATACAAAAGCTATAACAACTGCAACTTTAGCTACACCTACAGCTACAGGCACAGATAAGGCTTTAAATGCAGCTTCTGCACCAGCTCAAATCACAGCTCTTGACACTGCTATTCAAGAAATTGCTGACGCTAGAGCAACTTTCGGTTCTCAATTAAACCGTTTAGACCATAACTTAAACAACGTAACGAGCCAAGCTACTAATATGGCATCTTCTGCTTCTCAAATTGAAGATGCTGATATGGCAAAAGAAATGTCTAACATGACAAAGTTTAAAATCTTGAACGAAGCTGGTATTAGCATGCTTTCTCAAGCTAACCAAACACCACAAATGGTTTCTAAATTATTACAATAAGCCATTTAAAAAGAGAGATTTCTTATAAACAATTAAAAACTAATGGGGGTTCTTAACATGAGAATTAACACAAACATTAACAGCATGCGTACACAAGAGTACATGCGACAAAACCAAGACAAAATGAATACATCTATGAACCGTTTATCTAGCGGTAAATCAATTAACAGTGCCGCTGACGATGCAGCTGGTTTAGCTATCGCTACTCGTATGCGTGCGAAAGAAGGCGGCTTAAACGTTGGAGCACGTAACACACAAGACGCTATGTCTGCTTTACGTACTGGTGACGCTGCATTAGGTTCAGTTTCAAACATCTTACTTCGTATGCGTGATCTTGCAACACAAGCATCAAGCGGTACTAACAACGATAAAGATATCAAATCTATGAACAAAGAGTATCAAGCATTAGCACAAGAAATTAATCATATTGCTGATAAAACAAATTTCAATGGTAACGCATTTTTAGGTGGTCCTGGTGGGAAAGATATCACGATTCAACTTTCTGATGCTTCAAGTGATACAATGACAATCGCAGCTATCCAAACAAAGTCTATAACAACTGATAAGTTAGCAGTTGGACCTGATCCAGATGATGCAGTTAAGAATTTAACTGCTACAACTGCAGCAGCTGAAATCACAGCTCTTGACACTGCTATTCAAGGTATTGCTGACGCAAGAGCAACTTTCGGTTCTCAATTAAACCGTTTAGACCATAACTTAAACAACGTAACGAGCCAAGCTACTAATATGGCATCTTCTGCTTCTCAAATTGAAGATGCTGATATGGCAAAAGAAATGTCTAACATGACCAAGTTCAAGATTTTAAACGAAGCAGGCATCAGCATGCTTTCTCAAGCAAATCAAACTCCACAAATGGTTTCTAAATTATTACAATAAGCCATTTGAATTAGTTTCATGAATAAACCTCTCTGCTTGCGGAGAGGTTTATTTTTTCTATATAAACAGATTAAAGACTTCTCTTTTGCTTAAATAGAAGCTCTAGCCATATTTAGTAGCGGCCAGGGCTTACTTTACCCTCATCCCTTGTATTAAAACAAAAAGATAAAATAAGCATAAGTCTTCTTATCCTTCCATAGCCGTTTATTACTTTTAGAACACTAACTATATCAATCTATAAGGAGTGTCTATTATGCGTATTGGTACGAATGTTTTGAGTATGAATGCTAGCCAGTCGTTGTATGAGAATGAGAAGCGCATGAAGATGGCGACTGGTAAGAAGTTAAATACTGCTTCTGATACTCCAGCGAATGTAGCTATTGTGACTCGTATGCATGCGGGAGCGAGTGGTATACAAGTGGCGATTCGTAATAATGAGAATGCGATATCGATGCTTCGCATGGCAGAAGATGCCCTTCAAACTGTTACGAATATTTTGCAGCGGATGCGTGATTTAGCTGTTCAATCTGCGAACGGTACAAATTCAAATACAAACCGGGATGCACTGAATAAAGAGTTTCAATCTTTAACTGAACAAATTGGCTGTATTGGTGAGGCAATTATCTGTATTTGACGGTCAAAACCGTCCTGTTACGTTAGATGATATTGGTCATACAGTAGATATCACGAAACATATTCCCCCTTCCCCTACACAACATGACATCAACATTTCAACAGAACAAGATGCAAGAACGGTGTTTTGTAAAATTGAAGAGGCTTTGCAAAATGTATCACTTCATCGTGCCGATCTTGGCGCTATGATGAACCGTTTACAGTTTAATATAGAAAATTTAAATAGCCAAAGTACAGCGTTAATAGATGCTGCTTCTCGAATTGAAGATGCGGATATGGCGCAAGAGATGAGCGACTTTTTAAAGTTTAAATTATTAACTGAAGTTGCACTTACTATGGTTTCACAAGCAAATCAAATTCCGCAAATGGTTTCGAAGTTATTGCAGTCTTTAATATAATCTTTAAAACTATTGAAATAACTCCATAAAAAATAAAAAGAGGGATACATGCGTACTATGTATCCCTCTTTTCTATCAACCTAGCCATTATAAATGAGATCTTCCGCTAAAGAAGTAAACATCTCTCCAACGAGTGAATCTTCATCATATACACATGAGCCATTATTTTCTTCACGCTTCGCAAACGGTATTTGGACGATTACTTCTGTTTGCAGTTGTTCTGCTAACATTTCACCACCGCCTTTTCCGAAGAGATAGTTTCTTGAGCCATCTTGTTCTTCGTAATATGCCATATTTTCAACGATACCTAAAATATCGTGTTTCGTATGTTTTGCCATGACTCCTACTCTAGACGCGACAAATGAAGCTACATTGTGAGGCGTTGTAACGATAATTTCCTTTGCCTGCGGAATCATTGCAGCGACATCTATTGCAACGTCTCCTGTTCCAGGTGGTAAATCAAGAAGGAGATAGTCTAATTCTCCCCAGTGCGTGTTCGCAAGGAAGTTTTGTATCCATTTGTTTAACATCGGTCCGCGCCACATTACTGGGTTATTACCTTCTGTAAAGAATCCCATCGACATAATTTTAACACCGTGACTAACGACGGGAATTGCTGTTTGATCAATCATTATTGGCTTTTCATTCGTTTCCATCATAGCTGGGATACTGAATCCGTATATATCTGCATCTAAAATCCCAACCCTTTTCCCCATACGAGCTAACGCAGTAGCGAGGTTAATCGTCACAGTTGATTTTCCGACTCCCCCTTTTCCGCTCGTTATAGTAATAAAATGCACCCCTGAATCAGGTCGGAGCATACTAGGCATACCTGTTTCTGTTCTAGCCTCTTTTTTTAACGATGCTGTTAATGTTGCTCGTTCTTCCGGTGTCATCGAGCCGAATGTTAAAGAAACTTTCGATGCTCCAATGTTTCGAAGTGAGTCTTCAATATCTTGTTGAATTTTCGCCTTTAGCGGACAACCTTGTATCGTTAAAACTACTTCTAGCCCAACTTCTGTACCATCTATCTTTATATTTCTGACCATGTTTAATTCCACAATACTTTTGTGTAACTCTGGATCGTCTACATGGCTTAACGCGTTCATAATTTGTTCGTGAGTAATCATCATACACATTCCTTCCATTGTAATTATTTCACGTTATAAAGTGAAACTTTAATCAGTGGGGGTTTTTGTCCATCCCCCACTGATTATTAGTTGAACCAATCGGGCTTTTACGGGCAGTTGATCTCCCACCTAGCTTCTTTGCTTCAGCCGAATTTGGAGGTGGGAGTCTTACTGCCCGTTAATGCGGGATGAAAAAAGTCTCCGCTTTTCCCGCCCGTTTTTTGAACTAAATATGTTTCTTTCATAACCATCGTTTTATCAACAGCTTTACACATATCGTAAAAAGTAAGGGCGGCGATTGATACGGCCGTTAATGCTTCCATTTCTACACCTGTTTTACCGCTGCATGTTACTGTCGCTCGTATGATTAATTCATAGCCATCAGTTTTCTTTTCATAATGGAACGTAAAGTCTGTTCCTTGGATTAATATCGGGTGACACATCGGAATAATATCCGCTGTTTTTTTAGCACCGATTATTCCAGCTACTTGTGCTACTTGGAGCGGGTCTCCTTTTTTCAATCCACCACTTTGAATTGCTTCAAATAGTTCATTTGATAAAGAAATTGTACTTTGCGCAACAGCTGTACGTGTTGAAATACCTTTTTGAGAAATATCAACCATTTTTGCTCTTCCTTCTTCGTTCCAGTGCGAAAACTCACTCATAATAATCCTCCTTAACGTATGAAAGATTTGATATTCAAATAGAAAGAATTAACCTCCACTTACAGGGGGGATAAACGCTACTGTATCTCCGGCTTTTACGATATCTTCGTCCGTTACAAATTCTTCATTAATCGCTACCATAACTTTATCTAGCGTCTGTAATTGATAGTGATCTTTCAGCCATTTTTTCAATTGCTGAACATTCATCTCTCGTTTTTCTATTATTACTAATCTCTCTGAGCCGACTTCTTCTCGTAAATTTGCGAACAGTAAAATTGTAATCATTCTCTCATTCTTCTTTCTTTGGTTTTCCTTCTGGATAGGGAGTATTTTCAAGTTGATCTCCAATCCACTCCGTTCCATCTTCCCAAAATTCTTTTTTCCAAATTGGGACGATTCTCTTTATACGTTCAATTGCGTATTCATTCGCTTCATATGCCACTTTACGATGTGGCGACGATACTGCAATGACAACTGCGATATCCATTATTTCTAGTCGGCCTACTCGGTGCGTGATTGCTATTTTCGCATCCGGCCACTGTTTCTTAATTTCTTCTCCAATTTCAGTAAGCTTTTTTACCGCCATCGGTTTATATGCTTCATACTCAAGGTGTAACGTTCTTTTTCCTTTCGTTAATTCTCTAACCGTTCCAATAAAAGCTGTAATGGCTCCTGCTTCTCGTCTTGCTACTTTATTCGTTACTTCTTCCACTACAATCGGAGTATCTACAATTTCAAATTGTGCTTGTCCCATCAAAACCTCTCCCCACTTTTCGGAATGTCCAAGGCCATTCACTACCTTCGTTATCTTCTAATAAAAGAACGTCTACAAACATCCCTTTCTCATATCCTCTCGTACCGCCCGGTAGTACAATAAAAATGTTTGATTCTGCTAATGAAGAAACGGAACTAGATTTATCAAACCCTGAAGGATAAGCGACTAGTCGTCCTTCGTTATACTTCAGCTTCGCTCGTACAAATCTTGTAAATGGATTAGGTTTTAGAAAATCTTCTCCGAGCATTGCTTTTTCTCGTTTTACATATGGTGTTTCGCTAAACATATACGTACGAATGCTAGGTTTTACAAACAACTCAAAACCTACGTAACAAGCAGATGGATTACCTGATAATCCGAATAACAATTTCCCATTTAATTGCGCTACTGTTGTGACGCTTCCCGGCCGCATGGCAACTTTGTTGAAAAGAACTGATGCACCTAATTTTTCGTATATCACTGGCAAATAATCGTAATCTCCCACTGAAACACCGCCAGTTGTAATTAGCATATCAACTTCGCTTAACGCTCTTTTCACTGCTTCATAGCACGTATTCAAATCGTCGCTAAACTTCCCGAAGTATTTTACTCTTCCACCAGCTCTTCGAATTTGAGACGATATCATATACGTATTACTATTTCGAATTTTCCCAGGTTGTAGTTCTTCATTTACATCGAGAAGTTCACTCCCTGTCGCTAATAGTCCGATTACAGGCTTTTTCGCTACTGGCACTTCGCTATAACCGAATGTAGCAAGAAGAGCAGAAATACCTGGATTAATGTAACAACCCCTTTTTGCGAGAACGGTTCCTTTACATGCATCTTCACCTTGAAAGGACATATTGTCCCCTTCTTTAAATGAGCGCCTCACTTCCATATAGCTTTTTCCGATATTCTCATATTGACGATGACGAGTGAGTTCTAGCATGACAACCGCGTTACATCCTTTCGGAATTTGTGCCCCTGTCATAATTCGAACTGCTTGCAACGCTTCTACTTCTTTATCGAATACAGAACCTGCTCCAATTTCACCAATTACTTCAAATACAATTGGATTCTCACGACTTGCCCACTTCGTATCTTCTGCCCTAATAGCAAATCCATCATATGGCGAGCGATCGAAGGAAGGGACATCGTGATCCGCTATTAAATCATCTGCTAACGTACGTCCGTATGCTAATTCCAGTGGTACTAGTTCTTTTACACCACAATTTACGAACAGCCTCTTCAACTGTAATTGGCACTCTTCTTTCCATCATTACCAATCCCTCTCTATTACCCTAATAACCGATAGTATAGTTGTTTCGCTTTTTGAATTTCATTCATGCCATGAATAAATACACGACCATCATGAAAAATGACGATGCGATACTCTTCTAATTGGCAAGAGAGCAAATACGGATTCCGCTCTACTTTCCCGTGTTTTTTTAATACTTTTTCTAAATCATCAAAGTTGTAATGACTATTATGCACCGGTCTAATTTGAACTGTATTTCTTCCACATAAAACAGCTGTCTTCGTTTGGTTTTCGTAAGATAAATAAGGATAAGTTCTATTTGTTCCGCACGAAGGACAGTCTTCTGTTTTGATTTTTCCTACTTTGATAGAATGATGTTGATTACTCCATATATCAAACATTAAAAAAGTTTTTCTAATTGCTGCGTAATCTTCTACTAAAATTTTGAATGCTTCTGCTACTTGATAGGCTGCGACAATTTGCACAGCTGGACTAATAATTCCAACTGTGTCACATGTCGCTCCTGTAACAGGAACACTTTTCAGCACACAATGTAAGCACGGTGTTTTCTTTGGAATAATCGTATAGCTCATGCCATACGATCCGACACAAGAACCGTAAATCCAAGGAATATTGTGTTTTTGTGATAGGTCATTGATCACAAAACGAATATCGAAATTATCTGTTGCGTCAATAATGACATCAACACCATCTAATAAAGCTTCCATATTATCTACTCTTGCATCCATTACAAGAGCTTGAATTTGCACGTTTGAATTAATTTGTTTGAGACGATTCTGCGCTGCAATTGCTTTTGGCAACTTTTCTATCGCATCTCTTTCAGCGTAAAGTTGTTGCCGCTGTAAATTACTCCATTCTACGTAATCACGATCAATAATCGTTAATTTCCCGATACCTGCACGTACAAACGCCTCTGCACTGGCACTTCCTAATGCACCTGCCCCTATTATTAATACATGCTTATTTCTAATCTTCTCTTGCCCTTCTTTTCCAATAGGAGTGAACAACTGTTGTCGTGAATACCGTTCTATCATGAGGTATCCTTCCTTTCATTTAGAAAATCCGCTTCAATTACTATTATTTTTTCAATACATCTTCTTCGGTAGCACTTTGTTTCTGATAACAAGAAAAATAAGCGAATCCAACAAATCCAGCTCCGCCAATTACATTTCCGATAAAGACAGGAACAAAGTTTTTCGCAAGATCCATCCATGTAAGGTGTCCCGCAAAAATAACTGCCGAAATGACAAACATATTCGCTACCACTTGCTGAAATCCAATTACGACAAAGGCCATAATCGGAATCCAAATTCCAACAATCTTCCCGATCAAATCGTTCGTTCCGTAAGCTAACCAAATCGCAAGGCAAACGAGCCAGTTACAACCAATTGCTAAAATTAACGTTCTCCCGAAAGATTCATGTAACTTATCTTGAGCTATCGCTATCGTTTTATTTAAATACGCACCCTCAGTTAGCCCACCAAGATGACCGAAACAATACGCTACGAAAAGCGCACCTACAAAGTTAGTCAAAGTGATCCAAGCCCAATTGTTTAACACATGCTTCAATGAAATTTTCCACGCATAAAGGGCCATAGCCATTGACATCATATTTCCCGTAATTAATTCTCCTCCTGCTAAAACAACGAGCATAAGTCCAATAGGAAAAACCGCTCCCCCTATAAAATTGACTAAACTCCCCCATTGCTCCGGTACATTACCTAGAACCCGAATATTAAGTAAAAATCCTAACGAAATGAATGCTCCTCCTAAAAAACCAAGAATAAGCATTGCGGATAGCGGTTGCCTTACCTTTTGAACACCGGATTCAATCACAAGCGCCGCGATTTGTTCCGGTTTATGAAATGCCATAACCAATTCCTCCATTTTTCTCATCTAAAAAAAGCAGCACCAAAAAACCTTAACATCGTAAGGATTTTTGAATGCTGCTTAATCTCTCTGCATATCTCTTACAGAAATATCAATCATCATTTTTACTATACTCATAGAAAGTGTACAAAATTTGCACACTGTCCACTATTTACTTTAACAAAGAGAATCTACATTTATAGTAGTTTCTCAGCCACCGATATGCGACATTTCAATTTTTCGAGATGTTTTTTTATTCGTATTGCTTAACCGTTCATCTGAATAACGGTCTGAACGATTATTCCAAATGTCACGAATAATATTAGTAATTTCCTCATCCGTATATCCAGAACGAAGTAATTCTTTAAGATTGTTTCCTTTAGAAGCAAACAAACATGTATACAATTTTCCTTCTGCGGAAATACGTGCTCTTGTACATGATGAACAGAACGAATCTGTTACAGATGAAATAATTCCTATTTCTTCATCACTACCGATATAGCGATAACGTGTCGCAACTTCACCAGGATAGTTCGCTTCAATACGTTCAAGCGGCATAACTTTATGAATCATCTCTACTATTTCTTGTTTAGAAACTACTTCGCCTAATTCCCAGCCGTTAAAATTTCCGACATCCATATATTCAATGAACCGAAGGATATGCTTATTCTCTTTAAAGTACTCTGCCATCTGAACGATGTCTTGTTCATTTTTCCCTTTTTGAACAACCATGTTCATTTTAATTTTCATTCCGGCTTCCGCTGCAGCCTGTATTCCTGCAAGAACCGTTTTCACTTTACTTCTATTCCCATTTAAATAAGAGAATCGCTCTTCATTTAACGAGTCTAAACTAACTGTCACACGAGATAAACCCGCCTTATATAAATCCGGAGCAAATTTTTTAAGTAATGATCCATTTGTCGTTAAACCAATATCCTCTACTCCTTCAATTTCGTTTAACCGTTGTATGAGTTCAGGTAGGCCTTTTCGGAGTAAAGGCTCTCCCCCAGTAATGCGTAACTTTCTTACACCTAAAGAAACGAAAATACGTGTAATCCTTTCAATTTCATCAAAAGATAAAATTTTATCATTAGACAAAAAAGAATAATCACGACCAAATATTTCCTCCGGCATACAATATCGACAGCGAAAATTACAACGATCAGTAACAGAAATACGCAAGTCCTTTAAAGGACGATCCAATTTGTCTAATGTAACAGATTTCATATTTATTGCCTCGTTTCTACTTATTTATATTTACAATTCGCTCTGGATGCGTATATACATTTAAAGATTTATTACGAATGAAGCCTATTGTAGTAATCCCTAACTGCTCCGCTAGCTCTAATGCTAACTCAGTTGGAGCTGATTTTGACAATATTACTTCACAGCCAATTTTCGCAACTTTTAATAGAATTTCAGAAGAGATACGTCCGCTAAAAACAATAATTTTATCACCAATCGAAATGTTATTTTTTAAACAATAGCCGTAAATTTTATCTAAAGCGTTATGTCTTCCTATATCCATGCGGCTTAAAACAATTCCGTTCACATCACATAAAGCTGCATTATGAACGCCGCCTGTATGTTGAAACGTAGACGCAGATTGCTGCATATCATTCATTAACCGAAAACAATCCTCGGCAGAGATTTTTACGCGAATATCATTCATTTTTTTCGCAGTCAGCGCATCGTTTGCGAAAACAAACCCTTGCCTACTCATTCCACAGCACGAAGTAATATAACGTTTGTTTTGCATGTCACGATAATAAGGGTTGATTTTCGTCGTTTTCACATGTACATAGCCTTCTTTTTCTTGCACCCATATTTCATCAATATCTTCATACTTTCGGATAATGCCTTCCGAAGCTAAAAAGCCAATTACCATATCTTCAATATACTCTGGAGTACTAACCATTGTAACAAATTCCTGGCCGTTAATTTTAACCGTAACAGGAAACTCTGTTACAATGCTGTCCTCTATAAGTTTAAATTCCCCTTGCTCATATTTAAAAATTTCCCGTTCCACCTGAATCGATTTCACGATGAGCATCCTTCTCTCACGTTATATTTTTATCAAAAACAAACACGGAAACTGCAATATCTTCATCTACTTTCATATCAGAAAATAGATGAACTAACTTCGCCCCAACAAGTTCTTCTAAATGTTCATGAGGATTAGCCGCATACACTTCTTGAATCATTTTTGTTCGAGCCATATGAACCATTTCCGCCCCATCCATAGTTCCTGAAATAAATTTCTCTGTAGGTGTCAAATTCCCATAAAGTGTAGCAATCGCCATGTTTTCAGTAAATACAGTATGAATTCGTTCCGGTCCTTTCCCGAACAACTCTTTGCGAAGCTTTCGGATCATATCATTAAATTCATGTACCATTTTTGACATACTCTCATTCCTTCCTAGTTATTCCATCACAACTATTTTAACAAAATGACCATTTCGTCGCCTAAACTATTTAATAATGAGACGAAATGGATCATCTTAGACAATTATCTCAAGTACGCAAACAACATATGAAATACTATTATTGTTGCTTATCTATTCTTCTTTTAACCCTTTACCCATACCTTTTAAGAAATGAAGACCGAATCCGATAGCACGATTAATATCTGGATCCTTCAGTACTTTCATAAGGTCTAATATTCCTACTTTCTTATTACTTTGCAGATGCTGATTCCCTTCATCCATACCTATTAATACACTACCTATAAGTTTTTTAGTAAGTTCCGGATCAAGTTCTGTTAAAGCTCCTGCAGCGCCCATCATATTATTAATTAAATTTGTAACTGGTTCACGAGTGACTTGACCTAGAACGATTTTTGCGATTGGTTCTTTCGCTTTCAGCATAGAATTTGCAGCTTCCAGCATCCCGATGTCATTTAGTTCACCTACTATATTAAACATTTGATTTAAAGCATCTTCATTATTAGCTAGCAGTTCTTTTAAGTCTTCGAGTTTTTGTTGTTTAATTTCTTCCTCGGTTAGCTCCTGCTTCTGGATCGCTTGAATAGGTGCTGCCATATTCTTTTCTCCCCCTTAGTTATCCGTTAAGTGTACGTATCCTGGACGAGTCCACTTGCGATTTACCTCAATGCCGTTTTGAGGGTGACGCTTTTTATTACGTGGGTTCGTTTTTGGCATCGGATTTTCACCTTCTACTTGTAACACTTCCATACGCACTTTCGTTTGTTTATATGCAGGCGTGTTTGTACGCAAGTCAACGGCAGGACCTGTTAAGAAATTAATTGCCGATTCTTTATCAGTCGAATTCATCGGTAAATACAGTTCATTCGCTTTTACACGATCCGTTACAAGTACACGTAATTTAAGTGCTCCGAATGGAGAAACAAGGCGTACTAACGATCCGGTTTTCACTCCACGTTCCCTTGCAAGTTCTGGAGAAACTTCAACGAAAACACCTGGTACTTTCGATTGAATACCAGTTGATTTATTTGTCATGTTCCCTTCATGGAAATGTTCAAGCATACGACCGTTATTAATGTGAAGATCGTATTCTGCTGGGAATGCAGCAGGACGTACCCAATCAGCTATCGCAAAACGAGCCTTTTTGTCTGGGAAGTTAAATCCATCTTTGAATAGAAGCGGCGTATTCGTTCCATCAAAACTTCCCCAGTGGAAACTGTTCCATCCTTCAAGCACTTCATAGTTTGCGTGTGCGAATAAAGGAGATAAATTTGCCATTTCAGCAAATATTTCACTTGGATGACTGTAGTTCCAGTTCGCGCCTAACTTATTCGCAATTGCCTGCACGATCCACCAGTCTGGTTTCGCATCTTCTAGCGTTGGAAGCACTTGATATAACCTTTGTACACGACGCTCAGTATTTGTAAAAGTACCTTCTTTCTCAAGAGATGGCGCTGCTGGTAATACTACATCAGCGTATTGAGCTGTTTTAGAAAGAAACACATCTTGAACGACAAAAAATTCAAGGCTTGATAACACTTCATGTACGTGATTTGCGTTAGAGTCTACAAGAGCCATATCTTCTCCAACAAGATACATAGCTTTCATTTTACCTTCATCAATTGCGTGAAGCATTTCAATGTTATTAAGACCTGGTTTGTTATCAATTTTTACTCCGTAAGCTATTTCAAATTTCGCACGTTCTACATCATCAGTAACGTGTTGATATCCCGGAAGCCAACCTGGGAGAGTTCCCATATCACAAGCACCTTGTACGTTATTATGACCTCGAAGTGGATATGCACCAGCACCTGGGCGGCGATAGTTTCCTGTTGCAAGAAGTAAGTTTGAAATCGCAGCGGAAGTATCTGAACCACCCGTATTTTGCGTTACACCCATACCCCAAAGAATACACGTACCATCTGCATCACGAATCATCTCGGCCATTTGAACGAGAGTTTCTTTTGAAATACCTGTAATCTCTTCTGCATATTCAAGCGTATATTCTTTAAGACTTTCTTTGAAATCTTCAAAGAAGTTTACATTCTCGTCGATGAACTGCTCATCATGCCAACCTTGATCGATCATATATTTCGTAATGGCCATTAACCATACTTGGTCTGTTCCTTGCTTTGGACTAATAAAGATATCTGAACGCTCTGCCATTCCAGTTTTACGAAGATCTGCAACAATTAGCTTTTGACCGTGAAGTTTATGCGCGCGTTTCACACGAGTCGCTAATACCGGGTGACCTTCTGTTGGATTACAACCAACGATAATAACGAGACCGGATTGCGCAATATCTTTAATCGTCCCCGCATCTCCGCCCATACCAATTGTACGGAACAATCCATCTGTCGCTGGTGATTGACAATAGCGTGAACAGTTATCAACGTTATTCGTTTCGAACACTTGACGTGCTAATTTTTGAATAACATAATTATCTTCATTCGTAATTTTAGAAGAAGAAATAAAGCCGATAGAACCTTTACCGTACTCTTCTTTAATAGAGCCCAATTTATTCGCTACTACATGAAGCGCTTCTTCCCAAGTTGATTCCACGAACACTCCATTTTTACGAATTAAAGGTTTCGTAATTCGTTTTTCGGAATTCACGAAATCCCAACCAAACTTTCCTTTTACACAAGTAGAAATCGCATTAACTGGTGCTTCAGAAGATGGTTGCACTTTTAAAATTTCACGGCCCTTCGTCCACACTTCAAATGAACAACCTACACCACAAAACGTACATACTGTTTTCGTCTTCTTCGTACGAGTGTCTCGCATTGCAGCTTCTACTTCTGACACAGCGAAAATACCGCTATATCCAGGTTCAACCTCTTTAATAAGATCGACCATCGGCTCAAGAATATCCGGCTTCAGCCCAGTCATAAATCCAGCTTCACCAAGCATCGATTTCTCCATTAATGCATTACAAGGACAAATTGTTACACATTGACCGCAGCTTACACATGAAGAATCGTTAATATCTACTCCTTCGTCCCAAATAACACGCGGGCGCTCTGCCTCCCAATCAATAGATAACGTTTCATTTACTTGTAAGTTTTGACACACTTCTACACATTGACCGCACGCGATACATTGATTCGGATCATAGCGATAAAATGGATGAGACATATCAACTTCACTTACATCAACTTTTGGCTCATAAGGATATTTTTGATGCTCAATTTCCATTAATTCTGCCGTATTATGCAATTTACAATTCCCGTTATTGTTGTCACATACCGTACAGTACAGTAAATGATTTTCTAGTAAACGGTCCATCGCCTCATGTTGTGCTGCCTTCGCACTAATAGAGGACAACTCGATATTCATGCCGTCCGTCACTACTGTAGAACACGATCGCACTAGCTTTCCATTTACTTCTACAATACAAGTATCACACGTTTGAATAGGATCCACTTCCGGCACGTAACAAATTTGTGGATGTTCAATTTCGTTCTCATTAATAATGCCTAGTATAGTTGAACCAAGCTCAGCACTATATTCTTTGCCGTTAATTGTAATATGAACCATGCTGTCGTTCATGGTTACTCCCCCTTTTTGAGAATAAAAAAAACTCCACCACGAAAATATACGCACCACATTTTTGGCACGTTATCATCATGGTGGAGTAGTTTATTAGCACATCTTGCTAAAATACCAGTCCATTTATTCATAAATAAAATGATAGATTCATAACAGGTCATATCACGATTCCATCTTTAACACTATAATTATAGCGTTAAATCCAAAAATACACAATATAAATATCATTACAAAGGACAAAGCACATAATGCTCTGACCTTTGTATTACATTTTAGAATTATTCTGAGATGACTTACTTCCCGGTGCAAACCAACCAATAAGTGCAATAGCAACTAATACTCCGTAGAAGATTAAAGTCCAAGTTGTACTGTGCGGGAAATCATGGTCTAAGATACCAATATCCTCGTGGGCAAGTGTAATTACAGCGAGTTTTACACCGACCCAGGCAACAATTGCATATGCTGTCGTTTCCAATGCTGGACGTTTCTCAAGTAATTGTACAAACCAAGTTGCCGCAAATTTAATTAAAATAAGCCCGGCAATCCCTCCGAGAAGTACAACTATGAACTGGCCTCCATCCATACCACCGAAATCTTCTAGCGGTGAATCTGGAAGACCAAGGGCAAGAGCAACTGCGGCTAATATTGAATCGATTGCGAAAGCAAGGTCAGCTAATGCAATCTTTCCTACTGTGAACCAGTAGCTTTTACCTGCCGCTTCCTTTTCATCGTCCTTATGAATATTTTGATTGTCTTTTCCGAATTGCGCCTGAATGACATGCTTCAATCCTAAATAAAGAAGATAGGCTGCTCCTATCGCTTGTATTTGCCAAACATTTGCAATAAATGATATGGCAAACAGAGCTGCAAATCGAAAAACAAAGGCCATAATGATTCCGTAATTTATAGCTCTTTTTTTCTCTTCTTCGGGTAAATGTTTCGCTATAACTGCTAGTACAAGGGCATTGTCAGCTGATAACAAACCTTCTAATCCGATTAAAATTAATAATGCCCACGCATACTCTAGCCATATTGAATCCATCCGCTTCTCTCCTTTCTAAAACTAAAATCAGATAAGGTCTTTGCTCAATAGAATTTCCTATTGAGACAAATTAAATGCTAAAACATTTTGACAGTTAATTTGCTGTCCTCTATTTGTTATAATTTCAACAAAAAACAAGTCTAGATTGTATTTTTCTTAGACAGGGTGACGCTACATTGTGCCTAAAAATTTGATGAATTCATCTTCACTTACAGGTTTACTGTAGTAATAGCCCTGAATTAGATAACATGCATTACGTTGTAACACTGTTAATTGTTCCTTCGTTTCTACCCCTTCTGCGATCACTTTCATGTTTAAAGTATGCGCTAGTGAAATAATGGTATGAATAATTTCATTTCCATCAGTAGAATTTCCGATCCTATTAACAAATTCTCTTGGGATTTTCAAGGTATCAATTGGATACAAAGGGAGATATGCTAATGAAGAATACCCTGTGCCAAAATCGTCAATTGATAAATGTACACCATATGATTTTAATGCTTTTAACTTCGCTAACGTTTCTTTTTCATCTACCATTGCTATCCGCTCAGTTAATTCTAAATCGATCGAACTAGCAGGTACCCCTACTTCTTCTATAGTAGATATGATTGTTTGAACAAAGTCCTTCTGTTCAAACTCTATAGCTGATAAATTTATCCCCATTTTTAGATTTGAATAGCCCGCAGAATGCCATTCTTTCAGTTGTCGACACGCTTCCTGTAACGTCCATTTCCCAATTGAAATAATCTGCGATGTTTCTTCCGCGATAGGTATAAACTCAAAAGGTGAAATCAGCCCCAGCTCTGGATGTTGCCAACGTATTAAAGCCTCTGCACCAATAACCATACCAGCCTTACTATCAACTTGTGGTTGATATAATAGAAACAGCTCATTATTTTCTAATGCATTAGGTAAATCCTGTTCTAATCGTAATCGTCTTGTTATTTTTTTTGATAATGTCTCGTCATACATGCAAACAGCATTATTACCTTTTTCCTTTGCACTATACATAGCAATATCAGCATGTTGTAAAAGTGTAGTAGTATTTATTCCTCCAAACGGATACACTGCTATTCCTATACTAAGAGATAAGTAAAAGCTATGCTGATTTACTACAAATGCTTCTTCAGTTATACGAAACAGAGTTTCACACAAATCCAATAGCTGTTGCTCTGTATGGTTATGGACTATGATTGCAAACTCATCTCCCCCTATTCTCGCTAGAGGAATAGCCGGTAACAGACATGTCCTAAAACGTTTAGCAACTTCTTTTAAAACACTGTCACCAATTGAATGTCCCAGTGTATCATTAATAGTCTTAAAACGATTTAAATCTATATACAAGAGTCCAAATTCATCCTGCGTTTTTTGTGCACGCCCAATGGATTTTTCTAATTCTTGTTGGAAGAATATTCGATTTCCAATCCCCGTCACTGTATCATGGAATGCTAGATAGTTTATCTCATCTTGTTGTTGCTTCATTCTCGTAATGTCTTTTACCATTACATAACTCCCAAAAGTTTGCCCTTCTATCATAATAGGAACAATGGTGACGTACCAAAAATGAATGTCCTTCTCATTATTATTTTTCACACGTAATTGTAACGAAGCCGAACTGCATCGTTTCCCTTCCTGTAGAGCCGCTTCCAATTCAGATCTATCTTCATCTAAAAAAATTGAGAAGCACTCTTTACCTATTAATTCATCACTGTTTTTTCCTAATAACATACTTCCAGCCTGGTTTATATTTAACACAGTACCATTTGAATCAATCGTTAATATAGGATCCGGATGATACTCATATAATGACTTAAATCTCTCTTGATTTTTGACCAAGTCATTGGATTTGTTTATTAAATCTTCTGTTCTTTGAGATACTTTTTGTTCTAATTGATTATTAAACACTTTTAACATCTCGGTTAAATCTCTGTTTTGCATTCGTACGATTGTATGACGAATCAGCACAAATACAAATGCAATACAATTTCCAGTAATAAGTGTAGCCGAGGAAGTTTGCTCTTTAAGAGTAAAACCAATTAAGACTGCAACTGCAAGATAAGGAAATATGACAAGAAGTTTCTTTCCGAATGTCGGATCAATAATAAAATAATTTCTTCTAGAAGAAGCATTCTTCGGTATAGCAGCAGCAATAGCAATTAATAATAGGAAAACTCTATACAAACACCTTAATAATATAAGTGAACGATCTGACAAATCATCTTGTAAGTAAAAATACAAGTAGTCCGTAATAGCCAATCCAGTTAATACGAGAATAAAAATAAATAATTTACTTTTCGCATTAAAAATAGCTGGTCGAAAGATCAGGCTAATTCCTAGTAAAAGAAGCAATAAATCTATAATCGGAAAAATAAATGAAAGAAAAACATCTCCAATTGATAAGAATAAGATATTTGCAGAAGGTTTATTAAATAGGTACCACTCTAATGTAAAAATAGCAGTAACAACAATACATAAATCACAAAGTAAATACGCCTTTTCCCACTTGTTACATTCCATAATGATTTTATAAAAGAATGCAAAGAGAAAGAAGAATAAGAAAAACAACAAAAACACATCAGAGATATTAAAATTTTGTATTGGTAATTCTACATTAAGCACTTGAAAAGCGGATATAAAATTCCCTATCAAGAAACACCCTATTGCAATAGTAACGCAAACCCAGAATACTCCTAACTTAATTTTTCTGGATAATATAGAATACAGTAATGAGATAAATACAGTAGTTTCAACAACTAAGGATGATAGTCGGATATTAAAATCTGATACGAAATATTGATTTGGAAAAACAAATAAAAATATATAGCAAAAGCTTATATAGAATATTAGAGCTATTGTTAATAAGATAAATTGCCAATGTGAATGTTTAAGCAATATATTCACCTTCTTAAGTCTTTCATCATTTTTAAAAATTTGTATCTAATTATTATTCATATTATGACCATTTCAAAAGATTTCTTTCAAAATAAAGCACCCTTATATTACATCTGCAGATATTTAAAAATTCCATAACAGGAATTACAACAAATATCTGCAGCTATGTCCTTAACAATATCAATTATTGTTATACGAACTATTTATGCAACAAGTTGATTTAATAGCTAATTAGTTTAACGAATGTTTTCTTTGAACTAATTAGATACTGCCCATCTGAATCATATAGCTTAACTATTTTCAAATTAAAATTTCACGTAAAAATAATGAATGTAGGTGTATGCCTCTATCTATTTTTTGTGATGTTAAACAAAGAAAAAAACCCTAAATTATTTAGACATGAAAGTACCTACAAAATTTCTAATAGTAACTATTTATCGTTTTTTATTCATAACTTTCTATAGTATTTATTAAGGATGCTAATTAAAACACCGACTTATTTATAATCCTTAATAAGTCGGCACCAGTATACACTATAAAACTAAAACACATTACAAATAACAAAACTATACTTTAGCAATTTATAAATTTCATATTCCTAGAATTACTAAACTTTCTTTTACCTATTACAATCTATATTCAGATACATTATTTCCTTTCCATTCATAATAATCTAAAATCCCTTCATAAATGGCTTCTGCTGCAATCTGTCTGCCTTTTGCCGTAGATAGTTTACTGTAATCGATACCATTATCTATAAAAGCCAGTTCCGTTAACACAGCTGGCATGTCGTTTTCTCTTATAACATGAAGATCTCCATGTTTAACGCCTCTATCACGTGTTTGAAGAGCCTCTACTAAACGTGTTTGAATTTTTTCCGCTAACACACGACTTTCTTCCACATGAGGATTTGTTTTTTCGGATTCAGAAGATTTATAGTAGTATGTTTCTGTCCCTTTTGCATTACCATTAAAAGCATTTGCATGAATGCTTATAAAGATATCCCCCTCATTTTGCTTAGCAAATTTAACACGTTCCTGTAAAGAGCTTTTTTGGTCATGTCCAGGTCTAGTATCAGATTCACGAGTTAGTAAAACTGTAAATGGTGTATGTTTTTCGAGCAATTGTTGTAGGCGTAAGGAAGTGTCTAATACGATTTTACTTTCAGGCAATCCTTTTGTGGACTTTCCAGGATCTGCACCACCATGTCCAGGATCAATAATGATTGTTTTACTTTCTAAAGGGTTTTTCGGACTGTATTGAAGGGTATCTGTTTTTGCAGTAAGTTGTGCGGCTTCTGCACGTGTTATGAATTTATTTGGTTGCCAACCGTTATCTGTACCAACTGAAATTTTTAAATCAATTAAAATATTGGCGAACTTTTCACCCCAATGTCCTTTTAAATCTTCAAATTTACTTTGTCCATTACTATTTGTTCTATCTTGTAGCTTATATGCATTTACTAACATTGTTGCCATTGCAGCACGAGTAACTTTTCCAGAAGGATTAAATATTCCATTTCCTTCACCTTTAATTATTCCTGCTTTTTCAGCAGCAGCAATATACGGCGTTCCCCAGTGGTTTTGTGAATCTGTAAAAGATGGTTTTGCATTTAAGTCAATATGTATACCAAGGGCCTTTGTCATAATTGTTGCCGCAGAAGCCCTATCTAATGTATCACTTGAACCAAAAGTTCCATCTGGATAACCACTCAATACTTTTTTATCAACTAAATAATTAACGGATTTGTCAGCCCATGCAGGAACATCTGGGAATTTATGAGTATTTGCAAATGCACTAGATGAGTAGGATAGTAGACTTCCAGCAAGAATTCCTGTAGCAATTAATTTGTATTTCAAAATGTAACACCTCTAAAAAATTATTACAACTTGGTAAATATATCATTTATAGTTAATCTTTAAATAATACGACTTAGAATAAAGAATAGATTAAATCCGCGTTATCCCTATATTAAAGATACCAAATACAAATCGAACTATTATTCCGAAAAGAATCCTGAGACATACACTTATAGATAGAAACTATTAAATATATTCACCAACGTCGTGTAACCAGTATAGTTACTTATATGTACGAGTGTCAATTAAAAAAAACTTACATTTTTGTAAGATAACCATGTTAATTATGTAGTAAGTAATTATTATATAACGTGAATAATTACTCGGTATAATAAAATAGTAATCTTATATTTTAAACAAATATTAATTATCTTGGTAGGCAAATAACTTATAACAGCCACCTTTTTGGCTATGCTTTGGAATCCTACTTTACTCTTCAATTCTCCGTATTAAAAGTTTGTTGATGAAATGTAATAACAACTGTACGATTATACAACTTATTCACCTCAATTAAATCAGTTAAATATTGAGGAAGAGTCGGTTTATCTTTAAAATCATTATGTATTAAGTCCTTTCACAGTGACAATACGCATATTCCCAGTATTTTTCTGATGACAATACTACAAAGTAAGACCTAGCTCCTTCCTTTTGTAAAAATTTTTGATTTACTAAAATTAATTGTAACTTTTCCTCTGTCCGAAACAATTCCATACAAAACAAAAGGGAAATACATATACACTATGTATCTCCCTTTTATTTTGTACCCAATTTTTTTATTGTGTTACGGTCATAACTTGTCCACTACGGTCAACCATAATTTTCATTTTTCCGTCTTGAGCGTTATATAACCCTAGCTTATGTAGATCTTGTTTGCATTCTTTTACAAAGTAAGGCAATGTGCGAATTTGATCGATATCAGAGCTCGTAATAAAATGAATTAAATGATGCGTCATCTCTTTAATATCATGAACGAGTTCTTCCTTCTCTCGTTTTAATCTTTCATTTTCAGCTCGTAATGAATGTAATTCACCTTCAAGACCACGTGCATTCTTTTCATCTTTTGAACGCTCTGCTGCCATACTGGAAAGCTTATAGATTCCCTCCATGAACTGATGCAATTCGTGTTCTTTCTTGTCACTACATTGACTAATTGTTTCAAAGTTATCCACGATGCCAGATATAACTGTTACGAGGCTTTTTTCATCATCTTCATTTCGAACGTCTTCAATTACTTCCTGCTTACTTTCTTGTTTTGTCTCAGCAATTGTCTCTTTTACAGGTGCATATTTACGTTTTCGCCCCGGCTTTTGTTTTTCAATATTTTCAAACGGGATTTCTTGTTTTTTTAATTTATAATACGTATTTTGCAATTGACTTTCCGTTTTTCGAAAAAGATTCAATTCATTTTTACTAACATATTTTGAAATATTTGCGATGTTTAAGCCATGACGTTGACAAAATTGATACACTTCATACAATAATTCTAGTTCAGACTTCAACCAAGTAATCGCTGATTTTTCATATTCTCGCATACCGCCATTTTTTTCTATATCTATTTGAAATAATACCATTCTATTATATAAATCGATTAGCTCTTCATACCCGATTTGGAATTGTTTCTCTATTTTTTTAAATTCCGCCTCTAATTTCATATCGTTCGTTTTATTATTTGACATGTTTTGTAAAAGACTTAATACATTGATTGCTGTGTGGTGATACATAATATGTGTCACTCCCCCTCATCCTTTCACAATTCTCATCTGACTCCCATGTCTTTTAAGAAAATAGAAATTTCTACATATCCATATTATAACATTTCGAAATTATCTGTCAAATAATTAACATACAAAAAGGTATGAAAAGTCTATAAATAATAGAAAAATTTTTTGAGAAAATATTAAAAAATGCAATACAACATAATATTATATTGATAAAATATGTTTAATTATATTATATGGTATTCCCAATTTAATTTCACCGAAAAAGTTTGCGCTATCACGAAATCTCACTCTACAATCCAGTGACATTATCTCTTATATTTTCAAGTAGTAAAGATGAGAAAAACAATTAAACCTATCTATATTTCCAAATATAAAAACAACTAAAAAGACGAAAGAAACTATGAATATACACAGCCGCGACTACATTAGAAACGTTCAATTTTTCTGCCTTTATAGAACATGGGATACTAAAAAGGAACTAACCAGTACTACTACAATGGCTAGTTCCTCAATTTTAGCTAATAAGAAAAGAATGTAAGCCTGTTCATCAACAACTCGGCCTCCCTCTTCTTTAACTTACCTAAAACCCACTTCATATCTCTGTTCTTACTACGCACAGGGCACTTTTAAGTACTAACCGCTTCCTCTCTTGGCTGGAGCCTCTCTCCCAACTAAAAAAGAGCTTTTCAAAACCTCTTTACAACACTAACTTATCAACTAAACCAATTAACTCTTGAATATCAGGCTTACTCACTTGAGCATTCGCTCCAACTGCCTCACCTTTATGGAACAACTCATTCGTAATTAATGAAGAGAAAATAATAACTGGTAATTGCTTCATTACTTCACTATCTTTAATTACTTTCGTTAAATGGTGTCCATCCATTTTTGGCATTTCAATATCTGTAATAAGCAGATGAATATGTTCAAACATTCTTTCACCTTGCTCTTTTGCTAGTTTTTCAATTTGTGCTAACGCTTCTGCACCATTGCTGAAGAAGTTCATTTTCGTATATCCAGCTGATGATAATGTTTCTTCTAATATTTGGCGAAGCATCGCTGAATCTTCCGCAATATAAATCACCTTTTCAGCTCGATCTGTTTTTTGCTCTAATCCTGCAAGTGATTTATTGTCATAACCAGTACCGCTAATTTCACATACAATTTTTTCATAATCTAATAGTAAAATGATTTTCCCATCTAGTTTTACAATACCAGATGTCGTTTCTTCTAGTCCCATAGATAATGAAGCTGGTTCATCAATTTGTTCCCACGAAATACGTTGAATACGATGTACTTCATCAACACGGAAAATAACCTTCATTTGGTTTAATTCTGAAATGATAAATTTCGTTTGATCAAGTGGCTTTGTCGATCTTAAATTAAGAGCGGTTGCTAAGTTAATAACAGGTAAAATTTCACCACGTACTTGAACAACACCTTCAACTGCATGATGAGCTTCTGGCACAGTTGTAACAGGGAATGGATTAATAATTTCACGCACTTTCATTACATTAATACTAAATAAATTTTCACCAACAGTGTACGTTACGATTTCTAATTCGTTTGTTCCGCTTTCTAATAAAATACTTTGTGCTTGTGACATAAAGGTGTCGCTCCCCTTCCAATAATTCCGTATATTTAATTATTAAGCTTTATTAAAATCAAAAAGTCAACTACCTATATGAAAAATATAGATAGTTGAGTGATCCTCACAGTTTTAAAGTAGAAATACTACCGGTAAAACTTAATCTTGTATAAACGAAGCAAGTGCCTCTAGTAACACTTCTTGTGCTCCTACAATTTCTGTCGGCATCGCTTCCCACTTTTTTGAAAGCTCTGTTTCCACTCTCATTCTTAGCTCTGGACCCATTTCTCCTAGCACATATTCTTTCGTCGCTATATCAACATCGATAAGCGAAAGAGCGTATAGTTCAGGATCATTTATTTTCTCAAATAATTTCTTCAGTACACTAGGCGCCATATGCTTTAATTTTTCAATGTGAATTTCCTTATCAGAAAATAGTAACTCATATTGAATATACGTAACATTTTCTTTAATAACTTTAAAATAGCAATTATTTTTTTTATCATTTACAAAATAACCGTTCGGATCTGCAATAATACTCTCTACTTGACGTATTAAATTAGGTAAACTACTCGCCGCCATTACAGTACGTTGCTCAACCTCACTTGGCGAAATGAATGTAACGCGATACTTATTCTGCGCCATCCTCCTCACCTCTCCTTTTATATAAACTTAGTCTAATTGTACAATATAGCACAACTATCTTAAATTAATCTAACTCTATTTCAAATCACTACTTATAGACCCTATCTTCAAAAAGAGAAGAGGCGCCACCACAATTGACTTTCGGCCTCCTCAACTAACCTAGAACCTATCAATCTTATTCATGGCTCCTCGCCTCTTCAACTACCTTAGAACCTCTCCATATCTCTGGTCTTACAACATGCGAGCCACTCATAAGCACTAACCGCTACTACTCATCGCTAGGCCCTCTCTCAAAACTTTAAATGAACACAACTACAATCGTTATTCATCTAAACTATCGTTTCACACATCTTAAGCTAACCTAGTACCACTCCATATCTCTGGTCTCACAATGCACGAACCACACATAGGCACTGACCGCTACTACTCATCGCGCCCTCTCTCAAAACCTAAAAAGAAAGCTTTTACGCCCCTTTCAACAGCTCAATGTTATTGAACCAAAAAGCAAGCTGCTGATCCGTAATATCCGGCAACATAACGAAAAACTCACGGCACTTCATCTCATCTTTAAACAGTTGATACTTCCAAACACCATCACTACCAACACTTACGAAATAAAACTCATGAATACGACCAATGATTGCTTCCTTTTCACCAAATGAATACGGAGGCACTTGCTTAATTTCAAATTGATCCGGTAAATATGCATGCTCTTCTCGTTCCATGTTTAACACTTGCTCGGCAAGTTCACGTTTATTTTCGAAAAAAGGCAATTGTAAAATTCGCTCTTGTCTTGTCATACGAATAAAAAACCCTTTCTACTACATTACAATTTTTCTTTATACTATATTATCGAATTAAGTTTACAACTTCATTTAATACTTCATCTGACACTTTAATTACTTTCGCATTCCCCTGGAATCCACGTTGATACAGCATTAAGTCAACGAATTCTACAGATAAATCTACGTTTGAACTTTCTTTTGCTGACCCCCGTACATTACCTGCACCATTCTCACCAGCAACACCTACCCCTGGAATACCCGCTGATGGTGTGGCAATGTAATTTCCATTCCCAGTTTTCATTAATCCACCTGAATTAGGGAATGTAGCTACAGCTAGTTGTCCTACAACCTTCATACTACCATCCGAATATCTCATCATAACAAAACCACCGTCAGAAATAGAATAGTCATTTGCAATTGCAGCTGGACGCCCCGTTACTTCTGTTGTAGAAATAGTTTTCCCTGTCGGATAATTTGTTAAACCACTTAAATCCAGTGTCAGTCCCTTACCAAAAGGAATTTTAACCGTTCCACCTTTAGTAATTTCACCAGTTACTGGATCTTTTTGTACAGATTCATCTGTCTCCTTTAAATTTCCTAATGTATCAAATTTAAGATTTTTTTCGCCCGTCATGCCTTCAACAGGCTTAAATTCTTTTTCGTTTTTAGAATCATTTCTTACAGAAACTGTATATGTATATTCACCTGGCACCGGCTTCTCAACTTCTTTTCCGTCTACAGTCTCTTTTGTAGTCTTTTGCTTAATATTTACACGTAACGTTAACGAGTTTCCTTCCTCATCAAAAACTGTGAATTCGTGAGCTAATGCATTTTGGTTTCTAGGAAGGTTTCCACCTATTGTTGCCTTATCTGTTTGAATCCCACCAACAGCTGATCCCATCGGAATATGAATTGGACTTGGTCGTGAAGAAAAATCTATTTCTTGTGTTCCTGTTTTCACACCATAACCTAGCACATACTGTCCACCTGTAGTTGTAACATAGTTATCTTTCGATACACCAAAAGACCCCTTTCTCGTATACTCTACATTTCCACCATTACGATCCCCAACTAAAAATAAGCCGTTTCCCTCTATGGCTGTCTCCATCTTATCACTAGTTAAAGTAATAGAACCATCACTAAAATCTGTAGATGTCCCACTAAACTTTACACCGTTACCAATACTCTTTGGATTCGTACCAGCATAAGCACCGTCACCACGTGAACCAACCGTATTATTATATAGCAGATCATCAAAAATAGCTTTTTGCTTTTTATATCCAACTGTTTGTGCATTTGCAATATTATTTGAAGTAACACTTAATGCATTTTGTGCTGCATTCATCCCTGTAATACTTGTATATAACGCTTTAATCATAATCTATGTACACTCCTTTTATTAATTTTTCTTAACCTCTTCATTCTTTTCTATATCATCTTTCTTCTCATCTTCTGGATTTGTTTCTGCTATCGGTTTATCTGAAACCCTTTCTACAAAACGAAGTGTGACAACTTGATTATCAACAATAAGTTGTACATCGTTATTTTCGGCAAGTCGAACTGTTTCCACTTGACCAGTCACTTGCTCTCCCTTATTGTTTACACCTCTAACATACTTCCCTAAAAATTTCATCCCGCCATCAAGAGCTGTCGTATACATCGTTGATTGCAGTTTATCTACTGCTTTCGTCATATTTTGTACTTGCTCCATAAGCGATAGTTGCGCTGTCTGGTTCATCATTTGATTCATATCCATTGCATTAAATGGATCTTGATGTTGGAAACTCGATAAAAACAATTTTAGGAAATCATCTTTCCCCATTATCCCAGGAGTCTTTTGCTCTCCTGCTGAAACTCCGTTTGTTTGTTGAACTGGCGATTGCACACCATTAACAGATGCGTTTTTTGTTTGTGCTCCTGCTTGTAACGGAATATGATTTGTACTCGTTGTATTTAACCCAACTGTTGGCACGCTTTATTCCTCCAATAATCCCGCAAATTCTTTTGATTGTTGTTTCTCATGTTGCGTACTTACTGATTTCTGCTTTTGCCTTTGTTCTTGTTCTCGCTGTTCTTTACGGTTTTCATCTTTATCAGAATAGCTAATTTGAATATTAATTTCTTTTTCTTTTAACTTTAGCCTCAATTCATCAAAAATGATTTCAACACGTTTTTTCGCATCGTGTTTTTCCATTTCTACGTGAACATCAATTTGATCTCCATGCTTTTTCATAAACACAGTTAACGTACCAAGTTTTTCTGGATTTAGCTGGAATAAAACACGTTCTTGTTTCACTACAAATTTTTGCAGTGCTTCTACTTGCGCTTCCATTTTCTTTCCTAAGTCAGGCAACGAAACCTTCTCAGCGCCACTATTTGATTTTCCTATTTGATCGGTATTCGTTGCTTTATTTAATAATTCCGCACCCGCAGAATTCGAATCGTTTAACGAATCAACTTCTGGCAACTCTATCTTTACATCATCACTCTCTGATTTCGGAAGGTCTACGTCTTTAGACTCTTCTTGTTTCTTTGCGATATTACAAGTTTCTGTTTCTACAACTTTCAATGCGTGCATCGTTTGCTCCGGCATCTTCACTTTGTCTAACACCATTTGCATTGTATCTTCTAAACATATGGCATTTTTAATATTCATGTTTGAAAGGAGCTCTTGTAATTGTTGTAATTCAGCTGCAGGCAATTCGTTAAGTTTTATATTTCCATATTCTTTATACAACTCTTGTATTTTTTGTATGTATTGATATAACAATTCTGGCTGCACACGTAATTGCTCAATTGCAACCATCTGCTCAGATACAGCTAACAATAACTGTTCTGTCTCTTTCTTTTCTTCTTTCTTTACAATCGGCTCTTCTTTCGTTACCGTTTTTTTTGCGAGAATATATTCTTTCTTCTCTTCTTCTGGTGCTTCTTCTCGTTTCGGTTTCTCCGTTTTCGGCTGTTTTTTATTTTCAATTCTCATTGTATTATCGAATGAAGAATTTTCATTTTTCGATTGTACTTCTAGCCCTTTTTCTTTTTGCGGAGGTAAACTTTGCTGCACCGGTAATACAAACTGTATCACTACATCCACCTCATCCGTTCATACACATTTTTAAATCAAGAAGCATTTTTTCTTCCAGCTTTTCTTTTACTTTCGCAAGCTTCTTACAATCTTCTTGATACATTTCATCAATGACACGTTCTTTTTCTTTTACTTGTTCTAAAAGGCTTTCATTTTTTTGAATAAAACCTTCTGTTTTTTTAATTTTTCGATTCCATTCTTCTATTCTTTCAGGTGAAAACGTATGTGAAGAAAGCATGCCAGCCATAATACGTTGCCCAGTTTGTACGACTTTGCTACGTGATTTCACAACATATAAATCATATTCTTTTTTTTGTTCTATTTTTCTTTTTTCAGCTGTTAATTCGTACACTTCTTTTAAAATATGTTCTTTTTCTTGATTAATCTGCAATTTTATCGTGTCGTACTGCTGTTTATCCACCTGTTTTCATAGCCCCTTCCTATTATAACGCTCTCTTTTTCTATTATATAGTTTTTTTCTAAAAAAATCTGTGAAATATTAAAAAACAAAAAAATAAGGCCTCCGCGTACGAGGCCTTATATTATATGGTGTATCGCTTGAACGATATCATCAAATTGGAAACTATCCGATCGACCTTGCTTTAAAAACGTATTTATATCTTCTACTTTATTTTTACATTCAAAAATATAAGCATTTTCTTCATTTTCTTGAATCGTCCCTAATTTAAAGTACAATTCATTTTCTTTATAAATAGATAAGATTTTTCTCATTTCATTTGCAAGTTGCCAATGGTTAGACGACACAATTTCTTCCATAATCCTACTTACTGAATCTAACACTGAAATAGCAGGGTAATGACTAAGCGTAGCAAGCTCACGCTTTAATACAATATGTCCATCTAAAATACCACGTGCTAAATCTGGTACAGGACCGTTTAAATCGTCTCCATCAACGAGTACGGTATAAATACCTGTTATAGATCCTTTTTGTGTTTTACCAGATCGCTCTAACAACTTCTTCATATAACTTTCCATTAACAGTGTTTTACCACCAATCGGTAACTCTTTCACTGCAATATCAACACTTCTGCGCGCATCAGCAAAACGAGTGACAGAATCCATCATGAGTAGTACGTTGTTACCTTGATCACGGAAGTATTCAGCAATAGATGTTGCAAGCTTTGCCGCGCGAAGTTGCATAAGGTGGCTTTCATCTGACGTCGCCACAACAACAACGCTTTTCCTCATTCCTTCCTCGCCTAATTCTTTTCGAATAAAGTCTTTTACTTCTCGGCCACGTTCTCCTACTAAACTAATAACGTTAATATCCGCTTTTGCGTTTTTTGCAATCATTCCAAGTAAAGTAGATTTACCAACACCTGATCCAGCGAAAATACCAATCTTTTGACCGATACCAATTGTTAACATAGAATCAATTGATTTTATTCCCGTTTCAAATACATCAGTAATCTCTTCACGCTCAAATGCATGAATAGGAGGGGCATCTAATTTTATTTTCTGTAGTGGAATGTTTTCAGCGTTCTCATTTAACACTTCACCATTCGCACTTAACACCTTTCCAAGTAAATGATCACCACGAGGTACAACAACATCTTCTGCAATTAATGTAACTGAATCCCCATAACATACTTTTTCTGTCTGTCCAAATGGCAGTAACATATTATTCTCTTTTTCAATCGCAATTACTTCACATAAAACATTATGTTCTCCAACGAAACAAACATCTCCAATTTTTGCTTTCGGTCCTTTCGCTACGAAAAACTGTTCTTGTACACTATGAACTTTACCAATTTTCGTATAAAACGGTGTTTCGATAAACGTATTCCACTTATACTGTTCATTTATGAGCTTGTTGTTCATACATTTTGCTCCTCAAACAACTTCTCTTCTTCCCATTTCTGACGAAGTTTCGCAAATATAGGTGCAAATTTAAATTCAAAAAACTCTTTCTCTTCCTCCAAAACAAATTCACCGAACTGCAGGGAGAAATCATATTTCCATTCTACTAATTGTAGTAACCAATACTCTTTCGTATTTTCCTTCTCTTCTTGAATACGTTCAAACGTTTCTGGATGTACTGTTATTATTAATTTTTCAAATGAAGTAGGCAACGTTTGAACGATGCCAGTTAAAATTGGTAACACATCAAGTAATCGTGAATCTACCGCTTGGTTTACGATTTTTTCTGCTAGATGAAAAGATTGATCCCACAATAACTCTGTCCATTCGTATGCTGTTTCTTGCTGTTCTTTTTGAAACTGCATACGTGCTGCTTCCATCTGTTCCATTTGTTCATGAATATGCATTTGAAATTGTTCTTTATCTTGTACTAGCTGCTGACGCTCTCGTTCTAGCATTTGCTGCCCTTGTCTTAACTGATTCATTTCCATATGTAATGATTCTTGCTGGGCGCGAAGCTCTGCATGATCAGCTTGTAATTCTTCCTCTTCTATTTGGACTGAAGCTAGTTTTGGAAATTGTAATTCATACGTTTCTTCAGAAAAAGAAACAGAATTCTTCGGAATTCTGTTTTTAAATAAGGACATCCCCTTCACCTCTTTGAACGATAATTCTTCCTTCTTTTTCTAGCTTTTTAACTGTACCTGTAATCGTTTGCTGCGCTTTTTCAGCATCCGTCATCTTAAGCGGTCCTAAGCCATCTAATTCTTCTAGAATCATCTCTTTACGGTTTGAAGACATACATGTAAATAATTTCTCTTTAATTTCTTCTTTTGCAATTTTAAGTGCTTTCGCAAGAACACCGTTATCTGTAATTTCTTCCAATACACGGCGAAGCGCAAGATCTTCAAGACCAAGTAAATCTTCAAAGACAAACATATTTTCTTTAATTTTTTCAGATAACTCATAATCGACTTCATCCAGCTTTTGAAAGACTGTTTTTTCAACACCTCGTGAAACATTATTTAAAATGTTCACGATCGTTTTCAAGCCATCAGTTTTATTAATTGCACTAAATGCCATATTATTTAATTTCGTTTTTAACAACTCACCAATTTGATTAATTAATTCACCATCAACTTGTTCTAGTTTTGCAATACCCATTACCGTCTCTACTCGTTTATGATCTGGCAATCTCTCAATTAATTGAGAAGCAAGTTGCGGTTTAATGTAAGAAGCAATTATCGCAATCGTCTGCGGTGATTCATCATTGAGCACTGTAAGAAGTGGTTCTAAATCTGTAAGTGAATTTAAGAACTCAAACGGATTATCTTTGTTATACCAAAGGTCTTCCAATAATTTTTCCAGCTCGTCTTCTGGCATGTTTTTAAATATGCGACGAATGTACTCTTTATCTGGAGTGACTAAGTTCAATTCTTTTACATTTAATTCATACAAGAACTCCCCTAGCACATTTTCTAACGTTTCTGGTTTATATACACGAAACTTCGCAATTTCACGAAGTAATACTTCTTTTTCCTCAGCTGTCATATATTCAATGACTTTTGCTGCCACCCCTTCGTCTAATGTACGAATGAGGATGGCAGCTTTTTCTTTGGAGGAGATTTCATCTAACATCGTTGTTCCTCCCTTACTGTCCGTTTAACCATTTTTTAATTACTTTTGCAGTACCTTCTACATGTTCTTTCGTAGCTTCCTGCACTTGATCATCTAACGTTGGTTCTTTCGGTTCTTCTGGTTCCGGTGTTGGCTCTGGCACTATTTTTTCTTCAGGAATTTCCAGGATACTTTCATTGCTTGCAGCAATTTCCTCTTCTGCTAAGTATTCTTCATATTCCTCTTCTTCTCTCTTTTTCTTACGTCTTGCTAAGAAGAACCATATTAAGCCAATTAACGCTAACAAGCCAGCTGTAATTCCACCGAATAACCACCAGTTCATACCACTTTCTTCTGGCTCTTTCTCTTTTTCAACTTTCGGCTGGTCGAACTGAACAGTTACAACGTTAACTTGACCGTTTGTAAAGTTTCCATTCGGATCAGCTTGAAGCCCAGCTGCTGTGCCAATCGCTTCTTTGAATGTAGTCATATCAATTCTTCGTTTTACTAACGTATCATTATCTACCCATACAACAACATTTGTTTTCGTTAATTCTGGATGTTTCTTAATTGTTTCAACTGTTTTATCTATTTCATAGTTTTCAATTTTGTTACCATTTTTATTATCGTAGACAACTTTACCGTTTTGATTATTGTTCGTACCGTAGTTCGGCACTTCACCGTTTGCTGTAATACCAGCACCTTGCTTCGTATCTGCTCCTTCTTGCGCAGTAGAGCTTTCTTCTTGCTCTTGTTTACTACGAAGTACACCTTTATCACCATATTTTTCTGACTGACGTGTAACTTCATCGTAGTTTACAGACACTTTCGTATTCACTTTATATTCATTTGACTTAAACATCGTCATTAACGTTGCGTCAATATCTTGTTTTAATTTACCTTCAATTTGATGCTGCATCTCTACTTCTTTTTCATAAGAAGAGGAACTGTTAGAATGCGCTTCATCTGCTCCTTTTGAGATGATACCTTTTTTACTATCAATAACACTTACTTCTTCTGCTTTCACGCCAGGAACTGCCGCACTAATCATTTGCTGTATACCAGCAACTTGATCAGCTGTTAATAATTGTCCACGCTTCACACCAACAGTAATCGCCGCTGTTCCTTTTGCTTTTTCTTCATCAAAAATTGTTTCTTTTTCAGGTAATGTAATTTGAACATTTGCCGTTTCAACCGTCGCAAAATTTCGTACAATATCTTGCTCCAATTGTTTTTTCGTACCGACAATTTGCTTCATTTTTTTATCTTGCTCACTTGACCCGAGTGAGCTTTCTAATAAAATTTCCTCGCCGCTCTTAGAGTTAAACGGTAAGCCCATTCCATTCATTTCTTTTCGAACCCATGGAGCATCATTCTTTTGCACACGAATTGAACCATCGGCCGCTAATTGGTAATCGACACCTAACTTCGATAATTCTGCTGTAATCTCTTGCTTATCTGCATCATTTAAATTTTGATATACAACAACATATTTATCTGGCAAGGTGAAGTATAAAAGTGCTCCTGTTACAACCGCTAAAAGTGCAGCACCGATTACTAACTTATGCCACGTTTTTAACGATTGGATAACATTTTTTATCTTTTCCATTTAAACACACCCGTCCACTTTCCTAAATTTGCATATTAATTAGTGACTTATAATTTTCAATAAGATTATCACGTACGAGAGCAGCCGTTTTCATTTGAGATTCAGCTTTTTTTTGCTGAATTAAAACGTCATGTGTTTCTCCTACCCCTTTTGTTAATAAATCATATACTGCTGTTTGCGCATTATTTTGCGTTTGATTCATATCTTCCAATAAATCAATAAACTTTTTTCCCTCAACCACAGAATTTTCCGAAGTTTTCGGTGCACCAATTGACTGAATTGCTCCAAATGGCTGTGTATTTAACATTGGTTGAATTTTCATATCCCTATCTTCCCCCTTATCCTCGTCCAATTTCTAAATCTTTATCGAGCATTTTTTTGTTCGCATTTAATACACTTGTATTTGCTTCATACATTTTTTGAGCAACCATAACATTCGTCATTTCAGCAGTTACATCAATATTTGGATAACGTACATATCCTTCTTCATTTGCGTGCGGATGCGTCGGATCATACACTAAGTTTTCCGTTTTGTCTGCTTCAATACTTTTTATTTTCACTCCGTTAGTAGGAGCCCCGTCTAACATACTTGCAAAACTATTATTTGATTCTAGCACCACACTACGACGCTCATATAAATCTGCCCCCGGAGCCGCTGTCGTATTCGCATTTACAATATTGTTTGAAGTAACTTCCATCCACTTTCTCGCTGTCGTTAGGCCTGAGCCACTTGCATTGATTGCCTGAAACATCGTTGTCTCTCCTTCTACCTTTAACGTCCACGTGCTGCTTGGTTAATTGCGTATTGTGTATTAATTGCATTAATTGAAATACCGTATAACTGATTTGCTTTCATTAAATCTAGCATTTCTGTCGTCACATCCACACTATTTCCATCTTGATTCGTTTGCATTGATTTCGTTTGAATCTTTGCATATGTATTTTTCATATTTACTGTCGGTAAGTGCATTTCATTCGTTTGATATAAATCTGGATTACTCTTTAAATCAGCCGCATTGTTCTTATATAACGCACTACTCTTACTCATCTGCTCAGCAAATGTTACATCTTGTGCTTTATAGCCAGGCGTATTCGCATTTGCAATATTACTAGAAACAGTATTTCGTTTCGTCACTAAATAATTCATATAATGGCTTACATCACTCACTAAATCTGGCATATTCCACACCCTTCCTTTTCTACCTTAATGATCCACTGATGGAAGTTTCACTTCATTATTTATTTTCTTATATGTGTTTATTAAAATATTAACTATCATGTACCCTTACATATTTTATTCCATTTTTCCATTGTTGTCTTTAGAAAAATACAAAAATATAAAAAAGAATACAAAAAAATGTATACACGTAGTAATCCATGAAATATTTCGATATATGAAATACAAATCAAAGTCAATTTTTATATTTTTTAGATTACTTTCTCATTACAGGCATAAAGTGAAACCTCAATCAGCGGAACTCTTTATTTAAACAAGGAATGGATTCCCTTTTAAAAAGGGGAATCCGTTTCCATACTTTATCATTAATATTTACCATAAAATGAATTAGCTTTCATTCGCCCATCATTTTCCATAATCATTTCTTCCAAAATCTTTTGCTTATCTCGAATATGCTGCGCTGCCTTAATAATCCACGGGGTAACCTCCGTTGCAACTTGCGTGCGCGTTTCTTCATCCAATGTCATCATCCAACGATTTAACATCTCACTTTTCTCAGCAAATTCTTCATCTGAAACCTGCAATTCACCGATTCTATTAAAACAACTGACAAACGTTCGATAAATATCATTGTTCATTTTCGAGCGCTCCACGGTAACCGTCTATTAAATCTTGTAACACTTGTACAATCGCATCAATGTCTTTTGCTTCACGCGTTACTTTCATCGTTTGAATTTGAATGCTAACCCAATCGTATAAACCGAATAGGCTGTCATATAAATCTTTCGAAATATCAGGATTTAATTGAAGCTTCAACTCTTCAAATATACGTTCTAACTTTTCAAGAAGGTCGTCTCCTTCTTGAAGTTTAAATGTATTTAAAAGTTCTTCTAATTTACGAAACTCCACGATACATCTTTCATAAATAAATATTGTATTTTTAATCGGATTACTCGTCATAATATCGTTTTGCATATAACGTTGCCATGCTTGCATATAATCACTTCCTCAGCTTTCATTAATCATCACTTTTTGTTTTTGTCATTGCTTTGATTGTCTGCAGCTGACTATCAAGCAATGCTAGCTGGCTTTCCAACTTTGCATATTTATCAATAATTGATTCTTGTTTTTTCTTATTAATTGTATCAATATCTTGAATTTTTCTCTCTAAATCAGTTACTTGCTTTTCAATACTTTTAGAGCGTTTTCCAATAATCCCTTCATCTCCAAAGATTCCCTCGAGCTTTTTATCTATATCATGACCAATGCCATCAAAACCAAAGAAAAATTGTTTTGTAGATTCTGGATTCTCTTTAAAAGCTATTTTCAATTTTTCTTCATCAAGAGTCATATTTCCTGTTTTATCAATTTGAATCCCAAAAGAAAATAAATACTTATCATCTTGGGAAAATCTAAAAATGCTTGTCATTGCATTACTGATAGCAAATGAAACATTATTCCCTTGCATTACTCCATTTTCACCAGAAAACAAATCTAAACTTTTAACAGCGTTATTATACTCATCTTTCATTTTTTTGATTAAATCTATCGAATTTTTTATATCTGAATCTTCGATAGTTAATTTAATTGGCTCTGTAGTTACCTTTTCTAAGTTAATAGTTAATCCTGGAATTGTATCAATCTTATTTGTTTTACTAGTTCCCTTAATTCCATTTATTGTATATTCTGCATTTACTGCTCCTGTCACTTGATGTGCAATGGCATTCGTTCCATCCGTATTTTTCGCAGAAGTAACCAGCCCTATATTTTGTAAAAAGCCATTGGCACCATCCGTTAATTTCAGCTCTCCCTCTTTTCCTGCAATAGTAGATGTGAAAAATAGTTGATCCCCTAATGTGTATACGGATACACCATAATTTCCATTATTAATTTTATTGACAAGATCTTTATACGTCATATCTTCCGAAATTTTAACTTCTTTTCCATTTATCTGAAATACATCATCTACTCCAAGCTTTAAATCTAAACTGAATTTTTGCTCCGTACCTTCAGGAGTTTTTGGGGGAGTAAGTGGAGCTGTAGTTATTTGATGCCTTTCTGCTACTCGCTCTACTGTAATTGTGTATGTTCCAGGAATTGCAGCAGCATCCGCCTGTGCTGTCATAAAACCATCTTTGGATAGAGTTGTTTTCTTTTCATCACCTTTAAATGTGTTTAAATCTTTGAATACTTGCACAAAATTTGCAAACTCTTTTTTCATGCTCGCATACACTTTGTTTTCATTTGTTAACGTTTGTTTTTGTGTAGTATATGGTGATTTTTTCATTTCCAATGCTTGTAACTCTAAATCTACTAACTTCTTTGTATCTATCATATTATTTCCTAAATTCCATATTTGCTGTCTGTCACCATAATTAGATATTGTCCCTGCCATATTTTTCACTCCTTATCATTTACATGTAATCTAAAATACTCGTTTTACTCATCGTACTAACAGCTTTTAATGTTGCTTCGTACGTTGCGTTTATATAAGCTAAATCAGAAATTGCGACCGCTAAATCAACATCCTCAATTTCTTTACGATTTTCTTGAAGTGCTACATTTTGCTCGCTTAAAATTGTTTTAAACGTCTCCATTGTGTTCATTGTCGAACCAACTTCAGTTGTACGATTAATGATGCCATCTAAGTTTTGCTTATTTCCTTCTAATAACGGTTTTAACGCTTTTGGGTCACCGTTTTGCATCGCTTCACTCATCTGTTTTAACGTTTTTATAACTGGGGATAATAATGCTTCTCCGTTACGGAACGCTTTGAATTCATAACCGTCATTTAGTTGCCAGTTCACATCATTTTTTCCACCTTGGTATGTACCATCTTCTGTAAACGGTGGCTTCTCTGCACTATCACCACCGAAAATATAACGGCCTTGCTCTTTCGTATTCGCTAAATATACAACTTGTTTTAAAATTTGATCAATTTCTACACCAATAGCCTTCAATTCTTTTTCACTATTTGTTCCATTTAATGCTTGTACTGTTAATTGATCTGCTCTTGTTAAAGATTTCAAAACACCTTGTAAAGTATTTTCAGTTTGTGTTAACACATTTTTCGAATCCGCTATATCTTTTTGCATTTGTTCCATATTTGCCAATGAATGTTGAATCGCAAATGATTTACTTGCTGCAAGTGGGTCTTCACTCATAAGAAGGTTTTTCTTCCCTGAAGTTACTTGATTTCGGTGGTATTGCTGTTGCACATTTAAATCCATCATCTGATTCTTTGCCCAGTTTGCATTTTGAAACGTAGATACTCTCATCTCCATCTTCTCCTTTATCTATATTTGAATTGGCGTGAAGAAGAAACCGCAACTATATACGGCTCTCCGCTTCCACCCTACGACGGATACTCTTTTCCCTCATAAAAGAGAGCTTTGTCATTTTTATTTAACACGAGGGCGATACATTTACTAAACATGGCTTTCCTCTCAGCTAACTTACCCTTCAACCATCTCTGGTCTCACATCGATTGGGCCACTAATAGGCACCGACCGCCTCTATCCTTCGCAGGCCCTCTCTCCAACCATAAAAGAAAGAGGGGGCGCTTTTATTCCTCATTATCTAATAATCGAAAACAAACTATCAAACATCTCATTCATCGCTGTAATAGCTTTAGAGTTCGCCACGAAGTATTTCTGAAAGGCCATTAAATTAACCATTTCCTCTTCCATATTGACGCCTTCAATACTCATTTTTTCTTGCTGAATACCTTCTAATAAATCTTTATGGATATTTTGATACGCATTCACTGCACTTTTATCAGAAGCTACCCCAACGATAAATTGATCTAATGCTTGTTTATAAGAAAGGCCCTCTTTATACTTTTCATCTGTAATCCCTGCCAGTTCATTTGCCGTTTCAGCAGAAATTTTCATTTTCGAAATATCTTTTGCGAATTCAGGGTTTAACTTAATATCTTTCGCTTGATCTACAACGAAGAACTCTTTTCCCATCACTGTATTCACTTGATTTTTTACAGAACTCATTAATTCTTCAAGGTTTTTCTTATAACTAGCAACCTTGGCTTTCGTATCTATCGCTGATAAAATAGCTCCGCTAGTTAAAGGAATAACCGAGCCATAAATCCCGACAGACATTGGTTCTTTTTCTTTATTTAATTGAAGTGGATATGTATCTTGTCCATTTACTGTTAAAACACCATTCATTCTAACACTTGCAATATTTGGATTCATTGATTCATAAGATACTTCTATATCGGCGTACTTAGACATCTCTGTAGTAATGCGATCACGTTCGTCTAAAAGCTGATTTGGCACTTGTGTACCAGCTTGTCCGATTTTTTTATTCGCCTCTGCTAAACTAGCTGCGAGACGATTAAATTCATTTACATGCGCTTCAATATCTTCTTTCGTTTGTGCTTCCACTGTATCCAAGTTTTTCGCAAGACGATTTACCTGGCTTGTGAACTTTCCAGTTTCAGAAATTAATGTATCGTAGTAATTTGGCTGTTCTGGATTTTTCGCTACTTCCCGAAACGCATTAAAGAATCCATCCATTAAACTAGCTAATGAATTCTTTCCTGTCGTCCCGACCATAGACTCTACACGCGATAAAGTAGAATTCATATAATTATAGTACGAGAGTTGAGATACTTGCTCGTTAAATTGTTTCGTTTTCACTTCATCTGTAATACGGTCAACGCCTAATGTTTGCACACCGTAACCAATTCTCTGTTCAGGTGAACTCCCATTACTTGCCCCAGCAGATCCGTAATTCACCATTTGACGCACATAACCTGGTGTATGAATGTTAGATAAGTTTTGTTTTGTCGTTTGTAACCCCATTTGAGCTGCTAATAAACCAGATAACGGCGTATTATAATCAGATAATCTCATAAAGCTTCACTTCTCCTTTACAATAGTACGTTCATAAAGATTTGCGAATTATTGTTTCTCTCCAAATTATATTCAGAAACGGAATCCACAATACTTTCTGTAGTTTTTAATAGTACGTTTAAGTAATATTGATTTTTTAAAAGAATCATTTTTACACTCTCTTCTAATTCAACTAAGTTTTTTTGTGTTTTTTCCATTTTTTCAATTTCTTCATGAGAAAAATACGAAAATAATGTACTCACGCGAGATGGTTCAACGCTCTTTTCTTTACAAAACTGAATAACCATTTCTTCAAATGAGCTCGATAATCCTTTTAAACCATCAATGTACTGCAATTGCTCTACTTGCAATTTTTGAACTGCATTTACATTTTTATGTTTTAAATTCTCATATATTTGTTCTCCAAGCGTTTGAATGTTTTCAAATGCTTTTTGAATAATAACGAGCTTCTCATATAATTGTATGTACATATAGCTTCCTTCCTTTTACAAGACTAAATTTACAATTAAACCGTGGATTTCTCCAATTTGATTTAACATTTCTAAATGTCCAGTTTTTGTATTAATTAAGTTCATCACATCTTCTAATTCATTTAATCCCATTTCTGCTTGTTTCACAATCGTCATTTTCTGTGAATATCCGTAACGCGGATGACGAGACATAACGTCTTTATATTGCAATACATTATCTACGTAAAAATTCAAAAATGATTTCACTGTATTTTTGTATTCCATGACATTATCAAGCGTTAATTCCATTTCAATTTTCTCTTTTATTTCTCCAATATTATCGACAAACGCTTCCATTTGTTCTAGCAATTTATCTTTTTTCGGATCTGCATGCAAATTATCCGAAAATGCAAGTCCTGTCCTGACATTTGCTTCTTTCGGCATTTGAGTAGCAGGCGGTATATGCGATAAAATTGGATTATGCGAGATAGAACGTAGCATATATATCACCTATTTATTTTTTTATTTCTTCCTAAACTTAATCGTAAAATCCAGTTATTTATAATTATACTCTGAACAGTAATATTTTGCAGTTATTTTTTATAAAAGATATGTTACAATTTAGCATGAGGTGGCACAATTCTATGAATATTTTTCTTTGTGGTTCAAATCAATTAACAGCATTAGATCAAGATGAAATTAAAAAATTTTTAACTGACTATGCTCACAAACATAAAATTTACATATTATGTTATAAATCTATCGAAAATGAAGTTCTTCGTTTTTTCATCGAAAACGAAAGACTCGCTCAAAATTTATGCCTTTACACGCTACAACCGTTACAAGCATTAACAGATGAATTTCAAGAAGTCGTTCATTACTTAAAAAAACACGGAGCCGAGTATGTTGCTTTTGATCACCCTTCCGACTCCATTTATCGATCAGATTTTATGTTTTTTGTAAAACAAATTATTGAAGATACCGATTTAGTTCTCTGTTTTTATAACGGGGACAAACATACATCTGTCATTCCCGTTGACGTTGCAAAAGAAGCAGGAATTGATGCTGTTATTTATGATTTACCAGGCTTACATGAAAAGCAGATGAAAAAAAGCTTTGAACAAAAAATTCGTATGATGTAAAGGGGGAGGCACAATATCGTTATTGTGCCTATTATAAATATGATAATTGAACAAGATTATGATCATTTTATCGCGAGTTTTAAACAACAATTCAATATGGATATCGCTTCGTATAAACAAGATAGAATGCGCCGTAGAATCGATGCTTTCATTTCAAGAAAAGGATTTGACAACTACGCAAATTTCTTAAATCATTTACGTGCCGATCAAAATTTATTTTTAAGTTTTATAGACTATATTACAATTAACGTTTCAGAGTTTTTCAGAAATAAAGAACGCTGGCAAACGTTAGAGACGAAAGCACTACCAAAATTACTTGAACAAAATAATGGGAAATTAAAAGTATGGAGTGCTGCTTGCGCTGCCGGTGAAGAACCATATACACTCTCTTTAATTTTATCGAAACATCTATCTCCATTTCGCTATGAAATTCAAGCAACAGATCTTGATTCTCATATTTTAGAAACTGCAAAACGTGGTCGTTATGCAGAACGTTCTTTAAAAGAATTACCTATCGATTTGAAAGAGCGTCATTTCACAAAAGATAATGATACATATTCATTGCATCAAAACATTAAGCAAAACGTTACGTTCAAACAACATGACCTCTTAATGCAGTCATTTGATACAAATTACGATTTAATTATATGTCGCAATGTTATGATTTACTTTACAGAAGAAGCACGAGTAAAACTTTATGAAAAGTTTAGTCGTTCCTTACGAAAAGGTGGCGTATTATTTGTTGGTAGTACTGAACAAATTTTAACACCCGAACGTTACAATCTTCAGCGATTCGATACATTCTTCTATGAAAAAATATAAAGTGAAACTTTAATCAGCCCATACCAATCGGGCTTTTACGGGATAAAAAAGGTCGTCACAATGAATGAAGTGACCCCTGAAAGTTAGACAGGTCGTTTCATTAGGCAGCCTCTAGGGTATGAGCCCGGTATTGTACCGGGCTCATACCCTTTAATTTTGCCTTAATTCTTTTATGATTATAGTATTCTATATACTTTGCTAATTCTTGTTTGAAATGTGTTATACTTTCAAATTCTTTTCGATACAGAAATTCTGATTTCATGATACCAAAGAAATTTTCAATAACGGCATTGTCATAACAGTTTCCTTTGCGAGACATACTTTGAGTAATGCCACAATTCTTAAGTGAATGACGGTATTGTTTCATTTGATAGTGCCAACCTTGATCAGAATGAATGAGGAGTTTATCCTGATCTGTTATACGTTCAAAAGCTTGATCTAACATCGTTGAAACAAGGGAATAGGTCGGTCTTGAACCAATTGTATAGGTAATAATTTCACTATTAAACAAATCCAACATTGGTGATAAGTATAACTTCTCCCCAAATAACTTAAACTCCGTAATATCTGTAACCCACTTTTCATTTGGTTTTACAGCTTGGAAGTTGCAATTTAAAATATTTGGCGCAATTTTCCCAACTGTCCCTTTGTAAGAGCGATATTTTTTCATACGAACAAGACATTTTAACCCTAATTCTTTCATAAGGCGATACACTTTTTTATGATTTACTTTGTGTCCACGATTCATAAGTTCATCACGAATACGACGATACCCATAACACCCATCGTGTTCATTATAAATAGCTTGAATCAGTTCTTTTACCTCCGCATTTGGATCAGGACGATTGAACTGTTTCATCCAGTAATAGTACGTACTACGTGGAATGTTTGCGAGTTGAAGTAACTCCTTGACAGGAAATTCATGCCTTAACTCATAGATTACTTGCGCTTTGTCTTGTTTGGTGATTTTTCCTTGTTTTGAACTAAGGCATTCAACTTTTTTAAATATGCATTTTCCATCCGTAAACGCTCATTTTCGGCTTGTAGTGCTTCTATTGAACCTTCTACTACTGGTTTTATTTTTTTATCTTTCATGGTTGGACGCCCCTTTTTCTTTGATTGTAGGGCATCCAATCCTCCTGTTTCATAGGCTATTTTCCATTTCCGAAGTGTTTCATAAGACGGAATATTGAAAAGCGCCGCTGTTTCTCTGATAGATGTCCCGTGTTCATTCATATAATAAAGTACATCTAGTTTATACTGAGCTGGGTATAATGTATAGCACTTGTCAAAGGCCCTTTCACCTGAAGATTCATATCGTCTAATCCACTCACGAATTAAAACAGGAGTAACTCCTATAGATTTAGCAATTGTTTTTCCACTCTCTGAACCATCTAAATATCGTTTCACCGCTTGGATTTTTTCTTTTGAAGAAAATTTAGCCATAAAAAATGCACCTCCAATTGTTAGACCATGTCTAACAATTGGGGTGCACTTCATGAAGTGACGACCTTTTATATAACTCGAATTAAAATGATACCAACAATCCATATAAAGAGAAAAAGAAACGTCATAGACCATTTATGTTCTTGCATTGTACGTTTCAACGTCTGGGACAATTGTGTCATATTCATTTCTGCGAGCGCTCTCCATACACTGACATCCCGATCTTTTGCCGTGCGGTCTGTAACGCTAATTAACATGGTTTCGTTAGACAATTTCGTTATATAAGCAGTAATAACCGTTACCATTAAATTTATATTTCCTTCTGAAGAATCACTCTCCACTCTAGAGATAAGTGCACTTACATCTAGTAACGGAATATGTACCTTTCTACCAAATGATAGTTGTACTTCAGCGAAATCATACGTTCCATCTAATAAAGGAAGATCTTTTATATGTGCCTGCTTAACAAGTCCTTGTAAGCTTCTAATTACTTGTTCAAATATTTTTTCTGTTTGCTTACCTTCTCCAGATAACGTATGTAACTTTTTAAAGAGTTGTAACACTGTATCCATCTCTTTAGAAAGTATTTCCTTCATAATCTTTCCATCGCCTAAACTTGCAAGTAAAATGCCTATTTCATTATTTTTCGAAATAATTTTAGACTGCCCACTAAACACTAAATTACTATGCTTTCGTTCTTTCTGAATTTCATGTTCTGAAATAGCTGCAGGCTGTTTTAATGGTTGTAGCGTCTTATTTTCAATTGTCGTACGTTTAATTTCCATTTAAGCGCCTCCACTACTATCAAATTATTAGCCCCATTCTTTATTACTCTTTAAAACTAAAAACAGTACAAATAATCCTGACATAACAGCAAACACATTAGAAGCCTGTACTCCCTGCTCACTTTTTTCCTCTTTCTTTTCTTGTTGTTCTTCTATTTTCTCTTTCTTTTTAGAAACGACTTGATTGTCATTTTCGCCTTTTTTCTCTTTATGAACCTTCACATTATTTACTTCCTTATTGTCTGTTAACGACTCTTTTATAACGTAGTTGATTTCCTCTTTTTCTTTCAACGGCTCTTTTATATAAGAGTTCACTTTCTCCTCTTGCTTTGGAATTTGAACAACTGGAAGTTTTTCTTCTGGAAGCGGCATCTCTATTTTCGGATCTTCCTGCTTCTCAATTTCTTTCTTATCTTCTACTTCATTTTCATTCTCATGTTCTTCTATCTTTTCATCATCTTTCACTTTTTGTTCGATAATAGAAACGATATATTCACTCTCTGTCACAAGTTTGTTACCTGCCCCATCTGTTACTTCCACAATAAGTTGATGCGGCCCAACAGGTAAAGCTTCTGTTATTTCAAATATTTTCTGCCAATCCATGTCGTGTTTATTATAGTCTAATAAAAAAGTAATATCGTTACCGTCTTCTTTTCCTTTTAATATAACGCGCACTTCTTTAACAACCGATTCTATATCTACCGTTTGTACTCGTATATGAACGGATTCTCCCTTTTTCCGTTCAATTAAGTTCCCTTTTGCCTCATCAATACTAACTTTCTCTAACTTTGGCAATTCTTTATCTATAGTTGGTGCTTCATTGTTTATACGAATGAGCGGGACATTTAATTCGTTCTCTATTACTTCTTCCTTCTCATCTTCTTTATAGCTTTCAACGAGCCTAAGGTTCCAATCACCTTGTAAATCATATATTCCGGCCTTATAATTAGCGATCCATCGCTTCGTTTCTTCTTCATACTCAAAAGATATTATTCTCTCTTGTCTGTACTGCTCACCATTTTTTTGTAATTGTAATATACCTTTTACACTTTGAATGTTTTTTTCATTTGGTTCTACAGCAATCCACACTTCTTCGCCAACCTTTAGCTCCTGCTTATTAACTGTAATAACCCCTCGGTCTGTTTCTATCGTTCTTTCTTCTTTTTGTTCTTTCCCTTGCTCATTTTCTACTGCTTTTTTTTCATCTTCAACCGAGGGCATTTTCACTTGTTCCGGCTTTTCCTGAACTTCTTTATTTTTTCCCTCTTGGTCATTCACTTCGCTTATATTTTGATTTTGCACACTTTTTTCTTCTGCCTGCCCTTGTAATGGGAAAAATATACATATATGTAAGAATAGCCAACTAATTAGAAAAAACTTTACGTTTTTCATCTATCTGTTCAAACTCCTATTTTGACGCCTTATAGCGATTTCGTCACTTTTACTCCGAAAAATCCATCTACATTTACAAGTTCTCCATCCGCCACTAATACATCGTTCACATAAATTTGAATCGGTTCATCAATATCTTCATCAAGTACGACCGCTTCATTTTCTTGTAGACTTAAAATATCTTGAATTGTTCTCACTGTACTTCCAAATACAAATTTAACATTCATTTCTACATTTTGTAGAATAGATGCATCCATATATACTGGCTCAACTTGCTTGACTTCTTTATATTCAATTGGCTGTACGACTGGTGCAGGAATTTCTTCCTCTTCAACAACTTCCTCAACTATTTCTTCTTGCTCTTCCACCATCGGATATAGAAGTCGTCTAACCATCTCTTTCGCTTCTGATATTGGTAGTATTTGATACATCTTTGATTGAAGGAGATCACCAATTTCAAGATTAAAAGTAATTTGAACGAGTTCGTCAACTGCCATCGACTCTCCCAAATATTCCATTTCTTCTTTTAAAGAAACAAATTTAACGTCTGGTGGTGTCATATCCATTTTTTCTTTAAACATTTCTGACATTGCTGTTGCAGCATGCCCCATCATTTGGTTCATAATTTCTTTAATGCCACTTAACTCTAATTCACTTAGCTCTTTCTCCGGATCAATTTCACCCGTTCCCATCATCATTAAATCTACCATTGTTAAAGCAACATCTTTCGTAAATACGAATACGTTCTCATTCTTTAGTCCTTCAACAAAATCGACATTTAAAATAACAAACGGAACCGGTACTCCTTCATAATGACGAACATTAATCGCCTCTACATTTGGTGTACTAATAGTGACAGGCTGATTTAAAAGCGTCGATAGTACTGTTGAAGCCGAACCAATTGAAATATTCGCAATTTCACCAAGTACATCTTTCTCTTCTTGTGTTAACTGTTCTTTTTCCACATGCTCTTCTACAATCTCAGTTTCCTGCACTTCCGCCTGCTCATCTATTCCTTCTTCCACACCACCAGATAATTGTAACAATTTATTTATCATTCGCTTCGCATGTTCAACTGAAACAACCTGTACAAGCTGAGAATTCACAAGATTATCTATTTTTAATTCAAACGATACTTTAACAACCATATTATTCCCATTAATACCAGAAATCTTCTCCATCTCTTCTGTAAGTTGCACAACTTTAATTGTTGGCGGAGACATGTCTACCGTATCTTGGAAGAATTCTGACATAGATGTTGCTGCGAATCCCATCATTTGATTCATAGCTTCTTGTACTGCACTTAGCTCTAATTCACCAAGCTCTTTTCCCTCTTCAACTTCACCTGTTCCCATCATCATTAAATCAGCAATAGATAAAGCAACATCTTGCTTTAAAACAAGAAGATTTTCCATATCTAATCCTTTTGTGAAATGGATATTTAATACAACATGTGGAATTTCAACATCACTTGTATCATATAAATCTACCAATTCTACTTGAGGAGCAGTAATACTTACTTGCCTATTTAAAATTGTTGATAATACAGTCGAAGCTGAACCAAATGATATATTAGCAATCTCACCAAGAATATCGCATTCTTGAGGCGTTAAATGTTCATTTTCTTTTTCTAGCACAATTGTGCCAGTATCCCCTTTTGTGTGTTGCTCAGGCATTTTTCCTGCCTCCTCATTTTTGTTTTTCTATCAAATGATTTAAACTCTCTATTACACTCGTTATATTTTACCAAACTTATCATCCGAATTGTGAACATGTATTTATTTCCACAATATGTGTAAACGACGGTTTTCATATACTTATATTATTAGTTCTATCCAAAAAGCTCCCCAATTGTATACAAGTGGGGAGCTTCCTTCATTCCTATTATAAACCTTCTGGGTTTAAAATGAGGACCACTCGTCCATCACCGAGAATTGTCGCACCAGAGAAATAGTTAGAGCTCTCTGCAAAGAAATCACCTAATGACTTTAAGACTATTTCTCTTTGACCGATAATTGTGTTTACGATAAGTCCATAGCTACGATGTGTATTACGAACAATTAACACAGGAACCATTTGACTATCATATGATGCGAACGCCTCATCTACTGTTTTTTCACCAAATACAGTACTTAAATGTTTCACTTCAATAATTTGATTGCGGTAGTTTAAAACGTCTTTTCCTTGTAACGATTGTATGTCTTCTTTCTTAATTCGAATGGCTTCAACAATATTGCCAAGAGGCAACGCATAACGCTTATCACTTGTTTGAACAAGCATTGATTGAATAATAGACAATGTTAAAGGAAGTTCAATTCTGAATGTACTTCCTTTTCCTTCTTCAGAATCAATAATTAAATGCCCACCTAAACTATGAATCGTATGTTTAACAACATCTAATCCAACTCCACGTCCAGAAAGGTCAGATACAACTTCCGCTGTACTAAATCCCGGTTGAAAAATAAGATCAAACACTTCACGATCCGTTAATTTATTTGCCTCTGATTCCGTTACAACACCATTTTTTATCGCTTTTTCTAATACTTTTCCTTTATGAATACCATTTCCATCATCAGTAATTTGAATTACGACATGATTTCCACTATGAAACGCCTCTAATTTAATAGTACCTGTCTCATTCTTCCCGGCATCACGTCGGTTTTCGACAGTTTCAATACCATGATCAATTGCATTACGAATTAAATGAACGAGTGGATCACCAATTTCGTCAATAACAATTTTATCAACTTCAGTATCTTCACCTTTAATTTGTAAATCGATTTTTTTACCTAAATCTTTCGCTAACATACGTACCATACGCGGGAAACGATTGAAGACCGTTTCAATCGGTACCATACGCATATTTAACAATACATTTTGGATATCTTTTGAAATATCCCCTAATCGATTTAAATGCTCGATTAACTCTTTATTTTGAATCGTTTCTGCTAATTCATCAATCCGTCCACGCTCAATTACACTTTCTTCAAACATATTCATTAATCTTTCGATTTTTTCTAACTGAACACGAATAGAACGATTCTCTACTTTAGCATTTTTCGTTTTTGTAGTACTTTTAGCCGGTGTAGTACTAGCTGTTGTAGTTCGTGCCTCTAGAGATGGATCCAGCTGCGTTGCTGCAATAGATTGTACGATTCCTTCTTCAGCTATATTTCCTTGCTTCACTTCTACTTTCTCAATTTCAGAAACGTGAAGCACTACCTGTTTCAATTCTTCAACACTACGATCAGTATCCATATATACTGTAAACTCAAATCCAAAAGCATCCGCTTCGATTTCTTCAATGCTTGGAACCGTTTTTTGTATATCCCCTACATTTTGTAATGCTTCAATACACATAATGGCACGTACTGCTTTTAAAATGGCTTGTTGTTCGACGGTTATATATACTTCATGTGAAACTGTATCATCATTGTTTATACTACTTTGCTCTACTTGTTCCATAGAAGCTTCTACATTCCCATTTAATAACGCTTCTAATTTATGCTTTGTAGATACAACATCAATATTACCCATTCCGCCCTGCTGCACATCTGCAACCATCTTTTCTAAATTATCAATGCACTCAAAAATAACATCAATAATATTAGCATTCACCATCATATTTCCATGACGGATTTCGTCTAAAACATTTTCCATCTTATGGGTTAAATCTGCCATTTCTGTAAATTCCATACTCGCAGACATACCTTTAAATGTATGAGCTGAGCGGAATATTTCTCCTACAACACCCATATCGGCAGGATTCTGTTCTAAATTTAGCACATTTTCATTTAGCGACTGTAAATGTTCTTCTGCTTCTTCAAAAAATATATTTAATAGATCTGTTTGCATTTTAATCCCCTACCTGTCTAACAAACATTTCATTTATGTATAACAATTTAGTGTTTTATAACGAGAAAAAAGGGGGCCACACGTCTATCCGCTATCATTGATTTGATTCTTTGTGGCATCCCTTCTATATTAGCTATTTGCTACTTTTGTTAAAGCTTCAATAACACGATCGGCTTGGAATGGCTTTACAATAAAGTCTTTTGCCCCGCCTTTAATTGCATCTAATACCATACCTTGTTGTCCCATTGCAGAACAAATAACAACCTTTGCACTCGAATCAATTTTCATAATTTCTTTTAATGCTTCAAGTCCGTCCATTTCTGGCATAGTAATATCTAGTGTTACAATATCAGGTTGAAGTTCTTTATACTTTTGAATCGCTTCTACCCCATTCTCTGCTTCACCGATAACTTCAAATTCAGAATTACTTTTTAATAAGTTTTTAATCATTGTTCGCATAAACATCGCATCGTCTACAACTAAAATTTTATGTGCCATTCTTTTCGGTTCTCTCCTTTTATGTATAAATATATCTTAATATTTCACCTTATCATTCTCACTCATTATACAAAATAAAACGAGAAAATTTAATATTTTTTTAAAAGAATTTCTGTATTTTTATTATTTTATTAATAAAATAGTAATATATTATTCTTTAATATATATTACAACGCGCCGGTTTTTCTCCCAATTTTGCGGTGAATCATTTGATGCTACTGGTTTTGTGTCCGCATATCCTACCGCTGCTAATCGTTTATCATCTACATTATACACTTCAATTAAGTGGTGAATCATATTAGCTGCTCGTGCTGAAGATAATTCCCAGTTGGAAGGAAATTTTTCATTATGAATCGGTCTACTATCTGTATGTCCTTCTACAACAATTGGGTTTGGTACCGATTGAAAGAACCCTACTAATTGACTAATTACTTCTTTTGCTTCCGGCTTTACATTCGCATCACCTGTATCGAATATTAAGTTATCTACTATAACGATGCTAACACCTGTATCTTCTCGATATACATTCACTTGACTAACACCATTATTATCTACATATGCTTTTAACTTTTTATACAATTCATCCATTCGTTTTTTTGAAACTGCTTTTTCATCATTTTTTTCATGTGAAATATCTGGTATTGTACCTTCCATTACTTTCGCATCCACTTGTTCTGCATCACTAAACTTTTCAAGCATCTTCGATAATTTTACTGTATCTTGTTTTGATGTAGCAACTAATAGTACAAAAAAAGTCAATAACAACATCGTTAAATCAGTAAAAGTCGTCATCCAACGAGGCGATCCTTTTTGCGGTCGTTTTATCATCACCATACCACTCCTTGAAATATTAGGCTGCTCGTTTTTCTTTTTTTATCTTCGTTTCATATACATATGTATCAAGTTTTAACTTTAATTTAGAAGGAATTTGTCCTCGGTACAGCTCTGAAATTGCTTCTATTACAAACTTCTTCTCTGTATACAAATCTTCAATGCCACGATACACTTTTTCAGATAGCGGTATTGCAATCATATTTGCAATAATAGATCCATATAAAGTCGTCAACATTGCAACGGCCATCCCTGTACCAATTTGTGCAGTATCTTGTAAGTTTTGCAACATAATAATAAGACCGATTAACGTTCCTATCATACCCCATGCTGGAGCAAAATCACCAATCTTATCTAATAATGTCGCTCCTTTTCTTAACTCATACACTTCTGTTTCAACATCTCTCATTAATACTTCTTTTAATTCCGCTTCATCATAACCGCTTAACATTAAACGAATTCCCTTTTGAATAAAAGGATTGTCTACCTGCTCTCCATCAACTTCTAAAGAAAGTAAGCCGTGTTTTTTAGACTTTTTCGAAAAATCAACGAACAAATCCGTTAACTGTTCTAAATCTTCTTCTCTTCTATGTAAAACAGCAAAAATACTTTTCGTATATTTTTTTATTTCTCCAAATCTATATGCCACAACAATTGTCGCTGTTGTTCCCCCTATAACGATCAAAATAGATGAAACATCTAAGAAATTTTTAAAAGCTTTTATTCCACCACCGCCAAGCATGATCGCTGCAATTAAAATAACGAAACCTACTACAATGCCAAAGGGGCTAGAAATATCAAACTTCCTTTTTTTCCTTTGCGGTCTAGCTAATCCTTGATTTTCGTCTCCCATATTCCTGCCCTTCCTTTTTCGTTTTCGTAAAACATTTTTTTATTTTAATAATGCGTTTTCACATATAACAATCATTATACGCGTATCATCTATTTATCGCAATATACTCATTAAATTGACACATTTCATTTCTATATTAGAATTATAGTATGGAAATATGAGGAGGATCACGATGGAACATAACATTTTACAAGTCATTGCATTAGCAGAAAAACTAAAATATGAAATGCGACATAGTTGGCTTTCTAACGGACGTCAAGAAAGTGTTGCTGAACATACGTGGCGTATGTCCCTAATGGCTATCTTAGTTGAGCCTTATTTAGATCAAAAAGTAAATATAGAAAAATTACTTAAAATGGTTATTATTCATGACCTTGTCGAAGCAGAAGCTGGTGATATTCCTGCCTTTGATACGATGAATAGCCGTGAATTACAATTACAAAAACAAAAAAATGAGCAAAAGGCTATTTTAAATATTAAACATACACTAGAAGGTTCTCTCGGCGTGGAATTATACGATTTATGGATGGAGTTCGAAGCGAAAGAAACGTATGAAGCAAAAGTTGCTAACGCACTTGATAAACTTGAAGTGAAAATTCAGCATAACGAAGCTGATATTGATACTTGGTTACCAATTGAGCATAAAATGACTTTCCAAGTTGGTAAACATACAGATTTTGACTCTTTCTTGTCTAAATTACAAAAAATCATTGAACAAGACGGAGAAAAAAAATTGATCGCTGCCGGCATTGATGTTGAAGCATGCAAAAAGTAACCATTTAATTATGAAATAAGACACTCATCTTGAGTGTCTTATTTCATAATTGTTGATATTGCCTGCTTATAAATAAGTTGTTGTTTTCCATCTACTAATATTAATACTGTAAATCTATCTACTCCAACTACTTCCCCTACTATTCTTACTCCGCTCTTTAAAAATATAGTAACTGCACCTTTTTCTTCTTTTATTTGTTTATACAACTCTTCTTGTAAGTGTTCCATAACTGTTTTCCCCTTTACAAATAAATAATCTTAATATGAAAAAATAAAGATTAATCACTTATATACTTTGTCTTTTATATTCATAAACTTATTAATTAGTATATCTAAATCTCGACTAAATAACAAAACTTTATTATGACCTAATCCATGCCTAGCAACAAGTTGCATTAACTCTTTCTTTTTGTGTTCTATTTTATTGTGTAATTGTCCCATCTCCATCTCTATACTAAAACTCCCTTTTCCCATAATATTACTTGTAAAATTATAGTACATTTTTACTCGTAAAAAAATAAAAAAATGGTTTTTTTTACAAATTTTATATTTATGAAAAGAAATTTTAATGTAATTGTAAGTTACATACCCCTTTCATTTACAATACATTCACCTAGTATACACTTCCATATTGTTTTACCATATTCCCCACATTTGTAATCAGTAATACACCCTTTTCAAAAAAGCACTATAAAACAAAGTAAGTATCATATCTAAATTAGCTCCCAGGCTCTTGTCTAATTAAAAGTAAGACTTGCTCCTTTTCCAAATAAAAACATATCCTATAAAGTAATCCATTGGTTATATAGATTAATTTAATAAAAAAGGAGGAAAAAACATGAGCTTTGGTGGTAGTTGCGCTGGTTTCGGTGGTGGATTTGCTTTACTCATCGTGCTATTCATCCTTCTAATTATTATCGGATGTAGCTGTTGGGGTGGCGGCGGAGGGTTTTAAATATAATACGTATCCTTTTCGCTAGACCCTAAATGAATGAAATATGTTAACTAAAAACTATATGAAAACAGCTCATATTTGAGCTGTTTTTTCATACTTTCGTATGAATTTATATCCCTCTTATTTGCGATTTCAATAAACAAAACATCGTTTACTATTGAATAAGAAACATTTTTACTAAGGAGGATTATAATGATTAAAGGTCTTTATGAAGCACATTTACCTGTCTGTAATTTAGAATTTTCGATACCTTTTTATAAATCACTAGGGCTAAAATTATATAAAAGAGACAAAGATATCGCATTCTTTTGGATTGTAGAAAATGAAAGTTGGATTGGTCTTTGGGAAGGAAAAGAATACAAAGTTAATTATCATCCATCCTTACGACATATCGCTTTCCAAGTAAGCTTACACGATTTAGAAAACGCGATACACTGGCTCAAACAGAAAGGAATTCCAGTGCGAAAAGACTTTGGAATGGAGCCAATTGAGCCAATCGTTTTTCCCGAGCTAGCACACGCCTCTATATATTTTAATGATCCTGATGGAAATAGTTTAGAATTCATTGCACAATTACCTGTTGGACTACCTAAAGCAGAGAAAATGTATTTAAGTGAATGGAAAAAACAAGTACAGGCATCACTTATAGATAAGGTTTAATTTTTCATGTCAATTTCTTATTACAGGCTTCTTAAAACAAATACAAACTTCAAAAGACTATTTTATGGTCAAACATTAAGTGTACTTGGGGATTGGTTTCATACTGTCGCTTTATTAACACTCGTCTATAGCATAACAGAATCTTCATTTATGTTAGCACTCACCTTTATGAGCAAAGGGTTACCTCAACTTCTTCTGAGCCCATTCATAGGCGGAATTGTAGACCGTTTTTCAAAAAAGAAAATTATGATTTTTACCGATATTTTACGAGGAATTATCGTCCTCACTTATTTATTAGCATTCTACAAGATTGAAATTATTTTCGTTTCTAATATATGTTTAGCGGTACTCTCTTGCTTATTCGAGCCTGCTAAGCAATCAACCCTAAAAAATATCGTACATCAAAAGCATTTAGTAACCGCTAACTCTCTTTCTAGTACAATCAATAGTTTTATGTCTATTATGGGAGCCTCTTTAGGTGGGCTCATTGCACAATCTTTAAGTATCGAGATTGCCTTTTTTATTAATAGCCTATCATACTTTATTTCAGCCTATATTATTTATAAAATAAAGTTCCCTTCTCGTGGCGCTTTTAGCACGAAAAAAGCATTTTTTACTGATATAAAAGATGGTTATACATACATATTACAAAGAAAAATTATTTTATCATTAATTCTCGTCGGAATTTCATGGGGAACTATTGGAGGTGCTTATCAACTACTCTTAACAATCTATGCCGAAAGAATTTTCCACTCTAACATTGGAATTTTATATACGGTTCAAGGGGCTGGCCTTATGATTGGTAGCCTTCTCGTTAACCTGTATATATCTAAAAATGAAGACAAAATGAAAAGAGCATTTGGTTGGGCCTATTTACTACAAGGAATTTTCTTTCTCGGATTCATTCTATCCGATCAACTTATTATCGGTATCATTACATTACTCTGTATGCGTATAGCAGGAGGAATCATCGTTCCACTTGATACGACATTGCTACAAATGTATACAGAAGAAAACATGATTGGTAAAGTTTTTTCATTTCATTATTCCATTTACGGATCTCTTATTCAGTTATCTATGTTTATAACAGGATGGCTTTTAGAAATTCTTTCTCCGCAAGTTATTGGTAGCCTGTTAGCTATATGCTGTATTTCCGTTAGTTTTATATGGCTTTTCTTGTTTTATCATGGGGAGCTTAGTGAAGAATCTACTATCACTTAATGGCATGTATATGTACATGCCATTTTTATTTATGTCGAAATTTACAAGAAAAAGGCGATTTATTTCTCTTACATTCTAATTTTTTAGAACGTACAATAAATTTAGATTATAAGAAAGGAGCTAACAAAATGTTTGAGGATCGACTTACCATTTCAGCAGAACAACAAAAGCTAATTTCCAATGCAACTCGCATTCAAATTCTTCACCTTTTAAAAGACGAAACACTCACTGCAAAACAAGTATCTACTAAACTAAATAAATCTGCTGGTAGCGTTCACTATCACATCCAAATTTTATTTGACGGAGGCTTACTTGAATTAGTAGATACAAAGGAAAAACGGGGGATTATTGAAAAGTACTATAAAGCAAAATCTGCTCACTTCTATATTGAAGAAGCAGGCACGGAAGGAACAAATACAGGGAGCCATATTGTATCTCATTTATTTTTAACTCCAGAGGAATTACAACAACTCACTTGGGAGATCTCACAAGTTTTATTACGCTGGGAAAGCAAAACCGCTCGTCAATCAGCCTCAGAGGAAGAATACGCTATTTCCTGCCGGATAAAGTGAAACTTTAATTAGTGGGGGTTTTGTTCATCCCCCACCGATTATTAGCTTTCACCAATCGGGCTTTTACGGGCAGTTGATCTCCCCCACCTAACTCCTTTGCTTTACAGCCACATTTTGAGGTGGGAGTCTTACTGCCCGTTAATGCGGGATAAAAAAACAATGAAAGAAAGGTCCATATACACATGAAAAATAAACTATTATTATTGTCGGGCACAGGCATTTCTCGTTTAGGTGATTTTATGTACCTCATAGCTCTAAACTTAATGGTGTTAAATAGTACAAACTCTCCCGCTGCTGTAGCAGGCCTATGGATTGTCGGGCCAATTGCCACCGTTGTTACAAAAACATGGTCTGGTAGTATTGTAGATCGATTAAATAAACGGTCAATTATGCTCATCACAGATATTATTCGAGCCGCTCTCATTGGCTGTATTCCACTATTTGATTCTATTTGGGCAATTTATATTTTTATCTTTTTGACTCGCATTGCTACATCATTTTTCGATCCAGCTTCATTCACTTATAAAACACTGCTCATACCAGCTGAAGAACGTGCTCAATTTAATGCTTGGAATAGCCTATGTACAAATGGGGCTTTTATTATCGGTCCGGCTCTTGCTGGAATACTTCTCACTACATACTCGGCAGCTTTTGTTATTTACTGCAACTCAATTTCCTTTCTACTTTCTACCATTCTCATTTACTTCTTGCCAAACATCACATTACAAACAAAGCAAAACGAAGAGGTTGCAAATACTTTCGTACAAACGTTACGAAGTGATTGGAAACAAGTTTTTTCATTCGCACGAACTGAAACTTACATTATTCTCGTATTCGTTTTATTTCAAGCTACAATGCTTGTCTCTATGGCACTTGATTCACAAGAAGTTGTTTTTACACGACAAGTACTGTTTTTATCCGATGTAGAATATAGCATGCTTGTTAGTATAACCGGGGCAGCTTACGTTTGTGGTTCATTTCTTGTCTCTCTCTTTGCAAAACGATTACCGATTCAATATTGCATCGGTTTAGGTATGATTTTCACAGCAATAGGCTATGTGATTTTCGCCTTTTCAAATTCATTTACGGTCGCAGCAAGTGGTTTCATTTTACTTGGGATCGCTTCATCATTTGCTGGTACTGGATTTATAACATTTTATCAAAATAACATCCCAGTACATATGATAGGACGTATCGATAGCGTATTTGATTCAATAAAAAATTTCATCCAAATCTTTTTCATTTTAGCAATTGGAGCATCCGCACAATTTATTTCAATTCAAATTGCTGTAATAAGCAGTTCATTATTAATTTTTGCTCTTTCCTGCTTATTAGCAATCCGGGTAATGACTCCTTCACGAGAAAAATATTTTAAAACTACAGAATCTTCACTAGAATATTAATTGCACGATAAAAAGCGGCTATTATGCCGCTTTTTACATTAAATATTTTAAAAATAAAAGACCGGATGTTACTATGACAAGAACATTGAAATAAATCATCCAGCCTTTCTCAAAATCTTTATATTTCTCTTCTTTTACTCCATGCTGTTTTAATTTCATAATAATCATAGCTAGTTCTTGTTCGTGCTCTATACTTCCAAATTGTATATATTTTTTATTATATTTAATCCCGTATACGTTTTTCATTTTTTTATGTTGTGAAATTGCTTGAATATTTTCTATTAACATACTGTATTCATTTACCTTTTTAAAATAACAATCTAATCCTTTCATCAGCAACCTTTTATTTGTTAAAACGATATAATAGTAAAAAGTTGCACCTACAGTATAAATATTCGGTATTACTTTTGTATTTACCATGCATCCCTCTTCTACTAACAGTTCATTCTCGATTTCTTCATCTTCTTGTAACTCTTCGCGAATTGATTCTTCAAGCATTTGTAAAGTTAATTTTTTTAGCAGTTCACCATTTCTCACATAATACTTATCTATATTTATAGAAACTTCCGCTTCTTGCTCTAAACGTTTAATTTCTTCATCTGAATATTGGAGTTCGTTTAACATCGATAATAGTCTTTTATCCATATTACACACTCCCCTTCCACAGTTTTTGAAGTTTTTTCTTCCCTCGAGAAATTCGGTTGTATATATAATCCGCTGTTACTTTTAATTCTTTTGCAATATCGTCAATGGAATATCCATCAATATACCTCTTTAAAAAGATATATCGATCCTTTTCATTTAAATCTTGCACTATTTCCATAATCTCTTCTTCTTGTTCTATTTCATACCTATCATGGATACCTGTATCTATTTCTACGTCTTTATCCATTTTGTTCTCTCTATATACTTTCTTTTTATATTCCAATGCCTTTAATTTAGTAATACCAATCATCCAAGATTTTAAGTTTCCCTTTTCTATATCAAATTGGTCGATATGAAACCAAATGACAGTAAATACATCGTTATAACAATCATCTACATATTGTTTCTCAATAGGGGTACTTAATGATTTATGAATAATGTATAAAATTAATTTTCCATATTGATCAATCACTTCTTTCAAAGCATCTTGATCGCGTTTTTTCATAGCTATAATTAAATCCTCTTCAGAATTGAAAATCATAAACATCATCCTTCCTCAGTTCCCCTTTAGCAGCTGCTTTTACTTACTATTGGCATTTCATTCTCATTTTCTATCACTTTTGTAAAAATTTATTAATTTTCATTTCTACATATATGATAGCAAACAAAATATATTTCTCCTCAAAAAAAAAGACAAACCCACATCTCAGGTTTGTCTTTTCAATCATTTTCTATTTAATCCTTTCTCACTTAAAAACTCTTTCATATGCATTCTCTTCTCTTTGGACATAAATGTGCTCATTGATTCTGTCCATGTTACGTTTTTTTGATTTGACGATCTTTCTTTGTAATACGCACTCATCGTTTCATCATATTCGTTTAATAATTCATCATATTTCTTTTCATCGTATCCATTTTCATGAAGAATTGCTGCTACTGGTAATCGTGGTTTTACTCCATGATCTTCATCTGGTACGCCGACTGTCATTCCGAATACCGGATATACTTTATCCGGTAAATGAAGCAATTCACTCACTTCTTTCGGGTTATTACGAATTCCGCCAATATAACAAATGCCGTATCCTAAAGATTCAGCTGCAAGTGCTAAGTTTTGTGCAAATAATGAGGCATCTACTGTTGCTACAATAAAGTCCTCTACTCCCTCATGTTTAATTTCTGTTCCATGTTTCTCACATGCAGTTTCTAAACGTTTTAAATCCGCACAGCATACAAAGAATGCTGCACAGTCTTTCACGTGACGATTCCCGGATAATTCAGCTAGTTTAGCCTTTAGTTCCTGATCTGTTACATATATAAGAGAATACGCCTGTACAAAATGTGAGGAAGCCGCATGTTGTGCTGCTTGCACCATTCTTTCAACTATCTCTTTTGAAATTGGTTCTTCTTTATATTTACGAACTGAAACGTGTTGCTCCATTTTATGTATCATCTCATTCATGAAAATCACTCCTTCTTTCTCTTCATAATGAAAAATTAACATATCTTTTTCATTATTCACAACTTATAAGCACAAAAAGAGCAATTCTTTGCGAATTGCCCTTTTTTTTTATACATATTAATATGGTATATGAAATTATATCGACTGTAGACAAATAGCAACAGAATAATGCAATGTTAATTCCTGTAATTCAATTTTGTTAAGCTGCTTTCAAAACTTTAATACCTTTTACGATATTCCAAATGAAGTAATAAATTCCTACAAGAATAAACACTGCATACGTTATAACCATCCCAATTCCAACGCTCTCAGACTGATTGAAACTTAAACCGTATACCCCTGATAATGCTAATCCTCCAAATAAAATTGCGTATGGAAAAACATGTGACCAAAATGCTTTTTTCGCATGATGTTTTACTTCATCTTCCGCAACGAAGTAAACGATAATTGGCAGTAAAAACGGTGCAAAAAAGATACTAAAGTAACATAACGAAGATAAAATATTATTTCCTTTCATCCGATTCACCTCTAAAGTTTTTTGTTACCTTCATTATGTCAGGAAACCACTTTAGAAACTATCGCTTTACCTTTCATAAACATGACATATTTGTAAGATTTCCCTCAAAATAAATCCCGCCTGGAATTTCAGGCGGGATCACTTTCACTATATTCGATTCATAAACCAATATTGCGTAATCGCTAAATATTCTCGAACGTTCGATTGAATAATAATTGGCTTCGGTGTTTTCGCCGGAAGACCTTCTAATGTCAATCCTTGTTTTTCTGCAATCTTTTTTGCTCGGAACATATGAAAATCGTTCGTTACAATCATCCCTTTTTTCATATGTTCAGGGATAAGAGGTTTTGAAAATTTAATATTTTCATCTGTGCTCGTCGAACGATTTTCCATTATAATGCGGTCTTCTGCAATATTTTGTTTCATTAACCCTTGTTTCATCGCTAATGCTTCTGTAATATCTTCACCTTTTCCTTGGCCTCCAGATACGATAGCAATTGTTTTATCATGTGATTTTAAATACTCAGCTGCTTTATCAATACGATATTGCAATGAATAAGATGGTTTCGTTCCATTTACTTTCGATCCTAGTACAATTATATAATCCGCATCGTCAATTGCATTCATATGCCCATGCTTATAGATGTTATATTGTAAAAACCCCGCATACACGGCGAATATCATTATAACAACTAAAATGTACTTAATTATTTTCTTCTTTCTCATATCCATATACTCCTATTCCCTTTACTTCCTTCATCATAATATCCATTTATTTGTTTGTATACAGCCAAATTCCAATTCACCCTAATTTATCCTATAAAAGGTAATATTTATATTACTTTTGGGAATAGTAAGTACAACTTCACACGAAGGAGTGTCCCTCTTGCTTCTCTTTTTATTTAATGTATCGTTCTTTTTTATCTTATTTTTACTATCACTTAAGCTACTTGGTAAATCTGCATTAGCACAACTAACCCCTCATGATTTTGGGGCTATTATTTTTTTATCTTATTTAGCCTTTCAAGCGATACCAGTCGCCGGTGCTTTACAAGCATTTTTCGGCATGGTTACCATTACATGCTTACATCTACTTCTTACAAAACTAAGCTTATTCAATAAATTAAATCGTTTCATTCTCGGACACCCCATTATTTTAATTAAACATGGTGATATTATTTTTGAGAACTTACAAAAAAGTAGATATCCGATCCCTGAATTGCTTTCTAATCTTCGCGTCGCCGGATATCCAAGTGTTCATGAAATTGAATACGCTATTTTAGAAGCAAATGGAGCCATTAGCATTTTACCAAAGCGAGAACTTGTACCATTGACTCCAAAAGATATGAATATAGATGTTAAGTATGCTGGATTACCAATCACCCTTATTGTCGATTCACAAATTCAATACGATAACTTAAAGTTGATCCATAAAGACGAAAAGTGGTTATATAAAGAGTTAAAAGAAAAAGGCATCACAAACATTAAAAATGTGGCTTTCGCTTCTGTGCAGGAGACAGATGGATCTTTTGCGATTAGTTTAAAAGAATAAGAAAATCCCCTTAACTTGTTCAAGGGGATTTTCTTCACTATATTGCTTCTTTCTCTCTCGCCATGTTTAACGGAACAGGATGTTTCATACGATTCATCGTAAATACGATAATTGCTGTCAATACTTCAGCTACTGGCATAACGAGCCAAATTCCGTTTATCCCAAATAACTTTGGCATAATCCATAACAATGGAATAATAAATAGTAACCCTCGGCTCATTATAATAAGTACGGATTTCTTTGTTTGTCGCACTGATTGGAAGTACTCTCCATACACAATGTTATAGCCTAAAAATACATATTGAATAAAGAATAAACTAATACCTGTTAACGTTAACTCCAATAGTTCTGGCGATTGGACATCAAATAGACCAATGATATATTTCCCGAAGAATAATCCGACAATTATCGCAACGCCCCCGAGTACAACCGCAATTTTTACAGCAAACTGCAATCCTTCACGCAATCTTTCTGATAAATTTGCACCGTAATGGAAACTAGCAATTGGTTGTAATGCTGCACCAACACCGAAGAATAATAGTAATGTCATTGCATGAATACTATTCACCATCGCATAAGAAGCTACACCTAGTTCTCCTGCATATTGAACGAACGCAATGTTAAAACCGATCGTTACAATTGCAACTGTACTTTCTGCTGTAAAACTTGGGAAACCGATCACCATAATTTGTTTAACCGTATCCCATTCAAAATGGAATTTCGTCCACTTTAAAACACTACTTTTTCTAAAGAAGTGAGTTAATAATACAAGGAAACCAATTGCCGCCGAAAGAATAGTTGCTGAGGCAGCACCTGTTACGCCCCATCCAAAGATAAAAATAAAGATATAGTCAAACACTATGTTCAATACAGCCGTTACGACAAGGCCTGCCATTGCTAAATTAGGATTTCCATCGTTACGTATAAATGTACTTAAAATATTTTCTAAAACGTATATCATTCCAAATGTTAATAACACTTGTAAATAGTCTAACGCATATGGCAAAATCACTTCATTTGCACCGAATAGATATGCTAAATCTTCTATTCTCCATAAGCAAATAGCCGCTAAAATGCCTACGATAATAACTGCCACTGTCATAGATTGAGTAAAGATAGACCTTGCTCTTTCCAGTTTGTTTTCCCCTAATGCAATGGAATATAACGTTGCTCCGCCCATTCCAATCCATAATGAAATAGAAAAGAAAATTGAAAACGCTGGAATAGCTACGTTCACTCCAGCCAAACCGTTTGCGCCAACTCCTCTACTAATCATGACTGCATCAATCACAATATTAACCGACATTAATACCATCCCAAGAACAGCTGGTATTAAATAAGTAATAAATAAGCTTTTAATAGGTGTTCCTCTTAATTTCTCTGTTGTTTCCATCATATAAATGCTCCTTTTTCAATGCTCTGTTCACAGTTTAAACCTTAAAGTTACTTGAAGGTCAATAGAGAATCGAAAAATATATAAGCCTATTTTTTAACAACAGGTATTTGAATTTCCGTTACTTGCTCCTTCGGATTTTCCGTTACAGACCAATCAATTAACGCAATCTCAATTGCATCTCCGCATACTTCGTATCCTTCCTTATCAATGTGTTTTAATAATTTCGTATACGTTTCATCCGTTTCTTCATATGATCCATGGTGATAAGAACAAGCAAATATCCCTTCTTTTATTTCATCTGAAGTATGCACTTGAAAAGGCATATAATCCAATAAAATAAACACACTATTATACGCTTGAAACTCATTTTGAATTAATGCTTTTTTTGAAACTGTTACACCGATATCTCCTGAAAATAAACTATTATCAATTTGCTTCATATTTTTTTGCAGTGAATGGATATAATATTCAAACATATCATCCGTTGTATTAGGTGCAACTGCAATCGCTGTTATTTTTCGCTTCGGTATCTTTTTAAAAATAATTTGGTTCGCTTCTGATTTCGTCGCTTTCTTCATTAAATGGATTTTATGTTGCATTTTTGCCAAAGCATACTCGATTTCTCTTTGCTTTTTCAGCATCATTTCTTGTTGTTTTTCAAGTAAATTCAGCGCATATGATGGATTTCGTTCATCAATATATTTCTTTATTTCCTTTAACGGAATATTTAACTGGCGTAAAAATTTAATTGTGTCTAATAGTGAAAACTGATCAATTGTGTAATAGCGATACTTCGTTTGCGGGTCCACAATGGACGGATGAAAAATTCCTTTTTCATCATAATAGCGTAATGTAGATTCCGCTATATTATGCATTTTTGCCATTTCTCCAATTGTAAAGCGTTTATTTAATAACATATTCCCTTCTCCAATTCGTTAAAAATGTAACCTTATTTCTTCTTATTATATAGTGATTCCCTTCATCCCTAAATCGAATCCTATCATGAAAATCTGCTATTTTTTCATTGATTTTTTATAAATTTTATTATATATTGATTACAGGTTCAAATTACGAGTTCAAAAGAACTTGTAATAAGACCCTTTGTTTAATGGGTTTTTACATATTTTCATTAGGCAAATTCCGAGAAATCGTATGATAAAACTAAAAATGATGAGGAGAGGATCAGATGGAATTCGAATTTTTCTTTCAAATTGCACTAATTCTATTAAGTACAAAGCTTGCTGGCGACCTTAGCGTTAGATTAGGGCAACCTTCTGTACTCGGTAAATTAATTGTCGGTATCGTTATCGGTCCAGCTATATTAGGTTGGATTGAAAATTCAGAGCTTCTAACACAATTAAGTAATGTCGGGGTTATTCTTTTAATGTTTATGGCTGGACTTGAAACAGACTTAGAAGAATTAAATGCAAATCGTAATTCTTCTTTAGCAGTTGCACTCGGAGGTATCGTTCTTCCATTCGTAGGTGGTTACGTTGCCGGTCTTGTTATGGGAATGGAACAAGGGAACGCTGTCTTTTTAGGATTACTTCTATGTGCGACAAGTGTTAGTATTTCCGTACAAACACTTCGTGATTTAGGTAAGATGAAAACACGTGAAAGTACGACGATGCTTGGAGCAGCTGTATTTGATGACATTCTTGTTGTTATTTTATTAGCCTTTGCAATGAGCTTCTTAGGTACAGATGACGTTAACTTAACAATGGTTATCTTGAAAAAAGTAGTATTCTTTGCTTCTATTATTTTAATCGGATGGAAAGGTGTTCCAGCAATTATGCGTTGGTTATCACCACTACGCGTATCTGAGTCTATCGTGAGCGCAGCTCTTATTATCTGTTTCTCATTCGCATATTTCGGCGAATTATTAGGAATTGCTGGTATTATCGGTGCTTTCGCAGCTGGTATCGCAATTTCTCAAACGAACTACAAACATGAAGTAGAAAAGAAAGTAGAACCGATTGCTTACGCTATGTTCGTTCCAGTATTCTTCGTTAGTATCGGTATGAATATTACATTTGATGGTATTGGTAATCAAATTTGGTTCATCTTAGCGTTAACAGTTATCGCTGTATTAACGAAACTAATCGGTTGTGGATTTGGTGCACGAATGACTGGATTTGATGCAAAGTCTTCTGCAATTATCGGTGCTGGTATGGTTTCTCGTGGTGAGGTTGCACTTATCATCGCAGGAACAGGACTTTCTTCTGGCCTATTAGCACAAGATTACTTTACAGCAATCGTTATTGTCGTTATTTTAACTACGATGATTACACCACCAATGTTAAAATACACTTTTGGTGCAAAAGATAAAGCAATGAAAGCAAGTAAATAAGTTTACTATAATAAAAGGAGATTACTATTTTATAAAATAGTAATCTCCTTTTTCATTTTCTCTTTAAACAATCTCATTCGTCTTTAACCATTTTTCAAAAATAGTCCGTGCTTCTTCATCATCGATATCATCACTAAATGAATATACTTTAATGCCATAATCATCTATATATTCACCTAGCTTCATTTTCTCCACCTTTTTATAAAAATTGTCTACCTCATAGTGTGGAATATAAGTATCCCAAACTGGTTTTTTTATTCTTTTGTAAGCTGTTATTTCTAAATCATATCAGTCTTCATAATATCCGATATGATAATGTTTATTAGGATCATATTTCTCCATTAAAAGCTCCTCCTAGTAAACAAAAGCGAGCCTATATTACAGCTCGCTCCTCTCCTATTTATTAAATACGTTCCATCGCTGTCTTCAACGTTCCAACAACAAAGGCAATTTCTTCACTTGAAATAACAAGCGGCGGCGCTAATGTTAAAACGTTATTATACCCCGCTGTTGTCATACCGTTACGCCCAATAATAAGCCCTTTTTCTTTACAAGCATTTACAACACTTGCAATTTTGTCGTTATCAATTGGTTCTTTCGTCGCTTTATCATTTACTAGTTCGATTCCAACTAATAGCCCTTTCCCTCGAATATTTCCAACAAGTGGATGTTCTCCGATTTCATCTTTTAATTGCTCTAGTAAAAGGGAACCCATTTGTGCGGATCGCTCGATTAAATTTTCATTTTCCATAATCTCTAAGTTTTTAAGCGCTAATGCACAAGCCGCTGGATTTCCACCAAATGTATTAATATGACGGAAGAATTCATATTCTCCTGTTCCTTTAAATGCCTGATAAATTTCTTTTTTTACAGCTGTTGCTGATAATGGTAAGTATGCGCTCGTAATACCTTTTGCCATCGTAACGATATCAGGCTTAACGTCATAGTTCATAAACCCAAATGCTTTTCCTGTACGCCCGAAACCACAAATGACTTCATCACTTATAAGTAGTGCTCCGTGTTTTTGACATGTTTCGTGAATTGCTTTCATATAGTCTTGTGGCGGCATTAAAATACCTCCGCCTGTAATAATTGGCTCCATAATAAATGCGGCTATCGTTTCACTTAATTCCCATGTCATAACGCGATCTACTTCTTTTACGCATTCTACATCATAAATATTTTGCGATTCCATTTCTGGCATGCGGTAACAATCTGGAGGCGTTACGTGTAAAAAACCTGAAGCAAATGGCTCATATTGATATCTACGTTGTGCTTGGCCAGTTGCCGCCATCGTTGCCATTGTATTTCCGTGATAACCACGATAACGTGACATAAATTTGTAACGATGTGGTTCACCTTTTTGAGCATAATATTGTCTTGCTATTTTAAAAGCTGTTTCATTCGCTTCTGATCCACTATTAGAGAAGAATATAACATACTCTCCACCAAGCCACTCGTTTAACTTTTCAGCGAGCTTAATTGCTGGTTCATGTGATTGTGACATCGGAAAGTACGATAACGTTTGTAATTGCTTATAAGCTACCTCTGCGAGCTCTTTTCTTCCATATCCGCTATTTACACACCAAAGACCACTCATACCGTCTAAATATCTTTTTCCTTGTATATCTTCAACCCAGCACCCTTCTGCTTTTGCCCCTACCATTGTACTACTCGGGCTAAAAGGACGCATTCCGTGCCAAACATATTGCTCATCTTTTGCTAATAATTCATCGGTTTGTTTTGTCTTCATCATTTCTTCCACCTTCCATAACAACTTATTTTTCACAAAGCTGCGCTGGTGCCATGATGAGTTAAATTTCTCCCTGCCTATTTTCATTCCACAAATACAAGACAAATCCTACCAAAAATAAAGTAATATTTATCCCGCTATTTGCGAGCAGTAAAACTCCCACCCAAAAATTCAGCTGGAGCAAAGAAGTTAGGTGGGAGATTAACTGCCCATAAACGCCCGATTGGTGAGGGCTAATAATCAGTGTGGGGGGACGAACAATCCCCCACACTGATTAAAGTTTCACTTTATAAGAAAATGTCAAAAGAAAGAGGAGCTTTTCTTTTAATTCGAAAAGCTCCTCTTTTTTTAATGTGAAGAAGTATCACTAATACCATGACCAGTATTAGATTTCACAAGAATTTCATCAAACTTCGCTGCATCTTCTTTCTTACTAGAGAAAACAGTTCCTAAATATGCTGCAAGGAATCCAAGCGGAATAGAAACAATTCCAGGTGTCGTATATGGGAATATCGCCTCTCCAACAAATATAGCTTTCCCTGCCACAGGATTCCAAACGTTTGGACTTAATGCAACAAGAACAATTGCTGATACAAGACCAACGATCATACCACAAATTGCACCCGTTGTATTAAAACGCTTCCAATATATTGTAAATAATATAACTGGTAAATTTGCACTCGCTGCAACGGCAAATGCTAGTGATACTAAAAATGCTACGTTTAATGTTTGAGCAAATAAAGCAAGTATAATAGATACTATCGCTACTCCAATAGACGCATAACGAGCCATTGAAACTTGTTCTTTTTCCGTTGATTTTCCTTTTCGAATAATCTCGTTATAAAAATCATGAGCAAATGCGGAAGCCGCTGTTAATACAAGACCTGCTACTACAGCTAAAATTGTTGCAAAAGCAATCGCCGATACGAATGCGAATAAGAAATCACCACCTAACGCTTTAGCTAACAAAGGTGCAGCCATATTACCGGCTGGATTTGCTTGAATAATTGCCTCATTCCCTACAAACGCCGCCGCACCAAATCCTAAGAAAATCGTCATAATATAAAATGCACCAATTAACCACGTAGCGTACACAACTGATTGACGTGCAGTTTTTGCATCACGTACTGTGAAAAAACGGACAAGAATATGCGGTAATCCTGCCGTACCAAGAACTAGTCCTAAATTTAAAGAAAGTGTATCAAGACCATCTTTATACTTTACTCCTGGATTTAAAAACGATTCCTTCAATGGAGTAGCTGTTTTCATTTGAGCGAACATTTCTGTCACACTAAAATCAAATTTTGCGAAAACAATAACAGAAATAATAAATGTACCTGCCATAAGTAGTACAGCCTTCACAATTTGTACCCAACTCGTAGCAGTCATACCTCCAAAAATAACGTACACGGTCATAAGTGTACCAACAATTAATACGGATGTCGTATATTCAATTCCTAATAATAATTTAATAAGTGCACCCGCCCCAACTAATTGTGCAATCATATAAAAAATCGAAATCGTCATCGTATTAAGTGCTGCAATACCGCGAACTTTTTTTGCATCAAAACGCGCCGCAATCATGTCCGCTAACGTATACTTCCCTAAATTTCTAAGCGGTTCTGCAACTAGGTATAATACAACTAAGTAAGCAACTAAGAAACCTATACTATAAAAGAATCCATCAAACCCTGTTAATGCTATCGCTCCGGCTATACCAAGAAATGACGCAGCAGACATGTAATCCCCGGCAATAGCCAGACCATTTTGCCAACCAGTTAATCCCCCTCCAGCCGTATAAAATTCACTCGCATTTTTCGTTTTTTTCGATGCGAAATAAGTTATAACAAGTGTACCAAGGACGATAATTAAAAATAGCGCAAAAGCGGTTGTATTCAAAGTCAGCCCCTCCCTTGTTGCATATCTTGCAGAATTTTTTGCGAGATTTCATCAAAGGATTCTGCTTTTTTGCTATAAATCATACATAATGCCCATGTCATTATAAATTGCGCAAAAGCAAATACCCACGCCCATGTAACATCACCAAATACCGGTGTATTAAGCACCTTTGAATACGATGTTAAAATAGGTAATGTAATAAAAAAACTAAAAAAGAAAATACTCATCGGAATGATAAACTTCTTTTTCGTATTTAATAACAATTGAAACTCTTCAGACTGAACAACTTCTGTATAATTCACCTCATTTTGTAACTTACGTGCTGACGTATCATCTCGTTTCATTCTCTGGTCCCCTCTCTTAACTTAAAATACAATTCAACCTTGCATACCTAAAGACTAAATTTTATAAATATTCAGAAATTTATTTTCATTTTAGACAATCCGTACATTCCTGCAAAGATTTTTCGATAGACATTTTTCGTCATTTTCTCCTAAATTTTCAATATACTTTTTCAACATAAAATTTGATTGATTCGATTAAACTTTTATTCCCGTTAAAACAGAATAAGGTGAAACTTTAATCAGTGGGGGTTTTACGGGCAGCCCGACTCCCACCTAACTTCCTCGTATTCGCCGAATTTTGAAGTGGGGGTCTTACTGCTCGCAAATAGCGGGATAAAAAAAGTAGCGCTTATCGCACTACTTCTGTCTTTGTCTCTTTTTCTAAATTACGAGCTGTTTCACTTAATTCAACGTCTTTTCCATCTTTAAGCGTTCCAAATATAAAATCGAATACTGGATTTGAAACTCCGAACCAAAACTTTTCACTTTTATAATGATGTAATATGTGCTGTTTTTTTAGCCATCTTCCAAACTTAGTGAAGGGACGAATCGGTTTATGTGCAATATAATGTTTCCATTCATAAACGAGGAGCATGATAATCATTCCGATTCCGAATGAAAGTGTAACAGTAACGCTTTTTGTAATACCATATGATATAAGTAAATATATAGTAAAGCTAGGTATACTAAACCATACAGGCAAAAATAAAAGTTTTAAATCATCTGGATATACGTGATGATCATAATGTAATCTTCTTAACATTTTTAATAAAAATGCGTTTTTAGGCGGCTTTAAATGGAATAAAAAACGGTGCGTCATATATTCGTTAAACGTATAAAAAACAATCCCAAACATACACGCTAACATACCAATCAATGTGAAAAATTGCATTTTTAAAATAATAATAAAAATTAATAGAACACTATACATAATAACAATATCATGTTGTAAAAAGAACTCTTTCCCCACTCTCTTCATCTTTCTTCCCCCTTCTCCCCAAAAACAGCCGCAACATATCGTTACGACCATTTCTTTTCTATTTTATTCTTATTCTATTCACTTTACAAATTTGCCTGCTGTTCTATTGTCGAGAAAAAAGTGTTCGGACCAAATATATTTTGCTTCGGGATAATGTGTTCTACTGCAAACACTGTTACTTCACCCCTTTGTACTTCTCCAATAATGAGCCCAAATACTTCATGATTTACCGCAAACGTTGGTTGTTTCGTTTCCAGTAACCTTGCTGCATTTTTAAATACCGCTTCATATAGTGGATTCCTATCAGTAATTTCTTTTCGGATTTTTGGTGCTAAAGTGATGATAATTTCTTTTCCGTCAATAGTGGTTCGATACATAAAAATCTCCCCTTCAATCTTATATGAACAACTGTAAAGCTTTGTATGCAAAATGGATAGAATATCCTACTAAAATAATACCTGCTCCGGCTGTAATATAGCCAAGTGCTTTTTTCTTTAATAAAGTTCTTCCAAAATGTACAGAAAAAGCAATATTTAAATTCCACAAAATAATACCAACAATAATGCAAAGACTGTACAAAAAAGCTTCTTGTTTCGTTACCTTTGTAAGCAACGAGCTAAGTGTACTTCCATATATACCAAACCAAAAAACGAGATTTAATGGATTGGATATCGCAATTAGAAATCCTGCCATAAACGATTGTTTAAGTCCACCTATCTCTTCTTGTTTATATTCCATATTAGAGTGAGAAATTCCTTGTTTTACACTTTGAAACCCTAAATAAAACAACAAGAAAAAACCAGCGCAATACATAAAAGCTTGTACATATGTATACATAAACACAGAAGATAAACCAAAATAAATAAGCAGCATAAACAAAATATCAGCAGTCATTCCTCCGATTCCAACAATCCACGCATGCCAAAATCCACGTTCAATCCCTCGTTTTAACATTTCAATATTAATCGGACCTACAGGTGCAGCTAATGAAATACCTAATACTATTTGTTGTATAATTGCTCCAAACATCGCTCTATCCTTTCTACTTCTTTTACTATTAAGTAATGATGCAAATATAGAAAATAGACTAGCTTTCATAAAAATTATTCACTAATACAATACCCTTTTTTATCCAAAATATGCAAAAGAGCCATCCAGTTGATGGCTCTTATTTCTCTACTTTATGATGAAAAGGACATTTACCTTTAATCGGCTCAATATCATCTCCTATGAAATATTGTTTCCATTCACGATGATTAGGATCGCCGTAGTGACTAATGTTAGGGTGCGTCGGCAACTGATCCCACTTTTCAACTCGTTCACGAACCATTTGTCTTGAATACGACCCTTTAGGACGATCTCCTTCTAGTCCATCGAAAATAGTTCGTGGCTGGAATCCAATAACGAGAGAATTTCCTAAATGCCTAGTCTTTCGCTGTTTATAAGCTGGCGCATTCCCAAATGCAAATATTGGTTCACCACCAAATGAAAATTCCCATAAATGATGGTCAGGATCTGCTGGAATTTGCTTCGGCCATGTTTGGTTATCATTTTCATGTAAATACTGTAGTACTTTCCAAAAGTAATCACGGGAATATTCCAATGATTTTTCTTCACATTCTGGTTCCACAAAAAGAAAAAAGCCCCTTCTTACAATCGGCCGCTCTTTCATTAGCTCCAAAAAAGTTAACATTGTATTGGGCAAATGACCCCAATCATTATGAGAGAGAAATGAATAACGAAGTTCATTCTTCTTCAATGCTGTTAAACCGAAATAACACGGGAAGGTTGGTTCTAACACAATACTCGAAAAATCATGAAATTCTTTTGCAACCCAATTCGGTATGTCGACTCTATTTTTCATTCCTTCATTATCTAATAAATAAGACTCATCCATTCTTTCACCTCATTATGTACAGCATTCACTTAAGAATATTACATACTCGGCTTGTCCTATACCTTTTTAAAAATTCGAGAAAAAATTAATTTAAAATACTAAATTTTCAAAACGTTCACTTGACTAAATTCTACCAATTCATGTATATTTAAATTAATCATTTGGCAGAATATTCGAGAATATAGCATTTTTTATTTATATTATTTTTTAATGAATTTCACTAAATGAAAAAAGGAATCGTTTTTAGGAGGAATTGTGACATGCAAGGAAAAGTAAAATGGTTTAACAATGAAAAAGGTTTTGGATTTATCGAAATGGAAGGCTCTGAAGATGTATTCGTACATTTCTCTGCTATTCAAAGCGACGGCTACAAAGCTTTAGAGGAAGGTCAAGAAGTATCTTTCGACATTACTGAAGGAAACCGTGGACCTCAAGCTGCTAACGTAGCAAAACTTTAATCCCACATATGACAGGAGGTTACCTTTCTTGGTAACCTCCTTTGTTATTCCTTTGTATATTTCCGTTTTACAGAGCAAAAACTATGTGAAATGCGCAAAATACAAAGGAGGCAATAACAATGGGGTCACATGTAAATGATTTTGAAGAAGTAAAATTCCGTGTAGAAACTGCACAAAAAATGGTAGGTTCTGCAACAATTTCAATGGATCCAGACACATTAGAGCATGCCACTACTGCAGTAGAATCGGCTCGTTCTCAGCTTGAAATCATGAAATCCGTTGCAACGGATTTAGATGAGCCATTTCTAATGAATGAAGAAAAAAAATTAAGTAAATGCGAGCATCAATTACACGAAGCGAAGCACTAAAAAAACATCCAGAGAAAATTCTCTGGATGTTTTTTATGACAATTGCTCCCCATACTTTTTCAACGTCTCTCCAACCGTACATTGCCGTATACAAAAAGAATGGGCATAGTATTTACTATGATTTTTCCGATTATGTTCCTGCAGGAAACATCCTTCACAATACGTCTCTAATAAGTCATTTACCTCTGTAATGAGTTGCTTCTTCTTCACGTGTGCACCTCTCTATTCGGTTATTTCTTTATGACTATCAATTGTCGTCCCTTCTAATGCTTGCGCTGCTAATTGATGTGTCTCTTTATTTTGTTTTCTAGATATCGGTTCACAAACAAGTTTTAATTTCATTTGCTTCGCTTTTTGTTCAATTTTGTCTAAGTAATGATTTAAATGTTCATCATAGCAAGGCCATTCACCAGCTAGTTGTTGCAGTACAACTTGAGAATCTCCACGAAGTGTAACTGCTTCATACTTAATTCCTAATTCCTCGAGTGTATTCATCCCGTATAATAATGCGGCATACTCCGCTTCGTTATTATCATATATGCCTTCTATGTATGCATTGCGACGAATTCGATAATTTGTATTTCCTTTTTTGTAGTATACACATATGCCAACCCCAGCTTCTTTCGTCTGCACATCATAGCCACCATCAAAATAAACTTGAATTTCTTGAAGATCTTCCTCCACTTGCTTACTCAGTTTTTTCATTTCTTTTAATGACCATTCTGCATCCATTTCATCGTAAAATAAAAGTTCTTTCACCCTACCTGTTTTCTCAAAATCCTCCGCAAATTGAAGCACTTCTTCTATGTTCATATAATCTGTTGTTAATTCAGTTTGTAAACCACGCTTCGTTTTATACAACCAATGTATCTTATATTTCATACTAGATTCCCCTTTTATAAGACTTTTTATATTTATTTTATTATATTTTATCAAGAGTCACAGCATTATATTCAATATAATCACATACAAAAAGAGCCATCCTAAACAAGGACGGCTCTTTCATCTATTACATAAATCTTTCAAATTGCACTCGCTTATTAATCCAGTACATTACAGGCATACCAATTGTCATTACAACAAATTCACCAACTGCACAAGTTAGCCATGTCAATAAAAATGGCAGATCAAATGCAAGATGAAGTTCAATTGCTATCATAAACATTGTAATTGTAAAAATAACTGTATTAAAAATCATACGAGCCCAAACACCTTTAATGAAGCGCATAGAAATAATAGTTGCAAGTAGTGCAAGAATTGATTGCCCTACTCCAAATACTAAATCATAAGCGATCATAGGTGAGAAAAAGAGATTCGTCAAAAATACACCTAATACAATCCCGTAAATTGCTTTCTTATTGAATACAACGAGATGATTAAACATCTCTGAAATACGAAATTGTACACTCGTAAAGCCAAATGGCTGAATAAGCATAGAAACAGCAATATATAATGCCGCTAAAATACCATTACCGACTAATGTTCTTATATTCATGACAAAATCTCCTTAGTTTTTTTACGTGGGATGGTTTCGAACCACGTTATTCGTTTTTAAGCAACAAGATTATATTTTACGCAATAGGCGCTCTTTCGTCAATAGATTCCTATCATTTACTACCTTTTTTCTTTTAGACAACGTATAATAAAGTGAAACTTTAATCAGCGGGAGTTTTGTCCATTCCCCACTGATTATTAGCCCGCACCAATCGGGTTTTTACGGACAGTTACTACTGGATAAAACATATGAAAGATTTAGGAGGTTTCACTTCATGACAGCAACAATTCAAAATAAAAAAGTGATCGTTTCCATTTCTGACAAAGGTGCAGAATTACAAAGCGTTCGCTTAAAAGAAGATAACACAGAATATTTATGGCAAGGTGATTCTACTTATTGGGGACGTCGTGCACCAATCTTGTTTCCAATCGTCGGTCGATTAGTAGATAATACATACTACGTAGATGGTAAACCATATTCTTTAACACAGCATGGTTTTGCCCGTGACCTTTCGTTCTCTGTTAAAGAACAAAGTGAAACAAAAATCACTTATGTCGTTACTAGTAATGAAGAGACGTTACAAAAATATCCATATGAATTTGAATTACTCGTTTTTTATGAAGTAGACGAACAAAATATACATGTTACATATGAAGTAAACAACCCTTCATCAAAAGAGATGTTCTTTTCAATCGGAGCACATCCTGGATTCAACTGTCCTTTATTAGAAGGTGAATCATTTACAGATTATCATCTATCATTTAACGGATCTGAACGTTTAGAAACTAGCATATTAGAAGGTCCTTTTCTTTCAAATGAAAAGCAACTAATCGCTGAAAATACGAAAGAATTGCCACTTACATATGATTTGTTCAAAAATGACGCGCTTATTTTTGAACATATGAATACGAATGAAATTTCTATTCGCTCACATAAACATAATAAATTTGTAAAAGTAGCATTTGATGGATTCCCTTTTGTCGGCGTATGGACACCAGGAGATAACGCACCTTTCTTATGTATTGAACCTTGGTACGGAATTGCTGATGAAATAAATCCAGCAAAAGATTTTAAGGAAAAAAAAGGAATTCAATCTTTACAAGCGAATGAAACATTTACATGTCGTTATAGCATTACAATTGGATAAAGTGAAACTTTAATCAGTGGGGTTGTTCATCCCCACTGATTATTAGCCACACCAATCGGGCGTTAACGCGGGATAAGTACTCTATCCCCTACTTCTAAAACCATTTTCAAGTAGGGGATAACCTTATAACTGGAGGTTTCTCATTTTGATTGAAGTATATATCGATGGTGCATCAAAAGGAAATCCTGGACCTTCTGGTGCCGGAGTTTTTATTAAAGGGGTACAGCCACCTGTACAATTGTCATTACCACTTGGGACAATGTCAAACCATGAAGCAGAATACCACGCTTTACTTGCAGCATTAAAGTATTGCGCAGCGCATAATTATAGCATTGTATCTTTTCGTACAGATTCCCAACTTGTTGAGCGGGCTGTTGAAAAAGAATACGCAAAAAATAAAATGTTTGCACCGCTTCTAGAAGAAGCACTGCAGTACATAAAAAATTTCGATCTCTTTTTTATTAAGTGGATTCCAAGTAGTCAAAATAAAGTCGCTGATGAATTAGCTAGAAAAGCTATTTCACAAAATTAACGGGGGTATGAGTGTGAAAAAAGGGTGGATTGCTCCTCTCGCATTATTATTCGTCTCTTTTATTTGGGGAGCTACGTTTGTTGTCGTTCAAAATGCTATGTCTTTTGTTGGACCATTTACTTTTAATGCTATTCGCTTTTTATTCGCCGGAATTATTTTATTATTCGTTCAAATGATTTTCTCACAAAAAACTTCAAAACAAGATATAAAACAGAGTAGTCTTGCTGGATTGATTGTTGGATTCTTTTTGTGTGTTGGCTATTTATTACAAACATTCGGCTTACTTTATACAACCTCTTCAAAAGCTGGTTTCTTAACTGGACTTAGTATCGTTATGGTTCCAATCCTGTCTTTTATCTTTTTAAAACAGCGAGCTACAATTTTCATCGTACTTGGTATTGCTATAGCGACAGCAGGTTTGTATTTATTAACTGCTGGCGATTCTTTCCAATTAAACATTGGAGATATACTCGTTCTCGGTTGCGCAGTCGCTTTCGCTGCCCATATTCTTGTTAACGGCTTCTTTTCTAAAAGAATCTCTCCTTTATTATTAAGCACATCTCAAGTATTAGCTGTTGGTATATTTTCTTCTATTTGCGCTTTTTTGTTTGAAGATTGGGAAAAAATATTTTCAGTATCACTATGGACGAATCATTCCTTTTTATTCGCTCTCTTTCTAACTTCTCTGTTTGCGACATCCATTGCTTTTTTCATTCAAACATCGGCACAAAAACATACTTCGCCAACGAGAGTAGCAATTATTTTCGCAATGGAGCCCGTTTTCGCTGCATTAACAGGCGTTCTCGTTGCAAACGAACAACTTTCTATTTCTGCTATTATCGGATGTTTATGTATTTTCCTAGGTATGTTTTTTGTTGAACTACCTTCCAAAACAAAAACAGAAGCGCAGGCTGCGTGAAGTTACGCTTGTAACTTCCGCATAAAAGCCTTAGCGCTTTTTTTATCTGTAATTTCTTCTTCTTTCAATCGTTCTAATAACGCAACAAAATAACTGCCATCAAACTGTAATTGATGTTTAATTGTCGCTTCTATTGCTGCGTTCACAATTCCATCAGATGCACCAGTATATCCTTGTCCGAACATAATAAACCCTTGTGCTTCCTCTGATAATTTAAATCCTTTCGTATGTAAGAATGAAAGATAATCTTCTACTGTTTGCATGATATTCCCACCTACTCAAAAATTCTCCACTTCTTATCATACATGTTTTTACATGCTATGAGAATGAAATTTCTTTGACAACTTTGTAAAGCAATCGTCTACTTCGTTAACAATGGAGGATTTCCTTACAACATGAAGGAATATGTACAGTGGCACTTATTTTATATTAAAGGGGAGACACGATGAAACAAGCACTATTAATTATAGATGCTCAGCAAGAACTTATTGATGGAAATGAACAAGAAAATGAAGTGTTCCGTAAAACCGAGTTATTAGCTACACTAAATACAGCTGTACAGAAAGCAATTGATTCAAATGCCCTTATTGTTTTCGTAAGAGATACCGATGTTGCTTCTGGTAGCGGCGTGGGCTTTGAGGTACATAATCAAATTCAAGTACCTCAGTCTGCAATCCTTATTAATAAAGCGGCAACGAATTCATTCTATGGCACTTCTTTACTTGAACTTTTAAAAGAAGAAAAAATGAATCATCTCGTTATAGGTGGATGTAAAACAGAACATTGTATTGACACTGCCGTTAGAACAGCAACTGTACAAGGCTTTGACGTTACATTAATTAAAAATGGTCATTCAACAACTGATTCTAACGTGTTGGCGGCAGAGCAAATTATCGAGCATCATAATAAAACTCTACACGGTCATTATAATGTTGATCATTTTTCTATAGTGAGAGATATCGAGGAAGACCTCTTTCAACCAACCCATGACCAATATCGTGATTAAATTAACTATAAAAAAGAATCCTTTTCACGAAAGGATTCTTTTTTATCCAAAAATTTGCGCCGCAATACTATAGAGCCCATTATTCCTTTTTAATAATTGATCACTATTTTTCATCATTATTGGCGGTTTATTAACCTTTTGAAAACCAGTAATCTCTAATTCTTTCATGAAATCTTTCTTTCCTTCTGGTACATCAATTCTTAATTTTCCATTATGCCCTTTTGCTAAAGAATGAACAATTTCCATTGCCATTGTGTCATTTTCAGCAACGATTGGTCCTATTATTTTATTTTCTGGCGTTTGTATACGCATTCCATAGCCGATTACACGGTTCTCTTTATTTTTTAAAACTATACTTTGCTGACTTTGCTCAATTCTGTTCTTCAAAAAACCACTTCTATTTGCTCCAAATGCGGCTTTATCTATTTTTATAATCTCAATTAAATCCTTTTCTTCATAATTGAAAATATACTCTTTGTCCTCTCCACCCTTACAGGCTGAATTATACTCAATACATATGTATTTAGAAACATGACTCACAACTTGAAATCCTAATTTCTCATATAAATACTTTCCTTCTTCCGTAGCAATAAGCATAATAGGTGTCTTTTCTGAAACACTTCCTATACACGCCTCCGTTATCATTTTGCCAATTCCTCTCCCTTTATACTTAGGATGAACAATAACCATACCAATAGATGCTAATGTCTCCCCATATAATATACTTGCCGCGCTAGCAATAACTTCTCCTTTTTCATTCCGCACGCCATATATAATACCTGAATTTAATATTATTTCAATTTCTTCTAAACTATAATCCCAGCCTATTACTTCAGATAGGCCAACAAGACATGGTATATCGTTTGCTCCAAGCCTCTCCACTACATTCATATAGCAACAGCCTCCTTTTTTAAACCCTACTCTTTCAATTACAATATAACACCCCTCACAACTTGGAGGGGTGTTATAACTCACTCTTCATTCAATTACTAGATCCACTATACGACACATGCCGTTTCTCAATCCGTTCTTCAATTTCTTTCATATTTTCTTTATTACTTAATAGTGATTGTTTATTTTCTATTAATAATTGTTTGAAAGATTTTCTCACTTTTTTTCTCATTGTTAGTTTCCTCCTTAACGATTACAAATAACTTATCAAAGGATGGTTTATTTAAAAGATAAGTAATTATCTGTGTAGACTTATAATAATTGATTGTTGTGAATTCCATTTGAACTTCACATGAAAATTCCGTCTATTTTCTGACAACTTTGTGAACAAAAAAAGAAAGACCGATTCATTCTAAATCGGTCTTTCTAGTATTTATAACATGTTTATTAATATTTCAGGTCTTCCCCAATTCATTTCGTTACAAACGAATCGTAGTTTTTCTTCATCCATTGTGTGTAACCCTTCTTCTAACGAGCATGTAATTGGAACTTCACAATGAATTTGCGCTAATTGTAAAGAGATATTTAAATTCTCTAGATCACTTTCAATTTTTGTGCGCTGCGCTTTCGTTAATGATGCTATATTTTCTAGTACTGCCGATACTGTGCCGTATTCTTGAATAAGCTTATACGCTGTTTTTTCACCAATACCTTTTACACCTGGATAATTATCACTTGTATCTCCCATGAAAGCTTTCGCATGCACGATTTGCCAAGGTTCTACACCTTTCTCTTCCATGATTTTTTCCGGTGTGTAATACTCGTAATTTCCAATTCCTTTACGAAGAAGCATAACTGTAACATTCGTATCAACAAGTTGAAGTAAATCTGTATCACCTGTCAAAATATAAACTTCCGCTTCATTGCAATATTGTTTTGCAAGCGTACCGATACAATCATCCGCTTCGTAACCTTTCATACCGATGACAGGCATAGATAGTTTCGCAGTCATTTCTTGCACTAAATCAAATTGCGGAATTAATTCCTCTGGCGGTGCTGCACGATTCGCTTTATAATTCGAGAACGATTCCGTTCTAAATGTCGTACTTCCCATATCCCAGCACGTTACAATGTGCGTTGGTTTAATTGCTTGTGTTGCTGTTAATAAATGCTTCATATAACCATGAATCCCATTCGTCGGGGTACCATCTTGTCGTTTCATAAATTGTCCATATACACTTGTTGCGTAAAAAGCACGAAATAATAGTGCCATACCATCAACTAATAATACTTTTTTCATAATTCCTCTCCTACTAACAAAAAATAATAACCTCACGTTATCACGTAAGGTTACATAAATAGATTACCATTCTACGTTTTTGCTCAACTTTGTCTATTATACATTGTTTTTGTATATTTAGCATCATTAACACATTAAGACGTTCTACCACAACAAGTATGAAGTATTCCTGAATACGTATTCTTACCTGTCGAAACAACGACAGCCTTTGCATTGCCACCAACAATATACGTACCTTTGAAACAAACATTTTCAAGCTCCAGTGGATTATAGTCTTTCATCCGTTTTAATGGAATAAATCGTTTACGTTCAATATGATAGCAACTTTCAAATTTCTCAATACTCGCATCGTTTCCTGTCAGCACAGATTCATTTACTAATAAATCATTTGCATAAATAATACGTACATCTGCCGGTACTATCTCACCTTCTGCAAGAAAGATCATATCTCCAGGTACAAGCTCTTGTACTGGCAATTTCATCATTTTTAATTCACTGTTTAACCCTGTTACGCTAGAGGCTTCTACTCTAGAAACAGTAACTGTTTCACATTGTAATTCATCACGTACATTTTGTTTAGAAAGACCTGGAATCATTCCACTTAGCTTTATCATCACTTCTGCAAGAAGCGCTCTTTTTGAAATTAATTCATTTCGGCCGTATACTTGAATACGTTTTTGTGCTTCTTTCACAGATAGTCCGTCTCTTGTTGTTTTAAAATACGCAAATACAGATTTTACATCTCTCGTTGCAATTTCAATTAATAAATCTTTATTTTTTTGGAGCATTATTTGTTCTTTTATTGATTTTTTACTTAGTTTATATGACGTGTTACCCACAGTTTTGTTTGCATATAACATATTATCGTCTCCTCCTTTATAACATAGGAAGAAACGCTTTGTTTCTCGATTTATCCACTTTACCGTGAAAATGTCTAGCGCTCAAATACTCGAATGACCGCTACATCATGATAAATATAGAGGGAGGAACAAGTCGTTTCCTGCCTACATCATATATTTTTGATTTGAAGCATATGGGTAACGGAACCGAGTCAGAATTTGACATGCTCCTCACCTCCTCGTTTATTTTTTAGTTATAATCTATACTATGAAATTACTCATAGCTTGCTAACAAAAAAGACCCTTACTCATAAGAGAGCAAAGGTCATTGCATACACAAATAAGCGATTCCTAATATAATTAGAAATCTACGGACCTCTCCCTCGCCGAGTTTTAGCACTGTATAGCATAGGTTCATTACCAGCTACGTTAAGAAAAACCTTAATTCGATCATTCCTGTTGACCCATTGGCGTCTCTCGACATTTTTGGGCAGTAGCATTTCTCTATACAGGAGCCTCACCTAACAGAGACTTATTTTAATTACATAGAAAATGTTACTCTTATTTAAAATAGATGTCAACACTTTGTATGGAAACTTTTCCTTACAAGTTCAATTATGACAGAAAGTAAAGATGTGTGGAATTACGAGGAAACCTTACCCTCTCTCCATTCAGATATTATATATATTCAACGGGATGGAATACATTTGGAATTCACCCTAGATTCAAGAGAAATTGATGAAGACCGCAAGTGCTATATTTATTATGGGAACTTTACAGGTAAATCGAGATAACATGAGCATATTTATTCAACAAAAAAACCTTACGTATAAAACGTAAGGTTTTTTATATAGTCCCACATATGCCGTTATCTATAGATGTCCATAAACCTGCTCTCACAGGTGGATGTTCTCACAAATGTTTGTAACTTCCTTCTTAAAAAGATGGCCTGCTATCTACATTTAAATATTGAACTTCCATATTATACTTATTGGTTTAAGACATACACAAGCTACGTACACCGTAGGAATTTTATATAATGTTAGTTGAAATAAGACCCCCGCAAGTGCCGTCCCTCGTAAATGTCCAAAAACCCGCTACTCGCAGGTGGATGCCCTCACAGTTACCGTATATCTTCCTCCACAAGGAAGGCTTGATAATGGTCACTAAATATTGAGCTTCCGTAAAACTAACATCGGTTTTAGACATAAATAAGTTACGCACACCGCAGGATGTATTATTTACTTGTCGTTATATTATCACATTGTTTCCAATGTGTAAAATATAATATTTTTGAAGCAATCTCTTGCTTGTGACCTTATTTTAATACAAATTATTTTTGCATGCAAGTGATTAATCTTCTTCTTTTGCAATTTGATTTTCTGGATAAGAAATCCAATCACTCCAGCTACCTGCATACAATTTAATATTTTGAAAACCAGCTAATTTTAATGCAACTATATTTGGACATGCTGTAACACCAGAGCCACAATATACAATTGTTTCCTTATCTTTCGAAAGAGTTTTGAAACGTTCTTGTTGCTGGGCTTCATTTTTAAATTGTCCTGATTCTAGAATTCCATCCTTCCAAAAACAGTTTACTGCTGTCGGAATATGTCCTGCCTTCGGATCAACAAGCTCTTCTTCACCAGCATAACGTTTTGGCTCTCTAGAATCAATTAACGTAATATCTGCACCTGCATGAATATTCGCTTTGACCGTTTCCATCGTTACAAGCATATTATCTTGTATGTTTGCTTTGAATGTTTTTCGTGCAACAACAGGAATTTCCGTTGTTGTATGTAATCCATTCTCTTTCCAAGCAGGAAAGCCACCATCTAGTATATATACTTTCTCATGTCCTACATAGTTTATTAACCACCATAAACGAGAAGCATTTGCACCAGCTTGACTGTCATACGCAATCACTGTCGTATGTTCATCAATCCCGGCTTGTGAAAGCTTGTCTGCAAACTGCTCTATATTTGGTAATGGATGGCGACCACCATGCTCTATTACAGAACTTGATAAATCTAAATTTAAATCAAAATATAACGCATGAGGAATATGTTCTTCCTCATACTTCTCTTTACCCCAATTTGGATTCGCTAAATCAAAACGACAATCGACTATACGGACATGTTCATCTTCTAAATGCTCACGCAACCATTCGACTGTAACAATCATCCTTAACGCCCTTCTTTCTCGTTCACGCGACCTACATACTCCATAACCATATCTGTTGTAACAAGTTTACGCTGCGGCGCAACGCCGCGTTTTGCAAGGTCATTAATTTGCTTTGTTACCATATTAATTGCATCAACTGAGAAATGTTTTCCATTTGATGCAAGTGCGATCGCAGCCTCAATCGCTGCTTCGCGTTGCGCATCTAATTGTAAAAATATTTTTACAATCTCATTTTGTTTACGAGAATGTGCTGTAATTGCTTTATGTACTTCCATCTTCTCTTCCCCCTAAATAATTTATACTTATTTGTTTAATTTCATTGCAAGCCGAATCATATCACGACATACAATTCCATTTTCAATAATCTCTTCTTCATAATGCTTTGAAAAGTAATCAAAATCAATAGAAAAAATACGAAATCCACATTTTTGATATAACGCAAGTTGTGAAATACTAGAATTACCTGTACCAACTTCAAGCTTGTACATATTATATTCTTTAGCTTTTTCTATTGCATGCAACAATAACCCCTTACCAATACCTTTTCCTTGCATATGTTCTACAACCGCAATATTCATAATTTCCATTGTCTTTGGTCTTGTTTCCAAAAGCACATATACACCAACCACTTTCCCCTCTACTTTGGCTACATATATCATTCCTCTCTGTATATATGTAGCAATTTGTCGCTCGCTTGGATCAGCAAGCAAGAGTAAAGACTTTGGCACATTATCTTTGGAAACACGATCTAATACAACATCCATAAAAATTCCTCCTTCTCTATTGTTCTAAACCCCCCTTGTCTACCATAGATAATAGAAAGGAGGGATTCACCATGGACAACAATGAGAAAAAATGCAACGTCATCTCTATTGATGGAAAGAAAAAGAAGAGCGACACATATTCCTATCCAAAATTAGTAGTAGAAAACAAAACGTATGAGTTTTCTTCATTCGTCTTATGCGGTGAAACACCAGACGGCAGACGCTTAGTTCTTACCCATATGATTTCTACTGATGAGTTTGCAGGGTTTGTAAAATCTTTAGATACTGTACTACAAAAGAAAATTGAACGAATCTTTTTTTCATAACAGCTATTTAATATAAATTTCTTTTTCAATTTCTACTAACTGCTTTTGTAGCTCTTCTTTACTTTGTTCGTATAGTGATACATCAATTGTTTCAGCTAAAGCGAATAATATACTTTCATAATAATTCTCAACATCTTGCTGCATCACTTTTTGGAGTAGCTTCCATTTTGCATCCCACTCTTGCTTATAATGATGAACGAATAAATCTTCTTCATCAACTACATAGTTTGATACGAAAGGTTCTAACACTCCTTTAGCGTCTTCTTGCATAAAAGCTTTATCATTTTTTTCAAAAAAGCTTTTCTCATTTTTAAAATGTGCTAGTGCCTTTTTAAAATCTTTTATTTCTATTGAAGGAAACGGCTCTTTATGTGTAATAACTTTATATTCATAATCCACTGTTCCACCCAGAGAAATCGATTCATTTTCCACTTTGCAATTCACAACAATTTCATTCTTTGCACACTTCATCGCTTCATCTATCCATTTTTCAAGACGTAATGATGTCGCACGCATTTCTTGTAATAAATCATGTTGAATAAATGAAACTAATTCCATTACACATTGTTGCAACTGCATTTTCACATTTCCATCTGTTCGTAACGAAGCCGGATTAATAAATTCAGTAAACACATCGTTATAGCGTAAAAATAGACGTTGGTGTACATAGTAAAGCAATTCTTTCACTTCATTTTGCATTGCTTGCTCTTCAGCAAGTACACTATATGATGAAATAATATGAAGTAGCTGATCACGCTCTGCTTCATATTTTTTTGTTTGCTTCTCTTTCTCATCATTTCCCTGCTTCGCGCCATTTATCATATTTACAAGAAGCTGATTCGCTCCTTGCAATGCACCATATAAAGCATGCACAGATACAAGCATTAAATCCCTCATCATAAAGGACGTAAATGATTCTTCAAACTTAGCAATCCCAGAGTTTTGTAAAATACCATATTTTTCTTTATCAATACTTTTCCCTTGCTTTTCTTCAAGCGCACATAAACTTGAAATTGCAAATAAACGTGGATTTCTAATACCGTATTGCAAGAGTTGATCCGCAATATAGCCTTTTACCATTTCAAGTTCTTCTTCGGATTGTGCTAAATCGGCAGCATTTATTAAGAAGAACATTTTATCAAGTGCAAATGTATCCTTTACACGACCGAGCTGAATTAAAAATTCACGATCTGCACGAGAGAAAACATGATTATAGTATGTTACGAATAAAATAGCATCTGCGTTTTTAATATACTGGAATGCAACATCCGTATGGCGCGCGTTAATAGAATCCGCCCCTGGTGTATCTACAAGAGCTACTCCTTGCCTTGTTAAAGCACAATCATAATAAAGCTCCATATACTCAACAAAGCATGATTTTTCTTCATTAGCTACATAATCAGAGAACTCCTCTAACGTAACTTGTACTTGTTCCCCTAAATGATCAGCAACTGCCTCATATCCTTTTTGTACCGCTCGTAAAAAGCTAAATGTTGTTTTTTGCTTCCCGCTTGGTGAAGGATATTTCATAATTTTATCAATTTGCGTTAACGCTTCTTCCAATGTGGCAATTTCATAGTGAAACATTTTATAAACAGCTTTCATATCTTCTAACAGCGCTTGCTCTGACTTAAACTGGACAATTACCGTTCCATGTGGTTTCTCTTCTGTAACTGGCAAAATTTGATTTATTGTTGCTGTCGTTGGGTTTGGCGATACAGGAAGTACCTTTTCACCGAGCAATGCGTTAGCAAATGATGATTTTCCAGCACTAAAAGCTCCAAATAACGCTACTGTAAATTGCTTCGTTTCTACACGCTGTCTTTTTCCAACTACTTCTTGCTGTAAATGTTTCAGTGTAGGCAATGGATCTAATATCGTTTCAGCTTTCTTCACTTTTTCTAATATACGCTGAATATTTAAAACTTTCGTTCCTTTAATCTCTTCTTCACTAGCCGCTACGTTATCATTTACAATTTCTTGCTCTTGTAGTGTAAACTTCTCACTAACAACTTGTTTTTTACTTTGTAATATTTCGTCTATTTGCAATCCATCTGGTATAGAAACATGTTCATTCCAAATATCTCCTAAATAGCTCTCATATTCCTCATATGTCTTAATGTATTGTAGTTTTGTTTCTTTGGCTGTTTGTAACATCGTGTATTTTTCAATCTCTTCTTCAATACGAGCAATCTCTATCTTCACTTTCTTCTGCAATATACCCGTACTTTTCCCAAAGATTTGCTGAGATTTCATAAAGTATCTTTTCTTTAACTCATTTGCAACGTCAGCAGTATAAAGAAGTAAGTAATCACCGGTAAATCCAGCCCCTTGTTTAATTGTTTCAGCCAACACTTCCGGTCCGAAAGCAATCTCTAACGCATATATGTCTTTCCCTATTTCTTCTGTAAATAACCCTTCTTCTTTTAAGAAGGCTACAATAAATTCTTTCACATGAAAATCAAGTTGCGTTTCAACAGTCTTTTGAAGAGCAGAATAAAAAGCATCTACACGTCTCTGTTTTTCTTGCTCCGTCTTGCCTTTCGCAAATAACAAACCAACTTTAAACTTCGTTAATTTCGTTTCTAAATATTTATTTGCCAATTCTCTCATTTCAAATGGCATTAAATACGCGTTATCTAATATGGCTTGTAAACCTTTTATAAATTCATTTCTCACATCAGATTCTTTACTAGCCACGCGATTTTTATTTTCAGTTAACTCTTCCTTTTTTTCAACTATCTCTGAAAGTGACAATGGTGATGTTAATTCTTCTTCATATTTCATGAGATATTTTTCATTTTCAGAAAGAATAAACGAACAATGTTCTTGCAGTAAATATTCTGTTTCTCGCTCCATTCCCTTTCTTACATACTGCTCTTTTTCTTTCATGATAGAAAAGATTAATGCTTCTAAACTTTGAATTTCATTGTATGGATGGTTCATCATTCGCAATGATGTATAAAAAATCCCATCTACTTCAATATCCCAGTTAGAAAAAGACTGTTTTACACTATCTCTATACTCTTCAAACGATAACTCATTTGCTTTATGTTTATCTATTTGGTTTACAACGAGATAAACCGTTTTATTACGTTGTTTCAATTCTTTAACAAATTGTAAGTTAACCTCTGATTGGACATGGTTATAATCCATCATATAGAAAATAACATCTGCTAGATGCAGTGTTGATTCTGTCGCTAATTGGTGGGCATCATCCGTAGAATCAATTCCGGGCGTATCAACTAACATAACCCCATCAGGAATTGGCGCATCATTTCGATAAATATGAACACCAATTACTTCATCACCGTCTTTACATATTTGTTTTAATTCTTCTGCTGAATATGCGCCGTCATATTCATACTGTTCTCCAGACTTAATCGTTACAACTACGCGATCAGATCCTCTTTCAATTTTAACAACGTTAGCACTCGTTGGAATCGGACTTGTCGGTAATAATTGCGCTTTATATAGGTGATTCATCATTGTCGATTTCCCAGCAGAAAAATGACCACAAAAAGCTAGCATAAGCTGCTCTTGTTTATATTTTTGAATCACTTCAAACAACTTCAAACTATTCTCTACATCGCCGTTTTTTTGCCACTCTTCATAAAAACAAACAAGTTTTTTCATACCGTTTGTCTGTACTATGTTTGTCATCCCCTTGTTCCCCTTTATCCAAGATGTATATACTTTATCCCGCTATTTGTGGGCAGTAAAAACCCGTTTCGTGCAGGCTAATAATCAGTGAGGGATAGACCTCCCCGCTGATTAAAGTTTCACTTTATTATCATACTAAATTTTCAGCATATTCACATCAAAAATAAAAAATCCCTTTCATTCTTTTTACAAATGAAAGGGATTTTATGTAATATTATTCATTTTGTTGTTCCTACTCCATTTAATACATACTTTGTAACACCAACATATATAGCAATCGTTCCTGCAACAAGTGCATACACCATATTAACACACCAACCTTTTTTGATAATGATTATCACTTTTGAATACATTTTATCATTAAAGAGAATCATTATCAACAATTTTCTAAAAAAGAAAGCTCCTTCGGGAAAAGGAGCTTTACTGCCTGTTTTAAAGAAGTTTAAAACTTGCTGTGCACTCTTATTATATCTCATAATACACATCTTAACAGTTTTAAAAATTGGAAATAACCTATATACCCTCTCCTTTACATTTTGTATAATAAAAGGGAATTACTTAACAAGGAGGAAAATAATGACACAAAATCTCACGCAAGGCGAGAGGATACACTCAATTGATATTATTAGAGGAATAGCTGTACTCGGTATTTTTCTTGTTAACTGGCCAGTTATCGCTGGTGTTGATTCTCGGGACATTTCCGGCGTTTATGATGGATTAGACAGCTATATTCGCTTATTTTATGACATGTTTATTCAAACGAAGTTTTATACTATTTTTTCATTTTTATTCGGATTAGGTTTTTATATCTTTATGAATCGTGCTGAGGCGAAAACAGATCGTCCGAAAACTTTATTTGTTCGCCGCTTGCTCATTTTATTATTATTTGGTTTCTTGCATTACGTTCTTTTATGGGACGGAGACATCTTACATAGTTATGCAATCGCTGGATTTTTCTTATTGTTATTTTATAAGAGAGAACCTCGTACTATTTTGATTTGGGCATTAGTTTTACTAAGTATTTTTCAATTTTTCATGCTAATCGCTAGTATAGTGGTTGCATTAGTACCAAAGGCAGAGTTAGGGTTTTCCTTACCGATCATGCCACTTGAAGACTGGGTGTCACAAATACAAAATCGTTTCCATGCATTTTATTCTGAAGGAATTGGACTAAATGTATTCATGCTCCCAGAAACAGTTGGACTATTTTTACTTGGTTTATACGCCGGCAAAAAAGATATTTTCCGCCGCACGAAAGAGTTAGATCCAAAGCTTAAAAAATGGCAAATCATTATGTTCATTTTGACATTACCAATGTGGTTCTTCATGGTCCGTTACTTCTTATCAAAACCATCTTATGAACCATTTTATATGCAGGCCTTTACAATGTTTAGCGGGAAAACATTATTCATCTTCTACATTTTCACGCTGATGCGCTTATTACAAAAAGAAAAATGGCAAGCATTATTACGTCCATTCCAATACGTTGGACGAATGGCGTTAACAAATTACATCTCACATACAATTATTACATTACTTGTATTCGGTCTAGTGTTCAAAAATTATTATCCTGCTCCATTATGGGTGGGACCACTATTTTGCATTAGCTTCTACATATTACAAATTTTTATTAGCCGTTGGTGGCTTTCACGTTACCAATACGGGCCACTTGAGTACATTTGGCGCCTTGGTACGTACGGTAAAATGATGCCACTTAAAAAGAAAAGCAAGGTCTCCTAATGAGACCTTGCTTTTCTATGCTTCTCTTACTGCATTTTGCATCGGAACTGGCTCTTCTTTCACTTTACGCTGCGGCACCATATTAAATACAATATTTAAAAGTACTGCTGATGCACTTCCAAGTACAATCCCGTTATCTGTTAAAATTCGAATGTTTTCAGGAAGCTGTGAGAATAAAGTTGGAACGACTGTAACACCAAGTCCGATTCCGACAGAACATGCAACAATTAATAAATTTTCTTGTTTACCAAAATCAACACTACTTAACATTTTAATGCCATACGCCATAACCATACCGAACATTGCGAGCATTGCACCACCAAGTACTGATTTCGGAATGATTGTTGTAATAGCTGCGATTTTTGGAATGAACCCAAGAACAATTAACATACCGCCGCAAGTATAAATAATAACGCGATTTCTAACTCCAGTTAATTGAACAAGTCCTACGTTTTGAGAGTATGTTGTATATGGAAATGCGTTGAAAATACCACCTAACACCATCGCTAATCCTTCTGCACGATATCCTTTTGTTAATTCTTTTTCACCAATCTTTTTATTGCAAATATCAGATAATGCAAAATATACACCTGTTGCTTCCACAATCCCTACGCAAGCAACGAGAATCATCGTAATAATTGGCGTTAATTCAAATGTTGGTGTACCGAAGTAAAATGGCTGAATACCATGAAACCAATCAGCCTCTCCAACCGCTTGCAAACTTACTTTCCCCATAAAAGCTGCAACGATTGTACCGAACAAAAGACCTAGTAAAATAGAGATTGAACGGATAAATCCGTCAAAGAAACGATACATAATGATAATAAATAATAATACTCCAAATGCTAACGCTAAGTTTTCAAGACTTCCGAAATCTTTGCTTCCTACTCCGCCAGCCATATCATTAATCGCTGCTGGAACAAGTGTAACTCCAATTACGGTAACAACAGACCCTGTTACGACAGGGGGAAATAATTTTACAAGCTTTCCAAATAATTTCGCAAAAATAACAACAAACAAACCGGCAGCAATAATTGCTCCATAAATAGAAGACACGCCGTATTGTTTCCCAATTGCAATCATCGGCCCAACCGCTGTAAATGTACAACCTAGTACAACTGGAAGTCCAATACCGAAAAAGCGATTTGATAATGCTTGTAAAATTGTTGCAACGCCGCACATTAATAAATCAATTGAGACTAAATATGTTAACTCTTTTTGATTTAAGCCAAGTCCGCCGCCCACAATAAGTGGAACGATAATTGCACCCGCATACATAGCAAGCATATGCTGCATACCTAGCGATGCGATTTTAAATGGATGTTGCTTCATCGCTTATTTCACCTCCGCAGTTTCTTGCTGTACAAATGTAACTGTGCCGTTATCAAGTGATGCAATTTCTGCTAGTGATTCAACACGAACACCCTGTTCACGCAGCTTCTTTCCTCCATCTTGAAATGCTTTTTCAATAACAATGCCAATTCCCGCAATACTTGCTTCGGCTTGCTCTACTAAGCTCATTAAACCTAAAGCAGCCTGACCATTTGCTAAAAAGTCATCAATAATTAGTACATGATCATTTTCATCGATATGATTTCGAGATAATGAAATCTCGTTCGTTTCTTGTTTTGTAAATGAGTATACTTTCGCAACATACATATTATCTTGTAACGTTAACGATTTACGCTTTCTTGCAAAAACTACTTTTACACCAAGCTCTAAAGCAGCCATAACCGCTGGTGCAATGCCTGAAGATTCAATCGTTACGATTTTTGTAATGTTCTCTTCTTTAAAACGCTTAGCAAATTCTTTTCCGATTTCTTGCATAAGTACTGGATCAATTTGATGATTTAAAAATGCATCTACCTTTAATACATCACCAGATAAAACCTTTCCTTCGTTCAAAATCTTTTCTTGTAATACTTTCATGTTAGTTCCTCCTCTTATGCAAATAAAAAACTCCAAAAGCCGCCACCACTCGTTACAAGTGAGAGACGTGCTTTTGGAGTTTCGCAAAAAAGAATGCTAAACAAGCAAATATATTCGTCCTCACTCATAGTCAAAGTATTTACGGTACTTCGGTAGAAACTTGCAGGCCATATCCCCGCGATTATATGAGTGTAGCTAACTTATTTATTTATAGAAGGATTATAACGCACTTTTTTCACTTTGAAAAGCATTTATCGTAAAAACACGTACAAATTTTATGAAAACACCGTTTTCGTTCGATTTTTACAAACTCTTACCTATCATATTACAACGTCGTTAATATGATAGGCCCATCCTTCGTAATCGCAATTGTATGCTCATATTGTGCAGATAATTTTCCATCCATCGTCCGTGCAGTCCATCCGTTTAAATCTACTTTAGAATATCGCATACCGGCATTTACAATAGGTTCAATTGTAATTACCATTCCTTCTTGTAATTCTGGCCCTTGCCTTGGCTTACCAAAATGAAAAATTGCTGGTTCCTCATGAATTTCTTTACCAATTCCATGTCCAGTAAAGTCTCTTGCAACAGAAAACCCTTCAGAAGCTACATAACTTTCAATTGCGTATCCAATATCTCCAACATGGTTACCACTTATCGCTTGCTCAATTCCTTTATATAAAGCACTCTCTGCTACTAACAATAACCTTTTTGCTTCATCAGAAATATCTCCAACTATATACGTCCATGCAGAATCCGAGAGCGCACCATTTAAGTTTACTACCATGTCAATTGTCACAATATCTTCTTCACTTAAAGGAACATCTGTTGGAAACCCATGACACATTTCATTGTTCACAGATGCACATATTGCGTATGGATAATCGTTATACCCTTTCTGTTCGGACCTGGCACCATGCTTTTCTAAATATGCTTCAACAAACGTATCGATTTCTTGTGTAGTGATACCTGGTTTCATCATTTTTGCAATTTCTCTATGACAAGAAGCTAGTAACTTCCCAGATTCATGCATCAAATCTATTTCATTTTTCGTTTTAATTGTAATCATACTACCTCTCCTTACTAAACTTGCTATTTGCTACTAAACTTCAATCATACACACCCTCTTCCAAAATTTCAAAACTTCTAATTACAACAAGTACAAAAACAAAAATCATTTATTTCTACATCAAAATAAAAAAACAGAAGCCCCCTTCTGTTTCTTAATCATTTTTACATATATAATTCATTTTCAGAAACTCAAAACAACTACCATTTGTTTTCTGAATAAACGTTCCAACTGCTTCGAACCCTGCTTTTTTATATACTTTGATTGCCCTTTCGTTAAATGCCGCTACTGATAATGTTATATAGTCACATTTATATTTTTCTTTACTAAAATCTAACCCAGCTTTTACGAACTGTAAACCTAATCCATTTCCTGTTATATCAGGTCTCATTCCAAGCCCTATATCAATCGTTTGATTATTTATTTTACCAAAACTAAAGAAGCCAATTATACTATCGTTTTCTTTCACGACAAATGTAGTATTTCCTCTCATATGAGCATTTAAAAACTCCACTAAATCTTCTTGATCTGCCTCTATATCATAAAAAGAATACTCCCCTTCATAATGCCAGTTGTATGCAATTTCTTCCGCTTCCGTTTGCGACATTACTGTAAACATATAGCCCATTTCTCTCACTCCCTCATAAAAAAGAGCTGCAATTAAGCAGCTCCTGTTTTATAACTCATAAATCTCTTTATATTTAGCTTCTAAATAATCAGCTAAGTAGTTTGCATTTAAACCTTCACCTGTCACATCTTTTAAAATTTCAAGTGGTTTTTTCGTTTTGCCGTATTGGTGAATATTCTCTGTTAACCATTCACGAATTGGCGTCACGTTTCCTTCTTCTAGTAATGCATCAAAGTTTGGAATATCCTTTAGCATCCTTTGTTTAAATTGCGCTGCATACATATAACCAAGCGCATAAGATGGGAAATATCCAAACGAACCACCAGCCCAGTGAACATCTTGTAATACACCTTGTGCGTCATTCTCTGGACGAATACCTAAATAAGTTTCCATCTTATCATTCCATGCCGCTGGTAAGTCTTTTACTTGCAGTGTGCCATCAAATAATTCTTTCTCCAGCTCATAGCGAACCATAACATGAAGCGGATATGTAAGTTCATCTGCTTCTATACGGATAAAGGATGGTTTTGACTCATTAATCGCATCATAAAACTCGTCTACTGATACGCCGTCAAATTGACCGTCACTATATCGCTTTAACAAATCATAGTTTTTCTTCCAGAACGACTTATTACGGCCAATGAAGTTTTCAAAGAATAACGATTGTGACTCGTGAATTCCCATTGATGTTCCACTGCAAAGCGGTGTTCCTTCTAGTTCCTCTGCAACATTTTGCTCATATACAGCATGACCACATTCATGAATCGTGCCGAAAACAGCCATACGGAAGTCTTTCTCATCGTAACGAGTCGTAATACGAACATCCCCTCTATTTAATGTAATTTCAAAAGGATGTACCGTTTCATCAAGACGACCCGCTTCAAAGTTATAGTTCAATTGTTTTAATAACTCTAAAGTAAAATTCTTTTGTTTTTCTTTTGAAAAATGTTCAGCTAAAGCATTTGTTTTTAATTCTTTTTTAGACTCAGAAATTTCTTTCACAAGCGGAACGATACGTTCACGCAGTTGACCAAATACATGATCTAACACTTCTACTGTGATTCCCGGCTCATACATGTCTAATAGCGTGTTATATTTGTACGTTTCGTAACCCCAATATGTAATAAACTTCTTTTTGAATTCAACAATTTTTTCTAAATACGGACGGAACATTTCGAAGTCAGATTTTTCGCGAGCTTCTTCCCATACACTTTCCGCTTTCGCTTCTAATTTCACATACGCTTCATATTCCGCTTGTGGAATTTTCTTATTTCTATCATATTCTTTCCGACACTCTTCAACCATTTTCTTTGTCGTTTCAGAAAGTTTATTTTCAACAATTAAAGATTCTAGTTCAGTTAAATAGTTCCCCATCTCATCTGAAGTCGACATCGCAAACACTTCGGATGAAAGCATTCCAATTACTTCTGAACGCTGGTCTACTCCTTGCTTTGGTGCACCTGTTCTTAAATCCCAAAACATTAAGCTTAATGCTTCTCCGTAATTCTCTATCTTCTTCACATATGTTAAAAATTGTTTTTCTACTTCATATGTAGCAACTGTCATAGTATAAAAAACCTCCTTTTTCTACCTCAACCTTATTTCGACATTAAAACATAAATTCCTTTTCTAATAGAAAAAAAGCTTGGCAAGTGCCAAACTTTTCCCTACAACATTTTTTCGCTTAAAGTACTTTTCCTTCTACCGGAAGCACTTTCTTCACTGCTTCTATCACTTTTTCATCTTCATTATCTGATAAGAATAATGATATAGCACCTTTATCTTCACTTGTACGAATTAAACGTCCAATTCCTTGACGAAGACGTAAAATCATATAAGGCACATCTACATCCCAGAACGGATCATTTACATGTTTACGTTTCGCTTCAAACACAGGATCGTTTGGAGGGAATGGTAATGACCAAATAATAACGTGTGATAATGATGAACCAGGAATATCTAAACCTTCCCATAAATGCACAGCACAAAGTACAGTCTCTTCTTCATTTTGGAAACGAGAAACGAGCTGACTAATTTCCTGATCCCCTTCATATAAGAACGGAACCGACATTTGCTCTTTACTTACATACTCTTTGAACGCTGCAAGTTCTTGCATTGTACGGAATAATACAAGCGTACGTCCATTTGTTTTCTGGATATTTTCAAGTGTATATTGACACTTTCTTTCCCATTCATTTTCTTTCGTATGCGATAGTAAGTTTACTGCCATTTGCTCTTCATAATCAAACGGTGAGGCAACTGAGAATGATAAATAATCTTTTACCCCTAGACTATTTGCTGTAAATGCGAACGAATCGTTATCCGATAATGTTGCAGATGAGAAAATGTACGGAATTTTCTTCGAGAATACTTTTTCTTGTAACACTTCTTCAACTGCACGTGGCATAATAACTAACGTGAAAGCACCATCACTTTCTTCACCCCACGTAATTACATTTTTCTCGTGCATGAAAAGACGAAGTGAATGCTCTAACACATCTAAATGCTCATCAACAATATTTAAATCGTATGTGTTTACTGTATGCATTTCACTTTCAAATACTAATGCATCACCGACTTCACCGATTTTCGCATAAAGTCTTTTCGCTTCTGCAGTTACCTTTTCTGTCACAGTAATTTCTAAACGATCAGAACCTTCAATTTCCTTTTTATTCTCTTGTAGTACCCCAAAGAATTGTTCAGTTTGCCAAATTGTTTCTTCTACTAAATGTGCGAACTCTTCACGAATATCGTTTTGTAATAATCTCGTTAAAAGTTGCTCCATCATCGTTTGTTTTAAACGGTACGTTAAAGCTTTTTGAGCTGCATACTCTACAAGATGTCCTTCATCGAATACAACGCAGCTACTTTCTGGTAATAACGGAATTTGCCCTTCACGTTTACGTGCATCATATGTCCAAATATGATCCATATAGAAATCTTGAGAACAAATAATTAAATCTGCAGCTTTACGATAATGTTCACGAGAAAGTGTTTGACCACAACGATGACGAGAATCACAAGTGAAGCAATCTTGGAAGTAATCCCAGTTTACCTTTGACCATTCCTCGTCATTTAACAGTGGAAATTCTTTTCTATCACCATAGTGAGTAAAGTTCTGCATCGTACCATGATCGAATACGAACTGAGGTAATTCGTAATATACATCTTCAATTACTTCTGGAGCTCGTCCACTCATAACATCTTCAAGTTTACGCAAACATAAATAATTATCCATTGATTTTGCAAGTCTAACATCAACAGATAGCCCTAATGCTTCAGATAACTTAGCAATGTCTCCTTCTTCTTTCACAAGCTGCTCAATTAACGTTTCATCTGCACAAGCGATAATAGCTGGCTTCCCTGTATAACGTGCATAACAAATTGCATATAGAAGATATACAATTGTTTTCCCTGTTCCTACACCTGCTTCTGCAAACATAACTTTCTTCTCTTGGAAAGCGCGCTCTAACTGAAACGCCATAAAAATCTGTTCATCACGCTCTTCAAAGCCTTTTTCCGGAAGAATGTCGTAAAACACATCTCCAATCCACTCATTCAACTTATCATAAAAATTATCTTGTTTTCCTACTTCAAATGGTAACCTATTCTCAGTAAACATCCTTAGCCTCCAACCAAACAGTTTTTCTATAAAAAGATATAGCAACTGCTACTCACATGTGTGCAGCCACTTTCCCCTGTTGCAATACATAGAAATACACGAAAAAAAATTTCCCTTTCGAAAAAGGAAAATTTTTTTCTATATTAATGACTTTAAATACCGTTTATCAATCGCTGTTTCATGTGAAAGAGCTGACAAATATTCTTCCTGCGCTTTTTGTATTTCATCTACAATCGCACCTTGACTATCCACTTCTTTTCCGAGCTCATCATACGTACGGTGAATAGCTTTTTGAATCATTGATAATTGGAAACTATCCATACCACTTCCTCCTTTACGCATTACATAATAGCCAGTATATGCGCGCTGGAGGAGTTTTATACTATGAATTACGCGGTGGACGTTTTCCGAAGTATTGATAGTAATCTGTACGGATAAATCCGTTAAACAGTTTACGCTTTTTCGATGCATCTTTTCCGTAACACTTCTCAAATGCTTCATAACTTGTTAATAAATACATTGACCACGTATCTAATGGGCGGAATACCTCTCCCGTTTCTTTATATAATTTTTCAACAAGCGCTCTTTCACTTAAACGTTCTCCGTATGGAGGATTCGTTACAACATAGCCATATTCCTCTTTTGTCGTGAAATCTTTTACTTGCATTTGTTTAAATGATATAAGATCCCCTAATCCAACTTCATCTGCGTTATCTTGGGCAACTCTTATCATACGGTGATCGATATCTGATCCAATGATTTGCAATGGTTGATTATAATTTGCTAAATCTTCAGCTTCTTGACGAGCTTCGCGCCAATTTTGTTTACCAACCCAGCCCCATTCATCCGATGCAAAGCCTCTGTTAAATCCTGGTGCGATATTTTGTCCAATTAATGCAGCTTCAATCGGAATTGTACCAGATCCACAGAAAGGATCAACGAAAGGACGATCCGGCTTCCAGTTTGTTAACTTAATTAAAGACGCAGCTAATGTTTCTTTTAAAGGCGCTTCACCTTGCTCAAGACGGTATCCACGTTTATGAAGACCTACACCACTCGCATCGATTGTTAACGTTGCAATATCCTTGAGCATTGCAATTTCAATACGGAATAACGGACCATCTTCTTCAAACCAAGTTGTGCGTCTATACGTTGTTTTTAATTTTTCAACAACAGCCTTTTTAACAATACGTTGGCAGTCTGAAACGCTAAATAATGTTGATTTTAAAGATTTCCCAATAACAGGGAATTCTCCGTTCTCTGGAATATAATCTCCCCAGTTTAACGCTTTTGTTTTTTCAAATAACTCATCGAATGTTGTTGCTTTAAATTCGCCGACTTTAATTTTCACACGGTCTGCAGTACGTAACCATAAATTCGTACGACAAATCGCTTTTTCATCCGCTTCAAACGTCACCTTTCCGTTTTCCACTTCACATTCATAACCAAGATCGCGAACTTCTCGGGCAACTAACGCTTCAATACCCATTGCCGCTGTTGCAATTAAAGTAACTTTTCCCATTTGCATTCACCTCTTATGTATAATCAAACAATAATTAATAACATGTTGTCCTATTAATTATCACATATTACGAAGAATATTCTCATTTACCATTTTAACTCACAATTTATAACTTCATACAAATAAAAAGCCCTCCTCTAACAAAGGAGAGCTGAGTTATTTCATAGTTGGTTCATAACGTTCTGTAAGCCATGTTCTGTTCCTTTGTACTGCAAACGGCCCACGCCTCGTACTCCGGTGGTAATCATCTATCTACAGGTTAATGAAAACCTGTCCTTTCCCATCGTTCATTTCCTTGGAAAAGATTCCCCTACCATTATTTGGGTTTCTCGCTCGTGGGGTTTACCTCGTTCCACTCCTATCATTTCTTCAAGGACTTCGTCACTGTGGCACTTTAAAGGTAGTCAAACCATATCCGAAAGGACTTAGGTTTTTTCCCTGCCGTTAAACCAGCCTCACAGCCAGAATACCCTAGCTTATGACTTGGCTAGGCACGAACACTACAACCATCTCAGGCTGTGCGAGCATGGACTTTCCTCTACAACGTTGGCGTTGCAGCGATTACCCAAACGTTATGACATCCATTAGTATAGTGGAAACAAAAAGATTTTGCAATGTTTTTTTCTATGTAAAATGCTTTAATCTTTTTGTTACCTTAATTTATTCGTATAACTTACTTCCAAATACAGCTTTTTCTAAATTAGATAGACGTTTTAAAATATCCGTATTCGTATTGTTATATACTGGTTGTGCAGCTGGTGTTTGTACTGGTTGCTGCGGAACTTGTGTTGCCGCTACTTTCTGCTCTTCTAATTCACGTTTCAAACGAGCATTTTGTTGTTTTAATTGATCAAATTCCTTATGAAACGCTTCATAATCTTTAATAATCATATCAAGAAACTTATCTACTTCTTCTTGTTGATAACCTCTCATACCTGTTTTAAATTCTTTTTCTAAAATATCTTTCGCTGTTAATTTAATTTTATCCGAAATCATTTTCTTCACCTCAAATTTTTGCCAAAGCTTTCATTAACTAAATTTTTTCAGAAACAATGCCTTTTGTCAATCAAATATACGAGTACTATATTACATATTACTCTGCATTATTCCACTGTTCCTCTTCCATTATATCTTGTAAATCAGAAAAAAGAATGAAATAACTGTGATAATTTTCTATTTCTCCTTTTTTCTTAGCTGCTTCTACAATATATTTAGGGCTCCCAGGCTTTTCTTCATCATATACAGCTAAAAGTGCATCGCTTTTTTCAATAAAAAATTGATTCTTTAATTTAAATTGCTCTGGGCTTTCGTACTTCCGTTTCGTAATACTATCAATGTGATCTGCTTGCGAAAGAATAAATTCGTAATATTCACGGTTATCTTCCTTCCAATTTTCTTCTTGTTCTAAAAAAGGAGTAAATACCGCTAATTTTAAATCTGGATATTCTATTTGAATTTCAAAAACAACTTCAGCAGCCCATAGCTCTACTCCTAACTGGCCGCTAATAATAACCCATTCCAAACCTTCTTCTACAAAAGCAGTTAATTTACGACGCAACAACTTTTTTATCCACTCTACTCCTGGGTGATCATTTTTAAATATTCCAAGTTCAAATGGCTTATACCCTGTTACAGCAACGACCTTCATATCAACACTCCAATTACAAAAAAAGAACTAGCATTTCGCTAGTTCTAACATATCATTTACCTTTTAAACATTCCACCAACATTTGGTCCTACATTCGGTCCAAACGGTGACACATTCGGTCCTGGTCCAAATGGGGATACATTCGGTCCTGGTCCAAATGGAGATATTTGATGCCCGTGGTGGTGGTGGCCATGACCACATGGTCCACACCCGCCGCCAAATCCACCAACAAATCCTGGATCACCAGGGTCTACAACATTTACGTTCGAGTTTGTTTGTGGGAAGAAGCTTTGATTTTGAATTTGCTGATGATGTACGTGTGTTGTATGCGTTGGGAAAACGTGTGGCACCACCGTTGTTGAAAAAGAATGTGTTACGCATTGTTTTGTCGGATGAATGACAGGAGCAGTTGTACAAATAGGTCCTACAGGCTTATGCCCTCCAAAGCAAGGATGACAATGATGCATAGTTTTTTCTCTCCTCTCTCATTTAAAAAAATCTGACTACACTTTACAATATGAGAAAAGAGGTAAAGACGCTTGTTATATACACCCATTTATTTCATGGAAATTTGTCTAGTATCCAATTTCATACGTAATACCTATTATAGACAACCCCCTACTATTATTTACCAAAAAAGCCCCCGACTTGCTTAACAATTCCTGTTACTTGATTCATCGCGTTCATCATTTGTCCAGCTGTGTTCATCATTTTATTTACATCGTAGTTACCATCTGATGATTTAAATTGTGAAACAAAACTAGAAAACTGACTTGGTTGCTGTTGCTGTTGCTTTTGTTTATTCATCGTTGGATATGGTTGTTTTGGTGGATAAAACATAGCTTGTTGATTTACATATTGAGCTGGTGACATGTAGTTTTGTGAATTCATATACGCTTGCTGTGGTTGATTCGTATACATTTGCTGCGGCTGACTCATATGCGGTTGTTGCGGTTGATTCATATGTGGTTGTTGCGACTGATCCATGTACGGTTGCTGTGGTTGATTCGTATACGCTTGTTGCGACTGATTCATATGCGGTTGCTGCGGTTGATTCGTATACGCTTGTTGCGGTTGATTCCCAAACGACACTTCAAATGGTTGATAATAATTTTGGTTTCCATAATGAGGCTCGAAAGGATACATATTATATCGTAAATATGTATCCTCATTATATTGGTACATATTTTGCTGTGCATATGGATTTGCTTGCTGATATACATTAGGTTGTTGAAACATGCATTCTCTCCTCCTTCGCATAAGTTTCTACATATAGAATATGTACCTATAAAATAAAATGTGTGACGGAGTATCTGTCTTTTTTTGTCGGAAGTTTAAATTTTTAAAAAAATTAGAAAGTAAACCCTTCCATGCTATGATAATAAGGAAGAAGATTCTCATTGGGGAGGAATCAACATGGTATTAGGGGATTTAAAACAAGCGTTTTCTCAAAAAAAGGGGTATTACACAGAAAATTCGAATGAACTGTTAGACTTTGCGAGACATTGTTATCTTGAAGGAAAAGTATGCATATCAGATTACCGAACATTAATACGAGAGTTAGAAATAAACGGTGCAACAAAACCTACAACAGTGACAGAGGCATAAAAAAACAAGAGGGTTTTCCCTCTTGTTACTTACATTGATCTACGATATTTTGCAAAGTATACGAAATAGCCTGATGTGTTTCAAAGAAACGTTTACCTTTTCCCTTATTAACAAAACATTGTAGCACATTAGTTTGTAAATTATCATACACTTGATCAATTTGTTGTACATGTATATACTTAGGTCGTTCTTCCTTTATCCACCTATAAGCTAATTCTTTCCACATCTCTAACTCCGCATCTACAATATCAACAAATGGCTTCATATCCTTATAAAAATCATATTCAACCATTTCTCTTTTGTTCACATTCGCTTCATCATTATACTGCATTAACTTCTCCGAGGACTGGATTAATGCTTCATATCCCATTTTGTTCCCACCTTATTATGCACTCACTACGACGTTTTGAAATGTCTTTACCCAGCTCCCTTTTTCTTCGTGATGCACTAATTTATTTTCCATATGTTCTATATGCATTTCTGTTATTTCTATCTTATTGCATATTTTTTCACCTTTATCCTTTAATGCATGATTCATTCTAATCCCAATATTCATTTCCAGCAAATCGAGAGAACTTAACATTTGATCCATTTTTTTCATAACATCTTCCTTCTGAACCATCGCCATATTTAAAACGCCCCCTTCTTTGCCTTTCCTTTGTCATGTAATTTCGCCGATTGATTGATTACTCCTTCTCACATGACAAAACTAGTTGATATTCGTCAAAGAAATCATTTAGTATGCCATTTTTAGAAATGGTAACAATACAAAAAGGAGGTGTATTACGATGGCAAAAAATAAAAACGAAAAAAATAAAAAGCAAAACAAACAACAAAACAAACCTGAGACTGGTAATCCAAAGCTTGATGGTCCAAATTTCCCCGCTACATAAAGTGAAACTTTAATCAAAGTGGCTTTTACAAACAGCTATTTTCTAGTCTAACTTTACCTCTTCGCTTTCGATAAGTGTTGAAGCTAAAGTCGTACTGCCGGCAAATAGCGGATTAGAAAGTAATTTGTTGTAGAGCATATTACTTTTAATAAAGAAGCCCCGCCTTCATTTAGGAAGGCGGGACTTCTTTATTATATCATGAACTCATCTATTCTTTTAACAAAACTACTTAATATAGAAAGAGTATGTATTTGCTCCCTCTTCTTTCTATACCATTCTGTTATATTAATTTCCCCCTTAGGTTTTTCAAGTAAAAATAATGAATCTATTTCCAACCCTTCACTAAACCAATCTTTTTCAATTAATTTTTCATGAGTGACAATAGAATACACATCCCGAAGAGCCGGCGTACATGATTTTCTAATTCCCCTTATATTACATTCATAATCCATCCTTGATCCTGTATGCCTAGTTTGCACTGCAAATTTATAAAAAGAAGCCTTATACTTTAAATGAAATAATAACCAAGCTAATTGCTTCCCAAGTTCTATACGTTTTTGCAACGTTTCAAATTGATAAACTGAAAATCCATACATTTCCCCTTCCACCATTGGAAAAATAACTGCACTAACGTGAAATATTTCTTGAAATTTGAATAGTGCAGTATCAAATACATGTTTTTGAAAGTATGCATTCTCAATTACTGGTTTTTGAATTTTATTTTGTTCATTAATAATAAGTGCCGTCATAAGCCTATTTATATCTTTTTTCTCCCAAAACGCGACCCATTCTTTTTCCATAAAAATTGATATGTTGAAAAATTGTAACAAATGGAAGAGCGGCGCACATCTCTTTTTACTTTCCTCATACAGTAATAGTTGAGGAAATGCATCTAAGAAGATGAGCCAATTGGCTTTCTCATACAAATGAAATAATCGTCTCTTAACTGTTTGAGATAAAAGATTAGAATAATATTCTCCTTCTAAATCTGTCATGTTCCATCCCCCATTCCTTGAAACCATGCTTGCTAAAAAAGACCATCTAATTTCTCTATTTCTCAAATAATATTCTTGGTAAGATTGTGTACGTGAAATATTATCTACGTTAGCTACATCCGTGCTCTCCTTAATATTAAGAACTATAGCTTTTTCCTCTTCTGTACAAAAAATATCATTACGGGTCTGTTTAATTTTTTCGTAATCATTCCATCGAAACATGAGTAAGTCACCATACCTTTCTTGAAAAAGGTCACATCTTTTTTCATTTTTTGATATAATCACCTTTGTAAGTAAATCTTATCAAGTTGGGAGTGGACAAAATATGACCATTCGTTACCCAAATGGAAAAAGGTACGATCAAGCTTCACAACCTCATAAAACACCAATAAAAAAACATACTTACAGTAATAGAGGTATGTCCCTTGAAGAGGAATTGAATGACACCAATCAATATTACTTAACCCATAATATTGCATGCGTACATAAAAAACCTACACCTCTTCAAATTGTAAAAGTAGATTACCCCGCTCGAAGTGCTGCAGTGGTAAAAGAAGCGTATTTCAAACAACCTTCTACAACAGATTACAACGGTGTATACAAAGGGAAATACATCGATTTTGAAGCGAAAGAAACTAAAAATAAAACCAGTTTTCCACTTCAAAACTTCCACCTTCATCAAATTGAACATATGAAGCAAGTAGTCGCTCATAATGGAATTGCATTTGTTATTATTAAATTTACACTTTTTGATGAATTTTATTTATTAGATGCAAAACATATTATTGCATTTTGGAATCGTCAAAATACTGGTGGACGTAAATCGATTACAAAACAAGAAATAGAAGAGCATGGGTCTTTATTATCATGCGGTTATCACCCTCGAATTGATTATATCCGCGTACTAGACACGGTTTATTTTTCGTGATAGAGTCATCACTAAGGCTCTTTTTTCGACTTTTGGGGGAGAGAATGAAAGGTAGGAGAAAGTATAATGTCAGATAATTATCGTTCTCGTACAGAACGAAATCATGTAAAAAATCAAACGAAAGAAACAAATAATAAAGAAGAAAAACCAAAGAAAAAAGGTTCCTTTTTCAAGAGATTTCTTATAGGTTGTCTACTTCTTGGTATCGTCGGTCTCGTAGCTGGCGTTTCGGCCTTCTTTGTTATGGTAAAGGACGCTCCAAAACTAGACAAATCAAAGCTAGTCAATCCTTTATCAACAAAATTCCTTGATAAAAACGGGAATTTCTTCTATGAATACGGTGCTGAAAAACGAACCCATGTTACATACGATCAAATTCCAAAAGTAATTGAAAGTGCATTCCTTGCGACTGAGGATGCTCGTTTCTACGATCATAATGGAATTGATTTTAGACGTACTGGAATGGCAGTCATGGAAAATGTCACTGGTGGCTTTGGCTCACAAGGTGGTAGTACGATTACACAGCAAGTAGTTAAAAACTATTTTCTAACGATGGACAAAACTGCAAAAAGAAAAGTGCAGGAATGGTACTTATCTTATAAGTTAGAGCAACAGTACTCAAAACATGAAATTTTAGAAATGTACTTAAATAAGATTAACTTAGGTAATCGCTCTTATGGTATTTCCACAGCTGCCAAAAAATATTACGGCAAAGATTTAAAAGACATACAACTACACGAAGCCGCAATGCTCGCTGGTTTACCCCAAGGTCCTAACATTTATGATCCAACAAAACCAGATAACGTTGATAGAGCAACGAAACGTCGTAATATCGTATTAACATTAATGAACCGACACGGGTATATAACGAAACAAGAAATGAATGATGCAATGCAAATCCCTGTAACACAAGGACTTCTTCCCTCTTCAGAAGTAACTGAAATGAAATACCAAGCATTTTTAGATGCAGTTGTAAAAGAAGTTGAAAAAGAAATTCCTGATATAAATATCGGTTCGGACGGTTTAACGATCCAAACGACTCTTGATCTTGATGCTCAAGACTATGCTGATAAAATAATGGATGGGAATCTCATCAAGTATCCAAACGATCAATTCCAAGGATCATTCGTATTTATGGATACTCAGTCTGGAGAAGTTCGAGCAATCGGCGCTGGTCGTAAAGAAAGTAAATCTACTTTCAAAGGTCATAATATGGCAATCGATTTAAAACGCCAAGTAGGTTCAACAATGAAGCCAATTTTCGACTATGGTCCAGCAATAGAAAACCTACAATGGTCTACGTATCATCAATTAAACGACTCAGAGTATACGTATTCCAACGGTAAAAAAATACGAAATGCAACAAATAGTTATAAAGGTGACGTTTCACTTCGTGAAGCATTGAAAAAATCATTAAATATTCCTGCTTTAAAGACAGCTCAAGCAGTTGGCCTCAATAAGTCACAAGAATTTGCTCAAGGCTTAGGAATGACATTTAAAGAGGGCAAGGTATATGAATCTACTGCAATTGGTAGTAATGACAGCTCTCCATTAGAAGTAGCTGGTGCATATGCAGCATTCGGAAATGACGGTGTTTATAATAAACCTCACTTCGTAAAAGAAGTTATCTTCCCAGATGGGAAAAAGAAAAACTTTAAGCCGAAAGAACAACGTGCGATGCATGACTATACGGCCTACATGATTACTGATGTTCTTCGCGACGTAGTAAAACCTGGCTCTGGTGGTACAGGTCCGACAGCGTATGTTCCAGGAGTAGACGTAGCAGGTAAAACAGGAACACAAAACTTTGATGAATCTGTTATTAAAAAATACGGTATTCCAGCAGATGCCAACAGAGATAGTTGGTTCGCAGGATATACACCACAATATACAATGGCTGTATGGACTGGTTATGAAAAAGATAGCCCAGAAAATTACATTGGAGATCGTTCTACTAGAATTGCTCAGCAAATGTTCCAAACAATGATGAGCAAATTTGCTACGGATAAATCTCGTTTCGAGCGCCCTTCTTCTGTACAAGAATTAAATGGAGAACTGTACATTAAAGGCGCGAAAAAAGATGCAGTTAAAGAAATTAAAGTAGATTCGCCAAGCGGCCTTAATGTCGCTTTCGATGGCGCTAGCACAGTTACACTAAATTGGTCTGGACCATCAGAGGTTGATGCGTATGCTGCAAGCTATAAAGCTACTGACGGTAGTAGTGGTAGCTTATCAGTAAGCGGTACGACAGCTACTCTTGGAGGCATTAAACCAGGTGTTACTTACAGCTTCTCTGTAGTAGCGAAAAAAGGTACTGGAACAAGTCCAGCAGTCGGTGCATCCTTTACCGCTCCTGGAGGAACTCCAGACGCGAAAAAAGCTGAGGAAGAGGCTAAGAAAAAAGCTGAAGAAGAAGCTCAGAAAAAGGCTGCAGAAGATAAATTAAAACAAGACGAAGCTCAGAAAAAAGCTGAAGAAGATAAATTAAAACAAGACGAAGCTCAGAAAAAGGCTGCAGAAGATAAATTAAAACAAGACGAAGCTCAAAAGAAAGCTGCAGAAGAACAGCGTAAGCAGCAAGAAGAGGCTCAGAAAAAAGCTGAAGAAGAGGCTAGAAAAAAAGCTGAAGAAGAAGCTAAAAAGAAAGCTGAAGAAGAGCGTAAACAACAGGAACAACAGAATCACCAACAAGAACAACAGAATCACGGCGGAGATACTACTCCGCACGCAGATGGAAATGTTGTTACAACAGAATCATAATAAAAAGAAGTCCATTTCTCCTAATGAGAAATGGACTTCTTTTTTGTTATGATTTTCTTCGCATATAGCTTTTCTACTTCGATGTATAACTGTGCTAATTGAATATAAGAATGATAATGTCCTGGTTTCTTTATAACAAATGAATATCGTTCCATAAAATTAACAGGTTTCATTTCTAATTTATCTATATGTTTTTGTATCTCATGCAAACTAGGCACAGGTTGTTCATTTAACCAATATACGACTGATAACATATGAGCTGCAAAAAGAATCATCGGACCCTCAGCTTCTTGTTTTTTTCTGTTCCGAAATAGTATAGCAATTTCTTCATGCTTGCTTTTCCATATATTTAACACCGCTGGAATACTTGTTTCAATTTCATTCCATGGCTCATATTGTCTTTCAATATCAAATATAAAGTAAGTATTTTGTATTATTTCTTCAAAAGATTGGTCTGTGTGATACGTAATCGAATTTGCACTCTCTTTAAAAAATGGTACGCACCGAAACTCTTTCGGTATTTCTATAACTCGCTCCATCCTTTATTTCCCCTTCATTCGTTTCTTTCCTTCGCGACATATTTCTAGTAATCGACACCCTTCACATTGTGGTCGCTGCGCCTTACAGTAATAACGTCCAAAGAAAATCATACGGTGGTGTGTAACTCCCCACTCATCCATTGGAATTTTCTTCATCAATGTCTTTTCCACTTCTAACACAGAATCTTTCCATCTACAAATTGCTAACCGTTTACTCACTCTCTCTACATGCGTATCAACAGCAATCGCTGGAATCCCAAACGCTACCGAAACAACTACATTCGCTGTCTTTCTCCCTACTCCTGGTAATTTCGTCAGCTCATCACGGTCTTCTGGAACTTTCCCGTTATAATCATCTAGTAACATCCGGCACAATTTTTGAATATTTTTCGCCTTATTTCTAAACAATCCGATGGAACGTATATCTTGTTGTAATTCTTCTAAAGACACACTTAAATAATCTTCTGGTGTTTTATATTTTTGAAATAAGTTTTTCGTCACTTTATTCACAAGTGCATCTGTGCATTGTGCAGATAATGCCACTGCGATTACAAGTTCAAATGGATTATCATGAATTAATTCACAATGCGCTTCTGGATACATATCCGCCATTGTATCTAAACAATAACGAATTTGCGTTTTGTTCAACATATCTTTCCTCCTACACTACTGCTCCAACCAATTATAAAAAGGTACTTTCCCAGTAAATTTCGTCTCTTGTTTTGTCGTTTGTTGTGTGCGTTGTTGATTCGCTCTAAATTTCTGGCCTTGATTTTGCGCTTGATCTACCGTTTTAATTCCGTTCTTTTTCCACTCAAACAAAATACGATCAATATACCGGAAATTAAGTTTGCCACTCATAACAGCTTCACGAAGAGCCGCTTGAATTAAATTCGGATGGTGTTGATCTTGATCTTCCCACATCCCTAATGTTTCACATTCAAATGGCGAAAGTGGTCTTCCGAATTCTTTTTCAAATACTGTATATAAATTTACTTGAATTTGTTTTTGTTCTTTTTGCTCTTCCTCTATAGATTCATTCATTAAAAAGTGCAATATTTTTTCCCACAGTGGTTGTAAAGAATAACTTTCACACATCATCGCTTCAGATCTTCGTCCACCTTCTAGTGCTAAAAAACCTTTTTGGATTAAAGTCTGAATCACTTCCATGCATTTCATTTCTGTTATCGTCATCCGTTCTGAAATCTCTGAAGGAGTCGGGAACGAATTACCTGATTCTAAAAATGTGTGTACATGAAGTACTACCATAAATTCCGTCTCATTTAAACCTAGCTTTTTATAATGCATCATAAGCAATTTAGGAATCGCTATGCTTCCCTGTTCAAACCATTGTAACATCATTTTCTTTTTCATCACCAAACACCTCGCTTTCTAGTATAACACACCTTTAGCCATTTCTTTTTGCCACAATTCGTCAAAAAAACCTCCCTATATATAGGGAGGTTTTTTGCCATTTACTACAAGAAACAGACGATTAAGCCTGTACTTTACTTTTCATGAACGTATGAATTCGTTCTAATGCTTTCTCAACTTGCTCAAGAGATGTCGCATACGATAATCGAACATTATTTGGTGCACCAAATCCTGTACCTGGAACAAGAGCCACCTTTTCTTCTTCTAATAATGCTTTTGCCCACTCATCAACTGTATCATACCCAGCTAACGCTACGGCTTCTTTTACATTTGGGAATAAGTAAAAAGCACCTTGTGGCTTAATGCAAGTGAAACCAGGAATTTGAATTAATTTATCATAAATAATGTTCAATCTTTCTTCAAACGCTTGACGCATTGTTTCTACAGGTTCTTGTGAGCCTGCATACGCAGCAATTGCACCGTATTGAGCAATTGAAGTAGGGTTTGACGTACTATGACTCGCTAAGTTCGTCATCGCTTTAATAAGCTGCTTATTTCCTGCTGCATATCCAATACGCCAACCTGTCATAGAATGTGATTTAGATACACCATTAATAATAAGTGTTTGTTCTTTTAATACATTAGAAAGCTGGGCAATTGAAGTATATTCCGCGTCACCATAAATTAATTTTTCATAAATCTCATCTGAAACGATTAAGATATCATGCTCTAAACATACTTCTCCAAGCTGTTGTAATTCTTCTTTGCTGTAAATCATCCCTGTTGGATTGCTCGGTGAATTAATAATAACTGCTTTCGTTTTCTCTGTAATTGCCTCACGCAGCTGCTTTGCTGTAATTTTGTACTCATTGCCTTCTAGACCTTCTACATAAACTGGCTTACCACCAGCAAGCTTTACTTGCTCAGGATAACTTACCCAATAAGGAGTTGGGATGATAACTTCATCTCCTTCATCAAGTAACACTTGGAATAATGTATATAATGCATGCTTGGCACCATTACATACAATAATTTCAGATGGATCATACGCAATTCCTTGATCACGAGTAAACTTCTTCGCAATTTCTTGTTTTAACGCTTGCAATCCACCTGTTGGTGTATACTTCGTATGTCCTTCTAACATCGCTTTATGCGCAGCATCCATAATATGTTCTGGTGTATTAAAGTCAGGTTCTCCTGCCCCTAATGCAATTACATCATGACCTTCTGCTTTTAATGCTTGTGCCTTTGCTGTAATTTCTAAAGTTGAAGACGGTGTTAAAGCAGCTACTCGCTTTGCTAATTTCATTTGTAGTTCCCCCTACATCTATTTTTCAATGCTGTAGTGTCCAGCATATGCACCATTTTGAACTTCTAGATAATAATACGTATAACGATCTTCCTGATCAATATATGTAATTTCCCACAACGGAATATCGTTTTCAGCACCTAATTTTACTTTTACAATTTGTTTTGGCTTCGGCTTAGGTTCAGCACCTTCTCCAGTCGCCTGTTCAGCCAATTTTTGCAAAGCTTCTTTTTCAGAAATACCTTCACTCTTTTTCTTCACAAGGACATTTCCTTTTTTATCAGGCACCCAAACAATAATTTGTTCTCCTTTTTCATCTACACCTTGCACGACTGTATATGAAGATTTTCCGTTATAATAATCTACAGATTTCACATTTGTAAGCTTTGCTTTTTCTTTTGCAATTTCTACAGACTTTGACTCTTTGGGAATTTTCTTTTCCATCGCTTTATTATAAACATACGCCCCATATATTCCGCTAGCAACGATTACGATAATGATTGCAAAGATCCACTTTTTCATTGAATCACTACGTTCTGTAAATCGTAAATACAGCTATTTCTTTATCTTTTTCGTCTAATGCTAATCCGAACATGAGGTCCTGCTCTTTTAACGTACGATTCAAGCTATCAACAATTTTATACAAGTCAGACGAATATTTAATACGCGTCGTTGATAGGACTTCGATTTTATTATCCATGAAAAAACTCCTCCGTTACACAAAAATTTCTAATTATAGAAGAACGCAATACGGTTACAATAAGAGTACATTCTTTACAACCCCTGCTTCATCACCCATCTATTATAGCAGGACATGTACAGCAAAAAAAGGTTTCAAATCGAAAAGCAATATATTTTGTATACAAGAAGTAAGAAAAATAAAATTCCTCCTACCCACATTTTTTACGCCTGAAGTTTAAGTGTACTTCAGGCGTATTTTTCTTCCAATTTTATTTATTTGGTCGTTCCTTTAATTGCTCTAACAATTCTTCTAAAGGTCCTTCATAGAGCGGGACAGTTGGGATTGATTGTAAAAAACGTTTTCCATAGGAAGAACTTGTCAAACGGCGATCTAGAACAAATACCGTTCCCGTATCTGTATTTGTTCTAATAAGACGACCAAATCCTTGTTTGAAACGTAATATCGCTTGTGGGAGCGCTAACTTAGCGAATACGTCTTCTCCTTGATTTTTTAGCCACTCTCCTTTTGCTTCCATCATCGGCTGATTAGGAGGCGTAAAGGGCAGACGGACAATGACAAGGCAACTCAGAGCATCTCCAGGTATATCTATCCCTTCCCAAAAACTACTTGTTCCTAACAAAATCGATTTGTCGAACTCTTGAAATTTACGAATGAGGCGACTTCGGCTCTTATTATTCACACTTTGTGTTAATAATAAATATCCTTCTAATGCATCATCACTTTTCAAATTCGTATACGCTTCTTTCAACATTTCATACGAAGTAAATAAAACAAGCATTCTACCTTTTGTAGCTTTCGCTATTTTCGCAATATGTGCCGATACAGATTCAATATATTCCTCATTACTTGCTTGCTTAATAAAAGGCACATCAGTTGAAACCATTAATTTCATTTGTTCTTCAAAACGAAATGGTGATGGAACTTTTAATGTATTGGGCGCAAAATCATGCAAACCTAGCTCTTCTTTTATATAGTCGAATGAATCACTAACTGTTAACGTTGCTGATGTGAAAATAACACTCTTTTTTTCTGTTAAAAATTCATCAGCAAATCTTTCACTAATATGAACAGGCTGCGCATATAAAACTGTTGAATGAATCGTCCCCTTCGTTTCAGTCTCCATCCATGTCACGTATGAATTTTTTTCTAAAATGAGTAATTGTAAAGATTGTACCATCTTTCTCAACAACTCAATTAAGTGCATAAATTCACCTGTAACAACATGCATCTCCCATTCTAATTTACTTTGCAATATATCAACTTGCTTCTCAAGTGTAGTCACTAATTTTCTTACATCATATACAAAACGATTTGTTAACTCGGTAATGCTATCCCATAACTTACCTGTCTCTACTTCCGTGTTATATCGATAAATGAGCGGCATATTGCTCATCCCTTGTTCCTGCTTTGTTTGTTTAAATATGAAAGCACGTAACATTTGGAATAGTTCATCCGCATCAAATTTAAGTTCCTTCAAACTATGACTCACCATACGGAAAGTCGAACGAGAGGCTTGCTCTGATTTTTTCATCATTTTATATACTTTAGAAAGCACATCATCTGTTTCTAGCGTACCAAGACGAGATAAAGCTAATTGAAAATACATACATGAGAACTGTTCACCAAATGTTCTACTCGCCGCTTCTTCGATATGATGAGCTTCATCAAAAATAATATGTTCACATGAAGCAAACAGTGGTTCTTCACTTGAAAAATCTTGAAATAATAACGCATGATTTGTAATAACAATATCTGCAAACAATGCTTTATTCTTCGCTCGTTGATAAAAACAACGACTAAACCAGTTACTTTGCATCCCGCCTGGACTATATGCATCACTACAAATACGGTTCCAAAGTAACTTTCCGCCCTCAGGAATATTTAATTCATCACGATCGCCGGTTTCCGTTTGCAATAACCATACTAAAATTTTTGCCTTTGTGAGCGCCATATCATAATTTTTCTCTTCCTCTTGCAAAGCATATTCAAATTTATGTAGACAAAGATAATGCTTTCTTCCTTTCAGAAGAGCCACTTCAAATGAAAATGGCATTATTTTCTGTAATAATGGAATTTCTTTTTCTAGTATTTGTTGTTGCAATTGTACAGTCTGTGTACTTATAATGACAGGTTCTTCTTTTTTCTTTGCGAAATAAATACTTGGAAGTAAATATGCAAGCGTCTTCCCCGTACCTGTTCCTGCTTCAATCAGTGAAAACCTAGAATCTCTTAGCGCTGTATATATTTCCTTCATCATAATTTGTTGGCTTTCTCTTTTTTCAAACTTTGGCATATTCAATTCAAGTTTATCCATTGCTTTATGTAAGAAAGCATCAAATTTAGATGCGCATGTTTCACTGAGGCTTAAAGAATAATTCCGCTTTCGAAGCGCAATATTTCGATACACTTCATACTCCTCTGCCATTTCTTTACCATGCATCATTTTCTTTAAAATATTTTCAGAAAGTACATCAGCTATATCACTTTGGAAAACATCACTTAATTCATAAAGCGACTGTAATGTGACAAGTGGTAACTTTTCAATTTCACTTAAAAATTGTAAAAACAACTCCGCTGTTGCAAGAGCATCACTATCCGCACGATGTGGTTGATCGTGCTCTAGTTCATGTTGCTTAGCTAAATCACGTAATTTATAACTATCAGCTGTCGGCAAAAGAATTTGCGCCAATTCAACTGTATCAATTTTAGGACAATATACTTCTGTATATCCAGCCTGCCTTAATTCTTCATTTAAAAAATTCCAATCAAAGTGAACGTTATGTGCAACAAAAGCCGCACCTTGTAATAGCTCAACAATCATCGGGGCTACATCTCGAAATAACGGGGCTTGTTTTACAAGATCTGCATCAATCCCAGTTAATTCTGTAATAAATAGGGGAATCTCTCTCTTCGGATTAATAAAAGATGAAAAAATCTCTAATATCTCTCCATCTTCCACTACAACAGCTGCAATTTGGGTGATTTTATCCTTCCCATCCTTCCAGGAGTTCCCTGTCGTCTCTAAATCAACAACGACATAACGCTTACTCATATATGTAACACCTCAATTTCTTACCTATCAAACACAAAAATTATATAATGTTACTATACCACGTTTTACCTCATCTTAATGAAAAGATGCACAAAAAAGCTATCTCCTTAATTAGAGATAGCCTTCCTACTTATAATATCGTGCCAGCTTTTTCAGCACCTAACATTTCAATAATTTGATTATCATCGTCTAATACTGCAATTTTCGGCTCTTGTTTATGAATATTTTCTTCTGCCACTAAACCATAGCAAATAATAATAACTTTATCACCCGGTTGTACAAGCCTTGCAGCTGCACCATTTAAACACACAACACCGCTACCGCGCTCTCCTTTAATAACATATGTCTCTAAGCGAGCTCCATTGTTGTTATTTACAATTTGTACTTTTTCATTTTCTACAATATTTACCGCATCCATTAAATCTTCATCAATTGTAATACTACCTACATAATTTAAATTTGCTTCTGTAACAGTTGCGCGATGTAACTTCGCTCTCATCATTGTGCGAAACATAGATGCTCCCCCTTATTTCCCCATTAATGTTATATTGTCAATTAATCGTACATTTTCAAACTTAACTGCAATCGCTAAAATGATTCTTCCTTCAATTTTATCTATTGCTTTTAATGAAGGATATGCATATAAATCAGCATAATCTACAGTGCCTTTCGTATACTTCTCAATATGCTCTTGCACAAGATTCATAATGATTTCCGGATTACGTTCGCCTGCCTCAATTCGTTCTTTCGCTATACATAGACTGCCGTATAAATGAAGAGCTTCTTCGCGTTCTTCTTGTGATAAATACACATTACGAGAACTTTTCGCTAATCCATCTTCTTCCCTTACAATATCAACTGGTACGATCGTAACGGGAATATTAAAATCAGTTACGAATCCTTCAATTACAGCTACTTGCTGTGCATCTTTCATACCGAAATAAGCACGCGTTGGCAATATAATATTAAATAGTTTCATTAGTACAGTCGCAACACCAGCGAAATGACCAGGTCTTTGTTTACCACATAATACGTCGGTACGCTTCAAAACTTCTACTGTTGTCGTTTGTTCTGCTGGATACATCTCTTCTACACTCGGATAAAATAAATAATCAACACCATTTTCTTTTGCTACATTTTCATCTCTATCAATATCACGTGGGTATCGATCTAAATCTTCATTTGGTCCAAATTGTAGTGGATTTACAAATACACTTAACACTACAATTTCATTTTCTTCCCTTGCCTTACGTAGTAACGTAGCATGGCCTTCGTGTAAATACCCCATCGTTGGAACAAAACCGATACTTTTTCCATTTGTACGAAGTTCGTTTGTAATTTGCTGCATCTCTTGCACTGTAGTTATGATTTTCATTATTGTTTTCCTCCGTATAACGCTAAGCACTCTTCCTCTTTCATTGTGAATGAATGTTTTTCTTCAGGAAATTGTCCTGTCTTTACTTCAGTAACGTATTGTGAAATCCCTCGCACAATCTCCTCTTGAACAGACGTATATTGCTTCACAAATTTCGGAACACGATTTACGCCGTACGAGATAAGATCATGATATACAAGAACTTGCCCATCTACTTTTTGTCCTGCTCCAATTCCGATTGTAGGAATTGTTAACTGCGCTGAAATAAGTTCTGCTAATTGCATTGGCACACACTCTAACACAAGTGCTATCGCACCAGCTTCCTCACATTTCTTTGCATCTTCTATTAATTTTTTTGCACTTTCAGCATCTTTCCCTTGTACTTTATACCCACCTAGCACTCCTACAGATTGAGGAGTTAAACCTAAATGCGCCACAACGGGAATTCCCGCATTCATTAAGTAGTGAATAGTTGATATAACTTCTCCAGCACCTTCTACCTTTAATGCATGTGCCCCGCTCTCTTGAACAATGCGACGTGCATTAACCATCGTATCTTGCAATGAAACATGATAAGACATAAATGGCATATCAGTTACAATAAACGTCTCTTTCGCTCCGCGGCGTACAGCTTTCGTATGATGAATCATATCCTCTACAGTTACTGGAACTGTTGAATCATACCCAAGTACAACCATTCCTAGAGAATCACCTACTAAAATCATATCGACTTTAGCTTCTTCTGCTAATTTAGCAGATGGATAATCATACGCCGTTAGCATTGTAATCGGCTCACCTTGCTCTTTCATTTTCAAAAAATCTGTTTTTGTTTTCAAAAACTACTCCTCCTTTATGCAGGAGAGAGGAGATGGCCGAAATCATATAAAAAAACCCCTCTGGCCATAAAAGGGCAGAAGGGTTGTGTGTTAGTCGGCATTATTCATCCCTCTGTCCCAGTCCGTTATTGGATCAAGGCAGAATCCAAATTATTTTTTTCATACTGCGTAAAATAATGGTGCAGTTCGCTTTGATACTGCCCATATTCGAACTAATTATAGCAAACTCTGAAAAGGAATTGCTACATTTTTTCGAAAAAATAATTTTCTATCCCTATTACGGTATGTGAAATTTATTAGTATCTAAATGACAAAAAGAAGCTCCAAAATAGGAACTTCTTTTACTTAATTTCTATATCAGCAGAATGAATGTGGTGCACTTGTCCTTGATGATCCTCAAGTAACAATACACCATCCTCCGTAATCCCTTTTGCTAGCCCATTAATAGTTTCCCTCATCGTTCGAGCTGTAATTTCTTTTCCGATACTTACTGCGTAACTTTCCCAAAGAATTTTAATAACAGAGAAGCCATTTTTTAAATACTCTTCATACAATTTCTCTAGTTGCAAGAAAATTTGTTGCATAAGTTCCGCACGAACAATCGGCTTACCCGATTCAATTGCTAATGAAGTTGCAATTTGCTGAATTTCCTCATCAAAATGTTCTTGTTTCTGATTTGCATTAATGCCAATTCCCATAATAACAGCATTAATTTTATCTGGATCAGCTTGCATCTCCGTTAATATACCGACAGCTTTTTTACCTTGAATTAAAATATCATTCGGCCATTTAATCCCTACGTTTACACCGGTACATTTTTCAATTGCTTGCGCTACGCTAACAGCTGCTAATAAAGTAAGCTGTGGTGCATGATGAACTGGAATCGAGGGACGCAAAATAATACTCATCCAAATTCCTGTTCCTTTTGGGGAATACCATTTTCTACTTAAACGTCCTCTACCTGCTGTTTGTTCTTCAGCAACGACAATTGTTCCCTCTTCTGCGCCTTCATAAGCAAGTCTCGCTGCAATATGCTGAGTAGACTCAACCGATTCTTCAAAATAAACCGTTCTACCGATACGCTCTGTTTGTAATCCTAATTGAATCTCATTCGCAGTTACTTTATCTGGTTTACTAGCAATTCGATAACCTAAGCGGCGTACAGCTTCTAGTTCATACCCTTCATTACGAAGACCCTCCATATGCTTCCATACAGCGGTTCTCGAACAACCAAGTTTGTCACTAAGTATTTGACCAGATACAAATGCACCATCTGCTTCAGAAAAAACTTGTAATAACTGCTTTCTTATAGTAGATTGCATCTTTGTAGCCACTCCCTTATATCCTCTTTCTTATTAACTAAATCTCCTTGTACGATTGCTTCTTCAATATTTTGAAGCATTTCGGCAACCCACGGACCTGGCTTTTTATCTGCCCAGCTTAATAAATCATTACCAGTCACATTCATTTCTTGACGATTTTTTATCGGCAATGCATGAAATAATGATTGTACTTGCTTAACAGACGCACTATTATAACTTTCTATTATCGCTTCATATACTCTTTCCGCCATCTCAGCGATGCGAATCCCAGTTTTATAAAGAAGGATTGTATCCCACTCCTTCTCCTTTCTAGAACGAATTGCTAATAAAACCGCTACGATATCTTTGATCTTTTTATTCGAGAACTTCCATTGACGCAAAAAGACAGATGGATGCTCTTCTCCGATACAATATAAGAAAAATGCCCACGCCTCAACATCTGTTTCGAAAGAATCCCATTTATACTGCGTAGCTTTCAAGAGTCTTTCTTCTGACATTTGCAAATATGGCAGATGAGAAAATAACTTCGTTTCTACTAACTCTTGAAGACCATTCACACAATATGTACCGGTCAACAACTTTTCAAATTCAACTGTAATTCTTTCAATCGCTATATGTTCGAGCAAATGCCCATACGTTTCAATTGCTTGTTTCGTCTTTATTTCCAAAGAGAAACCTAACGTACTTACGAACCGAATACCACGCATCATTCGCAGTGCATCTTCTTGAAAACGGTCTGCAGCATCTCCAACCGTTGTAATTTCCTTCAGACGAATCGCTTCTTTCCCAGCAAATAAATCAACCATTTCGCCTTCCTCTGTCATTGCAATTGCATTCATCGTGAAATCACGTCGTTTTAAATCCTCTTCTAATGAACGGACAAATTGAACACTACTAGGTCTCCGAAAATCTTCATATTCGCTTTCTGTTCGAAAAGTAGTTACCTCATACGGTTCACCATTTTCTATAACAATTACAGTTCCATGCTCAAGACCAACCGGAACATGTCTTGGGAAAATAGCCATTACTTCTTCTGGTAAAGCAGATGTTGCGATATCGATATCTCCAATCGGTCTATCGATAATAAGATCTCGTACACTTCCACCAACGAAGTAAGCCTCATGTCCGTGCTGTTTTAATACCTCAATAATTGAACTAGCTTTTTTAAATCTTTCCATTCTTGTCATCCCTTAGTATGTCATAATAAATCGCCTCATACTGTGAAACGATTTTTTCCGAACGAAACTGCTCATATACAGATTTCATCGCTCGCTCTCCCATATTACGGTGAAGTTCTTCATTTTCTAGTAGTTGAATTGCTTGCTTAGCTATTCCATCTGTATCTCCAACTTCACATATATATCCTGTTTCACCATGTTGAATGACCTCTGGAATGCCCCCAACCCTCGTTCCGATACTAGGCACACCACACGCCATTGCTTCTAATATAACGAGACCAAAACTTTCCTTTTCTGATAAAAGTAGCATTAAATCACTCATCGCAAGAAGCTCTGCAACATTATCTTGCTTTCCTAGGAATAAGACACGTTCCTCAATATGTAAACTTTTCACCAATTGTAAAATAGTACAGAACTCTGGTCCATCACCAACAAGAAGCAATTTCGCATCTACTTCCTTTACAATTTTGGCAAATGACTGCACAACATCCTGTACACGCTTAACCTTTCGGAAATTTGAAATATGAATCAATACTTTTTCATTTTCTCGTATACCATATTCTTTTTTTAATTGAGACATATCACGTTTGAAATAAACACGTTCGTCTACAAAATTGTATACCGTCTCAATTTCTTTATCTGGTTTTACAAGTTCATTTGTTTCTTCAATTAACGAATGTGACACAGCTGTAACAACATCAGATTGTTCAATACCAAAGCGAATTAAATTATTTAACGAAGGGTCGGAACCTAACACAGTAATATCCGTTCCATGTAAGGTTGTAACAATTTTAATACGCTCCCCAATCATTTGTTTTGCTAAATATGCACAAATAGCATGAGGGATTGCATAATGCACATGTAAAATATCAAGGTTTTCTCTTTGAGCAACCTCTGCCATTTTACTCGCTAATGCTAAATCATAAGGTGGATATTGAAAAACAGAATATTGATTTACTGTTACTTCGTGAAAATAAATGTTCGGGTACACTTTATTCAACCGGAATGGTACACCCGATGTAATAAAATGAATTTCATGCCCGCGTTCCGCCAATTGCTTTCCTAACTCTGTCCCAACAACCCCAGAACCACCTACAGAAGGATAACATGTAATACCTATTTTCAATTTCATTTACATCCCCCTATTAAATCAGCATGTATTAAAACGGGTTTCTTACTCATAAATCCTTCGGCATACAGCACTCCAACTTCTTTCCCAAACATCTTCTCCCGAGCGATTACAGTTTCAACGTATCCTTCAGTTAATGGCGTCTTAACACCATCACTCCCTGTTGAAAACTGACTTTCATACGCTTCTAACGCTTCCACCTTTTTAGAAAGGTATTCACTAATATCTATACAAAAATTCGGTTTATGAAAACCATTAATTATATAATTATAAAAAGACTCTACACGGTGCGGCGGAAGTTCAGGCATATATTTACGAATTCCCGCTGAAAAGATGGCTTCTTCCACAAGTTTCGCGCAATTAGCATGGTCTGGATGACGATCTTCGTAATATGGTGCGAAAATTAGTGTTGGTTTATATGTACGAATAATCTTTACAATTTCACGTATATACTCTTCTTTTATATACAAACCACGGTCTGGCATCGCTAAATTAATTCTCGTTTTTACTCCCATAATACGAGCTGCAGCCTTTGCTTCTTCTTTTCTCAGTTCTACCGTTCCATTTGAAGAAAGATCAGCTTCTGTTAAATCGCAAATGCCTACTTCATATCCTTGTTTCGTATACTTTGCAATGGTACCTGCCATGCCGATTTCAACATCATCGGCATGAGCACCAAACGCTAATATATGTAATCCACTCATAATTGTTCCCCTCATTTTCTTAACTTTCGGTAATCTAAATCTCCCCGCTCTAATGCATGCATTAGCATTTCAGCACTTGCCATATTCGTTGCTAGTGGGATGGCATATACATCACATAAACGAAGTAACGCATTGACATCAGGTTCATGCGGCTGCGCTGTTAGTGGATCTCGGAAAAAAATCACCATATCCATCTCATTTTTTGCAATCATTGCACCAATTTCTTGATCGCCACCAAGAGGACCAGATTGATATCTTGTTACAACTAAACCAGTTGCCTCCATAATACGAAGTCCTGTCGTTCCTGTTGCAAAAAGTTCATATTTTTCAAAGATTGGTTTATATGCGTACGCGAACGAAACCATATCATCTTTCTTTTTGTCATGTGCGATTAAGGCAATTTTCATCCGTTGTCTCCCCTTTAGTCGATAATGTTTTCTAAACCATACACAAGATGATCAAGGTTCATTACCGTTTCAATTGATAGTTTGACACCTGACATAAATGATGCACGGTTGAATGAATCATGACGAACTGTTAACATTTGTCCATCTCCGCCGAACATTACTTCTTGGTGTGCAATAAGCCCTGGTAGACGTACGCTATGAATGTGAATACCATCCACATTTGCACCACGTGCTCCTTCTAATTGTTCCGTTTCATTAGGGTGTCCTTGCTCTTTTGGCACACGATTTTGACGGATTAATTCTACTGTTTTTACAGCTGTACCAGATGGTGCGTCTAATTTTTGATCATGGTGTAATTCAATTACCTCAACATCTTGGAAGTACTTTGCTGCCATTTGTGAAAATTTCATCATAAGAACTGCACCAATTGCAAAGTTTGGAGCGATAATTGTTCCTACTTCTTTTTCTTTTGCATTTTCTGTTAATTGCTTTAGTTCTTCTTCAGTAAATCCAGTTGTACCAATAACAGATCGAAGTCCACGTTCAACTGCAAGTGTCACATGTTTCTTTCCAACTTCTGGTGTTGTTAAATCTAACAATACATCCGCTTCTACTTCATCTAAACAAGTATGTAAATCCGCATAAATAGGTGCATCTAGCGCTGGCATTCCAGGTAAATCAGCTATTTTCTCTCCGCCATGCTTATAATCAATTGCTGCTACTAAATTGAAATGTTCTGTTCTTTCCATTAGAAGAACTGCTTCATGTCCCATACGTCCTCTTGGTCCAGCAATAATTACTTTAATTTCTTTCATGCTTCTTTCTCTCCCTCATCAATACGTGTCCAGCGATCTTTATCACGTGTATTAAATTTATCCATAACAATGTTATGTGCTGTTTCTAAATCAATATTTAAACTATTTGCCATACAAATCATAACAAATAAAACATCTCCAAGCTCTTCTTCAATACTGCGTTCTTTCTCAGTCGTCTTCTTCGGTTTCTCACCATAATAATGGTTAACCTCTCTTGCAAGCTCTCCCATTTCTTCAGTTAAACGGGCCATCATTGCAAGCGGACTAAAATAACCTTCTTTAAATTGACCGATATATGCATCTACTTCCTTCTGCATATCTTTCATCGTTTTTGCTTCCATACTAGTCACCTCTATTCCTTCCTCTTTCATGTTAGCCAATTCATCGCGATTTGACAAATATTATTCTCTCATATCACTATTTACGACTCTTTTTGGGATAGACTATAATAAAGTGAAACTTTCTTTTGTGTGATTTTTGCAAAAGATTAGCCTGAACCAATCGGGCTCTTACCGCTGGTTTGCTCTGTCTTCTCTGCTTTATCTCCTACCAGCCGTTTGAGCGGGGTAAAGTGAAACTTCTTTTGCGTGATTTTTGCAAAAGATTAGCCTGAACTAATTAGGCCCTTATACTATTCTCTATTTTTACTAGCAACTAGAAATAACTTATTATTATGTCTTACCGTTTAAGCGGAGCAATTCCAAATCATTACGTAACTAGGGGGATTTCTATATGAAAGCAAACTTGAAGATTCGAAATATCATTTTCATTTTAATCGGTTCCGCTATTTTTTCTTTCGGTATTGTAAATATCAATATTGAAAACCATCTTGCAGAGGGTGGATTTACCGGCATTACGCTATTATTATATTTTCTATTTTCGCTTGACCCTTCCTATACAAACTTAATTTTAAATATCCCTATATTTTTTATTGGTTGGAAGTTACTCGGCCGAACAACATTTTTATACACATTAATCGGTACATTTAGCGTCTCTCTATTCCTATGGATTTTCCAGCGCTACGAAGTACTTAACTTACATTTAAACTTGCAAAATGATATGACACTGGCTGCTTTATTCGCTGGGGCATTTATTGGTATTGGACTTGGAATTATATTTAAATACGGCGGGACTACTGGCGGTGTTGATATTATCGCAAGGCTAGCTCACAAATATGTTGGCTGGAGTATGGGAAAAACGATGTTTATGTTTGATGCCGTCGTTATCATTGTCTCTATTCTTACATATTTATCATATCGAGAAGGCATGTATACGTTAGTTGCTGTATTTATCGGGGCTAAGGTTATTGATTTTATGCAAGAAGGAGCTTATGCAGCAAAAGGAGCAACTATTATTTCTGATAAAAACGATGAAATTGCGTCAAAAATTTTATCCGAAATGGAGCGCGGAGCAACCTTTTTAAAAGCAGTTGGATCCTATACAAAAGTTGAACGAAATGTACTATATTGTGTTGTTGCAAAAAACGAAATCGTGAAATTAAAAAATATCATTACTTCTGTAGACCCTCACGCCTTTGTTGCTGTTAGTGATGTACATGATGTCGTCGGCGAAGGATTTACACTAGATGAAAATAAAAATCCGTTACATAATTAAATTCAACTAGAAAAGCTCTTTAGCTTTTCTAGTTTTTTATTACATATCTTTTAAGTTTCTCCAAATCCTCATAAATGAGCTCCAATAAACTCCGATTATAAAAAATTGAAGCCGGATGAAAAGTAGGAAATATATTATATTCTTTTTCAGTCCATATAAATTCTGTACCGCTGCTATCTTTCAATCGCTGCACAGGTTGCTTTAACAATTCTCCATGAACATCCGTAATTTTATTATTTTTACCAACTAAACGCTGTAATGCAATATTACCAAGTGTGACAATAACCGACTGCTGTATAAATTCCAGTTCATAATCTAACAAAGGTGCATGGGCAAGTATCTCACCTTGATTCGGTGTTCTATTGTACTTCTTCTGTATTATTTCGCCATTTCGTTCCCTTTTCTCTCTCCATTTATAAGGTCTACTCCGAACCGCGCTCGTAATATATACTTCTTCCCTTGTAACGTGAATACGTTCTAAAAACTCCATTAAATGTTTTCCAGCTTTCCCGCTAAACGGAATCCCATTATGAATTTCTGTTTCACCAGGTGCTTCTCCAACAAGCATTAATTTCGGACTTCTAGGGCCCTGTCCACTTAAAAAACCTTCTAATTGGTATGTAGCACTTCGCTCCCTCACTTGTTTAACTAAATGCTCTGGATATTCTATGTCTGTCACCTTCTTTCATCATTCCATACTTACCTTTATTTTAACTAGTTCTATACCCCATATTCTCTCTATTATTTCCATTTGTAACATATTATAAGATTCAATCCACAAAACAAAAAAAGACTATCATAATTGATAGTCTTTAATCGTCGCTACGCTGCATACCAGTATAAATTAATACGAGACGTAATAATTCAAATACTGCTACAGCAGCTGCTGCTACATATGTTAATGCTGCTGCATTTAATACTTTACGAGCTTGACCGTACTCATCTGTCGATACGATACCAAGCGCTTCAATTTGTTGCATTGCACGTTTTGATGCATCAAACTCAACTGGTAATGTAACAAGTTGGAACACAACACCTGCTGCCATTAAAATAATTCCTAGTAACAACAAACCAGACATTTGTGCAAATACACCAATTAGGACAAAAACCCAAGACATATTCGAGCCAAAATTAGCAACTGGCACTAATGAATGACGAACACGCATAAAGTTATAATCTTTTGCATCTTGAATTGCATGTCCTACTTCATGTGCTGCTACAGCTGTACCAGCAACTGAATGACCATAATAGTTATCTGTCGATAATCTAACCGTCTTTACACGCGGGTCATAGTGATCTGACAAATGACCTGGCGTTTCTTCTACGGCTACATTGTACAATCCATTTTCATCTAAAATTTTCCGAGCCACTTCCGCTCCTGTCATACCTGATGTTGAATAAACTTGTGAATACTTGCTATAGGCACTACGTACTTTTGACTGTGCATACAACGGTATGATCAAAATGATCGCGAAGTAAATTAAATAAAACATCATAAACCTCCAGTGAAGTTTTAATTATAGTACTTCTCATTCTATTTTTTTCTTCCACCGTTGTCAATAAATAAACCTTACAATCCGTATCTTTATTTATACGCATTATCTATCTTTAGAATGCAAGCTACTTCTCCGCTTTTCTCTCTCCCCTTTATACTTTCTCCATCCAACATACGTTAAAGTGAACAAAATAAGTCCTCCAGTAATTGTCATAAACCAAATGAGAGAGGGAGCTATCTCATCTTTTTTTACTGTATGAAATATTTTTTGCAAATCACCTTTAATAATCCCTAGTTGCATTTGTCCACCTTTCGTTTTTAACATAACGTTACGAAATTCATCCAAATAAGATAAATGTGCATTTACACGCTGCGCTTCGTTTTCTGGCAGAGCAATCATTAAACTAGGATAAATAATATTAAATTCATTTAAAAGTGTATTTAGCGTCTGTTGGAACTGTCCATCATCGTCTTTTTCCATCGCTTTTTCTACTTGAGAAAAAGCATTCATTATCTTTCTTTCTCTTTCCATCCAAAGTGGCTGATATTTAGATACTTGTGCATCAACAGCAAGTTGTAACGCTAACATATTATCAACTTTAACTTGCCTATCTAAATCTTCCGCGAGAGATTGTTTCGCCTTATCATATGCTAAAGAAACGACTCTAATTTGTCCCGGAGTTACTTTTGAATTATTTTCATTTTCCTTTGATAGAAACTGCGCTGAGAAATGGTGCAGTACTTGCATTGCCTTCTCATCTTCTTTTTTCTTCACTAACTGCAAAGAGTCATCTAGCAATCCAGTTAGTTCACTCCACTCTTCAGCATATATACGTACTGGAAACATTATAATTAGAAATGCTATCAGTCCAATTAATGTTCTCTTCATCCCGGTCCCCCCTATAACTACTAGTACAAAATATGTGGAATTGGACAAGAATAGAACAGAACAAAATCAAAAAATATATTATCTCTATGAAAACAAAAAAATTCTCTTTAAACAGAGAATTTTTCCTTTGAAACCCTTTTCTTTTTCACTAAATATTTATACACACCGTAACAAAGTATACTACTGCCTAAAATCAATAATAAAATAACACATGCAGCATGCATAAAGAATTCTTCCGGTAACATTAAAATAACCGGATCTGTTTCAATATCAAACATCCAATAATCATTGCTAAATAAAAGCTTATGAAATAATACGAAACTCTTTTCAAAATTAATAGCAATTGGTAACGTAAGAGCTATTGGAAAAATAATTGTAAGAATCGCTCCGTGAAGTAAAAACTTTTCTTTTTTCTTTTTTAATAAATACACTCCTCCTAATACAGCAATTACAATCGTTCCATACATTATATATTGAATCTTTACTAAAATATTTTTAACATCCACAAAATGAATGCGTCCATTTGTGGACATATCTAATGTCGGCAATTGTAATGCACCTTCATAAAACGGCGATAAATATGTAATAAGCACGTCATAGTTTCTCTTAATTTCATCTTTCGTCATATCCGCTAAATCTGGAATATTTAAAAAATCAATTTCAAAATAATACAACCATTTTCCATATACAACTACCGTTGTCGCGAGAGCGAAAACAGAAAATGCTATGCTATAGGAAACTACTAAAGTGATCAATCGATCCAATATGTTTATACCACTCTTATTTTTCTTCATTTTCTCCCCCTAAATGTCCTCACCATCATAAAGAAAACTGTTTTCGGTTCTCACGTAAGCAATAATAATATGTAATACACAGTACAGCAATACTTAACCAAAACGTAAAATAACCAATTTTCTCTACAAACAAATGCATAATCCCGTATCTCGGCATTTGCCAAAATAAATAATCAATTGCATCATTATGTAATGTCCATATGCCAGCTACAGTGAAGTGCCATTTTTTTATCCGATAAAACGGAGCATATAACATTCCCTGCACTGCCATCGCAAAATGAGATAACATTAACATATATCCCATAAGGCCAATAGGACCTTTTACATAAATCGTAATTGCATTTACAACAACAGCCCAAACACCATATTTTATTAAAGTAACTATCGCTAACGCTTCTATTAACCCCCAGTTCTTCTTCATCAAAAAAGCAATTAAAACAAAGACAAAAAAGAGAGTCGCTATAGGGCTATCTGGTACAAACGGCCAAAATATAGGTGAGGTTTCTTTTAATTGATTTCCATACCATATGAATCCGTAAATTGTACCTAATATGTTAACAACCAATAAAAATAATAGTACCGAACGTTGCCTTAACATTGCATACAAGTAAACCAAGCTGTATGTCCAACACCTTTCAAACAAAGTAATTCTTTCATCGAACTCTACTCTATTATATAGCAAACTTTCCGTCATCGTAGAGTAGAAAACTGAAACAGATTAAATTTTCTTTAGGGATGGCTTTGCTATCCCTTTTCTGTTTCAGCTTCCCCTCATCAAACCGTACATGAGGTTTTCCCGCATCCGGCTTTCCGATGCTCTTCCTTCTTTAGCTTTCAGTTTGTTCTAGCTTCCTACTTTCACGAGTGTGTATGTTATTTTCTTCATCAAGTCCTTGATACGACCATGTTTCTTTCGAACATTTCTTTTCTTATTCCAGAGCCGTTCTAAGACGTACCAATCTATTTTACCGAGCCACTTCTGTCCAATTGAAGATAGGCTATAATAATTTTTGAATCCTTGTAGAATTCTATTTAAACCTTTCACCATCAAACAGTGCCCAGCTTAGCTGGGCACGCAAAATAAAAAGCTGACTACAGATTTTGTAGTCAGCTTTTCTATTATTTTTTATTATACTTTGCAACGAATTCCGAAAGTTTTTTCAGTTCTTCATCCGTTCCTTTAAATACGCCTTTAGGCATTGCACCTTTTCCATCTTTCGCAATTTTAGCGATTTCTTCTGGCTTTAAAGTTAAGTTTTGCAAAGCTGGTGCTGCTGCCCCGCCCTGTAAGTTGTCACCATGACATGTTAAACAAGTATTTTTTTGCATTAATTTATAACCGTCATCATTTTTATCAACTGGTGCTGTTTTTACAATTGCTCCTTGTTTTTTTGCAGCTTCCCAGTCGTGGTGTGCTACAGATTCCCAAGTTAAAAAGATAATCGATGCAATTGCTAAAAGCATAAATCCAGTTGCTACAGGACGCTTCAAAGGGCGTCTTTCTGGGCCTCGATCAAGAAATGGAGCTAATAGTAACGCTCCAAACGCAATCCCGGGCATAATAAACGCACCAATTACAGTAAATGAGCCTGAAGCATACGAATACTTTAATAACTGATACAAGAATAAGAAATACCAATCTGGAAGTGGTATATATCCTGCATCTGTAGGATCCGCCATTCTCTCAAGCGGTGACGGATGCGCCACTGTTAAACATAAATAACCGACTAAAAAAACTGCACCAACCATCCATTCTTTTAACAAGAAATTCGGCCAAAACGCTTCTGTTTTCCCTGGATATTCAGAATAATCTTTTGGAATATTTGGTTTCCGGGCTACTGGTACCCGAGAATCTCCTACAAACTTCATCCCTTTGCCGCGATGCATAATCTCCCTCCTTTTGTTCTTTCCCCTTTAATTTAGCAATCTCTTATAGCGGACCGGAAATACCTTGTTTGCGAATCATGATGAAGTGGAAGGCCATTAAACCTAGAAGTGCTGCTGGTAAGAAGAAGACGTGAATAGCAAAGAAGCGAGTTAATGTTTGAGCGCCAACAATTTCGGAATGGCCAGCAAGTAATGTTTTAATATAAGGACCAATGAGCGGCGTTTGCTCTGCGATTTGAATCCCTACTTTCGTAGCAAATAACGCTTTCATATCCCACGGTAATAAATATCCGGTAAAACCAAGACCTAACATAACAAAGAAAATAAGAACACCAACAATCCAGTTTAGCTCACGAGGCTTTTTATATGCACCTTGGAAGAAAACTCTGAGTGTATGTAAAAACATCATTACAATTACAAGACTAGCACCCCAGTGGTGCATACCACGAACAATTTGTCCATACGCAACTTCATTTTGTAAATAGTAAACCGATTCCCAAGCATTTTTAATATCAGGCACATAATACATTGTCAAAAACATTCCAGATAAAATTTGAATTACAGTAACGAAAAAGGTAAGCCCTCCAAAGCAATAGACGAATGCAGAAAAGTGATGTGCCGGGTTTACATGTTCAGGTACTTCATGATCAGCGATATCGCGCCATATTGGTGTAATATCTAACCGCTCGTCTACCCAATCATAAATTTTATTTAGCATCTACTTTGCACCCCCTCTTGGCTTCGCTTTTCCTAAATACAATGTTCCATCTTTCACTTTAGACTCGTACACATCAAGCGGAGCAAGGGGCGGTGTGCCTTTAATGTTAACCCCATCTTTTGTGTAACGCCCCCCGTGACACGGGCAAAAGAATTGATTCGGATGTGCTTTGTCTGAATTCCAGTTCACTGTACATCCTAAATGTTTACATACTGGAGAGAACGCAACAATGTCTCCGCTTTCATCTTTATGAACCCAAGCTGATTTTGGCTCGTCAGACTTGTACCAACCATCAACCTGCTTCACCTTAAAGTCGAAACGCTTCGGTTCTGTTGTAATATCCTTCACTTGTGCAACAGCAACCATATCTGTTCCCGCTTCTTTTCTTAACACCGGATCAAGTGCAAACCGCGTCATCGGCATTAAAATACCCGCCGCCATAAAGCCTCCTACCCCTGTAAGTGTGTAATTTAAAAACTGTCTTCTTGACACACGATGTTCTTTCTCGCTCACGAAAATTTCCCCCCTCTATCAGAAATTGTCCCCTCGTGAAAAAATTATATAAAAAATAAATACTAGGACACTATCATGATATAATACCCTCTTGTATAGGTCAATATCATACTACTCATAATAATAAGAACTTTCTGCTTATTAATTATTTATCCATCTTTCTTCCAACATTACCATAATATTTTTTATGTGAGCACGAATAACTTCCCTTTTCCCTTGATCACTAAACTGCTCTAATGATAACGATGGAAACCAAAATAAATCACCCTGCAACTCTTGCATATCTTCTTTCCATGAAAAATCACTTGTCACATAGGCAATATGCTTAAAACCTTGCCTTTGCAAATGTTCTGTCCATTCTTGCAAACGGTCTTTTTCATTCTTTTGGCTCTCTACCAAATACGTAAATGCGGGCAGTAAAAGCACTCTTCCTTTATACTCCCTTTCCAACTCCATACTCAAAGCCTCAATAAATTCACCTTGCTCTACAACCATTTTCATTTCTTTTGCTGCCGAAATAGACAAAAGGGGGATAATCCCTGTATCTACATACTCCCTCGCTTGCTCAAACTGTTCCACATCTTTTACAATCCATTTCACCTTTTCTCCCCTCCTTCACCTTAAATGACAGAACTTTCACTTTATATATATTAAACCATACTAAAAGAGGTAAAAAAAGAAAAACTACCTATTATTAAGTAGTTTTTCTTAAAAAGTCTGAAATTCGTAAAGATTACATAATCAAAATGAATTCTATAAAATTTTCAACTCTGCTGTTAACCTATGAAATGCTTCCTTATCTTGCTTATCCAAAGCTTCATCAATTTGTTTCAAAAGACGCTCTCTTCTAAATGAGAATACACTTTCTTCTAAAAATCGTTCTGCAAGCAATCGATCTTTTTCATTCACTTCAATATGCTTTGGTAAATATGGATTTTCTTCTAATACAGCTACATAGTTTGCATTTTGGAACGATGATTTAAAATTAAGCTGAATATAAATATCCTCATCTCGATTCAAACGAATATCATGAAACGACTTTTCTGCATCTGTTGTCATTACATTTTGTTTAAAAAAGTGAAACGGTGTGTCTTTCACACAATTCGCTGACATTACTAAGCCACGCGGACAATATTTTGCATGTTCTACGAAGTGGACTTTATGCATTAATTGATCGTGACTCATTAAATAATTCAAAATCCATACACATTCACGCTGTTTCAGTTGGTAATTATTCAAAAACCATTTTACAAAATCCTTCTTCTCGTTTACAGAAACAGGGGTATTCATAGCGATTAAGTCCCTCCTCTGTCTTTCTCTTTTCTTTTTAGATTCAAGAAGCGGCATTCAGTTTCCTTCCAACTTACGAAAAATCCTCTAAATTATATAACAATTCTTCAATATGAATTTGTGTCGGGTCTAGTTGTATTAACTGCGTAAATACTTCTTTCGCCTCTTTTCGCATTCCTTCTTCTAATAAGAAATAACCGTACTCTTCCAAGAAATCTGGATGATTCTTAAAAGAAGTATATGCACTTTCATAGTGTTTTAATGCATCCGAATACATTTCTAATTGTTTTTTTGCAAATGCAAGATCCCAAAGTAGTTGTGTATCTGGTTCTCCACTGTCAATTGTACGCTCTACAACTGCAATTAGCTCTTCGTATTTCTCTTGTTCTTTTAAGATATACGCATATTTTAATGTCGCACCTAAATGTCCCGGATCTAGCTCCAGCGCTTTTTGAAGCACTTCTTCTGCCTCCGCTATTTTACCTAATTTCGCCGCAATATTCGCTAATTCTACATAGAAAGGAACAGAAAGCTCATCTACTTTAATTCCTTCTTGAAGTGTTTCATAGCTTTCTTGAAGCATGCCTTCTTTTTCATAGCTTTTCGCTAAATACATGTATAACGATGCGTACTCAGGATCTAATTCTTTTAATTCTTGCCAAGCACCAATTGCTCTTTGATATTCTTCCCCTTGGTATAATGTGAAGGCATATCCAAATAGTGAGTGAATATCTTTTTGCTCTTCTAACCCCGCCTCATAGTAAGAGATTGCCTCTTCCCAGTTTCCAATAGCACTTAAAGTTTCTGCTAGACGAAGCGCAATGACAACACCGCCCATAACTTTATGGTCTGCTAGTAACGATTCATAATAAGTGATCGCCTTTTTCTCTTCACCTTTACTACTATATAATTCTGCTAATCCAAACGTAATAACAGGTTCGTCTGGCATCATTTCTTTCGCCTTTAATAGTTTTTGTTCTGCTACATCATCAAAACCTTGCATTTGGAATAGATCTGCAACAAGTAATAGCGATTGAACATATAGATCATCATTTTCTGGAATATCATGAAGCGCTTCAATCGCTTCATCTTCTTTATCTAAATCAATATATAATTCTGCTAAAAATAATGTAAATTCACTTTCTTCTGGATATAACAAGCGTAAATCATCAATAATTGCTAACGCCTCATCCATAAACCCAAGTGTATGATAGTAACGAGCGATATCATACTTCTCTTCATCATTAGCAACTCGTAATTGTTCTTTTAATAATTGTAATCCTTTTTCTGCTTCACCGTTTTCAATATAAGAAACAGCTTGTTCAAACTTTTGCATAAACGTCTCCTTTAATTCAAAAAATATTCTCTTCTGTTCATTTATCATAAGCAACTAGGTGTAAGAACGCAACCTTTTGAGTGAACTGCCTCTTCCTATACTTGCTCTTATAGCGCAGCTAATTGTTCGAAAAATTCCGGATACGATACAGCGACCGCATCACTATTCTCTATTTTCACTTCTCCATCTATAATACACGATGCGATTGCAAGCATCATCCCAATACGATGATCTCCGTGACTATTAACAGTATTTCCTTTTAAACTTTGTTTACCATATATAATCATACCATCTGGTGTAGCTTCAATCTTCGCACCTAATTTGCCTAATTCATCTACAACCGTATCGATACGATTTGTTTCTTTTACTTTTAACTCCTCAGCGTTTTTAATAACAGTAATTCCTTCAGCCTGCGTTGCCAATAAAGCAATTACAGGAATTTCATCAATTAATCTTGGAATAAGAGTTCCACCAATTTCTATTCCTTTTAGTTTAGATGTTTCAATCGTAATATCTCCGCACGGCTCAAACTCTTCATTTCTAATATGATTGATAGAAATACGTGCACCCATCTTTGTTAATACATCTAAAATCCCTGTTCTCGTCGGATTTAAACCAACGTTTTCCAATACAAGCTTACTATTTTGGACAATTGCACCAGCTACTAAGAAAAATGCCGCCGAAGAAACATCTCCTGGAACTTCTATGTCTGCACCTTTAAGTTGTTGTCCGCCTTGTAATGAAACGGTCCGTCCATTAACATCTACGGTACAACCAAATGCACGTAACATTCTTTCCGTATGATCACGAGATTGCATAGGCTCTGTTACTGTAGTTACGCCTTCCCCTTGCAAACCCGCAAGTAAAACCGCTGACTTCACTTGTGCACTTGCTACTGGTGAATGATAATGCATACCTTTTACCTTACCACCGCGAATAGATAAAGGTGTATATTGTCCGTTTTCTCTACCATCAATTTGAGCATTCATCTTACTAAGCGGGTCTGTAACACGTTTCATAGGACGTTTTCCAATTGATGCATCCCCAATTATCGTACTATGGAACGGCGTATTTGCTAAAATTCCAAGCATAAGACGAATAGTCGTCCCTGAATTCCCCACATCTAATACTTCTTTCGGTTCTTGCAAATTTGCTAATCCTTTACCGTAAATCGTGACATCGTTACCACTCTGTTCAATCTGGACACCTAGTTTTTGAAAACATGCAATTGTACTTAAACAATCTTCGCCTAATAAAAAATTTGATACTTTCGTCGTCCCTTCCGCTATCGCTCCAAACATAACAGAGCGATGCGAAATAGATTTATCTCCTGGAACAACAATTTTCCCATTCAAACTATTTTTTCGTCCTACTAGTTTCAAACTGTATCCTCCTCACATTTTAAATAAGTTATATGTACAATAGTTCTTCTTATACGTCTACTTCTATTGTAACGTTTTCTTTCTTGAACGTGCAAACAACTCCCCTTATTGCAGTTCAAATGAAAAAGACTCCTATAACAGGAGCCTTCACCATTTCTTAAGAATACGTTTCTTCTTTCTTCACTTGTTCTTTTACAAGTTCCGTAAGTAATTCAATAATCTCATCATTTTCTTCTTTTAATCCAACAGTAATACGAATACCATCATGCATACCAAATGCTGCACCAGAACGAACGATATATCCTTTTTTCATTAATCGTTCGAAAGCTTCATTACCAGGTATACCAAGTTTCAAGAAAATGAAATTCGTTTGAGATGGATAGTAGAATACGTTATATTCCTTACAAAATGCATAATATTGATTTAATCCTCCGGCATTTTTCTTCACACACTCTTGTAAAAACTGTTGATCCTCTATTGCCGCTAATGCTACCGCTTGGGCGATAGTTGATGTGTTAAATGGTAGTCTTGCTACCTCTAGCTGCCCAATAAGCTTTGCATCACCAATCGCATATCCAATACGAAAAGCAGCTAATCCATATGCTTTTGAGAATGTGCGTAGCACCATAAGATTTTCGTACTTTTCAAGAAGAGGTAATGTTTGCGGATAATCTTCTGCCCCAGCATATTCATAATATGCTTCGTCCATAATAACGAGCGCTGACTTTGGAACTGATTCTAAAAATGAAAGTAATTTTTGTTTTTCTACATATGTACCTGTCGGATTATTCGGATTACAAATCCATACAATCTTCGTTTTCTCATCTACTTGCTGTAACATTGCATCTAAATTGTGAATACCATTTTCAAGTGGTACTTCCCGAACTTCCGCTCCTTCAATAACAGCATGGTGATAATATTGTGAGAACGTAGGATTCGCCATTACAACATTTGTTCCGTTATGTAGCAAAGCGCGACTAATCATTTGAATGACTTCATCTAACCCACTACCAAATAAAAGTTGTTCCGCTTTTACACTTAAATGCTCTGCTACTTTCTCACGAAGCTCAAAAGCCGCCCCGTCCGGGTAGAGTGCATATTGATTGGCTAACGAAGTTAATGCTTCTGTCACACGCGCAGAGCAGCCAAACGGATTTTCATTCGATGCTAACTTCACAATTTTTGACAATCCATATTCTCTTTTTACTTCTTCAATATTTTTCCCAGGTACATATGCTCTCAAAGTTAACAATTGCTCTTTTACTCTCACTTTTCTTCCCCCAGTCATTGATATGATTTATAATTCCTTACTGTCATCTTTAATCATAACCGTCACCATTACGAGAATACCTTTAAATATGCATTTCATACCTGTTCTACCAACTTTTTTAGACCATATCCTTTTGAAATGCTTCTAACGCAATATGAACAGTCTCATCTGAAATAGATACGACATTCACTCCCCCATATTCCTGCATAAGCACCATATGAATTGTTCCAGCATTTGCTTTTTTATCTTGTTTCATCAACTGAACGAGACGTTCTACATTCAAGTCGCTTGGCATTTTTGGATAACCGTATTTCAAGAACCACTGCTTCATTGCTTCATAAGAAAGATCAATTTTGTACACTTGCTCACTTAAAAACATGGCAAATAGCATACCAACCGCTACTCCATCACCATGAGTAATATTTCCATATCCTAACTCTTTTTCAAGAGCATGTCCTAACGTATGCCCAAAATTTAAATGGGCACGTACACCTTTTTCTGTTTCGTCTTGCGACACAATATTCGCTTTCACAGGAATCGCCTTCATTAATATATGAATTAACTTTTCATCACGAAGATCCGTTAACGTTTGCACTTCTTCTTTTAACCAATGATATAGCTTTACATCACCAATAAGAGCATGCTTTATCACCTCTGCATAACCTGATCGCCACTCTTTTTCAGGAAGTGAATGTAAAAATGGCGTATGATATACAACAGCTTCTGGCTGATGAAACGCTCCAATCATATTTTTTCCTAGTGGATGGTTAATTGCTACTTTCCCGCCTACTGCGCTATCGTGAGCTAATAAAGTCGTTGGAACTTGGACAAAGCGAATACCACGCATAAACGACGCGGCAACAAATCCAGCCAAATCTCCAATCATTCCGCCTCCAAGTGCGATGATTAAAGAATTTCTATCTAATTTATTTTCAAGGGCCGAAGTGTGAGCCTCATAGAAATTTTCAAAAGACTTCTCTTTTTCGCCACTCGGTACAACAAACGAAAACACTTTTTGCTCTACTTGCAATGCATCAACAACTGTCTGTAAATGCAGTGATGCAACAGCTTCATCAGAAATAATCATTATGTTAGATACCGCAGGATTCATTTTTTGAATAAGCGTTGTTAAATGTAACAACGCCTCCCTTCCAACATGTACATCATATTCTTTTGATTTCGTTTGAATATGTATGTTCTCCATTAAAATCCCCTCGCATATTCATTATGTTTCTCAATATTTTCACGTATAAGATCGATACGATCTAATCCAAATTGTTCAATTAAAGCTGTCGCGAGCTCCCAAGCCACAACAGCTTCAGCCACAACGCTAGCTGCTGGCACTGCACAACTATCTGAACGTTCAATACTCGCTGTAAAAGGTTCTTTCGTATCAATATCAACACTTTGAAGTGGTTTATATAATGTCGGTATCGGTTTCATAACACCGCGCACAACAACCGGCATACCAGTTGTCATGCCACCTTCTAATCCACCTGCATTGTTCGTTTTTCTTCTGTACCCTTGCACTTCATCCCAAAGGATTTCATCATGCACTTCACTTCCAGGTCTATGTGCTGCTTCAAAACCAATTCCAATTTCAACACCTTTAAAAGCGTTAATACTCATAATTGCCGCTGCTAATTTTGCATCTAATTTTCTATCATAATGTACATAGCTACCTACTCCGATTGGCATTCCTTCTACAACTACTTCAACAATACCGCCGATAGAATCACCATTTGCCTTCGCATCATCAATTGCTTGCATCATCTTTTTACCGGCCTTTTCATCTAAACAACGTACAGGAGATGCTTCTGTAGTACTTTGTAATTCCGCAATAGAGTTATATTTAATATTTTCTGCCTGGACACCACCAATCTCAACAACATGTCCCGCTACTTGTATACCTAATTCCGCTAATATTTTTTTTGCAACTGCACCAGCTGCAACACGAACTGTCGTTTCACGTGCGGAAGAACGCTCTAATACATTCCTCATATCTCTATGACCATATTTAATCGCACCATTTAAATCTGCGTGTCCAGGTCTAGGTTTCGTAACTTGCCTTTTCATTTCTTTCTCTTCCTGCTCAGTTAATGGCTCTGCACCCATAACCTTTGTCCAATGTGTAAAATCACGATTTTCAACAACAAGTGCAATCGGGGACCCCATCGTCTTCCCATGCCTAACACCACTTACAATTTGCACTTGGTCTTTCTCAATTTGCATGCGTCTACCGCGTCCATATCCTTTTTGTCTTCTAGCTAATTCTTCATTTATATCATTCGCCACTAAAGATAATCCTGCCGGAACACCTTCTAAAATTGTCGTAAGTTGCGGACCGTGGGATTCACCAGCTGTAATATATCGCATACGTTATTCCTCTTTTCGCATATGTATTTATACCGCTACATAAAGTAGCTATATTATCTTCCATCACTCTTTAAAATACAAAGAAATTATATAGTACATCGAGTATTTGCTTTCCCTACTTGTAATTATTCTATTATTTTCATAATAGTAGACCTTTTACTTTACATACCAATATATCATAACAGTCCTAACTTCGTAACTGATCGAAATAAAAAAAAGTGCAAGAAGAATACCCCTATTCTTCTTGCACTTTTTACTATTATCACAGTTATTAAAGCGTTTACAAATTATTTCAAAATAATTAGTAAATCCATTGATTCATTAATTTTGAGTAGTCTACTAATTCTTCTTCCTTAAAGAAAATAGCAATCTCGCGCTCTGCACTTTCTAAAGAATCCGAACCGTGGATTATGTTTTTCGCAACAGTTACACCGAAATCTCCGCGAATTGTTCCCATATCAGCTTCATGTGGTCGTGTTTTACCCATCATATTGCGTGCTGTATCTACTACATTTTCACCTTGCCATACCATTGCGAATACAGGGCCAGATGTAATAAAGTCTACTAATTCACCAAAGAAAGGTCTTTCTTTATGCTCACCGTAGTGTTGTTCAGCAATTTCCGGAGTAACTTGCATTAATTTTGCACCAACTAATTGAAAGCCCTTTTTCTCAAAACGAGCTACGATTTCCCCAATGAAGGCACGTTGTACACCGTCTGGTTTTACCATTAGAAATGTTTTTTCCATAAAAAATCTCTCCACTTCTGAATTATGTATGTAATTGTATATCCCCACACACATAGTAACACCCTTATCACAATTGTGCAATAGTTTTGAAATAGAGAGATTATTTTATTTTTTAGAAAAATCACTAAAATTTTCGTTTTCCAATATACTTTGCAACATTTTGCAATGCGTACTTCGCCTGTCCACGAGGGAGTGGTTTTATTATTTCTAATGCTTTATGTAAATAACGTTCACTAAACGAAAATGCTTTATCAATAGCTTCGCTCGCTTTAATATCATCAATAATTTCTTTCATTTCACTTGCTGTTGTATTTTCATGCACAGATGTAATTTTCTGACGAAGAACTGGATCTTCCATAGCATACAAAACAGGTAATGTAATGTTACCTTGTAATAAATCACCACCAGCAGGCTTTCCAAGCTTCTCTTCTGTCGATACGAAATCTAAAATATCATCAATAATTTGATAAGACATACCAACAAAATATCCATACCAAAATAGACGATTTACAGTATCACGATTAGCACCAGCAGCAATCGCTCCCAACTGACAACTCGCGGCGATTAACAATGCTGTTTTTCGTTTTATCCTTCTTAAATACGTTCTTAAATTTTGATCATAGTTATACTTATCTTTAATTTGTTCGATTTCACCTTTACAAACTTCTAAAATTGTATGAGACAACGCTTGATGTGCATCTGGAATTTCTATATTTGTTATACATTCAAGAGACTTCGCAAACAAGTAGTCTCCTGTATACATTGCAATACGATCTCCCCATTTCGCATTCACTGTTGCGCTACCGCGTCGTAAAAACGCAGCATCAATGACATCATCGTGAACAAGCGAAGCCATATGAATAAGTTCTAATGCAACCGCAACATGCTTAATTGCATCTAACTTATAATCCCCAAATTTCCCTGCAAGCAAAACAAAAACAGGGCGAATCCGCTTCCCACCTGCTTCAATAAGCTGTAATGCCGCTTCTTCTACTAACGGCTGCTCAGAAGCAACTGTCTTCTTCAATTCTTTTTCTATAACATTAATATCCGATCGTAAAAAAGAGTACATAAGTTGTAACTTCATATTGTTCACCTTAACCTAAAACGTCTTTTTTCTTTTTTCTTTTTTCTATTTTGATTCTGGTTTAATACCTAAATGCATAGCTGCTACACCAAAAGTAAATGGTTTCACTTGCACATTCTTAAGCCCAGCTTCTTCAAACATATTTGCTAACTCTTTCATCCCTGGGAATGTACTAGCAGATTCCTGAAGCCATGAATATTCTTTATAACTTTTCGCAAACATCTTTCCAAATAACGGCATGATATATTTAAAGTATAAGACATATCCTTGACGAAAACCTATCATCGTTGGTTGGGATGTTTCCAGGCAAATTACTTTTCCACCAGGCTTTACTACACGCGTCATTTCTTTTAATACTTGCATGTAATCCGGAACGTTACGTAACCCAAAACCAATCGTTACATAATCAAACGTATTATCTTCATAAGGAAGTTCCATTGCATTTCCATGCATAAGTTCTACTTGCTTTAATTCTAAAGCTTCTACCTTTTGTTTACCGACAGCTAGCATATTTTCGCTAAAGTCTAAACCGTAAACCTTCCCATCTTCCCCTACAGCTCCCGCTAGTGCAATTGTCCAATCTGCCGTCCCGCAGCATACATCAAGTGCCTTACTCCCAGGTTTCACATCCATAATTCGCATCGTTTCTTTACGCCATGCCTTATGCCTTTGAAAACTAATTACAGAATTCATCACATCGTATTTATCAGAAATTTTCTCAAATACGTCATGTACTCTTTCTTCTTTTGATTGTTGCATGCTCGTACCTTCTTCCAATGTAAAGTTGCTTATGTCCTTGATTTATCTCTTAACATAGAAATTATCTCATTAACTTCTGTATGATTCTCTAAAAAACTTTCTTCCTGCTTTCTCATTTCCATAAGCCATCCATTAATAACTGTTTCTAGATTTTTATCGTCATCCAATGAGATTTTTTGGACCGCTTGAAAAACAGGTGAATTTTGTTTATCAGCATACAATTGACACTCTTTTTGAAGACGATTTTTTCCTAACACATAAGTTATATATGGTTTCCAATTAGATAAATGAAAATGATCACATGTTTTTTGCAAAAGCGCAGATTCAATTATTACTACACTTTCCATTATGTCTTGAATCGCCACATGTGCTTTTTGATATAGCATAATTTTATGTTCATTAATCTCCTTAATTCCTTCAGCAAGTGCACGAATTAAGATAATATCACAATTCATTGACAATAAGTAATAGTATAGACCACTATAATAATCCCCTGCAAGAACTGTCAATTGACGACGCTTATGGAATCCACTCGTCTCTTCGTTTGCTTTATTTGATACTTTTTCATGTGTATCAAGAGCAATTTGTACAAGCATAATCGTTACTACATAATGATCAATTTGTTCTTTATGTATATTTGCACCTTTTAATGCACCGTATAACAGCGCTATTTTTTCTTCATCAATAAATGGTTCTTCAATATAGTTTATAAAATAAGGATGGCGTAATTTCTCCATCAATTTCTCTTTAATACCCGCATACCCTCCGTAGATGTCACACACAAAAAATCACCCTTGTTTTCTAATTCATAAAATTTATTATAACACATACATTCTATTTTCTATAATCAAAACTTGGCTACTTCTGCCAAACTGTCCCCGAATAAAGCCTCACCTTTCATTCATACGAGTTATCTTCGTCTCTAACAACTACAAACATTCATTTCCACAAAAGGCAGAAGTAATTTCCAACCTTTATATTCTTGCTCTTTAACACTAAAACTATATCATTTTTTTGTATATAAAAAAAAGAAAAGCAGTTTCCCGCTTTTCTTTACTTCGTCTTAATAAACGATAAAATTTCACTACGTGCTGCTGCATCATTTTCTAACACGCCGCGCACCGCAGTCGTTATTGTTTTCGCACCAGGCTTTTTCACACCACGCATCGTCATACACATATGCTCTGCTTCTACTACTACCATTACACCATGCGGCTCTAGTACTTCCATAATAGAGTTAGCTACTGTTGATGTAATTCGTTCCTGTAGTTGTGGACGACGCGCAATTGTGTCTACAGTACGGGCTAATTTACTTAGCCCTGTTACTTTTCCACCTTGCGGAATATATGCAACGTGAGCAACTCCATAAAACGGAACAAGATGATGCTCACACATCGAATAGAATGGTATATCCTTTACTAGTACAAGCTCTTCATGGTCTTCTCCGAATACTTTGTGTAAATGCTCTTTCGGATCCTCATGCATCCCCGAGAATACTTCTGCGTACATTTTCGCAACACGTTTCGGTGTATCAAGTACTCCCTCGCGATTTGGGTCATCTCCGATTGCCTCTAAAATAAGACGTACTGCATGTTCAATTTGTTCTAAATTAACTTTTGCCATCCGCTAGCCCTCCCGAAAAACCTAAAAGTGATACGAACACATTCTAGCATATTTATGTTTTTAAAAGCAAAAAGAAGAGTTTCCAAAAAGGAAACTCTTCTTCCCTGTTAATATGTAAGGATTATTTAACCGCATCTTTTAACGCTTTACCAGGTTTGAATGCAGGTACTTTACTTGCAGCGATTTCAATCTCCTCACCTGTTTGTGGGTTACGACCTTTACGAGCCGCACGCTCACGAACTTCGAAGTTACCGAATCCGATTAGTTGTACTTTATCACCTTGTTTTAAAGCTTCTAAGATAGAATCAAAAACAGCGTCCACTGCTTTTGTTGCGTCCTTTTTAGAAAGGGAACTTGCTTCTGCAACAGCATTGATTAAATCTGTCTTGTTCATGCCATTCACCTCCTCCCAAAGATAAGACTGTATAATGATCATAAAATGAGTCTTACTTTCATTTGTAGGCAATTTTTACAAATTCTATACTACAAAGATGTAGATAAATCATTATCAACGCCTATATTATACGATTCTCCTTTATAATTCAATATTTTTAAGGAAATTGTTACTCTTAAAATGTGAAATTCTGATGAAACTTGACAATTTACAACAAAATATTAGATAATGACTGTTTATTTTTCTATTACGTACTCAAAAAGAAAAAAATCCCTCTGCAATTAGAGGGATTTTTTTCTTATAATATAATCGCAATTAATCCGCCAGATCCTTCATTAATAATTCTTTCTAGCGTTTCTTTTAACTTATAACGAGCGTTTTCTGGCATTAGAGATAACTTTGCTTGAATTCCTTCTCTAACAATAGAGCTAAGAGAGCGCCCAAATATATCAGAATTCCAAATTGATAGCGGGTCATCTTCAAAATCTTGCATCAAGTAGCGAACTAGTTCTTCACTTTGTTTTTCAGTACCGATAATTGGTTCAAATGTTGATTCTACATCCACTTTAATCATATGAATAGACGGCGCAACCGCTTTTAATTTAACACCGAACCTTGAACCGTGACGAATAATTTCCGGTTCATCTAAGCTCATATCAGCTAATGCAGGCGCTGCTACTCCATATCCGGTTTGTTTTACCATACGCAGGGCATCTGCCACTTGGTCATACTCTGTTTTCGCATGAGATAAATCGAGCATAAGCTTCAATAAATGATCTTTTCCTCGAATCTCTACTCCTACTACTTCTTTTAAAATTTGATCATACAATTCATCTGGCGCATATAAATCAATCTCTGCCACACCTTGCCCCATATCGATGCCAGCTAGACTTGCTCGATCAATAAATTCATATTGACTAAACTGCCAAACGACACGGTCCACATCACGAAGACGTTTTATATCCTTTACAGTCTCTTGAACCGCTTCCTGATAACTTTGGCGTAACCAATGCCTTTCATTCAGCACCATTACCCAGCTCGGCAGGTTTACATTCACTTCTAAAACCGGGAACTCGAATAACGCTTCTCGAAGTACGTTATACACATCTGTTTCTCTTAAACTCTCTACACTCATCGCAATTACTGGGATATCATATTCTTCTGATAAACTTTGACGTAACTGCTCCGTATCTGGATGATATGGCTGTACAGTATTGATAATCATAATGAAAGGCTTTCCTACTTCTTTTAACTCATTTACAACGCGTTCTTCTGCCTCTATATAATCTCTTCTTGGAATTTCACCAATTGTTCCATCTGTTGTAATAACGACACCAATTGTTGAATGCTCTTGAATTACTTTACGTGTTCCGATTTCTGCAGCTTCATGGAATGGAATAGGCTCTTCATACCAAGGAGTATTAATCATGCGCGGACCATTCTCATCTTCATAGCCTTTTGCTCCTGGAACCGTATATCCAACACAATCTACTAATCGAATATTCACTTCAAGACCTTCATCTACTTCGATAGAAACCGCTTGGTTTGGAACAAACTTCGGTTCCGTCGTCATTATTGTACGACCAGCAGCACTTTGAGGCAATTCATCCTGCGCTCTTTGACGGTCTGACTCATTTTCAATATTGGGAATAACAACAAGTTCCATAAATTTTTTAATAAATGTTGATTTCCCTGTTCGAACAGCTCCTACAACTCCAAAATAAATATCACCGCCTGTGCGTTCCGCAATATCTTTAAAAATATCTACCTTTTCCAAGTGATTCCCTCCCTCAATATTTTTGGGAATAATTCCACATCTATAGTCAACTAATACCTTCTCTAACGTTGCCTATAATATCTGATATAATATAATGGTATTCTAGAAGTTCGGACAATATATCATATAATTTTGTCCAATTTCATATGACTATTTAAAAATACCTTTGTTTGCATCGCAAGTTGTATAACATAAAAAACCTTTCTTCTAGAACTTATTCACTAAAAGAAAGGTTCATGACTTATGATTTTAAAAAAATTGGTTCTCCATTTTTTACTGTGTACGGCAAAGAATATGCAGGAACAAACGGGGAATCCTTCGATAGTATACCCCGGATATCTTCACCTTCTTTAAATTGCCCTTCATTTTTTTTCAACGCTTCATATAAGTCGATTCTATAATCAACAAACAATTCTCCTTTTTCATTGATTACAAGAGGGAGACCTTTTCCTGAGTACGGACTTGTCACTTGTGGCACATCTTTATATCCTAGTTTTTTGAAGTCTAATTCATAAACACCATCTGTAATCACTTTTTTAAAAGGTGGATATTGATGTTCATCACGATACATCCTTAGCTTCAATGCCACTTCTTGAATTTGTTCCGCCATTCTCACATCAATTAACTTTACTGTCGGATTTTTTTCAACATCTATTAATACATATTGATATACTCCACCACTTTCATACGCATTCCCTGGTGCCTCTTGTATGTACCTTGGAGCAATTTTTTGAAAATCAATTGGATACTTCTGATAAATCGGCGTACTCATATCACGCGTCTTAATTGGTAATAAACCATCTGTTTGCTCCTTATATGTAGTAATGGCTTTTTGTACAACTTGCAACTGATCTTCATAAGGAATCGCATTTTGTTTCATATTTTCTTTCGGGTACATACACCCTGTTAAAATGCTCATGCAACAAAATATTAAAATAATATGGATTTTTTTCACTGACAATCACCTTTTCATGCGAGTATAGATTGTTTCCTATAACGTCCTTTATTGTTCCACAGGTCCACTAAATACAACAAGAAAAATAACAATACCCGACACAATCATGAGGGTGTACGCTACTAACGCTGTAATCCCCTTCAGAAATTTATTCTTCATTTTATGTCTACTTAATAAAATAAAAGCTACTGCAACAAACATAAATCCCATTGCCCCTAAGGAAAACCACATTTTTATAAGCCCTTCCGACATATATACCCCCCTTTACTTTCTAACTATTTTTATACTATTTTAACAAATTAAAATCTTTAAACAAATAGAAATCATCATTTTACCGTGAATTAACAAAATTTAAATACAATAAAATAATAAAACCGAAGCACGTTTTCTCGCACTTCGGTTGACCAAATATGCCCTTAACAGCTCTATTCCCATTCTTTCATAACTATCATATGCATTCGCTAAACTCTTTGTTTCCCATATTTTACTTTTTAAACATTTTACTTAACGAACCAAAATCAGCGGGCATATTATTGTTAATGATTGCTTTTACAATTTGATCCTCTTGCTCTTTTGGCACTTCACGTCCTGCCATTAGAGCAACTTGATGAATCAATTGGCGAAGCACTGTCTCATCACGTAAGTTCGCATTTTGAACAGACGACGCTAATTTAAAAATATCTTCTTTATTCACTTTCGCTTCTTTTTCAATGTTATTAAAAATGTTGTTATCCATTCTTTTCACCCTCTCCTCAAGTTACTCTTCATCCTATGCAGAGATGAAAAATTGGTGAAAAGACCCATAAAAAATAAAAAAAAACGGTAGAAGTACGAAATGTACTTCTACCGCTTCCTTTATAACAAATCAGGTATCGCTTCAACTTCATGTTTTCGGACACGTCCCATCAATGAGCCTACTGCATCTTTCACATTATTCCCATTGAACAGCACGTCATATAAAGCAGCTGTAATCGGCATTTCAACTTCCATTTTCTCTGCCAATTCATGAGCAGCTTTCGTTGTTCTTACACCTTCTACAACCATACCCATACTTTCTAATACTTCTTCTAAAGAGTGCCCTTTTCCAAGCATATTTCCAGCACGCCAATTTCGGCTATGCACACTTGTACAAGTTACAATTAAGTCCCCCATACCAGTTAGACCAGCAAACGTTAACGGATTTCCGCCCATTTTTCTTCCTAAACGAGCAATCTCTGTTAAACCACGTGTCATTAATGCCGCTTTCGCATTATCACCTAATCCAAGCCCGTCAGTTATCCCCGCAGCTAGTGCAATAATATTTTTTAAAGCACCACCAAGTTCAACTCCAACGATATCTGGGTTTGTATATACACGGAAATAGCTATTCATAAACAAATCTTGTACTCCCTCAGCCGCTTCCATACGCTTTGCTGCAGACGTAACAGTTGTCGCTTGACGCAATCCAACTTCTTCAGCGTGACTCGGCCCAGATAGTACAACAACATCCTTAATCAAGCTCTCTGGAATTTCTTCCTCAATCACTTCCGAAATACGTTTTGACGTACCTGGTTCGATTCCTTTACTTGCATGAATCCAAGTAATTGGCTCTGTAACAATTTCTTTCATCTCTTGCAATACGTCTCGGTACGCTTTCGTCGGTACTACTAGCAGTACTGTATTTACATCTACTAATGCTTCTTCTAAAGAAGAGTAGGCTACGATTGTGCTTGGCAATGTAATCCCTGGAAGATATCTACTGTTCTCACGCTTCGTATTAATTTCATTCATGAGTTCAGGACGGTTTCCCCAAATACGTACATCATGCCCATTGTCAGCTAATACCATCGCTAACGCTGTTCCCCAGCTACCTGCTCCTATTACTGTGATTTTTGTCATAAAATCACATCCTCTCCATTAGTCTCTTGCTCTAGCGATAATGTGAATCGGCGTTCCTACAAAACCGAATGCTTCACGTAAACGATTCTTTAAGAAGCGCTCATATGAAAAGTGCATTAATTCTGTATCGTTTACAAATATAACAAATGTTGGTGGTTTTACCGCAACCTGTGTCGCATAGAAGATTTTCAGACGGCTACCATTATGTGTCGGCGTTGGATTCATCGCTACCGCATCCATAATTACATCATTTAATACATTCGTTTGTACACGGATGCTATGGCTTTCATTTACCTCATTGATAACCGGTAATAACGTTTGTGTACGCTTTTTCGTTTTCGCAGATAAGAATACAATCGGTGCATACTCTAAAAATTGGAAATGAGCACGGATGTTTTCTTCAAATGCTTTCATTGTTTTTTCATCTTTTTTCACTGCATCCCATTTGTTTACAACGATAATAACAGCTCGTCCTGAATCATGAGCATATCCAGCGATTTTTTTATCTTGCTCAATAATTCCTTCTTCTCCGTCTAAAACGACTAAAACAACGTCAGAACGTTCAATCGCTCTAAGTGCACGAAGTACACTATACTTTTCTGTACTTTCGTATACTTTCCCTTTTTTACGCATACCAGCTGTATCGATGATTACATAATCTTGATCATCTTTACTATATGGTGTATCGACAGCATCACGTGTCGTCCCCGCTATATTACTTACAATTACACGTTCTTGACCAAGAAGTGCATTTACAAGTGATGATTTCCCTACGTTTGGACGTCCAATTAAAGAGAAACGGATTGTTTCATCGTCATACGCTTCTTCTTCAATCTTTGGAAAATGATTTGCAGCTTCATCTAACAAATCACCAAGTCCTAAACCGTGTGTACCTGAAATCGGGAACGGCTCGCCAAATCCTAATGCATAAAAATCATAAATATCACTACGCATGTCTGGATTATCAACCTTATTTACCGCAAGTACAATTGGTTTTTTAGAACGGTATAAAATTTTAGCAACTTCTTCATCTGCTGCAGTTACACCATCGCGACCATTCGTCATAAAAATGATAACATCTGCTTCATCAATCGCTACTTCCGCCTGTTGACGAATTTGTGTCAAGAACGGCTCGTCTCCAATATCAATTCCACCTGTATCAATAATGTTAAACTCATGATTTAACCATTCTCCCGCACTATAAATACGGTCTCGCGTTATACCTGGTATATCTTCTACGATTGAAACTCTTTCTCCAACAATTCTATTGAAAATAGTAGATTTCCCTACGTTCGGGCGGCCTACTATCGCTATTACTGGTTTCGGCATATACTTTCATCCTTTCAACTTGCTTCTGTTTATTATGTAAAAAACCCTTCTTTGTGCAAGAAGGGATTTGCATTCCAGAATATTTCTCAACGTATCAAAACACCTCACATTATACCACACGTTACTAATGTTTCACAATAATATATACATTATCTTGTAAGCGATGTGCAATACCATCTAAAATAGCCTCTAAATTATTTGCAACAAATTCCAGTTCCTCTGTCGACTCGCAAATAAATAAAGGGGCACCACCTGCAAATTTCTCTGGCGTTGTTGTAATGACTGCGAGAATAACACTTTCTAACATCATCTCTTATCTCCCCTTCCTTTCGGAGCTTCTGATGACATATGAACAGCACTCTCTAATGTTGGTACATTTCCGATTACCCCTATCGCTTTTTCTGCATCTTGATCTTGCGGCAGAACAAAAACCCCAACTCTCCCATCCTCTAAATCACGCTTCGCTAACGGTACAAGTGCCGGCGTTCCAGAATCTCTATATATTCCTAAAGCAACCGAAACATCATGTAAAATAGCTTGCCGTTGTCCTAAGTTTGAGATTGTAACCATCGCATCTATCGATTTCGGTTTTAAAATAAATCCCATTCCATATTTCATAATTTCTTCTTGCCTTGCTGGCAATCCAATATTCATAATGTAAATATTATCAATATAAAGTCCCGCTCCTTCAAAACGAAGTGGAACGTGCTCTATTTCTACAAGGTCATGAAGTCTTTTACCTGACATTAATTTTTTCGCAATGAAAAAACTTACTATACCAGTAATTACCCCGGCAATCCATGAATCGAATCCTATATACGCAAACGTTGTTACAAACGACGTTAACATCGCCAAGTAGTTACGACTTTCAAATACTAATGCAATTCCTTCAATGTATGTATTACCACGTGGTACGAGCTCATATCCATCTAATTGTTGAAGCGTATTTCTTTCCATATTGCGCACATCACGAAATTGCGTCGCTGCTAACGTAAGAAATGTAATTGCAGAGAAATCTTTTTTCAAAACAGACGGAATCGCAATTGCTCCTAAGGCAGCCGCAATTAATCCCATCGCGATATGAATAATTTTCCCGTGGAGCCTCGTCGGATATTGCCTCGTATCGGTACGAAGCATTAACAACCTAGTTATTGTACCTGCAATTACGCCACATAAAATAGCTGGTGTATATTCAGTCATGTATTACCCTCGCCTTTCTTTTACGTGTTTTCCTCTTAAATTGTTCCATATATACTGATGCTTTCGTAATCCAAAGTAACATCGCCATAAATAAAGTGGAAACAGCAGCAACATCTAAAAAAGCTAAACTGCCATATTCATAAGGAAAATGTAATTTACGAAAAATAAGCGTCACCAACAATTCACCTTGTAACATCCCTATATATAAGGAGCATAATCGTAATATGCGATCCCCGTGCAATAAAACCGATGCATACACAAGTGCACCACTTAACAGCAACAACCTATCAACCACAATCCAAATTGGATCATATACTTCTAACAAATGAAAGCTTGTATATAACATTGCAATAATAAGTGCCGAAAGTAAGGTATATAATTTTTTCCAAATAGAATATAACGTGATGCCTACAAAAGAAATAATACAAAGCAAAAGGGCATTTACCGATATCGTGAAAGACGCAATCGTCACATTTAACGGAGAACAAATAATAAAAATTAATATACAAGCACTTATCTTCCAACGAATAGATTCTTTTTTCATAAAAAAGGTCACGACAATCCACCCTATCCAAGCAACAAAATAAAAAGTACTCCCATCCATCACTTCACCTCCTATGTTTTCCATTATGGGAACTTTTTATGAAAGTTAATCCCCCTTTTCTTTGTGCATAGTTTTTCTCATAACAGCAAAACTTTTAATAAGGAGGTGTAACTCACAATGGGTAAAGATCGCCAAGAACGAAAACTAAGAGAATCACGCCGCGTTGAATCTGATCGCGACCGATCACTTCAATATCCCGGTGCAACAAGTCTTGATACACCGGAGCAAGCTCGAAAACAGAATCAGCATTAAATAAAGTGAAACTTCAGTGAGTAGGATCCATCCCACTGATTATTAGCCCACACCAATCGGGCTTTTACGGGCAATACAAAAAGACGGTTTCGATAATGTACGAAACCGTCTTTTTACACAATTATTTTATTTCTACTCGTAATATAATTCTTTTGTTTTCGCATTATAAACCCTATCACTTGATGAGGCATCAATCGTAACTATGCCTGTTGGTTTTTAGAATATGTAATAACATAATACGTATGAAGAGAAGGAGTTTTACTCTTTACCTCAACACGTACATAATCCGTCTCTCCTATTTCATTTAACTTTCGCTCAACCTCTTTTTTTTACGCCTACAATATCTTCTTTTTCCTCTTTAATTTCCCGACTCATAATGGTATTTCCTTGATCAGAAAGTAATACTACTTCAGCATTACTTAAACTCACCTCACTTGATATATCAAAATAGTAATTCACATGCGAATCTTCCGATGGATTTTTGTCTTCTCCTAATTCCCTTGGCAAAATTAGTGCTTCTATTCCACTTCCTGCATTCACCATTGGATTCCTATACAATTTATTCCCGACTGCGATTGCAATATTCGCCGTTTTAATTGTTGATTGTACTGTTGTTGAACTAGAATCCCCTTCTCTTACATTTGAAGTTAATGAAATTTCAACCTTTTTATTATATGCAGAAATCGCTGTATCTTCTCTTATATTTCGTGCATGGATATTAACATCTTCACTATTATATGTAATGCGTCCTATCGTATTTTTACTATTTGAAGATATATTATCTCCTTTTTTATTAACACCCTCATCCCCTAAATTATCGTAATTTTTTTCTTGTTTCTTTTGACTCTTAAATAGCAATCTCTTATCTTGTTTTATCGCTAACCAGCTATATAGAGAGGAATACTTTCTTACTTTTGCCATGTTTCTCTCCACAAACATGGCAAAAGTAAGAACCCTCCAATAATTCAGCAGCACATTTTCTACATTTCTTCATTTTTATAACCCCTTTTTCAATCATAGCTTTTTCGTATAATATTCATATATACATTTATCGCGATATAAATTCTCTCTTTTTTCCATTTATAGAATTATAACTTCCCGCCCGGACCCTTGATTTTTTACAGACTGTGTCTTAACCTCTTTTTCCGTTCTGTGTCAACATGAAAAAAATAGCCCTTCACCTGACCCTTTTGGATCAGGTGAAGGGCTATTTTCTTAGTTTCTATCATTTATTATTGTTTTCATTTAATAAAATTTAAAAGATATCAGAGTGTTGGAAACCCTAAAGGGTTTCTCAACACTCTGAAAAAAATCAACCGGACGGTTGATTTTTTATCGCCTACTATAATGTGCAGTGTCAATCCCTCGCTGCGCTAACCAATGATATGTTTCGCCTTTTACAACAAGAGGTACAGATTGCAACTCTTCTATCGTCTTCACGCCAAGAGCTGTCATAATAAATTTTAAATCTGTATGTAAAAGATCGATTTCATCCACTAACTTCTCAACACCAACTTGCATTAAAATACGTAAAAAGTATCCAGCAAACGCAGTTGTATTCGCCCCTAATGCGATTGCCTTCGCCACGTCAATTGCTGTTTGTATACCCCCAGATGCAATAAAAGAGAGGTTATTATTTGTAGAGGTTGCTTCAATAATCGAGGTAGCTGTTTGTATGCCCCAGTTATTAAAATAAGAAAGCATTCGCTGTCTTCTTTCATTTTCAACAGCAGCAAAATTCGTACCACCTTGTCCGCCAATATCAATTGCTGTTATACCTATACTCGCTAACTGTTGTACTGTTTCCTTACTCATTCCAAATCCCACTTCTTTTACAATGACAGGAACTTTACTGTTTAAAACAATTTGTTCAATTCGCCGAAGTACACCAGTAAAATCACGGTCTCCTTCTGGCATCGTTAACTCTTGTATGACATTTAAATGAATTTGCAGTGCATTCGCTTCAATCATATCAACGGCACGCTCTGCCTGTTCGACAGTTGCCTCACTCCCCAAATTAGCAAAGAAAATACCATTTGGGTTTACCTTTCTGACGATCTTATAAGAAGCCGCCTCGCTTTCATTTTTTAAAGCTGCCATTTGCGACCCTACAGCCATAGCAAGGTTATGATGTTTCGCTACATATGCTAATTGCTCATTAATATGTAATGTTTGCTCTCCTCCACCACCAGTCATCGCATTGATAAAAATCGGCGAACTTAGTGAAAGTTCGCCGATTTTTGTTTCACATGTTACAGTATCATAACTTGAATTTGGTAAGCTTTGATGCACAAAATCAATATCATGAAAGCCATGCGTACGAGACTGACCAGTAGAAAGAGCATATTCAATATGATCTAATTTACGTTTTGCCCTTACCACTTGTACCCCTCTTTATTTCTTTAATTTTTTCAGTTGTTCACCAATAATATCACTTAACTGGAAAGTAGCAGAATCAGCATTTGGCTCATATTGGCTATAATCTTCTGTTACATTATTTTCTTCAAGCGTTTCTTTTATGCTTAAAGAAATACGTTTTTCTGCTACATGGACTTCAAGTACTTTCACTTTTACTTCTTGTCCCATTTCCAATACTTCATTTGGATTTTTCACGTGACGATTTGCAATTTGAGATACATGCACAAGCCCTTCAACACCAGGTAAAATTTCAACAAATGCACCGAATGTAACAAGGCGTTTTACTACGCCCTCACGAATATCTCCAGCCTTTATTTCGCCAGCAACATTTTCCCAAGGTCCCGGCTGAGCTGCTTTAATTGATAAAGAAATACGTTGCGTATCAGCATCAACAGATAACACTTTTACCTTTACCTTTTGACCTTGCTCTAATACCTCAGAAGGTTGCTCTACACGTTCGTGTGAAATTTGTGAAATGTGAACTAAACCGTCCACACCACCAACGTTAACGAAAGCACCAAAATCCGTTAATCGTTGTACTGTTCCTTCAACAATATCCCCTTCTTTTAACGAAGAGATTGCTTCTTTTTTCTTAGAATCTAGTTCTAGTTCTACTACCGCTTTATGTGAAAGAATAACACGATTTTTTTCACGGTCTAATTCAACAATTTTCACCGCTAATGTTTTTCCTTTATAGTCAGCAAAGTCTTCTACATAATGTACCTCTACAAGTGAAGCCGGGATAAAACCACGAACACCAAGGTCCACAACTAACCCACCATTCACAATATCTTTTACAGTAACATCAAATACATGACCAGAATTAAATTTTTCTTGTAATTCTACCCACGCTTTTTCTGCGTCAACAGCTCTCTTAGATAAAACAAGATCATCATCTTCTAATTTAATAATTTTCAATTCAAGTGTTTGATCTAATTCTACAACATCGCTTGCTTTTTCAATATGAACGTTAGCTAATTCACTAATCGGAATTACGCCATCTGTTTTGTATCCAACATTTACAAGCACTTGTTTCTCTTCAACTTTCGTTACAGACCCTGTAACAACATCACCGACTTGTAATTCTTTTGAATTCATAACTTCTTCATTCATTTTCTCTACCATGGAAATACCTCCCTACAGAATTGACAAAGCATTTTTATGTATATACGAAATGAAAACAAATATTTTCATTTGCATGTTTAAGAATTTATCATCACATACTCAGTTTTAATATATTTTATAAGAAAATATATTAATTCTATATAAATAGTATACAGCAAAATCGTCTTGAATAAAGTATGTTTTGAAATATAATAGCGAATATATTCTGACAGTTTCATTCCTCTTTAACTAACTTCTAATAAATTGACTCATTTGTCAAGAAAAGCAACTCATAATTCACTTATCCTTTACAATTCTAAACAAACAAAAAAAGAAAGAGGATAATCCCCCTTTCTTTATTTCGCAAACACTCCTGAAACAATCCCCATAATTTTTTGGACAACCTCTTCAATTGATAAAGAAGTTGTATCTAATTCCAATGCATCATCAGCTTTTTTCAAAGGAGAAACTTCGCGTTCTGAATCTAATTTATCACGCCTAGCAATTTCTTCTTTTAACTGCTCTAAATTAGAATCGAAACCTTTATTCATATTTTCTAAATGTCTTCTTTCCGCTCTTTCTTCTACAGAAGCAAGCATAAAGATTTTCACTTCAGCATCTGGTAGTACATGTGTACCAATATCACGACCATCCATTACTACGCCGCCTTTTTTAGCTAACTCTTGTTGACGACGTACCATTTCTTCACGAACAAGACGATGCTTTGCTACAATAGATACTCGATTCGTCACATCTGGCGTACGAATCACTTCAGAAACATCTTGTCCATTTAAAAATACAAGTTGTGTATTTTCCCCTTGCTGAAATTCAATATTTACATTTTTTACAACTTCCATTAACTTTTCTTCATTTTCAATATCCACTTTTTGTTCAAGGGCTGCATATGTAATAGCACGGTACATTGCGCCTGTATCAATGTACACATATGAAAGTTTTTTCGCAACAACTTTTGCAACTGTACTTTTCCCAGCAGCCGCTGGACCATCTATAGCAATCGAAATTTGTTTATCCATTGTAACACCTCATTTTTCACTTATAAAAACAAAACGAAAAGCAGGTATTCTCCCCCTGCTTCTTCTCATTTGCCTCACGTCATTAAATCCTCAATTATTGTAGCATAATCCATCATAGAAGAAAATGAAAACTACTTATTCACCTGTAAGATTTCCGCCTTATTTCGCGTGACGACACCTTCGTAATAAACAATTTTCGATAAATATTTCACTGAAGATTTATGTATAAAAAGCAGTTGGACGACAGAAAGACAAATAAATTGAATCAGTAATATACGAATTATAATTTTCTCCACTTTTTTCAAAAAACTCACTCCTTCCCTCTCTACACTTACACATCGTCTCCTATAATTTTCCACAAACAAAACCTAACCTAATAACCACTTACCGAAGCACACTTAAAGTAATTTATTTTATTGTCATTTTCTAACCATACTTTTATACATTTTCATTGTCGAATTTACTCAAAACATGTTATGTTCTAAATGTATTTTTCAACTTGAAAGGGGTATAAGCATTGAAAAGAATCCTAGTTTTACACACAGGTGGAACAATTGCAATGGAGGAAGATAAAGAAACCGGGGTCGTACAACCAGGTGAAAAGAATCCTCTTTTAAAATTTATTCCTGATTTAGAAGGCGATGTTGATTTAATTGTCGAAGATGTGTTCCATCTTCCATCTCCTCACATGACTCCTAGCGAAATGCTACAATTACAAGTCATCATTGACGAAAGAGTAAGACAAGATGATATTCACGGCGTAGTCATTACGCATGGTACCGATACATTAGAAGAGACAGCTTATTTTCTTGATTTAACAGTTCAAGCAACGATCCCAATCGTTGTGACAGGAGCAATGCGTTCTAGTAATGAATTAGGCGCTGATGGTCTATATAATTTCTTATCAGCTGTAAAAGTTGCTAGTAGTAATGAAGCTGCTAAAAAAGGCGTTCTAGTCGTATTAAACGACGAAATACATTGTGCTACAAATGTAACAAAAACGCACACAAGTAATGTCGCGACATTCCAAAGTCCACAGTACGGACCAATTGGCATGGTAACAAAACGTGGTGTTGTTTTCCATCATGCTTTAGTGCATCACGAAACATGCACAGTACGACAAATTTCTAAAAACGTTGTCGTTCTAAAAGCATACGCAGGTATGGATGATACATTATTATCAGCAATTGAAACACTACCAGTAGACGGAATTGTTATTGAAGCACTTGGACAAGGTAATTTACCTCCAAGAACACTTCCAAGTCTAGAACGATTAATAGGCAAAGGAATTCCTGTCGTATTAGTGTCTCGCTGTTTCAACGGTATCGTTCAAGATGTATATTCGTATGAAGGTGGCGGCAAGCAATTGAAAGATATGGGCGTTATATTCACATACGGTTTAAATGCTCAAAAGGCGCGTATTAAATTATTAGTCGCATTAGAGAATACAAATTCTCATGAAGCAATCCAAAATATGTATATGCACGATTAAAAAAGAAGCTGTCGAATTTCGACAGCTTCTTTTTATTCTTCTCTTGATGCAATGGTTTGCGCAATCGCATCTCCATGGAATCTACCGTTCTCGATAAATATTTCATTTGCGTTATTCCCCGCAGCAATTACACCTGCAATAAAAATATTTTCAGCGTTTGTTTCCATACTACCCTGTGTATAAATCGGGCGTCCTGTTTCTTCATCAATCCGAACTCCCATTTTTGTTAAGAAGCTGTGGTCTGGATGGTAACCCGTCATAGCAAATACAAAATCGTTTTGAATTGTATTTGCCTCACCATCTACTGTATACGTCAACGTATGCTCAGTAATTTCTTTTACATGCGCATGGAAATGCATTTGAATTGTCCCATTTCGTACTAGCGCCTCAAATTCCGGCAAAATCCACGGCTTAATACTTGGCGAGTATTCCCCGCCACGGTATAGAACTGCTACACGTGCACCCGATTTAACAAGCTCTAACGCCGCATCTATACTTGAATTTTTACCACCTATTACGACGACATCTCGATCAAAATAAGGATGTCCTTCTTTGAAATAATGAGCTACTTTCTCAAGTTTCTCACCAGGTACATTCATATAATTCGGGTTATCATAATATCCAGTTGCGACAACAATGTATTTCGCCACATATATTTCTTTGTTTCCATCACGCTTCTTCGTTTCAACTTTAAAAACATCACCATCTTTTTGAACTTGTTCCACTCGTTCAAATGCATTTACACGTATAGATTTACGCTTTACTACTTCACGATAATACGCAAGCGCTTGATTACGAAATGGCTTACGATTTTCTGTAATAAAAGCAACTTCACCAATTTCTAATTTTTCACTAGAGGAGAAAAATGTTTGATGAGTTGGATAATTATAAATTGCATTTACTATGTTTCCTTTTTCGATTACTAACGGATTTAACCCCACTTTTTGCAACGAAATCGCCGCTGCTAATCCGCATGGACCGCCTCCGATAATAATAACTGTTTCTTTTTGCATACTCGGTTCACTCCTAGTCTTCTACCTCTGCTTTATTTATATAAACAAGAAAAAACCTACTTACAGCAGTAGGCACCTATCTTTATTGTATTCATTTTTCATATATTTGTCATCTAAACGAAACATACATCCGATAGACATCTGCTAAAAACTGCTGAAATTTAATTCCTTGTTGCCCTAATACATTTTCAGGATCGATTTTCCGAGTAGGATCCAACGTTTTGTGTGACACAATAGCCTTTTTAGGATTTAAACCGAAATTTTGACATAAATAAGCATGATACCATGTAAAACGAGTATATGCCTCCCAAAAGTTTACGTCGCCACCATAGCAAAGTTCAACCCCAATTGCGGCCTTATTCGCATCATAACCGAATAAATCATTATCCGTTGGCACATTGTATCTAACATGATACGCAACTTCATTTATAGGGACAATTTCTAATATTGTTTTATCATCAATAAATGTATGCGCTGAAGCTTTCGGTTGTATTTCATTAAAGTAATCCCGATTTCCTATCGCATTGCTACCAGGGTTCCCCGTGTCATGACTTACAATAAATCTTACTTTTGAAAGAGGAATTCCTGGTCGTGAATTTCCATACCCAATATAATTACGCTCAATAGGGAACATCGCCATTACTACCAACTCCCGCTCTAAAAAATTACCTTACTTCCTTATATATGTATTCGGTGGCAATGTCCTTATGGCATTATTTCTTATGCGAAGAGAAAATCGAAAATATTTGATGTGAATACCATAAATAATACAATACTTACAGCCACTCCGTAAAAACCGTAAAACCAAACACAATCTTCTTTCGTATCTAAACCGAAAAACTTATTTACTGATTGTAATAATGATCCACGCTTACTATGATTATTTCGTAAAACTTCCACTCGTTCCACAACATCTGCTGGCATCATAAATCTTTGGTCTACTGTCATTTTCATCATTTATCTCTCCTTAAAATCGTTTCCGTTTTGCTTATCTAAGGAAAGTATAGCACGTTTGTTCGTGTAGAACAAGCGTTCTTTTTTATTTTTTATTCTATTTTTCAACAAGCCAAGTAATAATTGTGAATATAAACGCGATAATTGGTCCAACTACAAATGCACCAAATATTAAAAACAATAATCCTTCACCGAACACCCGAACGATACTTGTTTTTCGGGCTCTCTTAGCTCTTGCAAGTTCACCCTCTAACACCTTAACCTTTTCTTCTAATTGGTCTACTCGTTCCATCATTTCATTCCCCATATACAACACCTCATTTAATACTTCAACAAAAAAACGTGATTCCCTCGAAAGGAAATCACGTTTTCTCAAAACATTATATATTATACCCAACCTCTGAAGCGACTAGCCTCAGCCATTTTACGAACACCAATCATGTACGCAGCTAAGCGCATGTTCACTTTACGAACTTGTGATGTTTCATAAATTGAATCGAATGATCTTACCATTACTTTTTCTAAACGTTGTTCTACTTCTTCCTCAGTCCAGTAGTAACCTTGGTTATTTTGTACCCACTCAAAGTAAGATACCGTAACGCCACCAGCACTTGCTAATACGTCTGGAACAAGTAAAATACCACGATCTGTTAAGATTTTTGTTGCTTCTAATGTAGTTGGACCATTTGCAGCTTCAACTACAATTTTCGCTTTAATCTTATCAGCATTTTTTTCTGTAATTTGGTTCTCAATTGCAGCTGGAACTAAAATGTCGCAATCAAGTTCTAACAGTTCTGTATTTGAAATTGTATTATTAAATAGTTTTGTTACAGTACCGAAGCTATCGCGACGATCTAGTAAGTAGTCAATATCTAATCCATTCGGATCATGTAGTGCACCGTAAGCATCTGAAATTGCAATTACTTTCGCGCCTGCATCATGCATAAATTTAGCTAAGAAGCTACCCGCATTACCAAATCCTTGAACAACAACGCGTGCACCTTTAATATCAATGTCACGTTTTTTCGCAGCTTCACGAATACAAATTGTTACACCTTTTGCAGTTGCTGTTTCACGTCCGTGTGATCCACCTAATACAAGTGGTTTACCTGTAATAAATCCTGGTGAATTAAATTCATCGATACGGCTATACTCATCCATCATCCATGCCATAATTTGTGAGTTTGTAAATACATCTGGAGCTGGAATATCTTTTGTCGGACCAACAATTTGGCTAATTGCTCGTACATAACCGCGGCTTAATCTTTCTAATTCACGGAAAGACATCTCACGTGGGTCACAAATGATTCCACCTTTACCTCCACCATATGGTAAATCAACAATACCACATTTTAAGCTCATCCAAATAGAAAGTGCTTTCACTTCATTTTCTGTTACGTTTGGATGGAAGCGAATTCCACCTTTCGTTGGACCAACAGCATCATTATGTTGTGCACGATATCCTGTAAATATTTTAACAGTCCCGTCATCCATACGAACTGGAATTTTCACTGTCATCATACGAATTGGTTCTTTCAATAATTCATATACTTCGTTTGGATAACCCAATTTTTCTAATGCTTCATTAATTACAATTTGTGTTGAATTTAACAATTCAAAATGTTGTTCCCCTTGTTGTTGTGTTTTCATTTGAGTTCCCTTTTCGGCTACCATAGTAAGTAAACCCCCTGTAATTTCACTTGTTTAGTAAACCTTCATTGCCTAGTATACACCGTTAAATTTGGAATGCAATAGAAAACGCTAACAAATATATACAAACTATTTTGCATTGCAAGCGTTTTCACTATTATTATAGTCCTTTTATTGCTTTTAGAAAAGTAAAATACTTAAATATTTAAATATTTTTTATTTTCATCAAAATACATTCGATAAAACAATTATTTCATCAAGAAATACTGATTACATTTTAACATACAGATCGGTTAGTCTTGTTACCTACACTTCGTTTTATAGATTTTAGATTTTCAGCTGAATAAAAATAAAACCTCAAGCTACGTTACATTAGCTGAGGTTTTGTTTTTTCACAAAGTAATTGTATATTTGTTCAATCGCTTGAGAATCCATTAATTCTTTACCATATTCCATTACGCGGTAAATTGTTGCTGTTGACGGATTACCGTACTCCGCTAAAATAGCTATAAAATCCGCCTTCAATAATTGAAATTGCTCTTCTTCTTCTATCCAAAGATAAAAACGATCATCCCACGTATACAACTTCCCATCAGTTACACCAAGGTTATATAAGCGATTTGACAAATTGATTACATCATCTAATGTAGCAAACTCGTAAAGTATATGTTCACTTTCATCAAGAGTCACTTGCATTTCAATAAACTCGTCACGGAACTCATCTTCTGTGTCCACTTCGTGATTTTCTTTTGTTACAATTACAACCATACCTTGAGCTTGTAGAGAAAATACTTCAACAGCAATCGGTCCATCCGCTTCAAACCCTAATTCTGTATTTGCTTCTTGCATCATATCACGGAATAGTTGCTGTACTTTCGGTGCATTTCTCCACAAATCTTCTTTCGTTAATCCTCGTTCAGATAAATCATCAAATGTTAGGAAAATTTTAATCTTATTATAATTTAAACGTTCCAGTCTCATCTCATACCCTCCCTACGTAACCATTGCATCTAATTTTTATTATATGAAATAGAAAATAGATGGTTCTTTTCGAACGACTATTCCGACATCTTTAACCATCCATCCCATTCTTCTTTCGTGTTACCAATTAGGATATTTTGAAGATTTAATTGATCTCCAATGCCTTTTCTTCCTATAAAACCACCAGAGATGTTTTCATTTTTTTCTTGCAACAAGTCAATAAATTCTACTGCCTCTTCAAGTTCTCGTTCATCATCAAAAGATATAAACAAATATTTAGGTTGTAATTGTTCAATAGCTAGTAAAATACCTTCTTCATCTAAACTTGTCCCCATATACATTGTTTGATATCCTTTTAGTCGTAAATACGTCGCGAAAATAAATCCTTTTAATATATTATTTTCTAAAACGAAAACTTTGTTAACGGAAGAATACACCGACGCATTATGATAGATCATTCCTAAACGTGTTTGTAAGAATGATACAACATATTTGAATTGCGACATTGTAATCTCATTATTACTTTTTAAAGTTAACAACTTGTTTGCCACTTGAAGAATGATGCTTGCAACAACCTTTTCCGTTGAATATATACTAAAAACCTCGTTTAATAATGCAGAAATTGTAATTTCATCAAATTCTAACAAAGCTTGTAGTATATCGTCCACTAAAACAACTTCTGTATCAGTAATTTTTTCTTTTTGAACGTTGTTCTGCAACCGATTCCCTTCTAATAACTGAACTGCTTGTCCAATCATCATCCCCTCAGAAACTTTATTCATTAACCATTTCAAAATATGAATATGCTCTTCTGTATATAAACGATGCCCCGCACGATTTCTCTTTGGGGCAATAATATGATAGCGTCTTTCCCATGCGCGAAGTGTACTCGGTTGAATTCCGAGTATATTCGAAACAGCTTTTATATTATATGTCCCATTTAAAGTCGGCATTATTTTCCTCCGCATAACGTAATGATATGTGTTTGGGAAGGTGCCCGAAAACGAAGAGGGAATAATGTTGTTCCATACCCATTACTAACAAAGAGAGTCGTATTAGAATGCTTATATACACCACCCTTTAAATACTTTTCAGATGGAAACAACCGAATCTGACCTCCATGTGTATGTCCACTTAATACGAGCGAAATTTGTTCGTTACCAGACATTTTCTTTATTATATCTGGGTTGTGACTAATTAAAATGCGAAAACCTTCTTCTTTACAATCAGACAACGCTAAATCTAAACGATCTCGTTCTAATCCAACATCATCGATACCGAGTAAGCAAATTTTCTCTCCTAATTCAGACTCAAATACAAATCTTGTATTATCTAATACCTTCACATTATTTTCTATTAATAAAGCATCTAATTCGTGATATTCAATTTCATAATCATTATTTCCCCATACAAAATATACAGGGGCTATTTCTCTTAATTTTTGAATATTTAAAGAGATTTGTGATAAAGGTACTCCTTTTTCAGCTAAATCGCCGCCAATAATTACGATATCTACTTTTCCTTTTACTCGTTCAATTAGCGCGCTAGAAATGACCCTTCTATGAATATCCGAAATAAAAAAAACATTAACTTTTTGAAAACTTTCCGGAAATTCTTCGAATACTAAAGTATGTTCCAACACTGTATTACGCATCGCTTCTTTATACATTCCAAGAAGACATACAAAACCAATGCATATGAGAGTACATAATAATATAATCCATGACATATATTTTTTACTCTCCCTCCTCGTAAAGTATAGTCCTTAATTTTATGTGCAGCTATATCACTCATTTAGCTAGCTCTCATACTTCGTGGACTTATCTTCTATAGGAATTTTCAATTCTTGTCCTACTTTCACTTCGTCTTCTTGTAAATCATTATACTTTTTTATTATTTCTATCCCATTTTCATCCGAGAAATATTGCTTCGCTATACTTTCTAAAGTTTCTCCATCTTTCACAACATGAGTTGCTACTTTCTCAGACTGCTTCTTTGATTCAGTCTTAGCTGAATCAAAAAAAATCACTTCAAACGCACTTTTCTCAGCATTATTACTATCACTTTTTACCTGTATATACTTATCCGTATACCATAGGATACTAATAGGTAACAATATGAATAAAAATGTTAACACTCGGACGAAAATGTGATTCATTTTAAACTTTGGTTTGTTCTCTTTATTTCTATGAATTTCACTACGCGGCGGTAAACCTTCATCTTCTTCCACTCGCTCAACTTCTAACTCCTCTTCAAAATCAGGAATTCGTTTTCTCACGTTGTTCACCACCACCTTCCATTTATTTTCTTAATTGGAGCCCCATTATAAAATCAACAAGAAAGTGTGCAAAGATTGTTATAAATAAATTTCCTGTCCACTCGAATACATAGCCAAAAACAAAACTAATAAAGCAGACGAAACAAAACAAAAAAGGCTTCGTTATATACCGAATATGTAACACAGCAAAAATTAAACTCGCTATTACAATTCCGAAATGAGTCTGCACTACACCTCTAAATAAAAACTCTTCCGCAAAGCCAATAATAAACGTGATAACGAGTAAATGCATGACAGAAATCCCTTGAAACATTCTATCGTTAATACCACCATCATCAAACCAAGATTCTGGAAAGACTCGCATTGCAACATAATCTAATAACACAATACAGATCGCTAACAAGCTACCTATTACAAGTATAGAAACCGGTTCCCATTTCCACAAACTATAAACTTCTCTTTTATCTTGAAATAATATATATGCTAGTAAACAACCGATACCAATAATGATTAGTTGTGTTATGTAGAGATTCAGTCTTATTTCTCTCGGACTCATATCTTCAACATTATGCCTTTGAATGTTCATCATTCCTCCATCTTCCCTAGGCCGAAAAGCTTTTGTAACTCTGTTTCCCAATTATAGTCGAAAACTAACTGTTGCGCTCGTCTTTTTTTATAATCCGTTTTTGTAATACCACAGTAATCACAACAGTTTTCTATCTCTTTTTCTTTTCTATAACCGAATTGTTGTAATAAATATTCACGTCTACATCCTTGAACTTGTATCCATGACTTCATATTTTCTAGCTCACTATATTTATTACGCAGTCTCACTTCCACTTCCGCTATTAATCTGTGCATTATTTCATCTGACAAGCTCTCTAGCATGAGATTTCGCTGTTGTATGATTCCAAGATGTTCGAGATGATAACGTGTAAAACGCCAATACTGTTCATTAAATCTTGCTGCATTATAACAAATTTCTTCTACATCTTCTAATGGTAATACTTTCGTTTGAAACATTCTTTCTTGTAGTAACGAAAATAAAAATTGTATTTGCGATTTACTTGGTAATTCATCTTCAATGATTGAAATTGGCAAATCGTGATCCAATGGACTACATAATAAAATGGCTATACTCAATTCTCCATCTCTTCCCGCTCTTCCAATTTCTTGTAAATAGGAAGCTACATTTGTCGGATATTGAAAATGAATAATATATCTTGTATTCGCCTTATTTACCCCCATCCCAAAAGCACTTGTACATATTACAATTTGCAACTGGTCATTCATAAACTGTTGTTGAATTAACATACGCTCTTCATGTTCCATACCACCATGATAAAAAGCTACACCTGTAATTCCTTTTCCTCTTAAATACTCGGTTAAACGCTCTGTCCAGGCCCTACTTGAACAATAAACAATACCAGGCCCTTGCAAATACATTACATGCTCAAAAAGCGCCTCTTTTTTTTCTTCTATTGTTTCCACAAATTGCACTTCCATCGCAATATTTGGACGATCAATTGAGTACACATGCTCAGCGATATTTTTTAGATTTAAACTTACCGCTATATCTCGCAGTACATCCTTTGTCGCAGTTGCTGTTAATGCTAGTACTTTCGGAGATCCGATACTCTCAATTACTTTATCTAATTTTTTATAATCTGGCCGGAAATCATAGCCCCATTGTGAAATACAATGCGCTTCATCTACGACAAATAATGAAATATGAATTTTTTTCAATTCTCTTATTAGAAGTTCCGACTGCAACATCTCTGGTGATACGAAAACAAATTTATAAAAAGATAGCTTTTTCATTGCTTCTCTTTTTTCAATTAACGTCCGAAAACTATTCAATGCAATAACTCGATTTTTCACGACATACTTTAATTGCGTAACTTGGTCTTCCATTAAAGATAATAATGGTGATACAACAAGCACCGTACCCTCTTGCAGAAGCCCCGGAAGTTGATAACACATTGACTTTCCCCTTCCAGTCGGAAGCATCGCTACAACATCTTTCCCTTCCAATAAGTCCGTAATAACTCCTTTTTGCCCCGGACGAAATTCAGAATATCCAAACCACTTATATAAATATTCCTCAAGCTTCATTTATACCCTCCATCCGCGCCAATACAAGACGGACTTCAAAATAAGAGATTTCCTCTCCAACCGCTTGCTTCAACACACGCAATTTACGTGTTTGTAATGCTTCAATTACTTTTGTTACTTTTTCTATTTTTTCTTTTTCCATAAACATCTCAATAGAAAATTCTTTTTCTCGTAAAGCAATTTCTACAAAATGGTCTTCTATCGTGGCAACCTTCAAATTCCGAATTGTTGCTATTTCTTCTAAAGAGCGTCCTTGTTTCCAAAGATTATATGTTTTTTTCGTTGATAAGCTAAATAAATCAGCTTTCTCATTTGGATAAGATATAATTTCAGCTAATAATGGAAACTCATTTTCTTTATTGCGAACTTCTTGAATAAGGAAATGAATTGTACCCCAAAATAAAAAATAAACTCGAAATATATCTTGTTTCGTAATTTCCGCTAATTGTTGTAAAGTACACCCAATGCGTTCATACCCAGTTAACCGATATGTTACGATTGTCGCCTCTACTGGATTATTTTTTTGTAAAAGAGTATGCATTTCCTTCCATAATCTTTTAGCCAATTCACTTCTCATATATGGTATTCCAGTGAGGAAGCGTTTCACCCACATCATTATTTCTGTATCCTGTTGAATTGGAATAAATTTCGTATTCGCCTGTTGTAAATTCGAAATGGTTTGAACTATCAATGATAATCTCCTCCAAAACGTTTCACCTATTTCACCATAGTGTAAACCATTTAAATACGTTGGAAAGGCAAAGTCACCTTCCCATTTGTTTAATTGCATGTTACCAGCAGTCGTTAACACATATGTATTATCATGTATACCTTGAACTAAATCCGTTCGTAACAACCTTGCAACTTCTTGATCATAATCAGCTCTATTTAATGACTTATAAATCCCAAACAAAAAAGAAATTTGAAACATATTCCCATCTTGTAATGTTTGCGACGATCTCTTTCCTTTTAATAAATAATAAATCGAAGAAACGGTTCTTTCACCATTCAATTGTTTTAAACAATATAATAAAGTATATTGTAGCTGCATTACCGCTTCCACCTCTCTGTCTAACTTCATTCCTTTTTCAATACGATTGCACATTAACTGCTATTCATTTAACTTATCATATTCACACTACATGCTTGTATATATTCTATTGTATCAAACGAAATAACATTTAAGTATTTTGAAAATCTTATGAAATAATTCAAAAATAAGTTGACACTCTAATTGATAAGCATTATCATTATAATTTTATGTTGAAAAGTTTTAAAAACCGTTTTACAATAAGGTTATAATTTTTTGGCGAACTTTTCACATACATATTATCAGGAGGGAAAAAAGATGGCAAAATATACAATCGTTGACAAAGATACTTGTATCGCATGCGGTGCTTGTGGTGCTGCTGCACCAGACATTTATGACTATGATGATGAAGGTATTGCATTTGTAACATTAGACGATAACCAAGGTATCGTTGAAATTCCAGATGTATTAATTGAAGATATGATGGATGCATTCGAAGGTTGTCCAACTGACTCAATTAAAGTTGCTGACGAATCATTTGATGGCGACTCTTTAAAATTCGAATAGTCTTTTATTAACTTCAAACCCCCCTCATAAGTATGAGGGGGGTTTTTGCTCTCTTTTTCATTCTCACTAACAAAAAAACCATTGGCAGCGTAACTGCTAATGGTTTAATATTTTTAAGCATTTTTCATTTTTGTAAATACCCATACTTTCAAGCGTGAAAATAATGCTACAAATACAATTGTTACAACAATCCCCTTAATTACATTAAACGGTAATATCGCCGTTACAATAGTTTGTCGCATAATATCATTAGACATAGCTGGTGAATTTAAAAACCAAGTGTACGCTGGTAAAATAATAAAGTAGTTTAACACACTCATAATAACTGTCATAGTAATTGTGCCTAGCATTAATCCTGTCGTTAAACTTTTTACTGTGCGATACTTTCGGAATAAGAATGCTGCTGGACCAATAAATAAACATCCCGCTATAAAGTTTGCTACTTCTCCTACTGGTACTCCCGTTAAACTTCCTTGAATCCCGTAATGCAAAATATTTTTTATCGCTTCTACAATTACACCTGCAATTGGACTAAAAATTATCGCCGCAATTAAAGCTGGCACATCACTAAAATCAATCTTTAAAAATGGCGGAAGCCCTGGGAATGGAAAATCCAACATCATTAGTAAATACGCAATACTACTTAGCATCGCTACACTCACCATCTGCACTACACTGTTTTTTTGTTTCATCTTTCTCTCTCCTTTTCCATCGATCTTCTCATGGAAAGTGGAAAGGTTCTGCTATGCCCATTTTTTCATAGAACGAAAAAACCCTTTGTGATTTACACAAAGGGAGAATTTTAAGGCACATCAAACAGACGTTCAAATACTTATCTTTTTTGAACGCTTGAACCTCCATCTTCTCCCATCCAGACTGTACTGTCGGCTTTGGAATCACACCAAATCCTGCCTTAACGGCTCGCGGGCTTAGAACGAAATTATTAACTGTTCATCACCGCCGGTCGGGATTTTCACCCTGCCCCGAAGATAGACCGATATTCTATTTTCCACTTCATTATACAACAACATGATCGTATTGTGAACAAAAAAAGTGTAACTTATTATAAATAAGTTATTTATTTTATATTATTAAAGAAGCAATCACTATATTTTACAATACAACCCATATTTTTTATAATTCGGTATTTCTCTTATGAATCCCCTAGTCATATGTCGTCAAAAGTGATAAGATGTTGAATTGTTAAGATAAGAACATTTTCTGAATTATGGAGGAAATGTCATGAAGAAAGATAAAAGACACTCTATTCGAGAAGCAATGAAAAAGAACTTAAGAAAAGAATACTTTTATTTGAAAAAAGAATTACTTTTCTACTGTCCAATTGATCTAGGCACATTCTCAAGAGAGACATACTACGCTACTTTTGACCAAGATGGCATAAGTATTTATCAGTATGATAAAAAAACAGAAAGTAAATTAAAATTGTGTGAGCGTCATCCATGGAAGAGTTGGAATAAGGTAAAAGTTGATCACTATTTAACAACTTCTCAATTTATTTTCCAAGGTGAGCGAAACTGGATTTTATCCCTTTTCCAAAAAGGAAAAGAAGCTCAAAAAATAATTGAAGAACATACATCTTTACAAACAGAAGTTGTTTCCCGTCCTTTTTCCAAGAAACTTCCTGGTTTCCGTTCTGATACACCATTGAATAAATACATCGGTAGCATTTGTTACACTGCACTTATTGCATTTTTATTAAAATGGATGATTCCATTTCAAGCACCACAAATCGCCCTGTATTCTCTTTCAATTGGCTTTATGCTTCTTGGTTTACTTTGTCTTACAATTGGTCTAATCGAACCAACTATCGTACTATTTCGGACAAAAGAAAAAACAAGAACAAAAGTCTTTTACTTATATAGCTACTTAGCTATTTCTGGATTTATATGTGTCTTTATTTTTTGGTAAAAGAAACCGTCCCAAAAGATCTTTTGGGACGGTTTTTCGTTAGTAATAGATTGCTCTTATTGTCGCATTTTGTTATTAAGTCGATATAATTTCATTTACTATCGTAATCTTAACTAAGAAGAAAATAAATCTATTCAAAAGTTATGCTTTGGGGACGTTTCCTTTACTTAACGTATAGTTGTTGATTCGGATAGATTTGCTCTTGTCGCAATCCATTCCTCACTTTAATTTCTTCAACTGTCATACTAAATTTCCGACCAATGCCAACTAAAGTATCACCTTTTTGTACAACATATAGCGATGATGACACAACTTGATTTTTTTGTTCATTTAAAACAAGCAACGGATTCATCGCATTCCTTTTCTCCATCGTCCATCTCCCTTGATGCACTTCTAAATGTAAATGCGCTCCTCGCGATTCTCCTGTATTCCCTACCTCTCCAATTAGCTCTCCTTTTGAAATGTTATCCCCTTGAACTACATATCTCTTATTTAAATGCGCATAAACAGCCTCATATTCTCCATGTTTAATAAACACAACATTTCCATAACTACTTGAAAAATAAGACTTTGTCACCTTACCATTTTGAATAGCTGCAACAGGCGTTCCAATAGGCGCAGCTATATCAATACCATAGTGTTTCCCATGTCTTGTCCCAAAATAATCACTTAGCTGCCCATCAACAGGCCATAACCACTGATTCTCTTCAGCGTAAACATGTAATTGAGATAAAAATAATATACTCAATATCACCACGCCACATTTTAACGCTTTCATATACATCCTCCGTTTTCTAATAACCGTCATACCTTCTCTATTGTGGGATATTACAGAAAAAAGTATACAAAAAAAAGAAAGTGAATTACTCCACTTCCTTCTCTTCTTTATTACGAAAAACAAGTGCACTGCGGTTATATTCCACATCTTTCACTTGTAAACGTGCATTTATTACTCTAGCAAGCGCAAATAAATAATCAGATAACCTATTTACATACTTTAGAACAATTTCATTAGTTTCTCCTTCTTTTTGCAATGACACTATACAACGTTCTGCTCTTCTTATAACTGTACGTGCAATGTGTAGTGCAGCCGATACCTCGCTACCGCCTGGTAAAATAAAACGCTCTAACGGCGGCGCTTCTTCTGTATACGAATCAATTCGTCTCTCTAAATACTCGACCATCTCTATCGTTACTTTATAAGGGATTTTCTTCTCTACTATTGCTAAATCCCCTCCACAATCAAATAGTTCATGTTGAATATTTTCAAGTTCGTTATAGATGTTACGAAAACATTCCTCTTGTAATTTAGACATGGCATATCCGATATGAGAATTCGCCTCATCAATTGTGCCATAAGCTTCTACACGTATATGATCTTTATCCACTCGGCCACCTATGACACTCGTTTCCCCTTTATCACCTGTTTTTGTATAAAGTTTCATTTCATTATGGCACCTCTCTTTTTATTTTCATTCTGATTATTAAAGAAAAAAACTTTACCATTCTTTATTTAATTGCACTTACAAAAAAATAAAAAAACAGTAAAGCTTTTATTCATGATCAACTTTAAAAAACTTATACATCTAAATTATACGATTTGGTAAATATACAGAGAATATAGTTCCTTCTCCAACGACACTTGATACAAAAATCTTTCCGTCATGACCTTGAACAATATTTTTAGCAATAGCAAGCCCGAGTCCTGTTCCAACTTTTTTCCCGCGCGTTCTTGCTTTATCAGCTTTATAGAATCGATCGAACAAGAACGGAATATCTTCTTCTGGAATACCAGCACCTGAATCTTGCACTTCGAAAGTAAGGCCACTATTTTTCGTATTAATTACAAGTGTAACATGTCCACCTGCATTTGTATGACGGATTGCATTATCAATTAAATTCGTCAGTACCTGTTCCATACGGTCTGCATCAAACGGATATTGTTCAATTGGACTTTGGAAATCCACTGTTAATTGGACTTCTTTATCCTTTGCAATCCCTTGGAATTTACGGCCAATTTTTTCGACAAATGGATGAATATCTACTTCACCTATATGTAACTCTACATGCCCACTTTCCATACGGGCTAAATCTAATAACTCATTTACAAGTTTACCTAAACGAACAGATTCATCATAAATAATTTGAACAAACTCATTAATTTCTTCTTTCGTTTGCACAATATCATCTAAAATTGCTTCACTATATCCTTGAAGCATTACCATCGGTGTACGGAGTTCATGTGATACATTTGCAATAAAGTCTTGACGCATTTTCTCCAGACGACGCTCCTCCGTCATATCTCGCAATACTGCTACAGCTCCACGAATTTTTGTCTGATTGTAAAGCGGTGTCATAAGAACTACGTAGTTACCTTTTTGCAAATTAATTTCAACAACTTGTTGTTGCTCACTTTCTACAACGAGATGGAATAGTTCAACAAGTTCAGAAGGCAGTTTTTTACTTAACTCCACTTCTTTTTCTTCTTGCCAAACTTGTAAGAAATGTTCTGCCGGTGGGTTGATAACAACGACTTCACCTTCTTGGTTTAACGTAATAACACCATCTGCCATACTACTCAAAATGCTAGCTAACTGCTCCTTTTCTTGCTGCAGGGCATTCATATTAAACTTCAACTGTTTCCCCATTTGATTTAAAGCAGTTGCAAGCTCACCAATTTCGTCCTGCGACACCATAGGGGCTTTCGTATCAAATTTCCCGCGCGCTACCTCAAATGCAACCTCACGCATTTTGCGAAGCGGTGCCGTAATTCGAGTAGATAAGAAAAATGCAAAGAAAGTTGTTAAAATAATCGCAATCCCAGCTGATAAGAAAATAAAATCAGTCGTTCTCTCCATACCTTGTATTGGAACTTGCAATGATTCATATACAAACACCGCACTTTGATTTTTTGACTGTACTGGTTTACCGACGATCATAATATCATTTTCAGTGTTCTTATTCTTCCTACTATTGGAAGCTTTTCTAATATTATTCTTAATATCCTTTTTATCTGTAAAAACAGCTGCTAATTCTTTATCATTTTTCAGATCATCTATTGTAAGAGTAACTAATCCTTCTTGTTTCGGCGAAGAAGAAATTTCCTTACCATCTTCTACAATGATAATCCTTGAAAGTGGATCAGAAAATTTGTAAGCAATATCCTCAATCGTTTTTACATCGGCACCTTCTTCAATTAATTCCGTGACACTTGTTGCAACTTTCTGAAGCCTAGCTTGACTCATATCAACATAATACGTTCTAAAAAACTGTGAAAGTAAAATAGCAACAAATCCAAGAACAAACGAAACGAGAAGTAATATGGTCATCCATAACTTCCCTACTACACTTCTCCAAAGCATCAGTCGTTCACAACCTCAAACTTGTAACCAACGCCCCAAACGGTAACAATCATCTTCGCTGCATCTGGTGATTGTTTACTTAACTTTTCACGTAAACGCTTTACATGCGTATCAACTGTACGTAAATCTCCGAAGAACTCATATTGCCATACTTCTTTTAACAATTGCTCACGGTCAAAAACTTTATCCGGTGCTTTCGCTAAAAATAATAGTAATTCATATTCTTTCGGTGTTAAGTTTACTTCATTACCATCCGCTGTAACGCGGTGCGCATCATTATCAATTGTTAAATGAGGGAACACAGTAACATCTTTCGTCGTTGTATCTTGTGTAAAGAATGTCGTTGGTACAGCGCGGCGTAATACCGCTTTCACACGAAGTACTACTTCACGCGGGCTAAACGGCTTTACAATATAATCATCAGTTCCAACTTCAAACCCTTGTACCCTATTTATTTCCTCACCTTTTGCTGTCAGCATAATAATTGGTGTCGCTTTCTTCTCACGAATCCCTTTACACACTTCGATACCATCTTTACCAGGCATCATAATATCCAATAGGATTAAATCATAATCATTTTGTAACGCCATTTCTAAAGCTGTATCACCATTATCCGCTTCTTCAATTGTGTATTGCTCTCTTTCTAAATACATCTTTAATAAACGACGAATACGATCCTCATCGTCTACAATTAAAATTCTTGATTCATTTTCCATTTCTACCCGCTGCGTACTTTTACCACAACGGTTTACACCTACCCTTCTACAATATAATGTTGCACCTATCCTCGCTTAATTAAGCATTTTTTAACGTTCTACTTCCCATATTATGCTTCACAAGAATAATAAAGTTTGTTCATTTTTTTTCCAAAACTATGTATTTTTTTTGAACAGTATATTTGGTCCTCGACATCATTTTACAGAATCAACCGCTACTTTGTCATGTTTTTCTCAAAAAAGAAGAAAATTTGACAAAAATAAAATAGGAAAGTGACATACACTCTCCTATTTTATTTCTCTATGCATATGAATGTAAACCCGCGATAATTAAGTTTACTACAATAAAGTTAAACATAATGATTGCAAAACCAATTACTGCAAGCCAGGCGGATTTTTCTCCATGCCATCCTTTAGATAAGCGTAAATGTAATACCGCAGCATAAAAGAGCCAAGTAATAAGCGCCCAAACTTCTTTTGGATCCCAACCCCAAAAGCGCGTCCAAGCGATTTGAGCCCAAATCATTGCAAAGATTAATGCTCCTAATGTAAACACTGGGAATCCTATCGCAATAGAACGATACCCAATTTCATCTAATAAATCACTATTCGTATTCTTTACTAACGGCTGAAGTGCCGCTGACACTCGCTTACGTAAAACAAGTCTTAATACAATATAAAGTAGTGTTCCGACTAACACTGACCAAATAACAGTATTTAATTTTTTCGCATTTACAATCGCGGGGACTTCAACTGTTGGCTCTAATTTATTTTCTGTCATTAACTTCCCTTCATGCGGTCCAACTAAAGCAGGGAGATTATACTTCATCTCAACTTGTTGTTCATTTTTATCAACCCATTGAAACTTCGCTTCGTATTTCATACTAGAAAATACCGTTGTGATTCCAATAAATCCAACTGTACAAACAAGTGTAAAAACTACTGTCTCTAACCAAAATGTACGCTTACTTCTTATTGATTGATCTACATTTTTCAGTAAATACATTACGCCTGTAATAAAACTAATTGCTAATATTGCTTGTCCCGCTGCCGCTGTCGTTACATGAATATGTAGCCAATTACTCTTTAAAGATGGGATAAGCGGCGAAATTTCTCTCGGGAACATACTTGCATAAGCGATTAATAAAAGAGCTACCGGTAAAGCAAATAAACCAATAATACTTACACGATATACAAAGTACATAATGATAAAAGCTCCCACAAGCATCATGCCGAAAAATGTACCAAATTCAAAAAAGTTACTAACTGGTGCATGTCCTGATGCAATCCATCTTGTAACAAAATATACTATTTGCGCAATAAATCCTAAAATTGCTATAGTTATACCTATATTTGCCCATTTATGACCTTTTTCTTTAATTGCTCCTCCAAAAAATAAAGTTGCAATTAAATATAAGATGAACGCGGCGAACAGAAAATTACTACTTATTTGTACCATATCGTTTCCCCACCTTAACTAGTTTTTTTATCATTTATTTTATCGTGTGGTTGTGGAATCGCTGTTCCTTCTAGTACTCTTTCAATATCTTTCTTTAAGCCGAACCAATTTTTATTCGTATGGCCTGCAACCCACCATTCATCATTAACACGTTGTATCCAAATACGGCGATGGTTCCAATACATACCTTGAATCACACCAACCATAAATATAAATCCTCCAATACCGAGAATCCAAAGCGTCAAATCTTTTCTTACTGTAAGAGCTGTTGCATTTTGCATTTCCACACCTGCAAATGACATTTTATATTTATTATTCCCGTCAGGCTCTATGTTTTGCTGAATACCGACGAAACTAACTTCACCATCTGGTGTTTCCGGGGTAAACATTTTAAAGACGAATGCAGGATTATTCGGTAATTTTGTTTTCGTATTCGGCCTTCCATTCTCATCAAAATAAAAATCAGGAAAATAGCTTAATAGTTCTAGAGAATACCCATTTCCTAAATCATATTTTTCTGTAGGATTCGCTAAATCTACTTTAATCGGTCCCCACTTTTGATTATTTTCTTTGTTTTGCAAATGGAAAGACATGCTTTTAAATTCACTTTCTTTGTAATCCACTTGATAAACAGCAAATTGATCAAATTTCAGTGGCTCATTCACTCGAATTTCAGCTTCTTTTACCTTTTCTAATTTTGGTTTTTGACCCGCTATATTTTCTCCTACCGCTTTATATAATACAGCATTTGTTTGGAAGTTTTTCGCAATCATTTTATCACCAACACGATCAATTGCTTCATCAAAAACTTCTTTATCCTTACTCTTATCATAAACTTCCTTGATAAACTTTTCGTTTTTCAAATAGTATTGACCATCTGTTCCTGGTATTTCTTTCGTTTCACCGTCACGTAACCAAAGTGCTTCATCTACATACATACTCGGTAAAAAACGTAGCATTGCACCGAATAGAAAGATAATAAGACCAATATGGTTTATATATGGACCCCAACGGGAAAAACGTCCCTTTTCCGCTAAAACGTTCCCGTCTTCCACTTTCACATTATAATTACGTTTCTTTAAATTAATTTGAACTCGTTCTAAGTCACCTTCATGCGGCGTACCAGTCCCGTGCACTCTCTGTCTTTTTAAAAAACTTGGGTGTCTTTTCACCCCTTGTTTTTTTAAAGCTTTATAAAGAGGAATGACACGGTCTAAACTACATATAACAAGTGAAATACCAATGGAAGCAATTAAAATCATGTACCACCATGATCCATATAAATTATTAAATCCTAATTGATAGTATAATTGTCCTAAAAATCCATACTCGGTCTTATAATATTCAGCTGGTTCGATTCCTGGAGTTATGTACATTTCTTGGGGAAAGATAGTTCCTATTGCCGATGCAGCTAAAGTTATTACAATTAACCATACACCTACTTTTACAGAAGAGAAAAAACTCCAAATTTTATCGACTATCGTTTTTGTATGTGTGAGAGATCTCCGGGCACTCCCCTCATATCTCATATCCAATAATTTCATATTTTCATTACTTTCAAATGGTTTCCCACATGCTTCACAAAAAATGGTTCCTATCGGATTAACATGTCCACATTCACACTTAATCTCTTTCAAAGCTCTCACCGCCCTTTTATCTATATGTACTATTGTATATTCCAGCTCAGAGTTACCGCAATACTCAGAATTCTTAAAACGAAGGCGCTATACGTAAGCACCTCTTATGTAAAGGCTTTCTTAATTATGGAGTAATTTTCTTTAAGTACTCTTCCAATTGTTCCTTCGTTTGCTCACCTATAATTTGCTCTACTACTTTGCCTTCTTTATCAATTAAAAAGGTTGTTGGTAATGGGCCTACTCCATATGTACCTATGATCTTTTGCCCTTTATCAATTGCAACTGGGAATTTCAAATCATATTGTTTCACAAAGTTCTTCACTGCGATATCCGTTTCATCTGCATCTAAGGCAATAATTTCAACGCCTTTTTCTTTATATTTCGGATATAACTCATTCATATAAGGCATTTCTTTTTCACAAGGTTTACACCAAGTTCCCCAAAAATTTAAAAATACACCTTTTCCCTTTAAATCTTTTAATTCAATGTTCTTTCCTTCTAAATCAGTTACAACAAAGTTAGGTGCTTCTTTTCCAATTTGCATTTTCTCTTTATCAGTAAAAAATCCTTGATATAGCGTAAACCCTACCGCACCGCTTAAAATGAGCAAAATGATAACACGAAATAATAAGCGATTTTTTTTCATATTGTCTCCCCTCTCTTCGACGAGTGATAAATATATGTATTTTTTAATAAATCACCAGCGGAGCATTCCACTGGTGAAAGTTTCACACTATAGATTAACGAGGCTTTGTAGAAGCCAATGCACGTAATTGTTTCACCTCATGTGGTGTCAATTCTCTTGCATCACCAGGACGCAAGCTACCAACTTCTAAAAAGGCATAACGTTCACGTTTTAGTTTCATTACTTTACAATCTAACGCTTCAAACATGCGGCGTACTTGACGGTTACGTCCTTCATGAATCGTTAATTGTACAATCGCCATCTCTTTACGCTTGTCCCAAGAAATAATTTTCACTTGTGCTGGTGCTGTTTTCCCATCTTCTAATGCAACACCTCGTTCTAACATGCGAATTTTATCACCTGTTAATGGCCCTTTAATTTTCGCAACATACGTTTTTTCAACCTTATATCTCGGATGCATTAATACATTTGCAAATTCACCATCATTTGTCATCAATAATACGCCAGACGTATCATAATCTAAGCGTCCGATTGGGAATAAACGTTGTCTAATTTCAGGGAAAAAGTCTGTTACAACATTTCTTCCTTTATCATCTGATACACTTGAAATTACACCAGTTGGTTTATATAGTAAAAAATAAACAGGTTCTTCTTTTTCAAGAGGGATGTTATTTACTTCCACTTTATCTTGAGGAGTTACTTTTGTTCCTAACTCCTTCACTATTTTTCCATTAACTTTCACTTTCCCTTGCTGAATTAATTCCTCAGCCTTTCTTCTCGATGCAATACCTGCTTGCGCAATCACTTTTTGTAATCGTTCCATTTCTTTTTTTCACCTCAAATTTATCTTACCTTACATTAGAAAGACTTGGCAACCGCCTAAGCTTTATGCCATTTACTTCGCCTACCTTTAACAACATAGCAATGATAATAAACGTATAAAGGCTATACCACGTTTTCACCCTTTATTATTATTTACACTTTTTCATGTTGTCCACGATAAAAGTTCACCATTTTGTCAAAAATACCGCATAAAAAAACCACTATTAAACTACACGTTAATAGTGGTCGTATACGTATTATAAGCGAAATAGCGCAAAAAATGAATAGCATTACCGAAACAATAGGGAAACAAACACAATCGAACAAATAATTCCGATTAAATCTGCAAAAAGTCCTACCTTTAATGCATCTCCCATTTTTCTAATACCGACAGCCCCAAAGTATACTGTTAATATATAAAAAGTCGTATCTGTGCTACCTTGCATCGTTGAAGCTAACCTACCAATAAACGAGTCTGGCCCATATGTAGCGATTAAATCGGTCGTAATACTTAAACCAGCAGATCCCGAAATCGGACGTATAAGTGCAAGTGGAACGATTTCGGCTGGTACATGAATAAAGTCTAACATCGGCTTCATTACCGATATCATCGCATCTAAAGCACCTGATGCCCGGAAAATAGAAATAGATACAAGCATTCCAACCATAAACGGCAAAATGGAAACCGCAATTTGAATCCCTTCTTTTCCGCCCTCAACGAACGATTCATACGTTGGAACTTTCTTTATCGTGCCATACAAAAGGATAAAACCAATTACACAAGGAATTACCCATAATGAAATTGTATTTACAATACTCATTTTTTCCGCCCCTTTCTACTCCTTCTCCGGTAAAAATAGCGGTCAATCCAAATCGCTCCAATCATCGATAACACTTGTGCTATAAATGTTACGCCAACGATTTCAGTAGGGTTTGCTGATTCATAAGTCATTCGAATTGAAATGACAGTAGTCGGAATTAATGTAATTGCTGAAGTATTTAATGCTAGAAACGTCACCATAGAACGACTTGCTGAATCCTTTCCACCATTTAACTCTTTCAATTGTTCCATTGCTTTAATACCTAAAGGTGTTGCTGCATTACCTAACCCAAAAAAGTTCGCCATCATATTTGATAAAATGAATCCCATTGACGGGTGATCCTTCGGTATTTCTGGAAATAATCTTTTTACTATCGGCATAAAAAGTGATACTAACTTCTTTAACAATCCAGCTTCCTCAGCAATTTTCATTAAACCGAGCCAAAATACTAAAACACTAATAAGTCCAATACAAATCGTTACAGCATCTTTTGACCCTTCAAATATTGCTTTGGTCACTTCTTCCATCGTTCCATTTATCATGGCATACACAATCCCTATAACTGCCATCGCTGCCCATACGAGATTAACCATCTATCCCAACACCTATCATGTAAGAGAAGATTTCTTTTACGTTATTCCAATACATTCCCGTTGTAGCTACTAACTTTCGTTTACTGTAAAACAAATTTCGTTCTCCAACTTTCTCGTTCCCTACATAAATTTCTGTCTTCCCAATCTTTACTCCATCCGTAAGTTTTTCACTTTTATCGAGCTCAACTTTCAATAACACGCTCTTTCTTTCCTCTTCAGTTAAAGGTACAGAAAAACTATTTTTCGTATAAACATGATTGGCATATTTCTTTTCATTTATTTCAGTGATTGCTCCTTGTCCTAAAACTTTCGCTTGCTTATAGCGTTCAAAGCCTTTATCAAACAAATTCATATGATCATCCCAGTCACTAGAAGCACTCAAAGTTACGACAATTAAATCTAGTCCATCTTTTGAAGCTGTTGTGACAAGCGTCCGTCCTGCTTTCTTCGTAAAACCTGTCTTTCCCCCTGTTGCAAATTCATAATAAGATGTCACAAGCTTATGTTTATTTTTCCACGGATAATCCCAAGAATCTGATTTATACGTTTTTGTTCCAAAAATCTTCTTAAAGGTCTCGTTCCCCATTGCATATTTCGTTAATAATGCCATGTCATAAGCCGACGAATAATGCGATCCATCCCCATCCAAGCCATGCGGGTTTGAGAAATGTGTATCTTTCATTCCGATTTCTTTCGCCTTTTCATTCATTAAATATACGAACCCTTCTATACTCCCTCCCACATTTTCAGCAATTACTTGTGCTGCATCATTACCAGATCTAAGCATTAATCCGTAAACTAAATCTTCTAGCTTCACTTTTTGTCCAGGTTTTAAATAAATTGCCGATCCTTCTACTCGTACCGCTTCATTACTAACCGATACTAACTCTTTCATTTTTCCTGATTCAGCAGCTAACAATGCTGTCATAATTTTTGTTATACTAGCAATTTTTTGTGGCTCATGTTCTAATTTTCCATATAGCACACGACCGGATTGTTGCTCCATTAAGACTGCGTTACGAGCACTGACACCACCGTTCATTTTTGCATATGCAGGAATCGGTATAACGCTTGCGTACATTATAATTAGCGTAATTATTATACAAATTCGTCTCATATTTCCCCCCACGTCCTTTTGGCACTTTTTGTACAAGTGTATGCTTGGCCTTTTAAAATATGAACGAAATCTTCCTGCTGCTTCCATTAAAAAAGACGCAGGGAATTTGCGTCTAATATGGTGTCCATTCAATTTGTTTCGCAGTTTCAAATCTTTTTTCTACATCAGGCCAATTTACAACATTCCACCAGTTTTTAATATATTCATCTTTTCGATTTTGGTATTGTAAATAATACGCATGTTCCCATACATCTAGTACAAGGAGCGGTATCGTATCCCATTGTGTAAACAATTGATGAAGCGTGCTTTGCAAAATTTCTAATCTTCCGGACCGAGGCACCCATACAAGGATTGCCCATCCAGACCCCTCAACTTTCGAGGCCGCCTCTGTAAAATGTTTTTGGAAACGTAAGTAACTCCCAAAATCCTTCTCAATTTCTTGTGATAATGCCCCTCGTGGACCCCCGCCCCCATCTTTTTTCATATTATTCCAAAATATCGTGTGTAAGTAATGACCTGATCCATGAAAAGCCGCTTCTCTTTCCCAATGCTTAATTAAATCAAATTGATTTGTTTTTCTCGCTTCTTCCATCATCTTCTCTGCTTTATTTAATCCTTCCACGTAACTACGATGATGTTTATCATGGTGTAACATCATAATTTCTCGTGAAATGTACGGTTCTAGCGCGTTATATGGATAAGGTAATGGCGGAAGGGTATGCCCCCCAATCGGAACAGCTCGTTCACTATCCCCTCTTTCACATAGTTCATATTCCTCTCCTTCTTGCATAAACACTTCCTGTAAATGGTGTTGAATATGTTCTACATCCTCACTTATTTCATACATAAACTCGGCATCTGTGTCGTATTCATGCTCTTTCATACGCTCTAATAACGTTTGAATTTTATAAGCAAGCATATGGACATCATACACTTCCATTGCACGGCTATCTAATACGTGAAGAACACTTTCACACCAACTTTCTACTTCATGAAAGTAATCTGTAAATACACCTTGCTGACTCATGTTACACCTCCTTATTGCTATCCACTTAAATATATTCAATGAAAATCCCTTATATAACTGTACAAAAGGAAAAGAAGCTAAGTCTCCCTAGCTTCTTTTCCTTAATTAATATTTGTGCAACATTTTTGTTTGGTAATCTGTCTCATAATATTCTAGTTCTTCACGCATCAATTGAAATTTCCCTTCTAACTCCTTCATCACTCGTTCTATAGATCCAGGAGGGATTTGCTGAAAAACAATAGAATTTTTCCCTGTATAAGCAGAACGACTATTTTCATACCAATGATCATTCTTTGGCGAAAAAAACTCTGCAATTACTTGATGGTAAATCTTATATAAAACTTTTTCAGCTGCGGTCTTTCGAAATGGTTGGCCATTCAACAAAACAAAACATGCATCAAGTCCTTCTTCACAAAAAACAAGAAGTCTTCTTATTGATGCTAATATACCTTTATAATATTGCTCGTTTCCTGTTGGTGTCTCCTCCAATAAAGAAGGTAACGTATGATAATTCACATAATTAGTTATCAAGGAAATTACATCTTCTAAAAATATAGAAACTTGTTCTGTTTGATTTTCAACCATCAAATTAGACATGGCTTCTCTCTCCTTTGCCGTTTTACGCTATTTCTACTCTTTTATTTTTATGTAATTCAGCTAATATTTCTTGTACTTTCACCACTGTTCCCTCGTCAAAGTATCGTTGAAAGTCTGTTACTTCATTGAGATACAAGCGTTTCTGCGTCCGTAGCTCTTTATTGTTCACTAAACAAGCAATCGCTACAATATCTCGTAAATATACGTCTTGTTCTTCTACTTTATAAACTGGATTTCCTTCAAAAGGGATAATTTCTTGTAAAATTTCTTCAAAATATCGAACATATAAGACAGAAAAGGTTTTCTCTTGATTATTTAATATATATGTCACTTCAGATCTATTAAAAAAATCTTCTGATGTATTCGGTTTTGCTTTTTCTAACTCATATCCTGCATAACCTATTATAATCATCTACTTCCCCTCTCTTCCTTCTTTTATCTTATATTAACTTAATTTTCCGATAAACGAAATATTCTTTTAAATATAACCTATATAAAAAATAGCTTCCCTATACAGGAATTTACCTTTTTATTTTTCTTGAAGTTTGTCATAATAATATTATTGTCTCAGTTTTCTTACACAAGGAGAGTTGTATTTATGTCGTTTTCATGGAAACGTTTCTTACAAATCGGGAAAATAATCTTCCCATTTGTTGTCTTAACAATTGTTTTCTTTCAAGCTAAAAAAGAATTAGCTGGCATTTCTTTTTTAGAAGCAATTGAAACAATTAAAAACATTCCAACTGGTGGGGTATTTTTAGCGATTACACTCGGTGCATTTGCCGTTTCAACAATGTTCTTTTATGACTTTGTTATGCTTCGTTACTTAAAAGCAGATATACCTGTACAAAAGATTTTCCGTATCTCATGGATTGCAAACACTTTAAATGGATTTATCGGTTTTGGTGGTCTTGTTGGTGCCGGTGTACGTACAATGCTATATCGCCCACATATAAAAGAGAATGGGAAACTTATTAAAAGCATTGCTTGGATGACAACCGCTTTTATTAACGGATTAGCCATTCTGTCATTCCTCGGCCTTATTGGAATATTAGACACTAGTTTTATTCTGCACGAAAAACCGTGGTTATGGCCTGTTCTTATCTTCTTTGCTCTTTTCGTTCCTATATATATTGGGTTTTCTAAAATTAAAAATAGAAAAACAAAACAGACAGACGGACAAGATGATGAAGAAGAAGAAGAGAAAAATCCAACTGTTTTATATTCATTAGTTTCATTAGTCGAGTGGATATCGGCTGGTATCGTTATGTACGTCATTTTAATATTGTTTGGAATTGATATCGAATTTCAAAAGTTTTTAGGTGTTTATGTAATTGCTGCTTTAGCTGGTGTCGTAAGCCTTGTCCCTGGTGGCCTTGGTTCATTTGATCTTGTTTTCTTAACCGGACTAGGACAATACGGAGTTGATACAGGCGTATTACTACCCGCTATGTTATTATATCGACTTGTCTATTACATCTTACCATTCTGCCTTGGTCTCATTTTTGCAGCATTTGAAATGACAGGAGCGGCCATAAAAAAAATTGAAGACAAACCATTTATTGCACCTGCATTAGAAACAACTGGTGTAATTTGGACTTTACAACGTGATTTTTTAGGAAAATTAGGTTCCTGGGCATCCGCCGCTTTAACCGTATTCGCTGGCTTAATGGTTATTCTATCAACAATTTTACCGACTAGTATAAATCGAGCTCACGCCTTACATATTTTAGCTCCAAAGCACCTTATTCAATTTTCTTTTAGCTTATCATTAACATTCGGTATTCTCCTCCTGATTCTTTCGCGAGGCATATATTATGGAACAAAGCGTTCTTACTATATGACGATTGTTTCTTTAATTGGAGCAGCAATCTTTAATACCCTAAAAGGAATTGATATTGAAGAAACCTTTATTTTATTAATCGTACTTGCTGTGTTGTATATGCTTCGTAAAAGATTTGCACGCGAGAAAATGGAAGTCTCTCTTTCTGACATCGTAAAAGTTTTTATCTTCTTATTACTTACGTTATATTTATATAAAAACTTAGGTATTTTATTTGCGGGTGCAAAAGAAGCATTCCAACCTGATTTTGTCGTTCGAAATATTACACAAGTTAAACGAAGTGCATTAGCAGCAGCCTTTTTCGTTCCTACTTTTTTACTTATCGGTTCACTAATTGCCAATCGTTACCGTAGTCAATTTCCCGGGCAACCAGCAAATGATAAAAGGTTAGAAAACTTCTTAGATGAACATGGTGGGAACGTACTTAGTCATTTAGGTTTTTTAGGAGATAAACAGTTCTTCTTCAGTAGTGACGGAAAAGCACTTCTTCTCTTTTCAATTACTGGAAAACGTCTTGTTGTACTAGGTGATCCAATTGGTGATCCATCCTCCTACCGCACTGTGTTGCAAGAATTTTTAGCTGAGGCTGATCGATTTGGGTATATTTGCGTATTCTATCAAATTGAAAGCAAATGGATGAGCTTATACCACGATTTCGGCTACAACTTCTTTAAACTTGGCGAAGAGGCTGTCGTTGATTTAAATACCTTTACAATAACAGGAAAAAAACGTGCTGGTATGCGAGCTACTTTCAACCGTTTTGAACGAGAAGGTTATACATTCTCTATTCATGAGCCACCATTCTCAGACGAATTATACGAGGAATTAAAGAAAGTGTCTGATGCTTGGCTCGGCGGAAAAAAAGAGAAAGGATTTTCACTTGGGTACTTCGATCGTGAGTATATTAGTCGTGCCCCTATCGCTACATTATCTGATGCAGAGGGAAAAATCATTGCATTCACAACCTTTATGCCAGTATATCAAAGTGGCATATTATCTGTTGATTTAATGCGTTATTATCCAGATGCCCCTAGCGGAATTATGGATGCAATTTTTATCCACTTATTCCACTGGGCAAAAGAAAATGAATACCATTCCTTTAATATTGGTATGGCACCACTCTCAAATGTCGGTTTATCAACGCAATCGTTCTGGTCTGAACGAGTTGCTGCTGCAATATTTAATAACGTTCGTTACACATATAGCTTCAGCGGTTTACGACATTTCAAAGAAAAATACAAACCTGCATGGAGTGGAAAATATTTAGCATTTCGAAAGAATCATTCTTTACCAATTACAATGCTCTCTGTAACAAAATTAATAGGAAAACGAAAAAACAGCTAAGTACTTAGCTGTTTTTTCGTTTTTGCACTTGTATACTAAACTCCTTTTCATACTTCTTACCATTTATATAGAAATCCCCCCATATTTTATATGTTCCTTCTTCTGGAAATGTAATACGATATTGTAATTGTTCATCCGTATCAACAGGAATGGCATATAAAAGATGTTTCCTCGTTTCATCAACGATATATAGAGCGTTGACTTCACCTCTCCCTGAATTTAATTTCAGCTTTTCTCCCTTTTTCGCTTGAAATTGAAATGTTAATGTCGTTGCCTCATTCGGATGTAATGCACCAAATAAAAGAGACACTTGATGCTCTCCTATATTTTTTGTAAGTACAGTATCGACAGGTAGTTTCTTTTTATTCTTGTCCTTGTTTTTCTCCTTTTTTTCTTCACCAAAATCTTTCTTAGAAAATGATTCCACGGACTTGTTTTCATCTTCATACAAAAATATCGTGTACTCTTCACCTTTTGCTACATCTGAAGATAGCTTATACGATCCATTTCCAGCAAATATAGGCTTCGTTTGTTGTATGTTTTTCAAATTCCCATCCACTATCACTGCTCGAATTTGATCGTTCACACCACGAACTTCATTATTCATTTTATTTAGCAATTGAAACGAAATATCGACTTTTTCATTTCCCTTTTTATTTTTTACATCCCAGTTCACTTCTTGAACATCTCCGGTCGTTTCTACAGTTTCTTGATATTTTTTTATGTAAAATCCTCCTGCCACAATAAGTACTAGTGCAATAAGCCCAATGACAAGATTTTTCAAAATATCACCTACCATTTTTATTGTCTTTATCCATGCAAAACCTCTTAAATATATATTCTAGATTATGATTTATGAAATCCTCCTCTTTTGCACATATTACAAATAAAAAAGATTTTAATTGAAAGGAATCGTAGTGTATAATGCAAATGATATTGATTTCTATCAATACATTATAAGGAGGATTTTTCATGAGTGTACATATTGAAGCAAAACAAGGCGAAATTGCTGAATCTATTCTATTACCTGGTGATCCATTACGTGCAAAATATATTGCTGAAACATTTTTAGAGGATGTTACTTGTTATAACAACGTGCGTGGCATGTTAGGTTTCACTGGAACTTACAAAGGAAAGCGTGTATCTGTTCAAGGTACAGGCATGGGTGTTCCCTCTATTTCTATTTATGTAAACGAATTAATTCAAAGCTACGGAGTGAAAAATTTAATTCGTGTTGGGACATGTGGTGCAATTCAAAAAGATGTTAAGGTACGTGACGTTATTATTGCGATGACGGCTTGTACAGATTCTAATATGAACCGCTTAACATTCCCAGGTTTTGATTTTGCTCCTGCTGCAAACTTTGATCTTTTAAAGAAAGCTTACGATGCTGGAACAGAAAAAGGATTACACGTTCGTGTTGGTAACGTATTAACAGCAGATGTATTTTATCGTGAGAGCATGGACATGGTTAAAAAACTTGGAGATTACGGTGTATTAGCAGTAGAGATGGAAACAACTGCTCTTTACACATTAGCAGCTAAATATGGTGTAAATGCATTATCTGTTTTAACAGTAAGCGACCATATCTTCACTGGTGAAGAAACAACATCTGAAGAACGTCAAACTACATTTAACGAAATGATTGAAATCGCTTTAGATGCAGCAATTCAGTAACAGTACATTAAAGAACTTGTCATACGTCTGGCGAGTTCTTTTTTATGCTAAAATACTTCGACAGTCACTGCACCTTCTCTTTATGTGACTTTCTATAAAAAACTACTTTAGAGAGAGACAGATTTATCCCCTCTACTTTTTTGTAACCTTTGTTATAATTAAGAAATCATTTATATTACAGTATTTTTCATACGAGGTGAAACAGTGAAGAACAGAAGCATCGTCTTTAAACTATTTTTATTAACATCAACTTTATTTACAATCATATTTCTCCTTTTTTTCCTTGGACAATCTCTATTTTTAGAGAAGTTCTATATTAATAAGAAAGTAAAAACCGTTCAAACGGCTTTTGAAAAATTCGTAGATAATTACGAGAAAAGCGACCAAGGCTTTGAGGAAACTAGAAAATTAAAACAAGAATTTCACGATAAAACAAATGCCGAAATCCAATTTTTAGATTCTAACGGAATTATTAAAAGTGAATACAGTTTTTACATTGATGTGATTAACCCTAACAATAATAAAACCTATTCCATCCCCCTTAACAATCTTTTAACACCAGAAGAATATAATAAATTCGCAAACTTAGGATTAAAAAAAGATGGAATAATTTATGTAGACGGACTACTCCAACCGAATAATATAATAACACCTCAAGAATTAATAACTAATAATACTAGATGGGAAAATGAACAATTCAATTCAGATTTTCAATCCATTAGTGGTAATCCATCTAAAAATAAACTTAAAAATCGATATGATAATACTGGTTCTCCAATCCATTTTACTGGGGTAATATCTAAATTACAGCTTCCTTCCAAGGCTGAGGTTCGTCTTGCAAAGGATTTTGAAACATTACAAGCTGTTCAATATTTTGCAAGAACTATTAGACAAGGTACTTCTAATTCAAATCAATTAAACACGTATATTTTAGATAGTGGGGAAAATATAAAAAACAGTGTCTTTGTAAAGCCTATTATGGAAAACGGAGAAATTAAGGAGTACGCTTTTGTGATAGCATCTTTACAACCTGTTAATGAAGCGATGCTCGTTTTAAAAGATTATTATGTCTATGCCTTAATTATCGTGTTTCTCGTTATTATTTTGTTATCCTTCTACTACTCAAAAATCATTGTTAAACCATTAATTAAGATAAATCGCGTTACAAAAAAAATGGCCAACTTTGATTTTAGCGAGAAGTTACCTGTTACAGCAGACGATGAAATTGGCGGGTTATCAAGTAGTATTAATACACTCTCTGTAAATTTAAAAGATCGAATCGACCGATTAAATGTTGCCAATACAAAATTACAACAAGATATTGAACGCGAACGTCAATTAGAAAAAACCAGAAAAGAATTCATTTCTGGTGTATCTCATGAATTAAAAACACCACTTAGTGTTATTCGTAGCTTCGCTGAAGGTATTCAAGATGGCGTAAGTAAAGATACGACATATTATACAAATGTTATTTTGGAAGAGACAGATAATATGAACAGGCTCATTGTTGAAATGTTAGAATTAGCAAAACTAGAATCAGGTACGTACAAACTAGAAATGTCAACATTCTCGATCGGTGAATTAATTCAACAAGTCTATACAAAATTATTATTTAGTATGGAGGAAAAACATTTACAAGTGGACATCCATGCTGACTCTTCTCTATTTGTTAAAGCAAATCGTAGCCGTATTGAGCAAGTCGTTGTAAACTTACTTAGCAATGCAATTCGATATACTCCAGATGGTGAAAAAATACACGTCTCTGTTGTAGAAACGGAAGATACAGTAAAAATCGAAATTGAAAACACAGGCAATCCTATTCCAGAAGAAAGCCTTGAAAAAATTTGGGATCGCTTCTACCGTTTAGACGCTTCTCGTAGCCGTCATACTGGAGGTACTGGCCTTGGGTTATCCATTGTGAAAAACATTTTAGATCTCCATCGCGCCGAATACGGTGTGTATAATACCACTAATAGCGTTGTATTTTATTTTAATTTACAAAAAGTGAAAGAAGTCAAATAATTTGTCTTAATTTCACTAGGAGTTCACATGAAATTCACACTCTCCCTTTATAGTAAGAAACAAGTTAATCCTTTCCTTTACACATATAAAAGAGGAGAGTGCGTGAAATGAAACAAGCAGGACAACCTATTCAAAATGAAAAACAATTAGAAACTATCAAAAATATACTTTTACAATCTTCGAAACGTGATGGCTTATTATTCGTATTAGCTGTAAATTCTGGCTTAAAAGTAAGTGAAATCTTACAATTAAAAGTTAGTGATGTAATCGATGAAAACGAAAATGTTCGCCATTCCATTTTATTTTACAATGAAAAAGTAAAGAAACATAAATGGTTTGCTGTAAATGAAGACTTACAGCACGCAATCGAAGACTACATGAAAGAACGTAAAACTTGGAAACGTAATGAACCATTATTAAAGTCTCAAAAAGGAACAAAGTCTATTACGAGACAACATGCATGGTACATTTTAAACAAAGCTGCAAAAGAAGTTGGATTAGAAGGGATTAGCTCACATACACTTCGAAAAACTTGGGGCTATTGTGCATACAAATCAGGTGTTGATATTGCATTTTTACAACACTTCTTTGATCACAGTACTCCATCAAAAACTTTAAAGTATATCGGTATTGCTTAATAACTCTTATACAAAAAAAAAGGTTACCATTTGTAAATTTGGTAACCTTTTTTTTGTTTCATATTCTCTTTTCTTGTCTCTCCTATACTGTAGTGGTACTCTAATAGTAAGGGGGAGAAATTATGAACACATTAACAATTGAATTACCGCAAGAAACGGCTGAAAAACTCGATTTATTAAAACAAGCTTATGAAAAGAAAACAGGTGCTAGCATTTCTGAGAGCACTCTTGTTCAAACACTTATCTCAAAAGAATTTATCCAAGCGATAACTCCTTTTGATTTACAACAATTCGTCAATGGAAAAGAACAGCATTAATCGCTGTTCTTTTTTCTTTTCAAAAAATAAATATAAAAAATTTTTTACATATTTTCCGAAAAACCATTGACAATGATAATGATAACCATTATCATTTATTACGAAGCCAACAATTGAATCAACCAAACGCTCAGTAACATTGTTACCCCTCTTTTTCATATAGAAAGGCACTGTACATTCCCCCTGTTTGTACAGTGCCTTTCTTGTTTATCATCGTTCAAATAAATTTAATTGCTCAGGCTTGGGCTCACCATATGTAATGTTCATTATTTTCATAAGTTGTTTCGCATTATCCGCTGCATCCCCGCCCGAATTATTATTAAATAATACGTATATGTCCTTTGACTTCTTTTTTAATTGCTCTAGTCGTTCTGCCCATTCTTCCAATTCTTTATTATTGTAGCGATATAAACAGCGAACCGCCCTCCAATTTTCTCCTTTATCCAGCCAGCCATGAATATTTCGACCATGAAAGCGAATTAATGTTATATTTGAATCCGTCGCCTCTAATACGAGCGGAACCGAACCAAGTCCCGCTTGCGGTTCATCACAAATTGTATGAATCCATTTTTCCTTCTCTAAAAATTGTAGCGTTTTATCTCTCATTTTTGGATAAAACCATGTTTGATTTCGAAACTCTATAGCACACGGCAAACCCTCCATTTTGTCTTTCGTATATCGAAGGAAATCTACATTTTTCTTTTTGCAATCAAACCATGGTGGATATTGAAATAAAATCATTTTTAATTTATTCGCTTCTATTAAAGGAAGAATCGATTGTTTATACACATCAAACATCTCATCAAACGTCGAAAAAGGAGTTTCTCCCTTCATATGCCCTGTCATTCCTTGATACGCTTTTACGACAAAAGAAAAGTCTTTCGGTGTTTCCATCGCCCATTTTGTATAATTTCGTGCCGGTTGCATCGCATAAAATGAACTATCCACTTCGACAATAGGAAAATGTTCACTATATGTTCGTAATTTATTTTTATTTTCATAGGGATCTATATATAAAGAATCATGATCTCCCCAACCTGTCACTCCAATGAAAAACAATCATATTCCTCCTTTTCAACTTTCATCTGATATTCATTCCACTGGCTTCCCAATCATCTTGGCTAATCAAATTCATTAAGTAGCTCTTTCTTTAAGAGTATCTGTATAAAAATATGATATACTAAATGGAAGAATTTTTAAATTGAGGGGTTATTTATTTATGCTTCCAACCGATGATATTTTATCTCATGAAAAACGAATAGAAGAACTAGAAAATAAAGTACGTTTTTATGAAGAACTTGTGAATCAATTGCCGCATCATTTCACATATAAAAATCCACTTATTGGTTTGCAAATAAAGAAAACAAGAACGAACCATTTTATTCAAAGCATACGAAAAGAGAATAAAGAAGCTGATTTTCAACTTACTTGCGATTCATTATTTTTATTTGAACAACTTGAAAAACACTTTGTTCATATTTTTGATGCTTTTTCACATCATGTAACCTTTATTGATAATACAGGGAATATTACATTATGTAATCAAGCTGCTGCAGATGATTTTGGTGTAATACGAAACGAAATAATTAGAAAGCCAATTCAACAATTGCTTAACTTACCTGAAGAAAAAATTAAAGCTATTGAAACCTTAAAAACAGGAATCGAAATATATAATGAAGAGGTTTTAGACAAAAACTATGGCATTATTAATAATCGAATTATTCGCGATTATAATGGAGAAATTTTTAGAGTTATTAGCGTTTTTCATTATTTAAACACAGAACGTGATGCAGAGAAATTTTCATTAGCAGGACGAATCGCCGCCGGGATTGCACATGAAGTACGCAACCCTCTTACAACAGTACGGGGATACTTACAATTTTTACAAGAGAGCGTGTCTCCATCAAATAAAGAATTATTTAAAAACTTACTTATTCCTGAATTAGATCGTGCAAATAGTATTATTACAAAATTTTTATCTATATCGAAAACACGCGAATTTAAAAGAGAACCGTTTCCCATTAATACATTTTTACGTGAATATATTCAACAGCTACTAGCAAGTGAGGTCTTCTTGCATAACATTTCAATTGATTATAATTTTTCTAATGAATTAGATGATATTTTAGTCCATATTGATCGCCATGAACTTGTTCAAGTGTTTTTAAACCTATTTCAAAACGCTGTTGATGCTCAAGGCGAAAAACCTCTTTCTATTCAAATCACTAGTTATCGCCTAGATAACTTTGTTCGGATTACTTTCACAGATAACGGAACTGGTATTCCTCCAGCTATTCAAGAATATATCTTTGACCCATTCTTCTCAACAAAAGATTCAGGAACAGGACTGGGCCTATCAGTAACGAAGAAAATTATTCAAAATCATAACGGTACATTAAAAATGACTAGTAATCCAGCCGGTACAACTTTCACTATTTCTATTCCAACTTTATCTAAAACAAACCATGAAAGAATGAATCAATACAAATGATGGACTGTTCCACGAACTGCAAACCAATTGTTACGGAATATATAACAATTGGTTTGCAGTTTTTTATTTTAACTTAATCTTCTTGAAATGATATAAATTTTTCTCTATCTCTTAATTATTCTTGCTAAGTAGGTAAACTTCTTATTTTTTGGGAAATGGTAGATTGTCCATTACAAATTTAGTTTAATTTTCATTCCTTTCTATATATATAGTAATGTCTATTTACTCTATATATAGAAAGGAATGAAAAGATGAACAACAAAAATAAAGGGAAAGTATTCTATGGTAATGATTGTTGCGAAGTAAGAGCTTGCAGTTTTATTAACATCTCTAAGTCCGGACTGAAAGAGTTTGTTCGACTTCTTCAAGCCCTTGGTGAAAATATTCAAGCTGTATTCCAAAATCCTTCTCAAGCTAATATCGGTAAACTTATCGATACCCTAAATAACCTACAAAAATTCCTCAATTGCTTAGATTTATCACCCGGTCAAGAAAAGATTGGAAATTCTATTATCGCTAACTTATTAACTATTTTAAAAACAAAACCTTTCTCATGCGGAGCATTATACGTTGAACTGCAAATCCTGCTTAACTATTTATTATATATCGCTAAGTTATTCAAAGTAGATTGCTGTACTATCGACAAACTAGTTAAACTCATTACAGAGATCCAAACTATCCTAGTTCAATATGGGTCTGGTTGTCTTGGCGGAGAGGCAACTGGCGCGACTGGCGCAACCGGTCCTCAAGGTGCGACTGGACCTCAAGGTCCGGCGGGTGCTCAAGGCGCGACTGGACCTCAAGGTCCGGTGGGTACTCAAGGTTCTGCGGGCGCTCAAGGTGCTACTGGTGCTCAAGGTTCTGCGGGCGCTCAAGGTGCTACTGGTGCTCAAGGTTCTGCGGGCGCTCAAGGTGCTACTGGTGCTCAAGGTCCAGCGGGTGCTCAAGGTCCAGCGGGTGCTCAAGGTGCGGCGGGTGCTCAAGGTGCTACTGGTGCTCAAGGTGCTACTGGTGCTCAAGGTGCTACTGGTGCTCAAGGTCCAGCGGGTGCTCAAGGCGCTACTGGTGCTCAAGGTGCGGCGGGCGCTCAAGGTGCTCAAGGTGCTACTGGTGCTCAAGGTGCGGCGGGCGCTCAAGGTGCTACTGGTGCTCAAGGTCCAGCGGGTGCTCAAGGTTCAGCGGGCGCTCAAGGTGCTACTGGTGCTCAAGGTGCGGCGGGCGCTCAAGGTGCTACTGGTGCTCAAGGTTCAGCGGGCGCTCAAGGTGCTACTGGTGCTCAAGGTTCAGCGGGTGCTCAAGGTGCTACTGGTGCTCAAGGTTCAGCGGGCGCTCAAGGTGCTACTGGTACTCAAGGTCCAGCGGGTGCTCAAGGTCCAGCGGGCGCTCAAGGTGCTACTGGTGCTCAAGGTTCAGCGGGCGCTCAAGGTGCGGCGGGTGCTCAAGGTGCTACTGGTGCTACTGGACCAGCGGGTACTCCAATTCCTGTAACTACAGCTGTATTAGGAAACACAAATGCACAAACAGTATCACCAGGAAGCAATATACAATTCAATGAAACATTCGAATTAACAAACATCTCCTATAATGGTTCTGATACTCTAACTGTTTTAGAAACTGGTGTATACGATATTAGTTTCTCTGCATCTACAACTTTCCCAGGTTCTTCACCATTTGGCTTCGGTCTTTCGTTTAACGGCCAACCACCTAGTCGTAATTTTTCAACTAACGTTATCGGTAGTGCGGTTTCTTTCTCAACGATTATCACTTTAACAGCTGGCACAACAATATCTGTACAACCTACAGCAAATACTATCTCTATTCCAAACACAGGTGAAACAACTGCTGTACTAACTGTCTTCCGAATTTACTAATTTTCACTAAATAAGCGTATTTATAATAATATGCATCATTTGACTGTGGATTAAATTTCTCCTTTTATATAGAAAGGAGCACTTATTTGGGAGGATAAGTGCTCCTTCTTTACGTTTCTTTACCTCAAATTTACTCTATCTTAATCCTCATTTTGTATGATAAATAGTGAAGTCAAAGATATGAAAGAGGGATGAAAATGAGAGTTATGTCACTGATACGCATTTGGATTGCTCTTATGGTATGCATTATTTTATGTGTAGGATTTTTTTTAACTCTAAAATATTCCACTATATCAAAAGCAGAGAGAAAAACAGTTCCATACAAGCTTTTGTATACAAAACAAAGCAACATCCCTTATTCCAATGCAACAAATAATGAAAAAAAGGTTATAAAAGGAATGCTTATTACGAAAGCTTCTAGTTACGAAACGCTACTTCAAATTGCTGAAACGATTAAAGATCAGTATATAAATAGAGAAATTGATGAAATCACGCTTTCTATCCATAATGAAAATAATGGTAGTTATGAAGAAGAATTACCTTACGAACCTATTAGTAAAGGCAAAATCATTATCACATACGATTCTCAATCCTTTGGCAGTACGAACATTATACTAAACGAGTAATATCATTTCCCGATTAGTATGGGCTAATCATTAGTGGTGGATAACCCCCCTAATGATTGAAGTTTCACTTTATTTTTCATACGAAAAAGAGGCGAATTTCGTTATTCGCCTCTTTCTTTTACCAAAATGATGGAATCCACTCTTTCACTTTATCAAACCACTCTTGCTGCTCTTGTTTTCTTTGTTGTTCCTCTTCTTTCCTTCGCTTCTCTTCTTCTTTTCTTCGTTTTTCCTCTTCGATTGTTTGCAATTGTTTTTTGTAGTCAGCCTCAGGTATTAGCGATAACTGGAATGCTTTTTGAGCTGGATTTACATTTGCTTTTTTCATGATATCCCGGAACATCGTCGTCGTAATTTGACTCCCTCCCGGAACATAATGCTCGCTATCAGTTTTATCATATCCTACCCAAATCGCACCTACTAAATCTGGCGTATATCCAACAAACCATGAATCCTTTGCACCATTTCTTGGACCATTTACAATTTGAGTAGTACCTGTCTTACCCGCCGTATCAACATTATTAACTTTCGCTTTTTCACCTGTTCCCTTTTCGACAACACCTTTTAATAAATATGTCATCTTTTGAGCAATTTTCTCACTCGTCACTCGTGTCTCTTTCTTATACCATTTCCCAATCGTTTCACCTTCAGCGTTTTGAATTTCTCTAATTGCATGAGCCTCCACTTGAACACCATCATTTGCAAATGTACTATATGCTTGGGCCATTACAAATGGAGATGTACCTACATGCATCCCGCCTAAAGCAATCGGATACGTATGGTCTTCAGGCTCTAATGGAATACCAAACCGCTCTAAAGATTTCAATCCTTTATCTAACCCTATTTGCTCTAATAGCCAAACTGCTGAAACATTATATGACTTTGCCACAGCTTCATACATCGTCACATTACCATGGAACGTATGATCACTATTTTGTGGTGCATATTCTTTAATATTAAACGGTTCATCTTTTAATACATCGTATACTTCATATCCTTGCTCTAATGCTGGTACATACACTGCAAGAGGCTTTAACGTTGAACCTGGCTGTCTTTTTAATTGTGTTGCATGATTAAACTGTAAAAATTGATAAGGACCTCTACCTCCAACTAAAGCCGGAACACCGCCAGTTTTTGGATTCATAAGGACCACTCCAGTTTGCATAAGCTGATCTGAACCACTATCTTTAAAATAACTATCATTATTCACAACATCTTCAACCGCTTGTTGTTTTTTCGGGTCAAGTTCCGTATAAATACGATAACCACCTGCTAAAATTTCATTTTGTGTTAATTCATACTTGTCCATCGCTTCTCTAACAATATAATCTACGTATTGAGAATATTTCCCCTTATATTTATCGTCAACACCACGTCGTAATACAAGACCTGATTCTTTCTCCTGACTATATTGTTCTTCAGAAATATATCCTTGCTCCTTCATTAAACCTAATACGACATTACGTCTTTCAATTGATTTATTAAAATTTTTATACGGCGAATACGCAGATGGCGCTTTAATTAATCCTGCAATCGTTGCAGCTTCTGAAATTGTTAAGTCTTTTACCTCTTTATCAAAATACGATTTAGCTGCTCTTTTTATCCCCCAAGCACCTTCACCAAAATAAATTTGATTCATATACATTTCTATAATTTCATCTTTTGAATAAGTACGCTCTATTTTTTTTGTTAAAAAATATTCCTTTATTTTACGTGAGTATGTGCGATCTTGTGTCAAAAATACATTTTTTGCAAGTTGTTGTGTAATTGTACTACCACCTGCCACAACTTCACCAGCTGTAATGTTCTTAAATACAGCACTTATGATTCCACTATAGTAAATACCATGATGACTAAAAAATTCCTTATCTTCTACTGCAACAATTGCTTGAACCATAATATCAGGAATATCTTTCCTTTTAACTCCTTCTGTTTTAGAAGAAGCTAATTTAGTCGCAACTTCATTATTTGCATCATAAATTAAAGTTGGTTGTGGAACAGCTTGTTTTAATTCAGATATATCTTGAATGGAAATTATTATATTTACAACAATAAATAGAGTAGCAACTAAACTTCCCAATACAATTAATGAATTGCGTAGTTTCTTCCTCTTATTGAACCACTCAAGCGTTTTTTTTAAGTGAGTGTTCTTCAATTTCATTGGTTCACTTCCTTCATTTGTTTACACTCTTCTTTTTAAAAGGAAGAATATACCTCCTTTTAAATTCATTATAATAACGTAGTCGTTCCTATAGTGTAAAGCTTTTCTTTCACATTCATACTTTTCACAAGAAAAGGACATTCTACAAGTAAGATATTCACTATTCAGTATTAATATTATTAATACAACAATGAGAGTTATGTTAAGTTTTTGTAAACTTTTCGATAAAATGTTTTAAAAAACGACAGTTTTTTGTTAGAATTGATTAGCCAATATATTTTACATATATTACTTTTGTGGGGGTAACAATAATGGTCTTTAAATCAAAGAAAGATAAATTTTCTGAAATGCTAATGAATGTTTCCGAAAATTTAAAAGAAGGCGCGCAGTTTTTCGTGGAGTATAAAATTAAAAATGCTAGCGATTTAAAAGAATTTTCTATGCGCATGAAAGAGTATGAGTCAAAAGGTGACTCATTCATTCACGAAATCATTATGGAGCTAAACAAAGCGTTTATTACTCCTATTGAACGTGAAGACATCCTACAGCTTGCAATGAGTATGGATGATGTATTAGACGGATTAGATCATAGTGCTGGTCTATTCGAAATGTATTCTATTACAGAAGCTGATGAATACATGATTAAATTTGTAGAAGCAATTAATCAATGTGCGATTGAAATTGCAAACTCTGTTGAATTACTATCTAAAAAGAAATTAGTCGATATTCGTACAAATGCGATTAAGATTAAGGATTACGAGTCACAATGTGATGATATTCGCCGTCATGCGATTAAGCACTTATTCTCTCGTGAGAAAGATCCGATTAAGATTATTCAATTTAAAGAGATTTACGAAGAGCTTGAAGAAGTAGCTGATAGCTGTCAAAGCGTTGCAAACGTATTAGAAACAATCATTATGAAGAACGCGTAAGGAGTTTGATCATGGATACACTCTTGATACTGACCGTTTTAGTAGTCATTTGCGCTTTAGCTTTTGACTTTATCAATGGATTTCACGATACAGCAAACGCTATTGCAACGGCTGTTTCAACGAAAGCTCTAAAGCCTAGACATGCAATTGTTATGGCAGCTATTATGAACTTTTTAGGTGCGATGACATTTACAGGTGTAGCAAAAACTATTACAAAAGATATCGTTGACCCGTTTGCCTTGCCAAATGGTTCTCTTGTAATTTTAGCTGCTTTGCTTGCGGCAATAGTCTGGAATTTGCTCACTTGGTACTATGGCATTCCAAGTAGTTCTTCGCATGCAATTATTGGTGCAATCGCTGGTGCAGCAATTGCTGCTGCTGGTATTAGCTCATTAAACTATAAAGGGTTTATAAAAATTCTTGAAGCTTTAATCATTTCACCGATTATCGCTTTTGTTATTGGTTACATCGTATATAGTATTTTCAAAGTGGTCTTTAAAAACTTTAACTTAACGAAAACGAACAAGAACTTCCGTATATTCCAGATCTTCACTGCAGCATTACAAGCTTACACACATGGTACGAATGATGCACAAAAAGCAATGGGAATCATTACGATGGCTCTTATGGCCAATAACTATCATACTTCTGACGACATCCCGTTCTGGGTACAATTATGTTGTGCAATCGCAATGGGTCTTGGTACTTCTGTCGGTGGATGGAAAATTATTAAAACTGTCGGTGGACAAATTATGAAAATTCGTCCTGTAAATGGTGTAGCTGCCGATTTATCATCATCACTTGTTATTTTCGGTGCAACATTCATTCACTTACCGGTTAGTACAACGCACGTTATCTCTTCTTCTATTTTAGGGGTTGGTGCTTCACATCGTGTGAAAGGTGTAAAATGGGGAACTGCAAAACGCATGTTAATTACATGGGTTATTACACTTCCTATTTCAGCTTCTTTAGCTGCATTATTTTACTACTTATTACACTTAATCTTTTAATCAAAAGTCGTCTTCCTTATTTTTCAAGGAAGACGACTTTTTTGTGAACAAACCTATTTTTTATTAAAAAGCGTGTATAATGATTGATGGATAAGTTATATAGAGGAGTTGGCAATTTTGGAATACATCATGTTACTTTTCATCGGATTAATCGCTGGGACAGTCGGGAGCCTAGTCGGGCTTGGAGGCGGAATTATTATCGTTCCGTTATTAATTGGATTACACAGTTTATCACCACAACTCGCAGTAGGAACTTCAATGGTAACAGTCGTTTTTACAGGGCTGTCTTCTACCCTTACTTATATGAAACATAAACGAGTAGATTATAAAAGTGGACTTATTTTATTTATCGGGAGTGGCCCTGGTGGTATTATCGGATCATGGGCAAACAAATTTTTAAACCAAGATACATTTTCTTTATACTTTGGGATTTTTCTTATATTCGTCTCCATTCTTCTTATACTACGAGACAAATTGAAACCTCTTTCCCTATCAAATATGACTGTAATTAAGCGATCTTTTACAGATAACGAAGGAAATACTATAGACTATCAATTCCCACCATTTCTCGCTATCTTTATTGCCTTTATAGTTGGATTTATATCCGGATTATTCGGAATCGGTGGTGGCGCCTTACTTGTGCCAGCGATGATGCTTCTTTTTGCGTTCCCAGCACACATTGCTGTAGCAACTTCAATGTTTATCGTATTTCTCTCAGCAATTGTAAGTTCTTTAACTCACATCTCTCTAGGAAATGTCAGCTGGGCTTATGCATTAATTCTTATTCCTGGTGCATGGATTGGCGGAAAAATCGGGGCTTATATTAACACGAAATTAAGCGGTAATGCAGTAATTAATTTATTACGTATCACATTAATTATTCTTGGAACTAGATTAATCATTACTTCATTTTTATAACGCGTTCTTTCTAGAATGCGTTTTTTCTTATACACATGAATATAAAAAGGCTCCTAGGAAAACAAATAAAACTAAACAAACACTTAATAGCATAAAATTTGAAATATGTACTTTCTTCAAGTTGATCACTCCTATAGCTATGACTGTTATCCTTATGATAGCGAAAAAACAGTTATCTTACAGTTACAAAGTGCTAACAATGCAAAATCATTTATTACAAATTTTATCCTTATATTTCATTTCTTTGTATAATCTATCGATTCAATAAAAAAAGATGTCATATTGACATCTTTTTAGTGAAGAAGTGACCATCCCATAAAGTCTTCATGTACTTGGCACGCCCTCTTATCGTTTCGATCATATAATTCAGCATAACTATCTGTTTCTTCATCATAAGCCATCGTATAAATAATTTGGCCGTCTATTTCAACGGATAAAACGACTCCACCTTTCATCTCTTCTACATGAATGATAGCATTCGCCGGAATTCTCATATCCGTCATCTTCATCGCATCTAACAATATACTAAACCCCCTACAGCGTATTCATTGCTAGTACTATTACACACTAAATAGTATACTACTGTAATAGCATACATTTCGTCAATGAAATTACTGTTTAAAAAGCATATTATCTTTATACATATACGCTAAAATATAAGAAATAGAAATATTTTAATGGGGGGCTAACATTGATTCTACATAAGGGAGATATATTATTCCGTCAAGGTGAGGACGGTCCTTTATACTTTATAAAAACAGGTTTATTAAAAGTTATTCGATTAGAAGAAAACGGAACACCATTTTTATTTAATATTATCGTTCCTGGTGAAACGATACCTCACCATTCTTTAATTTCACCGAAGGAATATCACGGTACAGCTATCGCTTTAATGAAAACAGAAGTTGAGCCTATAATTAGTAATGAATGGTACGATCAACTTCAAGCAAATCCTGCATCATATGCAAATATCGCGATGCAATTACAATCGAAGTTACGAATGATGCAACAGCGTATCGATCAATTGACAACTGTCTCTCCTAAAGAGCGCCTTCATCGTTTACAAGAGTGGTTCACTTTATATTTAGGTGACATCCCTATTTATGAAATATTAACACAAACTGAAATTGGGCAGCTCATAGGTGTACGCCGCGAAACAGTAAATCGATTATTAAGAGAACAAGCAAAAACGAGGTAAAATAATACCTCGTTTTTCGCTTGTGCAAATTTAATCTATTGTAAGCTTGCTGCGGGACCGAAAAATTCATAATGAATGTTCTCTTGTTTAACACCCAAATCAATTAATGCAGCATTTATATGTTTCATAAATGGTACTGGACCGCAGAAATAAAATTCTGCTTCAGTCGTTGGAATAATAGTTTGTAACCATTCACGTTCAATGAATCCTTCTTTATCAAAATTCTTCATTTCCACATCTTGCTCTGTCGGTGAAGAATAGCAAGTATATGCTTTAACTTGTTCATACTCTTTTTCTACTGTCTCAACATGCTCTTTCATCGCATGTGTATTACTATTTATCGCCGCATGAACAAAGCATACATTACGCTTTGATTCTTGTTCAATTAACGTATTTAACATACTCATCATCGGTGTAATACCTACTCCACCACTAATTAGTACAACAGGTAATGTTGACTCCATATTTAATACGAAATCTCCCGCTGGTGCACTTACTGGTAAGACATCTCCTTCCCCTACATGATCATGTAAGTAATTAGATACTTTACCATCTGGTGTATCTACACCTTTTTCTTTCTTTACACTAATACGATAATATCCTTTTCCAGGAGCATCAGATAAGCTATATTGACGATTATGCGTATATGTTTCACCTTCAATATTTATTTGAATCGTTACATATTGTCCTGGGATGAATGAAGAAACTTTCCCGCCATCTTCAGGTTTTAAATAAAATGATGTAATAACGTCGCTTTCCTTCACTTTTTTAACAATCACAAAGTTGCGGAAATCTTTCCATCCACCTTCTTTATGTGCAGCTTCTTCATACATATCCGCTTCAATGCTAATGAATGCATCAGCAATGACGCCATACGCTTCTCCCCATGCATTTAAAACTTCATCAGGTGCGCCTGCGACCTCTTTAATCGCTCGTAGTAAGCATGTACCTACTATTGGATAATGCTCTGCTTTAATACCTAAACTTCTATGCTTATGACCGATTTGTTTTACAACTGGAATAATAGCTTCTAAATTATCAATGTACATTGCAGCTGCATATACAGCATTTGCTAACGCTTGTTGTTGTCTTCCCTTTTTCTGATTCGTATGGTTAAAAATATTCAATAACTCCGGATGTTCAGAAAATAAAATTTGATAAAATCTCGTTGTAATTTCAACGCCTTTTTCTTGTAATAATGGTACTGTTGACTTTACTATTTCAATTGTTTTTGCACTTAACATTGTATCCCACTCCTCTATTTCCTTAACTGTTTTTAGTTTAACTGAATTGTATAATACATATTGTGATTTTAATCACTATTAACACGTTGTTTTTGTGAAAAATATATGAACAATGCACATATATCGTAAAATTTTAATGTACGGAGGTCTTCCATACCCCCTCCCTCACCAATCGTCCTCAAAGAAAATAAGCTAACTAGAATTCTAGCTAGCTTACTACTTTGCTTGTATCGCTTGTTCAATTACTTTTATATTCTGCCCGTTTCCAAACTCTGTATACCCCCATATATTCGTTTCACCTTTATATTTATTTATGCGTATATCCAAGTCATGATATACGCGATGAGCATAGATTACATACTCCATATTCTGAAGCTCCACACCTTTTTTTACAATTTCATAACTTCTATTCACATCGCGCTTTATTTTTTCATTTTTTATTTCTTTATGTATATTTTTTAAAGAGGCTTCTTGCTCTTGAAACCATTGTTTAAAATGTTTCCAATCCCCATCTGTATATTTCTCTGCCTTACCATAATTCAAGAAATTATTATAACTTTCATGTGTCGTACGAACAAAATCGAGTGTCTTCTTCTTCTCTTGCACCTCTTCTATTTGTACTACTGTATTTACTCCAGCAGACTTATTCGCATAATATAATAGTACTTTCATAAGACTATAGCTCGCTATTGCCATCACAGTAATAGTTACCAATACACTTAACAATTTCTTCATATACAGAACCCCTTTTCTACTATGAATATTACAATGTACTGTTACATTTGTAACATTCTCTCGTAGAAATGTAATTCCTGTTTAAATCCTTCTTTTCATTTCGACACTATTTTTCTACAAACTTCTCCTTGGTAAATGCTCTTGTAAAACAATATAACCTTCATAAGCGGTATAACCGAGTATAGCCATTAATCCGATATAACAAGCAAATACTGTCCATTTCGTTTTCGTATCGACTTTATAATAATTTTCTTGTTGTTCCTTTTCTGTTTCCCATTCATTTAATTTTCTTTCTGACATTTCAAATGCTTCTCTTATATGAATTGTATGCATTTCTTTTTCATCTTCATATGGGACATAATCAAGTGGCTCAAATTTTGGTAAAAGGTACTCTAGCACTTCAATCTTTTGAAGTTCTCCTGTTTTTAATTCTTTTTCACGTTCTCTTTGTCTTAATACATTCATCTCATGGTGAATCATATAAATCGTTCGATGCACCGCACCAGTTTCTTTTAATTCCTCTTCAAGCCTAGCAACATATTCTTTCATTCCATCGATTTTATATCCTAATTCCTTAATCGGCTCATCTCTCTTTATTACTCTATATAATTCCATACAGCCGATAATAACAATAAATCCTCCCAAAATACTTTTAAAGTAAATTGAATAGCCTAGCAGTAAAACAAGCCCGGCTCCCCAAATTTTAGTACTTACAACTGAAATGATTCGGCCGCCATCTAGCGGTGAAACTGGAATTAAATTAAAGAAATTAATCATACTTCCAAGTAAAATAATAAGCGCCCAAAACGGCTCTTTCGTTATTATATACAGTGGGATCGCGGGTAAAAATGAAAGCAATCCAAAAAGAGGTCCCATATAGGCGATGTAAGCTTCATCTTTTGCATTTTTCGGCATCTCTTTCATCCCAATAAGAGCTCCCATAAATGGTATGAAGATTGCTGGCGATGTTGGTATACCTTTCTTTCTCGCTGCCCATAAATGCCCCATCTCATGTACAAACAATAAATACACGAGTGCTACCCCAAACTTCCAACCATATATGACTGCGTATGCACCAAGCGATAAAAACATACTAAATACTGTTGAAAATTTTGCTAACTTAAAAATTGCAAATACCCATTTTAACTTGGATAGTAAAAATAACCCTATTGCAACAATAATTCCCCATAACCCTTTTTTATTATTTTTCATATTCCTCTCCTTTATCTCGCTTTACTGAGCCATATACACTCATCAAAACTTATTCTTTTCTCTATTATGACATATTTTTTTCTATTGTTAGAAATAATGTTTATTTCATCCATTTTTAGCCAAAAATAAAAATAAAAGGAGGTAAATACAAATGAAATTACAATCTCTTATGATAGGCGCTCTATCGTTTTTAGCTTCAACTCTTATTTTTTATACCGTCAGTTACGTATTATTATTAGATTGGTTGCCAAATCACTTATTTATAGCCCTTATTATTCTTTCTGCTCTTATGATTTCCTTTCTAATTACACGAAAATCAATGAATGAGCCATCTGCAAAAGCAAAATAATAGAGGGGATCTTTCCCCTCTATTATCATTTCCTAGGAAAGGCCATATAGACTTTATGATTCTTACTGCCCGCTATTTGCAGGCAATAAGAATCCCACCTCAAAATTCGGCTGGAGCAAAGAAGTTAGGTGGGAGTCGTGCTAATAATCAGCGGTGGATGCCCCCCACTGATTAAAGTTTCACTTTATCTTTGTAAATTCATTTTTTCACCATACTCTTTAACAATTTGAATAATGTTTTGAAATGCTCCTACTTTTTCTTTCTTACTATTTAATATTTGTAAATCGTAATTATCATAATAGGTTTCTAGTGCTTTTAATTGTGATTCTGAAGCATCTTTTATCGGAACAGTAACATTCAATTCATACTGTTTATACCCTTCCTTTACTTTTTCAGCTGAAATCATTTCACTCTCTTTTGCTCCAATTAATTTTTGAATCTTTTCCGGGAAAATCAATTGCAAATAATATTCTTGTTCCTTTGCTAACTTATTATATAGTGATTGTGAAATCGTATAACGTACCGTATAATTTATTTTTTGATCGCCTGCTTTAATATGAAACGCGGTAATCTGCAAATCTTTTTTCGTTATTTCCGTTAAAGGCCCTACTTGCATCTCATCTTCTTTTTGTTCTGGAATCTTTGGAAATATAGCCAAAAGTTTTTCCGTATCTTTTTCGTTCAGCATATACATATCTTTCTTATATTGCACCCATCCTCGGCGGTCTTCTCCTCTTAACCATGCATAATATGTTTCTTTTTTTCCATCTCTACTAATTTGTATTTCATATTCCGGTTCACCAAAACTACCCGTTACTTCTTGTTTTTCCGCTTTGTTTATAATATCCACCACCAACTCCGCATCCATTTTCTTTAAATTTTTTTCTTCTTTACCTTTTTGTATAACAGTTATTTGTAATGGTTCTTTCACTTCATTCACTGTCTCCTCTACTTGTTTCGATTCCTTCTTTTGCTCGGCTTGACCACACGACGCGAGTAAAATAACACATAAAAACATTAAATATTTCGCTTTCAAATCGATTCTCCTTTCCAATAAGATATTCTTATAATCCTCATGCATAAAACAAAAACGTTACATTATATAGAATGAGCTATACTATACACTGAAGGGAGGATTTTACAATGTCCATTAATTTTCATGATGCAAATAATAAGTATACGTATGCAAATCGTAACGCACATATTTCATGGCAGGAAACAATAAACAATATTGTAGATGTACAAAACAAACAAGTAATTGATATAGGTTGTGGTGGAGGCATTTATACGAAAGAACTTGCTCTTATGGGAGCCAAAAATGTTGTTGGGCTTGATTTTTCAAAAGAAATATTACAAGCTGCAAAAGAAAATTGTAATGCCTTCCCAAACATTTCATTCATTCACGGTGATGCGCATAACATTCCATATCCTAACGAATCTTTCGACCTTGTCATTTCTCGCGCAGTCATCCATCATTTACAAGATATTCCTACATTTATACGAGAGGCTTCTCGTATATTAAAAAAAGACGGTATACTTATTTTACAAGACCGAACTATTGAAGATTGTACAATTCCAGGAAGTCCTGAACACATTCGTGGATACTTTTTCTCTGTATTTCCAAAACTCATTGAAATAGAATCAAAAAGAAGACCAAAAACCACTACTATACAGCAAGAATTACAAAAATATTCTCTTCAAGTGTTCCCCATACAAACACAATGGGAAGTACGAAAAACACATGATTCTGTAGAAGCATTGCTGCAAGATTTATCTCCTCGAACCGGACGATCCATTCTATATGAATTAACAGATCATGAACTTTCTCAACTTCTACATCATATCCAAACGGCATTACAAAACGTCTCTCCTATCATCGAAAGAGATCGTTGGACCATTTGGAGCGCCCTGAAATTGTAAGGGAGGAAGCCTCACAAAATAATGTGAGGCTTCCTTCTTTCATAATCTAATTTTGCAACACTCTTGATATCCTCCACTCCTGGCCTGTGCACTTCCACACTTCGGACATACTAAATATCTAGACTGATTTGTCAACAAACTACCTTTTTGAAAGAGTAAAACTTCTGCTTGTTTAAACGAACGCGAATAATATAACCACATAAAACCAATTATAGCAATAATGCCAAATAATACTCCCATCGCAAGCATTTCAGTCACCTCTTTTGGTTTGTTCTTTCCAGCAAGTGGATTGTTGTATTATTCTCTGCAAATTCAAACAAATCCTCCCTTACTCCTATAAATATCGATTTTCTCCATAAACTTTACAATTCTCTATAATGTTTTACAGCATTTTTACAAACAGCATTAACCCTTATATTCTCAGCTATATTTCTACAGGAAAGGGTATTCCCCAAAAAATATGTTGACTTTCTAAAAAAAACATGTGAAAATGTTGTCAGAATACTTGAATAAAAATTCATTGACGAGAACGAGTATGTTATAGAGCTGTTCCCCAGAGAGTTGGTATTTTGCTGAAAGCCAATGCTCAGTTCGCAACCGAAAATCATCTCCGAGAAGTAGAACCGAATGCTGAAGTAAGTTCTTACCGGTCGTCCCCCGTTACAAGGAACACGTATCATGTTGTACGTTGTAAAGCCGTATACATATAGATATATTTCTATATGTATAAATTAGGGTGGTATCGCGGGTAAATATAACTCGTCCCTTTCTTAAGGGACGAGTTTTTTGTGTTCTTACAATGAATTTACAAAAAAGGAGGAAAAAAAACAATGAACACTGTATCAAAAAAACATATTTTTTTCACAGGTCTTATGCTATTTTCTTTATTTTTTGGAGCAGGTAATTTAATTTTCCCTCCAATGCTTGGACAAAATGCTGGTGAAAACTTTTGGCCAGCAATGATTGGTTTTTTACTAACAGGAGTCGGCTTACCGCTACTTACTGTTATCGCCATTTCTCTATCAGGAAATGGAATGCAACAACTTGCAAGTCATGTTCACCCATCATTCGGAATATTCTTTACAGTAGTTGTATACATTGCAATCGGTCCATCTATGGGCATCCCACGTGTTGCTAATGTCGCTTATGAAATGGGAGTTAGTTCTTTCTTACCAGAATCTATTCGCTCTAGCAGCCTAGCCCTATTTTTATACACAGTCATCTTCTTTGCTATCGTATTTTGGCTTAGTTTAAACCCTTCTAAGCTCGTCGATCGTATCGGAAGTGTATTAACACCTATTTTATTACTCTCTATTTTCTTATTATTCGTTAAGAGTGTATTTACACCCCTCGGGCAATCTGGACCAGCCATGCAAGAGTATCAAACTTCTCCAATTTTCAAAGGTTTTATGGAAGGATACTTAACGATGGATACCATTTCAGCACTTGCATTTGGGATTATCGTTGTAAATGCAATTCGCTCAAAAGGTGTGAATGACCGTAAATCAATTGCCATCGCAACAACAAAAGCAGGACTTATTGCCGCTACCGGCCTCGTACTTGTATATGGTGCACTTGGCTGGCTCGGTACAACTAGTGTCTCTCTTGGATACGCAAACAATGGAGGACAGCTACTTACCGTTATCGTACAACAATTATTCGGTCCATATGGTCTAATTCTGTTATCTCTTATCGTTACACTCGCTTGCTTAACAACATGCGTTGGACTTGTATCTGCATGCAGTCAATACTTCTCAACATTATTGACAAAATTTTCATACAAAACGTTAGCAAGCGTCATTTGCTTGTTAGGATTATTAGTTGCCAATTTAGGTTTAACAAAAATTATTGCAATCTCTGTTCCTATTTTACTTGTTGTATATCCAGTTGCAATTGTACTCGTGTTATTATCATTACTTCATAAATATTTCGGTGGCTATCGATCTGTTTATGTATGTGCTTTAATTGGAACAGCAGTTGTTAGCGTTTTTGACGGATTAAAACAAGGGAATATTCCTGTTTCATTTATCACATCTTATTTCGAGTTTATTCCATTATATAATGAAGGAATTGGCTGGTTAGTACCAGCATTAGTTGGGGCTATTATCGGTTTTGCCATCGCAAAATTAAGTGGTGCAAAAGCAGTACCATTAACGGACCATTCACCTGAATCGAAAGCATCATAAAAAAACTCCCATTTCGGGAGTTTTTTACATTTGATAAGAAGTATGATTAAAGCTACTTACTTTATAAGCTTTCGTATAGTAATCAATATTTGTATCCACTGTTTCTACTTTTACAACATCATAGCAATCTTCTTGCTTCACTAGAAATAAATAATATTCTTCTGTTGCCTCAATAATTGCAATACGATCTGTTTCAATATCATATTGTCCACAAAGTGCTTGCAACGCATTCACATAGTTACCTAATTTTTTCGTTTCATCCATTCCAAATATCGTTTGAACTAACATACACTCTCTCCCCTTTGTATGTACTGTTAACACCTTAATGATAACGCTTACATAAATGACCGTCAACAAAAAGCTTTGACCATATATAGTCAAAGCTTCCTTCTTATTTCGTCAATTGGTGTCTAAACGCATAAATAACCGCCTGTGTCCGGTCACTTACATTTAGCTTATTTAATATATTACTCACATGTGTCTTTACTGTTTTAAGGGCAATAAACAACTCATCTGCAATCTCTTGATTACTTTTCCCCTCTGCAATTAATAACAAAATTTCAGACTCTCTTTCTGTTAACTCCTCATGCAAAGGTTGTTCTTTCTTCTGACGCATACGAGACATCATTTTGCCAGTAACTTTCGGCTCTAATACCGTTTCCCCAGCATAAGTAGCTCGTACAGCGTCTGCAATATCACTCGCTCTTGATGTTTTTAATAAATAACTTGTCGCTCCCGCCTCAATAACAGGATACAACTTTTCATCATCTAAAAAGCTCGTTACAACTACAATTTTCGCTTCTGGCCATTCTTGAATAATAGCACGTGTTGCTTCAACCCCGTCCATCTCATCCATAACAAGGTCCATTAAAATAATATCCGGTCTTAATTGCAAAGCTAACTCTGAACCTTTTCTTCCATTTTCAGCTTCTCCAACTACTTCAATATCTGGCTGCGTTGATAAATATGTTGATACACCCATTCGAACCATTTCATGATCATCAACTAGTAATACTTTTATCATGATTCTCCCCCTCTCTCAATCATAATCGGTACTTTCACTTCTATTTGCGTACCTTTATTCGGAAAACTAAGAACTTTTAATGTACCACCAATTTCATGAACTCGCTCTTGCATTGACCTTAAGCCGTATGAACCTGCCTTATTAACTCCAACTTTAAAACCAACACCATCATCAATAATTTTCAAAATCGCATATTGATCAATTTTACGAAGGCGTACTTCGGTTTTCTTTGCCTTCGCATGCCGTAAAGTATTAGACAGCGCCTCTTGTACAATACGGAATAAATGATCCTCTACACCTTTTTTTAATTGAATCGGTTCAATTAACCATTCAATTTTCATATGTTGCTTTCTAGACAGTTCTGTTAATAATTCTTCTATACCCTCAGTTAGTTTCTTACCTTCTAACTGCACTGGGCGTAAATGAAGGAGCAATGCTCTCATTTCTGATTGTGCATTTACAACCATATTCTCAACAAGCTGCAACTGTTTTTTCGTTGTGTCTGGAATTTCAGCTACTTGTTCATTAATGGCTGACATCATCATCGACATTGCAAAAAGCTGCTGACTTACAGAATCATGCAGCTCTCTCGCTAATCGATGCCTTTCTTGAGAAATCGCTTCTTGTCTCATCTCTTCATTCCAATGGGCTCGTTCATTCGTTACTTTTTGAAATAGCCCAGCTTGCTCTTCTAAGCGACGAGCAAGACCAATTACTTTTCGTTCCACTTCATGAAATTCATCGTCCGCAGTAAATGAAACATCACTTGGAAAATTCCCTCGTTCTACTTCGAACAGAAAAGTATTTAATCCTTGTATACGCTGCTCTATATAATAACCGATTGCATACCCTACAATTCCTCCGATAAGGAGACTGGTACTCATAATAAACAAGCCAATTGGAACAGAAGCGATGGATTCTTTCCATAATATATCATAAACTTGTTGCTCACTTTTCCATACATAAACAATCGTACAAATAAGTGCGATACTTACAGAAGATAACATAGAATAACGAATATACATCCATGAAATATTCCTTTGTTTTTTCATTATACTTTCCTCACTTCCGTATCGCCTACGACAAGCGAAGAAATAATTTTAATACGACGAGGAGCTTCTTTATACTGTTCTGTTCTAAACGTAACATTACGGTTAAATCCAGTTTCTTCGTGTCCTGGCAAGAGCACGCGCCCAACAATAACAGAATGATTTAAAGACAATTCAATATCATACGGCACATATAAACGAATATTACCAACGACTCCCCGAATAACAATTACCGTTTCTCCCTCTGGAATCATCGCAGTTGTTAAATCAATTTCAACATCACAAGCACCATATTGGACGTTAATATCCTCAAGTTCATAAATATGATCCATCATCCGGACATTACCTACAAACATATTTTTTATATACGGTTCTGTACGATATATTTGTTTTTCTTCATCTATATATCCCTTTTCTTTAATTTCAACTTTCATTGCTTTTTGCTGATGTCCTTGTTGGATAAGTTGATAACCAATTAAAGCTAAACAAGCAAACACAACAAGTACGAATGCTGCTGATGAAAATAAGAAGAATAAGAATACAATACCACCGACAAATAAAAATACATTCCCTCTTACATAACGGTTCTTCTTTCGATAATGTCTTCCAAACATAATCATAATAAATGCAAAAATTAGACCACCTGGTTCAAAATGTCCAAGTATCATATCAAGAAAAAGACCGAATCCAAATATGATGAGGAGCATCCCCATTAATTGTGTTTTTGAAAATTGCTTCTTCATTTCAGCTCCCCCCCTCCTTGTCACATATACATAGAAGAAAAGGCATTGCTTTCCAACACCTTTTCTTCTATCACTATATCATAAGCCTGTTTTATTATATACTACAATTATTTTGTTACTTCTTTCGTCAACGATACTTCATTTTTCTCTTTCATTTCACGCTCTAGTTTTGCAATTTTCATATCAAATGTATCACGCTCATGCTCCTCATTTATACGCAGCTCTATGTCACGAATGTGATCTTCAATTTCTTCGAATCGTAAGAACGGATTATTTTCATCCATTTTATGAATAGCAGTATTCATACGGCGGTTTGCATGCGCCATATTTTCACGTGCCATTAATTCCATACGCTTTGCGTTCATTTCTTTTAATTTATTTTTCATTTCTGAAAGACGACGCTCTAACTCATCAATTTGCTCTACAACGCCAGCATACATTTCTTCTAAGCGAGTTACTTGCCCTTCATAATACGCTACTTCTTCTAATGCGCGTTCATGCAATTGTAATTCGCCTGCTTCTTGTGCGATGATAGCTTGCTTTGATCTTTTACTAACGAAATAACGTGCTTGCTCAAGCTCACGAGCAAAGTTAGATTTTAATGTTTTATGACGCTGAATTAACTTCTCAATTTTTGTTATTTCACGCTCACTGTCGCGTAAATATTGGTTTAACATAGCAATTGGATTTTTTCTTTCTTTCTCATCTAACACATTATGAAAATCAGCTAAAATTGCATCACGTACACGTCCGAATAAAGATTGTTTCATTATAATCTTCCTCTCTTCTACTTTATAATTTGATTTGATTTGATTTGATTTGATTCATTTTATATTAGTTTTTCATTAACTTGTTCCACTCATCTTCAAAGTTGCTATATGGTTTAGAACTTTCTGGAGCAGCATCAACAACTACATTTTTTTCTTTTTTCCACTCACGGTAACCGTAGTATAAAACTACTAATGCTGCGATACCGATTAATGCTGGGGAATGAGAAAGTGCAATGGACAATCCGATTAAACCAACAATACCCCAAGCTAACTTTCCAAAGAATGATTTAGCTCGCACAAATGATTTATAGCTCCAGTACACAACTCCTGCTCCAATGGCGAATCCTACAATACCAGCAAGACTACCAAGAGCAATTAAAGCCAAAATACCGGCTGCGATAAACGCTAGAAATTGTTTCATCTTGTGCTTGCCTCCCTTCGATTTGATACTCTTATCTTAACTATTTTTTCATATTTCCATAACGAGCTTAAGAACTGTTTTCGACTCAGACTTAAGACCGAGTTGCATTCAGCCTTTTGCAAAACGAACATGTATGCGATGCGTATAGATACAGAAAAATTCTTATTCAATAACGGATGAGAATCTCAACTTGCGCGTCCAAAAAATTAGCAATACGTACAAACTTTTATTAAATTACATTAAAAAAATATTAAGAAAATTATGTTAAAATAAATCAGAAAGCTATATTTAAATTAAAGGGGATATATCATGAATTTACACATTACGAAAGAAATCAATACCGCCGCTAAAAACTATATAAACAATCAGCTTTATGAATATAATTTAAAGCACTTTCCATCTGATTTAAGAGACAGATACTTAGAGATTCATTTATTTCTTAAAGATGAAAATGGTAAAATACGCGGGGGGATATTAGGTGAAGTCTGTTGGAATTGGTTAGAGATTCACTCTTTTATCATGGATGAAGATATACGTGCATTAGGGTATGGAACTAAACTGTTATTAGAAGTAGAAAAAATCGCTTTAGAAAGAAATTGTGATTTTATAAAAGTTGACACTTTAAGCTTTCAAGCATTAGATTTCTATAAAAAATACGGTTATAAAGAGTATGGTATCCTCGATAACGTAGGAAGAGATTATAAGCACTACTATTTGAAAAAGGATTTATAAATAATAAAAAACGCTCAGAGAATGTTCTCCGAGCGTTTTCAACTGCTAATAATAAATGTCTCTTTATGTTATGCAGTTTTATGATACTCTTTTTTTTCCGCCACTTTAGAAAACCTCGGGAAACCAATTAATATAGAAATGATTCCACATACTCCAACTAAAATTGGATAAAATGCATATGGTAACAATTCGACCGGAGATAACGCAGCAAATCCTGCCGCTGTTAACATTTGAGCACCATATGGGATTAACCCTTGTACACAGCAAGAGAAAAGATCCAGTACACTCGCTGATTTACGGGGATCAATTTCATACTGATCTGCAATATTTTTCGCAAGCGGACCTGTAAAAATGATAGAGATTGTATTGTTTGCTGTACACATATTCGTCATACTCACTAAGCCAGCAATACCGAACTCTGCTCCTTTTTTCGAACGAATATTACGCGTTAAAAGATTCATTAAATATTGAATACCACCATTATATTGGATCAGTTCAACCATACCACCGATTAAAATGGCAAGTAATACTAACTCCATCATACCGCCCATTCCAGTCGTTACACTTTTAAAGAAACTCTCCAACGTGTAACTTCCATCTATAAGACCGATAGCGCCAGATAATACAGTTCCACCAGTTAACACAATAAGTACATTCCAGCCAAGTAGCGCGGTAATAAGTACTCCTGCATACGGTAAAATCTTTATCCAGTCAAAACTATGGGCTTTAACTTGTGTATCACTTCCTAAAGTAATTATTACTAATAGTATAATTGTAATAATAGCAGCTGGTAATACAATTAAAAAGTTCGTTTTAAACTTATCTTTCATTTCTGTTCCTTGTGAACGAACAGCAGCAATTGTTGTATCTGAAATAAATGATAAATTATCACCAAACATCGCTCCGCCCACAACAGTAGCCATCGCAAGTGCAATTGAGATATCAGTTTGCCCACTAATACCTACAGCAATTGGTGCTAGTGCTGCAATTGTTCCCATTGAAGTTCCCATCGCTAATGAAATAAATGCCCCTATAACAAAAATTCCAGCAACGATAAATCCTGGTGGCAAAATAGATAGCGCTAAATTAACAGTTGAATCAACTCCGCCCATTCCTTTTGCTGTTTCAGAAAACGCCCCTGCAAGTACAAAAATTAATACCATAATCATAATATCCGGATTTCCTGCACCTTTAGCAAATCGTTCTACTTTCACATTAAAGCTTTCTTTACGATTCATCACTAAAGCAATTCCTACAGCAATTGAAATTGCTACAAGTATCGGCAATTTATAGAAATCACCTGTAATAATTCCAGAACCAATAAATAGCGCCAAAAATATTCCAAGTGGTAATAACGCTAAACCATTTCCTCTCGTTTCTTTCAAAGTATCATCTCTCCCTAGTTTTCAACCTTTTCTAGTGAATAACAAAAGACCTCTTCCGATGAGAAGAGGTCTTATACATCTATAAGAAACACTCTTCTCATCTTTCAAGCACATGCTTGCTGGATTTGGCACAGCACTCTGAAATCGAGTCCGCTGCCGAGGCATCGTAGGGCCAGTCCCTCCGCCTCTCTTTATAAGAAGGTTTCATATTTATTTTTTAATAATAATTTCTTTCCTAACTTTACTCGCTTACAAAACAAAAGTCAATTATTTTTTGTATAGATTTTTTTGGTAATTATACAAAAATATGAATACATCAATCATTTTAACTTTTCAATTTCTTCATCCAATACTGAGATCCAATAAAATTCTCCATTTTTTATCGCTGATATAATCCACTTCGTTGTATGCCAAGCTAATTCATATTCTTCCTTCTTAACATCGTCCATTCTATAAGCATCCTCTAACTCATCTTCATCTAATACATAAATCTCACCGTTTGGTAACAATACGACATCTAAATATAAATCATCAAAATAAGGTAAACCACGCTCGTCTATTTTATATTCTTTCGTCACATCGATATAATATTGCACTAATTTTTGCTGATCATCTAACATAGCTGTAATTGCAAAGTTTTTGCCGTTTATAAAATATTGCATCCATGTATACCCATCACCTGCAATGCAAAGATTTTTACCGTTGTATTCTTTATGACTATGTTCTCTCACCTTTTTCATGTCCAGTATTCCTAACATTCCATCCTCTACTTGCTTAACCCTATAATCCTTCTCTATTAGTCGCTTCCACGAAGAACCGTCACCATATTTACGTTTCATTACGTCCGCTCCTCTTCTATATATAGAAAAGCCCCCACATATTATGTGAGAGCTTGTTCATATTATAATTAAGCTGCTTGACCCTTTTCAGATATCTCTTTTAAATAGGCTTGTCCTTTTTCAGCGTCATATTGACCTTCCCACTTAGACATAACTACAGCCGCTAAAGAGTTACCTACAACGTTAACTGCTGTACGAGCCATATCAAGAATACGGTCAATACCTGCAATAAACGCTAAACCTTCAGCTGGAATACCTACTGTACCAAGTGTTGCTAATAATACAACGAATGATACGCCCGGTACACCCGCGATACCTTTTGATGTAACCATTAAAACAAGTAATAACGTAATTTGTTGTGTAATGGATAATTCAATACCGTACATTTGCGCTAAGAAAATTGCCGCAATTGCTTGATATAACGTTGATCCATCTAAGTTAAATGAATAACCTGTTGGAATAACGAAAGATGTAATTGCTTTCGGACAACCGAATTTCTCCATTTTCTCCATAATTTTCGGTAAAACCGTTTCTGAACTTGCTGTAGAATACGCTAAGATCAGCTCGTCTTTTAAAATCTTAAAGAATTCGAAAATGTTTATTCCAAAGATTTTCGCTGTAAGCCCTAATACGACCACAACGAAGAATATCATTGCCCCATATACTACAATGAGTAATTTCCCCAATGGAATTAATGAAGCTAATCCGAATGTAGAAACTGTAACACCAATTAATGCGAATACACCAAATGGTGCAAATTTCATAACTTGGTTCGTTACATAAAACATTGCGTCAGCTACACCTTGGAAAAATTGTAGAACTGGTTTACCACGCTCACCAATCGCTGCTACACCTAAACCAAATAATACTGAGAAGAAGATAATAGCAAGCATATCACCTTCAGCCAATGATTTCATAATGTTCGTCGGAACAATATTTACAAACGTATCCGCGAACGAATGACTTTGTACTTGAGCTGTTGTTTCTGCATATTTAGAAATATCAGTCTTTGTTAATTTATCCATATCAACGCCTTTTCCAGGTTGGAAAATGTTCGCTATTAATAGACCAACAGCAATTGCAATCGTTGTAATAATTTCAAAGTAAAGAATTGTTTTTCCGCCTAGTCGGCCTAACTTCTTAACATCGCCAACACCAGCAACACCAACAACGATACTTGCTACAACAATTGGTACAACGATCATCTTAATTAATCGAATGAAAATATCACCAATTGGTTTTAAATAATCAACCACTGCCGGATTGCCAAAGAAAATCGCCCCAACTGCAATACCAAGCGCAAGTCCTATTAAAATTTGCCATGCAAGTCCTATTCTTTTCATACTTGTGGTAACCCCCTCTTCGATGTGTCACTCTATCTCTCATTCTATCTCTATAAAACTTGAAATTAAGAGTATTACATATTATTCGACAATTCACTACATTTTGTCCCTGTTAAAAATCATAAATCAAAATTTAAAATCTGACAACATAATAAGTTTGCCCGAATACAAATAATTTTCTTGACAAAAATAAAACCCATGTGAGAAAACCTAACATGAGAACGATCCCTCACTAGTGATTTAAAGGTTTTTAAAGTAATGTTTCACCATCGAAAACTCCATCATTTTCCATGTTTTTTTTAGAACAAAATAGAAAATGGTGCATTTTTGTATGCATGCTAAAATTTCACTTTATGACAAACACTACGAAAAGATACTAAATTCCGACAAAACTTAGCAAATTTATAAAGTTTTCTTTACATTATGATTACAACGATAGACACCCTTCTTCTTCTTATGATATATACATTCATAGGGAAAGGAGCAAGACAACAATGAAAAAGAAATTTGCAGCATTTAGTGTTTTAGCAGCTGGAACGATTTTCGTTTCCCCGTTACTTTCACCCGTATACGCTGAAACGAATGAAAATAAATTATCTAATATTCAATCCGAATTAGAAGGCAAACAAAATGACTTACAAAATAAATCAGCTGAGAAAGAACAAATAGAAAAAGAAATCCAGGAATTTCAAAAAAAAATCGACGAATTAACTACTTCTATTACTAAAAACGAAGCTGAATTAAACGATACGAAAAAAGAAATTAGCAAAACACAGCAAACAATTGCTGAAAAAAAGAAACATATAGAGCAATTACAAACAAACATAGATACACGTCAGGAAGTTATTAAACAACGACTACAATCTATGCAAGAAAAACCTCGTACAAATATCATTACAGAGGTATTAACAAGTTCTGCAAATATCGCTGATCTTGTTGATAATATATATTCTGTAAGTTTAATTTTAAATAACGATACCGATATTGTGAAAAAGCAAACAGATGATCAACATGCTGTAACGACAGAAAAAGAGGCTGTTGAGAAAAAAGAACAACAACTGAAAGAATCTGAACAAAAATTAGAGCAAAAACAACAAGAGTTACAAAATAACCAGCAACAGCAACAAACTCTTATTAAAGATCTACATACGAAAGTATCAAAAGTAGATTCCGAGATTGAAGGATTAGAAGAGTCACAAGGTATTTTAGAAAACCAGCGTCAAGCTGTTCAAAAAGCAATTGAAGAAGAAAAACGTGCGGAAGAAGCTCGGAAAGCGGAAGAGGCACGCAAGGCTGAGGAAGCAAAAAAACAAGCCGCCGCTTCTGCTAAAGAAAGCACACAATCCGCACCAACACCGCAAGATACGAACAAAGGTGGATTTATTAAACCAGCGGCTGGATCAAAAACTTCTGGATTCGGCACACGTTCTTTAGATAACCATAAAGGAATCGATATCGCAGCTCCGGGAACAGTTCCAATTATTGCCGCTGCAGATGGCGTTGTTATCCGTTCAGAATTATCCTCTAGTTACGGAAACGTTGTTTACTTATCTCACCGTATTAACGGAAAAACATATACGACAGTGTATGCACATATGAGTAGCCGCTCTGTATCCAATGGACAAACTGTAAAACAAGGCGACCAACTTGGCTTTATGGGAAATACCGGTCAATCTTACGGACAACATTTACACTTCGAACTTCATATTGGAGAATGGAATGTTGGTAAGACAAACGCAGTTGATCCGTCTCCTTATATCGGATTATAAAAAAACTCGGTGCATACCGAGTTTTTTTACTACCATTTCACACTTTGTAGGCATTTTACATAAACTACAACTAAATGCCTATATTTTGCGGGGTGATTAATATAAATACACAATTACAAGAAGAAATAGAAGAAGCTAGAGAAACATACATCGGCCGATTATTTACATTCGGCGGCTCAGCGTTATTTTTAATTGGATCATTTATCGCAGTTGTCACAGCTTATAAAGCATATAATCGCTTATTAAATACTTCTACAACATAATAAAAAGACGGAGAAATCTCCGTCTTTTTATTATGCAAACATTTTAAATACGCCTACCGCATTTAAAAATACGATAATTACAGTTACCGGAATAACATAACGAAGTAAGAAGAACCAAATGTTAAATAATGTTTTCCCTTTCGTTTCCGTAACTTCTAATTCTTTCATTAATAACTCTTTACTCATTTTATTTGGTACGAATAGCGAAATGGCTAATACTCCGAGTGGCAGTAACACATTACTTACCGAAAAATCGACGAAATCAAAGAATGTCTTACCAAATATTTTCACATCACTCATAATTCCAAACGATAACGCTGATGGAATTCCAACTGCAAAAATAAGAATACCAATTAATAACGAAGCTGACGGACGCTTCTTCTCATTATCTTTCGCAACAGATGCTACTACAATTTCAAGCATTGAAATCGCAGATGTTAAAGTCGCAAAGAAGAATAAAACTAAAAACATAATGAAGAAAAATTGTCCAAATGGAATTTTCGCAAAGACAGCAGGAAGAACGATAAACAGTAGCCCTGGTCCTTCTGTCGGTTTAACTCCTAATGCGAAAATCGCCGGAAAAATCGCTAATCCTGCAAGTACTGTAACAAATACAGTTAAACTTACAATAGATGTTGCTGATTTAGCTAAATGCTCTTCTTTCTTTAAATACGAACTATACGTTACCATTACCGAGGCACCTACCGTTAGTGAGAAGAAAGATTGTCCCATCGCATATAAAATCGTATCTGCTGTAAGCTTTGAAAAATCTGGTTTTAAGAAGAACTCTACCCCAGCCATAGCACCATCAAGTGTTAACGCACGAATAATGATAGCAATAAATAAAATGAATAATAGCGGCATCATGTACTTACTTGCCTTTTCTATGCCTTTTTCCACACCTTTACTAACAACAAAAATGGTACAAAGCATAAAAATGAATTGCGCCCCAATCGCACTTACTGGATTTGCAATTGTTTCAGCAAACAATTGCCCATAATCGACTACTCCGTTCCAGAAACTACCTGTGACACTATAGTATAAATAAAGTAAAATCCATCCACCTACAACACTATAAAAAGATAGTACGCTAAAACAAGTAACAACCCCCATACGACCAATCCAAGGATATAACTTGCTATTTGGTACTAATACTTTATAAGCTGTAACTGCCTCTTTTTGAGTACTACGGCCAATAACAAATTCAGCTACAAGAAGAGGCATACCAATAAATAAAGTTAATAGTAAGAATACAAGGAAGAACGCGCCTCCCCCTCCATTACCTGCAACATATGGAAACTTCCATATTGCCCCAAGACCTACTGCGGCTCCCGCTGCTGCGAGTACAAAGCCTATTTTCGACGTCCATTGCTGTGTTTCTTTCATTATAATTTCTCCTTTTCTGAATATTTAAACTTTTAACAATTATACACTTTCATTTCATACTCGCACACCTCCTTTAGAAAATAAAAAAGTCCCCTACACGCAAATATGCATGTAGAGGACGATATATGTAATATAAATACCGTGGTACCACCTCAATTGGATTGATAAATCCCACTTGTTCAAGTACAGGAAAATTCCGATACTCTATCCTTTTAACGGCGGAACCCGGGTTGCCTACTGCAATGTTCAGCATACCTCTCGCAAGCCCATTCTGTATATTTTATCGTACCGGGCTCACACCTTACCCCAGCTCTCTGAACGCATCAAATATACGTACTCTTCTTGCTCATCGATTTCATCTATTGAAGTTACTTGTGATTATAAATTATATTCTTATAGTTGTAAAGCACAATTTATTCATTATCCTATATGAACCTTTCTCTCTAATTCTTGTAAAAACAATTCTCTTTTTTCTCCATTTAGAACATATACTGACTTTAATACTTCTTGTAATAATATATTTCTCTGCCGCTTATCTACTTGTAATTCTTTCACTTTTATTCTTACTTCATATAAAAAATTAAGATACGCTTCATATGTCTCATCATATTTATTTGCGATATCGTCACGAATTTTTTTCGCCAATTTCGGGCTTGCTCCTCCTGTAGAAACAGCTACATTAAGCAAACCACGATGAAACGCCGCCGGAAAATGAACATTTCCACTTTCCGGATTCGTAATAACATTTACCAATTGATTTACCGAGACATCTTCAGCAATTTGTTCATTTAGTATCGAATCGCTAGTCGCTGCAACTACTAAAAAAGCATCTTTAATATCACTTTTCTCATACTCTCTTTGATACCAACGAATTTGCTTTTCTTCTACAAGTTTCACTAAATTCGCATCTAATTCTGTACTTACCACAACTATATCCGCACCTTGTTTTAGTAAAGGAATAATTTTAAACCCTGCTACTTTCCCTCCACCAATGACAACAACACGTTTCTTATCAACTCGCACTGTAAGTGGATACATATTGATCCCCCTTCAATATTTTCTCTGTTTTCTGAATTAACATCTCTCGAAACGCTACATTCTTTCCTAAATATGGACTTATTTTTATCTCTTCCGACTCATATTGACGCACTTCTTTCTCAACATGTTTCATGAGTAAACCTGTAAATAATAAGTAAGGTAACACAACAATGTTCCGTTCTTTTTGTTCTACAATTTCTTTCAACTTCTCATCAAACTTCGGCTCCGCGGCTGCTAAATAACAAACTTCCACCTCTTTAATGTTCTCTTCTTTTTGAAATAAAGAAGAAATCCACTTTATGTCTTGTAAAGTTTCCGGATCACTACTCCCTCTTGCAACAAGCAAAAGTGTTACTTCTTCTTCATAGTCTTTAATGCCACTTCCGTTATATACCGCTTTTACAAGCACTTCTGATACACCAAATGGATTACCATACACTATTTTGATATCCGGATATTCTTCGTTTAACTTTCGTAATTCAAGCGGAATATCTTTCTTTACATGTCCTGCTGCTAATAAAAAAACAGGAATAGCGACAATCTCTGTAGCACCACGCTTCACGCATGCACGAAATCCTTCTTCAATAGAAGGACTCGCTAGCTCTAAAAAACAAATTTCTTGAATATTTGCCTCTACACGGTTCATACATGATGTAATAAATGCAACCGCTTCTTCTTTTGCTGCTTTCAAACGGCTTCCATGACATATATACATAACAGCCTTCATTTTACAATACTCCACTTACTTGATATGCATTTTCCGTTTGTTTCTCAAACCAATGTATCTTTTCTCTAAAACGGACAACTTCTCCAATAACAATCATACTCGGATTTTGAATTCGTTCTTTTTTGGCAACATCTACAATTGTTCCTAACGTCGCTGTAACAGTACGCTGCATAGATGTCGTCCCCCACTCAATGATAGCGGCAGGTGTACTTTGATCTTTTCCGTGTTTTATTAGTTGTTCACATATGTAAGGTAAATTACTAACCCCCATATAGACAGCTAATGTATCTACACCTTTCGCTAAATTTCCCCACTTCACTTCCTCTTCAGCATCCTCTTTTCTATGTCCTGTCACAATAGCAAAACTTGCACTTGCATCGCGGTGCGTTACTGGAATTCCAGCGTAAGCAGGAGCAGCTATCCCAGCTGAAATACCAGGAATAATTTCAAATGGGATACTTTGCTTCGCTAACGCTTCAGCTTCTTCTCCACCTCTTCCAAATACAAATGGATCTCCGCCCTTAAGCCTCGTTACAACTTTTCCTTTTTTCGCATATTTAATAAGAAATGTGTTAATTGTCTCTTGCTTCATCGTGTGATAATTTGGGAGTTTCCCGCAATAAATTAAATCCGCTTCAGGCTTTGCATAAGAGAGCAATTCTTTATTTACGAGACGGTCGTACAAAATAACATCGGCCTTCTCGATGCATCTCAACCCTTTAACAGTAATTAAATCCGGATCGCCAGGACCCGCTCCAACGATATAAACCTTCCCCATCATCTCTCCTCATTTCTACTATTAAAGTGAAACTTCCATCCTTTTATATGAATGGAAGTTAGAATACTTTCGTATTACAATGTTATTTACTCATGAACAACAAATGCCGCACCTTTTCGAATCTTCTTTTTTTCAAACAAAGAAATCTCCTTTACTTCTGGCAACGGTAAAAAATGCTTTTCAAGCTCAATCTCCGCAAGCTTAAATGCGTGTTCTTCACTTTGAGCAACAACGACTATCGGAACAACACTATTCGCTAATACAGCTTCAAATCGATATAAATCCATATTGTCCCTCCTAAGACGCTATTACTTCTTCTACTACACGATTTAGTACAATTTGTAATTCTTCCACTCCAACACGTCCGACGAAATCATAAAACGTTTCGGCTAGTAATTTATTCTTTTGGAAATAACTTAAAAAGGACACGAGAACATCCGGCAAATCTTCTCCATCTATTTTCCCTTTTAATTTTTCGTTATATGCTCCTCCGTCTAATAGCGTTCCGCCCACATATATTTCAAACGCCTCAACGATTCCCTTTTCCTTTGTTTTCAGTTTCACTCCTTGCAAACCAATATCAGCAATTTGACGTTGACCACAGGAATTCGGGCATCCTACCATATGAATTCGAACTGGAACATCGAGTGCAATTTGTGTATCTAAGTACTCTGCGATTTTGCGTAATCTTTCTTTCGTTTCTACTAACGCAAGATTGCAATACTCAATACCAGTACATGAAACCGCATGACCAATAAATGATTTCGGATTTGCAGAAATCGCTTCAAACAACGGTTCACTTAATAATCCAGCAACATTTCCTGGCGGAATATTCGGAACAATGAAGTTTTGAGAGTTACAAGTTCGAATTTGCCCGTTTCCATATTTCTTTGCAATTCTTGCAATCTCAAACATTTCCTCTGCATGTAAACGCCCTACCGGTACATTAAAGCCGACATACTTTAATCCTTCTTGTTTTTGATCTTGAACACCATAAAAGTATCCTGCATTCCAGCCTTTGAGAGCACTTTCCCCTTTACTTTGCAATGGGCCTGTGTATTCTACTAGTTTCTCTTTAAATTTCTCAGCGCCCCAGTCAGCGATAAGAAATTTCAAACGTGCTAAGTGGCGTTTTTCACGATATCCAAAATCACGGAATATAGTAGCAATTGCAATCGATACTGCCTTCACTTCTTCTGGTAAAATGAATACATCTAATTCTTCCGCTAAGTACGGACGAGCTGATAAGCCTCCGCCTACTTTTATATGAAACCCAACTTTTTTCTCACCATCTATTTCTTTCGTAGCAGGTGTAAATGCAACACAGTTAATCTCTGCATTTGCTGAATTATAAATGTTAGAACTAATAGACATTTTAAATTTACGTGGTAGATTAGAAAACTCTTCATTATGTTGGAAATAGTCATATACCTCTTTCACAATATGCGTTGTATCAAACAGTTCATTCGCATCAATTCCAGCAAGTGGATTACCTGTAATATTACGTGTTATATCACCACACGCCCCTGCTGAAGATAATCCAACTCTTGCTAATCTTTTAAAAATATCTGGAATTTGCTGAATTTCTAACCAGTGAAACTGAATCGCCTGTCTTGTCGTAATATCTATTACATCGCGTCCATAATCCTCAGCGATAGAAGCAAGCACTTCTGCCTGCGCGTTTGTAATAATCCCTGAAGGAATATTTACACGCATCATAAAATAGCCAGCTTCTTTCGGTCTTTGCAAATACAATCCTGCCCACTTAAATGCGTCCCACTCTTCTTTCGGAATAGATTCGAATCCATTTTCTGCGTAGTATGGAATATCATTAAAAATTTCCAAACCATCTTTTTCTAATTTATTTTTCTCAGTCTGATTTAATTTTTCATTATTAGCCCATACTTTTTCATAGCTCATTTTTAAATCCCCCTATATAAAACTACGCTCTTGTAAGTATTTCACTATTTGTTCTGCACATTCTTCAATAGAATACTTGTGCGTTTCTACAATTAATTCTGCTTGTTCTGGTTCCTCATACGGTGAATCAATTCCCGTAAACTCTTTAATATCACCTTTTCTCGCCTTTTTATAAAGTCCTTTCGGATCACGTTTCTCACACTCTTCAATCGGACAATTCACAAAGACTTCAATAAACTCATCTGCCGCTAATAGATCTCTAACTTGTTTTCTGTCTACTCGAAATGGTGAAATAAACGCTGTAAGGACAACAGTTCCTTGATCTACAAATAACTTCGCCACTTCGCCAATACGTCTTATATTTTCCATGCGATCACTTTCAGAAAAACCTAAATCTTTATTTAAACCTTGGCGAATATTATCCCCATCAAGCACATAATTTCCGATATTCTTTTCAAATAGTTTACGAGCAACCGCATTCGCTACTGTAGATTTACCCGAAGCTGATAAACCAGTAAACCAAATTACAAAACTATGATGCCCATTCTTCACTCTTCTCTCATCTTTTGAAACAGAAGCTGTATGCCAAGTAATATTCGTATCCATCTCGTTCTCTCCCTATTCTGTTACTACTTCTTTTTTCAAACCTTTAATTAGCACTTCCACTACTTCTTTACGACTAAATGTACTTGGCGGAATCTCACCATTTCTTAACATTTCTCTTACTTTTGTACCTGATAAAATGACACGGTCCTCTTTTCCGTGCGGACACGTTTTCGTTGAAGCCATCGCTTCACATCTCGTACAGTAAAAACTATGTTCAAAGAATAGCGGCGTAATCCCTAACTCTTCTACTGTAAAATTCGTAAAGATTTCCTGTGCTTCGTATGTTCCGTAATAGTCTCCTACCCCAGCATGATCACGCCCTACAATAAAGTGGGTACACCCAAAATTCTTTCTTACCAATGCATGAAATATCGCTTCCCTTGGACCTGCATATCGCATCGCTGCAGGAAATACCCCTAAAAAAACACGATCTTTTGGATAGTAATTCTGTAGTAATACTTCATAACTTTCCATCCTTACATCAGCAGGAATGTCATCTGATTTTGTTTCACCAACGAGCGGGTTTAAAAAGAGACCATCTACAATTTCAAGTGCCGACTTTTGAATATACTCATGGGCACGATGTACCGGGTTTCTCGTTTGAAATCCGACTACTGTTTTCCAACCCCGTTTTTTAAATCCTTCTCTCGTTTCAATTGGATCTAAATGATAAGAAGGAAATAGATTATTTTCAAAGCGTTTTATCAGAGTAATCGCTCCTCCAACGTAAACATTTGATCGTTCATATAATTTTTTCACTCCTGGATGAGCCTCATCCGGCGTTTTATATACAAGTAACGCTTCTTTTTCTTTATCTGGCACAAAAATATCTTCTATTTGAATGACACCATATACATTTCCGGCGTTGACAAGTTTTACTTCCTCTCCAACCTGTAGTTTCTCTGCTACTTCTTCTGTTACCGGCAATGTAATCGGTATACTCCATACGCTACCATTTGCTAAACGCAGCGTTTCTACTACTGAATCATAATCTCTCTTCCCTAAAAATCCTGTAAGAGGGCTATATCCTCCTGTCGCCAAAAGTTCTAAATCACTAAGCGCAATTTTGTCTAGCTCAATTTCCTTTACAATGTTCGATATGTCATATGTTTCATCAATGCGGTTTACTAATTCATTTGTTGTACTCATCTTCTTATATCCCTTCTTAGCTTTATTTCAAAATCTATCTCATTGAAAGTGAAGACCACATTCCGTCTTCATTTTCCCAGCCCATCTTCCATCTCTTGAGTCGCCACCATCACCTACAGGTAATGTACATTTCTCACACCCAATACTCGGATAGCCAACATCATGCAATGGGTTATACGGCAAACTATGTTTGTATACATATCGCCAAACTTCTTTCCAAGTCCAATGAATCAGCGGACAAACCTTAATAGATTGAAAACGACGATCTTGATTTATAAACTGTGTATGCTTACGCGTTTCTGATTGTTCCCTTCTAAGGCCTGATATCCACGCTTTTTCGGCTGCTAATGATTTTTCTAACGGTAAAATTTTTCTAATACTACAGCAAAGATTCGGATTACTTTCCCATAACTTCTCTCCATGAAGCTTCGCTTGTTCATCAAGTGTAAGTTCTGGCTGTTTTTCTATAATCTTTAATGAAGGAAATCTCTCGCGTACCTTCTTAATTAATTCGTACGTTTCTTGAAAATGAACATTTGTATCTAAAAATACAACTTTAGCAGATGGATTTACTTGGTTTATAAGATGCAATAAAACCATTCCCTCCACCCCAAAGCTACATGCATATACAATTTCATCTTTATACTCTCTATAAGCCCAACTTAATACCGATAACGCACCCTTCGTTTCATCTTCTTCAGAAAATGAAACACTATTTTCTTTCCACGTTTCGTACGTCAACATGTTTTTTCCCCCTGTAAAAGCAAAAAGACGGCTTTAACCTATTAAAAATAGATTAAAACCGCCTCTAGTTTTTCTAGTCAGCGCTTTTTACTTTAAACGGACCTTTTCACTTTTCTCTAATTGAATCACTTTTCCATCTTGCACAACAATTGTAATTGAACCATATTTCATATCAGCAAGCATCGTTTGAATTTTTTCGGACACTTCATCAAAATGTTCCCGTACGCTCACGCAAACAGCCCCCCTTTTTATTCATAAAAAAAATCTTTTCCATTTCGAAAAGACTGTTCGGTAATATATTTTACCTTATCTTTCAAAATGGATTCCATTTTGCTGGATTTAGCACCTTGCTTTCTATAAGCAGGTTGCCGAGCTTCGTAGGGCCAGTTCCCTCAGCTTCTCTTGATAAGCTTTGTATTTGTATTTTATCACAATTCTGATTTTTTTCAATCCTAGTTTTCCGATATATTTTAATTATTTTATTTCACTTTATAAAAAAGGAATTGCCCATCCGAACAACTCCTTTTCCCTATTTAAATAAGCTCTTTAATACGTATGCGATCGTTCCCAATAATATTTTCATATGTTTCACGCTCTACAACAATTTGCGATGTTCCGCCTTTCGCAAAGACGACGGCCGGTCTTCGAATACGATTATAATTATTGGCCATCGAGTACCCATATGCCCCCGTACAAGAAACTGCTAGTAAATCGGAAGAAGCAACTTTCGGTAGATTAATATCCCAAATAAGCATATCTCCACTTTCACAGCATTTCCCAGCAATCGAAACGAGTTCCTCATTCGCATCATTCCCTCGATTCGCTAGCATCGCTTCATAACGCGCGCTATATAAGGCAGGTCTTAAATTATCTGTCATTCCGCCATCCACTGATACATATTTCCGAATACCAGGAATGTCTTTCACAGATCCGACTGTATAAATTGTCGTTCCAGTATCACCTACAATGCTACGACCTGGTTCAACCCATATTTCTGGCAGCGGATATTCACATACTGTAAATTGTTCTCTCACTGCACTTGTTACAGCTCGCACATATGTCTCAAGAGTTAATGGCGTATCTGACTCTGTGTAGCGTATTCCGAATCCTCCGCCCACATTTAACACTTTTACTACATAATTCATTTGCTCTCTCACTTCTTCTAAAAATTGGCGAAGAACTTCAATTGCTCGAACAAAACCAGCCGTTTCAAATATTTGTGATCCGATGTGCGAGTGAATTCCTAGCACATTATAATTTGATTTTTGCAGAGCTAGCTCAATTGCTTGCATGGCTTGACCATTTGAAACACCAAATCCAAATTTCGAATCCTCTTGACCTGTTGTTATATATTCGTGTGTATGTGCCTCTACTCCAGGCGTTACACGGATTAATATGTTCACAAATTTCCCATGTTGCACTGCTAAATCATGTAAAATTTCTAATTCTAAGAAATTATCTACTACAAAACAACCGATATTCGCCTGAAGAGCCATAATCACTTCTTCTTCTGTTTTATTATTTCCGTGAAAATGAATGCGCGATGCCGGAAATCCTGCTTGGAGTGCAGTATATAATTCTCCTCCAGAGACAACGTCTAAAGACATATTTTCTTCACGAGCTACTCGGCACATCTCCATGCACAAGAACGCCTTGCTAGCATATGCTACTTGATAAGAGAAACCACTTTCTTTAAAAGCACGATGAAATGCTCGGCACTTTCCTCGAATAGACTCTTCATCGTATACATAAAGTGGTGTTCCGTATTGTTTTGCTAGCTGCGTCGTATCGCACCCTCCAATTTCTAAGTGTCCTTGCCCATTGATTCGGCTTGTGCCGTGTAAATACATTTAAATTCCTCCCTTATTTCCTCTAAAACTCATAACCCCAATCTTCTATTCATTGCAGCACGCTTTTAGATAGACAAAAAACGCGCGGAACAATGTTCACACGCGTTTCTTATTAGGAAAAATATATATTGAAAAAATAAACGAGTTGTTATCTTCTCAAAATAAGAAACCGCATCAACATCTCCAAATAGCTCTCCATAAAATAAATTTTATGACAGTACTACATTTATTCAATGCAGTCCCAATATATGAATAAGGTGATTATTCTTATATTTCGGCAATAGTCCCTTTCAACCTATGATCACAGATTCCATTAAATCTCCCATAGCTTACTCTTTCCTATCGCGGCCTCTACCTTTGAGAGTAGATGAGGTAAGTCTATTTAATTTTCAAACATCTAATTGTTGCTATTAACAATACCAAAGGACCATTTTATTTGTCAAACAATTTTTTATATTGTTTTTTTACAGTTTAATTTCGTATCATTTGGTAAGCGCTTTACTGCTATATTTGTCACTTCCCATTCGCCTTCTTCGTTATTAAAAGTAATTGTTACTTTTTCGAATGGTGGAACAATTTTCCCACCAACCTGTTCATACTTCGTCACTTCAATAACCGCTTGAAATAAATATGTGCCACTATACACTTTTTTTAAACGGATGATTTTAGGACATTGATAAGGTTTCAAATTCCCATATTGTTTTTCAATTGCCTTATTTATTTTTGGAAATAAAACAGAATAAAGTGCATCTTCCATAAGGGGTGCATCATATTGCGCTACTGACATACTCGGTGAGGAAAAAAGTATAACACTACTGCATACTATAAAATATAATAATTTTCGCATTATAACCTCCGTTTTATTACTCGATTCTTTCTGCGCACGATAATTATCATACATAGAAACTCCGTTTTATTGTCTCCCACTGCCCTTTTTCTACTCAATTATTATAAAAAAGCCCACAACTCTCTTTTATTTTCGTATAATGATACTCATAGTATAATAAACATAATAACGAAGGACTGTTCGTATATATAAAATGAGGCGCTAATCAAACCGGCTCACAAGAACTGTCCTGCTTTTAGGAGAGGAGTATATTATGCTACAAAATCTGTTTCCAAAACTGCGATTTGCACTAGTTGCAGTCGTTTTATTATGGATAAAAACATATATTGTGTACAAGCTAGCATTTGATATTAGAATTGATAATTTCTTTGAAGAATTTATGCTTTTTATTAACCCACTAGCTTCGTTACTTTTATTTTTTGGTTTCGCTTTATTTGCATCTAAGTACCGAAACCGAATTATTATTGGAATTAGTTTTATACTGTCATTTATTTTATTTGGAAATGCAATGTTTTACGGGTTCTATAACGATTTTGTTACTTTCCCTGTTTTATTCCAAACAAATAATATGGCTGACTTAGGAACGAGCATTAAAGAGCTCTTTACGTACAAGACATTACTTTTATTTGCAGATGCAATTATTTTAATGTTTATTTCACGTAAATTCCCATCATTTTGTGATACAACGCCACTTTCTCGTTCTGAGAAACGGACTTTCTTTAGTGGTGTAACAGCGCTATTGGCACTGCAAATTGCTGTTTCAGTTATTTATAAACCACAAATGTTCTCACGCTCATTTGATCGTCAAACTGTCGTGAAAAATTTAGGTTTATACACCTATCATCTATTCGATATTACACTTCAATCTAAATCTTCGGCTGAACGTGTATTTGCAAGTGGCGACGGATTCTCCGAAATTAAAAATTATACTGACGCAAAAGATAAGCAAGTTGATAAAAACTTATTCGGATCTGCAAAAGGTAAAAATGTAATTTTAATTTCAATGGAATCCACACAAAGTTTTGTTATTAATAAAAAAATAAATGGAAAAGAGATTACTCCATTTTTAAATCAGTTTATAAAAGATAGTTTTTACTTCGATAACTTCTATCATCAAACGGGACAAGGTAAAACTTCCGATGCTGAATTTATCGTTGAAAACTCACTTTATCCGTTAGACCGTGGTTCTGTATTCTTTACTCATGCAACAAATGAATATACTGCCACACCAGAACAGTTAAAGAAATACGGATATTCTTCCGCTGTCTTCCATTCAAACGATAAAACATTTTGGAATCGTGATGTAATGTATCCTGCACTTGGATATGATCGTTATTTTAATTTAAATGATTACGTAGGCACTGAACAAATGTCTGTCGGTTGGGGATTAAAAGATAAAGAGTTCTTTGAACAATCTATTCCAAAATTAAAATCTTTACCGCAACCGTTCTATACGAAATTTATTACTTTAACAAACCATTTTCCATTTCTTCTAAATCCAGAAGATCAATATGTTGATGAGTTTAATTCGGAAAGCGGTGTTCTAAACCGCTATTTCCCAACGGTTCGCTACACAGATGAAGCTCTCAAATTATTCATTAACCAATTAAAAGAAGAAGGACTATACGACAATTCCGTTATTGTCATTTATGGGGATCACTACGGCATTTCCGAAAACCATAATGCAGCTATGGCTCAGTTCCTTGGGAAAGACGCTATTACACCATTTGATTCTATGCAATTACAGCGCGTCCCCCTCATTATTCATGTACCTGGTCAAGAAGGAAAAGTTGTCTCTAAAGTATCAGGACAAATTGATATTAAACCAACACTACTTCATTTACTTGGTATTAAAACGAATCAATCAGTTGAATTTGGAACTGACTTATTTATAAAAGAAAAAGATCCTCTTATGGTAATGCGCGATGGTAGTTTTGTAACAGAGGATTATGTTTATACAAAAAATATGTGCTACAAAAGAAGCTCAGGTGAAGAGGCAGATGTAGCACTATGCCAGCCATATATTGAAAAAGCAAAAACAGATTTAAAACTCTCCGACAAACTGATTTATGGAGATTTATTACGATTCGATCCTAACAATCGATATAAAACTGGAACGATGACAACGAAATTTGAATAATGAAAGAAGCAACTTTATGAAAAGTTGCTTCTTTTTTACTTACACTTCAAATCTTTCACAAATTGGGAATTTTTTTCGTATGAGAAAGAAATTTATGGTATGATAAAATAAGTAAACTTTCATACACTAATTAAGAATTTATAACAGAAAGCAAGGGATCAGATTTTGTATAGAGCAGCTATTCCAAACTTATTTACGCTCGGAAATTTATACAGCGGATTTTTATCAATCGGCTATGCATCTTTAGGATATTATAAATCAGCTGCTATTTTAGTACTGATCGGGATGATGTTAGACAGTCTTGATGGTCGTGTCGCTCGTTTATTACGCGTTGATTCACAAATGGGAAAAGAGCTTGATTCACTCGCGGATGTTGTAACATTTGGCGCAGCACCTGCTGTTTTAATGTATTACACATCTTTTTCCAACTACGGAATCATTGGACTATACATAGCGGGACTATTCCCTCTGTTCGGAGCATATCGCTTAGCACGATTTAATGTAACACCATCTTCTACTTCTATGAAATATTTCACTGGAGTTCCGATTACAGCAGCAGGAGGGCTTGTCGCTTTCTTAACATTATTTTCACATACCATTCCAAAAATCGTTCTCATTACCGTATTTGTAACGTTCGCATTTTTAATGGTGAGCCGTGTTCGTATCCCAAGTTTAAAAGATGTACCAATTCCACGATATAGCATAATTATTACACTATTTTTAGTTGGAAGTATTATCACAATGTACCAAACAGGTTTTGGTAATTTTTCTGTTTTCTTATTCATTGCCATTCCACTATATATTTTGTATATGCTATCTCAATTCCTTAGACAAAGACCTTCTAAAAAAGCAAATAAAGAAAAATAAAAGAAACCTTCCGAAATTGGAAGGTTTCTTTTTATCTCGCTATTTACGCGTAGCCCGGTTGGCGAGGGCTACTAATCAGTAGAGGATGCCCCTCCACTCATTAAAGTTTCACTTTATTTTGTAACCAATACTTTTTGATTTACAGGTGTTACAGGTTCTTCACCGTTTAATACAGCTAAAATATTTCTTACTGCCATTTCAGCCATCGCATCACGCGTTTCGAATGTTGCATTCCCTACGTGAGGCGCAAGTACCACATTCTTTAATCCTTTTAGCTCTTCTGTAATTTTCGGTTCAAATTCAAATACATCAAGAGCTGCACCTTCAATTTCATTCGTTTTTAGTGCATGAGCAAGTGCAAATTCATGCATAATCGGTCCACGTGAAGCATTTATAATATATGCTGTTTTCTTCATCATTTTAAACTGTTCTTCATCAATCATATGATGTAATTTCGGATTATAAGCACAGTTAATTGTAATAAAGTCCGCTGTTTGTAATAATTCTTCCAATGTTACATATGTTGCTCCCAGTTCACTTTCAGCTTCAGGCTTACGATTTGGCCCTGTATATAAAATATCCATTCCAAATGCTTTCGCACGCTTTGCAACTGCCTTCCCGATTTCTCCAAGGCCAATAATTCCAATTGTCTTACCGTGCACTTCGCGGCCCAAGAAAAATAATGGTGCCCAGCCGTTAAATCCAGTTGTACGACATAACGTATCCCCTTCAGGAATTCTACGTGCCGCTGCTAAAAGAAGTGCAAATGTTAATTCTGCTGTCGCTTCAGTTGATACTTTTGGTGTATTCGATACTGCAATTCCTTTTTCTCCTGCATACGTAAAATCAATATTGTCGTAACCAGCACCATAGTTTGCAACAATCTTTAAATGAGGTGCCGCATCAATAACTTCTTTCGTCACCTTTGTAGAAAGTAAACTTAACAATGCATCTTTATCTTTTACACGCTCTGTTAATTCATCTAAAGAAATTAACTCTTCTTTATCGTACATTTCTACGTCATGATCCTTTAATAGTTCTAATCCGATTTCTGGAATTTTCCCTGCAACTAATATTTTCGCCACTACTAACACCTCTTCTATACAAAATAAGATATCTCTTATATTTCATTGTAAGAAATCCACATGTAAAAACCAAGGAATTTGATTATAGTTTTGAAAATCGACACTTTTTTACCCATAAGAAAAGAGGAGATTCATCTCTCCCCTCTTCTTACGCTTTCTCTTGCGATTCTTGCCCAAGCTTTGCATCGATTGTTCCTTCTGCAACTGTATCGCTAATTTGTTCCTCGATAACTGAGTTAGCTGTATTATTCGTTTCAGAAGTATAAGCCTGATCTGCCGCTTGTACCTTTTGTTTATTTTGTTGTTTCGCCATTTTCCACCCTCCTTTTCACTCTTTCTTATTTTGAACAAAAAGGGTCGTTTTCATCAAAAAATCGTGCTTCATTTTGAAATTTCCACTTCTTCCTCAAGCAATCTCATCGTTCTTACTCGTTTCGTAAATGTAGCTATGTGAGAAATATCATGATTGCGTAATGTCTTTATATTCTCTTCCACATACTTTCCTAAATCATTCGGATAATGAGCATCTGAGGATAGAGTAATCGGAACTCCATACTTAGCTAATACTTGTAAATAAAGCGGACTTGGGCACATTTCGCGCACAGGATAGCGATAGTACAATCCCGCATTTACCTCTGTCGCGGTATTCGTTTCTACTAACGCACGCGCAATTTCCTTATAATAAGAAAGCTGTTCATTCTCATCTAACCGGTAATTAAATACTTTTATGTTATCAAGATGAGCTATTATATCAAAGAGCTCAGAACGAACAGCACTTTCAACTGTAGCGAAAAACGTATGATATAAAGTATGTAACTCATGCGTATCAAAATACTCTTTCGTATCTGGATTATCAAATCCCCAGCCATCTATAAAATGGACCGAACCGATTACATAATCAAAGTCTCCTAATGCTAGTAAGCCTTTTAACTCTTGTTCACCCCCGATAAAATAATCCGCTTCAATTCCAAGTTTGAGCGTTACCCCTCGTTTACTCCATCGCTCTTTTGCTTCTTCAATCGCCTTTGTAAAATCATAAAGAGACGTTACTCTTACTTGATTTAACCATTCTTTTTGTAAACGACCAAGCTTAGAATCACTAATATCTACATACTTTTCATAATATCCTTTCGCTTCATGAAAACGATATAAATGATCGACAATACCAACTTCTTTTATACCTTTTCGCAAAGCCTCTTCTAAATATAAATCAATCCACTTCGCTGTAAATGGACCTTCCTTCACACGTTTTTGCAGGCGTTCTTGTGTTTTCATAAGCCATCCCATTGAATGTTTATCTTCTTTAAGCGGTTCATAATATTGTAGTGCATCATTTATTTTAGCAAGCCAGCCTATTGAATATGGTCCTTCCTCTAAATGAAGATGATAATCTACTTTCATCCATATTCCCCCTCATAATGTATCTATTTCTCTTCGGTCCCCTACTCTCGAAAGCTTTCCATTTCTTTCTTTCACTTCTTGCAAGACATCTTCTAATGAAATATTTTTTTCAGCTAATAGAACAAAACAGTGATAAAACACATCAACCATTTCTTTTACTAGTTCTTCTTTATCATTATTTTTAGACGCGATAATTACTTCGGTGCACTCCTCACCAATTTTCTTTAAAATTTTATCTTCACCTTTTGAAAATAAATAATTTGTATATGATTCAGGAAGCGGGTGTTGCTTTCGCTCTTTGACTGTTTCAAATAACGACTTAAGTACGCTGTCCATATTTAATCCCCCTATATAATTTTATAGTGAAAACACGTTTTTTCTCCCGTATGGCAAGCAGGCCCTACTTGCTTTACAACAACAACAATTGAATCTTGATCACAATCTAAATATAGGGATTGAACATATTGGACATTTCCCGACGTTCCTCCTTTATTCCATAACGATTGTCTCGAACGGGAATAAAACCATGTTCTTTTCGTTTCCAGCGTCTTTTCATACGCTTCTTCATTCATATAAGCTAGCATTAAAACTTCTTTCGTATCTTCCTCGACAACAACAGCTGGTATCAATCCTTTTGAAAAGTTAGGTTTCATAACCTCACCTCAACGTTTGCTTCTCTTAATTTCCTCTTCACATCCTGTACAGTCGCTTCACCATAATGAAAGATTGATGCTGCTAATGCTGCATCAACTGTTGTTTTTTGAAATACTTCTATAATGTGATCCGCATGGCCACATCCTCCTGACGCGATCACTGGGACGGAAACGCTGTTTGAAATTGTTTCTGTTAAACGAAGATCATATCCATTTTTCGTTCCATCTGCATCCATACTCGTCAGTAAAATTTCTCCTGCTCCGAGCTTAACAACGTGCTTCGCCCATTCGATTGCATCCATTCCAGTATTAAGTCTTCCGCCATTTACATATACATTCCATTTATCCTCTGCTACTTTTCTAGCATCGATTGCTACGACAATACATTGTGAGCCAAAATGTTCCGCACCTTCCTGGATTAACTTCGGATTTCTCACTGCCGCTGAGTTTATTGAAACTTTATCTGCTCCAGCTCTTAGTAAATTGTACATATCTTTAACACTTGAAATCCCCCCGCCAACTGTGAGGGGTATGAATACTTTTGAAGCAGTTTTTTCTACAACATCTATAATCGTTTTTCGCCCTTCATGTGTTGCAGTAATATCTAAAAATACGATTTCATCTGCTCCCGCATCATTGTATAAAGCAGCTATTTCAACAGGATCACCGACGTCTTGTAATCCTATAAAATTTACTCCCTTTACTACCCGCCCTTCTTTTACATCTAGACATGGTATAATTCGTTTCGCTAACATAGCTTTGTAACCTGTAACACTTCTTCTAAATCAATCGTTTTCTCGTAAAGAGCCTTACCAATTATGACTCCGTATATATTCATATCATTTAATCTTTTCACATCTTGAATAGATGCCACTCCTCCAGAAGCAATCACACGAATGCCCACGCTTTTTTGCAGTAGCTCTAATTGTTCAAAGTTCGGACCTGCAAGCGTCCCATCTTTTGAGATATCTGTAAACACAATCGTTTGAACACCTAAACTTTCCATTTGCTTTGCTAAATCAATGTAAGAAATTTCAGATATATCTAACCAGCCCCTCGTTGCTACGAAACCATTTTTCGCGTCAATTCCAACAATGATTTTCTCTTTATATAGACGAACTGCTTCTTCTAAAAATGACTTATCATAAAGGGCAGCTGTTCCTAAAATCACTTTTTCTACACCGACTAATAATAACTTCTCTACCGCTGCAAGTGATCGAATCCCTCCTCCAACTTGCACGGGAATACGTACCGACCTACATATTCTTTCAATGACGGGCAAATTTAATGACTCTCCAGCAATTGCACCGTCTAAATCAACAATGTGTAGTATTTTCGCTCCTAGCTTTTCAAATATGATCGCTTGCGCAACCGGATCTTCATTCATCACCGTTTCTTTACTAAACTCTCCTTGATACAGCCTTACGCATCGCCCTTCTTTTACATCGATAGCTGGGAAGATCTCCATGCTTCTACCACTCCTTTAAAATTTTTTAATATTTGCATGCCAATTTCGCCACTTTTTTCAGGATGAAACTGTGCGCCGAATATATTTCCTTGCGCTACAAAACCAGGTACTTTCACTCCATATTCACTTGCCCCATACACAATTTCATTCGGACAATCTGCATAATAAGAGTGGACATAATATACGAAAGAACCGTCCTCTACTCCATTCCAAAGCGATATTTCTCCTTCTTTTTTTAATTCATTCCACCCCATATGTGGAATTTTATAAGGAACTTTTAACTTTCGAATAACACCTGGCAATAAATTTAATCCATTACAATTTTGTAGTTCCTCACTTTTTTCAAATAAAAGTTGCATTCCTAAGCAAATACCCAGAAGCGGTTTTCCTAAGCTCCCAACTTCTTTTAGCACACATACTAAATCTTTTTCTTCTAAAACGCCCATCGCTTTTGGAAATGTGCCTACTCCTGGTAAAATAACTCCATCACTTCTCAATATTTCTTTTTTATCATCCGTTATGATGTACTCTGTTCCAATATATTTTAATGCTTGTTCCACACTACGAATATTTCCCATTCCATAATCTATAATTGCAATCAATTACAACATCCCTTTCGTTGAATTTACACCAGTAATGTTGGCATTTTTATCGACTGCCTCTCTAAGCGCTCGACCGAACGCTTTAAATAGAGCTTCAATTTTGTGATGTGTATTGCTTCCGTATAGAATGCGAGCATGTAACGTAATATTGGCAGCATGGGCAACCGCTCTAAAAAATTCTTCCGTTAATTCTGTGTCAAAATCCCCTAGCTTCGGATTTGTTAATTCACCTTGAAATACAATATATGAGCGCCCGCTTATATCAATCGCGACAAATCCTAAAGATTCATCCATCGGTACATACGCTGAGCCGTAACGGTTAATCCCCTCTTTATTTTGCAATGATTCTTTCAAGCAAGTTCCGAGTACAATTCCAACATCTTCAACCGTATGATGAGCATCAATGAATACATCACCTTCAGCTTCAACTTGCAAACCGAATCTTCCATGCCTAGCAAATAAAGTTAGCATATGATCAAAAAATCCAACTCCTGTTTGCACAGAAACATTCGTACTTTCATCAAGTTGCAAACTTAATTTAATTTTTGTTTCCGTCGTCTCACGTGCTTGACTATATTGACGCATTATTCTTCCTCCTTAAACCTAATTTGGATCGCTCTTGCGTGTGCATGTAAACCTTCTTTATTTGCAAGTTCTACAATATGATGCTGTACACTTCTTAACGCTTCTTCCGTATAAGAAACGAAGCTTGATTTTTTAACGAAATCATCGACGGATAACGGAGAGAAAAACCTTGCCGTTCCACTTGTCGGTAATACGTGATTCGGCCCCGCCAAATAATCTCCAAGCGGTTCAGGTGCATATGGACCAAGAAAAATTGATCCAGCATGCTTTACATAAGCTAGAGCATTCATTGGCTCTTTTATGTGTAACTCTAAATGTTCTGGAGCGATTTCATTTGATAAATGAAACGCATCTTCTAAAGAAGAGACAATAAAAATTGATCCATTTCTTTTTATTGACTCACGAGCTATTTCACTTCTTGGTAACGTCTCTAGCTGTCTTTTTATTTCTCTTTCTACTTCTTTAGCAAGCTGTACATTCGTTGTAATACAAATAGCAGTCGCTCTCACGTCATGCTCTGCTTGTGATAATAAATCAGCAGCAATATATTCGGCATTTCCTGTTTCATCTGCGATAACTACAATTTCTGATGGTCCAGCAATCATATCGATATTGACTATCCCATATACTTCTCGCTTCGCTAGAGCAACATACAAATTTCCGGGTCCAACTATTTTATCTACTTTAGGAATCGATTCCGTTCCATATGCTAGAGCAGCAATTGATTGAGCACCACCGACCATATAAATTTCATCTACACCTGCAAGACTTGCAGCAGCTAAAATATGCGGATCAATTCCTCCTTGCCTCGGCGGTGTTACCATTACAATTTTTTTCACTCCTGCGAGTTTTGCTGGCAATACATTCATTAATACTGATGAAGGATACGAAGCAGTCCCACCTGGCACATATACACCTACATTTTCTAACGGCCGAATGAGCTGTCCTCTAATTACCCCTTCACTCACGCAATCAAACATAGATTGTCTTTTTTGCTTTTCGTGATACGAGACAATGTTTTTCTTTGCCTCTTCTAACGCTTCTAAAAAAGCTTGCTCTACAAACTTACTTGCTTGTTTTATTTCTTCTGCACTTACACGAAAATTTTTCATCTCTACACCATCAAACTTTTTTGTATAGAACGATACAGCTTCATCTTTACTCTCCCTTACGTTTTGAACAATTTCGCTTACACTTCTTTGAACAGTTTCTTCTATTATATTAGCGCTTTCTCGTAGCAATTTTATTTTCGATAAAGCCTCTTGGAAATCTTCACAAACTATCTCCATTTAAAGTCCCCCTATTTCCCTGACAAAATTTCTTGTTCCATCATATTTATAACACCGAATATTTCGTCTTTTTTAGTTTTTAAAGCTGCCTTATTTACAATCATCCGAGCTGATATCGAGCACATTTCCTCAAATACAATTAACCCGTTTTCTTGTAATGTTTTTCCTGTTTCAACAATATCAACAATTGCATCTGCCAAACCTAGAAGTGGAGCAATCTCTACGGATCCTTCTATTTTAATAATTTCTACATCCTCCCCTTTATCATGAAAATACGTAGAAGTAATGTGCGGGTATTTCGTAGCAATTCGTTTCTTTCGGTAACTCTTCGGATTATACGTAGGAATAGAAGCTACACAAAATTTACACACGCCTACTCCTAAATCCACCATCTCATATATATCTTTCTCACATTCCATTAATATATCTTTTCCAACGACTCCAATATCAGCTACGCCATGTTCTACATAAGTAGCAACATCTACCGCTTTCACTAAAATAAATGAAATGTTTGTGTTTTTACTTTTAAACACAAGTTTTCTTCCCTTGTCTTTGAGCTCTGAACAATCAATTCCAATTTTTTCAAACAGTGGAATAACATGCTTTTCTAATCTTCCTTTCGTTAACGCAATTTGAATGTTACGCATGAAGCCTCCCCTTCTTTCTGGATGATCCATTTCTCTCTCCATACATATTCCACTAGTGACTCACTCTTCGCCTCAACGACTGTCATTATTTTATTCTTGTTTGCAAATTGAAAAGTATCGTTTAAATTAGAGAATAAAGATAACTGGGCATTCTTCCCGTCCTTTTGAAGTAAATTTCGTAACCTTTCCGCTTCTGCTAATCTATTTAACTCATAATGAATCATAATATCTATTCTCTTTCGTTTATATGGTTCTTGCTGCTCTTGAAGTGCCTTAACTATTTGATTTACTTGCACCGCGAGCCCAACAGCTGGCATCATCTCTCCAAAATTTCCAATTAACTCATCATATCTTCCGCCACTAACAATCTCTTCTCCAATTTCATATATATACCCTTTGAAAATAACACCCGTATAATAATCCAAATGTTGAACCATACCTAAATCAATTGATATGTAAGAGCCATATCCTAACTGTTCAATTGTTTCATATATTTCTTTCACTCTTGCAATGGCCATTTTCATTTCATTACTTGAGGCGAGTTTTTCTGCTTCCTCAATAACATCTAAACTCCCGAATAACCTTGGTAGTTTCTCAAGTAATCTTACTGTTTCATCACACCGATCTAATTTTTTTTCTTCGATAAAATTTGAGAGACCGGCATAATTTTTACTCTCAATATATGTTCTAAGTAACTTCTCTTCTTCATCATGAATGGAGAGTTTTTTTGCAATACATTTATATAACTGCACTTGCCCAATCTCAATTGTAAAAGATTGTACCTTCAATTTTTGAAGTGCTTGAATTACGCTTATGACACACTCAATTTCCGCTCTTACATTATCAATCCCGATAATTTCAATACCACTTTGTACCATTTCATTATATTTTCCAGAAAGGGACTCGTTCGCCCGAAATACATTTCCACTATATGTCACTTTAAGAGGAGTGTCCCATCTCTGCGTTCCAATTACTCTCGCTAAAGGAATTGTCATATCTGGACGTAAAACGATAATCCGCCCTTTTTCATCAAAAAATTTATACATCTTTTCTTCATCTATCGGCCTATTTTGAAATGCAAAAACATCGTAAAATTCAATTGTAGGTGTCCTTATTTCTTCATAACCTCTACCTAAAAAGGTCCGTCTTAATTTTTGTTCCACTTCTTCAATTAACGTACATTCTTCGAATAAGTAATCCCTCGTTCCATTCGGATTTGCACGCTTCCACTTTGCCATCTCATTTCACACACCTTTCCCTCTCTAATGTATGCTCATTCCATTCACCTAAACCGAAAATAAAAAGAGCCTTGTAGAAAAAATACCTACAAGGCTCTTTAGTAGAGTGTAGGTACAACGGGAATAACCCTTGTGCCTACACGTTTTCACGTTAGGTTCAAGGGTTTCATGTATGATGATGTAGTTGTGTAAGCATTTTAATAGATTGCACGATATTCATAATACTTACTCCCTTTCTCCTCTGATTTTCACATAGTATATAACAGTTAATTCTGAATGTAAATAGATTTTTAATATTCCGTTTTTTCTTAATATAAGGCTATCTCTCTTTCATACTCTCCAATTTCTCGTTCGTATTGCATCGTAATGCTAATTTCATCTAGACCATTTAATAATTTCTCTTTCCACATTTTCTCGATTGTAAAATGAAACCTATGCGTATTCGTTGTAATTACCTCATTCTCTAAATCTACTTCTATTTGTTCTCTCGCATCCGTTTTCGCAAGTTGTTCACGCATTTCTTTATCCATTACAATCGGTAACATACCATTTTTCATGCAATTCATATAAAAAATATCTGCAAATCCCCCGGCGATAATAACGCGGAAACCATAATCAGCAAGCGCCCACGGAGCATGTTCTCTTGAAGAACCGCACCCAAAATTATCACCCGTAATTAATATACTTGCTCCTTTTCGTTCTTGCGCATTAAGAGGGAAATTAGGATTTTCATGGCGCTCATTATCGTAACGCCACTCATCAAATAAATATTTTCCAAATCCCGTCCTTTCAATTCTCTTTAAATATTGCTTCGGAATAATTTGATCTGTATCAATATTATCATTCATAAGTACTGCGGCAGTACCTTTATGAATACGAAATGGCTCCATCATAATTCTCCTTTCTAATATCAACAAAATGACCATATAACGCAGCCGCTGCTGCCATAGCTGGGCTTACTAAATGTGTTCGTGCTCCTTTCCCTTGCCTTCCTTCAAAATTACGATTTGAAGTAGATGCACAATGTTCTCCTTCAGGCACTTGATCTGGATTCATTCCAAGACACATTGAGCATCCAGGCTCTCTCCATTCAAATCCCGCTTCTTCAAATATGTGATGTAATCCTTTTTGCATCGCTGCTTCTCTTATCCTTTTAGAACCAGGCACAACGAGGGCTCGCACACCGTCTTTCACTTTTTTCCCTTTTACAACAGATGCTGCAATTTCTAAATCAGATAATCGAGAATTTGTACAAGACCCAATAAAGACATGCTGAACTGGAATTTCAAAAGTACTTTGTCCAGGACTCAATCCCATATACGAATATGCTCTTTCATCATTTTTATCATGTTTTTCTGGTAATTTTTCATCAATTCGAACACCCATACTAGGATTTGTTCCCCAAGTGACATACGGTGCTAAATCCGTAACATTTACCGAAATATGTAAATCATAAATTGCATCTGAATCTGTATAAAGCTCCGACCATTTCCCTGTAAACGTTTCATAGTCTTTCGGTGCATATTCACGCCCTTTTACATAAGAAAATGTTTTCTCATCTGGTGCAATGATGCCAGCTTTCGCTCCCCCTTCAATTGCCATATTGCAAAGTGTCATCCTCTCTTCCATTTCCATAGCATGAATCGTCTCACCGTAAAATTCCATTACATATCCCGTTCCAACTGCTACACCGTACTTTGAAAGGAGATGCAAAATAATATCCTTTGCATAAACGCCTTTTGGTAACTTTCCTTTTAATTCAATTCCCATCGCTTTCGGCTTTCGTTGCCACAACGTTTGCGTTGCTAATACATGTTCTACTTCACTCGTACCAATACCAAATGCTAACGCTCCGAAAGCACCGTGGGTCGCTGTATGACTATCACCACAAACAATCGTTTTCCCTGGCTGCGTGAGTCCAAGTTCTGGTCCTATAACGTGAACGATTCCTTGCTCTTCATCACCAATATCCGCTAACGGCACCTGAAATTCTTTACAGTTCTCACGAAGTGTATCCAATTGCTGCTTCGCAATACGATCGGTAATATTCCAAACATCTTTCGTTGGAATATTATGATCCATAGTTGCAAACGTTAATTCCGGTCTGCGGACAGTTCGATTTGCCAGCCGCAAGCCTTCAAAGGCTTGCGGTGACGTTACTTCATGAACGAGATGAAGATCGATATATAATAAATCCAATCCATTTTCATTCGTTGCAACTACATGTCTTTCCCAAAGCTTATCTAGTAATCTTTTGCCCATTATCGTCCTCTCCCTACTAGCGCTTGCTCTTCCATTTCTTGAATAACCGCTTTCGTAAATGAAGTTGTCGTCGCATCTCCCCCAATATCAGCTGTACCTTTTCCAGATTTAAGAACTGCAGAAATTGCGGATTCAATTGCATACCCTTCTCTCGTTAATCCAAATGATTGTCCGAGCATCATCGCAACTGAACGCATCATCGCAATTGGATTCGCTTTATTTTTCCCTGCAATATCTGGTGCTGATCCATGAATAGGCTCATATAAAGACGGCCCGTTTTCCGCATGACTCGCTGATGGAAGCATTCCTAATGACCCTGCCAATACAGAAGCCTCGTCACTTAAAATGTCCCCGAATAAATTTTCGGTTACAATTACATCAAAACGTCCTGGATTCCGAATTAACTCCATAGCAGCTGCATCTACTAAAATGTGCTCTAATTCAACATCAGGATAACGAAGAGCTACTTCTTCCGTAACAGCTCTCCACAATTTACTAGATTCTAAAACATTCGCTTTATCAATAGACGTTACTTTTTTCTCTCTCTTACTCGCTAATTGAAAAGCATACGACACGATACGTTCAATTTCATGACGATGGTACGTAAGTGTATCAGTTGCCGATTCTTCCGTTCTTTCTTTTGGATAAGAGAAATAAATACCGCCTGTTAGTTCACGAACGACAACGAAGTCAATTTCATCTGCGTTTTTTAATGGCGATAAATGTGCAGTTGCGCTTTCTACTGTTACAGGGCGAACATTCGCAAATACACCAAGTCCTTTTCTTAAGGCTAATAATCCTTTCTCTGGCCTTTCTTTCGCATCATCCCACCGTGGTCCACCAACCGCTCCAAGTAAAACCGCATCACTCGCTAAACAAGCGGCAAGTGTTCGCTGTGGTAATGGTTGCCCAGTTAAATCGATAGCAGCTCCGCCAAAGTACTCATCTTGTAAATGAAAATGATGTCCATATAACCTCTCTACCATATGCAATACTTCCTTCGCGCTTTCCATAATTTCCGGACCAACACCATCACCCGCTAAACAAACGATACGTTTTTCCAATTAAAACACTCCTTTTTATCTGAATTTTCAGAAATGCTTTTTGATAAGTAAGGGACGATCCCCTCACTTATCAAACAGTTACTTCACAAGAGTAATAAAAGATTTTAATTTTCCTGCCGCATGAACATACGCTCTCGCCGATGCTTCTAATACGTCTTGCGCAACACCAAAACCTGATACTTGATGAGTTCCTTCTTTTAATTCAACATGAACATGTGCAAGTGCATCTTGACCTTGCGTTATAGATTGTATGCGATAATCCGCTAAGTCACATTCTAATCCTAAAATTCTTTGAATTGCATTATAGATCGCTTCAATACTTCCAGAACCAGTTGCTGCATCTTCGTACATATTTCCTTCCTCATCTTTTAGTACAACCGTTGCACACTGTGTACTATTTGATACGAAGTGTACTTGCAATTGCGTAATGCTATATTGTTGCGCCGAAAATGCTGCTTCACCAAGCATAAGCGCACGTAAATCTTCTTCTGTAATTTCCTTTTTTCGATCAGCTAATTTTTTAAATGCTGCAAACATCACATCTCGTTCTTCGTTTGTAAATTCGTAGCCTAATTCTTTCATTTTTTCCGTAAATGCGTGACGTCCAGAATGTTTTCCAAGTACAAATAGATTTTGAGATTCACCTATAAGCGCCGGTTCAATAATTTCATATGTCGTCACTTCTTTTAAAACACCATCTTGATGAATACCTGATTCATGAGCGAACGCATTTGCTCCAACAATCGCTTTATTTTTTGGTACAACCATACCTGTTAAACGACTTACTAATGTACTTGTCGCTTTAATTTCTTTTAACGTCATAGAGGACTCTGCTTCATAGAAATCTTTTCTAATATGAAGAGCAACTGCGACTTCTTCTAAGGCTGCATTTCCTGCTCTTTCTCCAATTCCATTAATCGTTCCTTCTACTTGTAACGCTCCGCCTTCAACTGCAGCTAACGAGTTCGCTACTGCCATCCCAAGATCATCGTGACAATGACAAGAGAAAATTGCTTTTTCATACGAAGGAACGGATTCTTTTAAGTATTTAAAAAGAGAATAATATTCTTCTGGATTCGTATATCCAACTGTATCAGGAATATTGATTACATTCGCTCCTGCACGAATCGCTACTTCTACTGCTTCAGCTAAAAATGCTCTCGATGTTCTTGTCGCATCTTCTGCTGAAAATTGTACTGTTGGAAATAATGATTTTCCGAGTGTAACCGAGCGCTGAATGCTATCTAATACATCTTCTTTCGACATACAAAGCTTATATTTCATATGAATGTCACTCGTAGCTAAAAATACGTGTAAACGAGGAGATACAGCACCTTTCACTGCGTCATATGCTCTTCGAATATCGCTTTCCTTTGCTCTAGCTAAACTCATAACCGTTGCATTTTGAATGGTATTTGCGATACGTTTTACCGATTGAAAATCACCTTCAGAAGCCGCTGCGAATCCAGCTTCCATTACATTAATACCAAGTCTCTCTAGTTGCCTCGCAATTTGTAATTTCTCTTGTTCATTTAAATTAACTCCTGGTGATTGTTCGCCATCACGAAGCGTCGTATCCATGAACAAAATCTGCTTCATATTATTTAATCCCTACCTTTACTCGGGGCTGTACAAAAGGCATCATTTCACGTAATTTACGTCCAACTACTTCGATTTCATGTTCATTTTCTTTCTCATTTGTCGCCTGGAAATTTGGTCTTCCTGCTTTATGCTCTGCAATCCAGCCTCTTGCAAATGTACCGTCTTGAATTTCTGCTAATACTTCCCCCATCGCTTTCTTTGTATCTTCAGTAACAACGCGTGGTCCTGATACGAAGTCACCCCACTGCGCTGTATCTGAAACTGAGTATCTCATATTTTCAAGTCCACCTTCATACATAAGGTCAACAATTAGTTTCAGTTCATGTAAACATTCAAAATATGCAAGTTCAGGTTGATAGCCAGCATCAACTAGCGTTTCAAATCCCGCTTTTACAAGTGCAGTCACTCCGCCGCAAAGTACAGCTTGCTCTCCGAATAAATCTGTTTCTGTTTCTTCTTTAAACGTTGTTTCTAATACACCTGCTCTCGTCGCCCCAATTCCATCTGCATATGAAAGTGCCTTTTCAGTCGCAACTCCTGTTGCATCTTGATATACTGCAAATAATGCAGGAACAGCTCCTCCTTCCGCAAATGTACGACGTACTAGATGTCCTGGACCTTTCGGTGCTACTAGAAATACATCTACATTAGCTGGCGGTTTTACTTGATCAAAGTGAACATTAAAGCCATGTGCGAACACAAGAGAATTACCTGCCTGTAAGTTTGGTGCAATTTCAGCTTCATATACTTCCGGCTGCAGTTCATCAGGTAGTAGAATCATTACTACATCCGCTTTTTCTGCTGCTTCCGCTACTGTATATACGGAAAATCCATCTTCTTTCGCTTTATCCCATGACTTCCCTTTCCTCAGTCCAACTACTACATCAAATCCGTTATCACGTAAGTTTTGTGCATGTGCATGGCCTTGCGATCCATATCCGATGATTGCTACTTTCTTTTCCTTTAATACATTTACCGTTACGTCTTTTTCATAATAAACTTTCGCCATTTTCATTTCCCCCTATTTTTTAAATAATTATTGAATTAACATAACTTGTTTATCTTGTTTTTTCATACTACGTGTAAATGCTGTTACACCTGTTCTAGCAATTTCTTTCAAACCGTATGGACGAAGTAATTCAATTAACGCTTCTACTTTCTCCTGAGTACCTGTTACTTGCACCACTATGGAATCCTTCCCAACATCTATTACAGTGGCTCGAAATGGTTCAATTAAACTATATAATTCTGCTCTTGCTACAGACGTTGCTACTTTAATAAGTGCAAGTTCTCTAGCGATCATCGCTTCTTCTGTAATATCTGATACTTTCAGTACATCGATTTGCTTATGAAGTTGTTTAATTAACTGCTCAACTTGCTGTTCATTTTCAACGTGTACAACAATCGTCATTCTCGAAATATCCGATGATTCCGTATGACCTACTGAAATACTTTCAATATTAAAATGTCTACGTGTCATAACACCTGTAATTCGATTTAACACACCGCTTTGATTTCGAACTGTCGCTGTTACAATTCTCTTCACCTTTTCTCCACCCCCTCCATTTGGTGAACCCCTTTCCCTGGTGCAACCATCGGCATAACCTTTTCAGATTGAAGTACGCGGCAATCAATTACGACTGGCTCTCTTAATTCAATTGCATACTGTAATTGTTGCTTTGCAAGAAGTGGGTCTTCAATACGAACACCTTTTATGCCATATGCATTGGCAAGTGCGACAAAATCTGGTTGGCATGAAAGTAAGGAGTGCGAATATCGCCTATTATAAAATTCCTCTTGCCATTGTCTTACCATCCCTAAAGCTTCATTATTTAAAATAAAAACTTTAACCGGTAAAGAATGCTCTTTCAACACACTAAGTTCTTGCAAGGTCATTTGAAATCCAGCATCACCGACAATTGCAATAACTAGTTCTTCAGGCTTTGCGATTTGTGCACCTATTGCTGCTGGAAACCCGAAGCCCATTGTTCCCAATCCCCCAGAAGTTACCCATCTATCTGGGTTTTTCAATGGATAATATTGAGCTGCCCACATTTGATGTTGCCCAACATCTGTTGTTACAATCGCTTCTCCTTTCGTAATTTCGTATAGCATATCAATTGCATATTGAGGTTTAATACGCTCTGCATGTTCTTTGTAAGAAAGAGGGTATTTTTCTTTTCTACTATTCAATAACGAAAGCCAATCATTGTGATCTACTTCCCCTTCTTTAAAAGTGAGTATAGCTTCTAATGCTTGCTTCGCACTCGCAACAATAGGGATTTCAGTCGGCACATTTTTCCCAATTTCCGCTGGATCAATATCTATATGTGCGACAATCGCTTCTTTAGCAAAATAAGCTAAATTTCCAGTAAGACGATCATCAAATCTCGCGCCTATATTAATAAGTAAGTCACATTCATATAAAGCCATATTTGCGGTGTATGAACCGTGCATTCCTCCCATCCCTAGAAATAGTTCATCATCTGGCGGAAACCCACCAAGACCAAGTAATGTATGAACAACTGGAATATGATATTTGCGAGCAAAGCTTGTTAATTCTTTCGATGCTTTAGCATGCAATACACCTGCTCCAGCTAAAATTAATGGCTTTTTTGAGACCTCAATCGCTTGTAATAATTTGTTTATTTGTAGTAGATTCGGTTCATAATTAGGCTGGTATCCTGGTAAATCCATTTGTACGTCGCTACATCTCTCGCCTTGCTCTACTACCATATCTTTCGGAAGGTCAATTACGACTGGGCCCGGTCTTCCTGTTCTAGCGATATGAAATGCTTCTTTAATAATTCGGGGTAAATCCGATGCCTTTCGCACTTGATAATTATGTTTTGTCACCGGCATCGTAAGCCCCATAATATCTGCTTCTTGGAAAGCATCACTTCCGATTAACGTTGTTGCTACTTGCCCTGTAAATACAACAAGCGGTAATGAATCAATCATCGCGTCAGCTAGACCAGTAATAACATTTGTAGCACCCGGTCCACTTGTTGCAATTACCACTCCTGGATTTCCTGTAATTCTTGCATATCCTTCAGCAGCATGAATTGCACCTTGCTCATGCCTCGTTAAAATATGCGGAATTTCACAATCATAAAGCGCATCATATAGAGGTAAAACCGCACCACCTGGATACCCGAAAATCACTTCTACTTCTTCCTTTTCTAGCGCTTCTAACAATAGCTGTGCACCAGTTGCCAGTTTCTCTTCCGTTTTTGAAGACATTTTTCTTATAAGCCCCCTTTTTTAAACCATTTATAAAATAAAAAAATCCTACGTCCACACTCCAGCTATGTGCTGAAGGGACGAAAGATTTCGCGGTACCACCCTTCTTCGCAAGAATACTCTTGCCTCAGTGACTCGGGATGAGTCTAGCTAATAACGGAGCTACCGTCTAAGCCTAAACAAACGCTTCAGCTTAGCACTCAAGGGTGATGTTCGTCGACGTGAACCATCGGTTTCCAGCAACCACCGACTCTCTGTGAGGCTTCACAGTCAACTACTCCTCCCTATCAACGCTTTATCATGTCATAAAGAGCTATTATCCAACTTTATTTTCTTCGTAAATTTTCTCTCCATCTTCTACAACTAATTTACGGAATTCTTCTAATAAACGATTCGTATGTGGCCCTGTTCTACCTAAACCAATCGTTCTTCCATCTACTGTCGTAACAGCAATTACTTCAGCAGCTGTTCCTGTTAAAAATACTTCATCAGCTACATATACATCGTGCCTTGTAAATAATTCTTCTCTTACGTCATATCCAAGTTTTTCGCCGATTTCTAAAATCGCGTTTCGTGTAATACCTTCTAACGCTCCAGCAGAACTTGGTGGTGTAATCAATTTATTTCCCTTCACAATAAATACGTTATCTCCAGAGCCTTCAGCTACGTATCCTTGGTCATTTAACATAAGTGCTTCTTGTACTCCAGCTAGTTTCGCCTCAATGCGAACTAAAATATTATTTAAGTAATTTAAAGATTTTACTTGAGGCGATAAAACATCCGGGCGATTACGACGCGTTGCAACTGTTATAATCGGAATCCCTTTTTCATAATATTCTTGTGGGAATAAAGATAATTGCTCTGCAATTACTACTACATTTGGTTTCGTACAAGAATCGGGATCTAATCCCAAATTCCCAGGTCCCCTTGATACAACGAGGCGGATATATCCATTAGATAGTTTGTTTTGTCGAATCGTTTCAACAACAATTTTCATTGCTTCTTCTAACGTATATGGAATTTCTAACATGATGGATTTCGCTGATTCATATAACCGGACAAGATGCTCTCTCAAACGGAAAACATTACCGCTATATACCCTAATTCCTTCGAACACTCCATCGCCATATAAATAGCCATGATCATATACTGAAACCTTTGCTTCGTCTTTTGGAACAAATTCTCCATTTAAGAAAATCCACTGCTCGTTCACTTGAAAGCGCCCCCTATGTTCTATGAGTTTTTTATTGTTTCCTAGTTTACTCTCCTTTTCAAATAAATCAAGTGAATTTTTAGAAAATTTCTAATTTTTAATCGTACATACATCTTTGATTATATTGATTTAACAACATTGTTAACGTTTACAAAAAAAATAAAAATTTTTTTTCGCTAAATTCTACTAAAAAAATATTTGTTTAAAAGAAGGGTTTTCGCCAATTGATACGAATCTATTGTATTCAATAAACGGACGTCCGATTTTATAAATTCGGGAATATACAACGACTTTTGGTGAAAAAGGGGGAAAATAACAAAAATAACGCTGTCTAAAAATAACATTCATATTTTTCATTTAGTAATCATAATCCTATTTTTAAAAAACAATTTGTCAAATTGAAGGAGGAAATTAAAATGGCGTGTGTACAAATTAAAGGAACGAGACAAGAGGTAGTAGAAATGCTACAACTATTCGATCTAATGGATACGAAAGGGTTTTGTAAATTCGATAATTACGTTGAAGTAGAACCAAGTGGCAGGAAACATAACAACTATACAGCTTCAATCGATATTCAATCTAATAACAGTTCAGCACAAGATACATTAAATGATCAATTCGTTAGTCAAATGCTTACTGGTGTATATAACGACTAAACAAATAATCTCTTCCTACCATCTTTTCATAAATATATGCTATGGACTTGAGCATACTAGCAACTAGATGGTAGGAGGTGAAAATTATGGCTAGAATTGGCGTTGAGAACTCTTTAACAGATGTTCAACAAGCTCTTCAGCAACAAGGACATGAAGTCGTTTCACTTAACTCTGAAAATGATGCACATGGATGTGATTGTTGCGTTGTAACCGGGCAAGATTCTAATATGATGGGTATTGCAGATGCATCGATAAAAGGATCTGTAATTAAAGCACATGGTTTAACAACAGATGAAATTTGTCAACAAGTTGAAAACCGCACTTAATCATTTTTATCCCATTATTTGTGAGCTAACATGTAACGGGAATGGTCTCACTGATTATAGTTTCAATTTATCTATAGAAAGAGGGCTCCTTTTCAAAAGGAGCCCTCTTTTTTATATTCACCTAACGGGAAAGTAACATATACTGGATGAAAGCCCTACCTCTCTCTCATCATTACGGTTCCACTGACCGCTCCTTGATTCACTAGTATACATATAAAGCTTACATATACAATTTATAGGGTTTGTTCACAAAAGTTGTTGGTAAGACTACCCGATCTTTCGCAAACTTTTCGTATTATATTCATAAGATTTATTTACTTTACACTAGCTTTAACCGAGACACGAATTAAAATTTTAACATCAATACAATAACTTGTCAACATTTTTCACAAATTTAAAACAGACATTAACGGTTTGTCTGTTTAAAATGGAGCTTTTTCTTTTATTATATATACAACAAATCCGCTTACTAGCATAAATAAGCCGACTACCAAATTTTTGATATTAATCATAAATTCCTCTCCCTTATTTCGCACATCATATATATTTACATTTCAATTATTTCAATCGTCCTTAAGCGCACTTTTTCTAATATATCACAATTCCTAAAAAATGCAAGTTCACCTTTAGCGACCGTTCACAAATTTATCTACAGTGCTTGGTACAGCATTTAAAGCTTTTTCGATTAAATGGGTGCTACTATTTAAATGTAATACTTGCACCCCATTAGAACCTACAACTAAAAAAGCCACCGGACTAATGGAAACCCCAGCCCCACTCCCGCCTCCAAATGGATGCACTTGCTTGTTCTCTTTATGCTGCCCTTGTCCGCCATTATGTTTTTCAGAAATAAAATCCCCTTTAAAATCACTTCCACCAGCTCCAAAACCAAAAGCCACTTGAGACACTGTTAATACTACATTTCCGTCAGCTGTTGAAACCGGACTTCCAACAATCGTATTTACATCTACCATCTCTTTTAAATTTGTCATTGCTGTTTTCATTAAATTTTCAATTGGATGTTCCATTATGTACTACACCCTTTCCTCATTATTCTTTTTTATACTTTCCAAAATAGAGGAAGTCATACTAAGTTTTCCTATTTTGAAAAAATATTTTTCACTTTCCAATTGGATATTACTCCCTGTACACGTTCGGATAAAAACAGTAAAGAGAAACATACTACTATTGAACCTTGTTATGAAAGGAGTCTTTACTTTGACTGAGAAATTTGATGAATATAAAAAAAGAGATCGAATAGATAGTGATTATAGTGACTATAAAGAAGAATACGCAGCTGAAGTTGCACCACAGCGCATTGATTATGATGATAAAGATAACGATGATGTAAGATCATCTGCAGCTGGATCGACTGCTGGTTTTATTGCTCTTGCTTTAGCAATATTATCACTCTTTACATTTCCGACACTATTTGGTCTTGTTTCTGTACTACTAGGCATTTACGCTTATAATCGCGGAGCTACAGTAACTGGTGGTACCGCAGCGATTGTGGGTGGTATCGCTGCACTCATTGCGATATTATTCCGAGCGGCGATTATTGGTTTATTGTTCTCTCTTTTTTAAAAAGAAAAAGGTATCTCGCTTTATGCGGGATACCTTATCCTGTAAATACATCTTCTGATGGATATTTAATTTTTTGTTTCGCTGGTCGTGCCAAAGAGAACACAAGTGTTAACGGTCCGATTAATCCACAAAACATAACAAACATAATAATACATTTTCCAAACGCCGATAGCTTTGCAGTAATCCCCATTGTTAACCCTACTGTGCCAAACGCTGAAATTGTCTCAAATAATAACTGAATAAAACTGAAGTCTTCTGTAAGCATTAATACAAATACCGCTGTTAAAATAAGTATTTGACTAGCAACGACAATTGCTAATGCTCTCGTTACTGTCGACATTTTAATAGTACGCTGAAATAAAACAAAATCCTCTTTCTTTCTAAAGAAAGAAAGAACTGATGTAATTAAAATAACGAATGTCGTTAACTTAATTCCACCGCCTGTCGATACACTTCCCGCACCAATAAACATTAATACCATCGTAAATAGTATCGATGACTCTTCCATCCCCCCATAATCTACCGTGTTAAAACCGGCTGTACGAGGTGTAATTCCTTGGAAGAATGAAGCCCATAACTTTTCATTTAAAGATAAGTGTCCCAAAGTCTTCACATTATTATATTCCAATACAAAAATCACAATCATCGCAATAACATTAAGTGCTATCGTTCCAACAATCATGATTTTGGAGTGCAGTGATAATTTTCGGAAACTACGGCTATACCATATATCAATTAATACAGTAAACCCTAACCCTCCTATTACAATTAAAGAACAAATCCCAATATTAATAATAGGATCTCCTACATATCTTGTTAAATTATCTGGCCAAAGCGCAAAGCCGGCATTATTATATGACGCAATAACGTGAAAAATACTATAGTATAAACCTTTTCCAAAACCAAACTCTGGAATAAAGCGAATCGATAAAAAGATAACTCCAATTAGCTCGATACAAATAGAAAAAATAAAAACTCGTTTCACTAATTTCACAAGACCACCAATATTTGTTTGATTAAATGCTTCTCCAATTAATAATCGGTGGCGTAAACCGATCTTTTTACCTAATACCCAAACAATTAAAATGGCAATCGTCATAAGGCCGAGACCACCCGTTTGAATTAAAAACATAATAACAATTTCACCAAACATCGTAAACGTACTTGCAGTATCTACAACACCTAAACCCGTTACAGTCGCTGCCGACGTAGCTGTAAAGAAAGCATCTACCCAACTAATATGTACTTTCGTTGCAAACGGTAACTTTAATAACAATCCTCCGACCACAATTAAACAAAAAAAGCCTAATGCTAAAATTTGTGGTGGATTTAATCGTACAAGGCGATTATACAACCCTTGTTTTTTTGCTACTTCCATATCACTAACTCCCTTTATCAAGTGAAGCTTTTATCCCCTCATAAATAAAGACTCTTTAAGAGCCTACAAGTAGCGGGATAAACCTTATATTCTTATAATATAGTTGAGCATAATCCTTTTTTTTATAGATTTCAACTTTTATTTATATTCAGATTCCTATCATTTTACAAAAGAATATTCTCTATTATATCTCCACTTATACTATAACTCTTACAACAACAACTATTTTATCCCTTTTCAAATTCCTATATCTTTCACTCCAAGTTCACACGAGGGTCACATCTACCTTTTATAGTATACGTATCGGAGCTGTTCCTCCCTAATTTATAAGACATTCCCCAGTGTCTTGAACAGCTTTCCATCCCTAATTAAATTGACATAAATTGTCCCCTTCCTTGACCATCCTATATGTGATGGTCTTATTTTTTTGTTCTTTCTATCTTTTATTTGAAACTCCCTCGCTCTTTCACTCCATGTTCACATCTAGGTCACATCCACCTTTTATAGTATAAGTATCGGAGCTATTCCTCCCTAATTTATAAGACATTCCCCAGTGTCTTTGAATAGCTTCCATCCCTAATTAAATTGACATAAATTGTCCCCTTCCTTGACCATCCTATATGTGATGGTCTTATTTTTTTGTTCTTTCTATCTTTTATTTGA